>NZ_JAAALB010000002.1 GCF_009905545.1 Cellulophaga sp. BC115SP | reverse complement strand
TCGAACCCCCGGACCTGTTACAGTCAACAGTTTTCAAGACTGCCGCAATCGACCACTCTGCCAGCTCTCTGTGTTTTGATGATGCAAAATTAGTACTTTTTTACTTTGCCTCCAAATTCGTTCTGCAAAAAAAATAAAATAAAATAAGAGCGAAAAGCTCCTGTCTTTGATTTTCAAGGAGATAAGGGGTGAAAAAAAAATTAAAAAAAATGTTTGGGGTAGTAGCTCAATTATTGATTTTGGCATATTATTGGCTTTTTTCTGTAAATTCTTTTCTAACTGTGACCTTTTTGCAAGCGCCCCATGCAGAATTATCGGAGATTGTTTCTGACTGTTGGTAAAGGGATTTTTGGTCTGAGAATATATTCTTGTTAAATGAGCTTAAAAGGAGCTTAAATTATACCCTCAATGCTACGTTTAGACTTGGAAGTATTACCACTTTTATTGTAACTTGTCATTCGTTTTTCCCAGACAGAAAAGTATATGATAAATAAAATAGGTCAATTCCTTAAAAATCTTGGAGTTAAACTTTTTCGACTGATTTGGTTTTTGCCAAACCTATTATTAGAGAAAGTCCTTGGTAAACAGAAACTCGCTGCTTTCTATCAACAATTTAACTCGGCTCAAGAACAATACGAAGAAAAGAAAAATCAACTGCTCGATTCACTTGGAGTAGATAAAGATGCTCAATACTATCTTGTAGTACGTAAACTTTGGAAGGCTTTTGCTTGGACAGTCTTTGCAGGAGTTTTCTTTATTTTCACGATTGAAAATAACTTTTTATGGCTTACAGGGGAGATGCCTTCCGTAGGCGAACTACAAAACCCCAAGCTTTCACAGTCTTCTGAGATATACTCTGCTGATGGTGTATTATTGGGTAAGTTTTTTCAAGAAAATAGAACGCCTATCAAAAACTACAAAGAGCTTTCTCCTTATTTAGTAAAAGCTTTGATTGCAACTGAAGATGCCCGTTTTTATGAGCATTCGGGGATTGATTATCGTGCTATGTTTGGTGTAGCTGTTGGTATTTTGAAAGGTGGTGAACGTGGAGGTGGTAGTACTATTACTCAGCAGTTGGCCAAAAATCTTTTTAAAACTCGTAAAAAAGAAGGAATTGCTAAAAAAGGCTTGCTAGGAGTGATTCCAGGAGTAAAAACTTTGATTATTAAGACAAAGGAATGGCTTACCGCTATTAAATTGGAGCGTTATTACACTAAGGACGAAATCATTTTGTGGTACTTAAATACGGTAGATTTTGGCAGTAATTCTTACGGAATTAAGGTGGCTGCTAAGCGTTATTTTAATACTTCTCCAGATAGCTTAAATATTCAAGAAGCAGCTGTGTTGGTTGGTATGCAAAAAGCTACAACTACTTATAATCCAATCAAGTATAAAAATAAACCTTTGGATGAAAACAAGTCTTGGAAAAGAAGAAATGTAGTTTTGTCTCAAATGGTAAAATATGGCTTCTTAAAGCAAACACAGTATGATTCGTTGGCAACATTACCTATTGTTTTGAAAGAGCATGAGGAATCGCCTTATGATGGGACTGGTAATTATTTCAAAGTAGCTGTTGCCAAATACCTAACCGAATGGGCTGCAAAAAATGAAATTGAATTAGACTTGTATCGGGATGGTCTAAAAATTATTACTACAATTGATTCTCGTTTGCAAACCTACGCTGAGGATGCTGTTTCGGAAGGGATGCGTAATATTCAGAAAACTTTTGATGGACACTGGTCAGGTAAAAATCCTTGGGTGGACGAAAAAGGAAATGAAATCCCTGGGTTTATCGATACCGTAGCCAAGCGTACCGAATATTATAAATCTTTGGTAAAACGTTTTCCTACCAATCAAGATTCGGTTTGGCATTATATGAAGAAAGTGAAGCGTAAGATGTGGGTGTATTCAAGAAATACAGGTGGCGAAGAGCAAATGGAAATCACTCCTTACGACTCTATTCAATACTACAAGAAGTTCTTGCAAGCAGGGATGATGACCATGGACCCTTTTACGGGACATATCAAAGCATGGGTAGGTGGACTAGATTTTAAGTATTTCAAGTATGACCACGTTCGTCAAGGAAAGCGTCAGCCTGGTTCAACTTTCAAGCCTTTTGTATATACCGCTGCTATTGATGGACCGAAAGATCTTTCTCCTTGTTATGAAATGAAGGATGAACCTTTCGAAATAGAAGTAGAAGAAAAAGGAGAAATGAAGCTTTGGCGCCCAAACAATGCAGATGGGCATTTTAGCTATCAAACTATGCCTATCAAGCGTGCGTTGGCAAAATCTATCAACTCTATTACTGCTAGATTGACTGATGAAGTTGGGGCAGATACTGTTATGTATTATGCCAAGCAAATGGGTATCGAAAGTCCATTACGCCCAGTGGCTTCTATTGGCTTAGGTTCTTTTGATGTGTCTTTGTATGAAATGGTAGGAGCTTATTCTGCTTTTGTGAACGAAGGTATTCATGCTGAACCTTTATTGGTTTCTGAAATTCAAGATCAAAATGGTAATGTAATCCAACATTTTGATGCTCAGATTAAGAGAGTTATTAAAAAAGAATCTGCGCAATTATTACTTAACATGTTACAAGGAACCATCTACGAAGGTGGTACAGGTAGTAGTTTGTTGTGGGGCGATGGTGCTAAATTATTACCAGAAAAGAATCGATATGCTCCAGCATTTGCAGGTAAAACGGGAACTACTTCTAACCACTCTGATGGCTGGTTTATGGGGATGACCGCCAATCTCGTCACTGGGGTATGGGTCGGAGGTGATGACCGCTCGATTCACTTCCGAACGGGGGCTTATGGAGAAGGTTCCAAGACAGCAATGCCGTTGTATCGTAGGTTTATGCTTAAAGTGAAAGGAGATCCTGATTTACAGCAATACCATCCTGTGCCTTTTGAAAAATTGGATCAAAAGAAATTCACTAAACAGTTTAATTGTACTGGAAACTGGTGGGGCGAAAGTCGTTCTAGCAACGATAGTACTGCTGTTTCTTCTGATTCTTTGGGCGGAGGTACTGGTGGTGGTGTCGAGGTAAAACCTGACTCTACGAACTAATACTAAAGATTTAAACTTTTGAAAAACACTAATATAAATTTGCTTTGCAAGTTGGAAAGCAAGGTGTATTAAACAAAGTAAAAATAGGCACAGGGTAATTTTTAGTTTAACGCTAAAAAATACTCTGTGCCTATTACCTTTGTAAAAACAACAATAAAATGGTTACTAAAGAGGAAATAAAACTATACTTCGAAGGTTTACAAGACCAAATTTGTGCTGCTTTGGAACAAGCGGATGGTGCTGCTAAATTTCATGAAGATTTATGGATTCGTGAAGCTGGTGGCGGAGGTCGTAGTCGAGTGATTCAAAAAGGGAATGTTATCGAAAAAGGTGGCGTTATGTTCTCGGCAGTATGGGGCGACTTACATGAGAAAATGTTGGCTTCAATGGGGCTGAAAGAGAAAGTAGATTTTTTTGCTACTGGAGTATCTATCGTTATTCATCCACAAAGTCCAATGGTGCCAATTATTCACATGAATGTGCGTTATTTCGAAATGAGTAACGGGGTATTCTGGTTTGGTGGTGGTATAGACCTGACTCCGCATTATATCGTAGATGAGGATGCTCAATGGTTTCACCAGCAATTAAAGGACGCTTGTGATAAGCATAATGTCGAGTATTACCCTAAATTTAGAACATGGGCTGACGACTATTTCTTTAATACTCATCGTAATGAAACACGTGGTATCGGCGGTATCTTCTTTGATTATCAAAAAGTCGATGAAACAAGAGATAAAAATCAGCTATTTGAGTTTGTGAAATCGATAGGGGAGGCTTTTGCCCCAATTTATACCTATTACATGAATAAGAACAAGGATATTCCTTATACCGAGCGTGAGAAGGAATTTCAGGCACTTCGTCGTGGTCGCTATGTCGAGTTCAATTTGGTGCATGACCGTGGAACGAAGTTTGGGTTGGAAACCAATGGCCGTACAGAATCTATTTTGATGAGTATGCCTCCAATGGCTCAATGGGTTTATAACTACCAAGCCGAAGAAGGTTCTGAAGAAGAACGTACACTTTCGTTGTTGAAAAAAGGTATTGAGTGGGTGTAGGGTAATTTGAAAATTTGGTGATTTGAAAATGGAGCATTTGAAAATTGATTACAAACTTTGATCAAATTGATAATGATGTTGAAGCTGTTTAAACTTTTCAAAAGACATATTATATTGATTGATTCTTCGTCTTACTTTTTGTCTTGATACAAAAAGTAAGACGAAGAATCAAGAATTTATAAACTCGCTTCGCTCAAACAGTATAAATTCATTGCTGACGCAAGCAATTTTAAGAAAGTTTAAGCAGTCTTTTTTAATATCAGGCACGTATCATTTCTTAACACGCTATCTCTCTAGAAAATCATTTTCAAATCTTCAAATCACCAAATTTTCAAATTATCAATAAACATATTTCCCATTTCCTGTTACCTTAAATGTCTTGAGTTGTTTGTGAGTTTCAAAATACTGATAACGTGGTTGGAGTTGTGCCCAAAATTGTTGCATGGCATCGCTATTGATGACTTTGTTGCCAAGCCAAGGACGCCAATATTCGATGTATTCTGGACTTTTACTGTACGTTTTTAACTCCTCAAACGATTTCTCATCCAGTCTTGCAGGGAAAATGTCGACTGGGATTTTTTCTTGACCAGCATTTCTAGCTTCAATGGCCAAGATATATACCTCTTTTATTTTGTCGTCGGTAATAGGAATACAACCTGAAGTTACATTGGTGCCATGGATGAATATATCTGAGCCTGGTTTAAGTTTGTTACTCAAAATTCGATCAGCTTCATTTGGGTAATTTAATCCTAACGAGAGATAAAAACTACTCATGGGATTAAAGCGATTGATATGATAAAGCCCTTCAGGAATTTGCATATCACCCTCTTTTCTTTTGGGACCTAACGACCCGCAATAGCCTGCAAATGCATAATCAGTTATATGTCGAAATTGCTCTTCTCCAAGATTTCTACCCCAAATTTCTACTATTTTTTCATTTTTAATGGCTCTGAAATACAATTCCAATTGGCTGGGTTGTAAATGTTTGGAGGCCAATAAAGCAAAAACCGCTTCTGATTTTTGGTCATAAGCGGTTTGTACTCGTTCATATTTCAATTGCAATGCCTTGAAATCTTCTACCATAAATGCTGTTGTCAAGAAAATAGAAGCAACTAATGTGCTGATTAATTTGAAGTTACGCAATGGGAATCTGTTTTGGTTAAAAAGAAATTTTAATCGTTCTCATTATTGTAACCCTAGGTTCTATTCTGCTTTCCAAACGATTTTCTTTTGTTTTCCTACGATAAATACGATGCGAGTAGGACTAGGTAACAATATCAGACGAGCATTTGCGGCTGGATCGTCAACAAACTCCACTTCAACACCTGCATCTCTTCCGACTTCAATCGCACCATCGGCAGTTACTACGAATTTCTTCGCTAGGTAAGCTGTTGGTAATAATACGTCAGACTCTGGACAATATTCATCGTGTACTTCTTTCAAGATTCCTTCTAAAAAGTCTCCATATTCGTCGTTGAAGTCATCTTCCAAATCGTGAAGTTCTTCTTCAATGTCATCATAGCTAGCGTGGTCGTAGCCCATTTGGCTCAATTCTACTCTTTTCTCGAATAGGGCTAGTAAAGCTTCGTCTAATTTTTGCAAATCCATTGTTGGGAATGTTTCGTGTTTTGACTTTTTCCGAAACTAGGTTCGGGTGTTATTTCAAGTTTTTTAAGATACTTGAGATAAAAGAAATTTCACAAAAATAACAAATGACCTTTAACCTAATAGCATAAATTGAAAAATTTCGCTGAATCGTCTATACCAAAAAGTTAAGAATAGATAAATCCCAAGGTTTTTCGGCTTGATAAGTCATGAATCCTTTTTCTATAACCAAAGGTGAAGGAATATTGTTATGATAAAGTTGTCCTGTACCCAATCCTTGCGGAAGAGGGTTGGCAAATTCGGCAGCAAACTGTGTAATAGCATTAAGTCCAACATTTGACTCAAGCGCTGAGGTCATCCACCAACCAATCTTAAGTCGGTTGGCATTTTCTATCCACTCTCTACATTGTTGAAATCCTCCCACTAGTGATGGTTTGAGGATAATATATTGAGGCATAATTTTTTTGAGTAATTTATACTTCTCAGGATATTCCTTCATGCCGATTAATTCCTCGTCGAGTGCAATAGGAAGTGGCGAAGTTTGGCATAACTCAGCCATGATTTCGGTATTCCCTTGTTTGATGGGTTGTTCAATAGAATGAAGCTCATATTCGGACAATCGCTTGAGTTTTTCGAGTGCCGTATCAAAGCCAAACGCACCATTGGCGTCTACACGTAGGGTGATTTCATCTTTGGAAAAATGCTTACGGATATAACCCAACAACTCACATTCTTTTTCAAAATCAATCGCACCAACTTTCATTTTGATCGTTGTATAGCCCGCCGCTAGCTTTTCATCAATCTGTCGAAGCATAAACTCTTTATCGCCCATCCATATTAGCCCGTTGATAGGCAAATTACGTTGGTTTTGATGAAAACCATTGTCATAAATGACCCTTTTCCCACCATTTAGTAAGTCTAACATGGCAGTTTCGAAACCAAAAACTATAGAAGGGAAGGATTTGTCAAGAACTTGGTCTAAGATAATGCTCAAATTCCAAGAAAAAACTTCTAGGTCAAGCGTATTAAAATACTCGCAGATGCTCAATAATTGAAGCTCAAAATCTGGTCGGTCGTCGATGCTCAATCCTTTCAAAGGCGCACATTCTCCCAAACCGAAAACATGAGGGTTTTCGGTATCAAAAATTTTAATAAAATAACTATCTTTTTCTGTTAGAACACCCCTCGACGTTCCTGCTTCAAACTTGAAGTGGAGTGTATGTTTTGAAAAGACCGCTTTGAGACTCATTTTTATGTATTAATAAGGACGCAAATAGGAGAATGCCCCGTTTGGTTGATGACAATTATATTGGAAAAAGGCGGATAATGTGAAGACCTTAGAGGTTGAATAATAAATTCTTCAATTATCATAAAGCTCTTTTAGAAGCCCTGCGAAAATCTACTTGGCGTGGCTACAAAGTAAAAATTAAAAAACAATTTACGATTTTTTTACTTTGTAATGAATTGACTTTTAGAATATTGTCTAAAATTGTTTTGCCAGTTACTCGTTAAACTTTCTTAAAAGGGAGGTGAAATTAGTAAAAAGTCGTTACTCTTTCAGAATTTTGTCTTGTAAAATCGGTCAAATAATTGAATTTATTTAAAAATCGATGTTCAATTAACTTATGAATATTATACTAATAGGTCTGTTGCGACCTTTTTCGATATTATATGGTTGGATTACCTCTTTCAGAAATCTACTTTTTGATTGGGGAATAAAATCGTCAAAATCTTTTGATTTACCCATCATCAATGTTGGCAATATTACCGTTGGTGGAACAGGCAAAAGTCCCCATGTCGAATACTTGATTCGACTATTACAACCTTACTATTTACTCGCAACTTTGAGTAGAGGCTATGGTCGTAAAACAAAGGGGTATCTGTTAGCAAATCCACATTCTACAGCGGAAGACCTTGGCGATGAACCTATGCAATTTTATCAAAAATTTGGACATCAAATTTCTGTAGCCGTTTCCGAAAAAAGAGTTTTAGGCGTATCCGAACTTATGACAGGAGTACATCCTGAGGTAATCGTGCTAGACGACGCTTTTCAGCATAGAGCCATCAAGCCATCCCTAAATATCGTTTTGATTGATTTTCAAAGACCTATTTTTAAAGATTTCCCTTTTCCTGCGGGACGCTTGCGCGAAAACAGAACTGGACTGAAGCGAGCTGATATTGTGATTGTGTCCAAATGTCCAGACAATCTTGGGAAAGCACAGCAACAAGGTTTTATCCAAAAACTCAAGCCATATTTGAATGAAGCTAGTCCAGTGTTTTTTTCGACAATTCAATACGGTGAAGTTACTTCTTGCATAGATGACTGGGTGCTCCAAATACCAAAGAAGGTAGTATTGCTGTCGGGTATTGCACAACCTCAATTGTTTGAAAATTATGCAAAAGCTACCTTTGAAATCATTGAAAATATCGTTTACCACGATCATTACTCTTATACTAAAGCCGATATTGAAAAAGTTTTAGTAATACTTGAAAAAGCAGAAATAGGAGCCAAAGGCGTTTTAATGACAGAAAAAGACATGGTGAAAATAAAACCATTGCTGGCAGACTTTCCTGATAAACAGCACCTTTTTTATTATTTGCCTATTCAAATTGGTTTTGATGCCAATCAGAAAAAACAATTTGACGAGCTGATTTTGAGTCATTGTCAAATGTACGTATCTTAATTCTCACAGATATTATGCCGAAGGATTCGGATAATGGATTAATTTTGCAGGGTGAAAACATCGCAATATCTTATACTCGTATTTACACTGCTGATTTCTGGCAGTATTTTTTCCCAAACTACCACTAGTAATACTTTTTCTACAGGTGGTTTAGGGAACAATAATGGCTTTCCACCAGCCCAAACCCAACAAAAAAAGACCAATCAAAAAGGCGGTTTAGATGATTCTACAAAGGTTATCTACGGACCTACTTCTAGTCGATATTTTTTAGAGGAAGATGTTTTTAATAATCGAAAGAAACTTTATACTATCGATACTCTTTTAAAGGGTTTTCATAATTATAGCACCATTTTACAGCGCAATAATACGTATGTAGATTTGGGGTTATTAGGTACAGCATCTCGTCCATTATTTTACCAAGCTCCCGACCAATTAGGCACTCGAATTGGGTATGATGCCTATTCGTTGTATGCCATAGAGCCTAAAGATGTCAAATATTACAACACTCGATCTCCTTATTCGGACATATATTATGTGACAGCAGGTAAAGGGCAAGATATTTTAGATTTTGATTTTAATCGAAATATAGATTCGCTCTGGAATGTGGGCTTGACTTTGCATAGAATTACTTCTACTAAACCATTGGTAGGAGGTACAACTACTACAGGGACCATTCCTAATGCTATCGGTCATTGGGAGTTTATGCTACATTCGAACTATCAGAGTAAAAATAAGAAATATACCATTATGGGCTATCTCAACAGATTTGACCATAATATTATTGATGAGGGTGGTGTAGCTCGTAATGGCGTACCGTACGATTCATTGCTCTTGTACGACGACAATAATGCCATTTTGACTAGTGCCAATAGTCGTGATACCTGGAATAACGTCCACGTGTATCATGAATATGCAGGATACAAAGCCTTTCAAATCTTCCAAACCTTGGATTATGAGAGTAGAAAAACACAGTTTGTCGATAAAACATATTCTACTAGCTTGACCAGTAAATTTTATGCTTCAAGTTATTTGAAAAGCCCTGCCTCTACAGATACCCTATACAATGGCTTTAGTTCGAGTACATTTCAGCATAAATCTGGCATAAAAGGTTTTTACAAGGGCTTTAATTATCGTCTTCATTTTCGACAAAGAATCTTGAATTATACCAATTTGTTGAATAATGATAAACTGAGTAGAAGTGAAAACTTTGTAGGAGTTTGGCTCAATCAATATTTAAAAGATAGTACAAGGTTTTTTGCGGAGGGTGAATATCATGTAGGTAGTGGCTATCGATTGAATGCAGAATTGAGGGGCAAGTGGCTCAACTTCGGTGGAACTTTCTTTAGAAATGTCCCAACGTTGGCGCAGCAGTATATGTATAATAGCTCCTATAGATGGTTAAATGATACAGTTTCGCAGGCAAACCAGTTGAAAAACTTACAAGTACTAAGTTTTTATGCCAATGGTACCATAAAAATCAAGAACGTTATATTTAGCCCATTTGCAAGTTTTCAGACGATTGACAACTACATTTATTTTGATCAAAAGGCAGTTGTCAAGCAGTCAACAGGTAGTCCAATTGCCATTTTTAGAGCAGGTGGAACAGTGGGTTTTCAGTCTGGAAAATTTACCAATATCAACAATATTTATTGGGCTTATACCAAAAGCTCTGATTTGATTCGTATGCCAGCCATTACGATTAACTCACGTTTGGCGTTGGATATTTTGTATGCTAAAGTGCTTTACATCCAAGCAGGTTTGGAGTTATATTACAAGTCTGGCTATTACGGCGATGCCTATATGCCTGCGACGCAGCAATTCTATTTACAAGATACTCAGTACTTAAATAGTAATTTCCAAGCGGATATTTTTGCTGATATGCGAATCAACCGTGTGCGTGTATTTTTCAAATTATCTCATGCTAACCAGCGATTGTTGGGCACTAATGGCTATTACATTGCGCCAGGATACGCAGGTATTGGAAGAACTTTTGGTTTTGGGGTTAGATGGTTGTTGTTTGATTAATTTAACAATAGAATTTATAGGCTTCATGCTATCAGCTGTAGGTATTAGGCAAAGGCATATATGAATTTTTGAAAAATATTTTTGCAGAAAGCCAAATGTCAAATAGTTGATTTTAATTTTTCATTCCTACCTGACATCTAATAACCGATATACAATTAACAGATAGCGTCTTTTGCTAAAGAAACTTAATTTTAAACTTCCATGCTTGGACTTAAGCTTCCGACAGACCCACGTTGGGTAAATATTGCTGAAAAAAATATCGCTGAAATTCTTATTGACCATGCCTATTGCGAGCAGAAGGCAGCTTCTTCCTGTATTTCACTGATTATTCAATATCCTGAAAGAGAAAAACTACGAGAGGTATTAATGCCCGTTGTTTCGGAGGAATGGGCTCATTTTCGCATGGTAATTCGTGAACTCGAAAAAAGAGGCTTGGCTCTCGGTAAACCCCGTAAAGACGAATATGTAATTCAGTTGAATGCTAGTATCCGTCACGGAGGCACTCAAGATCAGCAGTTGGGAGAGCGACTTTTTATCAATGCACTTATTGAAGCTCGTAGTTGTGAGCGTTTTAGAATATTATCTCAAGAGATTCAAGATGACTCTTTGAAAAAGTTTTATCATGAACTAATGATTTCAGAAGCTGGACATTATGTCAATTTTATAGACCTTGCCAAAGAATACCTTCCAGCAGAATATGTAAAACAACGTTGGAATGAGTGGCTTGAGATAGAAGCCAGCATTATTACGAATTTAGAAATTCGAGGTGATAGAGTTCATTAGTGGAGTGATGAGTTGTGAATTGTAACTTAGAACTGTACGGAGGATTTCCAACAATTGCGGATTTGAGATTTCTGATTTCGGAAATAAAATGAAATACCTTTTTTTTACAAAATATAGAAGCTTACACTTCCGAAATCCCAAATCCGATATCCGAAATAGACATTTTTAGACTTCTTCATACACGACTCACTCAACATTCACAACTCTCCGCTTTCACCTAAAAAACCTTAAAGACTATTACATGGAAACCTTTCTCGAAAAAGCTGCTGCTCATATTTTTCAAAAACACAGTATTCATCAACTAAGTAATATTTGTATCGTTATTCCATCTCGACGTGGGGTTTTGTATTTTAAACAAGCTCTTGCTAATCAGGCCGAAGCTCCATTTTTGGCGCCTGATGTGATGGCGATCGACGATTTTGTGATGAATGTGACGGGTCTAAAACAAATAGATCCAGTGGCTTTGTTGTTCGAATTGTATGATGTTTTCAAAACAATTGATCCTTTAGTTGTTTTTGAGCGCTTTATGACTTGGGCTCCAACTTTATTAAATGACTTTGATAAAATAGATCAATATCTCGTCGAACCCAAAAAGCTTTTTAGCTTTATGTCTGAGGCAAAAGCCTTGGAACGCTGGCAAATGCAATTGGGCGAATCTCAACGTGACCGCCTCAAAAGCACCGAACGTACCGATCGTTATTTTAAGCTTTTTGAAAATATTCATGAAGTATATAACCTTCTACAAGCTCGTTTGCGCGAAAAAGGACTCGTGTATCGTGGCATGGCGTATCGTGAATTAGCCGAGCACGTAGGTACTTATTTGTTGGATAGTCCACAACATAAAAAATACTATTTTGTAGGCTTTAATGCCCTCTCGAATGCCGAAGAAAAAATCATTCGTTCTTTATTGAAAAGAAAAGAAGGGAATGATTTTTTTGCAGAAACCCTTTGGGACTCTGACGCCTATTACCTTTCAAATAAGGACCAGAAGGCAGGAAACTGGTTGAGAGATTATCGTACAGGCAACAATATGCCAGATCAATTACCTTTGTTCAATAATGAGTGGAATTGGGTATCAGATGAGTTGCTGAAAGGTCGAAAAAATGTACAAATTATAGGCGTTGCCAATGCTTCGATGCAAGCCAAAGTTGCTGGGAAAATCTACGCAGATTGGAACCAACAAATAGAAGGACAAACGCAAACGGCCATCGTGTTGGGTGACGAAAACTTACTGGTGCCTGTGATGAACTCACTAGGAAAAGATGTTGCCAATCTGAATATTACGATGGGGCTTTCACTCAAAAACTCGATGCTTTTTACCCTCATCGATGCGATGTTTGAAATGCAACGTAATTTGGTGGAGTTCAAAAATGCAGAAGGAGAAACAAAGCGTATTCCTAAATTTTCGTATCGACAAGTGGTACGTATTCTCAATCACCCATTTGTGCGAAGATATGAGGCAATGCATTATCCTTTGGTTGAGGAACTTATCGAAAATGAATCATTACAAAATCCGATTCGTCAAACTTTACGCGACATTACTGTTCATAATAAAGTGTTCTTGAGTTCGAAAGAATTAAAGGAAATGGGGCAAGATGACCGACTTTTCAATATTGTGTTTAATCACTGGGAACAAAAACCTAAAAAAGCCGTCGAGCAGTTTTATGCCCTAATTGATTTATTGCGAGAAGTGTATCGTGAGCGCCAAGATGCAGTCGAGAATGAATACTTGTATCAGTTTTATTTGCTGTTACAACGCATGGAAATGATTTTGGCAGAGCGAGGCGAATCCGTTTCTATCAAAAGTTTTAAGACCTTTTTGTATGAACTAATCAAACAAACCAAAATACCTTTCGAGTCCGAAACGGATCAGCGTTTACAAATTATGGGTATGCTCGAAACCCGAACGTTGGATTTTGAAAGATTGATTATTTTATCGGTCAACGAAGGTGTTTTGCCACAAGGCAAGCGACAAAATACGCTAATCCCGTACGAGGCACTGTCTGATCCACAGTTTAATTTACCAACCCATAATCACGCGGATGCCGTTATGGCGTATCACTTTTTTAGACTTTCACAAAGAGCCAAGGAAGTGGTATTGGTACATGTGTTGCCTTCGGATACGTATGGCGCAGCCGAAAAAAGTCGTTTTATTTTGCAAATAGAACATGAACTTCGCCACCTCAATCCGAACTTGAATATTACTCAAAATCAAGTCAATTTCGAAACAGAAATTACAGCAGAGGAGGAGGAAAGCGGACTAAAAATTGAGAAAACGCCCGATATGCTCGCGATGATTGAACAGGAAATCAACGAGCGGGGTATCTATCCTTCGCATATTAATCAGTTTGTGGATTGTTCGATGCAGTATTATTTCAACAAAGTAGCAGGTATTGCGCCAGAGGAGGAGGTAGCCGAAAAGCTGGCTTCCGATTCATTTGGTAACTGGATTCACAAAACTTTTGAAAATATAGACACAGCATTTTTAAAAGGGGATGATTTAATCGAAAAAACAGATGGTATTATTCAGCAATCAGATTTAGAGTTTGTATTGAAAAATATAGATTCCTATCTCAAAAAAGCATTTGAACAAACCAATCCAGGACTTCGAATGACTGAAGGCGAAAACTATATTTTATATCAAGTAGGCGAGACTTTAGTTAAGAAGTTTTTGAAATTTCAGATAGCCAATGAAGCCTTTCCGATTGAACTACTAGATGCTGAGAAAACACTCAAGGTAGGCCTAGAAGTAGAAGTAAATGGCAGAACAATCCCTTTTAAATTGGCAGGTCGCATCGACCGCATCGACCGCATTCACGGCGACCGCATCCATGGTCGGACGGTGCGAGTAATTGACTACAAAACAGGTTTGGTAAAACCCGAAGATTTGAAGGTGAAAACAGACTTAATTGATGAAGTTTTGTTAGAAGAACCAGATAAAGGTAAACTTCGTCAGCTATGGTTGTATAAGTATATGATTCTGAAAAGGATGATGACACAATATGGGCTGAGCATTAGAGGAACAAGGTTGAAGGCAGATGAAAATAAGGTAGTGTCAGGAATTTACTCTTTCCGAAATATAGAGGCAGGTTTGTTAGAGCAAGATTTTAAGTTTTCAGATGATGAAACTATCGAAGAATTTATGATTTCGTCAGAAAAATATTTGGCTAAATTTTTAGAAAAACTGCTTAATCCTGAGATACCATTTTCTCGTACAGAAGATAGAGATATTTGTACTTATTGTGATTTCAAACGCATTTGTGGAAGATAGGGGAAGGAGTTTTGAATGATGAATTGTGAATTAGGGCTGTACGAAGGATTTAAAAACAAAACTTAGACCTTCGTACAGTTCTAATTGTGAATTAGTGATTGAATAAATATTTTCCCATTCACTCATTCACAATTCACTCATTCACCATTAAAAAAATCTAGTTGGTTTTCAACAACTCAACTTCAAAAATCAACACAGCGCCACCAGGGATGTCTGGACCTGCACCACGTTCGCCATAAGCTAAGTTATGTGGCAAATAGAATTTGTATTTACTTCCCGTAGGCATCAATTGCAAACCTTCTGTCCAGCCAGAAATTACTTGGTGCAAACCAAAAGAAATAGGATCGTTGCGCAACACGCTACTATCGAAAACAACACCGTCGATAGTAGTACCGTGGTAATGTGTCAAAACTTTTGCAGTTGGTCCTGAAGGTTTTGGTCCAGTACCTTCTATCAATACTTCATATTGTAAGCCACTAGCGGTTTCGATAACCTCTGGTCTTTTTTTGTTTTCTTCCAAAAATGCTTTACCTCTAGCGATTTCGTTTTCTAAAACTTCACGAAGCTGTGCACGCTGACGCTCAAAAATGTTCATGTGATAAAAATTTATTAAATGAAAAATGCTTCAGAATCAATTGCCCGAAGGCGATACAAAATTACAAACTTTCCTTTTATGAATACCTTTAAACAAAAAAAGGTTACAGTCCGTTAGATTATTGAAATAACCAAAGTCGCGTTTTCTTGGTTCAAATAAGACACATAGATTCAATTTTATGAAAAAACAAGCTATAAAGTCTACCAGATATTTTTCTAATCAAATGCTCGAAGACTCCCGTCAGCAAGGTGACCAGCTAGCAGACAATTGTATTCAATTGGTATTTGAACAAGTTGGGATAACTGGCTTGAGAACTTTTTTTCAATGGCTAGTCAAAGAAGATTTTGATTGGAAAAATCAGTTAGATTTTGTGCAAAAGTATTTTCAAGAAAATGCTGTTTTTCCTTCTTTTTACCAAGAAAGAGAATTCCAAAGAGGTTTAGATTTTGCCCAAAAACACCAAGCTGATATTGCCTTAATGTTGGGTTGTTTGTCATTGCCGTACTGTTACGCAGGTGCAGATGGGGCGAAAGTTTTATGGATGTCAGAGCGGATTGGAAAAGACACCAGAAAACGCTTAGAGGAAACAGGAAGTTTTGTTTTTGGTGTATTAAACCCCAAACAGTGGAAAATCTCAGAAGCTGGTATTCCGATCGCAATGTTGCGTATTTTGAAAGTTAGATTGATGCACGCTTCTATCCGTTTTTTTACTTTACACCATCAAACTTGGAATACCAAGGATTGGGGATTGCCTGTAAATCAAGAGGATATGGCAGGAACCAATCTTGCCTTTAGCTATATTGTGATTGTGGGTATGCGCAAAAATAATCTTTCATTCACCGATCAAGAAGCAGAGGCATATCTGCATACTTGGAATGTTATTAATGCTATGATGGGCGTGGAGATAGGGTTGTTGCCACAAAATCTTCGTGAGGCTTTTGTTTTAGCCAAAGCTATAGCCAAACGACAATTTCGAACTTCAGAAGAAGGAGTTGGTCTAACAAAATCGCTTCTAAAAGCATTGGAAGAGTTTATAGAGAATCCATTATTGAAAACCATTCCAAGTGCCTTTATGCGTCATTTGTTAGGAAAAGAAGTGGCAGATTTACTCCAAATTCCTAATAATCCTTTAGAAGAAAGATTAGTGCCTTTTATTCCTGTTAAGGCGGTGTTTGGGTTTTGAGGGAGAGTGGCAAAGGCTGTGGAGTGCGAAGTGGCAAAGGCACAGAGGCACAAAGGTGCAAAGTGTTTTTAGTGGTTGAGGGGTAAAGGTTTTTTGAGTGGCAGAGGCAAAGAGGTTTTTTATTGAAGTTTAAACTATATTAAATCCAAATCCTTTTTGCCCTTGCTATTTTTACCTAATATTCATAATTCACGCTGTGCCTGTTCGCTCTACCACCAGACGCAAGCATTGCGTCTCTACCGAAAATCCCTTTGTGCCTTTGCGCCTCTGCCACTTGTGCCTTCTTTCTGCCTCCCTCCATTTTGATTTTACAATTAAAATTCGTATGCTTGCATAATAATTTTATTTTCAAAGCAATCAATACCTTTTATCATATATACAAATGAACTTTTCTGAAATTTTTGACAAAATCTCTAGCCTAGCATCTCAAAAAGGTGGTTTAGGAAACTCTATCAAATTTGCTACAGACCAAGGAAACATCCATATTTCAGCGGATGGCGTTGTGACTAATACAGATTCACCTGCTGATTGTACCATTTCTGTAAAAGCAAGTGATTTGGCAGAATTAATGACAGGTAAACTCAATCCAATGACGGCTGTGATGTTTGGTAAAATCAAAATTGCAGGAGATATGTCTATTGCCATGAAGCTACAATCTTTGTTCTAAGATTTTGGCAGAATCGTTTGGTATGATAAGAAACCCTTTATGCTTAACTTTGCGTTATGGTTAGCAAAAGCAATCATACCAAACGATTAAAAACGCATTCATGAATCAAGATACCATTTGTGCATTAGCCACAGCGCAAGGAGTAGGAGCCATCGGAGTGATTCGGGTATCGGGTCCTCAGACCATCGACGTAGTTCAAAAAATATTTAAAGGTAAAAATCTTCATCAGCAACCTTCGCATACCATTCATTTTGGTACCATTCGTGACGACCAAAATTTGATTGTAGATGAAGTCCTCATATCGCTTTTTAAAGCACCCACTTCGTACACTAAGGAAGATACCATCGAAATTTCATGTCATGGGTCTGATTATATCATTCAGAAAATACTTAAGCTTTTATTGAAAAATGGTGCTCGCTTGGCTAATCCGGGAGAGTTTACACAACGTGCATTTTTGAATGGACAACTCGATTTGGCACAAGCCGAAGCCGTAGCAGATTTGATTGCGTCAGATTCGGAGGCGTCGCACCAAACGGCCATTAATCAAATTAGAGGAGGGTTTTCAAAGCAAATCGCGCAACTACGAGAATCTTTGATTCATTTTGCTTCGCTAATTGAGCTTGAATTAGACTTTGGCGAGGAAGACGTAGAGTTTGCTGACCGTGACGATTTACGTCAATTGATTCATCGAATTCAGAGTGTATTAGTGCCTTTGATTGATAGTTTTGAGATGGGAAATGTGATCAAAAATGGTGTGCCAACTGTAATTGTGGGCAAGCCAAATGCTGGTAAATCAACCTTGCTCAACCGACTATTAAACGAAGAAAAAGCTATCGTTTCAGATATTGCAGGAACTACCCGCGATGTTATTGAAGATGAGCTGTTTATCGAAGGTATTCGTTTCCGACTGATAGATACAGCGGGTTTGCGCAAAACCAATGATACCATTGAGGCAATCGGAGTGGAGCGTACACTGCAACAGATGGAAAAAGCTAGTATGATTATTTATTTGTTTGATGCCTCAGAAATTAGTCTAGCGGAAATCGAAGAACAAATACAATCATTTAATGCTCCTTACGTATTAGTTGGAAACAAACAAGATAAGCTCAGTGTACACCAAAAGCAGGAATTTGAAAAAGCCTATCCAGTCATTATTTGGATTTCTGCTTCTGAAAACCAGAATATCGAAAGCTTACAGAAAACATTGGTTCAAAAAGTCAAAACCAAGGAAATCAAAGCAGGAGATACCGTTGTGACCAACCTTCGTCACTATCAACATTTATTACAAACCAGCGAATCTTTGAATCATGTGTTAGAAGGTTTGTCAAACAGTATTACAGGCGATTTTCTCGCTCAAGATATTCGTTTTGCGCTCCATCACTTAGGTGAAATCACAGGGCAGATAACTACGGATGATTTGTTAGCTAATATTTTCTCTAAGTTCTGTATTGGAAAGTAGGCTTTTTTTGTAAGAAAATTCCATAAAAAATGCCCTTAGATATTTCTGAGGGTATTTTTAGAAGAAATAAAACCTTTACTACTCGTTCCTTGAAAACCAAAATCAATATCCAAACCCTTGCTAAAGAACTCAATGTTTCGACAAGTACTGTTTCGAAAGCCTTGAATGATAGCCACGAAATTAGTGACGAAACGAAGCGTAGAGTATTGGAGTTGGCGACAAAATATCAGTATTCACCCAATCCTCATGCGAGCGGATTGCGCAATAACAAAAGCAAAACTATCGCTGTTGTTATTCCAGAAGTTGGAAATAGTTTTTTTGCTTCGGTCATCAAGGGTATCGAATCGGTGGCTCGTGTGCAAGGCTATCATGTCCTGATTTATTTGTCCAATGAGAGTTTTGAAAAAGAACGAATGATTCTTGAAAGCTTGCAATTGGGAAGAATTGACGGGCTTCTGATGTCGTTGGCGCTCGAAACACAAGAGTTTTCGCATATTCAAAATCTCCTTTCTCAAGATATCCCTTTAGTGTTTTTCGATCGGGTTCCACAAGAGATTCAGGCTCATAAGGTTGTAACGAATGAATTTGAATTGGGCTACAGAGCGGTACAACATCTGTGGGATAGTGGTTGTCGACAAATTGGTTATTTGTTGAATGGAACATCGAATTCTACCTTAAATCTGCGACAGCAAGGATTTCTTAAAGCTCTTTCAGAAAAAAATATTACTAATCCCGAAACCCATATTGTCGAGATACCGAAAGAGATTTCGGATGATACCTTTTTTCGATTATTACAAGACAAATCTTTCGATGGGGTTATTGCCTCGGTTGAGGAATTGGTGACGCCTTTGTGGTCGGCCTGTAAATCGGGCGCATTGGTGATTGCTCAAGAGCTGAAAGTTTTGTCATTCTGCGATTTTCCATTGGCTACGGTGTTGAGTCCCACCCTTACCACAGTAAAGCATCCAGCTACAGAAATGGGCAAAAAAGCCACAGAACTACTGATTGCACAAATTGAAAAACCAAGGAAAACCTTGAGTTTTCAGTCTATTATGCTTCAATCTGAAATTATCCCTAGAGAATCTACCTTAGCTCTTTCGAAAACGATTTCGTAAATAAACCTTTCTACTTTCTAATAAACTCTGTAAAAAATCCAAGAAATTTGAGGTATTGATATACAATCAAAACGCTTTGAATATGGAATACAGAAAATTTGGTCGTACAGGCTGGCAAGTGAGCGAGGTGGGTTATGGTATGTGGGGCATGGCTGGCTGGACAGGTTCGGAAGAACAAGAAGTAAACAATGCTTTGGATAAGTCTATTGAAATGGGCTGTAACTTTTTTGATACGGCATGGGCTTATGGCGATGGTTTGAGTGAAGAGATTTTGAATAAAACACTCAAAAGACATGCTGAGAAAAAATTATACGTAGCTACTAAAATTCCACCGAAAAATAGAATTTGGCCTTCTCAAGCACATTTCAATATCGCTGACGTTTTTCCTGCGGATTATATCGTTGAATACACTGAAAAGAGTTTGAAAAATCTTGGTGTTGAGGCTATTGACTTACAGCAATTCCATGTGTGGGAAGATGCTTGGGCACAGCACGACGAATGGAAGGAGGCAATTACCAAATTGACTAAAGATGGCAAGGTGTTGTCTTGGGGCTTGAGTGTCAATCGTTGGGAGCCAAACAATTGCTTGGAGACCCTGAGAACTGATTTGATTGATGCCGTTCAGGTGATTTATAATATTTTTGACCAAAATCCAGAAGATGTTTTGTTGCCATTGTGTCGTGAAAAAAATATTGCAATCATTGCTCGAGTACCGTTTGATGAAGGAACCTTGACAGGCAATTTGACGAAAGAAACCGTTTTCCCAGCAGAAGATTGGCGCTCTACTTATTTTGTTCCTGAAAACCTCAATTCAAGTGTAGACCATGCTGAGGCGTTACGTCCATTGATTCCTGCTGGTATGAGCATGGCCGAAATGGCAATCCGATTTATTTTAAGCAATCCAGATATTTCTACGACGATTCCAGGAATGAGAAAAATCCGTAACGTGGAGTCCAATATGGGCTGTAGTGATGGAAAAGGACTTTCTGAACAGCTTTTACAAGAATTGAAAGGACATCGTTGGGATCGTACTCCAACTGAGTGGAGCCAATAGATAGACAGATTATTAAGGCTTTTATACAAAAAAGTACCAAGTGTATCAGACATCATCATAGTGTGCCAAGTGTGGCGTTGATTTAGCATAAAAACAATCTACTGAGTTTCAAAAACAAACCTCGACAAAGCGTGCAAGTCGAGGTTGATAAACTCCAAAACTCAGTGGGCTAACAATCAATAACCATGAAAATGATGAAGAAAACACTTGGTGCTTTTGCTTTTATTGCGGCTTTATGTTTTTCATTGACAACCTCAGCTCAATTTGGCGGAGGACCTCCTCAAGGCGGTGGAGGCGGTGGTATGCGTCCTGATTTTGAGGGACGAACACCTGAGCCACCAGACCCAGAAAAAATGGTAGAGCAGGAGGTAAAATGGATGAAGAAAAAGCTCAAACTCAATCCTGATCAAATCGACCGCGTAACAGATATTTCGACAAAATATGCCTTGGCACAAACGGATTTTATGCAAAAACAAATGCGTTCTCGTGCAAGAAACTCTTCTGAAGATGGTCGACCGTCGGAAAAGGATATGCAGAAAAATAGAGAAATTATGGAAAAACTCATGAAAGATAAAGATCATGAAATGAGTGAAGTGCTAACCGCTGCGCAGTACGAAAAATATTTGAAACGTCGTGAAGATATGCGAAAGTCTTCTCAACAAAACCAACAAAGCCGTGGTGGATTTGATGGGCCTCCTAGTGGAGGCGGTGGCTTCCAAAGAGGTGGTGGGTCTTTTTAATTAATTATACATCAAACCAATAAAGTTTTATGATAACGCCGTAGGTGCCTAAGAAGCCAATACTATTGGATTTCTTTTGTACTTACGGCGTTTTGTTATTTAATAGCATAGACTAAGTAATAATGAAAACATCAATAACCTATGCCTCAATTTGGTTTAGTTTTGTTTGCTGGTAAAAACCTATAAATTCCTGCAAAAATTATATATAGTATAGCCTAATGCACAGCCTAATTTTGTAGGGTCTTACTTCGAGTAGGTGATAGCTTAATCACCTCAACCCTAAATATATCATACTTATGCATAAACAAATTGGCTTAGGCGTACTGTTCGTTTCATTGTTAGGAAGTATATCCGCAATGGCGCAATACCCAACTATCCCGCCTGAATTAGAGGCAAAAGAAGAAGCTGCTGCAAAGGAAGCAAAGCAAAAATCAGAGGAGGCTTGGAAAAAAGCTTATCTCATTGTTGAGCAAGACCATAAGAAAGGGAAAATCTATGTACCTAATGCTTCCAAACCTTCGGATTTGCTTAAAGCTTCTATTCCTGCATTTCCAGGGGCTGAAGGCGGTGGCGCTTACACGACTGGTGGGCGTGGAGGTAAAGTATATGTGGTGACAAATCTCAATGATAGCGGTGCTGGCTCTTTCCGTGAGGCCTGCGAACAGGGTGGCGCTAGGATTATCGTTTTTAATGTAGCAGGTATTATTCGTCTCAGTTCTCCTATTTCTATTCGTGCTCCTTACGTTACTATTGCTGGGCAAACGGCTCCTGGCGATGGCATTTGTATTGCTGGCGAATCGGTTTTGATAGATACCCATGATGTTATTATTCGTTATATGCGATTTAGAAGAGGCGAGACTAAAGTTACTCGTCGTGATGATGCTATAGGTGGTAATGTGGTAGGTAATATTATGATTGACCACGTGTCAGCAAGTTGGGGATTGGACGAAAATATGTCGATGTATCGTCACGTATATGACCGAGAATCAGGAAGTCCTTTGAAATTACCTACGGTAAATATTACGATTCAAAATTCTATTTTTTCAGAATGTTTAGATACTTATAACCATGCCTTTGGAAGTACCATCGGAGGGTTGAATAGTACCTTTATGCGAAATCTTTGGGCAAATAATGTGGCAAGAAATCCTTCGATTGGCATGTATGGCGATTTTGGCTTTGTCAATAATGTAGTTTTCAACTGGTGGAATCGTTCTGCTGATGGAGGTGACAATAAATCGTTTTTTAACTTCATCAACAACTATTACAAACCAGGTCCTATTACTCCTGAAAACCAGCCCATTCGTTATCGTATTCTCAAACCAGAATCGGGGCGTTCGCCAGAAAGTAAAAGCCTTTATGGAAAGGTATACGCCAATGGAAATATCATGGAAGGCAATGAGCGTGTGACCAAGGATAATTGGGATGGAGGAATTCAGATTGAAAGCCTTCCAAATGCTGGTAATCAAACTGACAGTATGCGCGTCAATCAGCCATTTCCTATGGCAAAGGTTACACAGATCTCGGCAAAAGAGGCGTATGATTACGTGTTGACCAATGTAGGAGCTAATCTTCCCAAACGTGACCCTGTCGACACACGCGTAATAGAGGAAGTTCGTACGGGTAAAATTGTCTATAGTGCAGATGCCCAAGCACCTACAGGAGGACAATATATCAAGAGAAGATTGCCTGCTGATAGTTACAAACAAGGTATCATAAGTGATATTAGTCAAGTAGGGGGCTATCCAACCTATACAGGTAAGCCTTATAAAGATACCGATAATGATGGCATGCCTGATGCGTGGGAAACCCAAAAAGGCTTGAATCCCAAAGATGCAACTGATGCAAGTGCCGACCGTGACAAAGATGGTTATACCAACATCGAAGAATATCTGAATAGTGTAGTTCCATTGAATGGCGTAGTGCCCACAGAAAAGTAGCTTTGGATAAGATAAATAGGCTCAGTAGAAGGAATTTCTATAGAGCCTATTTTTTTATGATTTAAAAAACACCTACTTTGTGGTTACATCTTTAGCACTACATTCTGATGAACCGACATTTTATTAAAGAAGTTTTATTCATCGTATTTATGAGCTTTGTTCATGGAAGCATTGCTCAAAAGCCAATCAAACCTATAAAGACTATCTTGTTGACTTTTAAAGCCTTGACCGTTCAAGGTGATTATGGACTAAATATCAATGGGCAGGCTTTTCAAAAAGAAGCATTAGCAACCTATAAAAGCTTTCAATACGGAGGATTTTATAATGCTAGTCGCCAGCTTTGTATTTTTCGGAGAAACCTTCGCACTAACAAAATAGATATCCTTATTTTCCCGTACATTCTGAGTAAAGACGATGCTCATAATACCATTTCATTGGGTTTTTGTGCCAATGACGGTACGCTTCATATCGCATTCGACCATCATAATAATACGCTTAACTATATCCGTTCGAAAAAATATTTATTAGATTTTCCTGAAAAAACATCTTGGAAACTAAGCCAGTTTTTACCGCTTTCGCATCAATTGGATGAAGAAATAGAGGAGGTAAGCTATCCAAGTTTTGTGTCTATGCCCAACGGAAATCTGCAACTTTTTTATAGAAAAGGTAAAAGTGGTGATGGTCAAACTTGGATGGCAACTTATAAAGCTCAAAAATCTCAATGGCAAGAACGCCATGCAATTGATAGTCCAGAGGGCTATTTTGAAGATGATTTGGATAATAGTCGTTCTCGAAATGCCTACTATAATGGTTGGGATTATGACAAAAATGGAGTGCTTTATACCACATTTACTTGGCGTGAAAAAGCTGATGGAGCAAACCATGATTGGATATATGCATTCAGTAAAGACCAAGGAAAATCGTGGAAAAATAATCGTGGTGAAATAATCGCCCATGCCGATTCGAATATATTGATGAATGTGGCGTCCAAACACTCGATTATTCGAACCATTAATCGTAAACAGTCTTTGATGAATCAGCAGGCGCAGGCAGTAGACTCAAAGGGGCGAACTCATATAGTGTACTGGAGCAAATTACCGAATAAGCCTTTTAAAGAAGGAGATTTTTGGGATAGAAAGGCTAGCGGATATTATCATTTGTGGCGAGATACCAATGGCAAATGGTATGAAAAACTTATCATCGCTCAGGCAGGCACACGCCCACAAATCTTGTTTGACGCCAATGACCATTTGTATCTTCTCTACTATAGACAATCAGCTTGCGAGAAAATAACGCACTCTATCTATTTTGAAAAAGGGGAGTTGGTGATTCTGAAAGCTACGAGTGAGAGCCAATGGAAGAAGTGGAAAATCGTTGGCATCGATACTCATCATCTTAGTATTCTCGAACCCAAGCCCGATGTTTCTCGTTTCCAACAAACTGGAATTATATCTCTAATGCAGCAAGCTCCTCCTACCAAAGCTGGCATGTCTTCTCCTTTGAGCATATTGGAGTATCAAATCAAGCCTTAGAGAGGCAATATGATTTTAGATTTTGGATTGACGATTTCGGAATAAAAATTACCTTCTTGTCTAGTCCGAGACTTAGTCTCGGACTATCATTTGTTTCAGTTTATAAACTGTATAAAAAATAAGTCCAAGACAAAGTCTTGAACTAGTAATGTCTTATAAATAACAATTTCAATCCGCAATCAAAAATCCCCCATCCGAAATCAAATAAAGGTTCTTGTCCCAGAAAAATCTTCTCTAAACTCTTTGGGAGTGCAGCTATTTCTAGCTTTAAAAACACGATTGAAATAAGACAAATTATTGAAACCCGTTTGGTAGGATATTTCAGCAATAGTATGCGTTGTATCAATCAGCAAGCGAGAGGCGTGCCCAATTCTGATTTCGTTGAGGCTGTCTACAAAAGTTTTTCCAGTACGTTTTTTGATAAATCTACTAAAAGATACCTCTGTCATTCCGACCAATTTTGCCATTTCTTCGAGTGTAATATTCTTGTCATAGTTGGCCTGCATATACTCAAACGCCTTTTCGATACGACGACTGTTGTAGGATAGTGAGTCGTTCGAAAAAGACGTGTTTGAGAGCGTTCGCATATTTCTCGAAATCGACAAATCATGTAAAATTGACATCAGTTCGAGAACAGAATCAAATCCACTTTTTTGGTGTAAATTCAAAAAGCGATGCTTTAAAGCTTGAGCCGTTTCGGGCGAAAACAAGATACCTTTTGACGAACGTTCTAAAAGTGTTCTGATAAAACTTAACTGATTTCTTTTCAAGAATTTTTCATCAAATAAATCTCGATGAAATTGGATAGTCACCTCATGAATTTCTTCACTTTCACACTGATGTGTGAACCATGCGTGTGGGAGATTGCTACCAACCAATACCAATTCTAAATCTTCAATATTGTCGGAGTGGTCACCAATAATGCGCTTGGCATTTTTGGCATTCATGATAAAGTTTATTTCAAACTCCTCATGCGTATGTAGGGGAAAGTTAAACTCTTTTTTTACCCTTGAAAAAAAGGTAAAGCAATCACTTTGTGTCAATGGAGTAATTTCTCGGATAATTTTAGTCATAATTTTAAGGAAAAAGAAAGATTATTTGGATAATAATATAGTTTGGAAAAGATAAAAAAGTATTGATAAATGGCTAGCTCAATTGCTAAATAATCTTGTCAAAAATAGATAATAATTTGTGTTTTTTCGTTTATAGTCCTGTTTTTTTTAAGTTTATGTTAGAATAAGTCTATTATGATTTTGTAAAGAGTAGTTTTAATGTTATGATTAGATAAAATAGTACTATATTGTTCGTAGTATAGGTATATAATTTTGTCATGTTAAAATATCAATAATTTATTCTCAGATAATAATGAACATGAAAAAACTACTATTCTTTTGTTTTCTGTTCTTGAGTAGCATTTGGTCTACTTTGGCGCAGGAACAACGAACAGTTTCGGGTAAGGTAACCGATGAGTCTGGTGAGGCATTGCCCGGTGTAACTGTAAGGGTCAAAGATGTCCAGAGTGGAACTGCCACCAATGTCAAGGGTGAGTATGCGATCAAAGT
Organism: Cellulophaga sp. BC115SP; assembly: GCF_009905545.1. Taxonomy (GTDB): domain Bacteria; phylum Bacteroidota; class Bacteroidia; order Cytophagales; family Spirosomataceae; genus Flectobacillus; species Flectobacillus rivi. The sequence continues at coordinate 319,421 of NZ_JAAALB010000002.1, read as the reverse complement.
GACATCTTCTGGTAAAACCTTAGTGTTTTCGTCTGTTGGATACAAACCTACTGAGGTCGCAATCAATGGTCGTTCTACTATCAATATCTCCTTGATTGCCGACAACAAAAATCTACAAGAAGTCGTGGTGATTGGTTATGGTACTGCCAAGAAAAATGAGGTAACTTCTTCTATTGCTTCGATTGGTGAAAAAGACATCAAGAACTTGCCTGTTCCGGGGGTAGACCAAGCCTTGCAAGGAAAAGTAGCAGGTGTAACGGTAACAAGTAACGGTGGACAGCCAGGTGGTGGCGTGTCGGTGCGTGTGCGTGGTATTACAAGTGTAAATGGCAACGAACCGCTATATGTGATTGATGGTGTGCCAATTTTGAGTGGAAGAAGTAGTGTGTCTCAAGACCAATTAGGCGGTATGGCTGGTCAGTCGGTACAAAGTCCATTGGCTGCGCTAAACTCGAATGATATTGTATCAATAGATATTTTGAAAGATGCTTCTGCACAGGCGATTTATGGTGCTTTGGCTGCCAATGGTGTAGTTTTGATTACTACGAAAAAAGGAAAAAGTGGTGAGGGTAAAATTTCTTACGATGTATATTACGGAATGCAAGAAGTGCCAAGACGTTTGAAATTGATGGATTTACAACAATACGCCAATTATTTCAACTCTTTAGTTCCTGAAATTCGTAATAGTGGTGCTGGCAATTTGGATACTTTGGGCGAATTCAAAAATCCAAAAGTATTAGGTCGCGGTACCGACTGGCAAGATGCGATTTTCCAAAGAGGATATATTCGTAATCACCAATTAGCGTTTTCGGGAGGTTCAGACAAAACAACGTATTATTTCTCTTTAAATAACTTTGAGCAAACAGGTACGGTTATCGGTTCAAAATTCGAGCGTTTTGCTTTACGTGCCAGTATTGATCAACAAGTAAAGAGCTGGTTGAAGGCGGGTGTTAGCGTGAATTTATCCCGTTCGAACCAACGTATAACACTAACCGACGGCTCAGATGCGGTGATTAGTGTGGGTCTTTATAATAGCCCTGCTTCGCCAGTACGTGGGTTTGATGGACAATATGCGTCGGTAGTATCTATTGGCGGTTCTACATTTGGGAATCCCAACAACCCTGTGGCTTTGGCCGAAATGCGTAATGTGACAGCTATTCAAACCAAGGCTTTTGGAAATATTTTTGCAGAATTGAATTTTACCAATTACCTCAATTTGCGTAACGAATTGAACTACGACTTTACCATGAGTCAAAACTCGGCTTTTCAACCTTATGTGCGCAATGACAACACAGGTTTGATTATTCTTTCGCCAAGTAAATTGATAGAAGACCGTGGTACAAGCTTATATTGGTCTTTGAAAAACTATTTGACTTTCAATAAAGGTTTTGGAAAACATTGGGTAAATGCAGTTGTAGGTCATGAGGTTTCTGAATCTAACTATGATCAGGTAACGGCTTCTCGTCAAAATTTGACTTTAAATTTACAATCTTTAAATGCTGGGGAAGGTGGTACTACACAGTCGATTAGTGGTGGCAAATATCCTTGGGCAATGGAATCGTATTTTGGTCGTGTCAACTATACTTACAACAATCGTTACTCTATTAGTGCTTCACTTCGTCGCGATGGTTCAGCTAGTTTTGGACCAAACAAACGTTACGGGTATTTCCCAGCAGCATCGGTTGGTTGGACAGTTTCGGAAGAGACATTTGCTAAAAAATGGGATTTGATTAGCTATCTCAAACTAAGAGCTGGGGTAGGTGCAGTAGGTAATTCGGGCGTAGGTGGAAACAACCTTTATACCACCAATATCCGCTTGTTTTCAACGGCGCCTTATGGTGCAGGGGGGATTCCACAAAACGTAGGAAATCCAAACTTGGCTTGGGAGTCAGTAGTGACTTACAACGGTGGGGTAGACCTTTCGATGTTGAATAAACGTGTTGATGTGACATTGGATGTGTACAAAAAAGTATCAACCAATATGTTGTTACAAACGCAATTGCCTGTTTCTTCGGGTTTAGGAACGGCTTGGAATGATATTAACTCGCCTTGGACGAATGCTGGTAAAATGACCAACACAGGGATTGATATTGGCGTGACGACTTATAATATTCAGAAAAATGGTTTTTCTTGGAAAACTAATTTTGTATTCTCTCACTACAACAACATCCTGAATGAATTGAATGACGCTTCAGCTTCAATTCGTGGATACAAGGAATATGGAGATGCTGTTTTGGTAACGAATACAATGGTTGGACATCCAGTAGGAACTTTCTATGGTTATGTTACAGATGGATTGTTCCGTACAATGGAAGACTTAAATAAAGATGGTGCAAAACAAGGTTTGGATGTAAAACCAACAGGCACGTGGTTGGGTGATGTACGTTACAAAGACCTGAATGGCGATGGTGTAATTGACTCAAAAGACGTAACGATTATTGGAAATCCTAATCCTGATTTTACTTACGGTATCACAAACACATTTAATTACAAAGGATTTGACCTTTCGATTTTCTTAAATGGTAGCCAAGGCGGACAGATTTTGAATTACACTCGTCGTTTGACTGAAGGTATGACGAATCCCTACTGGAACCAGTTGTCTACGGTTTTGGATAGATACACTTCTACCAATACCAATGCTACTTTACCTCGTTATAACCAATGGCATAACAACAACTTCCGTGTGTCTGACCGTTTTGTGGAGGATGGTTCTTTCTTACGTATCCAAAATGTTTCGTTTGGCTATAACCTTCCAAAAGACCTAATCAAAAAAGCGAAGTTGACCAATGCACGTTTGTATGTGTCTATGCAAAACTTGTACACTTTTACCAAGTACACAGGTTATGACCCAGAACTTGGTTCGTTCAATAACAATATTCGCTATATGAACGTAGACGATGGTCACTATCCGAACCCTCGTACTTTCACCATTGGAGGTAATTTCGAGTTCTAGTAAGAGTTAAAATGTAGGATGATTTGTATAGAAAAACGTAGTTCTTTCTTTGACAAAATCATTCAAGACTCAGAATCCTTGAATTTTAATTTTGAATTTTCAGATGAAAAAAAATATAATCGCTTTATTATTAGCCGCTTCTGGACTGGTGTCTTCGTGTAAAGAAGACTTTTTGGACAGACCTTCGCAAAATGGGCCGACTTTGGATACCTATTACACTACAGCGGCACAAGTAAATGCAGCAACAGGTTTGTTGTATAATACCATTTGGTACGAATGGCAAGACAAAGCCTATCATGCTATTGGTGAGGTATTGAGTGGGAATATGTACACAGGTGACCCCAAATACAACTCATTTGCCAATTTTACGGTACAATCTACCGACGAACAGGTGTCTCGTTCTTGGTATGCGTTTTATAAAGTGGCAGGTAATGCAACGGTTTTGATTCAAACTTTCGAACAGAAAAAATCGCAAGTTGCCGACCCTAGCTTTTTGACTCAAGGAGTAGCAGAAGCTCGTTTTATGCGTGGAATGGCGTATTTCTATTTGGCTCGTGTATTTGGCGATGTGCCTATTATCTCTGACCCAGTGGCATTAGCCAATTCAGGAGACTATAAAGTACCTCGTTATTTGCAAAAAGATGTGCTACGTTTTGTCGTAGAAGACTTGCAATATGCCGAACAAAATCTTCCTGATGCTTCTTATCAAGCAGGTCGTGTGACCAAATATGCAGCAAAAGGGATGTTGTCAAAAGTGTATTTGTATATGAAGGATTATGCCAACGCCAAAGCAAAAGCAGCTGAAGTAATGAGTTCACAGAAATACAGTCTTGTGTCGGATTATGGTGCAATGTTCACTAGCTCAAAAATGAATAATAACCCTGAGTCGTTGGTGGCTTTGCAGTGGTTGGCAGCAGGGGGATATTCTATTGGTAACCCTATCCAAGCGTATGTTGGTCCAGCGCCATTATTGAAGCCTACAACAGGCGCAGGTTGGTCGGCTATTATTCCTTCGATAGATGTGTTAAATTCTTATGAATCAGGAGATAAAAGACGTAGATGGTCAGTAATGGAACACGGATTTACTCGTACAGATTGGACAAATGTAAACTTCCCGAATGGTTTCAAATATGATACTACTTGGACAAGTAGCACCGACGATGCGACTAAAATCAAAACACCAACTCGTTCAAATGCGCTAAAATATATCGTAGGACCGGGTTCAAATGGAGAGAATGTCAACGGAACATCAACGGACATTTGTACCTATTTGCTACGCTATGCAGATGTCTTATTGATTTATGCTGAGGCAACTATTGGAACAGGCACAAGCACAACAGATGCTTCTGCTTTGGAGGCTTTTAACAAAGTACATACCCGTGCAGGTTTGTCACCAGTAACCTCTTTGACCAAAGATCAAGTGTTGAAGGAACGCCGTGTCGAATTTGCTTTTGAAGGAGATTATTGGTTTGATATTCAGCGTCAAGGTTTTGATAAAGCCAAACAAATGTTGGCTAGCCAAGAACGTGGAACTTACAACGGCAATGGAACCATCAACAGTATGAGAGTGTCTATTTCTTCTGCCTCTCAACTGTATTTGCCTGTTCCACAAGCAGAAACGGTTTCGAATCCAAAATTATTAGAACCAGCAATTCCTTATTATAAGTAATAGCGGAAAGGGTAAGGCAAGTGGTCATAAAGTCTTGATTACCCGCTTGACAAATACTAAAAATCTTTTTTGATATGAAAAATACATTCTTCAAAATAGCTACAGCACTCTTTGTTACAGGGACGGTATGGTTGTCGTCTTGTACAAGTGACGATGCCGTAAATGCTGTGCCTGTGGCTGATAAATTAGCTCCTGATTCGGCTTCGGGAGGCTCGGTACTAACCTTAACAGGTTCGGGATTGGGCGAAATGAGAACGATTGTTTTTGATAATGGTAATGTTCCTGCTGGACTCAATCCTGCATTTAATACTGACAATGCCATTGTTTTTCGTGTACCAGATACGGCTTTTGGGGGTACTCAAAAAATTATTTTTACCAATAAATACGGTAAATCTGTAGCTGTTCCTTTCAAGGTAATTGCTTTGCCAATCGTAACCGAGTTGTCAAATACCGATTTTACTAAAGGTACGCAGGTCACGGTAAAAGGAAATAATCTCAACGATGTAACGAAAGTATTGTTGGCAGGCTCAACAGCAGAAGCAAAGGTGATTTCTAAGACCAAAAAACAAATGGTGATTGAAATGCCTGCTTCTTCTTCAACACGTTCTAAACTTACGATTACAAACTCGTCTGGTACCATTACTACCCAACAAGAGTTGGTGAGTGTCGATAATAACTATGGTTTCTTCAAAGATAACTTTGCAGATGGTCTCGACAACTGGTCATGGGGTGGCGACTTTACGGCTTCTACCAAAAATGTTTGGACAGGTACTCGTTCACTAGAGGCAGCGTATAACGGCTCTTGGGGTGGTTTATCTCTTCATTCAAGTGCAGGTATTAGCACAGCAGGAGTAAACTATTTGACATTCTGGGCAAAAGGAGCTGATATAGACCGTCAGGTTTCTATCAAAGTAAACTGGGCGACCGACAAAGTAGTAACCATTCCTGCCAATGTTTGGACTTACTTTAAGATTCCAGCTACAGGGTTTTTGACAATGCCAGTAATCAATGACTTCGTTTTCCAAATTCATGACGATGGCAAAACGATTTATTTCGATAATATTCTTTTGGTAAAATAAGCTTAAACTTATCTTTATTCAAATAGTAAAGCCACCTCAGTTTTGGGGTGGCTTTTTTGATATTTAGTCTATTTTGTTTTCTAAAAGTGTTAAAAAGGTATTATCCTAAATCTCTTTCTTTTTACATCTAATAATCAAATATAAAAATCGAAAATTACTATTTATGTGCTTAAATTATCTTATTTAATCTTCTTTTACTGTCATGAATTGTTTTTTCAGTGTTATAGATTGATAAAATTGTATTATATATTGGTTCTATTTGAAGTGTAATTTTGTATTAGTCAATAAGAGAAAATAAAGCAACTTTCCAGCTAAGTTAAAAGCGTTATTTTTCCGAAATACTAAATACAATATAAGTACCCTCGTGGAATAAGAAGAGAGATGAAAATCTATTGTTAATGTCATCTATTTTAATTCTGCATGTCAAAATGAACCCTTTCAGAATATCAATCTATATCAACCGAAAAAAATGGTTAATGCAGTAATGTTGGGCATGTATTCCTTCAAAAGGCTGTAACTTGCCCAATCATTCTTCACTCAACTTAAATTTTAGTTTATGTACAAGCGTTTATTTTTCTTGATTGGAACATTAACCATCCATTTTTCGGGAATTAGCCAATCGGCACCCATTGATGCTAAGGCTACTCTCGCGACTCGCCATCTCTACCAACAACTTTGGAAATTACGTCAGAAAGGTATCATGTTTGGTCAGCAAGATGCTCTGGCTTATGGGCTCAACGCCGATAAAACTCGCTGGATAGGCGATGCTAATCGCTCGGATGTAAAAACAGTTACAGGGGATTTTCCTGCGGTAATAGGCTATGATTTAGGAAAAATTGAATTTGACTCTGTACGCAATCTCGATGGCGTACCGTTTAGCAAAATCCGTCAGGATATTCAGAATACACATCAACGAGGAGGACTTAATACAATTTCTTGGCATTTGAATAATCCTACCGACCCCAATAAAACATCTTGGGACAAGGCAGATTCTACTATTGCCAAAATCTTCTCAGACCCAAAGGCTTTACAAACGTATAATTCTTGGCTCGATAAAGTTGCCAACTTTTTGGCTTCATTGAAAGATACCAAAGGACAGCCTATTCCTGTGCTTTTCAGACCATTTCATGAGCATACAGGTTCGTGGTTTTGGTGGGGTGCTGGCTTTTGCTCGCCTGAGCAATACAAAAAAATATGGAGATATACGGTTTCGTATTTGAAAGATACCAAAGGTTTACATCATTTGTTGTATGCCTATTCGACCGACAGATTTGAATCTCAAGCTCATTATTTGGAACGTTATCCTGGCGATGATATGGTAGATTTGATAGGCTTTGACTATTATCATCGTGATGCGCCTAAGTCTAATGATGAGTTCAAAAAGCAATTATCTCGTATGGTTCATACGTTGGAAGAAATAGCAGATAAAAAACATAAGTTAACGGCCATTACCGAAATGGGACTTGAACAAATTACGGTCGATAACTGGTGGACATCCATCGTTTGGGAAACGATAAAGGATTCCCATTTAAGTTATATGTTGGTTTGGAGAAACGGTCGCCCCGACCATTTTTATAGCCCTTATCAAGGACATACAAGCGCCCCTGATTTTATCAAATTTTACAACTTACCTCAGACCTTATTTAGTAAAGACGTGAAGGTTTTGAAATAGTATTTTCACCAGAACACAGTGTTTAGATGATATTCTTATAAAATCTTTTCCTATCCCTTTAAATAGAGCGTGGCTTACAAAAGCCATGCTCAAAGAATCAAAAAACGAGAATGAAATTACAGTTAATCGATATACTTATATTACTTACTTACCTCTTAACCATGATATTCATTGGCTTTTATATGAAAAATAAAGCCAAGAAAAATAAAGATAGTTATTTGATGGGAGGGAAGTCCTTGCCTTGGTATATGCTTGGTTTGAGCGATGCCTCCGATATGTTTGATATCAGCGGTACAATGTGGATGGTGAGTTTATGTTTTGTGTATGGTCTCAAAAGTATCTGGATTCCTTGGCTTTGGCCTTCGTTCAATCAGGTGTTTATGATGATGTTTTTGAGCAAATGGCTCAGAAGAAGCAATGCCAACACAGGAGCCGAATGGCTCACTACTAGATTTGGTTCGGAGGGAAAAGGAGTACAGGCATCCCAAATCATTGTCATTGCTTTCGCTCTTATTAGTTGCTTTGGTTTTTTGGCGTATGGGTTTGTAGGATTAGGAAAATTTGTTGAAATCTTTATTCCCTGGGAAGTTGTACAGCCTTATGTTCCTTTTGAGATTCCAGCGCAGTATATTCCTCATTTTTATGGTGTTGTATTCACCATCATTGCCACCTTCTATTCAGTTTTGGGAGGCATGCATAGCATAGTATTGGGCGATGTAATTAAATATGGCATTATGACTTTGGCTTGTTTGGCGATTGCTTTTATTGCGATGGACCATTTGCAAGGTCAAACCCTCCATTTGCCTCAAGGTTGGAGAACGCCATTTTTTGGCTGGGAACTTGGATTAGACTGGAAGCCTATTTTGCCCGAAGTACACCAAAAAATAGAATCGGATGGCTATGGTATTTTCGGAATATTCTTTTCTATGATGTTGCTCAAAGGCGTTTTTGCTTCGTTGGCAGGTCCAGCGCCAAATTATGATATGCAAAAGATTTTGAGTACCCGAAGCCCAAAAGAGGCGAGTAAAATGACGGGCTTTGTCAGTATCATTTTATTGCCCATTCGCTATTCTATGATTATTGGCTTGACGGTTTTGGCGCTTTTATATTATGCTCAACTCAATGTAAAGGACGCTTATGGGAATTATGATTTTGAACTACTATTACCAGGAACAATCAATGCCTTTATGCCTGCTGGAATTTTGGGATTGGTAATCACGGGTTTGATGGGTGCTTTTATGGGAACTTTTAGCGGTACCCTCAATGCAGCTCAAGCCTATATTGTCAATGACATTTACCTGAAACATATCAACCCACAGGCTAGTACCAAAAAGACCATCCAGATGAATTATCTGGTTGGCTTGGTCGTCGTAATTATAGGGATTGTATTAGGCTTTATGGCCAAAAGTGTCAATGACATTTTGCAGTGGATTGTCGGAGGATTGTATGGAGGGTATGTAGCAGCCAATTGCCTAAAATGGTATTGGTGGCGTTTCAATGCCAATGGTTTCTTTTGGGGGATGGCGGCAGGAATTTTTGCAGCCTTATTGATGCCTTATTTTACCACAGGTTTACCATTGTATTGGTGGCCATTGTTATTCGTGATTTCTTTAACAGCTTCTATTTTAGGAACATTGGCAGCGCCACCAACAGACGCTAGGGTTTTGAAGAAATTTTATACAACTGTCAAACCTTGGGGATTTTGGCAACCTGTTCTGGAGGCTGTAAAGGCAGAGAATCCAGCTTTTGAAGCGAATAAGAACTTCAAAAAAGATGCCTTCAATGTGGTTTTGGGCATTATATCTCAGCTTTGCCTTACTCTTTTGCCCATGTATTGGGTTTTGGGAATGCATCAGGCATTAGTCATAGATGTAGGCATTATGTTGGTGGTAAGTTTTATCCTAAAACGAACATGGTGGGATAAGTTAGAAGATTAATCCGTAGAGACGTTGCATGCAACGTCTACAAAAGTATTGGAATAATCAAAGTGAAATGAGAAATACCCTCTGATAACCGATCTACAATTAACGAATAACAATTTACGAATGTGCTTTAAGGTATTAACAAATATAAATGAAAGAAAATGAACGCATTGTTTCAAGAAAGATTAACGCAACTTCAACAAAATTACGAAGCTTTAATTACCAGAAAAAACACGCCAGAAGAGGTCGGAAATGGTATTTATAAGAGATACCAATATCCTATTTTGACGGCACAACACACACCAGTATTTTGGAGATATGATCTTAATCCGGAAACTAATCCGTTTTTGATGGAGCGTTTTGGAATCAATGCAACATTCAATTCTGGGGCTATTAAGTTAGACGACAAATATTTGTTAGTAGTAAGGGTAGAGGGATTAGATCGTAAGTCGTTTTTTGCTGTTGCTGAAAGCTCGAATGGTGTTGATAATTTCAAATTTTGGGATTTCCCGATAACCATGCCCGAAACTGAAAATCCCGATGGTAATGTTTATGATATGCGTGTGGTTCAGCATGAAGATGGCTGGATTTACGGCTTGTTTTGTACTGAACGTAAAGACCCTAATGCTAAAATCGGAGATGAGTCTTCGGCAGTTGCGCAATGTGGTATTGCTCGCACACGTGACCTCAAAACATGGGAGCGTTTACCCGATTTGATTACCCCTTCGCCGCAACAGCGCAATGTGGTACTTCATCCTGAATTTGTGAATGGCAAATACGCTTTTTATACACGCCCACAAGATGGCTTTATCGAAGCAGGAACAGGAGGAGGAATAGGCTTTGGATATGCTGATTCTATGGAAAATGCGGTCATTGAGAAGGAATTTATTGTAGATGAAAAGCATTACCATACGGTTTATGAAGTTAAAAATGGACAAGGTCCAGCGCCTATCAAAACCGAAAAAGGATGGCTTCATTTGGCACATGGTGTTCGCAATACTGCTGCTGGATTGCGTTACGTTTTGTACGTATTTTTAACAGATTTAAACGATTTAACCAAAGTTATTCATAAACCAGCGGGTTATTTTATCGCACCAGAAGGCGAAGAAAGAGTAGGAGATGTGTCGAATGTGACTTTTGCCAATGGTTGGATTGCCGATGAAGATGGGAAGGTTTTTATCTATTATGCCTCATCTGATACCCGTATGCACGTGGCTACTTCTACCATTGAGCAATTATTAGACTATGTGCTCAATACGCCAGAGGATGGTTTCCGTTCGGCAACTTCGGTAGAAACCTTAACAAAGCTGATTGAATCAAATCAAGCGGTTTTAATTTAGTAAGGAAGATTTGGTTTTCTAGTGGTGAGTAAAATGAAGTTATTAGTTAATAGTTATCAGTTATTGGAATGTATTCATAATCAGTAAGATATCATTATAGTTTGTCGCCGATATATGGGTAATATAATCATTATGGTAACTAATAATATAAGACTTTATACCATTAGAAAACCAAACATCATAACAAGGTAAAGCTAACACTATTGTAAATGCTTGAATTTAAAGAACAGTTATCTCAGGAGTTAGAAAACATTTTGACTTTTTGGGAAAATAATACCGTAGATACAAAAAATGGTGGATTTATTGGAAAAATGAACCATCAAGGGCAAATAGACCCCAACGCGATCAAAGGAGGAGTATTAAACGCCAGAATTCTCTGGACTTTCTCAGAAGCCTACCATTTTACCCACGAGCCAAGGTATCTTACTTTGGCTCAACGTGCTTTTGACTATCTGAAAAATCACTTTTGGGATACTCAACATGGAGGAGTTTACTGGGCTGTGGATGCTCTTGGAAACCCTTCGAGTACTCGAAAGCAAATCTACGGACAGGCTTTTGCGATGTATGCTTTTGCAAGTTTTTATAAAGCAACACAACATCAGGAGTCGCTTAATTTAGCCATTGCGCTTTTTGAAATTATCGAAAAATATAGTTTTGATACTGTCAATGGTGGTTATTGGGAAGCTTTCTCGCAAGATTGGCAACTTCTAACAGACTTGAGATTGAGTGAAAAAGACCGAAACGACCCCAAAACGATGAATACGCATTTGCATATCATCGAGGCGTATGCATCCCTGTATTTGGTTTGGAAGGATACCCGATTGGCTTCAAAACTTGAGCATTTGTTAGAGATTTTTAACAAACATTTTATCAACCCTAAAGGTCATTTGAATTTGTTTTTCGATGCAGAATGGCATATTCAATCATCTGCTATATCGTTTGGTCATGATATCGAGGCTGCTTGGTTATTGCAGGAGTCTGCTGAGATTTTGGGTAAGCAAAAATGGATAGATATTTTTCAAGAAAAAGCGATACTAATGGCGAACACAAGCCTACGTGCCATTCAGTCAGATGGTAGTCTGATTCATGAATACGATCTCGTGTCGCATCATGCTGATATGCATCGCGAATGGTGGGTAAGTGCCGAGGCTATGGTGGGTTTTTACAATGCTTTTCAGTTGACGAAGCACGCCCAATTTCTTGATGCTGTAAAAAATACTTGGACTTTCATCCAGAAAAACCTTATTGATGCACAGCAAGGAGAATGGGTTTGGGGAAGATATGAAGATGGAAGTTTGATGGAAGCTGAGGATAAAGTAGGTTTTTGGAAGTGCCCTTATCACAATGCACGTGCATGCATGGAATTAATCAAGCGGATAACGGCAGAATAACATAAATAAATTCAAAGAATGTGCTAGCTTTATGTTTATCCAAAAATTAGTGATGGTGAATCAATTTGTGATTCTTTTTATCCTTGATAAGGGATGTACAATTAACTCATAACATTCCTCCAAACAATCTTACACGATAAATATTCTATGAAAAAACTATTTCTTTTTGGTCTACTATTAACATCCCACTGCCTGTTGGCTCAACTCAAAATAGCCAAAGTATTTACTGATTATATGGTTTTACAACGTCAAAAACCAATTCCTGTTTGGGGATGGGCTAAACCTAATGAGTCCGTCACACTGACTTTTGCAGGACAAAAGCAAACTGCCCAAGCTAATCAAGAAGGTAAATGGATGGTAAAATTTTCGCCTTTGGAGGCGGGAGGTCCTTTCACTTTGGAGGTTCAAGGTAGCGCAGAAAAAATCGCCTTACAAGATGTACTAATTGGTGATGTATGGCTTTGTTCTGGACAATCAAATATGGAGTGGACTGTTAAGCAAGCGGATAATTTTTCTCAAGAAAAAAAGAACGCTGATTTTCCTAAAATACGCCATTTTTTTGTGGAACATGAAGTTACAACACAACCTCAAAGCGACCTAAAAACTGGTGAATGGAAAGTATGTAATAGCCAGAATGTTGGTGATTTTACGGCTGTTGGTTATTTCTTTGCACGTGAGGTATTTCAAAAAACTGGTGTTCCAATTGGACTATTGCATAGCTCTTGGGGCGGTTCGCAGGTAGAAGGCTGGATTAGCAAAGAAGGAATGGAAACGTTTGATGAATTGAAACCTTATGCCCAAAACCTTCCCAAAAATTGGCAAGAGGCGGATTTACGTTTGGAAGAAAGTATCAAGGAAAAACTGTTAGGGAATGCGAAAGCAACTATCTCACTTGCCGATGAACAGCAATATCTAAAAGCTGGCTATGATTTTTCGAAATGGCATACAGGCAATGCGATTGGTCAATGGGATTGGCAAGGTATCTGGGCTTGGCGTGGGAATGGATTTATCGCTAAAACGGTAGAAATTCCAGCCGAAATGATTGGTGAATTAACTACTTTAGGTTTGGCTGAAAGTTTTTCAGAAAATCAGGTTTATATCAATGGAAAGCTTGTTTTCTCTGGTATTTTGAAAGGGGTTCGTAAAATAGTAGTTCCTGCCAATACTTGGAAGTCAGGAAGTAATAGTCTTATGATTAAAATGAACAAAACCATTGAGCCTTCGTGGTATGGTGTAGGCATGATGGGAAATGCCGATGACTTGTATGTGAGTTCCGACAAGCAGAAAGTTGCCTTGGGTGGTAGCAATTGGAAATTGATGCCTTCCTTTGCAGAGGAGCATTCATTTGTTCATTCAAGCAATAATATCGGAACCTATATCTACAATGGCATGATAGCACCATTGTTGCCATTTGCGATTAAAGGGGCGTTGTGGTATCAGGGAGAAACCAATGCGGGGCGTTCGTATCAGTACCGTAAGTCATTTCCTCTATTAATCAATGATTGGCGCAGACTTTGGAACGATGAATTTCCTTTCTATTTTGTTCAGTTGTCGAGCTATGGACCTTACCAAAATAGTAATCAAGGAAGTGGATGGGCAGAGTTGCGTGAAGCACAAACGATGACTTTGAGCCTACCCAAAACAGGTATGGCGGTAACTACGGACGTAGGCAACCCCAAAGATATTCACCCAACCAATAAACAGGATGTTGGTAAAAGATTAGCCGCTGAAGCATTGAAAAATACCTATGGATTAAATATCGTTTCGGCTGGGCCAATGTATTCTTCTGTTAGTTTTGAGAAAGGAAAAGCAACAATTTCCTTCAAAAATGTTGGTAGCGGTTTGATGCTAAAAGATAAATTTGGATACTTGAAAGGCTTTGAAATAGCAGGTGAAGATAAAGTGTTTTACTATGCAAAAGCTGAAATTCAAGGAGATAAAGTGATTGTTTACCATCCAAAAGGCTTGAAACCTGCCTCAGTTCGTTATGCTTGGGCAGATGCACCTGAAGATGCTAATTTATTCAATCAAGAGGGTTTCCCAGCTTGCCCATTCCGTACAGACCAATGGAAAGGTGTGACTGAAGGGGTGAAATTCAAATAAAAATCTGTTGTAGAGACGTTGGGAGCAACGTCTCTATTTTTTCCTAAAATTTTATGAGAAAACTATTCATTTTCGGACTAGTCATTTTACTAGCCCTTACCGAAGGTTTTGCCCAAACTATTGCCAATTTTGAGGTTGGCGGGCAAATTCCTAGTTTTTATTATGGAAAAGATGCCAAAGTCGTAGATAATCCTGACAAGCAAATGAATACGACTAATAAGGTAGGTTACTATAAAAAGGAAGCAGGCAATTGGAAGTTTGTCAGTTTTACTTTTGGTAAAAAAATCAATACACAAACTAAGGATGTCTTAAGTCTATGGGTAAGAAGTTCGACCAAAGGACGTGTCTATCTCAAATTGTGGAATGGAAATACCGTGCTGACTGAAAATTGGGTCAATGAATATGCCTTTATGCCAAATCCTAATACTTGGACACAAGGGAAATATGATTTGTCGAAGGTGCAAAATCAAGATTTTGACAGAATAGAATTAGCCTTATCGGTTGATAATGAAGCCGAAGCAGAGGCGTATTTTGACGAATTAAAGCTTTATAATAGTTCCTCTCCCAACGATGAGCCAGTAATCATTTTATCAAAAGTAAACTCGAAAGTACAAGTCGGACAGAGCATCGTATTTGATGCTTCTAAATCTTATGATGTAAATGCTTTACCGTTAAACTTCGTTTGGAGCTTTTCGGATGGAAGTCAGCTAAGTGGAAAACAAGTATCAAAAAACTTTAATAAATCTGGTAACTACCAAGCGCAATTGACGGTGACAAATACCCTTGGCTTGATGGCTAAACAAACCCTACAGATTTATGCCATTGACCCTACACAGGCTTTGAGCGAACCTCGTTGGTTGAACACTGTTTTTGAAACAAATCAAAAAATAGAGGCAGAGTTAGTGTCTCTCAAAGATTACACAAATCCCTATAATCCTGATGAGGTCACAGTTGATGCGGTCGTTACTCGCCCCGATGGGAGCAAACAAACCATTCCTTGTTTTTATTGGATAAAAGGCTATTATCAAAATTCGCAATGGCGAGTAGATTCTACCCAGCAGGCTTGGCGTTGGCGATATGCTTCAAATCAACTCGGACAACATCAAGTGGTATTTACTATAAAAGATGCTCAGGGACAAAAAAGCTCTTCGTCATATTCCTTTACGGTGAAATCATCTTCGCAAAAAGGAATTATTCAAAGAGATAGCGATTCACGACAGCATTATCGTCATCAGACAGGTGAACCTTATTTTCCTTTAGGTATCAATGTAGCTTGGGATTCACAAACTAATTATTTTACCATATTTGAAAACCTAGCCAATGCAGGTGCCAACTTTGCTCGATACTGGCAGGTTCCATTCAACCGTCAGGCTCTTGAATGGAAAAATGATGGGTATACGGGTGGTTTGGGTAAATACAGCCAACAAGCCGCTGCCATGCAAGACTCAATCTTGAACCATGCCGAAAAACGGGATATTCGTCTACAATTGACACTTTTACAGCATGGTATGTTTTCCGAAAATGTTAATTCCAATTGGAGTGATAACCCATACAATGTGGCATTGGGAGGTCCATTGAATAAAGCAGAGGAGTTTTTTTATAACGCTACCGCCAAGCAACAAATCAAGAAACTATTTCGCTACAATATTGCTCGTTGGGGATATTCGTCCAATGTATATGCTTGGGAATTGTTCAATGAGGTACAATTTACAGGAAATCATCCCAATCAGTCTGCCGCATGGAAAACTGGCGTATTGACTTGGCATGACGAAATGAGTCAATACATCAAGTCGATAGATCCACTTAATCATGTAGTAACCACCAGTGCCGACGACCAGCAATGTGTAGCTATGGATAAATTTGTGGGGCTCGACAATGTGCAATATCATTTGTATAACACCAATTTGTTATCAGTTCAAAATCAGCAAGATAAGCATTTTAAAGAAACCCTTACCAAAACAGGAATTATCAATGGAGAATATGGACTTGATGTAAATACTGCCGATGTGCCTTTTGATACTCAAAGAATTGCCATTTGGACAGGCATATTGTCAAGAGTTCCACATTTGATGTGGTTGTGGGATAATTACAAAACCGCTGATTGGGCAAACTTATTTGCTATTCCTGCCAAGTTTTTACAAGGAAAAGATTTCGTAAAAGAAAAGAATCTCAAAGATTGGAATCCTGTCATCAGTACCAATAATTCGAGTTTGAGCACATTAGGGTTAACTTCTGATAAAGGGGCTTATTTGATGGTTTATGATAACCAAAACAAGGAAAATATTTCAGGTGTAAAAATAGATTTGACCACCTTGACAGCAGGTATTTATGACCTTAAATTTTGGAATGTTTTGACTGGCGAAACAACTACTCAAAGTAATTTTAACAGTGTTTTAAGCGGAGGTTTATTGACTTTGCCAACTTTCTCGAAAGCCATCGTAATAGAATTTGTTTTTAAAGAAAAAGTCACAATTACTGGTCTAGAAGGTGAAAAACAAGGTTTTATCAAAGCTTATCCTAATCCTTTTCAACAAGAAATTAATGTGGATATCATGTCAGCAGTAGGAGGAGAGGCACAATTGGTTTTTTGTAGTAGTGAAGGAAAAGAATTAGCACAAAAAAGCATAAGTATCAAAGCCAATCAAGAGCAAAAAATGGTTTGGGATATGAGTAATCAAAAGCTTAATGCGGGTACCTATATCCTAAAACTGCAAATTGGGCAACAACAATGGAGTCAAAAACTATTGAAGAGTTCTAACTTCTGAGATATGGAAGCTTAATAAAAAAGAGCCGTTGCATGCAACGGCTCGCTGAAAAAGATAGTTGTAATCCGTGTGATCGAAGATAGTAAATAGCCTTTTACCAGTTTTTCAACAACTCTTCTGCTTCTTGTTTTCCAAAAATATCTTCTTTACTTTCTGTAATTTCAACTAAGATATTTTTAGCCTTTCCTTTCTGACCCATCTGCAATAAAGTAATAGCCTCGTAGAATTTTCCTTTATTGACTAGTAGCTCGTTATTCTTCGCAATTTCCTCAAAAATACTCAATGCGCTTGGATATTGCTTGAGTTGTAAATGACATAAGCCCTGATATTCAAGTGCTTGAGGATTGCCTCCAATCTGTTTGAATAACTCAAGTGCTTTTTCATAAGCGCCTTCATTGTAGCAATTTACTCCCTGCGAAAGCATATCGTTTTGATTAGACATCGAGGTGGGTAAAGTGCTCAAGTTTTCCTTTACATAAAGCTGGGCAAATTCTTCGGAGGTAGGTGCCTGATTGATGAAGAAAATACCTGCAATAATCATAACAACGGCTGCGGCGGCAACACTGACGAACTTGATAATTTGACCTCTTTGCTTTTGTTTAATCGTAAAATACAAAGCTTTAAGGCGTTCTTTTCGTTCTAAATCAGATAGGTGTCGCATTTGCAAATAGAAAGCCACGTCCTTAGCAAAAGAAGGGTCACTCTGGATTCGCTGGTTTGCGTGAGCATTTTCTTCTGTAGAAAGTCGGTTTTCACAAAAATCTTCAATGTATGCTAAATGATTGCTCATACTTGGGTTGAATTGTGTACTAAATCTTTAAGTTTTGACAGACATCTTTGACGAGATGATTTTACTACATCAGTGCTATTATAGTCCAAGGTATCCATGATTTCGTCATCCGTAAATCCTTCGTTCCAGAGCTTTAAAAGGTCTTGACATTTTTGCCCAATCAACGCTAATTTTTGATAAATCAATTGGATTTCGGACTGCTGGATTAACTTTTGAAGAATCGTTTGATTATCAGGGATAATTGCCGAAAAATCACTTAAATCTACGGCTTGATGCACAGATGCTTTATTAGTCGTGGTTTTTCGAAAATGGTCAACACATTTATTTGAAAAAATTTGAAAAATAAATGTTTTCAATTCCGAACGCTGCTCAAATCGCTGCTCTTTGATTTGTTTGATAGCCGCCAAAACGGTATCAGAGTACACACTGATTGCCTCATCTTGTGTTAGACGATGCTTTTTAACTCCTACATCAACAAGATAAATATATCGTTCGTAAAGAATGTTTTCGTACCGACGATTTTGTGAAGGGTTGTTTTGTAATCCTATCACAAGGTCTTGGTCGGATAACTTCTTAAATGAAAAAGAAATCATAGTTTATTCGGGTATGGCTCAACATACTATATGGTTAGTGTTTTGAACTTTGAAATTTAATCAAAATTCAGTACATGCTCTAAGTATTTTCATTCGATTATGTGAACGGTAAGAAGCCTATCTCTAATAAGTAAATTCTCCTAAGGATAAAGTAATGATTTGTTCTGTGTTAAAAACTTTTTTTAGAATATTATATCTTGATTATCAGTGTGTTCGAAATATTTTTCTAGAAAAGTTTATTTTTTTTTTACGCTTTATGTTTACCTCTTTTCATATCCCACGACTAATGTCTATGAAAACCAACACAAACACAAATAATCGGTACGAATCATCCTTGTCCATAAAAAATTATACGCTTATGAACCCAGATACCTCGACACACTCAAAACTATATATTGATAGAAAAAAAGTTGCTATTAATTATTCAGACATAGTGTACCTAGAGGGAGATGAAAATTATACTATCATCTATCTCTCAAATGGTAAGAAAGTTTTGTGCGCACGTACATTGAAAGACATCACGAATCATATTCAATCTGGTGAGTTTTGCCGAATTCACCGCTCATATTGCATTAATCTCAACCATATCCGTAATTATAAACGCTCAGACCAAGAAGTAGAAATGACTAATGGACATCGTTTCGGAGTGGCAAGACGCAAAAAAACATTATTTGAAAAACAGGTTTCAGATTTCTGGAACTCTGAAGAAAATCATTGAAAATACAACAATTAAATTAGTGGTTAGGTAATCGTGTACATCCCTCAATTAATAATTGGGGGGTGTCTATTTAAGTATTAGTGCTGAATGATGAGTTGTGAATGTAAAATTTTAATTATCAGTATCTTATATCTTTAATTGATTAAATATTACTTTGTATAGTTACTAAAGTTAGCGGGCAAAATTAAAATAATTTTACTCGCATCAAGCTCTAGGCTAAAAGTTAAATAGTATTTCTCATGAAATAATTGAAGCTTTTTCGCCTAATCCCTACGGCTTATAGCCTAAAGCGTATTAATGCAATTTTATTTTGCATTAAAACTTACATGTTAGAAAGGATTTTTGAATAAGTATTTGTATACCAAATCATAAAGTATTGCTTCTGTTTTTCCAGTTCTCATTTTAAATACTTTTTTGTAACTAATTCACCCTCTACTATACATGAAAACTCATACCATTAAGTTAACAATCATCATGCTATTCGCTTGGATAAGCTTCCAAGCAACAGGGCAAAGTTGCTGCCCAAGTTACATTCAAGACTATGTCGAAACTGCCACCTTTCCTTATGATGGCTTTGGTGTCGACAATGTACAGTCATTTTTAATTCCTTCTGGCGACAGAATCCCACCTAATATGGGAGCTGCCGCTGAAGCAAATGCCAAACGATTTTATAGTATTCTTAATCAATCTTATGTGTATGTAAAACCAGACCCTAAGAATGCAGTACAAATTGTTCAGAAAAATACTTTCTTGATTCCTAAATCACCTAATGCACAATTTTTCATGAAGTTTCAACAAGTAAAAACGTGGGGCTTCGACAGTAGATACAACACTTTTGTAGAGTTTAGTGCAGACGGTGGTCAAACTTGGACAACGAAGTTTATGGATTTGAGTTTGATGTTTATGGGAGAAGAAATCTGCATCGAATACCATGTTAATTACAAGAGCATATTAGTGGCTTTTCAGAAAATAGACCCTAATATGACGCTGGAGAAGCTTTTGGAAACACCACTTAATTATCGTTATAATTATGTGCCAAAAACCTCCACCGAAAAGAAAGAATATCTCAGAACACACCCTCATTTTGTGAAGCTTACTGCGGGTGCGTCTGTCAAAAATTTGAACTTCCTTCACCTACTTGTTGATGACGAAGATGGTACGGGTATTACTGGCGGAAGCACGGGTTCGGGCTCGCTGGCACCTCCTCCTCGTTAGTCATAAATTTGTGGTAACTATAATTTAATGTGTAATTTGAGTACTTGGTTATACTGACATTATTGTCGGTATAACCTTTTTTATTTATAGCTGTCGTATATCTCTTTAATCTTTGCTATCTTTCGAGATAACTCAATGGGTTATCAATTGAAAAAAGATTATATGAGCAAAATAGTACGTTTTTTAATAGCTTTTGTCAGTTTTCTTTGGCCTTACTTTACCTTTTCTGTAAATACACATTTGATTCAAGACGTTCAAGCATTTGAGCAAAATTTGAAAAAAACGTCGCTTAAAAATATTGAACAAGAGTTTTTATTTTTTAAAAAATCAGAAAAATATTTTGAACAATTAGAAAAACAGAAAAAGTATGAAGAGGCCTACAAACTATGTGTATTTAGAGCAAAACGCTGGGATAAATTAGGTTCTCTGCCTGATAAAGAATGGGCTTATGTTTGGTATATTCATGCTTTTTATCAGTGGTATTTTTTTCATGATATTCAGGCCACTCGCCGCCTAATTTTCCAAAAAAATAAAATTAGAGATTTTCAATTTGTTGATAAAAGTTGGACATTATACTCACGCATTTTAGTGGAGGATGGTTCTTACCAAGAGGCTATTGAATGGTGTACAAAAGGTATCGATAAGGTCAACCCTAAAAGTGATATAGAAGTCTATTTAGGATTATTAACCAATTTGATGAATGCCAAAGTGAAGCTAAACGCTCCTATTGAAGAAATCACGGAAGTAGGAGAGAAGTTACGCAAAGCGAGTATCAACTACAAGGATAAGATGTTCTATTTCTATGTGTTTACCAATTTGGGTGAATACTATTACCGAAATCAAAACTTTGCAAAAGCCAGAGAATATTATTCACAAGGGGTTGCGGTGCGATTGAAGTATAACTTAGAAAATTTAGAAGCAGACAACATGCTAGCTTCATGTTTTCAAAAGCAAGGTAATTATCAAGCCTCCACAAATCAGTATGATGAGCTTATTAAATTGTTTGAGAAAAATTCGTTCGTTGCTTATGAGAAAAGTAAATATTACCTACATCAAGCCGATAATTTCAGACAACAAAAGGAGCTTGGTAAATCAGAAATTTATATTCAAAAAGCTGCAAAAGCACTTGGCTATCAGTCTGTAGTAGATACGTATGAAGGCAAAAAATCAGAGCTTTTGTATTGGTTTGACTATCGTATTCGACTATCCTCAGAATATGGTAATCTAAAAAAAGTACAATATTTTCAGTTACAGGCCGATACGCTGATTGATCGTATGCGGAAGGAACATACGGAAATTAACTCTAAATTATTCTGGAGAGAAAACACCCATCATTTCTATGAAAAAGCAATTGAAGTTAGCTTTAAGTTGAAAGATGTAGAAAAAGCTTTTTACTTCATCGAAAAGAGTCGAGCTATTCTGTTACTCGATGCTTTGAAAGACCTAGAAGCCAATGGGCAATTACCTTTTGAAGTAAAGGCAAAGAAGCAAAAAATCCAGTTTGAGATAGAAGCCATGAAGGAGCAACTGTCCAAACTGAATGCTAAAAGTCGGATTTATCAACAAATAAATCTCAAATTACTAGCTTCCAAAGACCAGTTAAATAACCTCATAGACTCAACCGAAAAAGCAAATCCAGCTTACCAAAAGCTGAAGTATAACCACCATTATATCTCGCTCGAAGAACTCCAAGAAAAGCTCAAAGATAATGACCAATCGTTTCTAGAATACTTTGTTGGTAACGAAGCAGTGTATGCTATTTCGGTAACATCTTCTCAGGTGAGGTTAAAAAAGATTGCACTCAAGTCATATCTTGATGCAGTAAATGTTTACCAAAAGCAATTATTGACCTGTAAGAACACCGCTACTAAAAAGGAGTTTAATTATCTGAAAAAGATTTCTTATGCCCTATACAAGCATATTTTCGAGCCTTTTCAATTACCTAAAGGGCGAGTAATCGTATCACATGATAATTACTTCGTTTCGATGGCATCGCTACTGCCTGATTGGCGGGTTTCTGAATTTTTGATTAAGGATTATCGTTTTAGTTATGCGTATTCGGCGAATGTTTTTTTCAAAAATACTAATCGAGTAAATATTGGAAGAACGAAATTATTAGGAGTTGCCCCTGTCAATTTTGATGAAAAGCTAGGCGTTGCTAAACTCTATAATTCTGATCATACCCTTGAAAATATCGAAAAAAACTATTTTACAGGCAAACTTTTGACTTACCATAAAGCGTCAAAAGCAAATTTTAAAAAGGATATAGCCGACTACGATATAATCCAGTTATTTACCCATGGTAAAGCAGATTCGACGGAGTCGACAATTTATTTTCAAGATTCTGTTTTTAGTCTAAATGAACTCCAACGATTGCCTCAATTGCAAGCTAATTTGGTTGTTTTGTCTGCTTGTCAAACTAATATTGGAAAAAATGCTACGGGGGAAGGAGTTATGAGTTTTGCCAGAGGATTTGCCAATTTGGATGTGCCAAGTACGGTCTCAACTTTGTGGAGTGTAGATAACAACGCTACTTATCAAATCACGGAATTGTTCTATAAGTATCTTTCCGATGGTTACGAAAAAGATATTGCTTTACAAAAAGCACAAATAGATTATTTAAAGAAACCTTTAAATCCTAATTTACCATTTTATTGGAGTGGTATAGTCTTAATTGGAGATTCGGGGAAAGTGGTGTTATTTTCAAAAATTTGGCAGTATACGATTATAGGAGTAGGTTGTTTGCTTTTTGGATTATTGGCTATTTTGGCATATAAAAAACTCTTTTAAAGTATGGATTGCGGGGGATTAACTCCCCGCAATCCATACTTTAAAACTACATAATTGTCTTCGGTTGGAAAACTTTGATTACACCATCATTTTCGCTACTTACAACTAATAAACTCTTTTTGGTTGGACTATCTTTAGCAGGAATAAACATTACACCCTCTGGAGCATCACCAGTTTTAAGCAATTGTAAAAAAACAGGTGCTTTGGGATTAGTAATGTCATAAACTGCCACTGCATCCGAACGTTCCATGCCTACAAATACTACTTTTTTGTTACCGACCATTCCTGTTGCAATTCCTTCAGGCTCAACGCCTTTGTCGTCGCTTCTTGTGTCATCATAAAGACCAGCAGTGGCACATTGTGTATCTAATTCTTTTTTACTGTCAAAAATCAATGAGCCATCGTTACCATTCCAAACACTAAATGAGCGAGCACCAAACGAATATAATTCATCATAGTCGCCATCGCCATCGGTATCACCCAACGTTGATGTGATATTCAAACGACCTAATACAGGGTCAGTTTTAAGTGTAGTCGCATTTGGGAAAACGGTCGCGTCTAACTTTGCTTTACCTATACGAAGTGTTTCCACAAAAGTGTCATATTCTCTGGCGTCACCTTCGTTAGCTGTAAATAAATATGGAACACCACCAGCCTCATAAACGGCAATTGCATCGGGTTGGTACATGCCTTTTACTGGCCATTTTCCAAAAGCAATGGTATTGTCTTTATCGCTTGGGTCGATTTCGTTGCCATCCACACTATAACTTTTGAAACCTAATGGAAATACGTTCGTAATGGTTTTTGAAGCAATACTGATTTTGGCAATGGCATTGTTTTCTTGTAAAGTTACCCATGCTGTTTTTGAGTCACTCGAAACAGTAATGTATTCTGGTTCAACATCTTTTGCTAAACTTGCATTCGGACCAAATACTCTAAAGCCTTTTGCCTTCAATGCGCTAAGTTGCCCTTCGTATCCTGCAAAATCTAAGGTTGTGACAGCATAGTTTTCATCTACTGAAATAATAGAAATACTGCCCACAGGGTCATTGCTATAACTTGCATTTGGTTCACCTTCGTTAGCTGACAAAATAAATTTGCCATCTGGCGAAAAAGTCACCATATCTGGCAACGCACCTACGGTAATCGATTTGATTTCTTTATAATCTGTTGTATTAAATACTACAATTTTGCCTGGCGCTTGCTTATCTGTTGACTCAATAGCTGCGGCTAATTTGCCGTTGCTCACACTTACGCTGTTTACAAAGCCACCATAAGGAGCAACAAGAATAGAAGAAATGACTTTGATATTGCTTGGGTCAGCAAAGTCCAAAACATCAATTTTATTAACAGCACTATTGTTTACAACGAACAAACGCTTTGTTTGAGGGTCGTAAGCTGAGATTTCTGCTGCGCCAGTTTCGCCAATATCGATTGAGCCTACTTCAGCAAAAGTGGCAGCATCTTCATTGACAAAAAAATCATTTTCAGTGGTAGTACAACTCGCTAAAGTTGCTGCGATAAGAATAGAAGTAAAAATCTTTTTCATCTTGAATAATTTAATTGTATGTACGTTTAAGAAACTTGGTTACAAAATTATTATCGCAGTTTTAGGAGAATTGTACTTAAGGATTAAGGCTATATTAGGATTGTGTGCCTATTGTTATGGAAATATTAGGAGATGCTGGGTAATATCGTGAAGAGAAAAGGAGGTTTGATTAATATAAGGTTATTAATTTATTTAAAATGAAGGTATTACCTAGATTGATGAGAATAGACATAAGTTTAATATTCATAAACAAAAAATCGGATTTGAGAGAAACCTAAGCTTCTCCCAAATCCGAAATCAAATATCCGCTATCCGAAATATTTTACTGGTGTTTCGCAAAAATCTTCTTGGCTGCCAAAGAAGCCATAGCCATAATGGTCAGTTGAGGATTGACATTGATACTAGTAGGAAACACTGAAGCGTCGACTACATATACATTGTCAAGTCCGACTACCCCAAAATTTTCATCAACTACTCTTTCATAAGCGTGTTGTTGACTCGCCATTTTATTACCTCCTTGTGGGTGTGCAGTACCCATAAAGAGGTCTGTCAATTGTAAAGGATAGGTTTCAAAATGTTGGATAAAATCATTTACTTCACTAGTATTTTGCAAGTTGAGTAAAATACCAGGTTTGGTAGGAATAATGACTTTTTTGGCTCCAGCAGCTTGACCTAGTTTAACTAGCGTAATGATTGCATATTTGATATTTTCGACATCTTTTTCACTCAAGATCCAATCAAAAGCTTGTCCATTAAGGATGTTTGCTTTGGGCTGAATGCTTCCCATGGCATCCGAACCAATCAAGCCTCCAAAATTTAGAAGCTTGTCATAGTTTTTCATAAAATCGTCTCTTCGTTCAAAAACAAAAGGCATACAAGCTAACGCAAAGGCCGCTGGAGGATTGAAATAGGTCTCAAAAACAACCTTATTGTCAGGTTGTTCGCTATGACTGTATAAGGTAATTTGTTCTCCGTCAAATGCTTTGATAGGTTCGTCAAACTCAAAAGCTAACGGCATGCCAAAATTACAACTAATTTGTTGCCCAACCTGTGGGTTATTGAGCTCACTGCGCATCAAAAAATGACTCGAGGCAATTACGCCACCTGCCACAATAACAGCCTTATTAACTTTCACGATACGAATAGCACCATTATCGGCACGTAAGAGTACAGAACTTGCTTTGGTGCCAGCTTCGTTTTTTTGTAGGCGCAAAGCAGTCCAATTGGCGATTACTTTCACGCCCCAAGCTTCTGACCACGGAATATAGGTTTCGAGCATCGAACGCTTACGTAACTTTTTGTTGCCCAAATTCCAGTTGCCATCGCCTATATTTTCTAAGTGGTTCACTTCCAAAACTTTTGGTTCTGTAAGTTTTGAAGCACCCAAAGGAGGGTTTTGATTATACCCCTCGACACCAGTCTTGAATTTGTCTGCAACAATTTCATTGATACCGAGCGGGTTCAATGGTTTTACGTTCAATTCACTTTTTATGGTTGGGTATTCATTGAAAATCTCCTCGACAGGAATACCGTAGGTTTCTTTCCAAATTTTAGCCACTGATTCAGGCATCTCAAAGCACACCGCATTGTTGCTAACAGTTGTACCACCCACACATTCGCCTTGGAGCATCGTCATAGTGAACTGATTGGTTTGTTGCAGACCACCTTCTTTGTAGATTTTCTTCATCATGTCAAACTCATTATCCTGAAAATCTTGACGTGGTTGTAAGCGGCTACCTCTTTCAACTACTACTATTTTACTAGCCGCTTCCCTCACTTTTTGCTCATCTATTTTCCCTAAAGCATCCGTAAATTCTTTTTGGATACATTCAACCAAACGATAGGCAGCACTAGCACCACCCGCTCCCGAGCCGATAATGAGATAATCTACTTCTTCGGGCAAGTCCGCTTCATGCGTTGGCGTTGAGACCCTTGGTGCAGGAATTTTGAGGTCTTGAATTTGCTCATAATTATGAGCATCATTAGGCGATTTGGGTAATGGCGCTACTTCACGATAAGGAGGATTAAATAAAGCCCCATTGCTTTGTAATCGGTCTCGCGCGTCGGCAGGCACATAACCAATCGAATGTCTGACATTGGCGTTGGTATAAAAAGCAAACTGCGTCAAGGCATTTAATGAAAGCCCAATTTGATAGGCAAATTCTGAAATAATGGGAACGCTTGAGGATTTTCGTTGCCATTCATTTCTGAAAATATAATGATTCAAGAAATACCTTTGTTCGTCACGATTCATAGACGAAAACGGAGGCTTCATGCCAAAAAGTGTATTGAAAACATGCTCTAATAGACTAAAAGGAACATTCAAAATACCTCGTTTTCTACCTCTTATGCCAGAGATATATCGGTCTATTGAACTTGTAATCAAAGACAGATTTTTTTCGTCTCCCAATAATTGATTTTGTTCTGCCCCTAAAGCCTGCACAAGCGCACGAATATTATCTGTTGCCGACGGACTTAAGGTATTGATTCCACAATCAATTTTGTAATAAAGCTGACGCAGAAAAGCTAGTAATCCAGCAATGAGCAAAAATACACAAGCATAAAGCCCTAAATACCAGTCGATATGCTGAAATATGCCATATTGATTAATGATTTTGACATCAGCAAAAACAATCCATACTAATCCTAAAATAGCGCCAAGTACCATCGGAAAAATGATGAGATTGGTGAAATGTTGTCTTAGCGAAATTCTGTTGATCAACAAAAGACTAATAGCAGCCCACGAAACAAAAAGCGTAATGGTATTGCCCAACATTGGGTCTGGAGCTGAGAAAATAAGTCCCCAGCCTTCAGTAGGATTTCCCCAAATGCGGAATGCTAACATACTCATTCCTATTAAAATACAGATAATAGTAAGTCCAGAGAAGACAATTTTTTGGAGTGTAAGAGGAATAGAAAAGTTTATCGGAATCTCTTTTATTGCTTGAAAATCGCCTCGGTTGGCACGGTACTTGACCATGACAAAGATGAAAATCGAGAGTAAACTTCCCTCTACAAAGGTAGAAGTAAGTAGGTAGTCACGGTAACTAATAGTGCTTGAAGGATTTAGGTAAAATAGAAGCGTATATAGCGTCGAAAATAAATGACCAGCTACCAATACAATACAAACATAGTAGCGTAAAGCAATGTTATAAGCACCCAAAAAGGCAAGCATAATCATAAGCCATTCTTTGATATAAGTGTTCATTGACAAAGCCAAGTTGGCATTCCCCATATTAATCATGTATTGAAGGGAATCTGGCCATGGACTTGCCCCAAGCTGTCCTAAAGCTAAAACGCCCCAAAAACCTAAATAACCAAATCCCGCCAAGCGCAATAACCAAAAACCAATATCTCTTTTGGGTTTTGCAATAGTTTCTGTAGCCCAAGACTTTCCAAATAATTGATCAAATTGCTCTTTTGAAGCACCGTTGGTAATGGGAGTGCCCCACAAAATACTGGCTACCAATCGAGCGACAAATAGGGTAAATATGGTCGTTACCTTGGATAAGGTAAGTACCGTAAATAAGAGTTTACTAAAATGGTCAGGAAGCCAGAAGGCAAATTTCTCAAAATGAAATACCCATGCTGGATGTGACGCTGTAGCATTTAGTTTGTACTGATAGAGTTCGGCAACAAAGTAACCGAAGAAAACGATACTCCATGAGAACCAAGAACTAGCTTTTCGTAAAACAAATAACAAAGGTGATGTGGTAAAGATAATGATGCTTGCAATTAACCAAAACGATGATAGTTTGAAGCCCAGAACTGTAATTTTTTCGAATGTTATCCAATCTAAGCGATTGAATAACGTTACTAAAGTAGCAACCAAAATCGTTTGAACCACAGCAACGCTTCCTAGGCTTTTCCAAGTTGGTGTATTGTCGAGTGAATCAGGACGTAGGTATCCCTTTAGGGTAAAGAGAGAGGGAAGTTTCATAGTAGTGTTTTAAAGTATATCGTATAGATTGACGGTTGAAATAAAACAAGAACTGTTTTGATACTCCAAAGGAGTGGTAAGCAAACTTTAATGATGAAAGCACTATATTTTTGATTATCAACAAAAATATACAATTTGCGTCTGTAATAAGTACTTTTTCAAGGCAAACCGTAATTATTAATAAGAACTTTTGAGTAAAAGGCATGAACCCGTAAAATGCCATACTTAGTTATATCTTTTAAAACTGGTGGATTCTTTTCGACCACTTAACACATTTGATTATAATGAAAAAACTTTTCCTAGCAGCCCATTTGGCAGTATTGTCTATTACTCAACCTATATTTGCCTTCAACACCGTAGTTCAAGCGACAAATGATAAACCAACGAAAGTAACTTTTCATGGCGTATATAAAATTCCAGATCATGAAATTTATACTATTGTAAAAGGTATTCGCACACCCATCAAGGAAAGCGCTGAAATCCTGATTGAACCTAATAGTAGCATCGTGTTACGTGTGATCGATCTCAAAACCAATCAGATTGTTGCCAGAGAAAAAATCATGTATATGAATTTGGCTACAGACCTTATTTTTGAGTCATTACAAGGTGAAAACGTTTTGTATAAACGTAAAGCATCAACAGGGGCAAGTACTGTTACCGAAAAAGTAGTTGCAACTCCTAAGCCAGCATCAGCTCCAGCACCTACTGCTTTAAAGACAGAGAGTGCTCGTCCATTCGTAAAACCTAAACCAGGTACTTTTCCAGAAAAAGATGGAATTCGTTCAGCAAAGGGGATTACTGATGAAAAAGTACCCACTACAAAGACAACTATTGCTACCAAAGCTGTAGAAAATTCTGCTGTTTCAGCACCTAAGCCAACTAGCACAGCAGCTAATGCCACCGAAGGTGAAAAGCTTGACCCAAGAGCTACTTTGACAAAAGTAAATTTACCTAAACCCAAAGAAGAACCTAGCTCTAAGGTGGGAAGTCTTGGTGCAATTAATGCCAAGCCAATTATTATTAAAAAAGCGACAACAAAACCTGCATCAACTACCAATACGAAGACAAAAGCGAAACAGTAACATGTCAGTTTTGGGAAAAGATCTTCAGATACTAAATTTTTCATCAGCTTTGTAAGGCTGATCATTTGCTAAAAGCTAATAATTTCTTGTACAATTAAGTGAGTGGGCAAAATAAAAATAATTTTCCAGTATTAATCACTAGGCTTTATGCTGTAGGCTAAAAGTTGAAAAGAATTTCTCATGAAATAATTAAGTTTTTTGGCCAAATGCCTACGGCTTACTGCTTAAAGCGCTGTAGGTGTGAAAGATTACAAATGGTTTTGTCTTCTCTTACATCTACAGCGCTTTTACAAGTAGTAATACTATAATTGCAGTTTTCTAAATTTTATTCTACATAATCTCTTAAGCTTTTGATAAACAGGGCTTTATGGTTTTGTTTTATTGTCTTCTTCACTACGCTCTCATTTGATTTCTCTCCGCTTAATCAGCTTACTAGCCACAACTCAAGAATTCTAATTATCTTTAGTGATATTTTTTGTCGTTGATGTCTGTATTTTGACGCTTAGCCATTAGTAAACTATTAGTTATACCCATGAGAAGTCGTTTTTTTTTACCAATAATGTTTGTTGTAGCCTTAATCTCCTGCGAAGAAAAAAAGCATCGTGAGGTTCAGTTACCCATCAGTGATTCATCTTTATTTGTAAATACACCGATTAAATATTGGGTCGAAAATCAAGCAATTGACGAAGCTTCAGGTATTGCCGCATCTTATCTGAATCCACATAAATTTTGGGTTCATAACGATAGTGGTGGCGACAATGTATTGTTTTTGATAGATGACAAAGGGCATGGCTTTCAGCAAGTTCACCTCGAAGGTATCAAAAATCGTGATTGGGAAGATATAGCGGTAGTCAAACATGGCGGTTCTTCCGAGATTTATATCGCCGACACTGGGGATAATTTTAAATGGCATTCTACAAAGTTTATTTACCGATTCAAAGAACCTAGTATGGGCGAAAAGTCCGACATGACCATCAGTCATATCGAGACGATTGAATTTGAATACCCCGACGGTAGAAAAGATGCAGAATGTTTATTAATTGATCCAGTTTCAAAAGACATTTTTATTATTTCAAACCGAGAAGCAGAAAAGCATATTTACCGCCTCAAATATCCACGGTCTACCCAAAAAGTAAACACTGCGGAGTACGTAGGTATCTTGAATGCTTCAAAGGAGAAGCCTACAGATGATAAAGCATCGCGCCAAGATTTATATGTTACATCGGGGACTATTTCAAATACAGGAGATGAGATTTTGGTAAAAAACTATAAAAATATTTTCTACTGGAAAAAACTTCCCAACGAATCAATTGCCCAAGCACTTCAACATGCTCCTGTAGTTCTGCCCTATGAGACAGAGTCTCAGGGAGAGGCGTTAAGTTTTTCTCAAGATCTAACAGAATATTATACTATCACAGAAAAGGGGCATCGTAGCAACGCTGTCTACCTTTCGTGTTATAAGCGTAGAAATACACTTCATTAGGAGATTTTTTAGAAGAATATTCAAATCATTTATTACTAAACTGAGGATGATTGTTGTATTGTAGGGTTAATCGTCAAAAATGTTTTTTTATTACCAAATGGTAAATTCCGTTTGGTATGATTTTTGCGGCTTTATTATCAATTCTCTATTTCTTTTAAACCTTATTTATTAGTTTGAAAATGAGAGAGTTATAGCCTAGCCTTACTATTATGATTCTCTTTGCCGTCATTTATATAGACTCATACAAGCAGCTTCATATAGTAACTTCCGACCATTAAGATTATTTGTGGACAGTTGCTTATGCAAAATCTGGTAAATCATATATTTGAAGATACATTTGTAGGATATTGGCTTTGGGACGCAAGCACAAATCTGAACTCATGTAATCCAACATTTCTCAATCTTCTGGCATACCCCGAGGCAAAATTTAACGCATCGGAGGTTTTTTGGCATGATTACCTGTCTGCTTCGGATTCATTTGATTTTCAAAACGCATTCGAAGAACTTTCTCAAACGCTTGAACCACGCAATTTTTCGTTTAAATGGCGCATGAAGTTGCCAAATCATGAAGTTCGATATGTTCGTGCGGGATTTAGAAATCTTCTCAATGACTTTTCGATCGAAGCGGTAGTGGGTAGTTTTATCGACATTACAGAAGAAACGCTCCAATTATTAGATGTTCAAAAAGAAGAAAAACTCTATCAACAAACTTCACAATTAGGAAAGAGTGGCGCTTGGGAATTTGATTTTGCCAAAAATTGGTTTTATCTCAACAAGCCAGCTCAAAAGATTTTGCATCAACAATCGGCTTGCGCGGATTGGGAGGTGCTTCAAAGTGTTTTTGCTCACAAAGAAGATTTTCTTTCTTTTGAGAGAAATATCAAAGCTTTGTCGCCTTCACAGAATACATTCTTGTTGGAGTTTGAGGCGAATAAAACGCTTGGGGTTGGACGTTGGTTTAGAATTATTGCAGAACTAAAGAGCGCAACTATATCATCGACAAAGGTTTTCGGTGTAATTCAGGACATTACAGATTTTAAATTGTTTGACGAACGACTCAATGTAATTTTTGAGCGCTCAACCGACGCACATTTGGTATTTGACGAAAGCGGTATCATTGATTGTAATGCAGCAGCAGTTGAAATGCTTGGGTGTGATGATAAGGTAACTCTATTGAGATACCATCCAGCTCATTTTTCCCCTGATTTCCAACCTGATGGGATGACTTCTTTCGAAAAGTCGAAAAAAATGGATGCCTTGGCACGCCAAAATGGGTATCACCGATTTGAATGGCTTCACAAGCGTTTAGATGGCACGACTTTTTTGGCTGAGGTAACACTCAATCCCATTCGATTAAATCAGAAAGATGCGCTTTTGGTGGTTTGGCATGATATTACAGAAAGAAAAAAAGCAGAAGCAAAACTAGCCAATACCCAACTTTTGCTCGCCGAAACTCAAGTGCTGACTCACTCGGCAAGTTGGGTACTCGATTTGTCAACTTATACCAATACTTATTCGTCGGCGGCTTGTGAAATATTTGAAATAGAAAATGTGTCAAGTTTTCCTCAAATCAATCCACTTGATTGGATAGATGAAAGTGCAAAGACTCGATACCAAAATTTATTAGAACAGGCTATCCAAAACCAAGAAGAGTTTGAGATAGAGCTATTGCTTAATCTTAATAACGGTAAAAAGAAAGTAATCCGAAAAATTGGAAAGCCGACAGTTTCAGAAAGTGGGAAGATAGATAAAATTATTGGGGCTATTTTGGACATTACTCAAGAAAGAAAAGACCAAGAAGCCATTTTAGTGAAGCAAGAGCAGTTTGCCAACTTTATTACCAATACACCTGCTGCCGTAGCGATATTTGACACCAAAATGAATTATATCGCCTATAGCCAGCACTGGATTGACTCTTTGTTGATTCAAGAACAAGATTTGGTAGGGCAAAATCATTATGAGATTTTTCCTAATATTCCTCAAAAATGGAAAGCTATCAATGATTTGTGTTTGAAGGGTGAGATACATCATTCTAAGAGCGATACCTATACACGTGCAGATGGGAAGGAGGAATGGCTATCTTGGGATGCTCGTCCGTGGTACTTGGATTCAGGCGAAATCGGAGGGATCATCATTTGTCTTGATGTGATTACCGACCAAATTGAAGCCAAAAATACCCTTATTCTCGCCAAAGAGGAGGCCGAACAAGCAGCAATTGCCAAAACACAGTTTTTGTCAACCATGAGCCACGAGATTCGCACACCGATGAATGCCGTGATTGGTATCACGCATTTATTGATGCAAAATGCCCGTGAAGACCAAGCTGAATATTTGAAAATTTTGAAGTTTTCTGCCGAAAATTTATTGGTTTTAATCAACGATATTCTTGATTTTAATAAAATAGAAGCAGGAAAAATTACTTTTGAAGAGGTAGATTTTAGTCTGAAAGACTTATTGGGCAATATCCGAGCCGCTCTATTGCAGAAGGCTATTGATAAAGGAATTCAGTTGAAATTGATGATGGACGATGATCTTCCTGATGCGGTAAAGGGTGATTCGGTAAGAATAGGTCAAATCCTGACCAACCTTGTTTCCAACGCAGTGAAGTTTACGGATTACGGACGAGTTACCATTTCGGCATCAATTCTTAAAAAAGATGCAGATGCCACGACGGTGACTTTTGAGGTAAAAGATACAGGAATTGGCATACCTCAAGACAAATGGGATTCTATTTTTGACAGTTTTACGCAGGCCAGTTCAGAAACTACCCGAAAATACGGTGGTACTGGATTAGGGCTGACCATTACGAAGCGATTATTGGAGTTACAAGGTAGTAAAATCCAATTAGAAAGTGCTCCAGGGGAAGGTTCAATATTTTACTTTGACCTTCGTTTGAAGAATAGTTCATTCCAATTTAAAAAACGTACCGAACCTGATATGACAAGTCAAAAACACCCAAGTTTGAAAGGACTTAAATTATTAATTGCCGATGACAATCGAATAAACATCATTGTGGCGCAACAATTCTTTAAGCGATGGGATATTGAAAGCGATGTGGCCGAAAATGGCGTACTCGCTGTTCAAATGGTACAGCAGTCTGACTATGATATGGTCTTGATGGATTTACAAATGCCCGAAATGGATGGATATGAGGCTACACAAAGTATTAGATCATTGAGTAACGATAGATTTGCTCAGATTCCAATCATTGCATTGACAGCTTCAGCCATGCTTGATATTAAAGATAAAGCATTTTCAGTGGGGATGAATGATTATATTTCAAAGCCTTTCAATCCTGACGAACTCTATCGAAAAATTGCTTTGTATAAAAAAGAAAGTACTCAGGAGGTGTAAAAAGCTATTCATTTGAATGAAAATACCTTTGATTTAAGTACAAATTTTGTGAAAATTCGTATTCCAGCAGTAGAGATGCAGTGATTGCGTCTCAAGTCAAGTTATATCTAGCGTAATAGCATCAAAAAAGCGGTCGAAAACTATTTTCGACCGCTTTTTTGGTAAAAGCTTGGAGTATAATCCCAATCCTAAAAATTCGGAATGATTTATGTTTTAGCAACAAAGCATTGCGGCTCTAAAGATGAAAAAGAGATTTAATAATAATCACTTATTCACTCAATTAGATACGACACCTATTTTATGATTAGAAAATATCAAGGAACCTTCAACACTTTTCCTTGATAAACAGGAGCAATCTTGGTATTGCCAGTAGTAGGAGTGACCGAAATCAAGTAAAGGTTAGGAGATAGGTCTGACATATCTACAGGAAGTAAATTGTTTTCCGCAATCATATTTTCCTGAGCTTGTACGAGTCTTCCTAAACTATCATAAATTTTTAGATTAAAATATTGACTTTCAGCATCTAAACGCACAAAAAGTATTGAGTTGCAAGGATTAGGATAAGTAGGTAGTTCTTGAACAGGAACGAAGTCATCTATGGTCCAATCGCCCGTGTATTCATAACAACCAATATCGTAGGCACCCCCAATAGGTCGAAGGGTATCTGTCAAATCTGTTTTTAAATTAAGATAAGCTAAGTCTTTACCCGCATTTACCAGTGGTGACGAGAGTCTTGGCTTGTAATTATCGTTATTGGAATATTGAAGTTTTGCGTTGTCTATCGATTTGTCCGTAAAGTTATTTGAGGCAATGTATCTTACTGTCGGATAGGTTTTGATATATTGGTTAGTAGGAGTTTTGAGCAGTAAATTATTATAAACCTCATACTGTTGGATATTACTGTAAAGTTTAAGGCTTTCTCCTTTGGTACTGATGATACTATTGTTCATGATTCTGACGTAGGTATTTTCGGTAGAACGAGGTCTGGTATCTGAGAAAATACCATTCCCTCCAACATTATAGATCAGATTGTTATATACTTGCTGATTGCCCAAACCTCCAATCATTATAATACCCGTTCCGTTTACATCATGGATAATATTATTATAGCAGTCGCCACCAGCACCTCCGCCAATCTGAATACCATTTACCTGATATATCGAAAATGGATTATACCCCGTATGTTGGAGTTCATTGTGATGGACTTTAGCATCAGGCGCACACGCATATTGGATTCCTTCGGCTGCAGTTCTTTGGACTTTATTATGGTGTATTTCTAATCCATAAATCAGGTGAGGGGATGCCAGCACTTTGCTACCATCGCAAGTGATTTCTTGTCCCTCGTTCCAAAACGAACTTCCTATATACATCCCTTCGCTTCCTGTATCGTGAATATAATTGTGATGTATCAATATATTAAACATCGCAAAATTGCCTTCCCAGTTACTTTGGTCACAAAAAGGATCAGATTTTACCATGATTCCTGCAAATCCCACGTGGGAAATCTCAGTATTTGCCACCTCGATATCGCTACTTGTTCCCTCTATTTTGATACCCATTGAAGCACTAGCGTTTGAACTTACACCAATGCCCTCTTTCAAACTAGCATCTCCCGAGCCTAAAAATTGAATATAATTACAATCAGAGAACAAAACTCCGACATTGTAACCTGTGATGTTGACTCTACCACCGCAGTTGATGATTTTGATAGGCTGTGAAGCCGTACCTTTGATATTGGTAAATCTCATTTCGGTATAATCACCAGCAGTAATACAAACCGTTTGTCCAGGTTTGACAGGTAAGTTGGAAGGGTCAAAGTAGTTGGCTTTGCTAATTTTAATGTCACAATTACAGTTTTGTGAAAAGGACGAAAAACTCGCAAGAAGTCTCAGAAAAAATATCGTAGTTATAATTAAGCGCATAATTCTGTAAACCAAGATGAATAAATTAATAACTGGCGGATAATTAATCGAAACATTAAGCTTAATAATAGGTGGTTTTAACAAAATTATGAAATTTTCGCATTTATGTATCTTTTTGCTCTAAAATGTATTTTTAGAAAAACCTTTTCTATTTTGAGCTACAATTTTAAGCCATCGTTGGAGATCACTCCAACGATGGCAAAATACTTAAATATCAAGAAAGAAGAGATGAGCCATACAGCTGTATCTATGCTACAATTGGATACTATCCTTCTGTTTGAAAGCGCCTTCAAACAGAAGAGATATGATTAACTCATAACATCTTCCTACTTACGATGATAAGAATGCCTATCTTTGCGACAAAATAAAATAAGAATGGCAGATAGTGAATGGATAGAAGAGCTTTGTCAATGGCTCGAATGGCAGGGTATTCCTTTTCAAAAAAGCACAGAGCAACTGGAAGGACAGATTTTGCCTTTGTTATATTTTCCTACTAAAAAAATAAAACTCCTTCTATTTGATATTTATCATTGGGAAAGCACACCACTTTCAGAAGCGTATGGCACTAAATTGAGCCAGTTAGCTCAATCTACAGGTATCAAATATATTTGTCTTTGGCAAGATTTATGGTACACCAAGCAGGCACTCCTAAAGGCAAGAATCAGCAGTATATTGGGCTTTTTTACCAGATTGCATGCACGTCATTGTGTAGTCTCCAGAATTGATAAGCCTCTAATGGATGTTTTCCTACAAACACACCATTTACAAGGAAGTACGCAAGCCAAACTGAAATATGGACTTTTTCTCAAAAAACAATATATCCCTAAATACTTAGGCGAAAATTTTCCTACAGATGAAAATGCAATGATTGCTGTAGCAAGTTTTAGCGGCGCTCGTACCATGAAATGGGGCGATAGACAGGATTTTCGTTCGTATGAATTACTACGATTTGCTTCACTGCAAGGATATGTTGTGGTAGGAGGGATGGACAAACTCATGAAGGCTTTTATGCAAGAAAACCAGCCAGACGACATCATGAGTTATGCAGATAAAGATTGGTCTGATGGGCGTAGCTATCAGGTGCTAGGATTTGAGCAAGTGTTAGATTTTGAGACAATTACCTATTATTGGGTGAACTCGAAAACATACGAGCGTTATCCTGAAAACCGTATTCTCCAACAATACTCTGTAGAGGAATTGAAATCCCAAGGTTGGATTAGAATAGGCAATTCGGGTAGTTTAAAGTACATAAAAACTCTTAGAAAAGAATAGGAAAGTTTTATTTATGCAATATGAATTAATCACCATATTAGGTCCAACAGCTTCAGGAAAAACGCATTTGGCAGTACAATTAGCGGCACAGCTCGATGCCGAAATTATTAGTGCAGATTCAAGGCAAGTGTATCGTGGAATGAACTTGGGAACGGGCAAAGACCTAGAAGAATACTGTATAGGAAATAAAAAAATTCCTTATCACTTGATTGATATTGTAGAGGCAGGAGACAGTTATCATATTTTTCAGTTTCAAAAAGACTTCCAAAAAGCATTTAACGATATTCGTAGTCGTGGCAAAATTGCTATTCTTTGCGGAGGTAGCGGATTGTATTTGGAGGCAGTTTTAAAAGGCTTTCAATATACGGCTGTTCCCATAGATGAGGCGTTTCGTGCGACCTTACTTCCCTTAAGCCACGAAGAACTCCTAAAACGTTTTGATACAGTAGCCTCGTTTGTACCCAAAGCAGATACATCTACCCACAAACGCACCATCAGAGCCATTGAAATAGGAGAGTATCTTAAAGCGCATCCTGAGTTTGAATTGCCACAGCAACAAGTAATCAATTCAATCATCTTTGGACTAAATCCACCTGTAGAATTACGTCGAGAAAAAATCACTAGACGTTTACATCTGCGTTTTGAACAAGGAATGGCGGAGGAGGTAAAAGCATTACTTGATACTGGTGTCAGCCCAGATAAGTTGATATTTTATGGCTTAGAATACAAATGGATAACGGAGTATTTGCAAGGTACAATAGACTACCAGACAATGTTTGATCGATTAAATGTAGCGATACATCAATTTGCTAAAAGACAAATGACTTATTTTAGGAAAATGGAGAAAGATGGTTTGATTATCAATTGGTTAGATGCAGAGCCGTTTACTCAAATTCAACAATTTATATAGGCTTTTTTAGGAGTGTTTTGTTACTTTGTTATAGAAAAATCGTATAAATATTACAATTCGATTAGGGTTAGCCTGTTCAAAGTTGTCATTGTATCAAATTAGAGATTTTTTCACACTCTTTTTCACTCCTATCTAAAATGTCAGTCGTTATTTTTGCCCTTGTATTATTAGGAATGGGTTTTTACCTTTCCTATTCAGTGAGTAGCACTCACAAAGAAAAGAAGTTTTCCAAATAAGAAAACTTTCTAGATGCTTGATTCGTAGTAAGGCAATATATGCACGGAAAATATTACTTACTAACCCATAAGTGTTCCTGCTTTGTTAAATTTTATTAAATGTTAGGTTTTGAAATTTGAAAATGTGTACGGTATTTTCAAATTTCAAAACCTTTATTTTTGGCCTAGAAATCATCATCTAGTGCTTCCAAAATATTGATTAATTCGTCCATATCGGCAAAACCTGGACGAATTTCTTGCCCACCTTTCAGAGCCAAACCTTTAAATCCTACTTCTTCCAATAATTGGTTTGCATTGTCCTCTGTAATACCAAAACCTAGGAGAATTGGATATTGTGCTGCCCAAGTTTCGATTTGATTGGTGATATCATCTATTGGAGTAAATTCATCCGAATTTTCTAACAAAAAATAGGTAATATATCCCGCTGTCGATTGAAACAAAGCTGGAAGATTAGCTTCAGCAAAATCAGTTTTGAGAATAATGGGTAAATTCAACTCTTTTAAAACATCTAAATCTGGCAAATCAGTCCCTGAATTGGCCGAAATCTGGATTGCATCGGGTAAAAAAGTGCTTACCATTTCTTGAATATGCAACGCATTATTCGAGCTAGTCTCACCCACGATTTGAACGCCTGCAAGCCAACCTCTCATTTCTTTGTATTTCTCAAAAGGAACATTGTCCATTGAAAAACCAATATATTCAACGCCCATTCCTGCACAGTAGCGAGCATCTGATAAATTATTTACCTCCGAAACCTTAACGATAGTTTTTAACATAATTGTTTGCTTCTTGTAGGGCAAAACGTTTACCCTAGAATTTTTGCAAAAGTACAATTTGACCAACTCAGAACCAAAAAGCTAGCCGTGGTGTTAGAAAAATATTGTATTTTTGCAAAAGAATATTTGGTTAAGAAAAGCTGTCAATCTTTGATAAGTACCATTATTGGATTTACAACGTTGTTCTGTCCATTATTCAAAATCATATTTAAAAACAACGGAGGACTTTGAATCCTCGCCGAAAACATGAGTAAGCACGGAAGAATTTTAGTCGCCATGAGTGGCGGTATCGACAGTTCGGTGGCAGCAGTAATGCTTCACGAGCAAGGTTACGAAGTAGTTGGTATGACCATGAAAACATGGGATTATGCCTCGTCTGGGGGAACCAAAAAAGAAACAGGTTGTTGCTCGTTAGATTCCATCAACGATGCTCGCAACATTGCTGTAGAGTTGGGTTTCCCACATTATATTCTCGATATTAGAGAGGAGTTTGGAGATTATGTAATCAACCACTTTACAGGTGAATACTTGGAAGGACGTACGCCAAACCCTTGTGTAATGTGTAATACGCACATCAAGTGGGATGCGCTTTTGCGCCGTGCCGATAAGCTTGATTGCGAGTTTATTGCAACAGGACATTATGCCAATATTCGTGAAGAAAACTCACGTTTTGTGATTTCTAAAGGTGTTGATACTTGGAAAGATCAAAGTTATGTTTTGTGGGGTGTTTCGCAAGAAAGTCTTTCTCGCACTAAGTTACCTTTGGGGCATTTGACCAAAAATACCATCAGAGAAATGGCAAAAGAACGTGGCTTTATGGATTTGGTCAACAAATCTGAAAGTTATGAAATCTGTTTTGTGCCAGACAATGACTATCGTGGCTTCTTGAAACGCCGAGTAGAAGGTTTGGAAGATCAAGTGCGTGGCGGAAACTTTGTAGATACCACTGGTAAAGTTCTAGGAAAACACGAAGGTTATCCATTTTATACCATCGGTCAACGCAAAGGTTTGGGTATTGCCCTAGGCTATCCAGCTTTTGTAACGGAGATTCGTAAAGAAACTAATGAGGTGGTATTGGGACGTGATAAAGATTTGGAGCGTGATGGTATGTGGGTTGGACAATTGAACTTGTCGAAGTATGCCTCTATCCCTGATACGTTAGAAACTATCACGAAAGTTCGTTATAAAGATCAAGGAACACCAGCTAAAATTATTCAAGAAGGAGAAAAAATTAGAGTAGATTTCCATCAGCCTGTATCAGGTATTGCGCCTGGTCAAGCGGCGGTGTTCTATGAAGGAGAAGATGTTGTTGGCGGAGGCTGGATTACAAAATCGTTTAAACAAGATGCCACTTCTGGTATATATGCTGCGGTAATGCAGTAATATAAACGTTGAATTTAGAGAGACCTTTTTCAAATATGTTTGGAAAAAACTCATTACAACATCAAATATTTTAGCAAGAGGATAGATTCGAGAGATAGTCTATCCTCTTTTTTGTTTATTCTTTTCCTGAAATTTTACTATTTTTGATTTTCTAACCAAAATAATATCTATGAAATACAATCAACAATGGCTCTGTGAAAAGTACAATTACGGAGAGCCAATTAAATATCTATTTTTCTGGGGGCATCAGTCTACAAAAGATGGTAGCCTTTCTAAGTCCTGTTTTAGTCAGTGGTGGCAATCACCATTTGAAGTCGACAGAGAAGTTTTTGTAACAGCCGAGCATTGGATGATGGTACATAAAGCCAGACTTTTTCAGGATGAATTTACAGCTGAAAAAATCCTAAAAGTGAGGAGTCCAGCAGAAGCCAAAAAACTTGGACGCTCGGTAAAAAACTTTGATTCAAGGATTTGGGATACTCACAAATTTAATATTGTTGTTGAAGGTAATTTTCATAAATTTTCTCAAGATATAGCTTTAAAGGAGTTTTTATTAACCACCCAAAATAGGGTTATTGTAGAAGCAAGTCCTGTAGATTCTATTTGGGGAATAGGCATGGCTTCTGACCACCCAGACGTAGAAAATCCGATGGAGTGGGAAGGCGAAAATCTATTGGGTTACGCACTTATGGAGGTGCGAGATAGGTTGCAGAACTTTAGGCAATAGGGATCAGGCATTAGGCAAAGGGTATCTAATTTGTGTGAAATGACATCTTATTTAATAGGACATAATTCATAGCATTACTCCTAATTATTTGGAGTAATGCTATTTTATTTCCAAATCGTCAAATAATTCCCTATTTCAACTTATTGGGTTCAACACCTTCGAAAGTCATCTTAACATCTTTAATGGTACCGTCTTCTTTAAAATACAGATGATCGACACATACTACACGATGGTCACGGTCGAGATTAGGAATAGGGCGACGGTGATAAACAATGTACCAATCATCAGATTTAGGAGAATTAATTACGGAATGATGTCCTGCGCCTGTTGCAACCTTTTCGTCTGCCACTAAAATAGTGGATTTCTTTTCAAATGGTCCCCAAACTGAATCTGCCACCCCATAGGCTACTTTGTAAGTACCATTAGTCCAACCACCTTCCGACCACATCAAATAATATTTGCCCTTACGGATAAACATAATTGGTCCTTCCACGTAGCCTTTTGGTGTGATTTCTTTGACCATTTCCCCGTTTTCTAAAGGCATTAAACCCGTAAAATCAGGTTTGAGTTTGGCAATATTACAGTGTCCCCAACCTCCATAAATAATATAATATTGTCCGTCTTTATCCTGAAAAACTGCTTGGTCAATAGGTTGTGCTTTATTGTAAAATTGATTGATAAGAGGTTTCCCAAGATAGTCTTTATAAGGACCTTCGGGTTTAGAGGCTATGGCAATACCTATTCCTCCCACCTTATCATCTTTGTCTGGATTGTTTGCGCCAAAGCCCTTACGTTCGGAGCTTTGAATATCATTTGCTGAAAAAAATAAGAAATACTGCTTGCCTTTTTGTACAATTGATGGTGCCCACATTGCCATTTTGGCCCATTTTATGGCAGTAGTGTCCAAGATTCGAGAATGTTTTTTCCAATTGACTAAATCTTTGGACGAA
Source organism: Cellulophaga sp. BC115SP (assembly GCF_009905545.1). Classification (GTDB taxonomy): domain Bacteria; phylum Bacteroidota; class Bacteroidia; order Cytophagales; family Spirosomataceae; genus Flectobacillus; species Flectobacillus rivi. The sequence continues at coordinate 276,837 of NZ_JAAALB010000002.1, read as the reverse complement.
AAGGCATCAAAGAATATTTGGTCTTTGTATTTAGCCGAAAATGTTGGAAAAATCCAATATTCTTTATTCAAAATGACCGCTTCGGGGTCGGCATACCAGCCTTCAAAAATGGGATTGCCTGAGGTTTTTTTAGGAGCCTGAGCTAACACATTTGAAAGAGAGATGATAAATGTTAAAAAACAGTAAATAGAAAATTGAGATATTGATTTCATAAAATTTGGGTTTGATTATTACCCCAAGTTATGACCAATAAAAATCGAATCCAAAGCGCTAACATCCTATAGCAGGGCATAACCCTGTAGCCCAATCTCTAACCCTGTTGACAATACGTTAATATTTACTTTACAAAAAAAATGGAGTCACAAGATAAACACTTATAGGTTTTTACAGGGATGCTTAATATTGTACGAAAGGCATCATAAACAAAAGGGGTTTGAATCCGCTGTCCATAATTTTGATGACAACAGGGGCATTGATTTTTGACAGTGGTTCTACTTTTCATCTTAAAGTAGTAGAGCATACCAATAATTACACTCACAACGAAAACAATCGCTGTGAGAAAAGCTAGGTTTAATAGTTCGGCTTTCATGAGTTCTAACTTGTCAAGTATATATCGTGTGTTTAAATAGGAAAAGTATCAAATCAAAATAGTTTAAAATAAGGTTTACATTAGTACTGTACAGTTTAGTACAAGGCTAATAAAGTTATCTTGATAGTGTTTTCCTATGGGCAAAATACACCCATTACTCAGTGTAACTTCCTGAGTACTAAACTCTATCAGATGGTCGATGTTGATTAAATAAGAGCGATGAATGCGTATAATCCTGTCATAATTTAAGGAGTTTTCTATGTGTTGAATACTTGTTTTTAGAATGTACCTTTTCTGACCACTGGTCATTAATTCTACGTAGTTGCCTGAGCTTTTTGCAAAAACTAAATTCTTATATGGCATCTTAACATATAAGTTATTTTGTTTTACAAAGACGTACTCGCGTCCATTGTTTTCTTTAGGTTCGAGTGTTGGCGAGATCGAAAAACTATCACTTTTTTTTAGATAAACCATTTAATACATAAGTGTTTGAAAGCAACTAATTTGAAAATAGAAGCTCGAAACAATGCTTTTCATTTTAATTGCCTAAGGTGAATGTTTAATAATGTCAAAAACAAGGTTTTAAAATATTCTAAAAACGGACAATTTAAGAAGTACCTAGGCGAGAAGTACAGTGATAAAATGATGTTATGGTTTTCTTTTCAATACATAAACTCGATTAGAAGATAATGGCGATACCTCTAAAAGATTTTATCCTATTAATTTGCAAGAAGAAGAAAAGTAGCTAATTAAAATTTTGGCAAGAAAAAATTGAGTGGAATTCAAATGATGTAGCTGTTGAAAAATAATGAAATGTTACAGGTTTTAAATTTTATGGCGAAAATTCCTCAGTTATCTTTTGAATTCTTTACAAATCTCGTCAAACTGATGCCTGAAAGCAATATCTTATTGGATATAAATTTAGGCTTAAAGATAATTAGATGCAAATTTTTTTCACTACTTAGTCAAGAAATTATGTATTTTCTTTAAATACTTACAATTAGGTATTTGTAGAAGTATATTCAGCAATATTTGGGTAGGATGGATAGAGATAATTCATAAAATTTGCTTTATAAAACTAACAAAATATATGAGTCTTTTTTTATATGATGAGTTTGATTCTCAGGTCAATTGGCTTCCACAAGATGGTGTTGTCAACTACTATGGTAAACTTTTTTCAGAAGAAGAAGCCAATCGATTCTTCGAAGAGCTTTGGACTACTATTGATTGGAGAAATGATGAGGCGATGATGTTTGGCAAAAAAATCATTACCAAACGTAAAGTCGCTTGGTATGGCGATAGTCCTTTTCGCTATACGTATTCTAAAGTTACCAAGGAAGCGTTGCCTTGGACACCAGGATTATTGATGCTAAAGAATAGAATTGAAACGGCCACTGGCGAAACTTTTAATTCATGTTTACTCAACCTCTATCATACTGGTGATGAAGGCATGGCTTGGCATAGCGACGATGAAATTGATTTGAAAAAAAATGGTGCTATTGGTTCAATCACCTTTGGGGCTGAACGAAAATTTGCTTTCAAACATAAACATACAGCCCAGAAAGTGGAAATGCTATTAGAACATGGAAGCTTGTTGGTGATGAAAGATACCACTCAAACATTTTGGTTACACCGATTACCGCCTTCTAAAAAAGTCAAAAAACCAAGAATCAATCTGACTTTCAGAACTATCGAAAATCAGCGATTTTAGGTTAATACAGGCTGTATTCTTCGTTCATAATACCAAACAATTTTATCCAAAAGTACATCTCCGCCACCATAAAAAAATACTGCTCCCAAAGGAGGGTTGGCTGTAGCTAATCCTCCATAAGTGTAGGGACGCCAAATCCAACAGTTGTAATATGTACCAATGAGTTCAGTCGTAAAAACCGCTATTCCAATGAAAAAATACACATTCTGCCATCTTTTTCGTCTGACCAATACAAAAAATAACAGACCAAATAGCAATGAAAAATGGTCGTTCCAACCATAACCAACCGCTACAAATACTAGTGCATAAAATACAATGAAAATAGGTCTTAATACCTTGTCATAACGAGCAGCCCATGATGTGTGTGCGAAGATATAACCTGTGGCATATACGATGCTATGACCAAATGGCACATAAAAAGGTACATAAGGCGTACGATAATCATACATTCCTGCGCCATTGCAGAAAATTAATTCCCCTAAATAGGACAAAAAAATCATAACGAAAAGTAACTTTCGCAAATGAGCATCGCTGTGTTTGAAAAGTAATCCAAAATAACCAAGTGTCAGTATATCAGCTAGATATCTGCCGTCAAATATATTTTGGGCAAACCAAGGAGAATCGACAAAAAGTAAGGCTGTAATAAAAGGGAAAAAGCCCCAAGCCAGTGCCAACAGTGCCTTGAAGTTTTGAGTGTTTTGATTAAAAATGGGAAAGGAAAGAATATATTTCATCGAAAGTCATGTCAAAAGTTATCTGAATGTGAATTTAACATTTTGGGCAAGGCCAACTCACAATTTACCACGATTACTTAAGTTAGTGGGCAAAATTAAAATAATTTTACCCGCAATAGGCATTAAGCTATATGCCATAGGCAAAAAGTATTTCTAACAAAATCATGAATACAATTTTTACCTAATGCCTACGGCTTATAGCTTACAGCATATTAATGCAATTTTATTTTGCATTAATACTCAAATAATCTTGCAGAATTAAGTTGGATAAATTATGAGATAAAACATTAGTAATCAAAAAAATACACTCAAAACTCACAATTCAGCACTCATATTTATCTCCATTTAAAAGACTTGTTATCGATAGCCCTCATCGTACATAAAATACCATCTAAATGATCATATTCATGCTGGAGCAGTTCTGATAAATCACCTTGCATATCCCAAATTTGCTCCTGCCAATTTTCGTCTAAATAACGAATCGTGAGACTTTTATGTCGCATTACTTTTACTAACAAACGAGGGAAACTCATGCAGTCATCCCAGAGTTCAAATTGTTCTTCACTGAGATTTTCTAACACAGGGTTGATAAAAACTACGGGTTTGTCAATATTCATATAAATTACCCTTTTCATAATGCCTAATTGTGGCGCCGCAATAGCTCTACCAAAATTGTACTTTTCTCGGATTTCCTTCATGACATTATGTAGGTCTTCAACCCATTCTTTTACGAAGGGTAATTCTTCTTTTGTCACTTCTTGACATATCTCATAAAGTCGAGGGTCGCCCAAGACTAGCAAATCATCTAAGGTTTTCATTTTTGAATCAATTATTTATGCAAAATCTGGAATATCTATTTAAAAAAAGTAGTTTAAATTTACAGAAGAATATGAGAATTTTAGAAACCATACAGATACAAGATGGAAAGATTTTACAATTATCTTACCATCAAGCACGCATGAACGCCGCCCGAAAGCAACTTTGGCAGTGCAAAAACGTCATAGATTTAGCGTCAATGCTGATGATCCCATCAGAACATCAGAGCGGTATTGTACGTTGTAGAGTAGTGTATCAACAAGAAATAGAGGAGATACAGTTTATTCCATACCAGTGGAAAAATATTCAGAAAATAAAAGTAGTAGAAGCGCCTCCTATCGATTATGCTATCAAATGGCTTGAAAGAAGTGTTTTTACACAACTACTACAAGACAACTCTGAAGCGGATGAGTTGATCATTACTCAGAATGGATGGATTTCAGATGCTACTATCGCGAACTTGGCATTCTGGGATGGAAAACAGTGGTTTACGCCTAATACTCCATTATTAAAAGGAACAAAACGACAATATTTGTTGGATACGCATCAAATAAAAGAAAAAGCGATAAAGATTGAAGACCTGAAACATTTTGAGAAAGTCTGTTTAATCAATACTTTCAGAGATTTATCATATCAAGATGCAATCATTCTTTAGCGCTTTAACATCACAATTTACTCAATTACTCCCTCACAACTCATTCAATAATTGCCGTGGCAGAAGAACAAAAAACACCTTCGTTTTTATTAAGACAAAAATTCCCCTTTGAACCAACGGTAGGGCAGGTTGAGCTTTTTCAGAAAATGGAAAAGTTTATCCTCAATACTGATGATTTTGGTCCTTTATGTTTTTTGCTAAAAGGATATGCAGGTACAGGGAAAACCACGGTGATTTCGACAATAATTAAGGTATTGCCCAAATTTGGTTATAAATCTGTTTTGTTGGCACCAACAGGTCGTGCCGCAAAGGTAATGTCCAATTATTCGAAAAAGACTGCCTTAACGATTCACAAGAAGATTTATCGCCAAGTTGCCAACCAATATACAGGTAGCTTAGAGTTTCAGCGTCAAAATAATTACGCCACCAATACCATTTTTATCATCGATGAATCCTCAATGATTTCGGATGATGCCGAGTTTGGCACTGCGGGTTTGCTCACCGATTTAATGGAATATGTGTTTACGCACCCAGAGTTAGATTATAATGGGAACAAAATTATTTTTGTTGGGGATACCGCACAGTTACCGCCCGTAGGAAAGTTTATGTCGCCTGCGCTGGAAAAAGTTTATATGGAAGGACAGTTTCACTTGGGTGTTTTGGAGCAAGAACTTACCGAGGTAATGCGTCAGGATGCTGAATCAGGAATTTTGTATAATGCTACCCAATTGCGTAGTACGCTTAGTACCAACAAACCAAAAATCTCTTTTGTAACTAAAGGATTTAGAGATTTTTATAAAATGACTGGTGAAAAGCTGGAAGACGGACTGAACTATGCCTATCGTAAATTTGGTCGTGAAAACACGATTATTCTGACTCGTTCCAATAAAACTGCTGTTCTCTACAACCGCTATATTCGCCAACAAATTTTTGCCTTGGATGATGAGCTTTCAGTAGGAGACTTGTTGATGATTGTAAGAAATAATTATCACTGGTTGGGAGATGACTCCCCAGCGGGATTTTTGGCCAATGGCGATTTTGTAGAGGTTATGAAAATCCGAGGCGTAGAAGAAATGCACGGTTTTCGCTTTGCAACGCTTTACTTGCGTTTGCTCGATTATGAAGACCATCCCGAAATTGAAGCGAAAGTATTGTTAAGTACCTTGTATTCCAATAATCCTTCTTTGAACAAAGATGAAAGTAAAGCGCTTTACGACTCTGTAGCCTTGGATTATGAGCATATTACCAACAAAAAAGACCGTATTGCCGAAATTCGTAAAGACCCCTATCTCAATGCACTACAAGTAAAGTTTGCCTATGCACTCACTTGCCATAAATCGCAAGGTGGTCAGTGGAATGCTGTGTTTGTAGAACAAGGCTATTTGACTGACGAACAAATCAATGAGGATTTTGTACGATGGTTGTATACGGGCATTACACGTGCTACACATGAGGTATTTTTAGTTAATTTTCATAATGAGTTTTTTGATTAGTACTGTAAAAAATATTCTAAAAAATTGATAAATGATAAGAGGTTTGAAGCAATTCAAAATCTAAAAGGCTAAGTTTTTCGTATTTTTCCCAAACGAGAAACTTATGAAATACATACTTGCCTTTACTTTGTTTTTGATGAAAACCAATTTTGTACCGAATGCCACGGTCGAGAAAGTTGATTTAAGACGCTATTGTGGTGTCTGGTATTCACTTTACTCTTTACCCACCATGTTTGACCGCAATACCCGTGAAACCACTGGATATTATTCCCTCAATACGAAAGGGTATTTCGATGTAGTAACCACTTATAAAAAAGGGAATGATGAGGAAGTCCACTCAGTAAAATCTAAAGTTTTTCCTGTTGCGAATACCAATAACGCTAAGCTCGAAGCACAATTTTTATGGCCATATCGAGTGGATTATTGGATTATCGAACTCCCCGAAGATTATTCTTATGTGGTAGTGGGACATCCAGAGTACAAATTTTTGTTTATCATGAGTCGTCAAAAGACTATGCCACAAAAACAGTTGGATGATATTATCGCCAGATGTAAAGCAAAAGGCTATCCTGTCGATAAATTAAGTTCACAGAAGCATGACTAAGGAATAGTAAATGATATTTACTTTCTGAAAAAATCTTCTAATTAAGACGTTACTTAGTAGAAATATACCAATTGAATCTTTTAGGTTATATAGCGTTATTCGTTAGTTTTATTTGGTTTAGAGATCTAAGAAATCTTGTAAACACAGTGATATTTCTACCGAATAACGTTAATGTAAGTTAGTGCAGAATTATGAGTCATGAATTAGGTAATTGCCATTTTGAATGCCGCAACTGTAAGAGTTGCCACTATATCAATTTTACCTCAAAGACATAATTCTCAATTCAGCACTAATCATTTCCTGATCTAAAAATTGATATTATCTCTAAACAGTATGCTTTCTAGAAGAACCTTTTTGGCTTCTTTGGGAGTCTTGCCATTGACTACATTTAGCTTTGGAAAACCCAAAACGAAGGTTTTGCCTTTATCCGATTTTGTTAAGCATCTTGAACCAATTGGTCGTCGATTGGAAATAGAAGGATATTACGTTTGGTGTGCTTCGCCGATAATAGCTCCAGATGGTAAAGTACATGTTTTCTTTTCGAGATGGCCAGAAAAATACAAAATGGGTGGATGGATTCACAAATCCGAAATCGCTCATGCTGTTGCTGATTCACCGACTGCTCCTTTTCAAGTGATAGGTACTATCCTTGCCCCAAGAGGCGAAGGATATTGGGACGCTACTACTTGTCATAATCCTCATATTCAATTTGTTGATAATCAATATTGTTTGTTTTACATGGGTAATTCCAATGGTAAAACAGACACTAAGCGTATTGGTATTGCCACAGCGCCAAGTCTCGACGGGCCTTGGACTCGCTATGACAAACCGCTGTTAGAAGCGGGTGCTGAAGGTGCTTGGGATGACCATTGCACTACGAATCCCTCTTTTATCAAACATCCCAATGGGGAATATTGGTTGTATTACAAATCTTGGAATACGAAAGAATACCAAGAAGCCCAAGGTGCTATTCGAGGAAATCGAAAGTACGGTTTAGCGATAGCCAAAAACCTTATGGGTCCTTATCAAAAGTATAAAGGAAACCCTATTGTGGATTTTTCGAGAAAAGGTAATAATGCTCAAGTTGAGGATGCTTTTACTTATTTAGAAAAGGGGAAATTCAAAATGCTTACCCGTGATATGGGGTATTACAACCATGAGGTAGGTTTATTTATGGAGTCTAAAAATGGGAAAAAGTGGAGCGAACCTACGGTATCGTTTCTCCCTGCTGAAGCCTACATTACCGAACCACCAGCACCTTCGCACCTTAAGCGATATGGTAGATTTGAACGCCCGCAATTACTCATGCAAAACGGTAAGCCAACCCATCTATTTACTGCCATGCAAGGCGGGAAATATGCTACGTCTAGTTGTTTTATTTTCCGTTTGAGCTAAAATTTTACTACTAATATTCACTAATTTCTTTACCAATAAACCTGATTTATTTCATGAAAAAAATCGTAAGTAAAGTATTACCCTTTGCCATGGGGTTACTGATGTCGCATGGTATTACGGCTCAATATCAACTTGAAAATTTAGACAGAGGGTTGGTCGCAGTGCGTACTAATCCCAAATCTGTTTTTTTGAGTTGGAGAATCCTTGGTACTGACGCCAAAAATCTTGCATTTAATCTTTATCGCGGCAAAACAAAACTGAATGCCAACCCAATTTCAACTATATCTAACTGGGTGGATAGTAGCGGAGTTGAATCTGAAGAATACAGCGTTAGAGCCGTATTAAATGGCAAAGAACAAAAAGCCTATTCTACCAAAGTATTAGCACAAAACTTTATTGAAATCCCACTGAATATCCCTACTGGAGGTACAACTCCAGACGGAAAACCCTATACCTATTCAGCATCGGATTGTTCGGTTGGAGATTTAGATGGTGATGGGCAATATGAAATCGTACTGAAATGGGATCCAACTAACTCGAAGGATAATTCTCAAAAAGGCTATACAGGCAATGTCTATTTGGATGCATATCGTATGGACGGGAAGCAATTGTGGCGTGTTGATTTAGGTAAAAATATCAGAGCTGGTGCCCATTATACTCAGTTTATGGTTTTTGATTTTGATGGTGATGGCAAGGCAGAAATTGCGTGTAAAACTGCCGATGGAACCACAGATGCAATAGGAAAAGTGATTGGAGATGCAAAGGCTGATTATCGTAATGAAACAGGATATGTATTGGATGGTCCTGAGTTTTTGACGGTTTTTGAAGGAGTTTCTGGAAAAATTCTTGATTCTGTGCCATTCACGCCTGAGCGTGGAGAGGTAGGAGCTTGGGGCGATAAGTATGGCAACCGAGTGGATAGATTTATTTCTGCTGTGGCATATTTGGACGGTAAACATCCAAGCCTGATTACAGGACGGGGCTATTATACTCGTTTGGTTAGAACTGCTTGGGATTTTGAAAAAGGAAAAATCAAAATGCGTTGGAATTTTGACTCCAACGATGCTGGAAACGAAGCTCACAGAAGTATGGGAAATCATCAGATGAGTATTGCCGATTTGGATGGAGATGGAAAGCAAGAGGTGATTAGTGGGTCATCTGTTATTGCCTCAAATGGTAAAAGTTTTTATGCTAATGGCTTGGGTCATGGCGATGCGCTGCATGTTTCGGATATGGATCCAACCATAAAAGGCTTAGAGCTTTGGCAATGCCATGAAGAACCCGCTAAGTATGGAGAATATGGCATGGAGTTTAGAGATCTATTGACAGGAAAACCTATTTGGGGTGTATCTGGAGAAGGAAAGGATGTTGGACGCTGTATGGCTTCGGATATTGATCCAACGCATTATGGATATGAAGTTTGGGGCTCAGTAGGAGGACTTTATGACTGTAAAGGCAATCAAATTAGTGCTACCAGACCTCGTTCGATGAACTTCGCTGTTTGGTGGGATGGTGACTTAACTCGTGAGTTATTGGACGGTAATCATGTAGATAAATGGGATTACCAGAATGGACAATTAGTTCGCTTGTTTACTGCTGAGGGTTGTTCGTCAAACAATGGAACAAAGGCTACGCCAGCGGTTTCAGGAGATTTGTTTGGAGATTGGCGTGAGGAAGTTGTGTTGAAAAAAAATGATAGCTCGGCATTACGAATTTTTACTACTACCATTCCAACGACCTACAAAATGCCTACTTTGATGCACGATGCCCAATACCGTGTGGCAATTGCGTGGCAAAACTCTGGTTATAATCAACCTCCACATCCAAGTTTTTATTTGGGCGAAGTTGCACCGAAGTAATTTGAAAATTTGAAGATGTGTTGATTTGAAAATGGATTGTGATTTTGCGTAGCTAAATACCCGAGGGTCACGCTTAATTTAATGAATTTTACGAGTAGAGACACAATGCTTTGTGTCTTAAGCCGAGCCGGACATAGCATATAATATAAAAAAATGCGTTCGAAAAGAGCTTTTCGAACGCATTTTTTTATACTATATCTCAGGGGAATAATCACTAATTTACTCAATATCAACTCACTAAATTAGTGACGAAATTATTCTGGAAGTAACTGGATAATTCTTCCTGGACCTTCTACCGAAATATAAATCAAGCCATCTGGACCTTGTTTTACGTTACGTACACGTCCGATGCTTTCCAATAGTTTTTGTTCTTTTACCACCTTGCCATCTTTAATTTCGAGACGGCTCAAATATTGATATGCTAAACCTCCAACTAACAAACTTCCTTTCCAACCTTTGTATTTATCACTTGTAATAAAAGAGATACCACAAGTTCCGATAGATGGAGTGTATTGATGTTGTGGAAGCGTAACACCCTCTTTTGCAGGAGCTTTAGAAATCGTTTTTCCGTCGTAGTTGATACCATAAGAAACCACAGGCCAACCGTAGTTTTTACCTTTTTGGATAACGTTTACTTCATCACCGCCACGAGGACCGTGTTCTGATTCCCAAATTTCTTGTGTAGTTGGATTAAAAGCCAAACCTTGTGGGTTGCGGTGACCATACGAATAAACCGTAGAAGGAGCAGAGTTTCCTTCTAAAATAGGGTTGTCGCTAGGCACTTTACCATCGTCGGTCATACGGTGTACTTTTCCCCAAGGAATCGTCACATTCTGCGCATTCATGTTCGGTGATTCGGCACCACCGTAGCTAGTTGCACCACCTTCTCCGATTGATAAAAACAAAAATCCTTTATTGTCAAACTCAATGCGACTACCGTAGTGATTGTACATGGTGTTGGTAGCAGGAGTTGTAAAAATCTTTTCAGTACCCGTAATAGCATCACCGTTAAGTTTGAAGCGAATCAAATTTAATTGTGATCCATCACCAGTGCCTTTACTTACATAAGTCGCATAAATCCAACCATTTTGAGCATATTTTGGATGAACTCTTAAGTCCAATAAACCACCCTGTCCTTTTACAAATACATCCGTTGGAGCTCCTGAAAGTTCAGTAGTTTTTCCACCTGAATAGCGGTAAAATTTACCTTGTTTCTCTGTAAAAAGTAAGTCTCCATTAGGAAGAAAGTCCATTCCCCAGATAACATCCTTGTCATTGACAATGATATTAGATTTGAGTTTTGGTTGAGTATCTGCGGTAGCGTTTTCTGTAGTAGGTTCCAATCCTCCATTAGTTTTGCAAGAGAATCCAGAAGAAAGAGACATGATTGATAAACAAGCACACCCTAAAAGTACATTTTTCATAATAATTGAATAGTTGGTTTTAATTTTCTTACAAAAGTATCATAATCAAGCTTTTCTCTGTCGGGGCTGTAGGGCTTTTGGTACCAGATTGTGGAGCCATTCAAGAGTTAGGACAGGACGAAGTATTCCCAGGTATTGCAGATTTAGGATTTCTGATTTCGGAAATAAAGTAAAATACCTTTATTTCAAGAAATACAAAAGATTACACTTCCGAAATCCAACATCTGATATCTGAAATAGATAGTTTTATAATCCTTCGTTCACTACTAATCTCATGCAATTTGAAATCTTGATTTAGAGTTTAATTTTTTCTCCTTGTTGTGGAAAAATGATGTTTAATCCTAATATATTTTGAGCTTTCACCTGTTCAATGATTTTTTGCTCGTTTATAGCTGGGGGTTTCAAATGCGTGATAACAACATTTAAGCCTTTCATATTTTCTTTTCCAGCAAGGTCTGCCAAAACACTCATTTCTTTCATCAACCATTGTGGTGTTAGGTGACCAAATAACAAATGATTGGGTTGTTCGTTGGGAAAAGAAACCTCGATAAGAATGCCCTTCAATTGCTTGTTTTTAATCAATGGTGCTATGTTTTTCCAAAGGTTTTTCAACTTTCCTGCTTTTTCTAATTCATCAGGTCCTGTGTCTCCCAAATACAATACGTACGAATCTTGATGTTTAATCAAAAAGGCTGTACTTTCAAAAGGCTCAATATGACTTAATGAAAAAGCTTTTACCGTCATGTCTGTTCCTGCAATTTTTTCCTCTGTTTCGAGTGGTAAAGTTGCATAATGGTATTTTTTCAAGAGCACTCCAACGCCCGCATCGCCAAAATTTACCCAAGTTTTATCATTGAAATAGTTTTCTTGCATAATAGTCATGCACTTTTGTGTAGCATAAATACTTTTTGCGGTATCGCCAGGGGAGTTGATAATGAGTCCAGAAGCATGGTCGAGGTGTGGGTGAGAAATGAAATAACCTTTGATGTATTTTCGCATCACCTGCGAAGCAGATAAAGTAAACGTTTTTTTCTCCACAGCTTTTTGCAAACCTGCATAAACCGTTCCTGCGTCTAATGCCACAAATTGCTCAGAACCACTCGCACCAAGCATATAGCATGACATATTACTTTCGTCGGTGCCACCTTTTACGCCCAAAGGAATTAAATCAAATTGTGCTTTTTGCCCTAATGTAGCGAGACTTAAAAGGGATAAGGTTGCTAGTGTAAAGATTTTTTGCTTGTTGAATCGTATCATAAATGAAGAATATTAAATGCTAATTGTTGGTCTAATGAGATGATGATTGTCACTAGAAACCGTAAAGTTAGTAGATTCGAAATTAAATTATGGTTGAAGTTGAGATTTAAAAGCGTTTGTCTCAGAGACGACTAATGTTGGAATACTTTTTGCAGAAATTCCTTCAAAGAAAGTATCTATTTGAAGCGTAAAGAATAAAAAATGAGAAATATTGCTTTTGTTTTATCATTAAATTTCTATATTTAAAAAAGGAATTACTCTTTCGGCATAATACTTGATAGGTGAGGTTATTTGAATATACCTGTTTATCTGGTAAAAGCCATAGCCTAACTATTCTTGTATATAGATTCAACCCGTGTACTTATGTTTGAAAAAATCCTTAACAAATTTCTGAGCCTGATTGTCTTACTCCGCCATGGACGAATGACACCAGATGTACGTTATTATTACCGCCATACTTATCGGTGTCAGCTAACACAACTTAAGTATATTTTTCGGGACTATGTAATCAAGAAACCTTACAAAGAAATTGAGTTTCAGGGGGAGTTTGCTCCTGAACTAGAATTTACGATTCCGTTTGCCTACTGGCATTTTAAAAATGGTACCTTGAAAAGTACCAAGGCAGCGCTTTTTACCAAGGAAATGTATTTCTTTTCGCCTCATCATGAAGAAGTCTTTGATGTAAGAACCAACGAAGGAAATTATAACTTTGAGTTACCGAGAGTATTGTACAGTCAAGATTATGATATGACCAAATGGCTTGAAGTGCCTTATAAAGAGCATTTTAAGAACGATGTTTATGTCTATGACAAACCGATGCTGATGATTGCAAATCGATATAATATGGAATGGGGAGGAGCACCCATTAGTTTTTATAGTATCGAAGATTTGGACTTTATGATTAGTCATTTGAAAAAAGACTATACCATTCTTTATAACCGCCCACGCCCTCAGAATATCACTAATGATACCAGCGATATTTACGAACTCAATGACTACGAATGGCTAGCCGAAACACATCCTGAGGTAGTTTTGATGGAAGATTTGTATAAAGAGAATAAAATTAAAGCCAGAAATTACAACCATTTCCAACTATCTGTATATGCCAATTGTGAGAAGTTTATCTCGATACATGGAGGTACTGCCGCTTTGGCGAGTTGTTTTAAAGGAGCCAATATTATTTTGTCAAAAAAAGGACCAGAACATCATTTTGGTTGTTTCAAAACACTTTTTCCTAAACTTTCAGGAGCTACGATTTATCATGCCAAAACCAATGAAGAGGCGAGAGACTTTGTGCTAAAACATTACGTAAAATCATAATCGTATGGCAAACAACTATTGGCTAAAATCTGGCTTTTTGAATATTCTCCAAAGTTTGACTAATGTACTTTTTGGCTTTGGAGGCTTTTATATGTTGGTACGTGTTTTGGATAAAAACCAGTTTGGCGCTTGGACACTCTTTATGACGACTACCTCTATTTTGGAGGTAATCCGAAATGGGTTGATTGGAAATGCCTTGGTGAAGTTTTTGTCAGGCGCAAAGCCTGAAGAGAAAACCCCAATTATTACGGCTTCGGTAACAATTAGCGCATCGCTTTCGGTTTTTTGTGTATTGCTAAATTTGATTTTTTCACATTTTCTCAGTGTAATGTGGCATACGCCTGAGCTGGAACCAATGTTTTATGTGCACAATATTACCTTTTTGCTTTCGGGTGTATTGGCTATTTTTAACAGTGTCGAGCAAGCGCATTTAGCGTTTAATGGGGTTTTTATTACGACCTTTATTCGTCAAGCAGTCTTGTTTCTATTTATTCTGGTTTGTTTTATTACAAAGTTCACGATTCCTTTAGCGTATTTGGTGTATATTCAGATTGTGGCAGTTGTGATAGCAACTTTGATTGGATACAGCTACGCCAGAAAACACTTGACACTCGATAGACAGTTGCACAAAGAGTGGATTAGTAAATTGTTTCATTTTGGAAAATATACCTTTGGTACATCGGTAAGCTCTATTCTGTCGGGGACTATCGACCAAATGATGCTTGGAGCTATGCTTTCTCCTGTGGCTTCGGGGGCATTTAATGTGGCGGTACGAATCACAAATCTTATCGAGATACCAACCAATTCTATTGCTACGATTGTATTTCCACAAAGTGCCAAGCGTGCACAAGAAGGCTTAGATGGAGTGCGATATTTGTATGAAAAATCTGTGGGAACAATCTTGGCTTTGGTGATTCCCGCGATTATATTTCTTTATCTATTTTCTGATTTAATCGTCAATATTATTGCAGGTGGAAAATACGATGACTCGATTCCTTTATTGAAGATTACTTTGTTGTATTGCATTTTTGTACCTTTTGGTCGTCAATTTGGTATCGTTATCGATTCTATTGGCAAAACCAAATTGACCTTCTCTGTAGTAGTTTTTTCGGCTTGTTTAAACATTGCGATGAACTACTTTTTGATTAGTTCGCAAGGAGTAATGGGGGCGGCTCGGGCAACTTTAGTGTCCAGTTTTATTGGTTTTATCATCGGACAAGTAATTTTGTATAAAGAACTAAAAGTAAATGTGCTTCATCCATTTGTTTACGCTTTTAGATTCTACCCAGAATTTTATCACCAATATATCAAGCCTCGTTTAAAAAAAGTTTGATATGCAATCATTTTTAATGAAAAAGTATTGAGTAATATAGAAGAGAGCAACTGGTTCAAGACTTAGTCTTGGACCTATTTTTTTGAACAGTTTTAAAACTGTGGCAAGAGTGAGTCCGAGACAAAGTCTCGAACTTGGAAATAGACAAGCATCAGGATGATACATGATGGAGTGAAGACATTTGGAGGCTATATTTGATAGTTTAGGCTTATTAGGATTTTTTATACTACTAAGCTATTCTTAATTGTATAACTTACCATTTTAACCGTGAAAAAAAACCTCCAAAATCTATTCATAGCATCATTTGTCCTGATAAGTTTCGCTTCGATAGGACAATCAAAAAAACTTAATTTACAAGGAACATGGCGATTTGCCATAGATTCCTTAGATAACGGAATACAAGAAAAATGGTTTTCTCAAAAACTAAAAGACAAGGTAAAGTTACCAGGCTCGATGCTTGAAAATGGCAAAGGAAATGCAGTAACACTTCAGACTCAATGGACGGGTAGTATCTATGATAGTTCTTGGTATTTTAATCCTCGCATGGCAAAATACCGCCAAGATCCTCGCCCAAAATTCCCCTTTTGGCTTACTCCTAAAAAGCATTACGTAGGTGGCGCATGGTATCAACGTGATATTGTCGTTCCTGCTGACTGGAAAAATCAACGTATTTGGCTAAATCTTGAACGTCCACATTACGAAACACGCGTATGGATTGATAATCTGGAAATTGGGTTACAAAATTCTCTTTGTGTAGCCCATGTTTATGATTTGACGGGAAAACTCAGCACAGGAAAACATACGCTAACAGTGCGAGTTGATAATAAGACCAAAGCAATCAATGTGGGGAAAGATTCTCACAGTATTACGGATCATACTCAAGGAAACTGGAATGGTATTGTTGGAAAAATGGAGTTGTCTACCGAGGGACAAGTTTGGTTTTCGGATGTACAGGTATATCCGAATGTAAAAGAAAAGCTTGCCAAAGTAGTGATTCAACTGGAAAATAATCTGACCACTACAGTTTCTGGGAAAATTAGCCTTTCTGCCAAAAGCTTCAATTCATCCAAACAACATTCAATTGCACCTCTAGTGGTAGATTTTAAAGCGGACAAGGGAAGCAATACATTAACCTACATCTTACCGATGGGTGATAATTTTTTGACTTGGGATGAATATGTGCCTGCTTTATATAAATTAAACGTCCAAGTTTCTACAAACGAAGGTGTGCAGTCGGTAAGGGATGTTCAATTTGGCATGAGAGATTTTGCGATCAATGGAACTCGTTTTGAAATTAATGGACGTCCAATATTCTTGAGAGGCACGGTCGAAAACTGCCAGTTTCCATTGACTGGCTATGCTCCAATGGATGTGGCATCTTGGGAGAAAGTTTTCAGAAAAGCCAAATCTTATGGGCTGAACCATTTCCGTTTTCATTCGTATTGCCCACCAGAAGCTGCCTTTATTGCCGCCGATTTAGTGGGTATTTATCTGCAACCTGAAGGTCCAAGCTGGGCAAATCACGGTTCGTCTTTGGGTGATGGACATCCGATTGATCAGTATATCATGGACGAAACCAACCGTATGGCGAAAGTTTATGGTAATTATGCATCCTTCTGTATGTTAGCTTATGGCAACGAACCAAGAGGAGGAAAGCAGGTAGATTATTTGACAAAATTCATTAAATATTGGCAAGCGAAGGATCCTCGTCGCAAATACACAGGTGCTTCGGTTGCCATGAGTTGGCCATTAGTTCCTGCTAACGAATATATGATTAAGTCAGGACCACGCGGTTTACCTTGGGACAAACTCCCATCAAGCAGTGCTGATTTTGGAGATATGGTCAAAAACTTTACAGTCCCTTACGTTACACACGAGTTAGGTCAATGGTGTGTATTCCCTAATTTTGATGAAATCAAAAAGTATAAAGGACTTTATGAGGCTCGTAACTATGAACTTTTTCAAGAAGATTTGAAGGATAGAGGAATGGCAGATAGGGGCAAAGATTTCTTTATGGCTTCTGGAAAACTACAAGCCATTAGTTACAAGCACGAAATGGAAATGGCATTTAGAACGCCTCTTTCAGCAGGATTTCAGATGTTAGGTCTCAACGATTATTCAGGACAAGGAACTGCTTTGGTCGGTTTGCTTGATAGTTTTTGGGAGGAAAAAGGATATATCGATGCCAAAGAATTCCGTCAATTCTGTGACTCAACAGTTGTTTTAACTCGTTTTCCCAAATTTATTTTTCAGCAAAATGAAAGTATCCAAATTCCATTTGAGTTGTTTCATTTTGGGCAAAAAGCTTTGTCAAAAGCTGTAATTGCATGGCAAATTGTTGATTCAGAAGGAAAAACTGTGCAAGCTGGCGAGTTTCAGCCCGCAGATTATGCGATTGGGAATAACCTCTCAGTTGGAAAAATTACGGTTAATCCACAGCAAATTAACCAAGCCCAAAAACTGTTACTTAGAGCGTCAATTAATGGTTCAGAAATTCAGAATCAGTGGGCGTTTTGGGTATATCCAACAACTTTACCAGCTGTAAAATCAGAGGAGGTTTATTCATGTAATAGTTTAGATGAAAAAGCTTTACAGATTTTAGAAAAAGGAGGGAAGGTCTTTTTACAAGCTGCTGGAAAAATAGAAAGAGGCAAAGAAGTGGTTAATTATTTGCAACCTGTTTTCTGGAATACCTCATGGTTTAAGATGCGCCCACCGCATACTTTAGGGTTTGTTTGTGATCCTAAGCATCCTGCGTTCCAATCATTTCCTACAGAATTTCATGCCAATGTTCAGTGGTGGGAATTGGTCAATAAAACACAAGTGATGCTGTTGGACGAATTTCCGAAAGGATTCAAACCTGTGGTACAACCCATTGATACATGGTTTTTGAATAGACCTTTGGGTTTGATTGTAGAGGCAAAAGTAGGCAAAGGAAAGCTATTGATTTGTAGTGCCGATGTTAGCTCAAATTTGGATACAAGACCTGTAGCTCGTCAACTAGCCTATAGTTTGCAGCAGTATATGGTCTCTTCAGCTTTTAACCCACAGACTTCGGTTGATTTACAAGTAGTAAAAAATCTTTTTGATAAGTCTTACAATCCTAATTTTAATACCTATACCAAAGATGCTCCTGATGAGTTGAAGGTAAAAAAGAATGGTATGAATCCCTGATTAGTGATAGATTAAAGATCTTATTCCTTCTAGGGTACGACTTAAGTTGTATCCTAGAAGGATTTTTTTTGATATAATCTTTAACGCCTAAATCCTGTTACAAATAGGCTTATAAAAGCAGTTGTTAGGTTTTTATAACTATTTGAAAATAAGTTTATAAGCTAAAATTTTAGGTGTTTTTGTAAGAATGATTAATAAAATATTTTAAAAACATTATGCCTTGTTCTCTTCCTCATTCAACCTAAATTGCAATTGATTTTATCCTGAAAATTCTACTTTTAAGATAATTTTAGCTTAAAATGTCCGATTTGGTTGAGTATTTTATTCTTAAAATGGATTATTAAAATAATTTACAATAAATTAATATTTAATAATTTATTTTATTAATTTGGTTGCGAAATCCAACTAACACTTTCAAAACTAATTGCTAGAAAACAGTTTACAGGATTTCAAAACCGCATCAACTTACCGTATTTAAACCATGAAAAACAACGAAAGGAGGGAATCTTTTTCTCCGTAACACTCTAAAACTATTTTTTTCAAATTCGCTCTATCAGAGCCCAATTTTCAATTTTCATCATTTTAATTCCTAACAATGAAAGCATGTAGAAAAATTTTTACTACGTTATTTGCTACACTCTTGATTTTGACTGGACAGTTCGTAATGGCTCAACAAGTAGTCAAAGGAAAGGTCGTGGATAGCAATCAATCTGCCCTAGCAGGCGTAAGTATTTTAGTGAAAGGTACTACCAAAGGTACAGTAACGGATGGTTCGGGTAATTTTACGATTTCTGTTGCCAAAAATGCCTCTTTGATTTTCCAATCATTGGGCTTCGCTACAAAGACCGTTGAAGTGTCGGGACGTACAACCATCGATGTGGTATTGGAAGCTACTTCTCAAGACCTTGATGAGGTGGTTGTTACGGCCTTGGGGATCAAACGTGAACAAAAAGCCCTTGGTTACTCAATTGGAACAGTTTCGAGCAAGGAAATCACCGCTTCGGGTAATACCAACTTTGCTTCGGCATTGTACGGTAAAGTAGCAGGCGTTAAAATTTCTACGGCGCCAGGTGGTGCAACATCAGCTGTAAACGTACAGGTACGTGGGGTAAACTCATTGAATTATAATACTCAACCACTTTATGTTGTGGATGGTATCGTAATCCGTGATTTTAACCAAGCAGGTGCAAATGGCTTGAACAACGGCGGTTATTGGGATGATCAACGTATCCGTGGTAATGGTATCTTGGATATCAACCCAGCTGATATTGCAAGTTTGTCGGTATTGAAAGGTGCATCAGCAACAGCCCTTTACGGTTCTGAAGCTTCGAATGGTGTAATTGTTATTACAACAAAATCTGGTGTAAAAGGCAAAGGGTTAGGCGTTGAATTAAACTACACGTATAACCAAGAACGTGTAGCATTTACACCTCAATATCAGAATGTTTACGGCCCAGGTTATGACCGTGCTACAAACCTTGCAGTTGGTGCTGATGAAGAAGGTTTTATCACAAACCCTGATGGTTCTAAGCGTGTTAACTTCAGAGCTTACGGACAATTTGGTCCTAAAATGGACGGTAGAATGATGCCTTGGTGGGACGGAACGATGCAGTCGTATAGCGCAAAACCAAATAACTTTAACGATTTTTATCAAACAGGTTATAACTCAACGGTTAACGCAGCATTCTCAAATGCAACTGATAAAGGTTCTTACCGTTTTTCTTACACAGGAACTGACTATGCAGGTATTATGCGTGGAAGTGGTTTGAAACGTAATACTTTCAACTTGAACTCTTCTGTAAAATTAAGTAATAAAGTTACTGCTGATGTGGTTGTAAGTTATATCAACTCAAAAGTGCACAACCGTCCAGAGCAAATCAACCGTGTAACAGCCAACTATGGTGGTTTTTATAGCCGTGCGGAAGATATGAACAACTTCTTGAATCATTACCAAACATCACAAGGATACAAATATGTACCGTACAATGTTCCTGAGCGTAATCCTTCAGAGGCGTTCAAATACAACATTCGTGGTGGTGATATTATGGACTTGTTGTGGAATGCTTTGCGTAATAGCGAAGACGAAAACCAAGACCGTGTATTAAGTTCAGTGACTTTGAATTACAAAATCAATAATGAATTCGGATTACGTGGTCGTGTAGGTAATGACTTTACAAGTTTGGGTACTGAAGTAAAGAAATACAACGAATTTCCTGCTTTGTTTAACTCAGGAAATAGTACTGGTGAATACCGTGTTGCAAGTGGTCGTTACTCAATCGTGTATGGCGATGCGATGTTGACTTATGCTAAAAAATTGAATACAGATTTTGATTTGTCAGCTTCTGCTGGTGTGCAAGGTCGTCAAGAAAAATACTATGACCAATCAGTTGGTACAAATGGTGGTTTGGTAATCGAGAACTGGTTTAGTATGAACAACTCTACTAACGTATTGAATGCTAGTGCTTCACGTAGAGAAATGATTAAGTTTGCTTACTTGGGTACTTTGAATGCTGCTTACAAAAACATGTTGTTCGTAGAAGGTACTGCTCGTCAGGAATACTCTTCAACATTGCCAGCAGGAAATAACAGTTATTTCTACACTTCGGTAAACTCTGGTTTTGTATTCTCAGACGCATTCCAAATGCCTAATTTCATGAACTACGGTAAAATCCGTGCTTCTTATGGTATTGTGGGTAATGCTCCTCCATTGTATGTGGCAAACACTACGTATTCTCAAACGATTTTGCAAACGGCTTACGGTGCAGTTCCTGCTTTAAGAGCAAGTTCTAGCTATGGTAATGATAACATCAAACCTGAACAGAAATTTGAGAATGAATTTGGTTTAGAAACGAAATTCTTCAAAAATAAGTTAGGATTTGATTTGACTTATTACAATAGCCGTATCAAAGATCAAATTCTTCAAACGTCTATTCCTACAAGTACAGGTGCTAGTTCGGTATTGGCAAACGTTGGTGAGCTTCGCTCTTTTGGTTGGGAAGCATCGATTTATGCAACTCCTATCAAAACACGTGATTTCACTTGGAACACACGTATCAATGCTGCCATCAACCGCACAAAAGTTGAGAAGTTGGCAAAAGGTATCCCTCAGTTAGTGGCTTATGATGCTGACCAATCTGCTATTAAAATCGTAGCTGACGAAGGTGATTATTTAGGAAATATTTACACTCACGTACGTGCGACTGACTCAAAAGGTAACTTTATCATCTCTGATGATGGTCTTTATACCTTAACATCTGACTACAAAAAAGTAGGTAACGTTATGCCGAAATTAATCGGTGGTTTCTTGAACTCATTTACCTACAAAAACTTCACTTTAGACATCAATATGGATTACCGTATCGGTGGACAATTGGTATCAAACCCATTGTTGTATGCGACGGGTGCTGGTATGTTCGAAAGTACAATGAAATATCGTGATGCCGAAAACGGTGGTTTGCCATATTATGTAGATGGAAGTGGCAATAACGTGTTGTTGTCAAGTCACACTGCAACTGCTCCAAACGGTGGTAAAGTATATCATGATGGTGTAATGTTGGACGGCGTAACCGCTAGTGGTGAGAAAAACGGTAAAATCATTGATGCTGCCTCGTATTACATGAATACTTATACTTGGGGTTCGTCGGGTTGGTATGAAAACGGTGCCGTTTATAACAACAGTTACTTGAAAGTTCGTGAAGCAATTTTATCTTATACTTTGCCTTCGGCAGTAGCTCAAAAATTGCGTTTGCAAAATGTTCGTGTGTCTTTGATTGGTCGTAACCTATTCTACTTGTACCGCACGTTGAAAAATCTTGACCCAGAAGCACCTATCGGTACTAGCTGGAACCGTCAAGGTATCGACGAAGGTTCAACAGCAGCAACTCGTAGCTTTGGTGTGGCTTTACACGCAAGTTTTTAATCAACCAATCAGACATTTTATTTAGAAAAGTATGAAAAAGACATTCATCAAAATAAGTGCAATGTTAGCGATTGTAGCTACTTTGATTAGCTGTAAAGACCAACTCGGTGACTTGTACCTTAACCCTGAACAAACAACGACTCCTTCAGTTGAGAAATTTTTTACTCAAATTCTCAACAATGATCGTATCTACCCAAAATATTGGGATATGCGTACTTTTGCGTTGACGCACGCAGGTGTATTTTCTCAAGTGATTTCATTTACCAACGATAAATTCATTTACCGTGAACAAGCGCAATATACCGAGCAACGTTGGGGTGATTTTTACACAACGAATGGTAATGGTAGTGGTCCTTTGGCGCATTATCGTGAAATAGAAAAACAATACGCTAAACTTTCAGCTACAGAAAAACAAAGTGCAGATGTGTTTGTGAATGCAGCGAAAGTAGCAATGTTGGAACAAACGGCTCAAATGGTTGACCTTTGGGGAGATATTCCATTTTCTGAAGCAGGAATGTTGAACTTAAATGGCTCGATTACATCGCCAAAGTTTGATGACGCAAAAGAAGTGTACTACACTGTAATTGCAGGTTTGAAAGATGCTTCAAATTATTTTGCTACGGCTAACTTGAGTAGTGTAACGGCTGGTTCGTTCAAAAAGCAAGATATTCTTTTCCAAGGCGATATTACAAAATGGCGTCGTTTGGCAAACTCTTTACGTTTGCGTGCATTAATGCGTATTTCATTCGTGGATGAAGCAAAAGCAAAGGCAGAAGTATTAGAAATGTTGAATAACCCAACACAGTATCCTTTGTTGGAAGAAACAACTCAAAATGCTTTGTTGAACCCAGTAACAACTTATATTGACAATTTGCGTAATGCTTTCTATGAGTCAAATAACCATTTGGGAGCTTCGTTCTTGTTGGATAAAGTATTAAAACCTGCTAATGACCCGCGTATTGCTGTAATTTATGACAAAGGCGGTCGTCAGGATGGTAGCAAATGGGTAGCCAATGCAGATTATTATGCAATGCCATTAGACTTAAACTCAACTGACCAAGCTACAAATATTACTAATGGTAAATATGCAGTGCTTGACTCAGCTACGTTTGTGTATAACAGCAAATTACCTGGTGTAATCTTTACTTCAGCTGAAACACATTTGTTGAAAGCAGAAGCGTATGAGCGTTGGGGAACTACTACAGATGCGGCAACAGCTTATAACAAAGGTGTAGCTCAATCAATTGCTTATTACTATGCTTTGAATAACTTGAGCAATAGTACAGCGCCAAAATTGACTGCTCCATCTGCCGCAGCTGTAAATGACTTTTTAGCAAACTCAACGATTAAATATGCTGGATCTTCGGCTCAAAAATTAGCCTTGATTTGGACACAAAAATGGGTACAATTTGGCTTTATGCAATCGGTACAAGCTTGGTCTGAACTTCGTCGTACAAAATATCCTCAGTTGACATTTGTAGCGGACAATACTTCAGGTTTTGCTTTGCCACCAAACAGATTGACTTACCCTGGTCGTGAGCGTACATTCAACCCGAACTATAGTGCTGTTTCTAGCAAAGATACTCGCGATGCGAAGATCTTCTGGGATGTTAAATAAAACAGATAAGTGAAAAACTGAATGATAATAAAAATCCCCCTCATCTATGTAGGTGAGGGGGTATTTTTTTAGTGCTGAGTGGGGAGTGTTGAGTTTTCAAAGAATTTTAGATTTGGGATTTCTGATTTCCGAAACGAAGCAAAATACTTTTATTTTTTACAAAATATAGAAGCTTACACTTCCGAAATCCAACATCCGATATCCGAAATAAACAGTTTTTACTTAGTTCAACCTATTTTAGGCAAGGACAACTCACCATTCACAATTCATCATTCAAAACTCATCATTCACAACTCATCACTACAAAAGTTCTGCTATCTCCATAATTCTGTGAAGTATCATATCGATTTCGTCATCGAGGGTTGCGAGATTACTACTGGTAATATTTTCAGGGTAAAATCTCAAATATGTCATCACCGCCTCACGAACCCATTGAAGATTTTCGTCGGTTACCTCTGATGTTGACAATGCTTGACTCAACGAGTTTGATAAAATATCTTCAGCTCTAAGTTTTAATAATAAACCTGTTTGACCTGTAAGTGATTCTTGCTCAGCGAAGCACTGAACTAAATGTTCGAAATTGGCTTTGAGCAATCTCAGATATACGGGAGTTAACGTTTCCATGGTAATTCGTTGGCTGGTAATACTACTATTCTATTTTGCATAGCAGGATTGATTGCTCTAAAATCAAAGCTCCCATCTGCTTTCTTTAATCTACGATACACCAATGGAATCAAAATTTGTTCGCCTCCACCAGCTAAATATGGTTGACCTATGTTTAAGTTATTTGAGAGTTTTTGTGCCGCAGCTAATCCTCTCCAAACCCAGATACCTCCCGCAGGAACGGTGTATTCTACAATATTTTTGAAGCTATTCCATTCCGGCTGAACGGCAGTTCCACCAATTACTTCAGATATTGATTTGGGTTTAGTACGTGTCCAATAACCTCCTGTAAATTGGTCCCATCCGTCATTACATACTCTATACAATTTTGTTCCTTCTGGCAATTGCTCCAAACTAGCGGTGTTGTTCACAAAAGACATCACATCTGGCGCATAGCTTACCGCAAAATCTGGGTCAAAACTTCCACTTGGTAATTTTACTTTGAAGTTCGCAAATTGTGTTCCTTGCGAAAAACCATTGGGTTGATAAGACCCGTTGGCCAAGCCAGGAAAGTCGAAGTTACGAATAATTACCTTTCTATGGTAAATACTCAAAGCATTGTTTAGGTCGGTGTAAAGTTTCTGCTTGTTTGAAGTCGTGTCAAAAGTACCTTTTAAGATACTTTCGTTTAATCCATCACGAATCCATTTTGACAAAGTAGTATCCGAGCCTGCTGGCAAACTGCTGCTGAGTTGGACAATCCAAGCACGGGTACTGTCTTTTGAAATAGTAATTCCTGAAAAAGAAAATGAACTGAATGATAATAATAATAAGGTACAAAGCATCAAGTGCTTCAAGGTAGGTTGGGTTTTCATAATTGTTTGTGTCAATTGAAAGGAAATTAATTTGATTTGAGATTACGAAGGTATAGAATATTTTCAATTATAAATGCAGAGTTTTTAATTTAAAACCCAATAATATGCTCTGTTGTGTTTGCGATTGAATATTTTAATAGGGACAGATTCATTTGTAATAAAAAATCGCCTTGTTGGTTGTTAGTCAACAAGGCGATAGAACAATCAAACTATTGCGGATTTAGGATTTCTGATTTCGGAAATAGGAATGTATTCTTCAATTTTTGCATTCGTGTCGAATGAGGCACTCGACAAGCGACAAGACCTCGTACTACTTTTACCTATGTTATACGAGTTTTGCTGTCGCTAATTGGTCAGTGAGACACTGACCACGGATGGAAAAAAACATTCACAATTCACAAATCATAATTCAACATTACTTAAACTCAATCCATTCGAGGCTACACAAGTCTTTGTTTGGAGTATCTTTCTTAGTAAAGACAAAATACAAATCTTGTTTTCCTGTTGGTGCTTGAATACCCACAGTTTGCTCAGCATATTTGTCCCACGCACCTGTTGGACTATACGACAATGTACTAACTACAGGACCCGTTGGCGAACCAGTATGAACTTCCACAGTAGCAGCCTTGTCTCTTGACGAGAATTTGTAAGTTAATTCATTAATACCTTTCAAATCGATATTTTTTAAGACAAAATATGAACCATTGTGAATAAAGCCCAAACGCTTGTCTTGACGACCAAGATTATGTAATTCGTCAGCCTCAGCACCATAAACACGATTTGGACGCAATACCAAAGTAGCAGTTTTGTTTAAAGCCAAAATCGTTTTTGGTTTCCCTGCTGGAGCTACCAACGAACCTTTGTCAGTGTACGAAGCTGTAATCACATAGCGACCTTCTTGCTCCTTGCCAACGTGCTCTTTCAACGCCACTGTTCCTTTTGGAGCAATACGGTTTTCAACTGGTTCTGATCCCAATGAAAGGATATATTTCACCATTTCGGTAGTTTCCTCTCTAGAAAGTTGTGGGTGCGCGCTCATTTCACGGTCGCCCCAAAGACCACCACCACCAGTAATAATCTTGTTCGCAAGTTTAGCAATAGCCGTCTTATCATCACGATATTTTTTGGCTACCTCCTTAAACGCTGGACCAGCTGAAGGCGCATTCAATTGGTGACATGCCTTACAGTCTGAGCCTGCAATTAATGATTTTCCTAAGCTAAACGTAGAAGTTAATTGCTGGTGACCCATTTGTGGTTCTCTACTTACTTTTGGAATATAGTTCAAAACTACCTTCACACGCTTCGAGTCGATAATTTTATCTTCCTTGTCTTTTACATCAACAGCATATTTCAAATTACTTGAGTTAGCTTTGAAGAAAGTACTGTTTTCTTCTGTCGAAATAGCTACATCTGGTAAGGTATTACCCACTTTTATGGTCAAAGTTTTAGTATTGCTGATTCCTGCTTGATCTTTTACCGTTAACGATACTTTATAAATACCATTTTTCTTGAAAGTATAACTTGGATTTACTTCTGTTGAAGTACTATTTCCTTCAAATTTCCATAAATAAGACAATTTATCGCCTTTGTCATAATCCAAACTTTGTTCGCCTTTAAACTGAACTGTCATTGGAGCTAAACCGATAGTATCTTGTGCAATTGCTTTTGCTACAGGTGCTCTGTTTCCGCCATTAAAGTCGATTTTTACCAAACGAGCATCTTCATTGTCAATACCATATACCGAACCATATTCTAATAAATACATAGAGCCATCTTGACCAATTTCCATATCTACAGGACGACGGAAATCACCTGTTTGAGGCATAAACTGCTCCAAAGATTGATAGTTCTGGTTTTCGTCCAATCTTACCGCAAATATCCAGTTGCGCATCCAATCATATACAAATAATGCTTTGTCATAATAGGAAGGCATTTTACTTTTGTTAGCAATTTTGGCATCATAATGATACACAGGACCACCCATAGCACAACGACCACCCACACCTAGTTCAGGAAACTCTGCTGATTTATTGTAAGGATACCAAATCATCGCTTTTTGAGCTGGAGGGAGGTTCTTGATACCAGTATTGTTAGGCGAATTATTGATAGGAGTGTTTGGTTCAAATAAATCTCCGACTTTTTTAGTGGCAAAATCATATTGATGATAAGGCTTGCTATCTCCTACAAAATATGGCCAACCGTAGTTACCTGCTTTTTTGGCTTGGTTAAATTCGTCATAACCTCTAGGTCCTTGGACTCCATCATTTCCCGCATCAGGACCGATTTCGCCCCAGTACACAATTGAAGTTGCAGGGTCTACCGAAATACGGTAAGGGTTACGACAACCCATAACATAAATTTCAGGACGAGTGCCAGCAGTGCCCTTCGGAAAAAGGTTACCTTCTGGAATGGTGTAAGAGCCATCTTTTTCGACATGAATACGTAGGATTTTACCACGTAAATCATTGGCATTTCCTGCCGAACGTTGCGCATCAAACGTAATACGTCCCTCACGAGAATCAATAGGCGCATGACCACTTGACTCAAACGGAACAGTATTGTCTCCTGTTGAAATAAACAAGTTGCCATGAGCATCCCATGCCAGAGAACCACCTGTATGCGCACTCACTTCCAAATCAATCGGGAACTCGATAATAGATTGCTCACTAGCCAAATCAAGATTACTTTCGCTATCCACTTTGATACGGGAAATACGCTGTCTGGTTTGTTCTTTATCCTGAATCGTATAGAAGAAATACAAATAGTGATTATCCTTAAAATTAGGGTCAATCGTCATACCCAACATTCCATTCAGGTATTTGTCTACTGCCTTTACAGGAAAATCATATAATAGACGAGTTTTCTTTTTGGCAGGTTCATACACATAAAACTTTCCTGCACGTTCCACAAAAAACACACGACCATCGGGCGCAACTGCCAATTCCATTGGCTCATTGAGGTCGTTAGATAAGACAGTTTTGGTAAAACGATTTTCGTCAGGACGATTTAAGGTATCCACCTTTGTAAAAACCTCAGAGGGATAGGTTGAGGTAGGTGCTGGCTGGTGAATAAATGAGTACAAACCCAAGGATGCCCCAACAAGCACTGATAGTTTAGAAAGTGACATAGTTATTTATATAGTTAATTAATCTTTAGAAAATGGCCTCAAAAGCCAAAAGTTTCTTGGTCTGGGATTAAAATTAGAGTGACAAACCCAAAAAACTATCATGCCTTAGGGCAATGACCTAACATTATTAACTAATAGAGTTCAAAAAGTTGGAATTATACCCAGTTGGAGGAGGAAAATGTGTTTTTATTAACCTTGTTGGAGTTATCTCCAATGAGAAATATGCGTCAGCTACTAGTGGGTTAGTCCATATAGTTGGGCTATTGCTTGCGCATGCTCATTTAACTCCATAGCCGCCAGGCTATGGAGTTAAATGAGCATGAAAAATCTTATTGGCTAGTTATTAATGCATTTCTACATTTGCCTTTTGACTGAGCTGGGTATTTTTTTGTCGCTCTATCAACAGCTTTTGCTGTAATTGTAGTTGCATTGCCTTGGTAAATCTTATCTTATTATTTAGAAGTCTTATTTTTTTTTGATATTGTTGATGAAGCCCCGATATTTTGTTGTTAAAGTTAGCAACAAGCATAGAATTACTTTCGTGACATTGTCTCAATTGTTCTTCATAATCTTGCAAACTAGTTTTATATTTTACAAGTTCTAAACTGTCT
Source organism: Cellulophaga sp. BC115SP (assembly GCF_009905545.1). Classification (GTDB taxonomy): domain Bacteria; phylum Bacteroidota; class Bacteroidia; order Cytophagales; family Spirosomataceae; genus Flectobacillus; species Flectobacillus rivi. Next base: position 247,720 of record NZ_JAAALB010000002.1, on the reverse strand, counting down.
AACTTTATAGCATCTGCCAAATAATTAACTTTTTGGTTTAAATCTTTCAGTTTCTGAGACTCTTCATCAAATTTGTTAATCAAAATATAAGTTTTTTCTCTTAAGCTCCCTAATTCATTCTCGGTGTACACAAGATTTTTGGTTAGTCGCTCTTTAGACGATTGAAGCCTTTCGAATTTGGAAGTACTTACACATGAGTACAAAAATAGGTTCGTAATCAAAACAAAATTAATCGTGTGTGAGGTTTTCATAATGGTATAAATTTTAGCACGAGTAGATGATATTTTCTTGACTGTTGAATATTTCTATCTTGAAATAATCTAAAACATAAAGAATTATATCCTTAGATTATCAAAATTGAAAATGTATGTCAATGAAAATATGTTTATTAACAAGGGACAAAATATTGCTTACTGAAATATAAGTTTATACCCCTAAAAATTAGCTATATTAAATGGTATCATGAGTCTTTGAGAGTAATTCTTTTTTTCTGAAAATAAGGTCGTCATTGAATTTCTCTTTAGCCTTATTTATTGCTATTTTTATTTGTCGAATGTCTACAGGTTTGTTTAAAAATGAGGAAATAGTAGCTGCTGTTGAGGATGACCTCCTCTGGAAATCACTAAATAAAACGGATGAAAGTACAATGATTTGGATATTGACATGAGAAAACTCTTGCTTGAAATCACTCAAAATTTCCAAGAATTCATACCCATCGATTATGGGCATGTTTAAGTCCAAAAATACTACAACATGTTTATACTGGGTTGATTTTAGCCAGTTTATAGCCTCAAGACCATTCGTTACTTCTTGATTGGATAGACTAAGGTCTTCGAGTGTTTTTGAGAGGATGAATCGATTTATTTTATCATCATCTACAATTAAAGAAATAGGTTCTATACGCATGGATAGGAAATTTAGGATATGAATAGAGATAAAAGTTCACCTTTTGAGTTGATGTTGAGTTTGGCATAAATCTTCTTTACATGGTCATTGACAGTATAAAAACTAATTTTCATATTACTGGCGATTTCTTTGTAAGCCATACCTTTGAGTAAATAATTTACAACCTCTATTTCTCGTTTCGTAAGTATTTTTTCTAATCCCAAATAATTTTCGGCTGTATGAGGGATTAGAAAATTTTTAAATTCTTTCGAAAAAGGAAAGTCAGTTTCTTTAATTACCTCTGATGGATACCTAAACATCGAAGTCAAAATAGGAGGAATTAAATAACAATTTGCTCCAGCTTTAAAAGATTCTAGGATAAAACTATCGGAGGTATCGTTAGTGATGATTATTATTAGTGACTGAAGAAACCTTTGTCTTATACTGCTGATTTTCTCAGTTCCTAGATAGTTGCTCTGTTTCACTTTAATAAAAATCACTTCGGGTTCAGGACTATCATTTACCTTGACGAGAAAGTTTTCAAGATCGTTTCCTGATACAATCAAGTCGATATTTTTAAAAGTCGTAAGAAATTCCTCCATGTTTAATATCTTATATTGGTTTTCATCAATTATTCCGATTAGCATATTATATAGATTAAAAACTAATTAAAAAAACGGTTCAGGAAAGATAACAATATAGGCTAATGGGTAATATATAACTGTATGACACTGTTAGAGGAACCTTTTAACATAAATTTATTCATAATAACAGAAAATTGTGCGGTTTGATTATTGATTCATCAGTAAGGTGTAAATTATTGAATGATTACTAATTATAAGTGGGACAAATCATTCGACAAAGTATTCTAGAGATAGTTGTTTTAATTCAAAATATGATACAAAGATAAAGATTAGTAAAATAATTTAAAATCCCTATTTTTAGGGGGGCTTTTGAGTATCCCTTATTTTTTCAAACCTTACAGTTGGATAGTAAAGCAAAATTAATTTTAATTGTAATAAAAGCTTTGTGAATGAAGAGGATATCTCAAACGACTGGGAGTAAGAATTTTACTAATGCTTTTTTAGAATGATTAATTGTTGATACTTTAGTTAAGTATTCTTTAGATTGGATATTAAGTTGTTGTTTATCAGGTGTTTGATTCAGATTGTTTAGAAGAGGTAAAATTATGTTTAAATTGTAGTAAAAGGTAATGGATAGATTCAGAGATAGTACTATCGTTCGTATAGAAGTGCTGGGAGAACAGTTGTTCAAGTTTGATATAATATAAATTTATTAATAAGATACCCATAGATAATGACTATACAGTGGTTCTCTATGGGTATAATTTTCCTATTTAAAATGTATCATGCTTATGGATTAAATGTGATAAAACAAAGACTACATAAAATTCAAGTTTGATAAAATTTTATCCCTCAGAATTTTATGAAGTTTAGTGTAATTTAATATAAAATAAAATTAACTATTATGTATATACGTTTCTTGTGTTTTGGCATTTTCTTTTACAAAAAACACCGACTTACAAGAAAGACATTTGTAGGATTTTACCTGAATTCCTTTGATTTCTCTGATTTTGTTCATCAAAAAAGGAGTTTTGATGCGCGTACCATAATTCTGTGAGCAAACTGGGCAATGATTATGAGAAACTAATCTTTTGTTGACGTATAAGTAGTATTTGTAACTAATGTAAACAAATAAAATCGAAATAGTGAGTAATAGTGAAATTAGTAGGTCTAACATATTAGTGTTCATGGTATTTATTTGGTGGGTTTAATTTTGAAAATTGGTTTTTACATAAATTCATAAATGCTTAGGCAAAACAATTCTGTTGAAGTAGTTAAAAACAACCTCAAAAATTTTAATCCAGATTATATTTTGCTCAAGTCAATACCCAACAGTAATACTTAGTTAGGCTTGAACCCAATTCAAAATCTGCTAATAGAGTAAGTTTAAATCAACTTGTAGATATAGTCTTGGTTGACAAAAACAATTCTATTTCCAAATTTTTAAATTTAGAGCATACAATTCCACTCCTCAAACTGTTGGAATTTAAGGAAATTGAAACTGTTTTATATGACTACCAAGGCAAATAGAGTAAAGTCATATAGTCGTTTTATGGACTAAAGTTTTACAGTATAAAATTTAAATGAAGCAAGTAAATGAGTTGTTTGAAATGGGTAAAATATACCACATTGAATATGCAAGAAGTACGATAATGATTTGGGAGCTGTCACCAAGGTAACTTGTCCCATACCGAGAGAGATAGCTTATAATTAAAGAACTCTTTGAAGTGTAACTATAGCGTATGCCAACTCGATATAATGGTTTAAATAAAAATCTCTTGGTCTTTTGGTAATCGTATGTTGCTTCATGTATTGCTACAAGTGCTCTTAAGCAATTTTACTTTAGACCATTTCTAAACTACCTCCAATTTACTTTTTTATTCTGAACAATGCACTATGAAATTAGCTAAAGGTAAAAGTATCTTTCTTCGATATATGAAATACTTCAACATGAATGTTAGTAAAAAACAAAAAGTATTAGGAAATGATTAGCACCTGTCTCAAACAGATTCAGGTGGAATAATTCAGGATTTAGGCTATTGGATTATTGATGGCAAAGCTACATACTTTTTTTTTTGTGTGAAATCCCTAAAAGTAGTGGTAAGGGATTTCACACAAAAAAAACAACCTACGCACCTAAATAATCATACCTCTTTAGTAGTTGTGTTCTACTTTCGAAACCCTCTATTCCTCGGATGAAAATCTACAATCGTCTGTTGTAGATAGGCTCGGTCGAGGTGGGTGTATATCTCGGTGGTTGTGATGCTCGAATGCCCCAACATTTCTTGAATGGCTCGCAAATCTGCTCCTCCTTCAATCAAATGGGTTGCAAAAGAATGACGGAATGTGTGTGGACTGATATTTTTCTGAATACCTGTTATCATAGCAAGGTCTTTGATAATCAAAAATACCATCACTCTAGTGAGGTTTTTTCCCCGACGATTTAAAAAGAGATGATCCGAAAAATCAGTCTGAATAGGCTGATGCTTTCTGATTTCTTCCATATAAATCTTTGTGTAGTGCATGGCATCTCTGCCTATTGGCACTAATCTTACCTTATCTCCTTTGCCTCGAACTCGTAGGAAGCCAATATCAAAATAGCACTCCGAAATTTTTAGCTCTACCAGTTCCGACACACGAAGCCCCGAACTATACAATACTTCTAGCATCGCTCTGTTGCGTGTGCCTTCGGGTGTGGATAGGTCGATGGCTTCCAGCATTTGTACTATTTCAGGATAACTGAGGGTAGAAGGTAGTTTTCTGCCAACTTTGGGCGACGCTATCAGAAGAGTTGGGTCTTGTTTGATGACATCTTCTACTTCAAGATATTTATAAAAAGCTTTGAGCCCCGAAAGCATACGTGCTTGAGAGGTAGCTTCCAATCCGAGTTCGTCGATGTATTGAAAAAAACTGAAGATGTGCTTGTCGCTAACCTCAGTTACTGAAGGTGCATCTTCATGGGTGATTTCGAGATATTCCCAAAATTTACTAACGTCTCTGATATACGCCTCGATAGAGTTTTCTGAAAGCGCCCTTTCGAGGGTAAGGTAGTTTTTAAAGTTTTTTATATAAATTTGCCACATCTTGATACTTTCAAAATAAGTGAAAACAAAGCAGTTTTATGAACTAGCGAGTTTGAGGCTTTGTTTTTAGGATATAATTTTCATTGTATTTTGCGAAGCTAATCAATATTTGGCATATTCGTAAAATCAGGCGAATCGGATGGAGCTTTTTCAAGGCCTGATTGCATTTTTAACTTTAAATCGATACTGTTGTGACAAAAAAGCAGATTTTAATCGTGAATGGTCCTAACTTGAATTTGTTAGGAAAACGTGAGCCAGAGATATACGGTCACCAAACATTTGAGCAATATTTTGAAATACTAAGAGACAAGTTCGAAAGTCATGTAGATTTGCACTATTTCCAGTCAAATCACGAAGGTGCTTTAATCGACAAAATCCACGAAGTAGGTTTTACTTTTGATGGTATTGTTTTGAATGCTGGCGGACTCACACACACGTCTATTGCCTTAGCTGATGCTATTGCGGCGGTAAAAACCCCAACCGTAGAAGTACATATTTCGAATGTTCATGCTCGTGAAGAGTACCGTCACCATAGTTTTTTGAGCAAAAATTGTATCGGAATTATCATTGGCTTTGGCTTGAGAGGATACGATTTTGCTATCCAAACATTTTTATAATTTGGATTTGGGGTGACAAACTCAACACTCATGGATTCACATTAGGATTGCACGACTGGTTTTGAACTATTTCGGATTTGAGATTGCTGATTTCGGAAATTTAAAAAGTGCTTTAAACTTCCGAAATCTAACATCCAATATCCGAAATAGTCAAATTTGTTTGAACTCCCAATTCTCCACACTAACGGCCTTACTACGATGATTACATTTTATCCAGGACCTTCCAAAGTTTACCCAGTGGTTGAGCATTATCTCAAACAAGCCTTTGACGAGGGCGTGCTTAGTATCAATCACCGTAGTCAGACTTGTATGCAGATTACCCGCTCTGCTATCGATTTGCTTCACCAAAAACTTCATATTCCTGCAGATTATACGATATATTTTGTATCCTCGGCTACCGAGGTGTGGGAAATTATCGCCCAATCGCTTACCCAGCGTCATAGTTTACATTTATACAACGGAGCTTTTGGCGACAAATGGGCAGAATATGCTGGACGTATTTTACCACAAGTATCGAGAGTATTTTATGATTATGAACAGTCAATAGAAGAGATATTATTGCCAGACTCCGACGCAGATGTGGTTTGTTTGACCCACAATGAAACCTCTAATGGTACGCACTTGAAGCAATGGAATACTATTTTGCAGAAATATCCAGAGGCACTCATTGCGGTAGATGCGACTTCTTCAATGGCAGGAGTAGAGTTAGATTGGCAGACAGCAGATATTTGGTTTGCTTCTGTGCAAAAATGTTTTGGCTTACCCGCTGGTATGGCAGTGATGGTATGTTCACCCAAAGCGCTGCGATATGCTGAAATAATTGGCGATAGAAAATACTATAATAGTCTGTTGTTTATGAATGATAATTTCAAAAAATATCAGACTCATTATACACCCAATGTGTTGGAAATCTACTTATTATCTAAGATTTTAGAACAAATACCAGATATTTCAGAAACCTCTGCTCGAATTGAAGCTCAGGCAAAAGAGTGGTATGATTTTTTTGAAGAACATTTTGATGCAGATTTAACGAATGGAGGTGTAAAACCTTTGATTCAGATCCCAGCATTGCGTTCGGATACGGTATTGGCTATTGAGGCGCAACCATCTGTAGTCAAACATATCAAGCAAGTCATGGAAGCGCAAGGGATTACTTTAGGCAATGGCTATGGCGCATGGAAAGAAAGCACCTTTCGTATTGCCAATTTTCCTGCGATTTCTGAGGCTGACCGTTTAGCGTTGCGCGAACAACTGTTATTACATTTGCCCAACAAAGCCGTTGTAACAGTTTAAAAAAATATTGTGCTCTAGGCTATATGCTGTAAACAATAGGCAAGAAGTGCGATGATAATTTCATAAAGAATATTTTGCCGAGTGCTCATAGCTGACTGCCAAAGGCTGAAAAGATAGCGTCTGCTTTTTCATCAACTAAACCCCTTTCAAATCATGAATTTCAATCTAAAAGAGATTTTCTCTGTTTCACTCATTTTATTTTCTGTGATCGATATTCTTGGGTCGATTCCTGTGATTATTGATTTACGTAAAAAAACAGGTAATATCCACCCCGAGCAAGCTACTTTGGTTTCAGGCGGTATTATGATTGCTTTTTTATATGTCGGAAAATCTATTTTGAGCCTTTTCGGTGTCGATATTAATTCCTTTGCCATCGCAGGAGCATTGATTATTTTCTTGATTGGTCTAGAAATGATTTTAGGACGTAATATTTTCAAATCTGAGGAGGTTTCAGGTTCAAAAGCTGCTTCGATTGTACCTTTAGCATTTCCAATTATTGCTGGAGCAGGTACCATGACAACTATCCTTTCTTTGAAATCTCAGTATGATGAGATTAACATTTTGATAGGGGTGTTTCTCAACTTAATCTTCATATATATCGTGCTTCGTTCAAGCGAATGGATTGAAAAAATGTTAGGTCAAGGAGGTACAAATGTGCTCCGAAAAGTGTTTGGAGTAATTCTTTTGGCGATAGCAATCAAGATTATCAAAACAAGACTAGGATAGTTCTGAATGATGAGTTTTGAGATATTTTTATAGGTATTCATATCGTAGAGACGCAATGCTTTGCGTCTTAAACCGAGTCAAATCTAGCATTGTAGTATCAAAAAAGGCGGTCGAAAAATTCATTTCGACCGCCTTTTTTAATGAGTATGCGATATTCTAGGAAAAAATATAGAATACTTTCAGTTATGAGTTTAATACATTAAGTAATAGGAAGGATTAAATAAATGGTATTGAGGTGTAATTTGGATATAACATTTTGATTATGAATATCTTCAAATACCTCATATACTATTCACTAATAACGTCTTCCTACTTAACAGATATACTGTTAACAAATAACCTCGTCATTAGAAATTGAAATTTAAACGAGCAAATACATATCTACCGTTAAATCCAAACTGTTGTACACGACGAGAATACACAAAACGTCCAGCGCTCATGTTTCCTGAGTGAGTATGAATATCTTGGTAAACATCAAAGATATTGTTTGCTCCAACAGCAAGGTTAATTCCTTTCGCCACTTGGTAGTTTAATGTTAAATCAGTAGTGATTTTTGGCGCAAAAGTTTGGTCTAACGTCTCCTTGTTGTTGTTATTGAAAGCATTAGCTACAAAGTTAGCAGAGCTCAACATTGTTGGGTCTAAATATACCACTTCACCAAAACGCACCGCACGAAGCATGGCACCAAACTTACCAAACTTATAGTTGATAGTACCCGTGATTTTGCTTCTTGGACTTGCCACCTCAATACGGCTTTGGTCTTCACGGTTGAAATAGTTGCCTAATTGACCAGTTTCAATCAATGTTGGAGTGGCTTTGATAGCTGGTTTACCATCAGCCCCTTTGATTACTTCGTTGTCAATAAATGCACCTGCTAGCGTAAATTTCAAAGAGTGTCCTTGTGGTAAACGAGTGGCATAAGCTACCACAGCTTCTATACCGCGTGAACGAGTATCGATCGCATTGGTAAAGAAGTTAACTGTAGTTGCTCCTGCTTGAGCCAATTGAGCAGCAATAGTAGCATTGCCATTAGCCGTAAAGTTATTGGTCAAGATGATACGGTCTTTAATATCAATCTGATAAGCATCGACTGTTACTTCTAATTTACCCAATTCTGCCGTAGCACCAATGCTGTAGCTTTGTGAAGATTCAGCTTTTAACTCAGGAATACCAAAGATTTTGGCTGGCTGACTGCTATTCGGAAATGTACCACTTTCAACAGGCGTTTGTACACCATTAATAGTTTGGAACAAAGTATTTGTTTTTGAATAATACTGTTGTTGTAAAGACGGCGCTCTAAACCCTGTACTTACGGCTCCACGTATCGCTAGTTTGTCCAACAATTTATAACGAGTCGCTACTTTATATTTTAGTCCTGTACTACCAAAATCCGAATAGTTTTCTAGACGCAAAGCACCTGAAACTACCCATTTTTTAGTTACGTCTAATTCTAAATCTGTATAAACCCCAACGTTGCTACGTGAATGTGTCCCTGCATTTGAAGGTAAGAAACCTGGGAATACTTGCGCACCAGCCGCAACACCTAAGCTTGTGTTATAGTTTTTGTAAGACGCTTCTTCACCAGCACGAGTGCCAAATTCATCAACACGATATTCTGCACCAAACGCTACGTTCAAACCTTCCAAGATATCACCGTATTTACGACTCATGTCAAAATTGGTCGTATTTTGTGAAAATGTATTACCTCCTGCATCAAACGAAGTTTGTGGAGTGCTTACACTGCCAATTTGAGAATAGTTAATAGAGTTTTGAACACCATAATCAAAGATATTCTTACCATAAACATTACTTAAATCGAAGTTCCAGTTTTTAGCAATTTTACCACGAATACCCGCCGCAATGGATAAATCTGTTACATCTGAGGTGATTTCAGGCAAAAACCCATTTGGATAAAGTGCAAAAACTCCTGTACGAACTGCCGCAGGAACACCATTTGGATAACGATAAAAACCTGCAGCGTTACCTTTTTTGTTGTTATAACCTCCAAAAATATAGGCTTCAATATTATCATTGATAGGCATAGCACCGTTTACCACAATACCGCCACCTTTTACTTCAGAGTTACCAATACGCATATCAAAAGCATCACGTGTAAGTCCTTTACTTGCGATAATTTGGTCGTCGGTTTGACCTGTTACAGTTGGATATACCTGACCAGTATATGTACCAGTACGGTTGGTACGTCCTCTCGAAACATATTCACCTGTAATATTCAAAAAGCCTTTATCTCCTAGTTTAATACCATAGTTCAAACCAATTTGTCCCGTAAAACCATCTTGAACCGATACATCTTTAGGCAAACCGTTGCTGAAATTAACAGCATAATTCTTTGCATAAGATGTTACATATTCACCTGCCGATAGATTTCCTGATAGACCTGTTTGTTTTTTCAATACAATGTTAATAACACCTGCAATGGCATCAGAACCGTATTGTGCCGCTGCTCCATCACGAAGGATTTCTATTTTATCAACGGCAGTAGCAGGGATCGCATTCATATCAGTACCAACAGTACCACGGTTTACGGTACCATTTACGTTGACCAAAGAGGACTGGTGTCTTCTTTTACCATTTACCAAAACTAATACTTGGTCTGGTCCAAGTCCACGTAGTTGAGCTGGGTCAACGTGGTCAGTACCATCCGAAATAGCCTGACGAGAAGATTGAAATGAAGGAGCAACGAAAGTCAAGATTTGGTTAATGTCAACTTGTCCAACATTATTGGTTACTTGCGAAAGCGGAATAACATCAACAGGCACTGGCGTGTCTATTTTGGTACGACCTTCACTGCGTGTACCTGTTACGACCACTTCTTCCAACGAAGAAATACTTTCTACCAAACTAAAGTTTTTGCTTGTACCACTCGCATCAATTTGTACATTTTCAGTAATTACTTGATAGCCCACAGCACTAACTTTGATCATGTAACTTCCTGCTTGAAGTTTTAATACATAATTCCCATTGCCATCAGATACCGTACCTGTAGTTCGTCCTTGTACACTAATTGATACCCCAGGAATTCCTTGACCTGTTTTGCTGTCCTTAATACTACCTTTTAAACCTTGAGCAAAAGTGTAAACACTTGAAAATAGTAGTACTAAAATCATTGAAAATCGATAGAACTGTCTCATAGAATAGTTGTTTATAAAAATTTAAAAAATTGATAAAGCATTTGATTTTTTCAAATAACAAGTTTTAAATCTATCTCATAAATCGACAAAATGCAAAAAAAATCTGATTAAAGGTTGTAAAATGACGATATAAGTCAATAATTGTTGGGAAAAATCGAAAAAGAGGGCTGAGATTAATAGAAGGATTTTTTAGGTCATAGAAAAAAAATTAGGTTTGAACAGCAAGTTTTATCTTAAATATAACGTCTAAACTTCAAATACCAAATCACTTGGCTAAATTATCTCTATGACTGAACAAGAACTAGTAAAAAAACTACAACAAGCCGATCAATTGGCTTTCAAACATCTTGTCGATAAGTATCAAGACAAGGTGCAGAATACTTGCTGGGGTTTTGTGAAAAGTTCGACAGAAGCAGAGGATTTGACACAAGAAGTTTTTATTGAAATATATGAGTCCATTCATACATTCAAATTTGAATCAAAGCTTGGAACTTATATCTATCGAGTGGCAGTAAATAAATCTCTCGACTATATACGTAAACAAAAAAGTCAAAAGCGTTGGGGAGTAATATTATCTATCTTAAGCTGGAGTGAAAACAAAGAGTTGCCCTCTATGCCAGACTGGGAGCACCCCGGTGTCACTTTAGAAAACAAGGAAAGAGCCAGTATTTTGATGAGTAAAGTCGAGGAATTGCCCGACAATCAACGTGTGGCTTTTACGCTTCACAAAATCGAAGGGCTTTCGTACCAAGAAATCGCAGAGGTAATGCAAGTATCATTGGCTTCTGTCGAATCTCTAATATTCAGAGCAAAACAAAATTTAAAAAAGAAACTACAAGGATATTATCAGCAAGGAATCTAACACGATGGAAACAAATAACGATGAAATAGAAAAAACCTTACAGAGCTTAGATACGCTCGAAAGGGTAGAAGGTAATCCATTTTTGTTTGCGAAAATTCAATACAGAATTAGCCAACGAAATCATAAAAAAAACATTAACCCTGTTTGGAAAACAGTTGGGGTAAGTTTTGCATTGTTACTGTTATTCTTCAACGTACTGACGGTTTGGAATAATCTAAAGTCCCAAAATGAAACAAATATTATGGTCGAATTAGGTAATGAGTTTGGTATAAATACTGGTTTATCGCAATTGTACTAATTAATAGATACTCTATTCAAAAAAATATTTTTAGTTATGAAATTATTCTCTCCTTGGATATTCGTTGGTTTGGTAATCATGAATATTGCTTTACTAGCCGTAATTTGGCTGGGACGCCCTGCTGGAAGACCTCCACATGGTCAGCCTTTTGGTATGGGGCACGAAGGCCCTCGTCTTCAAGATTATTTGGAGTCAAAATTGAATTTTGATGAAAAGCAAAAACAAGCTTATGAAACACTGATTCATGAACATCGTCGCCAGATAGATTCCCTCCATCTGGCGATTCAAGAAGCCAAAAAAGACTTATACAGTCAAGGGTTATCACAAAATGATTCGATTATCTCTCAAAAGCAAAATCAGATTGCGAACCTTATAGCCAAACAGGAGCAGATCAATTTTGACCATTTCAGAAAAGTAAGAGATAAAGTCTGTAATCCTCAGCAGCAACAAGAGCTCGATACTATGATTGGCGAAGTGTTGGAGCAAGTATCAAGACCTCCAAGATAGCAATAAGTTGATGCTGAATATTTAACAGATAAGTAATCAGAAATTCAAATAACGTAGTGACAACCCATGCGGTTGCAGTGTTAAATGGATGAACGTAGTGGTAACTCTTGCAGTTACCGCATTCAAAATGGCAACTGCTAGAGTTTCAGCTACACCCCAAAAACGATAAATAAGAACTCTGTTGAACAAAATAAAAACCTTCGTACAGTCCTAACTCTTAATTCATCAATAATGAATCATCTCTACCCACAATTATGTTTACTCAAACTGGCAAAAACCTTTTGCCTTAAATGTTAAAAACTATGAAAAAGCAATTATTTGCATTGGCTTTTATGGGTTTATTTTCTTGTAAAAGCGATAATACTACGTCTGTAACTCCTGACAATACCACTACGACCTCGGACGTGGATATATCTGTGGTACAATCTAAGTTTTCGAATTCTGGTTTATCTGTTACAGTTGAAGGCAATTATTTGGTCATTAAAAGCAATGGTATTCCCAATCATAAAAGCCCCTATTTTCAATCTACAGATGCTAGATATGAGGCATATAACGGAACCAATACACGTTTTAATCTAAATCCTAATCGGATATCCTCACAGAATTTAGTGTTTAAAATGCCGCTTCATCCTGCAAAAGCTAGTACACATGCTTCTACGCCTCTAGGACCAATTGGTGTGTCGCTCAATGGCGTTCCATTCTTTAATCAATATGCAGGACCCAATCAGCCTCTGACCAATGAGATTAATTCCTTTGACCAATACTTAGGTCATCCTCAACAGACTGGGCAATACCATTATCATCAGGAACCTGCTTACTTGACTACTCAAAATGGGAAATCAGCTTTTCTTGGGTTTCTGTTAGATGGTTTTCCTGTCTATGGTCCTCAAGAAAATGGTAAGGCGGTATCCAATGCTGATTTGGATACTTATCACGGACATTCGCATGTAACAGCGGAATTTCCTAAGGGAATTTACCATTATCATATAACAGATGCCGATCCTTATATCAATGGCTCAGGCTTTTATGGAACGGCAGGAACAGTCAGTCAGTAATAGTTGCGAATTGTGAGTGGAGAATTGCGAATGTAAATTTTTAATTATCAATAATTTACATTCAAAATTTCCCGCTCATTATTCAGTAATTCCTAGTTCAAGACTTAGTCTTGGACAAACTTTTTAAACAGTTTTAAACTGTATTAATATAAAGTTGGATATGAAATTTTACCATTGGTTTATTCTCTTCATAAGTCTCAATTGTATGTTTGCTTGTGAAAAATCACCACAACATTATCGGTGGGATAATAAGGCTTTTGTGTACCAACAAGATATCCTTTTTTATCAAGGAAAACCTTTTTCAGGCGTGCTCGATACCTTTTTCCCAAACCATCAAAAATCTTCGGAAAGAGTTTATAATCATGGAAAGCTTGAAGGATGGGAAACACAATGGTATGAAAATGGTAATTTGTCAGAGAAACGTTTTTATCGCAATAACCAAAAAACTGGGCATCATATTGCCTTTTGGCAAAATGGTCATAAACGCTTCGATTATCACTTTGTGGAAGATATGCCTGTTGGTGAACATAAGCAATGGTATCAGAGTGGACAGCTTTTTTCCTTATGTCACTATAATGAACAAGGTCAACCTTCAGGAAGACAAAGTTTTTGGTATGAAAATGGAAAACTCAAAGCCAATTTTGAGGTAGTCGAAGGAAGAAGATTTGGATTATTAGGTGCTAAAGGTTGTATGGGCGAAAACGAAAAACTTCAAACAGGATTATAATGAATAAAATAACTCTTGTTGTACTCATAAATGTACTTATTACAAGTTGTTCTACCTCCGAAAAGAAGGCGAAAATACCTTTTTACAATACAGCAGATTTTACCACTATTTGGAATGCTGACAGTGTCACACATCATATTGCAGATTTTAGTTTCCAGAATCAAGCAGGTCAAAAGGTGATGCTCAATACGGTAAAAGGCAAAATCCATGTTGCCAATTTTTTCTTTACCATTTGTCCAAGTCTTTGTCCTCGACTGATGGATGGCATGCAAAAGGTGGCACAAGCGTATGCCAAGGATAGTTCAGTCAGAATTATGTCCTACAGCGTTATGCCCAATCGTGACAGTGTTGCAGTTTTGGCACGTTATGCAAAGACAAAAAATATAAACTTGCCTCAATGGCATTTACTGACGGGTGATAAAAAACAGATTTATGAATTGGCCAGAAAATCCTATTTCGCAGATGAAAATTTAGGTGTAGCTAAAGACGAAAACAATTTTTTACATACCGAAAATTTTATTTTGGTAGATTCCCAAAACCGAATTCGTGGAATATATAATGGTACCTTAGCCACAGATATAGAAAATTTGATTGCGGATATTCGAGTGCTGAAAGAGGAGGGGAATTGATATAATTGGCAAAAAAGAAAAGAGGTTATCCCATCGGACAACCTCTTTTTCTTTAGAATACATACCGAATACCTATACCCAGATTAAGATAGATAGTAGGTGAAATATTGTAGGAGATGTAATTACTTTTAAAGGTAGACATTATTTTTTCATTTGTTGACTGACTAAATTCTAGGGCAAATACATTTGCACTTACTATAGGGACAACGAGTGCTAATTTCTTATTAACGAAATAACTTACCCCTCCTGAACCTCTAAAAGTTACCCCAGACGAGAAGGTGTTGGTATCTTCATTGTTAGATGGAGTAAAGTCATCTTTAATAGATTTGGAAGTATTTCCTACATTAAGATTCCCTTGGAGCCTTCCATAAATGCCTAAATTCCCAAATATTTGTTTATAATATTCATTTCCTAAACCAACGGAGAATCTATATTGTGAATTTTTCTCGTTGTATTCAAGATTCCTTTCTGTTGCTGATTGACTAAATCCAAAAGTCCAGAAACGAGCTTTTGATTTTGTTACAAACTTTCCGTAAGTAAGATTTAAGTTAGAAGATAAAGCATCACTCTGAGTGGAGTTCTTTAAACTAACTATTCCTATTCCAAACGACCCGTCTAAGTATTTTTTGCCTTCAATGTATTGTCCAACGCTATAGAAACTAGATAGTAGACAAAAAGATATAACTAATAAGCTAAATTGTAACGTTTTCATGATTTTTCTAGGTTATAGTGTTTTACCGATAGCAATTTTAAAAGAACCAATAGAGGGTGATAGTCCGATAGAAAAAGCCTCCCAATTTTTTACTAATAAATCTGTACTTTGATAATTGACATAGCCAATATTAGCACTACAATCTAGAAAAAGTTTACTTTTAAAATGATATCTCAATCCTACATTGGCTAGTATGGAAGCTCCCCAACCATCATTTTTATATCCTTGGTTTGACCTAGCGAGTAGGTATTTCCCCATACCTACAGCCTCAGCATATAAACCTATATTTTTGTTAAGAGGCTGAAATTTATTGATAAAGTAGCCTGCTCCAATAGCATGTGAACCATATTTAAAGTCGACGCCTGATTCAGTCCACATAAGCGTATAATCTGCTAACCAGCCTCTGGAGACCTTATTGGCTCCAAATTTTCCTGATTTGAAGTATAAGTTCAAATTTTGAACATGTCCTGTCTGAGAAGATGTAAAGGCGTTTGAAAAGGTTCCACTAAGAGAACCACCCACAAGCCAGTTTTTAGTGCCTGGGTCGTATTGTGCTTGAGATGAATTGTGGACCATGAGTAGTATCACAGTCAAACAGGTTAGAAAAAGTATTTTCATGTAAGTATATGGTGTTAAAAATTTGTACGAAAGTAAGAATCCTTAAGTACAATTCAAGTGATTTAACAAAACTTTAACAAAAAGAGAGCGCTCTACCTATGGCAGAGCGCTCTTCTATATTACTCGTTTCTTAGTGCGAAACAATCCTAATTGAACAAAACGGTGTAGAATAAACGTAATATTGTACTTTGTATAAAAAACAAATAATAGATGCTAAAATGACTGTATAGATAGAATTGAAACACTTTATATCTACTTTGGTAAAATCTACCACTAACTGATATACTACTAACCAGTAACATCTACAATCTAAAAAGTCTTGCCAATAGATATTTTGAAAGTTCCAACACTTGGTACAATCGCACCAGAAAAGTTCTTTACATCACCCATACTTTGGTATTGAAGCGTCCCTACGTTTGTTCCCAAATCCAAGAACCATTTGTTTTTCATACTGTAGCGTAGCCCAACATTACCTTCAATTGTTGCAGCCCAGCCATCAGTGCCAGTGCTTCCTTTTGAGGTATTGTATAGATATTGTGCTTTGCCAACGGCTTCGGCATACAAGGCTAAATTTTGAGTGATTGGTTGAAATTTGCTCACAAAATAGCCTGCTCCAAAACGATGCTGGTAATAGGTCGTGTTAAGAGTGGACCCTGATGATGTTAAAAGACTATAGTCTAAAAGCCAACCTTTTGCTACATTGTTTTCTCCAAATTTTCCTTTTCTGAAAGTCAATGAAACGGCATTGCTATGTAAATCTTCTCTGCCAAGATTGCCAAATGTGGTGTTATTAGTAGCTAATGAACCACCTAGTTGCCAGTATTTTGTATTAGGGTCGAACTGTGCTTTTGAGGTTAAAGAAAGTGCGCTCAACGCGGCAACACAACAGGTTAGAATGAGTTTTTTCATGATGTAAACGGTGTTAAATTTTGAACAAAGCTAAAAGGTCATTTTTAGAAGAGCAATAGTAAAAGCAATTCAACATGCTTATTTAACATTAATTAACTAAAATCTGCACTTGGCACTTTTATGTTCTTTTGTGGTAAACCTCAAAGATTATTTATCTGAAATTAGTAGTGTACGAAGGGAGTATTTCGGATATGGGAGTTTTTTCTTGCTATATCTTGTAAAAAATAAAAGTAGTTTTCTGTATTTCCGAAATCAGAAATCCCAAATCCGAAATGCTTACGCATGTTGATTCTTTCGAGATAAAGCCGAAAATTGATTATCTTCACGGTTTTTTAAGAGAAATGGCAAAAAAAGCAAAATATTATGCAGTGTGGAAGGGAAGAAAAACGGGTGTTTTTTCTTCGTGGGCAGAAACTGAAGAAGCTGTAAAAGGCTTTGAAGGGGCACAATACAAATCCTTTGATACAGAGGCGGAGGCCGAGAAAGCTGCTAAGGGAAACTACTGGCAGTCTGTGCAACAAGGAGCTACTGGAGCAAAAGCGGTAACCAAGAAAAATGTAGGAAAACCCTTGGCCAATAGTATTTCTGTAGATGCCGCTTGCTCTGGTAACCCTGGCGTGTTGGAATATCAAGGAGTTGAAACTTCTACGAAAAGAGTCTTATTTTCGATGGGTCCATTTCCTGAAGGAACTGTAAATATCGGAGAATTCTTGGCAATAGTTCATGGTTTGTCTTTCTTGCAAAAACACAATTCTGATTTGCCTATTTACTCAGACTCAAAAACGGCTTTGAGCTGGGTCAGAAATAAAGCAATAAAAACGAATTTAGAACGTAATGCTAAAACCGAAGAGCTTTTTCGATTAGTTGACCGAGCATTAATCTGGTTGAAAAATAATACGTATTCAAACCAAGTGCTCAAGTGGGAAACCGAATTCTGGGGCGAAAACCCCGCAGATTATGGAAGAAAATAAATCTTGAATTGTGAGTTAGTGAATGGTGAATTATTTTTTCGTTAGTAGAAGATCCATGGAAAATCATTAATACATTTTGCATAATGTCTACAGCTCATAGTCTACAGTGTACTATGAGATTAATCTTGTTATCAGCTTTTTAGGAGCTTTCACAAAGAGAAATAAGGTGATTCTATTTATTGAAATTTTATTTTGATAACTTCCAGTCATTCACAATTCACTCATTCAACATTCACAATTAAATACTATGTTTCAGTTCAAGCAATTTACCATACATCAAGACCAGTGCGCCATGAAAGTGTCTACCGACGCTTGTATATTGGGTGCTTGGGTAGATGTTGCTCAGGCTGAAAATATTTTAGATATAGGCTCAGGAACAGGGTTGTTATCGTTGATGATGGCACAGCGAACCAACGCAGCTATTGATGCCATAGAATTAGACCTACCAGCTTTTGAACAAGCTAAAAGTAATATTGCTGAAAGTAAATGGAGTGATAGGATAGGAGTATTTCACGGAAAAGTACAAGATTTTTCTCCTGATACAAAATATGATTATATTGTGTCAAATCCTCCCTTTTATCAGAATCATTTGAAGTCCGAAAAGGTACAAAAAAATCAGGCTCACCATACCGAAACTTTAAGTTTTGAAGAACTTTTGGATTCAGTGCTTAGGTTACGGACAACTTCTGGTAAATTTGCAGTATTATTACCAGCTTATGAGGCAAAAGTACTAGAGAGTTTGGCAATCAATAAAGGATTACTTCCACAAAAAAAATTGACTGTTCGCCATCGTGAAGGCGCAAAGATTCTTAGAGTTATTGTTGAATATGGAAGTGAGCCAGAGATTCTGGAAAACACTGAATTACTGATAAAAGACGCTCAAGATCAATACACAGGTCAATTTAGCGCATTATTAAAAGAGTATTATTTGATTTTTTGATAAAGACACCGTCTATCATTCGTTATCGAGTTGTGCGGTAACATTTCTAATAAACAAAATTATGTTAGCAATTTCGATTGTAGTACCACTATATAATGAGGAGGAATCTTTGCCTGAACTTTGTGCATGGATTGAGCGAGTGATGGATGAAAATCAATTTACCTACGAAGTGATTTTTGTGAACGATGGGAGTAAAGACCGCTCTTGGCAAGTGTTGAAATCCCTTGCCGCACAGAATCCTCGTATTAAAGCTGTTTCATTTAGTCGCAACTATGGTAAATCTGCTGCTTTGCACGTGGGTTTTCAGAAAGCTCAAGGAAGTGTGGTGATCACAATGGATGCTGATTTGCAGGATAGCCCAGATGAAATTCCTGAGTTATATCGCATGATTACGGTTGAGGATTATGATTTGGTTTCGGGTTGGAAACAAAAACGTTTTGATCCACTTTCGAAAACCATACCTACGAAACTTTACAATGCGGCAATCAAATGGATGTCGGGTATTAATCTGCATGACAATAACTGTGGTTTGAAAGCCTACAAATTGGAGGTAATCAAAACAATCCGTCTGTATGGCGAAATGCACCGCTATATCCCTGTTCAGGCTAATTGGAACGGTTTTTCAAGAATTGGAGAAAAAGTAGTGCAGCATCAGGCTCGTAAATATGGTACAACCAAGTTTGGTATCGAACGTTTTCTTTATGGATTACTAGATTTACTTTCGATCACTTTCGTTCAGAAGTTTGGTAAACGCCCAATGCACCTATTTGGTAGTTTGGGTATCTTGTCATTTTTGGTAGGCTTATTTATTACACTTTACTTGATAGGTGATAAAATTTACAGCATTTCTAATCATATTCCTTTCCGAAATATTACTGATAATACGTGGTTTTATTTGGCGTTGGTAGCGATTATTATAGGTTCACAACTGTTTTTAGCTGGTTTTATTGGCGAATTACTAACCATGAACTCTGATAGAACTACTGATTATCAAATTAGAGAAGAACTTTAAAGATTTTAAGTAAAAGATATTTTCAATAAAAAATGAGTGATTTAGCTTGGCTTGGTAGAACCAAATTGTTGGTAGGTGACGAGGGAATTCAAAAATTACAAAATGCTCACGTATTAGTGGTGGGCTTAGGTGGCGTTGGTTCATTTGCTGCCGAATTTGTCGCGCGCTCAGGCGTCGGTACTATGACAATTGTAGATGGCGACGTGGTCGATCCATCCAATCGTAACCGTCAGTTGCCTGCCTTGGCAACCAACCATGGCGAGCCCAAAGCGGATATTATGACTGAGCGCTTGTTGGCGATTAATCCAGAATTGAAGCTAACAACTATCAAGGAGTTTTTATCTCCAGAAGCCGCAGAAAAACTTTTGAGCGAAAATCAGTTTGATTATGTAATGGACTGTATCGACTCCATTACACCTAAACTGACACTATTGAGTACTGCTTACAACAAAGGACTCAAAATCGTAAGTTCGATGGGAGCAGGTGGAAAAGTGGACCCAACATTGCTCAGAACTGCAGATTTATTTGATACTAGACAATGTTATTTGGCATCTTTAGTTCGCAAGCGTTTGCGTAAATTAGGGATTCGTTCGGGTATCAAAGCAGTCTTTTCTTTAGAAAAACACGATGATGATTCATTGATGCTAACAGATGGCAGCAACTTTAAGAAGTCTGCTTATGGGACAATTTCTTATATTCCTGCGGCATTTGGAGGTGTTTGTGCATCAGTGGTAATTCGTGATTTATTGGGCTATCCAATCAAAATGGAGAAAAAACCAAAAGAGATGGTAGCTCGTGAAAAGAAACAGAAAAAGAAATAATATACTTCATTACCAGTGCTTTATGGTTTTTTGAAGCACTGGTATTTCCTTTCTCATGCGTAGATTTATTTGGACTATTCTCAAGTTTTCGATTGTTCCGATTGTTGTAGGCTGTTTGTTTTTGTTGGGATACTGGTATTTTGATCCCTTCAAAGTGCTGCATAGCTACTCGGACTTTTCAAAACCTGTGATTGTTCCCAATAGAGATTATGTTTCTACCGAGACATTTATTCGCAATAATCCTCAGTTTCATTATAATTCTTTCATTTTTGGGAGTTCCCGAACGATGGCATTTAAGCCAGCACGTTGGAAAAAATATTTGCCTCAAAATGCAGAACCTTTTCTTTTCGATGCTTCAAATGAGTCTATTTATGGGATTTACACTAAAATCAAATGGCTAGATGGACAGGGAGTGGAGTTGAAAAATGTACTACTCATTATATGTCATGATCGTACGTTTACGCATACTTCAAACGTCGATAATCACTTGTATATCAAACATCCGAAGGTCTCAGGGGAGTCAACATTAGATTTTCAAACGCTATTTCTCAAAGCGTATATACAACCTGACTTTTGGATTCGCTATTATGGGTATCAATTATTGGGCTATCAAAGTTGGATGAAAGGCTTTATTCAAGAAAAGCCCATCTATTATGATACCAGAAATAATACCATCTATATGCCTTTTCAGGAGCGTTTGGTAAGTCAATATCCAGAAGAGTACTATCAGGAAAAAAAGGGAGTGTTTTATCAAAGAAAAGGTCAGCAGACGGATAAGTCAATTTTAATTGAATATCGTCAGGAAAAAATGCTTCAAGAGATAGCTGATATTTTCAAAAAGCATCATACGGACTACAAAATAATTTTGAGTCCATTGTATGAACAAGTCAAGTTTCATCCCACAGACTTGGCACTATTACAAAAATTGTTTCCTAAAAGAGTGTATGATTTTACAGGAAAGAATGGGTTGACCGAATATTATCAAAACTTCTACGAACAGAGTCATTTTCGTACAGGCGTGGGTGATGCAGTGATGAAGAAAGTGTATCGTAAGAAAAGAGAATGAAGGTTAGGAAACTAGACTAGTTCAAGACTTAGTCTCGAACTAGGTTATGATGCGTAATAGATCAAAAAATCTCCTTTATCGTATAATGATGACGATTAATTTGTGCTTCTTCACCAACAGTTTTTCCTTCTAATGCTTTAAATATTGGCGCTTGATCTGATACTAGCATATATCGTTCGCCATTTGCTTCAATTTGTGGCATGTTGATGGCAAAAATAAAATTGAAAAGCTCTGTTTTTACAATACTTCCCACACCAACTTTAGCGTCGATTTGTACATCTCGAAATAATGCTTCGAGTTTATTTAGCTCTGCTTTAGCATTAGCTAAGTGGATTTTTTCTTGCTGAATATCTTCAACATCTTCTTCTCGACGAGCGTCGTCACTTCCTCCGAAACTTCCAACTTCTAAAGAGGTAATACTTTCTTTTAAGTCAGAAAGACGTTTTTGAATATCTCTTACTAAGGTTTGTTGCTGTTGAATTGCTTTTTCAAAAAGCTGCTTTTTTATTGTTAACTTTTCCATGTTGCTTACGGTTTTGATTGATAGCAAGATAGAAGGAATTATTACCTAGAAGAATGAGAAAGATTGGATAAGTATATGAGTGAAGTTAGGTGAATACGGGTTAAGTTGGTAGTATATAAACGACAAAAGCCCAAACTTACGCTTGAGCTTTTATCATTTATCAAGAAAAGGAATTTTTGAAAAATAGTCATCATTCAAAAACACAATTTCTCATTTAATGCTAGTCTAGTTTCAATACAGCCATAAATGCTTCTTGAGGAATTTCTACGTTACCTACTTGACGCATTCTCTTCTTACCTTTTTTCTGTTTTTCCAACAATTTACGTTTACGAGAAATGTCACCACCGTAACATTTTGCTAATACGTCTTTACGAAGCGCTTTAACCGTTTCACGAGCAATAATTTTTTGACCGATTGCTGCTTGAATAGCGATTTCGAACTGTTGGCGAGGTAATAATTCTCTTAACTTTTCGCATAAACGTTTACCCCATTCGTAAGCTTTTTCACGGTGTACAATTGCAGAAAGCGCATCCACTGGTTCTGCATTGAGCATAATGTCAAGCTTCACCATGTCACTTTCTTCATAGCCTTTGAATTCATAATCCAATGAAGCGTATCCACGAGAAATAGTCTTCAATTTGTCAAAGAAGTCAAATACAACTTCAGAAAGAGGCATATCAAACTGTAACTCAACACGGTCAGAAGTCAAGTAAATTTGATTTTTGAGAATACCACGTTTGTCCATACAAAGCTTCATAATCGAACCTACATACTCAGATTTCGAGATGATTTGCGCTTTGATAAACGGTTCTTCTACGCTATCAATTTTGTTAGGGTCTGGTAACTCAGACGGAGCAGATACCCAAATTTCACCTTCGTTTGTGGTATTTACTTTGAATTTTACTGAAGGTACTGTCGTGATTACCGTCATATCAAATTCACGTTCCAAACGCTCCTGAACGATTTCCATGTGTAACATACCCAAGAAACCACAACGAAAACCAAATCCTAAGGCAGCAGAAGTTTCGGGCTCCCACACCAACGAGGCATCGTTCAATTGCAATTTCTCCATCGCATCACGAAGGTCCTCAAACTCGGTGGTGTCTACAGGATAAATACCCGCAAATACCATTGGTTTTACCTCTTCAAAACCTTGAATCATATCCAAGCAAGGTTTGTCGCGGTGTGTGATCGTATCACCAACTTTTACTTCTTTGGCATCTTTAATACCTGAAATCAAATAACCTACGTCACCTGCTCTTACTTCTGATTTAGGTTCTTTATCAAAACGGAGCGTACCAATTTCATCGGCGGTATATTCTTTCCCAGTAGCTACGAATTTTACTTTATCACCTTTTTTGATAGTACCATTATATACACGGAAAATAACTTCGATACCACGGAATGAGTTAAATACCGAGTCGAAGATAAGTGCTTGTAATTCAGAATCTGGATTGCCTTTTGGTGCAGGTACACGATCAACGATAGCATCCAAAATATCTTTGATACCAATACCTTCTTTTCCTGAAGCATGAATAATTTCGTCACGGTCACAACCCAAAAGATCTACTACTTGGTCTTTTACTTCTTCAGGCATCGCTCCTGGAAGGTCAATTTTGTTCAAAACTGGAATAATTACCAAGTCATGATTCAAGGCCAAGAAAAGGTTTGAGATAGTTTGAGCTTCGATACCTTGTGAAGCATCAACAATCAATAACGCTCCTTCGCAGGCAGCAATTGAGCGAGAAACTTCATAAGAAAAGTCAACGTGTCCTGGTGTGTCGATGAGGTTAAAAGTATAACTCTCGTCGCCGTATTGATAGTTCATTTGGATAGCGTGTGACTTGATAGTAATACCACGTTCACGTTCCAAGTCCATATCATCCAAAAGCTGAGCTTGCATATCACGCTTTTGAACAGTATTAGTAAATTCAATCAAACGGTCGGCTAGAGTACTTTTGCCGTGGTCAATATGTGCAATAATGCAAAAATTACGAATGTTTTTCACGTTTCGTTTAATTTATCTGTTGTTTCTTTTGCGATGCTTTTTGATACCTTAGGCATCGTAAACCCACAATTCTTCAAATTGTATTTACAAAATTACGTCCATTCCTCCGAAAAAGATAATAACCAGCCGAAAAGTTTAATCTTGTTTGGCATTCATAGAATACTTTTATGATTGTTTTGAGTCTGCACCCTAAACTTTACAATTGTTTTTTGAGCCAAAATGTTATTTTTTTGTTCTATAAAAATCTAAATCCTGTTGTTTTCTCTAAAAAAACTACCTATGAAAAAGTTATACTATTTGGCTATCCTATTAATTGGGGTGGAATTTGGTTTGTTTGCTCAAATCAGTTGTAATTGCCAAGAGAATTTGCAAAAGATGATTCAAAAAACAGAGTTAAATTATGCGGGCTTTCCCTCTAAAGTAAGTGCCAAGAAGGGTGTTGTCTATGAAAAACTCAAAACCTCACTATTGGAAAAAACCAAGCAAGAGATAAATCCCAAAGCCTGTTTTGGGATTCTGAAGCAATATGTAAGGTTCTTTGAAGACAAGCATTTTAGCTTTAGTTATCGTGAAAAATCAGCCAATGACAGTGTCGTTTTATCCATCCCCAAATCCTTTGCTAATAAATTCAACTTATGGGAAGGCGTATGGATTAATGAAGACAGTACTACCAAAATTGCGATAGTCAATACCGCCCCAAATGTTTACAAAGCACTCAAATTAGAGGGAAAAGATTCTTATCCGAAGGGATTTGTTTACTTTACTTTAGTGAAAAAGAACCAACATTGGTACGCCGAATTGTTTGATACCTTTATGTCCAATGATATCCCTGTTAGTACCAAAGGAAATCTATTGTTTATCTGGAATTTTAATATTTGGGCACGAATAGCCCCTCAAAAGGCTAGTATTGAAGAGATTAAGGAACTTTCTACTTGGCGCAATCACCAACAGGGCGTTCATTTTGAGTCATTGAACAAAGACTTTTTTTATATCAGAATTCCTAGTTTTGGTAATAATGATGGGTACATTCAATCACAAGTTGCTCAGTATCATCAAGATATTGTTGGGCATCCCTATTTGATTATAGATTTGAGAGCAAATGGAGGAGGAGAGTCTGGCTGGGTACATCTCTTACCCTACCTAATGACTAATCCTATCCGTCAAGAAAGGAGCATATTACGCGTTAGCCCCGAAAATGTGGTTCATAAACGGAATGATTTGTCGGGCTATGTAACCCAAGAGTTACCCAAAGAGTATCACAAATATTTCCCTGATACGATTATGCAGGCTTATCGACAAGCTTATGAGAAACTTCCCAAAACTACTGAAAAATTCTATCCAATTCCGAGTGTACAGTTTCCTTTAGATTCAATCAGTAAGAAGCCCCAAAAAGTAGCCGTGCTCTTCGATGAGCTTTGTGGTAGTTCGACAGAATACTTTTTCTACTTATTGAAACAATCTTCAAAAGTTGTTACTTATGGTCAGCATACAGTAGGAATGATGGATTATGAAGGTATGTCAAATCGTACAGACTTACCATATCAAAACTATTATTTGTATATCCCAATCAGTCAATCTTCATGGACTGCCAAGCATCCAATTGATGAGACAGGTTTTACCCCACAAGTGATACTGCGGAGTCCTAAACAACAGTGGATAAAGGAGGTAATGAAAGATTTACCGAGAAGATAGAACAGTTGTTTACTAACTATATGCCTTGGAGAAGTTATTTCAAACCGAAATGCTTTTCCAAGGTTTCTCTATACGAACTAGCAATCGGAATGATTGCATTTTGAACATGTAATTGATGGCGCTCTATTCGTTTGATAGCAGTAAAAGAAACTATATAAGATTTATGTACTCTAGTGAATTGACCAACTGGAAGTTGATGAATAATGTCTTTCAAAGGCATTCTAGTAATTACTTTTCGATCTTTTTCGTGGATGTAAAGTAAATTTCCATCTGACTGAATGAAAAGGATATCATTCCAGATAGTTTTTATCCAATCGTGTCCATCCTTTACAAAAAAGTATTCGTTTGTAGAATTACGCTGCGTCCTATTCTCTAGTGCACGATTACATGCTTCCAGAAACCTCGGAAAACTAATTGGCTTTAGGAGATAATCAACAGCCCTCAAAGAAAATCCTTCTACAGCATAATCAGAAAAAGCAGTAGTAAAAATCACTTGTGTTTCTTTGGGTAAAAGTTTGGCTAGGTCAGTTCCCAATAAATCGGGCATTTGAATGTCTAAAAATACTAATTCAACCGCCTGTTGTTTGATAAAACCCAACGCTTCCGTCGGACTGTGGAAGGACTGAAGGTGCTGAAAATCGGGTACTTTTTGAATATATCTTTCAAGAATAGCAACGGCAGCTGGTTCGTCATCGAGGATAATGCAATTCATAGGAATATTAGAATGTTATAGGTTTTAGTGTGCCAAATATCTTTAGCCTAATTACCAAGATTAAGTTTCAACTGAACACTAAAGATTTTGTCGCTTTTCTGAATATGAAACTCATTTTGATTATTGTATTCTAGTTTAAGTCTCTCTTGAACTTGTTTGAGACCAGTGCCAAGTCCCTCTCGACCAACAGCAAAATTGCTATTTTCGATTGAAAACTTCAAAGTTTGTTGTTCTAAAATAGCAGAAAGGCGAATGTAGCAAGGGTGTGATAGACTGAGACCATAGCGAAAAGCATTTTCTGCCAAGGGCATTAATAGCATAGGAGAAACGACGAATTTATTAGGAGAAATTTCCCATTGAAAGTCTAGCTCAATCATTGGACTTTGTGGAAGCCTAGCTTTTTGTAAATCAATATAATTTTGTAGAAAAGAGATTTCTTTATCCAGAGGAATCTTACTTTTGGGCGCTTCTTCAATAGCAAATCTTAATAAATCAGAAATCTTCAGAATCATATCAGCAGTGTTAGGACTTTCTTCTAGGCTTGCCTGGTTATAAACGGTATTTAGGACATTGAACAGGAAGTGGGGGTTAATTTGTGCTTTGAGCGCATGAAGGTCAGCTTCTGACTTACTTTGAAGCAATTGTGTCTGAAGTTGTTTGGTTCGTATATAGTCACATAAATAGGCTACCATCAAAATCAACACCAATCCTAGAAGGCTGATGAGAATGTTTTCATCAATGTATCCTTCAAAATGCCCTGTTCGAAATTGTAAAACCTCAAAAATTAGCCATAGCAACATTGAAACCCAAGGAAACCAAAGGGCTTGAACAGCAGGATTATGATGATAAACAATTTTAAGAAAAACCCATTTATAATGAATATATGCCAACCCTACTACCAGCAAGGAAATACCAATCCAACCTAGTAAATATTTGATATAGCCACTTTGCAAAATGAAACCTTCTTTGGATTCGGGCATAGCGGAAGCTTTCAGGAGAATAAGCCAATAAAGAGCTAAACCAATTGGTGCGAGAAAGCTAAGCTTTTTGATATTTTTTTGATTCATTGATTTTAAGGTATGGCAGAAAAATCATATTTCTTCATGTGTTTGAGCTCCTGTTGGGCTGATTGAGCACCTAATCTCCCAAGCATGATTTGGTCTTTGAAATAATCCAATTCTCGATATATTTTTAAATAATAGGTTTTGTTTGCTTCAAGGTTAATAACCGCTTTTACCTCAATTTTTTCCTGAATATTTCTTGAAATTTCGATTACTGTAGATTCTGCAGGAAGCTCAATTTCGATATATCTATTTTGAGATAATTCTGTGATTTTTTTCCCCTGAATGATGATTG
Source organism: Cellulophaga sp. BC115SP (assembly GCF_009905545.1). GTDB lineage: Bacteria > Bacteroidota > Bacteroidia > Cytophagales > Spirosomataceae > Flectobacillus > Flectobacillus rivi. The sequence continues at coordinate 219,962 of NZ_JAAALB010000002.1, read as the reverse complement.
AAACGCTACTGCCCCAAAATTCTCTTTCTCGCAAAATAAATAGTTTAGCTTTGGGGGCATCTGCGCTAGTGAATCTCAAACTAGCCCATACCAACGCGTAAAATACATTTATATAGAAGCTCATAGCCATTTGTCAAAGTTTTTTATGCCCAAAATGTAACATCACCTGTATATAAAAATTGGAGATTTTATCACTGGGTAATCCATCTTGAGATGGGCTATATTTTAGTTCCCATGGGACACTATTAAATCCTAGCCTGTAACCAGCTTTAAAGGAACCTCCTGCTGATTTTTGAGGTGTTCTATTAAAAAACTCGATACCAAAATCCATAAATGGTTGATTTAACGCAAAATTAACTCCTTGACCAAGTGTGTTAGGCAAAGGGTAGTTTAAATTATTACTGGAGGCTTTCACTCTCGTAATGTACTGATTATAGCTAGCATACCCTATTCCTCCATTAAGGTAAAAGTAATTATTGCGATCAGCCAAAAAAGCATATCCAATCGTGAAATTGGCAGTGTTTGCACTTGATTTACTCTCAAATGAGCCATAAGACTTCCCTCCACTTGTGGTACTGTAATTGATACCCAAATCAAACTTAAAGCGATTGTATAGCAAATTAACTTGTAATGGAATGTATCCTACAAACAAATTCGGTTTGGCATTGTAAGCTTCTAAGTATGATTGTAACCTAGGAAAAGAAATAAACTCCAAACAAGAAGACGGTAATCCAAGGCTTATTCTAAGCTGTGGAGTACTTTGAGCTGTAAATTTTGCGCTGGTGGTATCCTGTAGCTCAACTTCTGTTTGCGCCTGCGCATAAAAGGCAGTCATAAGTAGCAGAATTGTAAAAAATCTTTTCATCTTGTATGATGTTTAAAACCTATTGTAACCAATATTCATCTATTTTGAATATCTGTTTGAAGCTACTAACTACTTTGATGTCTATCAATATTTTGTTATCAACTATACCTACTTCGTGGTGAAAGTCCTTTTTTATGTGATTTTGGAAATAAGGTAAAACTCAGTTGACGGAATAGATTCTCTTTTAATTTCACTTAAAGAGAGCTTAAAATTTATAAAGCGGGGTAGGAAGAAATACACCCGTGTTTGCCAAACCCACTTAGCGACCGTATTTTCAAGAAAAGAAGGTATTGAAGTATCGGGTAATTGTATCTTATAAAGATAGAGTTGTGAAACATGGAGAATTTTTAGCGATTTATCAACCACTCATTTTTCATTTTGTTTTACAAATTCATTTTTAAGGAAATTTTAATAAATCACGCAATTGCCCAGAATATCCCAAAATTGCGTTGCACATGAACAAACTAAATTTACGTTTAATTATTATCGTTTTAAGTAGTATTTCTGCTCACTTTTCTACTCAAGCTCAAAACAAAGTTGTAGACCGCTTTACGATTCGAAAATCCTTTCAAACTAAAGAAGATTGGGCAAAACCCGCTGTTATTACATTTACCAAACCACAAGAGAAATCTGCATCTTGGCTACTAGACATGGCTATTGGTTATAGTGCTTATCATCATCCCCAAGGGACATTGTCGGTAATTCCGTACATGGAGTTGCATCGGAATACCTTGATTGAAAAGCCTCAAAGTGTCTGGATTGGTGGTGTCGCAACCGAATGGCGAATGAATAGTTTAGAACACAAAAAATGGTCTCCCGTTTTGGTGCAATCTTTCAAGTTTATGGAAGATAAAATCAAGCAAAATGCTTCTTTCCAAAGCAACTTTTATTTGACTCCTGTTTTTGCTTTTAAGGATATGAATCCTAAATATTTTTGGATTCCCAACCATCCTGTGAGCCTTGGAAGTAGACTGAGTTTTGTGTACACGCCCTATATTGGTATCGAAAATGAAAATCGTACTTACTCCGAAACTCACCTTTCGGCTGGTAATATTTATCGTGCATTCGGACGTATCTCGACTGATATTACGTTTTATCCTTCCAACAATAGCCTAAAAGGAAAGCTGGACTTATCTCTCGACTGGCAATATCGCTACAACTATTACCAAACGGTTTCCGATGTGAAAAATAGTACGCAGCAGTTTTTAAATACCAGTCTCAATTATACATTTTTTACCTCTGCGGATGGTAAAAAAATGAGCCAAATTGGATTTGATTATACCATTGGCGAAAACCCAACTGAAGGCTTCGAGAAACAGTCGTTTTACACCGTAGCGCTAAAATTTAGACTCAATTTGGGTGGCAATAAAACAAAGGTGATTCTTTAGTTTTTAGGAGCAAATAGAAATGAAAAAGATATGTATTTGTTTATTAGGGTCATTTTTTTATCCTTTAAACCTAAAAAATAATGCTTTGATTTTTAAAGGGTTGTTTGATATTTTTGAGGATGGCGTAAAATTTTGCTAAACCTGATGCAACATCAGTATGAGTTTGAGCATCTGTTGGAGAAATTAAACTTCTCTAAATAATGAAAAACCTCATCAACTTAATTCTAAGCCTCTTTATAACCTATTCCAGCTTAGGACAGATTAAAGGTAAAATTGTAGACGACAAACAACAAGCAGCTTCGTTTGCCAATGTATTGGTATTAAACACAAAGGATTCAAGCTTAGTGAAAGGTGAAGCTGCCGATGTAGATGGAAAATTTGAATTTACAGGATTAAAACCTCAAGCCTATCTATTGCAGGTTTCGGCAGTAGGTTTTCAGAAATCTTTTCAAGTAATCAACCTAGAGTCAGGCAAAACGATGGATGTTGGAACGATCCAACTTAAAGCAGAAACACAAACTTTGGGTGAGGTGCAAGTAACCGCTCGTAAGCAACTGATTGAGCGTGATGGCGACAAAATGATTATGAATGTGGAGGCCAGTCCAACGGCAGCAGGGCTCAATGGTTTGGAGCTGATGGAAAAAGTGCCTGGTGTTACCGTAGATCGAAACACTGAAACCATCAAATTGAAAGGAAAAGATGGCGTTCTCATCATGATTGACGACCGTAAAACCTACCTTACGGATGAACAACTAGCTAATTTCTTGAAAACACTGAAAAGTGAGGATATCGAAAAAATTGAAATTATCGCCAACCCATCTGCTCGTTTTGATGCTTCTGGTTCGAGTGGTATTATCAATATCAAGACTAAAAAAGGCAAAAATTTTGGTACAAATTATACTTTAGACCTCAACGCAGGATATAGCCACTACAAGGGTGTAGGTGGTTTGCCCAAAAATGGACAGGGACTTACGATAAACTCACGTCGTGAAAAATATGTCATTTTCGGAAATATCAACCGTCAATATGCCGCTTGGTATAACTCAGAAGACCAAGTCCAGAATTTTTTGTCAGAAACGGGCTCTGTATTAGAAAAGCGAGTAATCACAGGTTTAGCAAAAGGAAATTTTGAAAACTGGAGTGCTAAAATTGGCTTTGATTATGATCTTTCGAAAAAGACTACCGTAGGTTTCTCTGGACAATGGTCTAATACTTTTAGCCCTATGGAGCGTTCGTACAACCAACAATCGGTAACCGAAACGATTCGTCAAAGTTTATTGACAGAAAGAAATCGTGAAGCTACTTTCGATAATTACACATTTAATACCCACCTGAAGCAAAAAATAGATACGTCAGGCACGGAATTGACCGTAGATTTTGACGTGATTTTGAACTCGAAAAGTTGGGATGATAAATTTGTAACAACTACAACGCAAAACGATGCAAGCCCTTCTGTAGCAAATAACCAGATACTTTTTCCAGCCAATGGAAATACCTTTGTTTTGAAGGCAGATTTTATCAAAAAACTTACTGCAAAAACTAAAATAGAAACAGGAATTAAGGCTAGTTATTCAAAGAAAACCAACGATTTCAGCGACAACTTCCGTGACAATGGAGCTTTGGTAAGTTCATTCTTCAAGTTCAACGAGTTAATTTCGGCGGGTTATGTGATGATAAACAGCGAGTTGACCAAAAGTTTGAGCATTCAGGCAGGTTTGAGAGCCGAACAAACCAATAACCAAGGATTGAACAGAGAAGGGAATAAATTGACTCAGCAAGATTATTTAAACCTTTTTCCAACGTTGACTTTAAACCAAAAGGTTTCGAAAGACTATGCAATTTCGTTGGGATATAGCCGTCGTATCAACCGACCGAACGACGATGTATTTAACACTTTCAAGAGATTTTTCTCACCACAAAGCTATGTGGCAGGTAACCCAACCATTTTGCCATCGCTTAATAACACGATCAGTTTGACCAATACGATTAAAGACAAATATAGTTTTTCTTTAAACTATGTGTCTGTTAATCAGTTTTCAACAGAGGTTTTTGATGTTGACTCAGTCTTGATTCCTGGGCGCCGTGTCATTCGTGAATCGATGGAAAATGTCAATGGAAAAATTGGTTGGTGGAGTGTTGATGCATCGGTACCATTTAACCCAACAAAATGGTGGAGTGTAAATTTGAACATTTGGGGCGGTATCAATGTCTATAATTATAAAAGAGAAAGTACTGTGGTAGATATTAGTCAGCTATATCATGGGGCTTATATGCAGCATACTTTTACCTTAAACAAAACTCTTTCAGGAGAAATCTCGGGCTGGTATAACTCAGGCGAAACTTGGGGTTTTCAAACCTCGAAACCACAAGGCGGTCTTGATTTTGGTTTGAAAAAAATGCTTTGGGACAAAAAAGCTACTGTGAAGTTCTTGGTACAAGACCCATTCAACTTTAATAGCTTCAGAAATAACGTGGAGACTACGACACTAACAGGCGTAGGAACTTACCGCTGGGACAACCGTAGGTTCAGAATTTCGCTTACCTATAATTTTGGAAATACCAATGTAAAACAAGCCATACAGTCCAATGACGGAGGAAATGGTGGAGGTGGCGGACCTTCGAAAAATTAAATCATTTAGATTGACGTATTTTTCAAAGCTCTCATATTCTAAAGTGCAGAATATGAGAGCTTTGTTTTTGAATGTTAGTTTACTGACAAATGCGTTAATTCTATATTTTGCACTCTCTCAGCTTGATAAATCGTATAGGCAGAAGCAATTAGCACGACATTTTTGATGATATATTGTCCTGGTAAACTCAAGGCAAATAGCGATTGCCAAGTTTCGTTAGGCATAAGTAATAAGGGTAAAAACGTAGTTGCCATCTGACAACAAAATAAGAAAAATGCCAATTTGGTGAGTCGTGGAATTAACCAAATAATTCCAATGAAGCATTCTAAATATCCCAGAAATGGTAAGAATATATTAATAGAAATAAATTTTGCTAACGTCAAGGCATGTAACTGACTAACGATTTGTTCGGCAGGAGATACTCCCAACACCTTTAAAGCGCCAAACCAAAAGAAAACTACAAACAAAGCAATTCTATTGAACCATTGTACGGTTGTATTTTGTGTATTTGTATTAGATAAATTCATGGCTATAGTTTTTTAGGCTTGTATTTCACAAGCTGGGTTAATCATCAACATCAAGGATACGATTGCTGGGCTTGATAGAAAGATACCAAGTCTTAAAGGTTACATGAAAATTAACAAACTATAGCAGGTGGAGGAGAAGTGTTGTTGATATATCCTTCTGATAATTGATAATTATGAAAAAGGCGATTAAAAGGTTTTATCCATTCCAAAATATACAAAACCGTATATCGCTGAATAGAGGCATATTCCTTCAAAAAATGCTTTAACAAATAACTGCTTTTTCCAGATGGCGCATGTGATGAATGCTCTTTGACATGGTCAGTGATATGTTCCGCCAGTTCCATGAAACGAAAACGAGCATTGTTGTCTAGTTTGCAAAGGGTATATAAAGTATCGTTTTGATAGCGCTGTTCTACGAGATTATAGTGATTTTCTCCATGTTTGACTTTTCCTTCAATCGGACGACTTTCAGCCCAATTATTTTGATAGGGTAGTTGCAAAGGTTGTTTTATCCAATAGTAATCGCCTGACTCTTCGATATTTACCTCTTGTGAGTTCGCTATTCCATATTCTTCCCAACAATACAGAAAGCTAAAACCAACCATATTGTATAGAAGTAATAAAACTAAAAATATTGAAACTAATCTTTTCAAAAGAATAAATTGTGATTTTTGGGGTTTGGGGACAAATGTAGATAAATGATTTGTAGAAAACAATGAGATTAGTTTCAAATAAAACTAATGGCAGAGCAATAAAAAAGGGCGAGTAATCGCCCTTTTTAGTTATGTTTTGATTCGAATGGTAATGAAAGCGGTTGGTCGCATGAATATATCTACCCCAAAAGAAACCGTGACAATTTCATGCCCTTGTTCTTCTATTACACTAAGGGTATTTTCGGTACGACGAATTAATGTGGTCGTCGACCACCAAGTCGATACTTTGAAGATTTTGTAGGCTGTCATGAGGAACTATTAAAAGACGTCTGAATTGATAAGTGGGTTCGTGAAATAATCTGTTTTAAACTCAAGTTACACATTTTTAGGAAAGAATTTTTTAATTCAATGTCGAAAAATGCGCTTCAATTATGGCAAAATGAGTAAGTGGTCGTTTGCCATTATCTTAACTCTTGTGATTATTTTTGCAAAGTAACTTTACCATAATAGAACCCTAAAAAGAGAAGCTTGGCGTAAATCCAAAAGAATTCTTAGCTTTGTGGTTAGTCAAAACCTAAAAATCATGAATACAACTCAAATTGGCATCATTACCAATGCGATTGGCGTAAGAGCCAACCAAGTACAAAATACGATTAAGTTATTGGAGGAAGGTGGAACGGTACCGTTTATAGCTCGTTATCGAAAAGAAGCAACTGGAAGCTTGGATGAAGTGCAAATTCTGGATATTAAAGACCTTTGGAATAAATTAAAAGAAGCCGACAAGCGCCGTGATACTATCATTAAAGCCATTGAGGAGCAAGGAAAAATGACTCCTGAGCTATTGAATAAGCTCAATAATGCTTATCAGCTTCAAGAATTGGAAGATTTGTATTTGCCCTACAAGCAAAAGCGTAAAACTCGTGCTAGTATTGCCATAGAGAAAGGGCTTGAGCCATTAGCAAAACTAATTTTCGAACAAAAGGATAATAATTTTCTGCAAAAAGCTGGAAATTATCTCAACGATAAAGTGGCTTCTGTCGACGAGGCATTGCAAGGTGCACGTGATATTATGGCAGAGTGGATCAACGAAAATGTGGATGCTCGTAATGCAGTGCGTAAGGTGTTTGAACGTGAAGCTTATATTTCTTCAAAAGTAAAAAAAGGAAAAGAAGAGGAGGGTGTCAAATACAAAGACTATTACGATTTTAGCGAACCACTCAAAAAAGTGCCTTCTCACCGTTTGTTGGCTATTCGTCGTGGCGAGGAGGAGGGTATTCTATCGGTTTCTATTTCGCCAGATGAGGATAATGCTTTGGGCGCACTAGACCGTATCTTCTTAAGAGGAATGTCTGAGCCTAAAAAGCAGGTAGAAGACGCTATTACGGACTCATACAAACGATTGATGAAACCATCTATAGAAAATGAGTTTTCGAATTTGTCTAAAGAAAAAGCAGATGGTGAAGCCATAAGAATTTTTGCGCAAAACCTTCGTCAGTTGTTACTAGCCTCGCCACTCGGACAAAAACGTACCTTGGCGATTGACCCTGGATACCGCACGGGCTGTAAGGTAGTTGCTCTAGATGCCCAAGGCAACTTGGTTGCAGATACTGTGATTTATCCATTCGACAAAACGATGGAAGCGCAACATACAGTTTTGTCTTTGGTTGAAAAACACAAAATCGAAGCTATTGCTATCGGAAATGGTACTGCTGGTCGTGAGACAGAGGCTTTTGTCAAAAAACTAACTTTCTCGACGCAACCACAAATCTTTATGGTTTCGGAGCAAGGCGCCTCTATTTATTCAGCCTCAGAAGTAGCTCGTGAAGAGTTCCCAGATAAAGATGTGACCGTTCGTGGTGCTATTTCTATCGGTCGTCGCTTGCTCGACCCTTTAGCAGAATTAGTAAAAATTGACCCAAAATCGATTGGTGTGGGGCAATATCAACATGATGTAGACCAACCATTATTAAAAAATTCCTTGGATTCGGTCGTAGAAAGTTGTGTAAATACAGTTGGGGTAAATATCAACACGGCTTCGAAACATTTGTTGAGCTACGTAGCTGGTTTGGGCCCAAGTTTGGCGGCTAATATTGTTAAATTCCGTAAGGAAAATGGAGATTTTAAATCAAGAGCGCAAATCAAAAAAGTACCTCGCTTGGGTGACAAAGCCTTTGAGCAATGTGCAGGTTTCTTGAGAATCCCTCAGTCTGATAACCCTCTTGATAATTCTGCTGTTCACCCTGAGAGTTATCAAGTAGTAGAACGTATGGCGAAGGATTTGAAATGTACGGTAAAAGATTTGATGACAAGTGCCGAACTTCGTAAAAAACTCAATTTGCAACAATATATCGGTGAAAGTACAGGTTTACTAACGCTTCAAGATATTTTGAAAGAGTTGGAAAAACCTTCGCGTGACCCTCGCGAACAACTGACCGCCTTCGAGTTTGATGCCAATGTAAAAACGATTGAAGATTTATATGAAGGAATGGTTTTGCCAGGAATCGTAACTAACATCACAGCCTTTGGTTGCTTTGTGGATGTGGGTGTAAAACAAGATGGTTTGGTTCATATTTCGCAATTAGCCAACCAATATGTTTCAGATCCAAATCAGGTGGTGAAATTACAGCAACAAGTGCAAGTGAGAGTCGTGGAGGTAGATATTGCTCGTAAACGTATTGCCTTAAGCATGAAAGCCGTTTAGGAGAGGTACAGAGAACAGGCACAAAGGCACAGAGTGGTTTTTTAGTGGCGCAGGGAAATATTCTCTGCGCCATTTTTGTAAATTGTGAACATCTCCAAGCACACAACTCAACATTCACTAAATAAATGATAGATATATGCTAACGTTTCGGGAATTACTCTTATTTGCCTTGGCAGCTTTTGTGCTGGTCATTAGTCCAGGACCCAATATGATTTATCTCATTTCTCGCTCGATTACGCAAGGACGAATGGCAGGGTTGCTTTCGCTAGCAGGGGTAATGGTAGGGTTTTTATTTCATATCATTATGGTATCTTTTGGACTAACTGCTATTTTGGCAGAGGTGCCATTTTTGTATGAACTTATTAAATATTTGGGTGTGGGCTATTTGCTTTACTTAGCGTTTCAAGCCATTAACCCCAAGGGTAAATTTGTATTTGAAGCACGAAATGATTTGTCAAATGATTCTCCCAGAAAGCTATTTATGATGGGTTTACTCACCAATGTCTTGAATCCAAAAGTTGCGATGTTTTATCTATCCTTTTTCCCACAGTTTATAAAACCAGCGTATGGAAATCCTCTTTTGCAAAGCTTACAATTGGGAATAACTCAAATGCTGGTAAGTTTTTCGGTGAACTTCTCCTTGGTACTGACGGCATCTCAAATGGCAAGATTTTTTGCCCAAAATCCTTTTTGGGTAAAAATACAAAAATGGTTTATGGCAAGTATTTTGGTGGCATTAGCAGTGAGGATGGCGAAAAGCAATAGGGGATAGGGGATAGGCAAGGAGTCATTAGACATAATTTTATAATACTATACCCTAGTGCCTCATTGCCTGACTCCTCTACCTAAAATACGTAACCGCCTTGGTATATCCTGCCATTACGCCGAAGCCTCCTTTGATGTTGGAGTATAGCATTACAGGTTCTGAAAATGGATTTTCGTCGGCTTGTTTGGCTATCTCGTAGTCCTTGTGGAATTTATAGAAATGTATATCGGTGTTTAAGACCTGTATTTGCCAAATATACAGACGGTCTTTGGCAACATAGTTAGGTTTTGAGAGCAAAAAGGATTGGGGCGTTCCTAAAAATTGACCATCTCTTTCTACATCATCGATGGTGTGCTGGTATCGCTCGTTACTTATTTCTGCCGTTTTTTTCGTCAAATCCTGCAACTCAGAAATCGTATAAACTGCATAATAATTGACTTGATTGGGAATATCTTTCCACGATATAAGATAGCTCGTATTCATATTCGAGGTACTTCCCGAAACCAATTGATATGAAATACTGGTCGTATCAACAACACTCGAAGGTATGGTGCAATTCGCTTCTGCTTTTTTGCCATCAAACGTGTTTACGCTTAGATAATAAGTTTTATCTGATTCTACTTTGAAGTTTTTGGCACTTATTTTAAAAACTCCTGTTAAAAATGAGTCTGGAATAAGTTTTACTGTCTGGTTACCATTGCTAAGTGTAACTGTCGACTTCGCTACGTTCTGTTCCCAAGTCGCATAAGGATTATTTCCAGCGGCTGGTCGGGTGTGATATAGCGTTACCGTATGGACGGTGTCTTGTGGACTCAAAAAGGCGGTTACAATGGGTGCATCACTACTCGGAATTACCCCCGTTTCTTCCACCGTTAGAAAGTCTCCATTACAACCCCAACACAATAAGAGCATCAATAAGAGATATATAGAATGTTTTTTCATAAAATAGCTGTTTAAGTTTGTCTGCTTTTCTTAAAACTTAAAGCTGTAGGTAATTGATGGAACAATAGGGAATAACCCTTTTCTGTATAATTTACTATCTCCCATTTGTCGTGTGGAAGCATCATAAACTTGATTGATTTGGTAGTAAAAAGGATTCACACGATTGTAGGCATTATATACCCCAATTTCCCAAGCTCTTTCTCCGTGCTTTTTCTTTTTACTAAACTTCATCGCTAAATCTAGTCGATGATAAGCTGCTGCCTGAAATGAATTTTGACTATCATATAGCGAAACTTGAGAAGTCATGCCAGTGTGGTCTAAACCATTAAAGTTTCCTTCAGCAATAGGTACACTCAAATGGTTTCCTGTGCCATATACCCAAGTCGCTGAGAAAGTTACCATTGGTTTAAGTTGATAAATTCCCACAATCGAAATATCATGACGACGGTCGTAGCGGGGCAAAAACTCTTTTCCATCATTGAGTTCTGCAAATTGGTGTGTCACTTTTGATAATGTGTAGGCAATCCAACCTGTGAGTCGTCCTGTTTTGCGTTGTAACATCAACTCTAGTCCGTATGCTTTTCCTTGTCCTGAGGTTACATTTTCTTGCCAATCCATGGCATTGATTTTTTGAGGGTCAGGTCCAACGTCTAACAGCAAAAAACTCGCCCCTTGTTTATAGCCAATGATATTGTCCATTTTCTTATAATAGCCTTCAATACTCAAGGAAAAATTCTTTTCGGAAAAGTCTTTTACATATCCGAGTGCAACTTGCTGTGATGTTTGCGGAGGAACTCGGTCTGTAGCCGAAACCCACAAGTCGGTAGGTAATCCAAGACCTGAGTTGGACAACAAATGAATATACTGATTCATACGTGCAAAAGATGCCTTGATCGCAGCATCATTTGGTAGCTTGTATGCTGCCGAAAGTCTTGGTTCAAGATTCAAGTAGTTTTTCTGGTTTACTGAAAAATGACTAAGCCTCAAACCTGCATTAATACTGAACCTTTCATTGATTCGCCATAAATCCTCCACATATACTGCTGATTCTAAGGCATTGATGATTGTACTTTGTACCGAAGAAGTATCTACTCTGGAGTCTTTGAGAACAAGAGCTTTGGGTGAAAAACGGTGTGCTGTTACCAAAAAGCCAGCTTTGATATTGTGTTGATAATTAGGTAAATAATCAAAATCAGTTTTCAAAGAAAAATCTCGAATACCTGATTCGTATTGGTAAGAAAAAAGCCCTTTGTTGGATTCTTCAGTATTAAAAACCTTGAAGTCGAAATTGGTAAAAATGAGTGAGGTGTTACTAAACAGCTTTTCATTGAAAAGGTGATTCCAACGCAAGGTTGTGGTGGTATTGCCCCAGTTAAAACCATTTTCATTTTTGACTGCAAGGTTATAGTTTTGGTCCTTCGAACTAAAGGAATCTCTTCCCAAATAACCACTCAAGTAAATCTTATCTTTTGCGCCGAGGTCATAGTTGACCTTCATATTCAGGTCATAGAAATACATATTAGGAAAATCGCCACCGCTGATTGGTCGTAACAGTGCATCGGCGTAGGTACGTCGGGCAGCAATCAAAAATGAGGCTTTTTCTTTTTTGAGAGGACCTTCTAACGTCAAACGGCTTGACAATAAGCCAACGCCAAATTCGCCAGTAAGCTTTTCTTTATTACCTTCTTTCATTTGCATATCGATAACCGACGAAAGGCGCCCGCCGTATCGTGCAGGAAAGCCGCCTTTGGTCATCTCAATGCTTTTGAGAGCATCGCCGTTAAATACCGAGAAAAAACCAAACAAATGGTTGGCATTATATACCGTTGCATCGTCCAGAATCAATAAATTTTGGTCAGGTCCGCCACCACGTACATATAAGCCTGTAGAGCCTTCACGTCCCTTTTGTATCCCTGGAAACAATTGTAGGGTTTTCAAAACGTCTTTTTCTCCCAGAAAGGCAGGTACAGCCTTTACCTGTGTTACTGGTAAAGAAATAAGACTCATTTGGGTTTGTTCACTTAATTTTTCTTGTTGAGAACTATTGACTTTGACCTCCTCCAAAACCACATTTTTGACACTTAGCTCAACCGTAATTTGTTGGTTTTTTTGTGCACTGACACGGATTGTTTTGACTTGGTATCCTACTTGAGAAATTTCCAGTTCTAGTTGTTCCTTTGCGGGAATTGTCAAGGAAAAAAAGCCGTAAGCATTGGCAGATGTTCCTATATTGAGGGTGGGGACTCTCACCGAAACATAAGGCAATATCTCTTGACTCCCTTTTTCACGAACGAAGCCACTGATGGTAATTTTTTGTGCGAACAAAGTGCAGGAGCAAAGCGTAAATAGCAACAAGAGGTAGATTTTTTTCATAAGGATTATTTACTCAATTGAATTTTTATTTTTTGACCTTTATAGTCTATGATGTTTTCTTGAGGCCCGCTAAGTGTCATTTGATTTCCTGAACGAGTGATGGTATAGGCTCCTCGTAAATTGACAAATTTTGGAAAAGACGACATAATACTAATAAAGGTTTGGCTTCTAGCAGCGTTGGCGTTGTAAACGATACTTACCACTTCACTATTTACTAATTTGTAAAACCCTGAGCATTCTCTAATGCTTCCTGTAAGCTGACAATTATCAAATTGCAAAACACCAGATGGATATTTTACCACAGAGTCTGGTACTGTGTAAGGGTAGGAGGAATACGTAATTTCATCGACTTTCCAAGTGCCAGAAATATTATTGAGTAGTTCTTGATTGGCGTCTTTGCAGGATAATAAACTACAGACTAAGGTGCAAATGCAGAAATAGGAGAGTTTTTTCATAATAAGGTGATGATATATGTGATAAATGTTTAAAGATAGAGTTTGAAGTGTTTCGATATTTGTTTTTTAAGCAAAACATTATGCGTATTTGAATAAAATTTATTTTTATATTTACACAATACTAAAACGCTCAGTGTATTTTTTATGCGCAAGTAACCTATTATAATGCTTTATCGTTTTTGTTTCTAAATCTTATAAATGTATGTTCAACCTAAAAAAGCTCCGTCAAACTCGCCTAGAACTTGGCTTCAAACAAAGCTATATTTCACATCTGACTGGCATTCCACAATCTACAATTTCAAGAATTGAAAAAGGCGAACGAAGTCCAACGATCAAAGAGGTATCTCAAATTATTCAAGTCTTGAATATCAAACCTATCGATCTTATTGAATAAAATAAGAAATCATGTCTAATTTTGCCTTTCAACAAAACGCTATTTAATGATAAACTACAACAACAAGAAATTTGCCCCCATCAGCAATACTGAAAATGGAGAGACCTCCGCAGAAACAATCTTTTATTACAAACAAGAAGGAAATATTTTAACCTCTGAATATGCTGGAGGTAAAATTATCAAAGGACATTTGATTGGGTTAGTCGACGAATCAGGGAAAATCGATATGCGTTACCATCAAGTCAATGCTTTGGGCGAAATAAAATTTAAGATTATGCTTGGGGCTTTCAGGTAACGGCTTTCGGCGGTGGGTAATAAAAAACATTTTAACACTCTGTGCCTTGTGCCTGTTGCCTAGTGCCTAAACACATAACTTAAATCTTATTCTGCACGATTACTTAAGTACAATTCCACCAAATATAAGATTTGTCAGAGGCTTTTCGTTAGAAACTCAACCTGTCTTACCGAATGATAAAATACCATATACTTGTGGTGAAATTACACTTGGTGAAAATGGGGAATTTTGTAACTTGCTTTTAGAAAAACTTACCCAGATTAAATCCTTACCAATCTCATGAAAACGACTACCACATCAATTTATATCAAGCTCCTTTTTCTAGGTTTATTACCGTTTTTATTAGATTCTTGTGCACTTTTTCGCAGAAAAGAATCTTCCAAAACTACTACAACTACCAAGCGTCCTACAAGTCCAAGTAGACCTATGGTAATCTCGTCGAGAGAAGTAAGAAAGTTGATTGATGTGTCTCGTCAGTATCTGGGGGTTCCGTATCGTACTGGAGGTATTGATTCTAAAGGCATGGATTGTTCGGGTTTGTTATTTGCTACTTTTAAAGAAATGGGCGTCAACATTCCGAGAAGGGCTGTACAACAATCAGGCTATGGAAAAGAAGTGAAAGATTTGGATCAATTGCGTCCTGGAGATTTGGTATTTTTTGTTACAGATAAAGGCAATGTTGCAGAAGTTAATCATTCAGGTATGATTACCGAAATTCGAGGCCCCAAAGAAATCTATTTCATTCATGCTTCATCTTCGAAAGGCGTTCGTGAAGATAACCTCATTTCAACTTACTGGATGGGTTGCTATGCCACAGCTAGAAGACCTTTCTGATTTGAGATTGCGGATGTTGGATTGTGGAATATACATTAATCAACAACGTCATCACGAGTTCAAGACTTAGTCTTGGACTTATTTTTTATACAGTTTATAAACTGAAAAATAGTTTTTCAAATTACCACAAAATCCCCAATCCTAAAATGTCTGCTCCCCTAGAAGTTTGGATGCGTGGACCTATCGAAGGTATCCCCGCTTTAGTACAACCCGCAGCTCATGCTGTTTTGCAAGTTCAAGAAGAATTACATGATTTGTTGAAAGATTTTTCTGACGATTTACTTTGGGAAAGGCCTCATGGTGTAGCTTCGGTTGGTTTTCATTTACAACATCTTTCGGGTGTGTTAGATAGACTTCAAACTTATGCCGAAGGAAATACTTTATCTCCAGAGCAATTTGACTTGCTAAATCTTGAAAAAGTAGCTCCTCAAGAAAATCAAACAGTTGCAACCTTTCTAGCGCGATTTGATTTACAAGTAGAAAAATATATATCCTATCTCAAACAGCTTTCCGAAGCAGACTTATTACAACCCAGAGGTATCGGTCGCAAGCAAATTCCTACCAATGTAATAGGTTTGATTTTCCACGCGGCTGAACATACGACTCGTCATTTTGGTCAATTGTACGTGACTGCCAAACAGTTGCTATAAGTGTAACAGGCATAAGGCACTAGGCAAATAGTTTTAAAAGAACTACAGACTTATTTTACGGTAAGTTATGGAGATAAAGGTATTTTTATGAAATTATAAAACTTACTAGTTCAAGACTAAGTCTTGGACTTTTTTTATGACAGTTCTAAACTAGATTCATTTTATATTTAGATATAATTATATAAATTTCTGATATTCAATTAGTTAATTTTATCTACGAAATTTTTCGTAGATAAAATTTGCAATTACGAATCTTTTCGTAGTATCTTTGTTACGAAATATTTCGTAGTAAACTTTTTTATCATGATAAAGCCCACAGAATCAGAATTAGAAATTTTACAAGTATTATGGGCGCTAGGCCAAGCGACTGTAAGACAAGTAAATGACGAGCTCAATAAAAAGCGAGAGATAGGATATACCACCACACTCAAACTGATGCAAATTATGTTTGAGAAAAAGCTAGTCACACGTACCGATGAAGGGCGCTATCACCTGTATCAATCAGCAGTAAGCGAAGACGAAACACAGCAGCAACTGCTTGATATATTTGTAGATACAGCATTCAAAGGTTCGGCTATGAAGCTCGTGATGCAGGCTTTGGGAAATCACCAAACTTCGGCAGAAGAACTCGACGAAATCAAGAAACTCATTGCTCAACTAGAACAAAATAATTAGCCATGCAATATTTCGAAGCTCCTTTGTCACCACAAACTATCTATGCTTTGGCATGGACCTTGGTGCATTCGCTATGGCAACTAAGCCTATTATTCTTTTTGTATAAATTCATCGGTTCACTTTATCGACAAAATACCTCTGTACGTTATTGGTCGGGAATCGGTGTATTGTTTTCACAATTCTTGATTTCGGGTTTTACTTTTTGGAAGACTTTTCCAAAAGATGTATCTGCCAAAGTATTCAATTTCGGGGTAGGAAATCCACAATCGCTAACAAATGTATCAACCTCTGAACCTACTACTCAATCGCCAGTGGTATTGACTTCCGTTTGGGAACAAATGGCTACATGGCTCAATTTACATTTAGATTGGCTGGTAATGTTATGGATTTTGGGCATGGCAATAATGACCTTAAGGTTGCTTGGTGGGTATTTTTATGTGCAAAAGTTGCGCTGGCAACATACAAACTTGGTAGATACCGAAACAGAAAACCTCTTTAAACAACTTCTTAATCAATTTGATATTTCTCGAACTGTAGAAATTCGTGAGTCTCAACTGGTGGAATCACCGCTCACAATTGGCTATTGGCAACCTATGGTACTTGTACCGATTGGTCTTTTAACAGGTTTGAGTCAGGGAGAAATTAAAGCGATTTTTGCACATGAATTGGCTCATATCAAGCGCCATGACTATTTGATTAACATTATCCAGTCAATGATTGAAATTCTCTTTTTCTATCATCCTTTGGTTTGGGTAATTGGCGAAACTATTCGTCAAGACCGCGAAAACTGCTGCGATGATTGGGCGTTGGAGATTTGCCAAAGTAAATTGTATTTGGCAAAAGCGCTAACGTTTGTAGAAACCTTTAGACAACAATCAAAAACATCATTGACTATGGCTTTTTCAGGCAATAAACCTCAATTATTAGGCAGAATCCAGCGTATTTTGGGTATGCCTCAGCAAGAAACTAATAACCCTGTGGGTATTATTAGTTCGGTAGTAGTATTAGCGTTGGCTTTCTGCTGTCTCAACTTTACGCAGGTAAAAGCGCAAGCATCAAAGCTTTTTAACAAATCGGTAAAAACGCTGGCACAAACTTCTAAGGAAATTTTGGCAGAAAGTACGCTAATCAGTACTTCTGAAGAACAAAAAGATACGAATATTCCAAATCCAGAACCAGAAGAGAGCAAATTGTCACAACTCCTAGCCACTCAAGATGAAGCTAACGACCCAGATAGCTTGAAAGTGGCACAGCACGAGCAAGAAATTGAAAAGTTGCAGAAGAAAATGGATCCTTATCTAAAGCAAATTCAAGACCTAGCTGGACAAATGGGAAGTTTAGGGGCAAAAATGCAAATTGACCAAAAACCATTTCAACAGTTTTCTGATCAAATCGGAAAATTAGGGGGAGAATTGGGTACATTAGTAGGGAAACAAGTACAGTTGGAGATGACAGTTGCTAACCTCGACAAAAAATCTGATGAATATAAAAAGGTTCAGAAAGAGTTGAATGCTATTGAAAAACAGCGTGTAGAAATTGAGAAAAGGATGGAAAAGGCTTCTAAGGAAATGGAGTCAGTATCTAAGAAAATGGAAATAAATACCGCTCCAATGGATAGTCTTGGAAAAGAAATGGATAAGCTTTCAAAGCCTATTGAAGAGATTGGTAAAGAGATGGAAGTGCACGCTAAGGCAATTGAGGAAATAGACCCAGAAGGTAAATATTGGTCAAAAAATAGACATTATGGTTCGGGGTATCGCTTGCCAAAGCCTCCTAAACCTCCCAAAGCGCCTAAGGCTTCTTCGGTACCAAAACCACCGAAGCCACCAAAAGCTCCAAGCGCAGCTTCAGCACCAAGTTTACCACCGCCACCAACACCACCGTTGGCACCCGTAAAATCGGATAAGAATCAGGACAATAATTGGTAGACATCTTAAATTTAGTGAATGGTGGTTGAGTGATTATTTTAAAAATCACACAATCACTCAACCACAACTCACTAAATCATAGCTAAGTCTATTTTAGTTTTTTCTACCAAAAAGTGCTAATACACCTATCGTGAGCATAATCATGAAGCTTCCTAACATATCAATTTTGCCAAAAGGGGTATTCAACCAGAAAATAGCCATCGCAGTAGAAGAAAGAGGTTCTGCGCAGGCAAGCAAACTACTGGTTTGAGCTCCAACAATGGTTACTGCTTTCAAAAAGGCATAAAATGCTGCCAAGCTACCCAACAATAGGATAAAACCCGTGTAAGCAAAAGACTGCGAATCCCAAGTGCCTGATACTTTCCAAGGCGCAAAAACACAACTAAAAATAACACCTCCCACAAACATTGCCCAACCAATTACGGTAGTCACTTCGTAGCGATTCATCAAACCAACAGGTAATAAGCTATAAATCGCTAGGGCAACTGCGGACGCAATGCCCCACAGAAGACCTTCAGTAGAGATAGCCAAACTTCCAAACTTGCCATGGGTAACCAATAAAAATGTGCCAGAAAGAGCTAAAATAATAGCTACAAATTCAATAAAATTGGGTAACCTTCTCTGTTTAAAAGCCATATATATCGCAATAAAAACAGGTCCCATATATTGTAAAACGGTAGCTGTTGCAGCGTTTGACTTATGAATTGCTTCAAAATAAGTGTATTGTACTGCCACCATTCCTAACACACTAAATGCCAGAAGCAACAGTGTATCTCTTTTGTTACTCCAAATTTTCCATAAATCTAAACCACGAAAAAGGGCAATCATCAATAAAATACTACCCGCTACTAACAAACGTAGCGTTACTAGCCAACCAGGATTGATACCTCGTTGACTAAATAAAAACTGCCCAAATGTTCCTGAAACGCCCCATGTGATGGCGGCAAAAATGGCTAATCCAAACCCTGCGATTCTTTGCTGACTATTCATAATGTAAGATTTGTCCTTCGACAAAAGTATTTTGAGGTCGCAAAATTAGAGTTATCTAGTGGTTTATACTTAATAGTTTTAGAAAAATCCAAAAACAAACTCTAATAGTAATATTTCAGGTTGAAAATAGCAATAAAACAGTTAATCTCCTGTTTTTCAAGTAGATAATTTAAGAGGTAGTGTGGGTTTCTGATTACTGGACAAAATTGAAGTTCCTAGTTCAAGACTTAGTCTTGGACTTACTTTTTTAAACAGTTTTAAACTGTTTTTCAAAATTCAGTGAAAAAGGACAAAGGACAACTCCTCACTCAAAACTCCCAACTCAGCACTTACCGAAGTCCCATTCCGAGTACCAAGCCCCACATCAACGCAAAACTAATAATCATCGAAATATTGACTAAAAGCCCAGCAATTTTGGAGTCATATCCTAACTCATCAGCAAATGGGAGCAAAGTCATCCCTACAGGCAGAATCATACAGATTAAGACGATACTGCGATACAGAGGCTCGAAAGGAAGATTGTAATACAATAAAAAACCCATGGTTAAACCAACAGCATAACGGATAACCAATACGCTAGCGATTTTTTTGAAAATTTCTGGTTTAAGCTCAATGCTCAAATAAATACCCATAATTAGCAATACCAACACCTTATTTCCTTTCGCCAAAATATCAATAATATTAACCAAGACCTCTGGTAATTCAAGTTTGGTTAAGTTAACAAATAAGCCTAACAACATAGCCTGAAAGGGTAGGAGCGTAAAGATTTTGAGAAATGCCTTTTTGAGTTTCTCTCTTTTTCTGACGGCTTGAGCTTCGTTAGTTTCTGCAAAAACAACCCCAGTCCCATATACCATACAAAACACCACAATAGAGTTACCCATATCAAATAAAGCTGCGAATACCATCCCTTCGGGTCCCCAAATGCCTTCAATAAGTGGAAATGCAAATAGTCCTAAGTTAAAACCACCGCTTGCCATAGTCAATAAACCACGCAGTTGCTTAGTTTGACTTTTGAAAAGCAAACCTGCAATCGTCATGGAAATAGCACTGAAACTGATGCAAAAAATTGGAAGCAATAACAAATCCGCTTCGATTTTAACTCGCATAATAGTAACAAAAACCAAAGCTGGAAAGGTAGTATGTACCAAAAGTTTGGTGATAATTTTACCTTCTTTCTCAGTAATAATGCCTTTATATTTGAGGAAAAAGCCAAGACCAATAATGGATAAAGCAGTTATAAAAACAGCATTAGTAGGATTCATCGTGAAGGGGATATATGTCTTTTATGCTAAAAAGACGCAAAAGTAAGGGATTTACTGGTAAAAAAAGCGCTCTTCAAACAATCTCTCAATAAGGAATCAAATATGTTTTTAGAAAGACTAGTGCAAAATGTCTTAAATCGGAACCACTTTTTCCAAAAACAAATTTAACAAGGTCTTAATGCGAAAGCTATCTTGAAATTATGTAATTTTGCGCCAATATTTTCATTCATAACTCAATCATTTACATTTACATTAAGGAATGGGCAAGAAAGTTTTAATCATTGGTGCTGGTGGTGTAGGAAATGTGGTAGCGAAAAAATGTGCCATGAATCCCGACGTGTTTTCGGAGGTCGTATTGGCGAGCCGTACCAAGAGTAAATGCGATGCCATCGCAGAAGAATGTGCTAAAATAGGTTTGCCAACACCTGTGCAAACTGCACAAGTTGACGCTGACAACGTACCAGAATTGGTTGCACTTATCAACGAAGTGAAACCTTGGATGGTTATCAACGTGGCATTGCCGTACCAAGATTTGACCATTATGGATGCTTGTCTTGAGACAGGCGTACACTATATGGATACTGCTAACTATGAGCCAAAAGACGTAGCTAAGTTTGAATACTCTTGGCAATGGGCTTATAAGGAGCGTTTCGAACAAGCTGGTTTGATGGCTTTGTTGGGTTGTGGTTTCGACCCAGGTGTAACACAAGTGTACACGGCTTATGCCAACAAGCATCATTTCGACGAAATGCATTACTTGGATATCATCGACTGTAACGCTGGTGACCATGGTAAGGCTTTTGCTACCAATTTCAATCCTGAAATTAACATCCGTGAGATTACTCAAAACGGTCGTTATTGGGAAAATGGAGAGTGGGTAGAAATTCCTCCAATGTCAATCCACAAAGCTATTGATTATCCTGGTATCGGTCCGAAAGAATCGTATGTGTTGTATCACGAAGAGTTAGAATCTTTGGTGAAAAACTTCCCAACGATTAAACGTGCTCGTTTCTGGATGACTTTCGGTCAGCAATATTTGACTCACTTGAACGTACTTCAAAATGTAGGTATGACTTCAATCGAGCCAATCAAATTTAAAGGTATTGATATTGTACCTTTAGAGTTCTTGAAAGCGGTATTGCCAGAGCCAGGAACTTTAGGAGAAAACTATACAGGTGAAACTTCTATTGGTTGCCAAATCAAAGGTATCAAAGATGGTAAAGATAGAACTTACTATGTTTGGAACAACTGTAAGCACCAAGATTGCTGGAGTGAAGTTCAAGCACAAGGGGTAAGTTACACGACTGGTGTACCTGCTATGCTTGGCGCTATGATGATGATTACTGGCGAATGGTTCAAGCCAGGTGTTTGGAACTGCGAGGAAATGAATCCAGATCCATTTATGGCAATGTTGAACGTTCACGGTTTACCTTGGAACGAATTGGTTGACGTAGCACTTCCACACGAATATTAGAATTAAAAAATCCCTTCAGCTTCAAAACTGAAGGGATTTTTTTTCAATTTGAAAAATTGAAAATGTGCGGATTTGAAAATGATTTTGATAATCAATGCCATTAAAGTGCTTTAGGCTGTAAGCCGTAGGCATTTATCAAAAAGTAATCATGATTTTATTATAAACACTTTTACGATTTCAGCATACGGCGTAAAGCTTACTGCTTATTGCGGGTAAAATTATTTTAATTTTGCCCAATAACTTACTAAAGAATGGCTTTCTGGAAAATTCTATACTTTTTATAAACCTCTCCATTCAACTTTTCAGCTTCCCCACGCATGGTATGGTTAGTTTCTAGTACCAAATGCGTATCCATAAATTCCATCTTTCGTTTTTGTGCAGCTTGTATCATACTTACACCTAGAAGCGTGGTTAAGCCCAAACCTCTGTAATTGGGTTTTACGGCACCTAACAACAAATCTAATTGCTTGTTTTTTCGTGCGTCCAAAAGGATATGGATAAATCCAAAAGGAAATAATCTGCCACGAGCTTTTTTCAAACCTCTACTCATATCAGGTAAGCCCACGACAAAGGCAATGGGTTCATTGTTTTCGTCAACAATTATTTTGACAAAGTCTGGGTCTAGTATTGGAAGATACGCTTTAGCAATTTTTTGCATTTCAGCCTCCGAAAGTGGAACAAAGCCTAGTAGATCTTTATAGGTTTCGTTTACCAACCGAAAGATTGGAACTACGTAAGGTTTAAGTGCTTTTTTTGACGTAAAATTAAGTAGCTTAATGTTGGGATTACGCTGTGCTCGGTCGAAAATTCTTTGATAAAATGGAGGTATTTCAGCAGGAATGTCAATTTTATAAACCACGCAATCTGTCAATTTATCAAAACCTAATGTTTCTAAGAATTGAGGTAAATAAGGTGGGTTTGTGGCAGTAGCGATGACAGGTAAATATTCAAACCCTTCTATCTGGAAGCCCTGTGGGTCTTTTTCAGAAAATCCAAACGGACCTACCAGAGTTTCCATGTGTTGAGCTTTTGCCCAACTCTGGACTGCGTCTATCAACAATTTTACTACATCAATATTTTCAATACTATCTAAATGAAAAAAACGAGCCTCTTTAATATGCTGAAGTTCGTTGTATTCACGATGAATAATGCCCATGATTTTACCTACGGGCTTATCATTCATATAGGCCAAAAATAAGATAGTATCTGCGACTTCGAAGGCAGGATTTTTTTTATGATCAAAGAAAATCCATTCGTCTGCATAAATAGGAGGTACCCAATTTGGGCGTTTCTCATGGAGTTCTTCAGAAAGATAAACGAATGTTTTGAGTTCGCTTGGACTTATAACTTCTTTGATAATAATTTCTTGCATGGATAAATTAAGATAACCTCAATAAGGTTTTGTTACTTTTTTGTTAAAAATCAATAAAAAAAATCACTTTCCCAATTTATAAGAAATGATACTTATCGCTTTTTAAATAAAAAATCCTCACGTCGTGACTGTACTTTATGCCACAACATGAGGAAAAACAGAAGAATTTATCCAAATACTCAACCGCCTGGAGGAATTAATTCAAATGCGCCAATATCATGTGTACTGCCGTAAGGTCTTGCATTGTTATCTCTGTCAAAAGAGATACCCCAAAGTAAAAGGTTTTCGCCAGTGTTGACCAGTGGAGAACCAACTATAGGGTAGTAATTACCATTGCTAGGATTATTGAGTTGTGCCTGACTTATATCCAGTGTTTTGAAGTTGTTACGCTCGTTTACAATCACTGGACTGCCCAATTTAACGATATACTTCCCAGTGGCTGGATTGGCAATTAAATTATTGACGACCTCATGCGTATGAATCAAACTGTATAATTTGATGGCATCACTAGCAGAGCCTATAATTGAATTGTTGGCTATTCTTAAGTAAGTATTTGGGATAGAGCAGGAGCGAGAATCTGCAAAAATGCCATTATAACCTGAGTTCACGATAACATTATTGAATACAGATTGATTACCCAAAAAACCTACCATAATAATACCCGTTCCTCTAGCATTGACGACTTTATTGTTATAGCATAGCCCACCAGAACCTCCGCCTATCTGTATGCCATTAGCCTGATAGGCATCAAACGGGCTAATTCCTGTATCTATCATAGTATTGTCGTGTACTAAGGCATCCACAGAACAACCAAACTGTATGCCTTCGCACCCCGTTCTTTCTAACTGATTGTTATAAACCTGAAGACCATAAATATTGTGAGGAGGTACTACTTTGCTTACGCCATTGCAGTTGATAGTCATTCCTCCAGCAGCAAACGAATTACCAATATACAAGCCTTCACCAGGGACATCATGGATATAATTGTCATGAATTTTGACATTATACATGGTGAAGTTCCCCCTCCATGTAGTCGAATCGCAGTTGGGGTCAGTTTTTGCCATAATACCAGCAAAGCCAGTATTAGAAATTTCTACACGTTCAATTTCGCAGTCACTACTTTTGCCACCTACTGTGATTCCCATGCCTCCAGAGCCTGTTTTAGCTACTTTTAGTCCATAATAAACATTAGGGTCTCCCGTGCCAGTTACTTTGAAATAACGGCAGTTATCAAAATTTAAACCATTTTGATTGTTAGTCGTATTTTGAAAAATTACTTGCCCTCCAAGATTTCTATAAATAATTGGCTCGTTGGCTGTACCATTGAGTCCAATAAATTTGAGTCCTGTGTAGGTTCCCGCTTGAATACAAACAGTATTGCCTGGTCCAGCGCTTAGGTTTAAGGCAGAATAATCACCACTTTGAATAATAGTATAATCACATGAGCTAGGAACATAGGTAGCTACTGCCGATGCCGATTCAAAACAACCAATATCAAAGTCACCACCGTTTGGTCGAGGCTGGTCTGTTATATCCGTTGTGATACCCCAAGCGCTTAAGTTTTCGCCTTTATTAATCACAGGAGCATGACTTAGCGGACGATAATTCTCGGCACTAGTATTTTCATAAAACGATGCATCCACTACACCGTTAAGATAATTTTTTCGGGCATTTATTCTAACCGATGAGGAGAGTGGCGAAATGAATTTCCCTACTCCTGAGTTTAACATCACATTGTTTACAATCTCATAATTATGGATCGAGCTGTACAGTTTCAATGCCTCAGTTTGGGGAGAGATAATCGTGTTTTGAGCAATACGTAAATAGGTATCAGGGATCGAGCCAGGACGAGAATCTGAGAAAATGGCGTTGCCTTTTGGTCTGACAATTAGGTTGTTATATATCATTTGGTTTCCTAGAAAACCAAACATCACAATGGCTGCTCCTTCAGCATCCAGAATGGTATTATTATAAAAATTCCCGCCAGCGCCGCCATTCATGGCCACGGCATTGTTGAGAGTGGTTGAGCCTGGCACTTTTCCACAATTTTTAATCATATTATGGTGTACCTGTGCGTCGGGTGAATTGGCATATTGGATGCCTTTACTACCTGTGCGCTCAAAGATGTTATTATATATTTCAAGACCTACAATAAGGTGTGTAAACTTAGATACACTTACACCATTGCAGTTGATAGTTTTGGGAGTGCCATAGGATGGCTCGCCTACTGCGATACCTTCTCCCACTACATCATGAACATAATTATCATGTATTTTAATGGCTCTCATGGTATAATAATCTCTCCATGTAGTGCTATCACATGCGAGTTCTGTACGTGCTACAATACCCGCACCTTGAACATTTTGAATCTCAATTTTCTCTACTTCAATATTGCTACTTTTATCGGCAATACTAATGCCTCTACTGTTATTACCTGTGCCCGCTACTTTAAATCCATAATTAACATTTGCATCACCTATTCCTGATAGCTTCATGAATTTACTTTTCGAAAAGTTGATGGCTACGGCATTCGTAGTATTTTGAATGATGACCTGTCCTCCACAATTTTTTATAATGATGGGTTGGCTATCTGTCCCTTGAAAGCTATTAAAAGATAGGTTTGTATAAGTGCCAGCTTGAACACAAATAGTTTGCCCCGGTTGGGCATTGAAGTTACTGGGACTGTAAGCCCCACTCTTAGTTATAGTAAAATTACATCCACAGGATTGAGCATAAACGGAAAGCGAAGAAGGCCAGCTACAGAGTATAGCCAGCAAACCAATATATAGTGTTTTCATTAGGTATGCTATTGATAATTATGAGTTTATCAAAGTTACTCGATTTTTTGGAAAGTCTTAAGTCAAAACTAAAAAAGCCATGCTTGTGATGGCATGGCTTGAGATTCTATGGGCGAGTAATGTTTTTAATTCAAATTTTTAACTGCCTGACGAGCGAGTAATTTCCAACCTCCTTTTTCTTTACTCCAAACAGTCAAAATAAAAAGTTTAACGCTTCCTGCCTTACCACTATCCAATGTTTCAGCAGCTAAACTATGACGAACAATCGCCGTTTTGCCATGAATACTAATCGTTTGGTCTGTCAATTGAATCGTTTTGAAGTCAGATTTACCACTCACTAAAGCTTCTACAAATTGCGCTTTGTTTTCGATTTTACCACCTGAGTGACCATACGATAAATCTTCGGTAGCAATATTTTCTAGGGCTTCTTTGGTTGGGTCAATCATTGCCAAACGCAATTTTTCAACTGACTCAGCTACTGCTTTTTCATCTTTTGATTGTGCAATACTTCCCAATGTAGCCATAACTAAGAATAAAAGTGTGATGCTTAATTTTTTCATGATGTTTAGATAAAATGGGCTTTGATAGCCTATAGGATAAATACTAGATTCTGATAGTTACTCAACGAAGAAAGATGATGTTTCTTTTTTTCTACTTTATCAAATGAAAAATATTCATAAAAACACGATAACAGGTGCAAAATTAAAAGGGACAAAAGCAAAGTATATGCTTTTGTCCCTTCGTAATTAATTTCTAAAGATTAATCTGTAACTATTTTAGTTGAATCTCTAATAATCAGCTCTGTGGGAAGTTTTACCGTTTGATAAACAGGGTTTTTGCTTTTCTTCTCTACCATATCTAGTAGCAATTCTGCTGCTCGTTGTCCCATTTCTAAGGCTGGTTGGATCACCGAGGTGAAAGATGGAGAAAGTAATTCTGCTACTTTCAAATTGGTGAAGCCCATCAATGCCATATCTTCAGGAATACGAATATTACGTTTTTTCAGAATCTTTAAACATGCCATGGCTAGACGGTCGCTTACCGTAAAAATAGCGTCAGGAAGAATGGGTTGTGACAAAAGCTCATCAATCACCTTTTCCATGTCCTCAATGCTAAAATTACAGTATTTTACAAAATCCTCGTTGTAAGGAATACCGTGCTTTTCTAAGGCTGCTTGGTAGCCACTGATACGCTCACGAGTGATTGAAAGCGTAGGAGAAGCCGCCAAATGAGCAATGTACTTTTTGCCAGATTTTATCAAATGCTCGGTCCCGTCAAATGCACCTTGATAGTTATCTGCCACAACTTTATGGGTATTGATTTCGTCTGAAAATCTATCAAAAAATACAATTGGCATACCCTTGCTATGTAATTCTTTCAGGTGCTCAACGTGGGTTGTTTGTCCAGAAAGCGAAATCAAAACACCATCGACACGACGTGAGGCAAGGTGTTGAATATTAACTACTTCACGGTCGTAGGACTCATGGCTTTGAAAAATTACTACATGGTATCCACGGTTGTATGCAATGGATTCGATGCCGTTGATAGCTTGAGAAAAGAATGGATTGTCAATTTCGGGTACAACTACACCAATAGCACGGCTACGGTTTTCTTTAAGGCTAAGGGCAATAGGGTTGGGGCGATAGTTCAGTTTTTCGGCACATTCCAATACAATTCGCTTAGTTTCGGGGTTAATTTCATAACTTCCCCTCAACGCCCTCGAAACAGTGGAGGTCGACAAATTTAGTGCCTTTGCAATATCTTTTATGGTTGCGATTTCCAAAGCTAATCTTGTTTTTGTACAATTTTCTACAAAGATAACTTGCTTCTCTGTAAAACTATTCTAATCTACGATTTTCAAGGTAATATCCCAAATATTATTAAATAAATCAAAATTCCTGACTGCTTGACAACGTTGCCGACAACGATTGCGTAAATATTTTCCTGTAAAAATTTGTCCTTAGATTTGGACAATTCTAACTTGACACCGTCTTACAGCAACTATATAGTAGAATTGTTTCTACTATTTCCCTGAAAAAGTCAAAAAGAAATATTCAGAGATACAGTGTTCTTTACGGAACAACTTAATAGCCATCGTATGTATAATTAGTTTTTGGATAGATAGTTTGAACCCTCTAAACCTTGACCTAGCTTCTCCCTTCTTTTGGGAGGGAGAAAGCCAAGGGAAATCAGTATTTCTGATTGAAATCTTGAAGTAATATTTTCTGAAAAAGCATTTTGTATCACTTAATCACATAATTACTCAATTGCTAGAAGAACCCCTCGGGGTAGCTCCATTAGGAGTTTCAAATAAACAATAACTAATGAAAAAAGTCCTTTTATTTACCTTCACTCTTCTTACCATATTCAGCTTTAAGCTCGAAGATACTCGTACTACTATTTTTTTGTGTGGAGACTCAACCATGGCTGATAAGGCGGCAAACGCTGCGCCAGAAACAGGCTGGGGAATGGTTTTACCAGAATTTTTTACGAATGAAATCAAAATTGAAAATCATGCCGTAAATGGTCGTAGTACTAAAAGCTTTATCAACGAAGGTCGTTGGAAAACGGTAATAGACAAGGTAAAAAAAGGTGACTGGGTTTTGATTCAGTTTGGTCATAATGATCAAAAAGTGAACGATACGACTCGTTCGGCACCTTCGCAAACACTTTACAAGCAAAACTTAACTCGATTTGTCAACGATACTCGTGCTAAAGGTGGCAACCCTGTGTTGATTACACCTGTGATGCGCCGCAAATTTGATGAAGGTGGTAAGTTTGTGGACCAACATCAAGACTACCCTGATGTGGTAAAAGCTTTGGCAAAAGAGTTGAAAGTACCGATGATTGATTTACACCAAAAATCGCAAAAAGTGATCGAACAACATGGTGTAGCTGGGTCAAAGAAACTTTTCTTACATTATCCTAAAAATGTATATGCTCGTTATAAAGACGGTGCTTCTGACGATACACATTTCTCTAGATACGGTGCTGAAATAATGGCTAGCTTGGTTTGTGAAGATATGGCGTCTTTAGGTTTACCACTGAAATCGTATTTCAAAAAGTCTGTATATCCTACCAAATTTGTTTACGAATTGCCAAAGGTTTCGACACCTGTTTTCAAGAAAGATACTTTTAATATTGTCAACTTCGGCGCGGTAGCAGATGGACAAACGCTAAACACCAAAGCAATCAATAAGGCTATTGTTACTTGTAGCGAAGCAGGTGGAGGTACCGTAATCGTACCATCAGGAGTTTGGTTGACGGGTTCAATCGTTATGAAGAGCAATGTTAATTTGCATTTGCGTAAAGGTGCCTTGATTCAATTTAGTAATCGATTTGAAGACTTTGATTTGATTCGTACTACTTACGAAGGCTTAACTGCTGCTCGTTGTCAAGCACCAGTTTATGGAATAGATTTGGAAAATGTAGCCATTACAGGTTTTGGTGTTTTGGATGGTGCAGGCGATGCGTGGCGTCCAGTAAAACGTTCAAAAATGACCCAAGGTGCTTGGGAAAAACTCATTGCATCAGGTGGTTTGTTGAGTCCTGACAAAAATAACTGGTATCCAAGTCAGAAATCATATTTGGGTTCTACGGTTCAACTGCCAGGCGTATTGAAAGATGGAAAAGAGGTAAAAGATTTTGAATATATCAAAGACTTCCTTCGTCCAAATATGTTGTCACTCACACGTTGTTCAAATGTATTGCTAGAAGGGATTACTTTCCAAAATTCACCAGCTTGGTGTTTGCACCCATTGTTGTGTGACAATATTACTTTGAAGGGCGTGAAAGCTAAAAACCCTTGGTATGCACAAAATGGAGATGGAATAGATTTGGAATCTTGTAAAAACGCTTTGATTGAAGATTGTACATTTGATGTGGGCGACGATGGTATCTGTATCAAATCTGGTCGTGATGAGGAAGGTCGTAAACGTGGTGTGCCTACCGAGAATGTATTGATTAATAATTGCTTTGTATATCATGCACACGGCGGTTTCGTGATCGGTAGCGAGATGTCTGGCGGTGTCAAAAATATGTTTGTCAACAACTGTACCTTTATGGGAACGGACATTGGGTTACGTTTCAAGTCGGCACGTGGTCGTGGAGGAGTAGTGGAAAATATTTATATCAGCGACATTGGAATGACCAATATCCCTGGCGAAGCAATTTTGTTTGATATGTATTACGCTGCCAAAGATCCAGTGCCTGTGTATGGCGAGAAGACAGATATTCCTGAAATCAAATTTGAGCCAGTTAGTGCAGGAACGCCACTTTTCAAGGATTTCTACATGAAAAATATCGTATGTCGTGGTGCCGAAAAGGCGTTGTTTATTAGAGGTTTGCCTGAAATGCCTATCAAGAATGTTTGGTTAGAAGATGCGATTTTGGAATCTGATAAAGGAATGATTTGCACAGAAGCTGAGAATATCAATCTCAAAAATGTAAGTATTCTTTCTAAGGATGCCACGACGATACAAATTCAGAATGGACAACAAATTACCTTAGACAATATTCAGTATAAAGGTGCTTCGACTGACTTATTACTGAAAATAACGGGAGAACGTAACAAAAGTGTTCGTTTGGTTAATACAGATACCAAGCAAGCAAAAAAAGACGTTGAACTTGGAGAAAAAGTGCCTTCAAGTGTTCTTTTGAAGAAGTAAGTAACTTCGTGACATAATCTCATAAAGAGTATCCTGAATTGAAAAGGTGCTCTTTATGGAAACTAAAGTCATAAAATTTTAAAAGAGCGTATCTCTCAAAACATTCTAAAACATTCAAAAAACAAAACCTATGTTCAAGACAACTGCAAAAATATTGACAGTTTGCGCATTGATGGCGAATTCGGCTTTTGCTCAAGTACAGCAGTCGTTGCCTTGGTCAGAACGAATGGCAAATACCATGCTAACCGTTCACAAGGATACCATTACTTACAGTGCTGAAAAGAAAAACGCTCATTGGGAATACGAAATGGGCTTGATGATGAAGTCACTCGAAAATGTTTGGTATCATACAGGCGATGCTAAATATTTCCGTTATATCAAGCAAGTAGTTGACCAGTTTGTAGACGACAAAGGTAATATCCGTACCTATAAAATCGACGATTACAACCTTGACATGATTACGCCTGGTCGTTTATTGTTGACTTTGTATCATGAAACTAGTAAAGAAAAATATCGCTTAGCTGCGGATAATTTAATGAAGCAGTTGAAAGAACAACCTCGTACTAAAGAAGGTGGTTTTTGGCACAAAAAACGCTATCCAAACCAAATGTGGTTGGATGGATTATACATGGCTGAGCCTTTCTATGCAGAATATACGGCAATGTTTGGTCCTTCCAAAAACTTTGATGATATCATCAATCAGTTTGTTTGGATGGAAAAAAATGGTCGTGACGATAAGACAGGTTTGTTGTATCACGGATGGGACGAAAGCCGTGAGCAGAAGTGGTCAGACCCTAAAACAGGTAAGTCTCCGAACTTCTGGAGCCGTGCAATTGGTTGGTACACAATGGCATTAGTAGACGTTTTGGATTATATTCCTGCCAACCACCCACGTCGTGGTGAGTTAGTAGCTATTTTACAACGTATCATTCCAGCCGTTATCAAGTATCAAGACCCTAAAGAGGGCTGTTGGTATCAAGTAACTGACAAAATCGGTGGTAAAGGCAACTACCTTGAAGCTTCTGGTTCTTCGATGTTTGTGTATTCGATTGTGAAAGGCGTTCGTTTAGGATATTTAAGTCCAGCCTATATGGTTGCGGCACAAAAAGGCTATAAAGGTATTTTGAAAAACTTTATTTCTACAGATGCCAATGGTTTGATTCACTTAGAAAAGACTGTACAGGTTTCTGGTTTGGGAGGTACTCCTTACCGCGATGGTAGCTACGAATATTACTTAAGTGAAAAAATCCGTCAGGATGATTTAAAAGGTGTTGGCCCATTCATCATGGCAAGTGTTGAGATGGAAACATTCCCTACCTTGTCGATTGGCAAGGGTAAAACAGTTATGTTAGATAACTTCTTCAACCGTGAATATCGCAAAGGTTTTACTGGTGAAAAAGAAACCTATCACTATACTTGGTACGACCGTAAGGATTCAGGATACTCGCTTTGGGGGAAAGTTTTCAATGAATATGGAGCTAAATTAGGTACTTTAGAAGAAGCGCCAAGTGCTCAGAATTTGAAAAATGCGAGCGTATTTATTATTGTTGACCCAGATACGCCAAAAGAAACTCCAGCACCAAACTATGTTGAGGAGAAGGACGTAAAAGTTATTTCTGACTGGGTAAAAGCAGGTGGTGTATTGGTTTTGTTGGCCAATGATACATCTAATGCTGAAATCAAGCATTTCAATCAATTGACGAAGGCGTTTGGTATTAGTTTTACCAATAAAAACCGCAATATGGTGAAAAATGATCAATTTGAGCAAGGTAAATTTGAATTCAATAATCATCCAATTTTCAAGGATGTGAAGAAAATTTATGTAAAAGAATTGGTAACCCTAGAAACAAAAGCACCAGCAAAACCGATCTTGGAAGAAGGTGGCGATGTAATCATGGCAACAGCCAAAGTTGGTAAAGGTACAGTATTTGTCCTTGGTGACCCTTGGATTTACAACGAATACCTCAATGGCAAACGTCTTCCTTTGCAATACGAAAACTTTAAAGCTGCTAAATACCTAACAGAATGGCTTCTAAAACAAGCCACCATTAAAAAGTAAGTCAAGGGCGGTGGTGAGAATATCTTACTACCGCCTTTTTTTTGAGTTCAGAGTTGTGAATTTTGAATTGTGAGTGAGGATTTCCAACAATTGCGGATTTTGGATTTCTGATTTCGGAAATAAATTAAAATACCTTTATTTTTTACAAAAATAGACAATTACACTTCCAAAATCCCACATCCGATATCCGAAATAGACAGTTTTAGAGTCCTTCGCATTGTTCCAGTGCTGAGTTGTGAATATGAATATTGAGAATTACTTAACATTACTACTCAAAACTCCTCACTCAGAACTCATCACTCAAAAAACTCCAACAGTTTCTATTCTTTAAAAAATACAAATTCTAATTTCTGAACGATTAAGTGTAATATCTCTAAGTCATGGAAAATTGACGGAGGGAATAATTTTCGGGAACGATGCCGAAAACGATTGCGTAAAAACATTCTCATATTCGCTTGCAGGTGCTAAACATTTGATATAAACTTATTTTACAAAACTACAGAGTTTTAAACGTATCCTTAGAATAATATCATTTTTGGGCATAACGCCTCTTGAATAAAACGACTGCTATGAAAGATATTTCATTTTCACAATTGGATTCAATTGTGCCTCAATGTGCGGTGAATTTACCAAACCTTAACGACCTCAATCTTCCAGAAAAGGTATTGCAATTTGGTACAGGAGTATTGCTCCGTGGGTTACCAGATTATTTTATTGACAAAGCCAACAAGCAAGGCGTTTTTAACGGGCGCATTGTGGTGGTAAAATCTACATCAGGGGCATCCGATGAGTTTGACCAACAAGATAGCTTATACACGATTTGTGAGCGCGGGGTACAAGCAGGAGAACAAATCGAGTCATACACTTTGAGTTCGGCTATTAGCCGTGTGATTTCAGCACAATCAGATTGGAAAAAGGTGTTGGAATGTGCGCACAATCCTGAAATGCAAATTGTCATTTCAAATACTACCGAAGTAGGTATTCAATTAGTGCAAGACGATATTAATAACAATCAACCTCCTGTGTCATTCCCAGGAAAGTTATTAGCGTTTTTGTATGAAAGATATAAAGCATTTAATGGCGACAAGTCGAAAGGCTTGGTGATTGTGCCTACAGAGTTAATTCCTGATAACGGTAAAAAATTGGAATCAATCGTATTGGAATTAGCGCATTTGAATTCTTTAGAAACGGACTTTTTAGATTGGTTAGAGGTATCCACAACTTTCTGTAATTCGTTGGTAGACCGAATTGTGCCAGGCAAACCAAAACCAGAGGTGAAAGAGGCGATTGAATCGCAACTAGGTTATTCAGACCAATTGCTAATTGTTTCTGAGGTTTACCGACTTTGGGCTATTGAGGGTGACGAACACGTAAAAGAAGTTCTTTCGTTTGGACAAGTAGACGAAGGTGTGATTGTTGAGCCCAATATCGATTTGTATCGTGAGTTGAAGTTAAGATTATTGAACGGAACGCATACTTTGAGTTGTGGATTGGCGTATCTAGCTGGTTTCAAAACGGTATCTGAAGGTATGGAAGACGAATATTTAAGTACTTTCGTAAGCAACTTGATGCTTGCGGAGTTAGCTCCATCTATTCCATACAAAGTGTCAATTTTGACAGCAGAACGTTTTGGTCGTCAGGTATTAGACCGATTCCGTAACGATAGTATCCAACACAATTGGTTGAGCATTACAATGCAGTATACTTCTAAAATGAAGATGCGTAATTTGGCGACCTTGTTACAGTATTATCAAAATTTCCCATGTGTCCCAGAGTATTTTTCGGTAGGATTTGCCGCATATTTGCTTTTCATGAAAGCAGAACTTGCTGAAGATGGAAAATATTATGGCACGAGCAATGGAGAGAAATACCTTATTCAGGACGACAAAGTAGCGTATTTTGCTGAAAAATGGGCTTCATTATCTCCTGATGAATTGGTTGATGCGGTGCTTTCTGACAAATTCTTGTGGGGAACAGACCTTACTGCTCTCAAAGGATTTGCAGCTATGGTAAAAGAATATTTACTCAAAATGACAAACGAAGGGGTATTGAGTACCCTAAAAATATTTGTACGTAAAGGCGAAGATACCTTAGTAAGTTAGTGGGCAAAATTAAAAGAATTTTGCCAGCAATATGCATTAAGCTATATGCTATAAGCAAAAAGTATTTCTAACAAAATCATGAATACATTTTTTGCCTAATGCCTACGGCCTAGAGCGTATTAATTCAATTTTATTTTGCATTAATACTTAGGTTAGCGTACTGAGTTAGTATTTCATGAAGGATTTGTTCCATTTTGGATATCGGATGTTGGATTTTGGAATTTTAACCTAGTTTTTACATGATATTTTGTTAAAAAGAAATGTACTTTACAATACTTCCGAAATCAGCAATCCCAAATCCGCAATAGTGTAGTAACTTTCTTCTGTAACCAGAAAACATTCTCAAAAAAATGAAAGCAAAAGCTATCAAAATCAATCCTAGCGACAATGTCTATGTAGCTTTGACAGACCTCAAAAAAGGGGAGGTGCTAGAAGGAATTGAATTAAAAACAGATGTCCCTGTTAAACATAAATTTGCAGAATTTGACTTCGCCACGGGCGATTTGTTGAAAATGTATGGTCTTACCATTGGAAAAGCTGCTCAGCCTATCCAACAAGGAGAACATATTACTACTTTCAACGTAAAACACGTTGCCGAGTCTTATGGCGAGCGTGTTCCTAATTTGGAGTGGCACAAACCAGATACTTCAAAATTTGAAGGACGTACTTTTAATGGTTTTCATCGTGCCGATGGACGTGTTGGTTCTGCAAACTACTGGTTGGTAGTACCAATGGTTTTTTGTGAAAACCAAAACGTCGAGGTAATCAAAAATGCGCTTTTGAATGAATTAGGATATGCTAAAGCTTCGCAATTTCAAGGATATACCCAAAGTTTGATAAATGCCTACAAAAACGGGGTGGATGTTTCTGCATTAGTTTATGAAG
Source organism: Cellulophaga sp. BC115SP (assembly GCF_009905545.1). Taxonomy (GTDB): domain Bacteria; phylum Bacteroidota; class Bacteroidia; order Cytophagales; family Spirosomataceae; genus Flectobacillus; species Flectobacillus rivi. The sequence goes on along the minus strand of NZ_JAAALB010000002.1, from coordinate 184,274 downwards.
AAACAGAACAAACTGAAGAAGGGCGTGGTAAATTATTTCCACAGGTAGACGGTATCAAATTCTTGACGCATACTGGTGGTTGTGGTGGTACTCGCGAAGACGCACAAGTGTTGTGTCAACTATTGGCGGGTTATATCACGCATCCCAATGTGGCTGGTGCAACGATTTTGAGTTTAGGTTGTCAAAATGCACAGGTAAAATTATTACAAGACGCTATTGCCAAGGTAGACCCTCAATTCTCAAAGCCTCTTTATATTTTCGACCAGCAAGCTATCGGAAACGAAGAGCAAATGTTGCGTCAGGCTATCAAGCAAACCTTTATTGGCCTAACGATTGCTAACCAAGCTAAGCGTGAACCTGCTCCACTATCTCACCTGACTTTAGGTGTAGAATGTGGTGGTTCGGATGGTTTTTCAGGAATTTCTGCCAATCCATCAGTAGGATATTGCGCAGATTTGCTTTCTGCATTAGGAGGTAAGGTTATGTTAGCTGAATTCCCAGAATTATGTGGTGTTGAGCAAGAACTTATCAATCGTTGTGTGAGTGATGATTTAGCAGATAAGTTTACCACCATTCAGGCAGCTTATGCACGTAGTGCTGAGGCAGTTGGTTCTGGTTTTGATATGAACCCTTCTCCAGGGAATATTAAAGATGGCTTAATTACCGACGCGATGAAATCGGCAGGTGCGGCCAAAAAAGGAGGGAATTCTCCTATTTTTGATGTCTTGGATTACACTGAACAAGCGACAAAATCAGGCTTAAACTTACTTTGTACTCCGGGCAACGATGCTGAATGTACGACGGGTTTGGCAGGTTCAGGTGCTAATGTAATCATGTTTACAACGGGATTAGGCAATCCAATGGGTAATCCGATTTGTCCTGTTTTAAAAATTTCTTCTAACTCTGCCTTGGCAGAAAGAATGTCAGATATTATTGACATCAATGCTGGAACTGTGATTACAGGAGAAAAAACGATTGCCGAAATGGGCGAGGAGTTATTGGAATATTGTATCAAAACAGCCTCAGGTGAGTACACACCCAAAGCTGTTGCCCTTGGACACGATGACTTTATTCCATGGAAACGTGGAGTTTCTTTGTAAGTGGTGAATGTTGAGTTTTGAGTGCGGAGTTTCAGGTGATTGAGCTCAACGCCAAGATATTGTGCCCTCGTTAGAGTTTTCTCCAACGAGTTAGGCGCCAACTAATAAAAGTGGTTTGTTGCTTACGCGAGATTGTTGGGGAAAACTTCAACAACGGCTTCTAAGTGATGAGTTTAGAGTTTTGAGTGCGGAGTTTCAGATGATTGAGCTCCAAAACCCACAGCCGACAGCCCAAATATTATCCAAATACAGTCTCTTGCTTGAGTCAGCAAACTTTAAGCAATTTTTTTGAACTACTATCAATTTCAAAAGATGAAAAACTTCTTAGACGACAATTTTCTATTACAGACTGAAACAGCTCGTACTTTGTTTCATGAGTATGCTAAGCAAATGCCAATTATTGACTACCACTGCCATCTACCACCAGACCAGATAGCGGAGGATAAGTCATTTGAGAACCTTGCCCAAATTTGGTTGTACGGCGATCACTACAAATGGCGTGCAATGCGTACAAATGGAATCAACGAAGCCTATTGTACTGGAGACAAGTCGGATTATGAGAAATATGAACAGTGGGCTGCGACGGTACCTTACACGATGCGTAACCCTTTGTACCACTGGACTCACCTCGAATTACAACGTTATTTTGGGGTCAATGAAGTATTGAATCCATCGACTGCGAAAGATATTTACGAAAAATGCACAGCCCTTTTACAAACCCCAGAATATTCGGTAAGAGGTTTGTTGAATAAAATGAATGTAAAGGTGGTGTGTACAACCGATGACCCGCTTGATTCTTTGGAATATCACCAAAAAATTAAAGAAGATGGGGTTGAGGTAAAAGTATTGCCTACTTTCCGTCCTGACAAAGCGATGGCTGTAGAAAATGTAGCGAATTTTGTGACTTACGTCGGAAAATTAGAAGCAGTTGTAGGTCGTAGTCTTTCGACTTTAGAAGAATATCTAGGGGCATTGAAAGAGCGTCATGACTTCTTTGCTGAAATGGGAGGCAAGCTATCTGATCACGGTCTTGAGCAGATTTATGCGGAAGATTATACGGAAGATGAAATTGCTGCTATCTTCTTGAAAATCAAAGGAGGAAGTGAGTTGACTTTAGAAGAACAATTGAAGTTCAAGTCTGCAATGTTGATCCATTTTGCCATTTGGGATTGGGAAAAAGGCTGGACACAACAATTTCACCTAGGCGCATTGCGTAACAATAACCTTCGTGCGATGCGCGAATTAGGTCCTGATACAGGTTGGGATTCAATCGGTGATTTTGACCAAGGTAGAGCGCTTTCGAAATTTTTGGGTAAATTAGACGAAAATAACCAATTAGCTAAAACAATCCTTTACAACTTGAACCCTCGCGATAACGAATTGATGGCTACTATGATTGGTAACTTCAATGATGGTTCTGTGGCTGGAAAAATCCAATTTGGTTCTGGTTGGTGGTTCCTCGACCAAAAAGATGGTATGGAGAAACAAATCAATGCGCTTTCAAATTTGGGCTTGTTGAGCCGTTTTGTAGGTATGTTGACAGACTCTCGTAGTTTTCTTTCTTTCCCTCGTCATGAGTATTTTAGACGAATTTTATGTAATATACTAGGTAACGACGTTGAAAATGGCGAACTACCTAACGATATTCCTTGGATTGGAAAGATGGTTCAAGATATTTGTTACAACAACGCCAAAGAATACTTCGGATTTTAAGTGACTCGGCTAGGTATCTTAGAGGTATCTAGCCGCTTTTTAAAATAGATATATGCAAAAAATAGTGTGTTGTTTCGGAGAAATTCTTTTACGTTTTTCTCCTCAGTTGGGTGGTGAATGGATTAAAAATGCCACAATGCCCGTGTTTGTTGGTGGTGCCGAATTGAATGTAGCCACAGCTTTAGCGAATTGGAATGTGCCTGTGCAATACACCAGTGTATTGCCCGACAACCAGCTTTCGGTTGAATTGAAGCAGTATATCGAAGAAAAAGGTATCTCTGCTGATAAAATGCCTTGCTTCGGTGACAGAATAGGTACTTATTACCTTCCACAGGGTGCAGACCTCAAAAATGCAGGCGTAATTTATGACCGTGCTCATTCTGCTTTCTGGACTTTAGCGCCTGGTAAAGTGGATTGGGATAGCATTCTCGAAAATGTCTCTTGGTTTCATTTCAGTGCTATCAGCCCAGCTTTGAACGAAGACGTGGTTGATGCCTGTGAGGAGGTTTTGAAAATTGCTAAAAGCAAAGGTATTACTGTATCTGTTGATCTCAACTATCGTGCAAAGCTTTGGAAATACGGCAAACAACCTGTCGAAATTATGCCACGCTTAGCGCAATACTGCGACGTAATCATGGGTAATATTTGGGCAGCAGATTGGCTCTTGGGTATTCCTGTAGATGCAAGTATCAACCCTGATTCAACACAAGAAGAGTATTTGGCGCATAGTATTCGTACTGCCGAAGCTATTCAAAAGCAATATCCTCAATGCTCAGTGGTAGCGCATACGTTCCGTTTTGACGCTCCTCCAAAGGGTATTTTGTATTATACCACACTTTTTACCAATGGTCAACAATACGTTTCTCCGACTTTTACAATTGATGAAGTTGTAGATAAGGTAGGCAGTGGTGATTGTTTTATGGGAGGTTTGATTTATGGTTTATATAATGAAAAATCACCTCAAGAAGTAATTAATTATGCAGCTGCTGCGGCATTCGGTAAACTGAATGAATATGGCGATGCAACCAAACAAAGCGTAGAACAAGTAGAAAATCTACTGGCTAAGTTTTTATAAGTATTGAAATCACTTAGAAAATGCTCTTGGTGATTTCTGAAATCTTTTATTGTTCCTCTCAATTTTAATTAAGAAATATAAAATGGCCTTTTTTGATAGTACAACGGTTGACCAACTTATCGCAAAGTATCCCGTTGTTCCCGTTTTTTACCATGAAGATTTAGCTTTAACGCAAGGCATCATCAAAGCTTGCTATGATGGAGGTATGCGTGCTTTTGAGTTTACCAATCGTGGCGAAAGTGCTTTGGCAACTTTTACGGCATTAGTGCCATTTATTCGTGAAAATTGCCCAGATATGGCTATCGGTATCGGTACAATTTTCAAAGCAGAACAAGCTGCTAAGTTTATTGAAGTAGGGGCAGATTTTGTGGTACAACCTGTTACAACTGCTGAAGTTGGTGCATTGTGTCAAGAAAAAAATATTGCTTGGTACCCTGGTGCTTGTACTTTGAATGAAATCTATCAAGCAACAGAACTAGGTGCTACTGTGGTTAAAATCTTCCCTGGAAATGTCGTTGGCCCAGGTTTTGTGAAATCTATGAAAGGACCAATGCCAAAGGTGAAAGTAATGGTAACTGGAGGAGTAGAACCAACAACCGAAAGTCTTACCACATGGTTTAATGCAGGAGTAACTGCAGTTGGTATGGGCTCACAATTGTTTCCAAGTGCCGTTTTAGCAAATAAAGATTTTAATCAAATTCAGCAAACCGTAGCTAGCTTGATGGAAACGGTGGCAAGCTTATCTAAATAAAAACTATGGAAAAAAAGGTAGGAAGTTATCGTTGGGTCATTGTAGCCCTTTTGTTTTTTGCAACAACCATCAGTTATCTTGACCGCCAAGTAATTGCTTTATTAAAGCCAACCTTGGAAAAAGAATTTGACTGGAATGAAAAAGATTATAGTAACCTAGTAATGGCATTTCAAGCAGCTTATGCGATTGGTTTGGTATTATCAGGTAGTATTATTGATAAAATTGGTACAAAATTGGGCTATTTGGTAGCCGTAATTTGGTGGAGTGCTGCGGGCGTTTTAACAGCGGCAGCAACTAGTACATTAGGTTTTGGGGCTTTCAGAGCTTTGTTGGGCTTGGGCGAAGGAGGTAACTTCCCAGCGGCAATCAAAAGTGTGGCTGAATGGTTTCCTAAAAAAGAACGTGCTTTGGCAACGGGTATTTTTAACTCTGGTGCTAATATCGGTGCTGTGGTAGCACCATTGATGGTACCTTGGATTTTGGCTGTGTGGGGATGGCAAGTGGCTTTTATGGTAACAGGTGGTGTAGGTTTTATCTGGGTAATTTTCTGGGTAATGAGCTATGATAAACCAACAACCCATAAATCCGTTACACCAGAAGAATTGGCTTATATCCAAAGCGATGAGGATGAGGTTTCGACATCTGAAGAAAAACCAGTAAAATGGGCTCAACTATTTGGAATCCGTCAAACTTGGGCTTTCATTTTTGGAAAAATGTTAACTGACCCAATTTGGTGGTTCTTCTTGTACTGGTTGCCTTCATATTTTGCAGAAACTTTCCAATTAGATTTGAAAAAACCATCTTTAGAACTCATTATCGTTTATACTGCTACAACCATTGGTAGTATTGGTGGTGGTTATGTGTCAGGATTCTTGATCAACAAAGGATGGCCAGTATTCAAAGCTCGTAAAGTAGCGATGTTGAGTTTTGCCTTGGCAGTTGTGCCAATTATGGCGGCTCAATATTGTTCTAATATTTGGCAAGCGGTAGTCTTGATTAGTATTGCGGCGGCGGCTCACCAAGCGTGGAGTGCCAACATCTTTACAACTGCGTCAGATATGTTCCCTAAAAAGGCAGTTTCTTCTGTTGTAGGTATCGGTGGTATGGCTGGGTCTGTTGGTGGTATCCTTTTCCCATTAATGGTAGGTACTATTTTGGACTCATACAAAGAAGCTGGAAATATCACAGCAGGTTATAATATCATCTTTATTGTGTGTGGTTTTGCCTACTTATTGGCGTGGGGATTAATGCACTTGTTTGCTCCTAAAATGGAGAAAGTAGAATTGTAAAAAGTTAGGGGACAACGTTTGATTTAAGATGTCGGCTATAGGCATTAGGCGACAGGCACTAGGCAAAGAGTGTTAAAATGTTTTTAGTAACGATAGATATATTTTTGCCGATGCTCAAAGCTGAAAGCCGAAAGGTCAAAAATTAAATTTTACTTTGCCCATTAACCTAATAAAATCTTGTTAAAAACGTGAATGGATTAGCCAGTGATGCTCTTATGTGTTGCTGGCTAATTTTGTAAAAGGACAAGGTAACTATTTCGGATATCGGATGTTGGATTTCGGAAGTGTAAGCAGACCATATTCCATGGTAAATAAAGATATTTTACTTTACCTTCGAAATCAGAAATCCCAAATCTGAAATTGTTAGAAATCCTTCGTACACAACTAATTCACAATTCATAACTCACAATTCACAAAAAATCAGCTATGTCACAATTTGGAAAAAGATTTGTTCATGACGAAGACCTTGCTTGGGAAACAGTAGGCGAGGGGTTACGTCGTAAAGTCATGAGTTATGATGATAATGTCATGATGGTCAAAGTAGCCTTTGATAAAGGAGCGGTTGGGTCATTGCATAGCCACTATCATACACAAATTAGCTATGTAGAAAGCGGGGCATTTGAAATAACCATTGAAGGAAAAACCGAAGTCCTCAAACAAGGTGATACTTATTATATTCCTCCTCATATCGTACACGGAGCGGTAGCTTTGGAAGCTGGTGTGTTGGTAGATGTATTTGCGCCATTTCGTGAGGATTTTGTATAAAATGTTTTGGGCATACTCAGGGCGAAATCTTCGCCCTTTTGTTTTGATTTTCATCATTTTTTAAATTCTTAATCTAAGGTTCATGGATTCTTGGTAATTTTGCACCTTATTAGTAATTGGGTGCTGAACTAATTTAGTTAAAATCGGTTTATCAAAAGAAACCGACAGTTCAGATCAACAACAAACCATTTCAACCAAGAATATCTTATCAGATGATTGATTTTTCACAAATTCCTTCGCCTTGTTATGTAATCGAAGACCAACTTTTGAGAAAAAACCTTACACTTCTCAAATATGTACAGGAACAAGCAGGAATCGAGATTATTTGTGCGCTTAAAGGCTTTTCGATGTATAGCACTTTTCCGATGGTACGTCAATATTTGGCGGGTGCTACTGCAAGTTCACTCAACGAAGCTCGTCTTTGTTTTGAGGAAATGAAAGCCAAAGCTCACGTATATGCCCCCGCTTATTTGGAGCGTGAATTTGACGAATTGATGTCTTATTCGAGCCATATCACTTTCAACTCATTGAATCAATATAATACTTTTGGTGAAAGAGCACGTGCCATTGGTATTAGCTGTGGTTTGCGTATCAATCCACAATACTCAGAAGTTGAGACAGATATGTATAATCCTTGTATTGCGGGCTCTCGCTTGGGTATTACTCGCAATCAATTAGGAGACACTTTACCAGAGGGAATTGAAGGTTTGCACTCACATACGCTATGTGAAAATGACTCATATACTTTGGAGCGTACTTTAAATGCTATTGTAGAGCGTTTTGGCGATTTATTGGAACAAGCTAAATGGTTGAACTTAGGTGGAGGGCACTTAATTACTCGTGCTGATTATGAGCCTGAGCATTTGATTTCTGTATTGAAAAATCTGAAAGCTCGTTTCCCTCATCTTAAAATAATTCTAGAACCAGGCTCAGCAGTAGGTTGGAGAACAGGATATTTGACATCTACGGTGATGGATATTATTGATTCACAAGGAATTAATGCTGCCATTTTGGATGTGAGTTTTGCCGCACACATGCCCGATACACTAGAAATGCCCTATAAACCAAGAATTTTGGGTGCTCACCACGAACCTGTTGAAGGAAAACCAACCTATCGTTTTGGCGGTATGACTTGTTTGGCGGGTGACTTTTATGGAGATTACTCGTTTGACCAAGAACTAAAAATTGGGGATTCTATCGTATTTGATGATATGATTCACTATACGATGGTAAAAACTACCACTTTCAATGGCGTTAATCTTCCTTCCATTGGTATTTGGAGAGAAAACGATACTTTTGAATTGGTTAAATCTTTTGGATACGAAAGTTTTAAAGATAGATTGTAAAAAGTAACATGATTCATCTCAGATTTAGTGAGTTGAGATTGAGTGAATGAGTGATTATTTTTTTAATATATACATGAGGTAATGCTTTGTGTACAAAGCTTAAGAATTTAGTATTTTAGTATCAAAAAAGGGTGCAAAAGTTATTTTTTGTACCCTTTTTTGATGAGCACTTGAAGAATCCCCCGAACGCTAAAATTTGGAATAACTCATGTTATTTATTTGAAGCCACCAATATACACCTCTTTAACGAAGATACGATTTGAAAATCCTGAGTTGATTTCCACTTTTTCAATTATTTCTTCAAAAAAAGATTCTCCAAAATAATCTTCAACTTGATATTGAATTCGATGAGGTAATTTACCATTGTTCAAAGCAGAGGTTTCTCTATAATCAGTGAAAATTTTACGTTCTTTAGATATTTTCTTCCCATCTTCAAAGAAGATAGTTTCTGTTGAGACAAGTGAATAATCTGTTTTATCAAAATAAAAATGATACTCTTGCTTAGGAATAATACGGTTTTGAGAGGACATTTCTTTTTCGGTGAAACTCAAATGCCAACACAGTTTATCATTGATAAACCTTTCAGTTTGCTGTTCTAGTTTATTCCAAAGGTCGAATCTTATGCCCGTTAGCAGATAGATAGGTAATAGTTTATCTATGTTTTCAGTGTATTCGGAAGTAGATATTTTCTTCCACTTTTCTCCACGCACTCTGTCATCATGTTTCCAGGCTTCTACGTTATTGATTACAAATAGATAATTGTCTGGCATTCTTTTCTTTAATAAAAAGTTTGTGAACGCCAAAGACCATTTATCTTCAAATACTGGGATATTGCTATCTTCAAATTTGTATTGAGAGGTTGTATGTATCTTTTCGATACCTTTAAGAGTAGATGCACCGCCTAAGTTTTGAATAACTTTATGGAGTATGTCAGCATTATTTTGAAATGAACTTGAATCAATCAGTTTGAACCAATTGATTTTGAATTGCTCGATTTGATTACTTCTTATGACTTTTTCTTGTTCCCAATCGGCTTCATCTCTGGCTATTTTTTCAAAAAAGGCCTGTTTTGCTTCTTCTTTTTGTAGTGCTTCTTCTTGTTGTAATTTATAGCCTAGCTTAGAAAGCTCACCAAATCGATTACCATGTGTTCTGGTTTTTCCAGCAAGCACTTCAAGGTTTTTGTATTTGTTAATTAATTCAAAGCCGTAACTTTCTCTGAATCCATTTTTAATCAATAAGTCTGCATAATACAGCCCTTTTGTTTTATCCTCCAATAAAAAATAGGCTTGAGCAAGATTGTTGGCTACAATAAACCTGATTTTCTCATTTTCTTTACTAGGTTGATATTTGGTAAGTAAACTCTCTAGATATCCCAAATGCACTAACAATTGCATTCGATTCAACCCTCTTTCGTAGTTAACAGCTGATAACTGTGAATTCATTTCATTTTCAAATGCCAACATCTGACTATATTCAGGGTGCTCTTTGTTGGTAAGCCAAAAAAAAGTTTCTTTACTGTCTTGTAAATAATACCCAACTTTTTCATTCAATTGTTCTTGAATCTTTTTTAGAGCTATATCAGCAATATTTTCAATTTGATCCCCAAATTCACTTGTAGCATCTTTCTCATATTGTATGAAAGAGCCTTTTCCATTAGTATAATGAATATTTTCAGAGGCTACATAATCATTTCTCCAGAGAACCTGATTCTTAAATTTTACTTCATAGGTAATGTTTACCTTAAAATATACTTTAGCAGTTGGGTAGTATTTCCTAGTTTGATTGTCAAAAGTTGAGTCTTGAACTTGTTTTATTAAATCTATTGTTTGGATATCTACATAGATTTTCAAATCATTATTTTCTTGATTTTTGATAAACCCTTTAATATTAAAAAAGTCTCGTTTTAGATTTTTTTCAGCGAGTAATATATTTGGCGCAATCTTAAAATATGTTCCCTGAGTATATACATTATCTAAAATGGGGAATGCTGATGGAGCAATACTTTTAACCCAATAATCTTGTTTTTTGAATTTTGCCTTTTCCTGTGCCAATGTGACAATGCTAATACAAAATAGGCTAAATATTAAAAGTGAATTTTTCATAACTAAAAAAAATGCCACCAAATTGAGGTTTGATGGCATTTAGAAATGGGAGTAACTAATTATTTTTTGTTGTAAAATACTTGTACAGCATTGTCTAACACATAATATACTGTTTGTGTTGCAGGGTCAACTTCATAAATGGGTCTATCATTTTTGAAGATTAATTTGTCTACCTCAACACCATCAGCTTTTCTTACTTTAACTAATACCTTTTCTCCGCTTGGATCTTTTGCATAGATATAAGAAAAATCTTTGTTTTGACGCATAGCATTGAAACGTGAACCATATTTATTGAACAATTGCCCCATTACAGCCGAGCCTACCCCAAGCGCTGCAGATTGTAGTTGTTTACCTGTATCTGCTTGTCTGACGATTGATTCTCTGAGGACTCCAGCTTCGTCGCGGTAAGTCATAGTAATTTCGGCACCTTCAACAGCTTTTGCAAAAGAACCAGCTCCAAGTGCAAGAGAGCCTAAAGCAGAAGCACCTTTGATTAATTGACGATTGCCTTCTCCTGGTTGGGTGTAAACGTCATGATATTTTACTTTTCCATCCATACCAACGCCCATTACTTCAACTGGGCCACTCAATACTACACCCCAAGGAAACAGTTCGATACTATTAAGTTCTTTTTCTCTTTTGATATTTACTTTTGCAAACGGCTCTGGCTTATCATCAATAGAGGGATCAAATTTGTAAAGCTCTTCATCGTTGTACACTAAATACGAATTCGAGTTTTCGTCATAGGTTGGTAATACAGGACGGTTGTTGTTAAATTTGATATTGCGTTTCCATAATTTACGACCCGATTTGTAATCTACCATGTTTCCATAAGTACCTGTTAAATACATAACCTTGTCACCCACTTTACCTAAATAATAGATAGGATCTTCTTTTTCATCTGCTATTTCAATGAAACTTTTCCAAAGCTTTTCTCCATTTTTGTTGATTAGCATCATTTCATTTTCCGCTACATACAAGAAATCTTGATCGATAGGAATTACACGTTTCAAACCGTCGCCACGAGCATCTTTTTTCCAGATTTTTTCTCCTGTTTTTAAATCGAAGAAGTTAAAACCAGAATAATGTGCTACCAAAAGCTTAGTCCCCCAATCTTCGAGATATACAACTCTTTTAGTTTTGATTGACTCAGACCAGATACTTTTACCATTTTCTGTATTCAATACATTCAAATACTGTTTGGTCGACATCAATCCTTTACTATTTACGACTACGAGATTTTTATCGTTTTGCGTAGGAAAGAATTTAGTGTATTCTTCTTCCGCTGTCCAGTTTAGCTTACCTGAAGATTTGTCGAAAGAGTACAATTTGCCATAAAGCAAGTAGTAAATCGTATTTCCGTTGATTTTCGCAATATTGGTATTAGCAGATTCTTTTAATGAGAAGCTAAGCAATGATTTAGCTTTACTGACAGTGGTATTCCATTTTAGTCCTCCTGTTTGCATATCCAACAGGGCAATTGCCATATTTTCTCCAATTTTTAACGTAAGTAAGTATTCGTTACTTTCTGGAATAAAATCTGATTGAAATACCCAGAATGATTCTTTTGAAGAATTATATACGAGCTTTCCTGTTTCGGTATTAATAATTAAGTACTTTGAGTTGATATAAGCTTCTACATACGGGCTGTTGGGTACACTAGATAGGTCTCTTTTTTGTTTAAAGATTGTTCCAAAATCTGGGTCAGTTAAGATGTCAGTTGCGGAGGCTACTCCAAAGTCTTCTTTAGTTAATGTCCAAGCAATTTTTTTGGTGTCAGGATTGATACCTTTAATGGTTGAACCTTCTTTGAAAACTAAAACACCAGTAATTTCATTTTGAACAAGGTCTTGAATTTTGTTGTCTGTGGTGATGACTTCGTCGTAAGAGCGTTGAGCTATTAATGGTTGGGTTCCTGCAAGTAGAATGCTACAGGCAATTGTAAGAATTTTTTTTTTCATTATGTGTAAACGTTATATGTGAAGTATATTTAGTTTACACTCAATTAATTAGCAATTAGGTATATTAAAGATCGCTTATTTTTTGAAATGTAGAACTAAATACTGGTGCAAAATAGATTTTTTTTAAACAAAAATCCAAAAAAATAGTGTTATAAAATTATTTCGTCCCCTTCACAAAAAAACCTACAATAGCAGTCGTAATCATCCCCATGATAGGTGCACCAATAATACTTTGAACCATATAATTTTTCTCATTAAATTGATTGAGCGCTTCTTCTTTGGTCATCATATTGTGAGAAATTACATATCTAAGAGCATTCGGAAAAAACTCTGGTGTAATAATGTGGGTCGTAAGCCACTGTGTAAGTGGTGCTAATAATGTAACCACCAAAGTGATGTAAAATCCACTCAAGAGCGCTTGCTTGTAGGTCATATTGCCTCCCAAGTCTTTAAAACGTTTTTCTCTTAGGGCAAATACGTAAAGCGTTATGGCAGGAATAGCGATGAAGTTGGTATAAATCGGATGCTTGTCGATATAGACATCGTGCAAACCAGCAACTTTTTCGAGTACCATCCACAGGAGGGTCATTATCGAAAAATAAATGCCCCATTTGATTTCGGTAGAGATAGCTTTCATATCGAGATTTAGTTTTATTTCTCTTTAAGTTAAACTAAAATATGAAAGAATTCAAGCGATTGCGGATTTGGGATTGCTGATTTTGGATTTTAAGTTATAAACAACAGGAAAGATTAAATTAATAGTATATCTGAGGGGTAATTTTACTGTAATCTTTTGATTATGAGAGTATTCAAATAACAAGTATACGATTAACTAATAACGTCTTCTTATTTTTCAAACAGTTTGTAAACTGAAACAAAAGCTAGTCCGAGACTAAGGCTCGAACTAGCCAATTCGTAATAAAATCTTAAGAAACTTTTCCAATCACAGGTAAAGGGACAAAACCCGTTTCGCCTTCGATTTTGGGGAATAGTTGGTCTTGCCAACGTTGTTTCGCCTCTTCTAGCATTTCTTTATCGCTTGCTACAAAGTTCCAAAACATAAATCTTTCCTCTGGAAATGGCTCTCCTCCAAAGATATAGATGGTTGTATTTTCGCCGATAGTAAATTCACAAAGTGAAGCATCTTTGGCTACTAAGATTCTTTTGGGCTCATAAACATCTCCATCACTTTCTACACTTCCTTCCAAAATATACATGGCTGCTTCGCCAAAAAGAGAACTACCGATTTTGACCGTCTTTTTAGCTGTAGATTTGATTTCTAGTAAAAAAAGAGGACTATATACTGGCACAGGAGATTGATGCCCTAAGGCTTCGCCCGCAATGAGTTTGTATTGTACGCCATCTTCTTCCCATGCCGGTAAAGTATCGGCTTCGGCGTGGAAAAAACTAGGCTCCATTGTTTCCAGATGTTTCGGTAACGCAACCCAGATTTGTAAACCATGTAAAAATTTAGGAGAATGTCTTAAATGGTCTGGCGTACGTTCGGAGTGAACGATTCCTTTACCTGCGGTCATCCAGTTGACAGCCCCTGGTTGAATTTCCATCTGTGTTCCTAGACTATCTCGGTGCATAATACTGCCTTCAAAAAGATAGGTGAGGGTCGACAGCCCAATATGAGGATGTGGACCAACATCGAAGTTTTCATAGTCTTGGAGCTGCGTTGGCCCCATGTGGTCGATAAAAGTAAACGGACCTACCATTCGCTTGGTACGAAATGGAAGCAATCGACCTACCCAGAAGTTTCCAACTTCGTGAGGTCTTTCTTCGATAATATGGCTTAGATTTGACATATACAAAGATAAGTTTTTGCCTTATTTTACAAAAAATAAGCCAGTCCAAAAATGAACTGGCTCGACATTGAACGAAGGGGTATTAAGTATTAATTGAGTTGGATAGTTCTAAATAAAATATTTCCTTTCACAAATTTGATTCGAAGCTGCTGGGTACCTTTATTTAACGGGATATTACCAGCTTTCACCCATTTCCAATTTTTGTCATTGCCTGTAGGTTTGATTTTTGTAGTAGACAACAATTGATCATTGCTCCATATTTCTATTTGACCTTCGGCTTCTTTTGAGGCTACTTCGAGATTTATTTGATATTTTTTGGCTTTTTCTACCTCAATCGTATAGCCCAACCATTCATCATTTTCAATCGAAAAGACCTGATATTGCCCATCTTCTAATTGAATGTCTACACCATCGTTGCGATATACTTTTCCACGATTTCCTTGTGTATTGACGCCTGGGGTATAGTGATAACTTGCGGTATCTTTATCATAATACCCAATTCGTTGCCCTCCTAAGTCAAAATCAACCGCAGGAATCGTAACCGATGAGCCGATGCGATGTGTTTTGAAAGCCAAAGCTTTTTGCTCTTTTACTTGTCTAAACATCGCATCAATCACGTCGGCGTGGGGTCGGTTATTAGGAAGTTGAATGAGTGAAATAAGTTCGTCTAAAGAGGTTTGTGCTTCTTCCTTGCTAGGCTTAGGACCCTTGTTGTTCCAGTAGTCCAAAAGCTTTTGGTAAGAAGGCGTGATTTTGATTTCCCAAGGGTTATTAATACCCATTTTTTTGGACTGCCACCATGCCCAACCAATATCATGCGATTCGACCAAACGGATGGCTTCAGTAAACCAATTGTTAGAATTTTCACCTGATTCGCCTAACCAAAGAGGTACATTGTATTCGTCTCTGAGATTCAAGAAGTTTTGAATAGCGGCTTTGGTATTAAAATTTCCGTATTTATGAAAACTCAAAACCATGTTGTTATCCCAAGTAGGTAATAATCCACGATAATTATTTCCAAAACCATTACCTTCAATAATGATGATATGATTGTTGTCTACCTCACGGATGGCTTTCGTAATTTCTATCATCAGGTTTCTCAAAGGAAGGTTGAGTTTCTCTTCTGTACCTCTAAAATCCTTTGGATCTTGAAAGCCCCAATTGGGCTCATTGATAATGTCATAGCCTCCAATCCAAGGCTCGTTGGCGTATCTTTCTGCTAGCTTTTTCCAAAGTGCAATTACTTTTAATTGATTATCGCGACTGTCCCACAATGAAGGCAAACTAGGATTACGATCAGAAATAGCTAAGTCATTCCCTTGTCCGCCTGGAGCTGCATGCAAATCTAAAATCAAATACATTTTATTGGCTTTGCACCAAGCCAATAAGCTATCAGTCATGGCAAAGCCTTTTTCTAACCATGTATTTTTGCCTGCAATAGGTTCTTTTTCTACCGAAAGGGTATATAAATCATAGTGCATGGGCAGCCTGATAGAATTGAATCCCCATGCTGCCATTGAATCAATATCGGCTTTCTGTGTATGTTTTTCGAGCCATTGCTGATAAAATTTATCGGTAGCATCTTGTCCAACCAAGTCCTGAATTCGGGCTTTGATTTGGTATTGCTGACCAATATTTCCAACTTTAAACATATAGCCTTCTTGCAACATCCAGCCGCCTAGCCCCATGCCTCGCAAGATAACCTTGTTCCCGTTTGAATCGGTGATAATCTTTCCTTTTGCTTTCAAAAATCCCTGAGCCTGAGCGATTACCGAGATAATCGCTAGGGCAAGGGTTAACATACTTTTTTTCACTGTTACGTTCTGAAGGGTTAATAAATCCTATTGTTTTGGGTCTAGCCATGAATTTAAATCCCAATCTCCAACTAGAATTAACGCAAGAAGACCCAAATCATTAGGATAATGGATTTATAGTTTTTAAAGAAATTGGATATATAAAAAATTAGCAAAACTTATTTTCAAGATTTTAAATAGGAAGAAAGGTTAAAACTAACACAGATATATTTTAGGAATAGGTAGCGTAGTAATTGTTTGTCAAAAGTAGAAATACTCTATCAGGATTAATAAAATTACGCCCCTACATTACCCCAACATTAGGACAATAAGGATAGAAAACTATAATATTTCGGACTTTTTACTTGATATTTGTCTTAAAATATACACATCGCCTGTAATTGTTTTATGAACCGACTAATCCTATCAATCATATTACTTCTTTCCATATCTATCTCATTTGGGCAAAATACCATTGGTTTGCCAGAGATAAATAACTATACTAAAAATCAATATCTAGCTGGAACGCAAAACTGGGGTATTCAACAAGATGCTGCTGGACGGATGTATTTTGCTAATAATGAAGGTCTTTTGACTTTTGATGGTAACTATTGGCGAAAGTATCATTTGCCTTCCAAAACCAAAGTCCGTTCGTTGGCAATTGCGCCCGATGGCAAGGTCTACGTGGGTGGAGAGAATGAAATTGGCTATTTCAGTCCGAGCGAAAATGGGGTATTGGCGTATCATTCCCTAAAGCAACTCTTACCTGAAAAAGACCAAGCTTTTTATGATGTTTGGAATGTCTGTGTGTGGAAAGAATCGGTGTTTTTTCGTTCTAGTAGTCGTATTTTTGAATATAAAGCCAATAAAGTTTCGGTATATAGACCCTCGTCACATTGGCGCTTTTTGGGCAAAAGTTCCGATAAGTTAATTGCACAAGATTTTGATAAAGGATTATTGTATTTCGAAAATGGACAATGGATACCTTTTAATACAAATTTGCAATTGTTGGGCAAACAGCTTGTTACCGCCATTGTGCCTATTTCAAAGGAATTATCATTGATTTCGACTTTTGAGAATGGACTGTATTGGTTAAATACGCAGCGCGTTCAAGCATTTGTTACATCATTTATTACCGAAATTAGCAAATATCGTATCTATCACGCTGTTCAAATAAATGCTACTCAGATAGCGCTCTCGACGAGCCTGAATGGTTGTTATATCATCGATATTCACGGAAATTTTATTCAACACTTTTCAAAAACTGAAGGGCTAAATAACAATAATATTCTCAGTAGCTTTTTGGATAAACAAAAAAATCTTTGGTTGGGATTAGACAACGGAATTGCCTTTGTGGCGACTAACAATGCTATCAAAAGTATCTCGATTATGCAAGATGCAGATGCTGGAGGATACGCCTCAGCATTGTATCAAGGGAATCTGTATTTAGGAACGGCTAATGGTTTGTATGTAGCGCCCGTTAACGGACAGGGCGATTTGAGTTATGAGAAAAATGCCTTTCGAAAAGTCCCTAATTCGACTGGACAAGTATGGAATTTACAAGTCATTAATCGTCAGCTCTTGATGGGGCATCATGAGGGAGCATATATAGTAAATGCAAAAAGTGCTCAAAAAATAGATGATAATGGAGGTTATTGGACTTTTGTGCCTCTTTCTAGTTTAGAGCCTAGTGCTCGATTGGTCGCAGGAAATTACAATGGTCTGAAGTTTTGGAATTATAAAAATGGACAATTTTCGGTAGATAAAAGGGTAGATAATTTTCATATATCTTCTCGTTTTGTCTGTATTGATCCCAATAATGACAAAGCTATTTGGACAACCCATCCTTATAAGGGGGTGTTTAGGGTTTTGATAAAAGATTCTTTACGAACCGAAGTGAAGTTATATGGAGCGAAAGAAGGCTTGGCACTTTCGGAAAATAATAGTTTTGTGTATCGTCTTAAAAACAGAGTGATTATTGCTTCTGAAAACGGCATTTTTGAATATAATATTCATACCGATAAATTTGTCCCGTGCTCTTTATTGATGCCTTATTTTAAAGGAATGAAAATGTATTATCTGAAAGAAGACCAAGACGGCAATGTCTGGTTTATCGCAGATAATAGAATTGGGGTCCTGGACTTCTCTAGCCATAAGCCACAAGTGATCTATCTGCCAGAATTGAATAATCGCCTAGTTTCGGGTTTTGAGTTTATCAATCCCATGAATCTAGAAAATGTTATCGTAGGAGGGGAGAAAGGCTTTTTTCATATCAATTACAAAGCGTATCGACAAAAGCTGAGTAAGGTAAATGTGCTGATTAGCGAAATTAGTGCTTCGGGGAAAATAGATAGTGTCTTTTTCGGTGGAATCAAAAGTATGGAGAAGGCAAAAAATACCGAGATAGATAGCGATTTTGACCGATTAACGTTCGAATATTCCTCTACACTTTTTCATCAACTCCAAACAGTAGAATATGCTTGTCAGTTAGAAGGTTTTGATGCTACATGGTCGGCATGGACCAAAAAGACAAGTAAAGAATACACCCAATTACCAGCGGGAACCTATTTATTTAAGGTAAAAGCACGAAATAATTTGGGGCAAGAATCAGACATTGCCTCTTATCAAATCATCATTTTACCACCTTGGTATTTGACTATTTGGGCTTATATTTTCTATCTTTTGTTGCTGTCAGTTGTCTTTTGGAGATTGTTTCGTTGGCAACAACAGAAATTTATTGACCAGCAAGTCTCGTTTCAAAAAGAGCAAAAGCAATTGATGTATATGCACCAATTGGAGTTAGATAAAAATGAGAAAGAGATTGTCAGTCTGAAAAATGAAAAATTAGAAGCTGAAATCATTCATAAAAATGCTGAACTAGCATCCTCAGCGATGTATTTAGTCCAAAAAGCAGAGTTACTGACCAAGCTCAAACAAGATTTGGGTAAAATGTATAAGTCAGGCAATGTGGAGGAAATCAAGGAGGATATAAAACGTATGATGAAAACTGTTGATGATGAGAATACGGTCGAGACAGATTGGAACCAGTTTTCGATGCATTTTGATAGTGTTCACAGTAATTTTTTGATGGTTATCAAAGAAAGATTTCCCAATCTAAGTCCAAGTGAATTAAAGCTTTGTGCTTATTTGAGAATGAATCTTTCTACCAAAGAAATCGCCCAGCTCATGAATATCTCTGCTAGAAGTGTGGAAGTAAGCAGGTATCGTTTGCGCAAAAAATTACAACTCCCTTCGGAGGTCAATTTCTTTAGCTATTTCCTGAGTATTTACGAAGAATAGGTTACGATTGTAGATGTGGGATGGTTGATTTCGGATTTAAAAACCGTAGAGACGTTGCATGCAACGTCTCCAAACAAATCCTCAAATCGAAAAAAGGTTAGACCTATAACGTTACCTACAAATCGTATCAGATATTTCTTCGAGAAGCCGTTGCATGCAACGGCTCTACCTAGGTTATTTGTCAATCATCTTGTAAACACGTACATAATCAATATCCATTTGGCAAGGGAATATGGAATTGTCTACGCCTTTGGCACCGCCCCAATCACCTCCGACAGCAAGATTCAATAAAATGTGGAATCTTTTATCGAAAGGCCATTCGGCATAACTTTTGTTTTCATTCACAAATTCAAAAATCTTCTCATTGTCGATATACCCTCTAATAGCATAAGGAGTCCAATCTACCCGATACAAATGATAATCGGTGATAGCAGTGGGGATGGTTTTAACGGCTGTTTTTTGCGTATTGATTTTGAAATAATAAGCCAAAGAGTGAGTAGTAATATGAATGACATTAGGGTCATAACCTACGTGCTCCATAATATCAATTTCGCCAGAATTTGGCCAACCACCATACGCCCAATCAGTAGGGAGCATCCAAATAGCAGGCCATGTGCCTAAACCTTTCGGAAGCTTCGCTTTAATTTCGAAACGACCATAAAGGAAGTCTCCTTTTTGTCGAGATACCAATCTGGTCGAGGTATAATCTTTACCTCCCAATGATTCTTTTCTGGCAATGATACTGAGTTTACCATCTTTTACCAAGGCATTGTTGGTGCTGTTGGTATAATACTGAAGCTCGTTGTTACCCCATCCAGTACCACCAATATCATAGTCCCAGAGCTTTGGATTGGGTGCTCCCGCATAGTCAAATTCATCTGCCCAAGTAGGAGTTGTTTCAAAGTCCCAAGCTTTATCAACCAATGGCGGAATCGTTACTACAACAGGAGATGGTGTGGGTTTGGGTTGCCCTGAGCACGCATAGAGGGTGCTTATACCCAAGAAGCATAGAGCACCAATGGCTTTATGAAGAACTCTTTTTTTCATAGAAAAAGGGGTTATAATTTGATAATTTGAAAATTTGGAGACTTGAAGATGAGAAGAAAAAAAGCTAGTCCCGCGCTAGAGAGTACTAATGTAATAAATGTCTAGTTCAAGACTTTGTCTTGGACTTATTTTTTTATATAGTTTAAAACTGAAACAAAAGCTAGTCCGAGACTAAGTCTCGGACTAGGAGGTACTAATGCAATATATGCCTAGTTCAAGACTTTGTCTTGGACTTATTTTTTATACAGTTTATAAACTGAAACAAAAGCTAGTCCGAGACTAAGTCTCGAACTAGGGTGTAATTTCTTTTGTATTTTAAGCCAATGTTTATCAATTAATCTACTTTGTACCTCCCCATTCTTTGCTTTGTTGGATTTTGGTATTATCCATTTCTAACAAAGGAATAGGTAAAATCTCATGTTTCCCAGCTTGGAAACCACGACTACCCAATACTTGAGGTGCAATTTTCCAACGAACTAAGTCAAACCAACGGTGACCTTCACCAGCCAATTCCAAACGACGTTCTTTGATGATATTGTCAAGCGTAGCAGCTATATTACCAGTTGTACTTTTGTAGGCACGGTTACGAACGGCATTCAATAGCGTAGCAGCACGTTTTAAATCACCTCCACCTCTAATCAAGGCTTCAGCTTCGAGTAAATACGTATCTGCCAATCGAATTTCGTACATATTTTGTGGGAAATTCAACTCCATATTTCCTGCACCTGTCCATTTGAAAGAGTTACGACCTGCAAATTTTTCCAAGAAATAACCAGTATTCATATAACCTTTTTCATAACCAGCAATACCGTTTTTCTCCAAACTATCCAAGTTAGCAATTGTCGAATTTAAACGTGGGTCGTAGTGCATGGCATTAAATAAATCTGGGGTAACCACCAAAAAGCTCCAACCTGAAACATAGTCAGGAGCATCAGATTTTAATGAACGATAGCCACGTGGTCCTACCAAAATATTCAACAAGTTTCCTTCTGTACAAGCCACGCAGTTCCAGTTTCCTGCTGAAGTATTGGTGTAGGCAATCTCAAAAATTGATTCGCTATTGTATTTGTTGGTCACTTTCCATAAGTCAGAAAAGTTATTGAGTAACTTATACCCATATTGATTTGAACCACCAGGAGTTCCGTTAACTAGGGCAAATTCTGAAGCAGCATCAGTAAATTTCTCTTGTTGTAAATACACTTTACCCAAAAGAGCGTGAGCTGCACCTTGCGTAGCACGTCCGCCTTCAGTAGCCACAGGAATAGTAGCAGGAAGGTCTGTCAATGCCTCTTTCAAGTCTTTTTCAATCTGCGCATATACTTCTGTAGGAGCAGCCTGCATAACATTGTACATCTGGCTAGCCTCTACAGGTTTTGTAAATAGTGGAATATTTTTGAAAAGACGTACTAAATCAAAATAGAAATAAGCTCTCAAAAACTTCCCTTCAGCTGTATAGCGCTTCTTCAAGGTTTCGTCCATTGGAACACCAGGGAGCTTGGTAAGGATCGTATTGGCACGAAAGATACCCGAAAATCCTTTTCTCCATAATTCTCCCTGTGGACCACGGTCAGGAGTTAAAGTATAGTTAGAGATTACTTGAAAGTCTGAAATATCATTTGGTCCGCCACCACCAGCATAGTGGTCGTCAGAAGCAGCATTCATAGCACCCACTTTAGTGACATAACCACCTCCTTGCCAACCAACTACATCGTATGCTGCCACTAATCCGTTGAACGCTTCGGTTTGGTTACGGTAATAGTTGGCTTCGAGGTTGGTTCCTTTGGGAGTTACCTCCAAAAATTCAGTGGTACAAGCCGATAACAACTGGCTACCAATGAGTAATGTTGCGATATATTTTTTTATTGACATTTTGTTGAATTTTGAATTGTTAAGTACTAAGTATTAATGCAAAATAGAATTGCATTAATACGCTTTAAGCTGTAAGCATTAGGCAAAAGAGCTTAAATTATTTCATGAGAAATTCTTTTCAACTTTTAGCCTACAGCATAAAGCCTAGAGCTTAATGCAGGTAAAATTATTTTTATTTTACCCACTAACTTAAGTAGAAGGAAAGGTTATGTTAATGATATATCTGCCATGTAAATTTATGTTATCATATTGATTATGAATAAATTATAATAGCTGATATACTTTTAACTGATAACCTCTGTTAAAATCCTAAATTTAAACCTACCATCCATGAGCGTGCTTGTGGATAGATACCACGGTCGATACTCATAACACCACCACCGATTTCAGGATCATAGCCACTGTATTTAGTGATTGTCAAGAGGTTTTGACTCATCACATACAATCTTGCCTTGCTCAAGCCCATTTTGCTTGAAATAGCTTGTGGTAAAGTATAACCCAATTGAAGTGTTTTGATGCGGAAATAATCACCATCTTCAAGGTAGAAATTAGAAGGGTTACCAAAGTTCTTATTAGGGTCGCCATTTACGACTCTTGGCATGCTATTAGTAGAACCCTCGCCTGTCCAGCGTTCTAAGATTTTGGTTGACCAGTTGGCATTTGCAATGTCCAAACGACGCAAACCTTGGAAGATTTTGTTACCACCTGCACCTTGTCCAAACAATACAAAGTCAAAGTTTTTGTAGCCTAAATTAACCGTAAAACCATACGTTACTGTTGGCATTGGGTTGCCTAAGAATACACGGTCTTTTTCGGTAATGACACCATCACCATCTGTATCTTGCCATTTAAAATCGCCTGGTTTGGCATTTGGCTGAATCTTTTTACCATCTTTGGCATAAGCTTCAACTTCTCCTTGATTTTGGAAAACCCCCAATGTCTGGAAACCAAAGAATGAGTTGATTGGCTGACCAATTGCTGTACGAGTAATAGGATATGTACTTGCTTGGAATGACTGACCGCCTGACAAATAGGCAATTCCGTTTCCAAGGTTTGTAACTTCGTTTTTGATAAATGAAGCGTTACCATTTACGGAGAAGTTGATCTGACCGATTTTTTTACGATAACCTAATTCAATTTCAAAACCTGTATTTTGCATATCTGCTACGTTGGCTGCTGGGTTTGAAATAGCCCCAACATAACTTGGGATACGTGGGTTTTGAAGAATGTTTTTCGTTGTTTTCTGGAAAAACTCTAAAGTCAAAGATAGATTATTGAACAAAGTTGCATCGATACCAATGTTCGCTTGACTCGTTTGTTCCCATTTCAAATCTGGGTTGGCAGGCGCGTTTGGACTATAACCGATAATATAGCTTCCTGAGTTACCAATAGCGTAATTACGACCACTTCCGATCGTAGATAAGAAAGCAAAATCACCAATAGCATCGTTTCCTACAACACCATATCCACCACGAACTTTCATAAAGTTGACAAAGGTATTTGTTGGGAAAAAGGCCTCACGAGAGGTAACCCAACCTACTGAAACAGAAGGGAAAATACCATATTTGTTGTTAGCGCCAAAGCGTGAAGAACCATCGCGACGAACTAAACCTTGAATCAAATATTTTTCGTCAAAACTATAATTCAAACGGGCAAACAATGAAGATACGTTGTGTAACTGACCTTCGCCTGAATCAGAAGAACGTTGGTCATTTGGTACTTTGAAGTTCATCGACGCATCGTTGAAATTATCTACTGGAACATTATAGAATGTCACGCTAGTAGAATAAGTTCTATTTTCTGAATAAGCACCTTGACCCAACAACACGCTCATATTATGTTTTTGAATATCACGTGTATAAGAAACAGTGTTTTCTAAGTTCCAGTCAAAGCGAGAGTTTAAACCACGGTTATACGAAGTTTGCGACGTGATGTTTGAAGAGTTTAACCAAGAAATAGGCGTAAAGCTTTCATTGCCATAATACGCTACCTTTGAGCCAACAGTTGAGCGAATTTTTAATCCTTGAATAGGACTAATTTCTAAATAAGCATTACCAACAATGTTATCACTCCATCCGTAATTGCCCAAACGTGTAGAGATATACGCCAATGGGTTAATCATTTCTTGTCCTACAGCCGTCGAAATTCCATAAGGAAAGCCATTGGCATCACGACGAATGCCTGTATTTGTGTACGGTGGGGCATTGTAAATAGCAGGGTCTGTTACCACAGCAGCAGTAATAGGGTCGAGGTTGATAGCTGAACTTAAAGGACCTCCAAATTCAGAGTTTGTATTTCCCAAACCAACAGATTTGTCATGTGCATAGCCTAAGTTCTGACCAAAAGTTACATATTTTGAAATTTTGTGAGTGCTATTCAAACGGATATTGGCACGTGTGTATTTCGAAATATCTGTAGCTACAATACCTTCTTGGTCAAGGTAGCCAAAAGAAGCATAGTAAGTCGAACGCTCACTACCTCCACTCAAACTAAGCTCATGATTTTGACGACGAGCACTATTATTAAAAATCAATGCTTGCCAGTCTGTACCCGTACCATACGATTGAGGATTAGCATATACAGGTTGTGCACCAGCATTTACGGCAGACTCATTGCGGATTGTCGCATATTGCGTAGCATTCAGTAAATTGAGTTTTTTAGCAGGTGACGAAATACCATAAAAACCATTGTAGCTCACTTGTAACTTACCCGCTTTTCCTTTTTTCGTAGTAACCAAAATTACCCCAGCGGCAGCCCTAGCACCATAAATAGCCTGTGAAGCAGCATCTTTTAATACTTCAATCGATTCGATGTCTGATTGATTCAAATAACCAATACCACCATTGTCGATTACCACTCCATCTACTACCCAAAGAGGGTCGTTGTTATTGAGTGTTGTTACACCACGCACACGTACTGTTGCCCCAGAACCTGGCTGACCAGAACTAGAAGCAATTGTTAAACCCGAAGTACGACCTTGTAATGCTTCCTCCACACGGTTGATAGGCATAGTCTGTAAGTCAGAAGCCTTTACCGACGAGATAGCACCCGTTACCACACTTTTCTTTTGAGCGCCATAACCTACTACAACTACCTCATCGAGCTTGTTGATGGCTTCTTCCATCACAAAATTGATGACAGTAGTAGTAGCTTTGACACTCACACTTTGAGCTGATGCGCCCAAATAGTTGGCTACCAAAATAGCTCCTTGGTTTGCCGAAATACTGTAGCGTCCCAACGAGTCGGTAATTGTAGCCTTCGCTGTTCCCATAATAGATACACTGGCGCCAATCAATGGTTCTCCAGAGTTTTTAGAGGTAACTTTACCAGTAACTCTAATACCTTGAGCTAGGAGTGTATTCACGCTACCCAAGAGTAAAAGAATACTAAAAATTAGTAGATGTTTTTTGTGCATTTTGCAAAAGCATTTTGGAGTATAATGAAAAAGAATTGGATTAATCCGATAATGATAGGCTTATCGAACTGCTTTTCGCTTTTGCAAAAGTAGGAGGAAGAACTTCAAATAGTCCAATTAGGTGTTACTACATTACCACTACAAAACCTTTCATTTTGCTCTAAAAGGCATTTTTTGCCCCAACATTACCCCAACATGGTAAGTTAAAGTACAAAAAAGATTCATTTATAATAGAAAAACTTGTATTAAAAAGAGTGGAGGAAAATACAAAGTAAGGAGGAAGGAAAGGATGTATTTAAGCGTATTCAAATATCAGATTTCTGCTTGGTATTTTGCGATGGCAAGAGGAAGTTTTTGGGAGAGTAAGCGTTGCCAACTCTTTTGTAAAATAGCATACGGAATCAGGTTTTTAAAACCAATAAATCCTTCTTGTTTGAGTTTCAATAATGTTTGATTAGTGGATTGAGTTTGCAGAGTCCAAGTGATGGTGGTTGCGAGTTGGTGTTGTTCATGGGCGAGTATTCCCTGCCAAGTGTAGCTTATTTCGGAATACTGTTTTAGTTTGAGAATTTGGCAGGAGATCAACCCATCAAAACCAAGTTTTACCCGTGATTTAGTTTTAAATTGAAATGCCCTTCCTTTTTCAGGCATAATGTTGTTGGGCATGAGCCATTCGGACAAAAGACTTGGATTGGTCAAGAAGCTCCAGACGGTTTCAGGTGTTGCCGCCAATTGCGTTTCGATGGTGATAGTTTTGTTTATCATATCAAGGTGGATGCAATAAGTTAAAGGTAGTATGTGACATTTCCTCTAATATGAGAAATTATTCTATTCATGAATAATAATCCCCCTAGTTTTTAATGAATAAATTGATAAATGGTAAGATTTTAGCCCTAAAATTCCGCAATAAACTATTTTATTGGTTGTTGGTAGATTTCAATTTGGAAGGGGGGAGGAGGGTATGATAGAGGATAAAAGAGATTTTGGTATTGAAAAAAGAAGCGACAATGTAAAAAATGAGTCATCCCAAATTTTTGGGAAATAATAAAAAATGTCTCTTCAACCTTTTCCGAATAGGGTGCGACTTAAGTCGCACCCTATTCGGTTTTCTGTTAGACTTATGAAATAAGGTAAATAACCCAAAGCCTAAAATTAAAATTGCTTATCTACCCCTAGGTATTCAATTTTTGACATGTAAGGAAAGTAAGGCAGTATCTCTATCATTTCCTTACATTTAGCTTCGTCTATATCTTTAAATATAAGAACTGCCTCTTTTTTGGTTACAGAAATATAAAAACTTTCCAAAATACCTTCGGTCTTCCAAAGATTAACATATTCCATTTCCTTTTTAGGAAGTTCAGGCGTTGATTTGATGGTGTCGATTCCACTATCTGAAAGTGCGATGGATACAATGATTCTGTACATATTCTGGATTTTTAAAAAGTTATGACTTAGCTGAGTTACTAAACAAAATATTTTATGCCATAAAATTAGACAGTCTCAACCGCTAAAAATTGTATCAAATCACTTTTTTGCTTCAGTTTGGAAGGTGCAATACCAAACAATTGGTACATATATTTAGTCATTTGCGAAGAGTCGTAGAACCCACTTTCCAAAGCAATCGTTGTCAGATTTTTGTCTTTCTCAGTTAAAATCAAAAAAATGGCATTTCTCAATCTAGTCCACAAAAGGTATTTGCTGATACTGCTACCGATTTGTTGTTTGAACAAAGTGGCTAATCGAGAAGGAGACAAAAAAACATGATTGGCAACATCCTGAGTCGAGATATTTTCTACTTTAAAATGTTCATGAATAAACGCGATGGAGTCCTCGATTCTGATATCCAAAGGCTGAATCAATGAATTTTGACTACTATAATTAAGCAAGCTGTCTAATGAAAAAGCACCTTCCTGAATACCTAAAAAATGTTGTAATTCTGTTTTAGCATAGAAGACAAAAGCATTTTTATCACCTAATTGTTCCTCAATAAGCTTCCCCAAAATGGAATATGGTTCTATATTTAGAATAACCACATTGCTCTCGTTACACACACAAGCATGCGCAACTTGAGGTTTGATGATAAACCCAAAAATATCTCGATATTGCTGATTCTCAAGCGTAGTGGAGAAGGGATTATCCTCCGTGAATACGATTTGAAACGCCGCATGCCTATGTATTTCAACATTCGACTTTTTAGCTTTTAGCGCTAGTAGTAGTGGGTTGTGATTAAGCATTTTTGGGTGGGAGAGAAAGAACGATAAACGAATAGTGAAACTAATTAGAAAAAGAGTCGTCCCTGTCCTACTATATTCACAACAATTTTAAGGTAAAAAGAGATGAAACAGAGTTAAATACTATGCAGTAATGTATCTTATCGTTTTCGTTGGTTATTCCTATAAATTCCGTTTTTAAACTGGAATAAATTTTTATATTTTCTAATATGTTTCTTACCAATTTCACAATTATTATTTAAACCGTATTCTTCTGTTGTTACGCTTTCTATAATATTAAAGTGATTATTTACTTTATGTTTATCTATGATTAAAAAACTCGTTCTTAATTGTTCCTGAGTATTTTCACAATCTGTACTTCGATTTGAAATAAATTGTCTTGTTGCTAATTTTAGAAGGTTATTGAAGGAATTATTTACTTCCTCAAAAATATAAATCTCTTCAAATTCTCCATAATCTACACTCGAATTATTCGCCGAAAATATACGAATCCCAAAAGATTTAACATTTTCTTGTAGGAAGTAAGGAGTCGAATCAATCCACAGTTTTTTTATAGACACTGCATCGGAAGTCAACATATTTTTAAATCTTGATTTAGAAACTATTTGATTTGTGGTAGTATCAAATTTTACAAGGTATAAGTCTGCAACCCAGTAACTATCTTTAACGTTTTCCACTAGAACTGGAATAACATAAATTTTTTTCGATTGTAAAAGCTTCTTTGAATTGACAAATTCAAAAACTACGCTATCTTTTTCAATGTTAAGTTCATGTAGTATATTGTTAAGCTGTCCAACCGAAATAGAAATATTCCCAAATACAATTATCAAAATTAATACTATTGTTTTCATCTTCTAGGCATTTATTTACTTTACAAAATAGGCTTTTTAAACTTATTTTTTCCTTCTAAACATTCACGAATTTGTTGTTCTAATATGAACGTTACTTTTCTACATATACATAAAAGCTAATATTTTACCTTCTATTCTTAATCTTTATGGTGCTGTAATTGATATATTTGAAAAGCTTCACCTGTCATTTACCTGGATGATTTAAAATAAAAGATGTATGACACTTTTACTGATTGATGTTACGATTTTCTGTGTCTGAATAATTCACTCATCAATTTCTATTTTTGTAAGTTCAAATAAATCACCACAATTTGATTCATTCAAGCTAGGTGCCACTCTAATATCTCCGCTAAAAATTACTTTCAAATTACTTCTTTTGAAACACTTGGGTAAATTTATTGGTGTGAGACTATTTAAGCCATTGGGTTTTAAACAAAAAGTCGAATCATCCTCTTGCGTTATTACACCTTTGATATTTTCTAATCGTTCTTTGAACTTCATGGTAAGTGTATCACGACTATCATTACATTTTTTCCAACCATATTTCCCAATAATTTCACAATATGTCCAGTCTACCTTTTCGAGTACAATGTTTTCACAACCATATTCGTGGTCAATATTTTTACATGATGAGATGTAAAACGAGAAAAACAACAATATTTTGAATAGGCGTCTCATAATTCTCAAGTTTACGGCTTAATGTTACCCCAATCCATAATCAAAAGTTAAATCGAAAAACTAAAAATAAACATTTATTAGTTAGCCCACCGTAACACAAAACCTGTGTAAGTAGCAGTTTTTAGTGTGGTGTATGACAATCGCCAATAGCAAATCGAATTTTTATGTCGCCCGAAAAGCCGTCAAGGTCTGGATAAATACCACCTTTTCTAACACCTAAAAAATATAATGCTCGTTGAATTTGTTTCGCCACGTCTTTTGAAAAAACCAACTTGTCAATCCACCTTGGACCACCTTCAAAACCAATCTGAAACTCTTGTCTAGGGTCATGATGGATAGTAAACATTCCACCTTGTCCCGAAATCCTGTTTGTAACTACTGGTGCATATACGATTTTATGTCCTGATGTTTGAAATGGGTCATGCGGTGGATTATATGCGTCAAGATAGTTGCAGTCATGAAGAACATATATAGCACCACCATTTTCAGGAAGTTCTCCAATTGTCCTGTCATGCTTTAATTCTGGCTCTGTTGCAAAAAAAGCTGCCACTAATGGGCTGTACGTCCAATCTAAAAGTCTTGTCGGAAGCCCATGATGTTGTGCTAATGCCAACCAAATCCAGTCGTTTTGAGGAATTTTAGAAAGCTCTCCATACGAACGGTGGCGAAACAGACTAAGCATATGCCGTTCATGGTCAACTAAGTCGCTCAAACTTACACCATAATAATCTGTTAATCGTCCAACTGATGGAATAAGTTTGTGATGAACTTGGTCTTTTACACCTCTGAAAACTACGTGTCCACAACAATATTTTTTGTCTTGTAATGTGGTAATTAGATGCTCAAATGAATCTATAGTGATGGGCGTCATAAAATTGCTGCTAATGTGTATATAGTCATAATAATCGCTCAACAACATTCACGCACCGAACTAAGGTACAGGTGTATGAAATAGTTTAGATATTAGATAATAAGAATACAGAATTTTCTAAAAAAACTAAATAAAACCAATCAATTCTTATTATACGGCAACACCAAAACAGCTTATCAAAGCCAAAGACTATTACTCACTCAATAGAATAAAAAAAGGCCTCTTCCCGTAGAAAGAGGCCTTTGATTTATAAGCAGAAATTGATGATTACATCATTCCGCCCATTCCGCCACCGTGTGGAGCTGCTGGAAGGTCTGCTGCTGGTTTGTCAGCAATCACACATTCAGTAGTCAACAACAAGCCAGCGATTGAAGCTGCGTTTTCAAGAGCCAAACGAGTTACTTTAGTTGGGTCAATGATACCAGCAACTAACATGTTTTCGTATTTGTCTTCACGAGCGTTGTAACCAAAGTCACCTTCGCCAGCTTTCACTGCGTTGATTACTACAGAACCTTCACCACCTGCGTTAGAAACGATCGTTCTCAATGGAGCTTCGATAGCCTGACGGATGATGTTGATACCAGTAGTTTGGTCATCGTTTTCACCTTTCAAACCGTCTAATGAAGAGATAGCACGGATTAAAGCTACACCACCACCTGCTACGATACCTTCTTCTACAGCAGCGCGAGTTGCGTGTAAAGCATCGTCAACACGGTCTTTCTTCTCTTTCATTTCTACTTCAGTAGCAGCACCGATGTAAAGGATAGCAACACCACCTGACAATTTAGCCAAACGTTCTTGCAATTTCTCACGGTCATAATCAGAAGTAGTGTTCTCGATTTGAGCTTTGATTTGGTTTACACGAGCTTGGATACCATCTGAAGAACCAACACCGTTTACAACAGTTGTGTTGTCTTTGTCGATGATGATTTTTTCAGCTTGTCCTAAATATTCGATAGTAGCGTGCTCTAATTTGAAACCACGCTCTTCTGAAATTACAGTACCACCAGTTAAGATAGCGATGTCTTCCAACATAGCCTTACGACGGTCACCGAAACCTGGAGCTTTAACAGCAGCAACTTTCAATGCACCACGGATTTTGTTAACTACCAATGTAGCTAAAGCTTCTCCGTCAACATCTTCAGCGATGATCAACAATGGACGACCAGTTTGAGCAACACCTTCCAATACTGGTAACAATTCTTTCATTGAAGATACTTTCTTCTCAGAAATCAAGATGAACGGACGCTCTAATTCAGCTTCCATTTTCTCAGTGTTTGTTACGAAGTATGGAGACAAATAACCACGGTCAAACTGCATACCTTCTACAGTTTTAACTTCAGTTTCAGTACCACGAGCTTCTTCAACAGTGATTACACCTTCACGACCTACTTTGTCCATCGCGTTAGCAATCATGTTACCAATTTCAGCATCAGAGTTAGCAGAGATCGTAGCAACTTGAGCGATTTGGTTTGAAGTTTCGATAGCTTTAGATTGAGATTTCAATGAACCTACAACTGCACTAACAGCTTTGTCGATACCACGTTTCAAATCCATTGGATTTGCACCAGCAGCTACGTTTTTAGAACCGATTGTGTAGATAGCCTGCGCCAATACTGTTGCAGTAGTAGTACCATCACCAGCTTGGTCAGCCGTTTTAGAAGCTACTTCTTTCACCAATTGAGCACCCATGTTTTCAACTGCATCTTCCAATTCGATTTCTTTCGCTACCGAAACACCATCTTTAGTGATTGTTGGTGAACCGAATTTTTTGTCGATGATAACGTTACGACCTTTTGGTCCCAAAGTTACTTTTACTGCATTTGCTAAAGTGTCAACGCCTCTTTTCAATTTATCACGAGCGTCGGTGTCAAAAAATAATTCCTTTGCCATTGTTGAATTTTGTTATTAGTTATCAGTTGTCTGTTGTCAATAATAGTTAACTAAATGACGTACAGAGTAAACAACTTTTATTAGTTTTTTTGCAATTATTTTGAGTTAATGCGTTTTGTTAACAGATAACCGTTAACGCCTAACAGATAACTGAAAATTAAACGATTGCGAAAATATCGCTTTCACGCATGATTAAATAATCTTTTCCTTCAACCGCGATTTCAGTACCAGAGTATTTACCGTATAATACAGTGTCGCCTACTTTAACAGTCAACGGCTCATCTTTCTTGCCAGCACCTACTGCTACTACTGTTCCTTTTTGTGGTTTTTCTTTCGCTGTGTCAGGGATGATAATTCCGAATGCAGTTTTTTCTTCTGCTGCTGCTGGTTCAACTAGAACTCTGTCAGCTAATGGTTTGATACTAACTGTTGACATTTGTTTTTGTAAGAGTTATTTTTTGTTTATGTAAATTTTAGGTCAGAGCCAGCCGCAATTATTAGGTGGCTGACATGGCATCTTTGTACATTTTTTGTGCCATTGGGCATTTTGCTGAAATATTGTCAGGTTTTGGCTTCAAACTATGTCATACTCTACTTATTTGTCAATTCAACCTGAAATTTTGTCTCCTATTTTGTACTTATTTTATGACAAATTGACTTCAAACAGGTTTCTTCTTTATGCCAATTTCAAAAAGCTATCGGGATATTTGTTTTTTTCGACAAAGTTCTTAATTTCAGGTGTAGGTGAAATCGACAAGAAAATCTATGACTCTACAATAGTAGTGCGCCAAGGATTGTAAGAATCATCTATTTCGGATATCGGATGTTGGATTTCGGAAATATACTCTATTTTTTAAGCTATTTTTTCCTCATTCCCGAAATCAGAAATCCCAAATCCGCAATAGTTACAGTCCAGACTCTACCGCAAGAGTCACCTTTAACTTGATTCACTAATTCACACAATCACCACTTAATTTCAAGAAAGGAGGCCCAAGATGAGAAATTTAGAAAAAGATTGGCTCACCGCAGGTTTAATTGACTTCGAGTACAAAAAATATTTGTTACTCGCCTATCTACAATCTGTCAAAACTAACTTCAAAGAAAAGAAGCTTTACCCTGACTTGTCTGATTTGCAACGTCATTATGAGTACTCGATGTACTTTAAGGATGGTCTACAACAAATGGCGAAAAATTTTCCTAAAAGAATCAAAGGACTGGATTCGGATGCATTGCAAGTCAATTATGAAGAAGTAAAACAGCCTGAAAACGAAGTTATATCCGAAATGCAAAGTATTATGGAATATGCTTTGCCAAAATTTAAGTATTCGATTGAAGAGGGAAAGGAGCTTTTATCAAAGGTAGAAAAAGGTATTTCAATTGCACCCATTGGCGTTTTGCCTTTGTACAAAAATGAAGGTTATTTGTTTCTGTACGAGCCTTGTATTCAGGAGACTCGGATTTACCAATTCAATCTGACCATTTTCGAAAATAACCACGAAAAATGTAGAGGACTGAAAACCTTCTATGTGGATACCATTCGTCGTTCGATGGCGAATACTTTCGAAAACATGAAGATTGATTTAGTCAAAAAATATAGACACTTGCCAAACCCTGCCACATTTTTGGTGGAGTCTTCCAGTATTTTACCACTAGAAGAAACTTTTTTGCCAATAGCACAACGCAAGGTGGTCGAAATGGTATCGGCGGCGTAGAGGGAGTTTTGAGTGCGGAGTTGGGAGTTTTGCGCAAGCTATATTCTAAGAGGGAAAAGAGGCTTGTGTTGGGCTTAAGATGTATTTTGTTGAAGTCAATAATTCTACTTAGTGAGTGAATTTATTCACCCCTAACGAAAATGCTTTAATTGTTTTATATTAACAAAAAAAGTCGAACAAGATTTCTTGCTCGACTTTTTTGTTGTATCCGAACCTACGAAAATTATTTCGCTGGTGCAGGCGCTGGTGCTGGAGTTCCTGAAGCTGGAGCAGCAGGAGCTGGTGCAGGCACAGCCGCTGGAATAGTTTTAGTAGCTGCTTTTTCAACGTTCACTGAGTTGATTCCTTCAGAAGCTGTTGGAGTCAAAAACTTAGAACCCAATGTTAACAAAGCAATTAGAATCGCTCCACCCCAAGTAATTTGTTCAAGTAGGTCGCCAGTGCGTTGTACACCGAACATTTGGCTTGCGCCAGCCGAACCGAATTCACCCGATAAGCCACCTCCTTTAGGGTTTTGCACAAGTACTACGAACACTAACAATACCGCTACGATACAAATAATTACAATAACTGCTCCGAACATTTTTTACTTTTACTTTAAATGTGAATATTTTGTATTTGGAAATGAATTACTAACGCTGTAAGCAATAGCAGTAGGCATTAGGCCAAATTAAGACATTTTAGACGATAAGCTCAAATCGCAAGCTCATTGCTTTGAGAAGAACTTATTGAATGCTTGAAATGCTAAATTTAGTCAAGTAAATAAACTCTTCCTACTGTAAGGCCTTAATTTTATCCGCAAAGTACGCTTTTTTTTCTGGGAATTTCAAAATTAATTTTTCATACACCTCTATCGCTTTTTCTTTACGTCCTTGCATGGTCAAAATTTTGGCATAGCTTTCTGTGACAACGTCTTTTTCAGCTTTTGTACTTTTGGCAGATAAATCTATATGGTTCACAGGCGATTCTATCTGACTTTTAGAAGTACGAATCAAGCCTGGGTCTTTTTCAATAAACGAATTGATGATGTCTAGCTGTTTTTGTTGCTTATTCAAAATATCGTCCAACAAGGCATCTTCATAAGAGGCAGAAAAAGCCATTAAATCATGATTAGCAAAGTTTTGCGGTTGTTCTTCTGCCGTTGCTTGTTCTATGATTTTATCAACTTTATTGATGTATTCTACTGTGCTAGGAGAATTTTGAGGAACAAGATTTTCGTTCACAAAACTTCCATTGATAATCTTTCTTAAAGCATTACGATTGAGAGCATAAATGGCTGCCTTACGAATTTTTTCGTTAGCCAACTCTTCAGCATAATTTGCATGATAGCCTTTTGCCACTAAGGTATGTGCTAACTGAAAAAAAGGATATTCCTCCAAAATAGCTTCCAAAGATTCAACATCCTTTTTGGAAACTTCATTGGGATTGGTCACTAAATATGAAAAAGCTTCTTTAGTCATCGAGAAGTTATAGGTAAAAAGAGTGATGAGTTTTTTGAGTTGTGAGTTAGGAGTTTTGAATGGTGAGTGTGAATTAGGGTTGTGCGAAGTACTTCAAACAATTTCAGATTTGGGATTTTTGATTTCGGAAATAAAGTAAAATCCCTTTATTTATTGTGATATAAGAGAAGCTTACACTTCCGAAATCCAATATCTGATATCCGAAATAAACAGTTTTATTTAGCTCAACCCTAATTCACAACTCATCACTCAAAAAGCTCTTACCACTCACCAGCGGTTTTGTTGAAAATATCTAAAACAATTTGGTCAAATATCTTTGGGATTAATTCCTTTTCTACCGCTGCAACGGTTTGATTTTGAGGAAAATCCTGATAGAAGGAAAACTCTTGGTCAAAGTTTTTATTCTCGTCTTTTGCATTGGTAAACTTCACTTGAACCCTGATAGTGAGGCGGTTTAGTCCCCCTTTATCGGATGAACTGGTAGCTTTGGCCTCAACATCATACCCTGTAATACTTCCTTCAAACATCAAATCTGGATTGATATTCGCAATTTTCAATGAAGTATTTCTTTGAAAGTATTCTTTCATTTTTTCATTGAAAGTCAAGGTTAAGTTGGTTGGTCCACCCGCTGCTTGTGCCGTAAAGTTTTGAATTTGGATGGTTTTCAAATTAGGGTCTAAACTAGCCCCACGAAAAGTATAGCAAGCTTGAAGTAAGCTTGTGATTCCTACAAAAAGTAATATACCAGAAATTTTCCAGAGATTATTCTTCTTCGATGTCATATTGCTTGATTTTGCGATAAAGCGTTCTTTCAGAAATACCCAAATCCTGAGCGGCGTATTTACGTTTGTTTTTATTTTTCCGTAAGGCTCTGATAATCATATCTTTCTCTTGTTTTTCTAAAGATAAAGATACTTCCTCTGCCACATGAGTAATATCGTAAATATCGTTGGCTGTATTGTTATCGTCGAGCGAAATAATTTTTAATTCATTATCGCTTGGCGAAACATTAACATTTTGATAATTGGGTTGCTCGTAATTGGGCGTACTTGGTGGCAAAATACGGCTTGGATTCATTTCTGGCGCTTGATAACTATGCCCATAATTGCTAGGAATCGTTTCGCCTTCCAAACCTTGGAAAAGGGTTTCATGTCCTTTGAGAATGTCGCCAGTCATTTCACCATTATTTTTGAGCACCTCCAAAAACATCTTTTTGAGTTCGGTCACATCACGACGCATATCAAAGAGAATCTTATAGAGTAATTCTCGCTCATTAAAATTTTCTTTGTTCTGTGCTTCAAAATCCTTTCGAACAAGTCCGCTATTACCTATTTGTTGACCGCTATTCAGTTGTAAATAATGAGTCAATTTATTGGCATCAACGATACGCTCATCAACTTCCAAAATGGAGATTTGATCAGCCAAATTTTTCAACTGGCGGATATTGCCAGGAAATCTTTGTGACAACAAAATATTCTGAGCATCCTGTGTCAATTGAATTGGTTTTATACGATACTTTTCAGCAAAATCTGTAGTGAATTTTCTGAATAGTAATTCAATATCTAAACCTCTGTCACGCAATGGAGGCACAAAAATTGGAACGGTATTGAGACGGTAGTACAAGTCCTCACGGAATTTGCCACGCTCTACAGCCTGCATCAAATTGATGTTTGTGGCCGCTACAACTCTGACATTGGTACGCTGTACTTTGGATGAACCCACTTTAATAAATTCTCCATTTTCGAGTACACGTAACAAGCGAGCTTGAGTACCAAGAGGCATTTCGGCAATTTCGTCCAAGAAAATGGTACCGCCATCAGTCACTTCAAAGTAACCTTTACGAGCATCTACTGCACCAGTAAAAGCACCTTTTTCATGACCAAATAATTCTGAATCAATCGTTCCTTCGGGTATCGCACCGCAGTTTACCGCAATAAACTGACCGTGTTTTCGTGCCGAAACATTATGTATAATTTTAGAGAATGATTCCTTTCCCGAACCACTCTCGCCTGTAATCAGCACGGTCATGTCGGTAGGAGCAACCTGTGCAGCTACTTCGATGGCATGGTTCAAGGCGGGAGAATTGCCAATTATACCAAATCGGGCTTTGATGGATTGTAATTCGGAATTAGTCATATATTTATAAGATTTGGATAGGTTGATTGAGTTATCATTGAGAGATTGAGTGAGTGGTGATTGAGTGATTAGTTAACGATTATTGTTAATATGCTGAATGAAATATTAAACACATCCCGGAAAATATTTAATACAATATTCACTAAATCACCATTCCCTCAATCACTAACTAAACTCTAAACCACCGCTTCTCCAATGAGGGTTGCTGCGGTACATTCTTTGATAAGAACGTTTACGTAGTCACCTTTTTGGAAGTTTAATTTAGGGAACACCACCACCTTATTTTGGTCATTGCGTCCTTGTAAGAAATCGTCCGAACGTTTTGAGAAACCTTCTACCAATACTTTCTGAACCTTACCGATTGACATTTGGTTTCTTGCCAATGAGTGTTGTTGTTGAAGGGCAATGATTTCATTTAAACGGCGTTTTTTCACGTCTTCAGGAATATCATCTTCCAATTTTTTGGCAGCAGGCGTGCCTGGTCTTTCCGAATAAGCGAACATATAACCGTAGTCATATTTGACATATTCCATAAGGCTCAAGGTATCTTTATGCTCATCTTCTGTTTCGGTACAGAAACCTGCAATAAGATCATGCGAAATACCGCATTCTTCGCCCAAAATAGCACGAATCGCATCGATACGATTCAAATACCATTCACGGTCGTAAGTACGGTTCATGATTTTTAAGACTCTTGAGTTACCTGATTGCGCTGGCAAGTGAATATAGTTACAGATATTCTCATACTTTTTCATGGTATGCAATACTTCATCTGTAATATCTTTAGGGTGCGACGTAGAGAAACGAACACGTAGTTCTGGACTAATCAAAGCTACTCTTTCAAGCAATTGAGCAAAGTTGACTGTTTCAGCACCATCTTCAGACGACCATTTGTATGAGTCTACGTTTTGTCCTAAAAGCGTAACCTCCTTGAAGTTGTTGTCATGTAATTCTTGACATTCTTTTAAGATAGAATGTACATCACGTGAGCGCTCACGACCTCTTGTGAAAGGTACTACGCAGAATGAGCACATATTGTCGCAACCACGCATGATACTTACAAATGCCGTTACGCCATTCGAGTTTAGGCGTACAGGTGTAATGTCAGCGTAAGTTTCGTCACGAGAAAGGAATACATTGATGGCTTTTTGACCTTCGTCAACCTCACTGAAAAGGTTAGGTAAATCGCGATAAGAATCTGGACCAGCGACTACGTCAACGATTTTTTCTTCTTCCAAAAATTTCGTTTTCAAACGTTCCGCCATACAACCTAATACACCAACTACCACCTGAGGTTTTTTCTTTTTGAGTGGTGTAAAGTTTTTCAGACGATTTCTCACTTTTTGCTCCGCATTTTCACGAATGGCACAAGTGTTCAACAAGATTACATCAGCCTCTTCGTATTGGCTTGTAGTGGCATAGCCTTGTTCTTGCAA
The DNA here is from genome assembly GCF_009905545.1 of Cellulophaga sp. BC115SP. GTDB lineage: Bacteria > Bacteroidota > Bacteroidia > Cytophagales > Spirosomataceae > Flectobacillus > Flectobacillus rivi. The sequence continues at coordinate 145,666 of NZ_JAAALB010000002.1, read as the reverse complement.
AATCGAAGTTACGATTTCACTATCCGAAAAGTTCATCTGACAGCCGTAACTCTCGATGTACAATTTCTTTTTACTTTCCTTGCCAGTTTCATCCACCGAAATGCGGGCTACTTCTAACGCTTCTTTGTCTTCGTCTTTGAGTATTTCTAAGCTTCTCATCTTTTGATTAAGAATAATATGAATCGAATAGGGTGTTGGGCGCAATCAGAATACTTTTGTTCCTAATTGACCGCCTCATTCGTTTTAATCTACAAATTTACTGATTTTTCTTGTCAATCCTGCCATTATGTCAGACTTTTGTGGAATTGTGCTATTTCTCGAGTTTATATCTTAGCATGTACCGATTTGACATGATAGTAAAATAGCCTTTTCATAGTTTTAGTTCAACCTTAAGGTTTCATTTAAGAAATTTTAGGAAAATTTAAGCTTTTCATCATTCAATGATGTTGTCACGAGGAGTAAGTGTTTTCTCGAAAATCAATTCTTGAGGAATCAATTATGGAATCTTAATACTCTGTGCTAGGGCTGTACGAATGATTTCAAACTATTGCAGATTTGGGATTTCTGATTTCGGAAATAAAGTAAAATACCTTTGTTTTTTGCAAAATATAGAAGATTATACTTCCGAAATCCAACATCCGATATCCGAAATAAACAGTTTTTATAATCCTTCGTACAGTACTAACTCTGTGCTCATCATTCATAACTTATACTAATGTCATATTTTGAAAATTTAACATCCTTATTACAAATAGAGCGGGAAGAAGACCGCACACAGTACAAACAACTGACCGAAAGCACTAGCGTAAGCGAGCGCCGAGCTAATGGACTTACGTGGTATCCTGTGGCGATTCGTGGCACAGAACTGACCAAGGGTGATTATATCAGTGTTGAGTTGGAGCGTACAACGCATCATGATTTGGCACATTTGTTTCGTTTTGGTGTTCCTGCAACTTTGTTTAGTAATCATAATCCTTCGGATGATAGGATAGAAGGGTTGGTGTCCTATCAAGGTGGTAATAGATTGAAGTTAACGCTTAAAACCGATGAGCTGCCCGATTGGAGTCGCGATGGGAAGTTGGGGATAGATGTCCTTTTTGATGAAAATAGCTACGATGAAATGTTTGCGGCCTTGAAAGTAGCACAAGTACATCTCAATGATAGTAATTCGCCCAAAGCAAACTTGATAAAGGTGTTGACAGGGCAAGCCAAACCAACATTTGATGAATATATTCAGGCTAAACCGAGCATAAAATTAAACGAGTTCCAGAATAAGGCTTTAGCAAAAATCCTTCAAGCGCAAGACTTGGCAATTGTTCATGGACCTCCTGGTACTGGGAAAACCACTACCTTGGTAGAAGCCATTCAACAATTAGCTCAAAAAGACCAAGCACCTATTTTGGTGGTTGCACCAAGTAATGCAGCAGTAGATTTATTGAGTGAAAAGTTGTCACTGGCAGGGCTCAATGTGTTGCGAGTGGGCAATCCTGCAAGAGTTTCGGATTCTTTGATGGCATTGACTTTGGATGCTAAAATGACTGATCATCCTGCCATCAAAGAAATCAAGCGCTTTAAGAAACAAGCGCAGGAGTTCAAAAATATGGCGCATAAATACAAGCGTAATTTTGGCAAAGCCGAGCGTGACCAACGTAAATTGCTATTTGAGGAAGCGCACAAAATCATGAAGGAAGTTGAGCGTACGGAGCAATATATGATTGATGATATCTTGACCAAAACGCAAATTGTCACCGCAACGATGGTGGGCGCAAATCATTATACAGTCAGAAAATTGCAGTACAAAACCGTGGTCATCGACGAGGCTGGACAGGCGCTGGAGCCTGCTTGTTGGATTGCCATTTTGAAGGCACAGCGAGTGATATTGGCGGGCGACTACTGTCAACTGGCGCCAACCATCAAATCAAATGAGGCTTCGCAAAAAGGATTGAGTAAAACATTATTAGAAAAATCTGCCGAGATACATCCCGAATCTGTGGTGTTGTTACAAGAGCAATACCGTATGAATGAGTTGATTATGGGGTATTCGTCGCAAGTATTTTACCAAAATTTATTGAAAGCGCATGAGTCGGTCGCACAAAGAACCTTGTTTGATGGAGAAATTGCCTTGAACTTTGTAGATACTGCGGGTTGTGGTTTTGAGGAAAAACTAATTGGAACCTCAACCATAAATCCAGAGGAGGCACAATTGTTGGTAAAGCATCTTACTCAATTAATAGACAGCTATAAAACTGAAAAACCAGATAGCGCTGCACCAAGTATTGCGGTGATTTCACCGTACAAGCAACAAGTATTAGAGTTACAACAATTGGTACAACATTCGGGGATTGAAGAACAGTTTTTGAAGAAAATCTCAGTCAATACTATAGATAGTTTTCAAGGGCAGGAGCGAGATATTGTGTATATCAGTATGGTGCGAAATAATGCAGAAGGAGAAATAGGATTCCTTGCGGACATTCGTAGAATGAATGTCGCTATGACTAGAGCCAAGAAAAAACTTGTGGTAATTGGCGATAGTGCCACCTTAGCACAATTTGATTTTTATGCTAAGTTTATCGAATATGCAGAAAATGCAGGGTCATATCTAAGTGCGTGGGAGTTTATGTGATTTTTTGACTACTTTCTGAAATTTTGTAAACGAAAACTCAACATTTTTTGGATTAAATGTTGTAAGCCAAAATAGCAAGATTGCTGGCAAGAAATAAGAAACAAGCGTGGTAATCATATTAAGTGAGTCAGTGATAGCAATTTATATTCAAACTTACAAAAATAAGGCTTTACTTGTGCGCAAGTAAAGCCTTATTTTTATTTACCTCTTATATAACGATACGTAACATTAGGGCATTGCTTAAGTTCTAGGGTGTCGGAAGCTAATCTCTTGATTATCCAATCTTTACAATTAGAGCTAAGACACAATGCATCGGGGCAAGGAGTATTAAATTCTGAAAATATAATCGTTTTTCCAGAAACACCATATTTATTTCCTAGGCTTCCACAACAATCACCTTCTGCTGCTGGTCGATTATTTATCAAAAAACTACCATTAGAAGTAAATTCAATTTTAGGCAAAAGCATGTAAACTTTCAAGGTCTCCCACTGCTGAGTACTTTCATTAAAAACCTGATAGGTAGGCTCCCATTTTCCAACAAGTTCTTTAGGTTCAATATTCGTTTCTTTGTTGCATGAAATGACTAACAATGCCAGTAAAACGATAAAATAAAGAGAATTTTTCATGAGTCTACTTTTGGATAAAAAATTACTTAACTTTTTTATACCTCATGATTCCACCTGGGCATTGAGCCACTTCCATGATATCACCTTCTAGTTTTCTGACTGTCCAGCCATCACAATGTAAAGCATAGCAGCTTACGTTTGGACATATCTTAAAGTCTGAAAAGGTTATTTTACCTGATTTGTACGAATACTTATTGCCAATAAATCCACAACAGTCTTGATCGCCAGCTGGTTTGTCGTTTTGAAGTACTTTTCCATCTGCTGTAAATTCGTAGGTTGGTAATGCGACCAGCGTTTGGATAGAATTCCACTTTTGGGTAGACTCGTCAAATAGTTCGTAAGTCGGTACCCATTTGCCTACTAAATTTTCCTGAACGCCGATAGACTGACTATCTTGTTTGCAACTTACTACCGCTAATGCCATCAAAATGGCTACAAATAATGTTCTCATAGTTTTAGAATGAATTTTGAATTGAATTTTAGATAAAGGAGGTTTATTTAAGTTGATAAATGTTGTGTTGTTAATTTGGACTTTACGAAAGTTTTCAAGCTATTTCCATATAAAAGAGTAATAGTACAGATAAAAGGTTGGAATGAGCAAAAAAAATACCCCGATAGCGCTAAACCATCGGAGTATCTATATAATGTCGGACTTTATTTACTGATAATTTTTAAGGCATGAGTGTTAGTATCATTACGCTGAGTCTCTAAAACTTTGGTTCTCCAAACATAGATATGTTGTAAAGATTTTAACTTTTTCAATTCATTGACTGTCAGATTACTTACCTGTGTTTCGTTGAGATTGAGGGAATTTAAGTGTTGTAGTCCAGTCAAATCTGCGGCAATACCATCGCTAATATTGTTTTTTTCTAAACGAAGCTTTTCAAGGTTTGACATAGACGCAATGCTCGAACCAATGGCGTTACTCAGATGAAGTTTGTTAAGGTTTAACCAAACAATATTTTTGGCAATAGGAGCGAGTAATGCCAAGTTGGGCGTTTCTTTTTTATTGATAAAACTTACATCCAACATCACTGGGGTATGATTCATGAAGCGGATATTAAAACCTCCATTAATGGCGTTTTGAACAGCTTTTTCATCTACCTTCTTTGGAATATCAGGATTGACAAAGGTTTGTATTTGGGTATTTTCTTGTGGTAAAATAGCTCCTGCAATACCCAATATCCCAGATGCCGTTGCGGTCATTTTCTCATGATTAGGTACTGCCATAAAGCTCACGTTTTCTGCTCCTTTGCCTTCGTCGAGCCACCATTTCAACAAAGCAATTTCGTCGGACGTTAAGGCCGGTTTGCCATCGGTAGGCATAAATTCCTTATGGTCAGAAGGCAAGGTTACTCGTCTGAATAGCTCACTTTTCGCCGAAGAACCTAGCACGATAGAAGGACCATTTTTGCCCCCTTTCAATAAATCTTGATAACTTATGAGCAATAAATCGCCTTTCTTTTTGCCATGTTGATGGCATTGCTGGCATTTATTTTCTAGTACAGGTAAAATCAAATCTTCAAATACTTTAGCTTCTTTTAAACTATTAGGTTTTACCTTTTGCGTAGCGGTCAATTGTTCTAAACTCAAATAATCAGCCCCATGCGTAAGGTTTCCGCCTTGATGACCAGCATAGCTCAATAGGCACATTTGTGCCAATAATAAGCCCGAAAAAGTTTTATCTGAAAGTTTAAAAATGCGTTGAGCAAATAGGCTTTTTAACCCATAAAAGATAAAGGAAACTACCGCCACACTAATACCTGTATATTTGTGATTTCGTAATGTTAGATAGTCATAATCACCAGTTTGTGACAAAAACCATCCCATCGTGCAAGCCACAACAGCCGATAGCCCACCCAACAAAAGAATTAAAGATACAGCAGGTTTGAGGAAAACATATTTTGGTTTGTACGACAACACATCGAAGAGCGTTGCAAGTACTAAAAAACCAATCGGCAAATGCACCACCAATGGGTGCATTCGTCCGAGGTAAGAAAAAATATCTATCAAAATCATTTGTATTAGACCGTTCGGGTTAATTTGATTGGTGCGGTATGATTGGCGTTCCATTGACAAACGTAGAGGTTTTCGTCTTCGTCGATGCAAACGTCATGCCCGTGGTTGAAAATAGGGTTGCTTGTTGCAAGCGTTGGCAGTAGCACACCATTTTGATACACAGGAGCATTTCCGCCAGGATTACTCACCACTTTATTGTTTTTGTCTAATATCGTGACAAAGCCAGAATCGCCCCAATTTTGTTTTCCCTCTTTATCTTTACTCCAGCAAACGCCTGCATAAAGGTTTTCTTGATGAAATACCGCACGGCAAACATACATTCCTGGCAAATCTACTTTATACAAATATTTGCCCTCAAGTGTAAAGAATTTAAAGCAATTTTCTTCTCTCGAAGAACAAACCACTTTCGGATTTTTAGGGTCACGGAGGTCGATTGAAACGCCATGTGCATTGACTAAATTATGTTCGGGATTGGCGTTGTGTTTGCCTCCAAAATGACGAATATATTTTCCTTTGCTATCGTATTGAATAATATAATCGCTGCCATAGCCATCGGCTACATAAATATCGCCATTGGGAGCTACGGCGGTTTCGGTAGGCATAAAAGGCTCGTCGTTTTTGTATATGCCAATAGTGCGAGGATGCCCAATGGCAAACATCAGCCTTCCGTTGGTATCGGTTTTGATAACTTGCCCTGCTTGGCGATTCCATTGACCGCTACGGTCTTGGTACCAACCACAGTCTGTAATAATCAAAAAATCTTCTGAACCTTCTTTACTCAAACTCAACCCATGTGCCCCTGGAAATGCTAAAGTCCAACTATCCAACAATTTGCCAGATTTGTCAAAAATCAAAATATTATTTGCCACGTGGTCGCCAACCATAATCAAGCGACCTTTTTGGTCTTGTACCATTTCATGACAATTGAACAAGGGTGTACGATTGACCGTAAGTTTGGCCCATCCTTTGTCAACTTTATATCTAAAATTGTTGTGCCCAATAGTCAAATCGTCGGGTTTGGTATGAGCTAAAGCAGGCTGTTTCGCTGTAGCTAATACACCTATGGCAGTTGTTAAACCTGTATTTTTGAGAAAATTTCTTCTATTGTAATTCATAGTCTATAAAAAGGTTAAGCTTAGTTTTAGGCTAAAATATCTTTTACTACTTTGCCACTCAGGTCGGTTAATCTATACCTACGTCCTTGTGTTTTGAAGGTAAATCTTTCGTGGTCTATCCCTAACAAGTGCATCAAAGTAGCCTGAAAATCGTGTACATGCACAGGGTCTTTGACGATATTATAACTAAAATCATCGGTTTCTCCGTAGCTGATTCCAGCTTTTACGCCTGCTCCGGCCATCCACATACTAAAGGCTCTGGGGTGATGGTCACGGCCATAATTTTCAGGCGAAAGTTTTCCTTGCGAGTAAACCGTCCTTCCAAATTCTCCTCCCCAAATCACTAGCGTATCTTCTAATAAGCCCCTGCGTTTGAGGTCGGTAATGAGGGCGGCACAGCCTTGGTCAACCTTTTGGCATTGGGTTTGAATCCCATTAGGCAAAGCAGCATGATGGTCCCAATCTTGGTGATAGAGTTGTACAAACTTGACATCTTTTTCTAGCAATTTTCTCGCCATGAGGCAGTTAGCTGCAAACGTACCTGCTTCTCGTGAATCTTTTCCATACAATTCAAATACTTCGTCTGGTTCGTCGCTCATGTCCATTACTTCGGGAATAGACGTTTGCATACGGAACGCCATTTCATATTGAGCCAATTTGGCATTTACTTCTGGGTCGCCATAATAATCAGCTTGAAGACTATTGAGTTTGTTGAGGTAATTAAGCATCTCACGACGGTCGGCACCGTCGTAATTTTCGGGATTGTTGAGGTACAAAACGGGGTCTTTGCCATTTCTAAATTGTACGCCTTGGTGCTTAGTTGGCAAAAAACCATTCCCCCAAAGACGAGAGTACAAGGGTTGTCCACCGCCATTTTTCGTAACCAATACAATGAATGAAGGTAAATTTTGGTTATCAGAACCTAGTCCGTAGCTCACCCAAGAGCCAATAGAAGGACGGCCTGGCAATTGGTGTCCTGTTTGAAAAAACGTAATCGCTGGGTCGTGGTTGATATGCTCGGTGTACATTGATTTGATGATACACAGTTCATCTACAACTTTGGCTGTATGAGGCAACAATTCCGAAATCATGGTGTTGCTTTGCCCATGTGCATTGAATTTGTACAAAGAAGGAGCAATAGGAAAGCGGCTTTGGCTGGCACTCATGCCCGTCAAGCGTTGGCTACCTCGCACCGAATCGGGCAGGTCTTGCCCAAGCATATTGTATAATTTGGGTTTGTAATCAAATGTTTCAAACTGAGAAGGGCCACCACTCATAAACAAATATACAACACGTTTGGCCTTTGGAGCAAAATGAGGTAAGGCTGCCAGTACATCTTCTTCGATGCTCTGTGTGCCTGATTTTTTGGTAGAATTTGCCAACATACTAGAGCCAGCCCATAGTCCACCAAGTGCCAAAGCACCAAGTCCTAACGATGTTTTGGTTAAAAAACGTCGTCTATCGTACTTCCGATTGAGTTCATCAAACTCGCCTCCCTGTAGGCGAAATTCCTCATCATGCTGATGTGCCATCTGTTTAATTGTGAATTGGTGAATGAGTGATTTTTGGTATATCGGATTGAGGATTTTTGATTTCGGATATATGATTTTATTTCATTGATGAATAAATTTTATTCCGAAATCCTCAATCCCAAATCCGCAATCGAATTACCTTTTAGTAATAGATGCGTCAGAGTTTAGAATGGTATTGGCTACAATGGTATTAGCCGCAATCCAATCTTGGTCTAAGCTACGGTCTATTCGATAAAGTCCTGTATTGAGCCAACTGTCTTTCTTTTTCGGGTTTGCTTTAAACTTTTGATACAAAGCTTTTTGCTGTTGTAAAAGCAAGGTTAATTCTGCTGGAATTGGTTTACGACCCGTAATTTTTCTAAAAACATGTACTAATGCCGCAGGCGTATTGCCTTCTTTTACCATGTTTTGTCCCATCACTTTACACGCTTCAATAAAAGTAGGGTCGTTCATTAGGGTTAATGCCTGCAATGGTGTGCTCGTTTTTTGTCGTCTTACGGTACAAGAAGCCCTCGCAGTGGCATCGAATGTCGCTAAAGTAGGATGTGGTACAGAACGCTTGATAAGCATATACAAACTTCTTTTGTAAATATCGTTTGTCGAGTCGGGTAAATACGTATCTCCATTGATAGCCCAAAGTCCTTCGGGCTGATAGGGTTTGATACTTTTTCCTCCTATTTCATTTTTAAATAAACCACTTGCTACCAGTGCATTATCTCTTATCATTTCGGCGGTAAGGCGGTTGGCTGGGCCACGTGCCATCAGTCGATTGTCGGGGTCGGTGGTGAGGAGTTCCTTACTGGCTTTTGAGCTTTGTCGATACGTTGCCGAAAGCACAATTTTACGTAAAAGAGCTTTTACATTCCATTGATTTTCTCTAAAATCAACCGCCAAATAATCGAGTAAATCTTTATTGACGGGCAATTCTCCTTGGTTGCCAAAGTCTTCGGTGGTTTTAACAATACCAATGCCAAAAAGCATTTGCCAATAGCGATTTACCGCTACACGTGCCGTAAGTGGATGGTCTTCATCAACCAACCAATCGGCTAACCCAATGCGGTTTTTAACAAATTTTTCTTTAAATGGTAAAATGCTCTCAGGTGTATTCGGAAAAACTTTTTCGCCATGACTATCGTACAAGCCTCTTTCCAAAATATAGGCTTGTCGGGGTTTAGGCATTTCTTTCATAACCATAAATTCCCGAATTTTTTCAGCACTATCATTTTGGGCTTTACGATACGCTGTCATTTCTTTGAGCCATTGTTTGGCTGTAGGCGATTTTGCTGCTATAAAATAGCTTTTAAGTGCATTTTTTTCTACCTCATTCAAGGTATTGAATGGCTTTGAAAGCAGGGGATTCCATGTGGTTTTTTCAGCTAAAATACTGATTTCATGGGATGCTATCAGACGATTGTATATTTTCAGTTCGTCCACTTTCCCATTTTTAAACCCTAAACCTCTACCCCAAGCACCCACTTGCAAGGTAGGTTGTACTTTGTAGGTATGCTCAAAAAACACAATATCCCTTGTCAGGTTATCATTGATAACATTGAGCGGAGTAGCTTGCCCATTAACATAAATTTTCGCTCCTTTTGCCAAAGATGAACCATCATAACTAATCGCCAAATGAATCCATTGGTTTTTGGGAACGTCGTTTTTGGTATGTACTATAATGGCATTGTCTGGGGCGGTACGAGCCAAATTAAATTCGAGTTTGTTGTTTTTTACCTGCAAATGATAGCCTCTAAAACCATACAAAAGCCCCGAAACACCCCGATGTAGAATGACTCCTTCTTTCAACTCCTTCGGAATATTTACCCAAATAGATACCGTAAAAGGCTCGTAGCGATGAAAAGCCCCAACGCCTTGCGTATCAAACCAAAGGTCGCCTTCCATCCAAAGTCCTTTACCGTATTTTCCTGCCACAAAAGTAGGTTTATCTTTATCGGTACCCCCTACATCTCTTGCCATTTTGGGCTGATGTTTTTTGTTGCGTAGGTTAACTAATGCGTCGTCGAAAGTATAATGTCCTTGCAAGGCAATGGTATCAGGTTGTTTTAAATCTTGTCGGTATTGTCCGCTGCTAATCCATTGGTTAAACTCTGCATTGATTTTAGCTGGATAGCTTTGGTTCTGTTCTACAGCCTTTAGTTTTGTTTGAATGTATTTGATTATTTGCTGTTGTTTGGCGGTAGGTAATTGCAAGGTTGGTACAGGCAAGGCATCATCCCAAGAAATTTGTCCAGCTTCGTTTACGTTATTGAAGAAGCTGAATAATTGGTAGTAGTTTTTCTGTGAAAGAGGGTCATATTTATGGTCGTGGCATTTAGAACATTCGAGGGTCATGCCCAAAAAAGCCGTTCCAAGCGTATTGGTTCTGTCCACGACGTATTCCACTCGAAACTCTTCTTCAACAATCCCTCCTTCCATATTTTGCTGGTGATTGCGTAAAAATCCTGTAGCAATTTTTTGGTCTAAAGTAGCATTGGGCAACAAATCTCCTGCCAATTGATATTTGATAAACTGGTCATAAGGCAAATTTTGGTTAAATGCCTTAATCACCCAATCCCGAAACGGACTCATATCTCGCACCCTATCAACCGTATAGCCATGTGAGTCGGCAAAACGAGAAACGTCCATCCAGTCGGTTGCTAGTTTTTCACCGTAATGCTGAGAAGCAAGCAATTTATCAACTACTTTTTCGTAGGCCTTGGGCGATTTATCTGCTAAAAAGGCATCAATATCGGCGAGGCTCGGCGGCAAGCCCGTCAAGTCTAAATAAACCCTACGAATAAGGGTTTCTTTATCGGCTTCTGGTTGTGGTTTGATTTTCTTGGCTTCGAGTTTGGCTAAAACAAAATTGTCGATTTCATTTTTCACCCAATCACTTCCTTCAACCGAAGGTACACGGGGTTTTTCGGGTTTTTCAAATGCCCAATGTGCTTTGTATTCAGCCCCATCTTTAATCCATTTGATTAAAACGGCTTTTTCTTTGTTGCTCAAAGAAAGGTGAGATTCGGGCGTGGGCATGATTTCTTTGGGGTTCGACGTAAGGATACGACGCACCAATTCGCTATCGTCGAGGTCGCCTGGGTCGATGGCTACTTTGCCCGGATTTTCGGGTAAATCTCCGTAGGCAGCTTCGGCGAGGTCGAGGCGTAAACCTGCCTTTTGTTTCTTTTTATCAGGGCCATGACAGGCAAAGCACTTATCCGAAAGGATAGGCTTTACATCCATGTTGTAATCAAGTTCATCAGGTAATTGAGCGATTTCCTCCTTTAACTCTTCTGGCACGTTGTTACGACAAGAGGAAAGGACAAATAGCGGAATAAATAAAAGAAGAAGTTTCTTCATCTGACACTAGGTTTATTCATAAGTATAGTACAATTACTTGTACCTTGTCGATAAAAAGTTGGATGAAATCAATTATACTCAATGTCGAGGGATGATAGGATAAAATGCTACAGGCATTGGCTAATTTTCCACAAAAAGATGGGGGAGGAGGTATTTAAAAATGGGATATTTAGGAAGAGATATTACTAGTTCAAGATTTAGTCTTGGAATATTTTTTATACAGTTTCTAAACTGTGGCAAAAACTAGTCCGAGACAAAGTCTCGAACTAGGTAATAATAACTCATAGCCGAAAGCCAAAACCTATGCTTTCATAACTTTACCTAAAGCCATAGGGAGACTAATCAAATCATAATGGTTTTCGTAGACCAAATACTTATTGACCCAAGTTGGATTAAACTTATCTTTAAAATCTCTCAATCCATGATAATGACGAAACTGCTGAAGTTTTTCGTAGGCAAATTTTACTGTCCATTCTGGAAAATCCTTGGGCTGGTCAATGCCCGACATAGGAGCTACACCCATATTAAGGGCGCTTAACCCTTGTTCCTTTAACTGGGAGATAAGAGCAATAATCAGCGCATCCATCGAACCAGAGGGTGCATCTTCGGTTTTTCTAACCAAGTCATACGTTCCTTCATTGGGAGTGTAATCGGGAATGATATTCAAGAATGAAACAATTTTTTCATCACTATTTTCAATCGTAATGATAGTTTGATTTTTCAATTCATCCCAATTAAACATGCCTTGGGAAAAAACCATTTCTTTTCGGTCTAAAGAACGTAGCCAGTCATCTGAAACGTGTTTGAGTTTTTGTAAAAGCCCGTCTTTGATGGGCGCTTGGTGGATGACCGTTTTAAAACCCTTTTTTTCCAAAGCATTCAACGCATTTCTTAACGACTTTTTGTCTTTTCCTTCCAACGTGAAAGCCTGTAAGTTTACAATCGCTTCCTGACCTATTGGTAATGATTTTTTACCAAAAGATTCAAAAAGAGGCAGTTTGCTTTCATCTATTTTATAATAAGCCGTTTTTAGGCTATTTCTTTTACAAAAAACTTCAAATTCATGAATCAACTTTCGTATGCTTTCAGTTGAATTTTCGCATACGGGCTCGCCCAAAGCAATTGCAAAACCAGAGGCGATTTTGTAAGCAATAAATCCTTCGATTTTAGTACCGAAAAAGAACGTTTTATCAGCATCCACCTTGAAATGATCGTCGGCTGTGTGACCATACTTAGCTAATAACTCAAGTGCTTTCGCCTGTTCTTCCTCATCAGAAGAATAGCGAAAAATATAAGGTTTGACAAAAGCATAAATCAACAAACCCAACGACAAACTGCCCAATAAATTGATAGAATGAATAAAACCTTTGGCAAAACGAGTGAGAGGAGCAACTGTAGTTTCGAGTAGAAAAAAGCTTCTTACACTATTTTCAATAGAATTACTCAAAGAAAAGTCGATACCAAATTCTTTTTTATCCAAAAAGTAAAAGCCAATTACCCCATACACCAATACCATGGCTAAAACTGAGCTTGCTAATAAAATGCCAAAGTTTTGAAGTTTTCGGTCACTTTTAACATAATATTGTTTGCGAGTAATCACTAAAACAATCATTGTAAAAAGCGCTAGGATAGCTTCTTCGTAATCGATAGCTTTGGTTAAATGTCCGACAAAAGAAATAAGGCTCAAGGTTAGTGCTAAAAACCATGCATTTCGCAATCCCCTTATCAAAAATGCTGCACATACCAATAGGGATATACCTGACATGAGTACGGCCAGATTGGATAAATGCACGGTGGCAATGGGGATAAAATCTTCCAATAATTTGAGGCGCTCGACTAGGGGAGGAGTCAAAACAGATATGATATTGACTAAACCTAACAGCGCCAAAAGTATGGCTGGAAGCAACCGAAGTAGTATGTTGCCTCGATTGAATAAAAAACTACCAATCCCTGCAATGAGAGGTGTCCAAAACTCAAACACACGGTAAAGGATGGTGATAGAAATAGCTTGTGTTTCACTGAATCCATAAGAAGTTATCAATAAAATCATGGAAACTTCAACGGCTCCCAAACCTCTTAAAAATGGTGAAATAACATAAAAAAGGGTAGCTATCACGTAGCCCGCAATACAACTTTCGAGGCTGGCAGACAAGCCAAGGGCTTTCATGGCGATACCAAGATGGAGCATTCCTGTGATTTCTACACCTATCGAAAATAGTAAAACTAAGAGTATTTCTTTTACCGAAAAATTCCCCACATTGATTTCTTCTGCCAACATTTCAAACTGTGGGTTGATCTTAATTAACTGTTTGAAAACCCATCCTTTTTCAAGAAAAGACCATGTAGCCCATACCAATAATACCACTATTCCAACAATCCCCGCAAAGGCTATCCACGAACTAGCCGAGGAACTACGGACTATTGCTAGATATACCAAAACGGGAAATGCCACGAATGCAAGCGAGGCGATTCCTATAACTGCATAGATATAGGAAGCAAAATTAATTCGAGTTTTACTAATTCCTTTTCTTTCAATTTCTTGGTTGAAAAAAGCTAAAGAAGTAACACCTCCTCCAGGCAAAAACACACTGATAAGGTTGCGTTTAAGAAATAGTTTTACCCCATCTTTTATAGATATAGTGCTATGTACTGCTCGAAAAGCATATACATACATTAAACCGTTGAGAAGAATGTAGAAACCAGTTACTAATAAGCCTATAAGGAAGTAATTTGGGTCAGCATTTTTTAATACAGCAATAGACTGCACAATGTCTGATTGTTGTTGTCTGAAGAAATAGATTGCCAGTAATAAAAACAAAAAGGCAAGAATTTCTTTTAAATAGTAGTTTCGAGATTTAAGGAGGTTTTTCATATAGTTATTAGATTTTTTGACGGACTAAGAAATATATTTTTTAGGATAAAATGCTTGATTTTAAACTATTTGCAACTTTTATATCTTCGCTCCTAATTTTCCAGAACTTTATTCACAATACTTGTATAAGCATTGTCAAAATGATGTCCACCTGGGAGAATTTCGACTTTTGCTCCTGTTTTTCTAAATAAGTTGGTGATGTCAGTATCTTCATCACTTCCAAATAGACAAAGTCGTTTTAAAGAGTGGGATAATTCCATTTCTTTTAGTACATCGTAAGGGTCATTATTGCCTCCTAAACTGAGCATATCGGCTACATGGATTTCAAAATCTCCTTTAGTATCTGGCGAAAGAAGGGTGATGCCAGACAGTTTTTCTCGGAGAGATTCGGGTAGTTTGTTTGCAATAAAAGGTGCTACACAAGCTCCGAAAGAGTACCCCATAATATGGAATGATTTGATTTCTTTATATTGCAAATAATATTGCGCTATCTCCGCAATTTTTCTAGCTGTTTCTTCAGGGGTACGAGCATTCCAGAAATATTTCTGAGAATCTAATCCTACGACTGAAACGCCTTTATCTGCAAAAGCATTGGCAATACCTTGGTCAAAGCTCGTCCAGCCACCATCCCCCGAAATAAAGAAAAGAAGTTCTTTATTAGCCGCAATTTTGGGTTCGACAACATCGATGGGAAGGTCTGTTTTAAGGCTTGCAGGAAGTACTTTAGTAGGATTGACAGATAATTTGTTATAGGCTTGCTTGAACTGAGGCAACCAGTTACCAGTGTACGAAAATCCATGTCCAACTTTGGGCAACGTAATAAGTTCTACATTTTTGATACCTTTCAAAAATGTAGCAGTAGCATCGTAAGGACAAGTTTGGTCTTTTACACCGTTTAAAACAATAAAGAGAGCAGGAAGTTTTTCGACACGGTCAAAGTAATACGATTTGCCTTCTTTGAGCACATGATACAAAAGACCATTGCCTTTGCAAAACGGTTTTTTGAGGTCTATATCTGGGCAAAATCCAAGTGAAATTCCGCCTTTGAAAGTACCAGCAGGTGCCTGAGCGATAAGTCCATAAATGAATACTGCGCCATAAGAGTATCCTACAAGAATGGGTTTTTGATAAGTGGCAAAATGATATTTGCGTTGTAGCATCATACTTAATTGCTCAAAATCAGCAGCAGGATAAGAACACGCACCCTTGTCTTTTGCCATTGAAGCAGCAAAAGATTTGGCGTCAATTCCTGCGACCAAGGCTCCTTGATAGGCCAAATAACGAGCCATACTTAGTACCCCAGACTGCCAGCCTCCGTCACCCGAAACGAAGAGCACCAAAGAGTTGGGTGTACCATTGGGATGATACATGGTTAGTTTTCCAAATTTTCCATAGCGTAAACTGTCAACGCTAATGGGTTTTGGATCGGAGAATGAATAAGTTTTTACTTGAATGAAAAGAGAACAAGCGGTAAAGAATAGCACTTTTTTCAAAAGCGAAATTCTTTTGAGAGTTGAAGCAATCATAGTCATGACTAAATTTAGTTTTAGCGATTTTTGACCCAGTTTAAAGAAATATGTATGCTCGTTTAGGAGCTTAAATATTCAGTAAATTATTGCTTCATAAGGTGATTGTTGGAATGGGAATATATAAGGCTTTGATAGATTATAGACAGAAATGTTTAATGGAGTAGGCGTTTTTTTTTCTAAAGAAGCTACTTGAATTTTATTGTTTTGATAGAAAATGTGTTTACGTTGAAGCTGAATTTTGTAATAGGAACAGTTCTCAACCCATGATTTCACTTAGCGAGTGAATGTATAAACCCGCTAACTATCAATATTAATAACTAGGACTGAGCGAAGGAATGTGATACAATTTCGGATATCGGATGTTGGATTTCGGAATTGTAACCTTCAGAATTTGGTACAAACAAAGAGGTTTTTCTTTATTTCCGAAATCAGAAATCCCAAATCCCAAATCTGCAATAGTTGGAAGTCACAACTCACAATCCTAAAATAACTAAAGTGTTAAATCTGAGACAAAGCCAATGGGATCGTCGGGAGTAAGGACGATTTTTTTGTTTCCTTCAAGGTGAATCATTACAAACTTTTCGCGTTGAGTCGCATACCACAACATCGAACCTTGATTTTTGCTAGCGAAATAACCAAAATATCCGAATAGCCCACCAACACCAAATGTACGAATCGCAAGTCCCATTTGCTCGTTGCTTAGCATTTCAACTTTTTCGATTTTTCGTCTTTCATAATTGGCATTATAAAAAAGTCGATTGATTGAAAGAGTGTCTTCTGTAATTTGATAGGCTCGTGGACTGTAGCCTAAACTAATCACATAAGTAGAGATTAACAATACAATCACCAGAACCGAGACCCAATAACTTTCGTTTTTTAGCACAGGGAATAGGGAAAATGCTATAAATACAAATAACACCGTAACACCTATCGAGGTGAATTTTGCTAGCTTGTCTAATGAGGCTTTGTAGATCATCATGGCAATTATAATTTTGAGGTCAAGAATATATTTTTGCCTATAGACTTTATCTTGGTTTTGATGCCAAACTCTGAGTCTTGATAATGCCTAATAGTAGATTTAAGGTAAAGAAAAATCTTGTTTTAATCAACTGTCATTAGTTAATATTTGTCAGCAAAAAGCGTCATAGAATTCATCGATTTTCTGAAAAAAGTACTTATGTATAATTCACAAAATTGCTATTGTTAGAAAGGATACCCAATACCAAAATTAAGTGTCAAAGGATTTGAATAGGGTTGTTCGGGATAGAGCGGACTTTTGAGGTTATCTCTCAAAAATACCCAGTTGTCACCTTTAAAGGCAGGGTCGAGGACGCGTACAGCCCAGTCGAATCGAATCACGAAAAATGACAAGTCATAGCGCAAACCAAAACCAATATCCATTGCGATTTCTTTGTAAAAACGATTCAATTGAAAGTCTGAGCCTGTCAAACCCGCCGTGTTTTGATTTGGAAATCTCCAAACATTACCAGCATCGGCAAAAAGCGCTCCGTTCAAATCTCCATAAAAACGAATAATCTTGAAACGTAATTCGGCACTAGTTTCCAAAATAATACTCCCAGGGTTATCAAACGAACCCGTAAATGAACCTGGCCCTAAGCCCCTCGGACGCCATGCTCGTAAGCTGTTTGGACCACCGATAAAGAAGTTTTTTTCATAAGGTAAATCCTTGTCAGCACCATACGCAAAGGCTGCTCCCGTATTGATTCGATACGCCAAAAGCGTTTTATCACTACGCCCAATAGGAATATATTTTCGGTAATCGGCACTGGCTTTGATGAAGCGATAAAATTGTAAAGAATCTTGTAAAAGATTTGTCAAGAAACCAAACTTGCTCCCTTTGATTAGGTTCAAGGTAGTACCGCCAGATTCAAAAAACAACTTTAAATATTTTCCCTGTTTGAGTTGTCCATACGGGTTATCGGTATAAGTGTATGTGGCACTCATACTGGAGATAAATGATTGTTGGAAACTTCGTTTGAGGTTATTCCCGAGACGTAACAAACTATCTAAAAAGTTACGGAAAGCAGGTGCTTGATTGCTGGTATTGACAAGGTTGACATCAAAAAGGGATACTTGCCAATATTTGTTGGGCGAAGGACGCCAATTGAATGTACTGGCAACCTTAAAGCCAAAACGGTTATACTCTTGGCGACCTATAAACTCTCCACCCACACTAATACGCGTTTGTGGAGAGTAGTTCTCGAAACGTTGGGCAAGACCCTCAGGTAATAATATTTTTGGAATAATAAACGAGGTATTTAATCCTAACTCAAGATTTCGGTTTACCGAGTCGGGTCTTAAAAAGCCTGCTTGAGCCTCAAATCCAAAACGAAAGGTAGTTTCTAAAGAGTTGACGCTGTTATTGATATTTCTAGCTTTGAAAGAAGTATTCAAAAACGGTCCGGGTACCAAGTTGTTAAGACTTCCACCTGCAAACACACTTCCACCTGTTTCGACCGAAAATTCGTATTTATCTAAAGGTTTGGCATAAATTGAAGCGTTTATGACGCCTTTGGTGGTATCCAGATTGATACGAGTAAACTGGAACTGCTCCAAACCATAGAGTTTCTTTTGGGTTTGGTTGATTTTTTCTTGACTAAATACTTGATGCTTTCTTAAATCAATTTTGGTATCCAACACACTTGGTGAAAACTTTTTATTCACAAAAATGTATTGAATATTAGGACTATACACCGTATCGACCGTAGTACGATAAGCATTGGCATAGGTACCATCGGCAATAAATTGAATATTTCCAATATTATATGCCGTTGAGTAATTGTTGCTACGAGGAGTACGATCAGGACTTGGAATGTAGGTGATTACCTGTAGTTTTCCAGTTTTGGCGGTATCCAAAGCATTTATTTTTAGGCTTAAAAAGTCTTTGGAAAAAGCATAGTAACCATTATTCTTCAATAGACTTTCAATACGGTCTTTTTCTGCGTTGTAATTTTCAAGGGTGAGTCGTTCGCCTGATTTAAGAAAACTTTGCTTTTTGTTTTTTTCTAATAATTGCAAAATTTTGTAATCTTTCACCACCAGCGAATCGTTGCTTCCAATAGGATAACTCACACCTTCATTGATAACGTAGGTAACCGCTACACTTCCTTTTTTGATAAACAAAGAGTCGACTTTATAAGAAACTTGGGTTAAGAAAAAGCCATGATTTTTGTAGTAAGTTTTGATTTTCTCAACGTTTTTCTCAGACTCATCCTTGTAAAAATAAGAAGGAGGTTCACCAAATGTACGCATGGCCCAGTTGCCCTCTGCAATGGCTCGGGTAAGTTTTTGTGCCTTTTTTTCCTTCTTTTGAAGAAGTTTGTTGTATTCGTTCGAATTAATATCAAGCCCTTTTATTTGTTCCTCAAAATCCTCATTTAACTTTGTAAGTTCATATTCCCATTGAAGTTTCTTTTTAGGAAAATCTTTAGAAAAAAGCTGATAAAAATACAAACCAGGGGTAATGGGTGTTCGCAGAATTTTTTTGTTGGGTTTTTGTGGCAACAGCGGTTCTAAATTCTCAGTAGTAATTTTTCGGTTGCCACGAAAGTTTTGAGAATACAGCAAAGGGTCAGAAAATATGTTTGAAGTAGTACAGCCCGAAAGCCAACTACCCATACCAATCAATGTGAGATATATGCAAAAATGTCTCAAAGTCATACTTAATATATGTAACAAGGGTGCTGATATACAGCGACTAACCTTTTAAAATATTGCTTTATGTTGTCAAAAAACCAGATTAAATACATTAATTCTCTTCAGCAAAAAAAGTTTCGTCAAGAATACCAATCTTTTGTGGTGGAAGGTGCCAAAAGCGTGGTTGAACTACTTTCATCTGATTTTGAGCTGGAGTCGTTGTATGTCACTGAGGATTTTTACAAAGAAACTAAACCTCTATTAGACAAACAACCTTTGAGAGCCGAAATTGTAGGACAGGCAGAATTAGAAAAGGCTGGTACATTTAGTTCGAACAACGCGGCGCTTGCGGTGGCCAAGATAAAATCTAATCAAGAGCTGCTGTTGAATGACACCGAATATGCTTTGGTTTTGGATGAAATTCGTGACCCCGGTAATTTGGGAACTATTATTCGTATCGCAGACTGGTATGGTATTCAAAAGATTATTTGTTCGGAGGGTACTGTAGATTTGTATAATCCCAAGGTTATATCTTCAACGATGGGTTCTTTTACGAGAGTTTCTTTGTTTTATACCGATTTAGTGAAGTATTTAAAAGGTCAAGAAAAACCGATATATGGGGCATTTTTGGACTCAGAAAATGTACACACGCTCAATTTTGCGCCGAGTGGGTATATCATCATAGGTAACGAAGCGAATGGAATTTCTGAAGCAGTAGAGGAAGTCGTTACGCATAAAATTACAATTCCAAGATTCGGTGGTGCAGAGTCACTAAATGCTGGTATTGCGACTGCCGTAATATGCGATAATTTAAGAAGATAGTTCTTTAGAATTTTTGCTGTTGTTGGAGCTCTTTCCAACAACAGCAAAAAAATCAATCTATTTCATCAAGGCTACGTTGTAAATCTCGTACCAGTCTTCGTGGTTCAATTTAATTTCGGTAGCGCTCACAGCATTACGAATACGTTGTTCGGACAAAGATCCAATAATTGGCAAAGTACCTAGTTGAATCAACCATGCTACCGCAGTTTGCTCGATGTTAGCACCATATTTTTGACCAACCTCAGCTAATTTTTCTTTCAAAATTGCCGATTTGAAATCTGTGCCATCAAGGATTTTTCCACCTGCCAACGGCGCCCAAGCCAATGGTTTGCTAAAGCGTTGTTTGATAAAGTCTAAACGACCATCCTCAATAGCAGAGGTATTGGCTAAGTTTAGTTCAATATGATTGGTAACGATGGGTTTGCGCAAATATGATTCTAACAATTGGTGTTGGAATACCGAAAAGTTACTTACACCAATATGTTTGATTTTGCCAATGTTTACCAACTCACGAAGCGTTTGTGCCGTTTCTTCAGGATTGCTAATCATATCTAATTGATTCAACAAAAAGATATCTAAGTAATCTGTGCCAAGGCGCTTCAAAGAGTTATCTACACTTTCTAAAATGTATTTTTCAGAATTGTCAAAATACGTATATCCTTTGTTTGATTTACGAACGCCACACTTACTGAACAAAACAATATCTTCTCTTTTGACCCCTTTACTTTTGATTAATTTACCAAAATATTCTTCAATAGAAGAATTGCCATAAATGTCTGCGTGGTCAAAAGTATTTACTCCTAATTCGAGGCAAAGATTTACGATTTTTTCCATCTGGTTAATGGTCTGTTCGCCATTGTTAGTCCATCTCCAAAATCCATAAACCGCTTCTGAAACTTTAGGACCCGAATCACTCAAATAAACTTTGTTCATAAAACAGGGGGTTAAAACACTTAGTACTTGTTGGTTTTTCAACCGTTTGTTGGTTAGTATAAAATTAAATTGAACCAGAAATGCTAGAAATCATATTCAGCAGTTTTCTTCAATTTGCTTTTTTGACAAAGATTCAAAAAATCTCTTTAACCCAAAAATATAGCGTCGATAATTTATTGAAATGATAAAATATGCTACGAATTTTAATGTAAATGAGCCTCATGAACTGTGGCTAAATTCGTGTTGACATAGCTTTAAACGCATCATATTGCATATTTACAACTGAAATAATCGCAAAATCTACGAATCACCATTCACTCAATTTGTCTAGAACCAGTCATCCACGTTCACCCCAGATTCTATTTGTTTTTGTAGAGATTCTGGAAATTTAGCAAAAAAATCAATTCCTGTTTTCTTCTCGATACTATCGATACTCACGGCAAAAGAGCGAACCGTTTCATAAGAAGCTTGATTTGGCATCAAGAAAGCAATAGCCTGTTTGTCTCTTGGGTCGTATACAATTTTGTAATAATATTCGGGTACTGCTATTTGATTGCGTTTTCCGATAAATTCTAATCCTTGGCGTAAAATAGGTCCTGTTACAACAATCAAATCCCCTCTATCTTGCGCCCATTTTCTGACTCTACTTTCCAAATCACTCCAAATACCTCTGTTAAAATCGGGAGCTTGTGGACTCATATTGGACATGTAAAAGGTCTCATTTTGCAATTCATGATCATATTTAAAATCACCAGCAGGGCAAAGGTGACCTCTGTCATAACCCGATCGGGAGTAATCCTGAGTAACTGCCGAACCCGTAGATACTTCAGGGTCAGCCATAAATTCATTCGAGCGGGGTTCATTCCCCTTTGCTGCTTCTGACTTTAATAAATGTAGCACCCAAGATGCTTGTTCATAGTCCTCCTGATAGCTTAACATATAGCCTGTATGACGTACAATCTCGTTGTCTTTTGAAGAATAAGGTTTGTATTTGTCAAGATCTTTGAAAACTACATTTGAAGAGCTATTATCCTTGAAGACTTCATCTTTAATATTGGGTAACGTTTTGGTACCTTCCTCCACAGCATCTTTCAGAATATCTACGATAGAGTTATCTTTCTTGGAGGAACTTTTAGTGTCACTGGCTTCATTGTCAGAGGCTTCGGTGTCATTTTCTTTTGTGTCGCTAGCTACATTGTCTTCGCGTCCTTCACGAGTCCAAGGCTCTTTTTTCTTTTCATTTTTACCGTTAAAAATGTTAGAAACATCGTGTTTAAATTGCTGAAAAGGATGAGGTTGACCCCAATAATATAAAACGATTCCGAGTACAGCTAGAAAAAATAAAAACTTAATTTTACTGGTTTTCATAATACAATTTTACTGGGTTTTCTAGACCCATTCTGGTATGAATATCTTCGATTGAGGCGGTATGTCCCAAAGCGGTTTTTTGAAAGTAATTTCAGATTAGGCTTTTGGGATTAAGCTAAAAGACTACAATTTTACTAATTTCGTACTAATAAACGTAAGAGTCTGGGGCTTTTTGACTAAAAAAACGAGAAATAAGCTCGAACAGTATCAGAATTAAAAAGTCTTAGATAAAAAAATCAAATGAGTCGAAAAAAAATAGTCGTAATAGGAGGAGGAGCTGCTGGGTTTTTTGGTGCTATCAGAGCTGCCGAGCAAAATCCTGCAGCAGAAGTTTTGTTATTGGAAAAAAATAGAACGGTTCTCAATAAAGTGCGAATCTCGGGTGGAGGGCGTTGTAATGTGACACACGCTTGTTTTGATGATAAAAAATTGTCAAAGTTCTATCCAAGAGGAGGAAGTTTTCTGAAACCACTTTTCAAAACCTTTAATCCTCAAAGTACTATTGATTGGTTTCAACAAAAAGGAGTAGCGTTAAAGATTGAATTGGATGGACGTATGTTTCCAACCACAGATAGCTCTGAAACCATCGCCTTATGCTTAGAAAATGAAGCTATTAGAAAAGGCGTTCAAGTAAAAACTTCGACAGGTGTATCCAAAATCCACCCGAAAGAAGAGACTGGATTTGTCCTTGATCTATTAGATGGAACAAATCTTGAAGTAGAAGCCGTGTTGGTCACTACAGGTGGGAACCCCAACGTAGAAGGCTATCGTTGGCTAGCAGATTTGGGCTTGAATATTCTTTCTCCATTACCGTCTTTATTTACTTTTAATACTCCAGAGGGAGTTTTTAAAGATCTCTCAGGCGTGAGTGTGCCCAATGCTAACGTCAAAATTGCAGGGAAAAAACTCAAACAGGATGGTCCTCTATTAGTAACGCACTGGGGTTTTTCGGGTCCAGCTATTTTAAAGTTATCAGCTTGGGGCGCCAAAGAATTGGCTGAGGTGGAGTATAAATTCTCTACATTAATCAATTGGTGTGGCGAAACAACTGAAAATGAAGTAAGAGAGCAATGGGTTTCTCAAAAAAAGCTTCATCCTAAAAAAGTGATTCAGTCAAACCAATTATTGGGTGTACCGTCTCGTTTATGGAAACGTTTATGTGAATTAGCCGAAATAGATGAACAACTGCGCTGGATTGATGTTTCAAACAAACAACTTAATAAGCTTACCGAAAACTTGATCAATTGTAATCAGACAGTTGCTGGAAAAACTACCTTTAAAGAAGAGTTTGTGACCTGCGGTGGCGTAGACTTGAACGAAATCAACCCCAATACGATGGAGTCTAAAAAAATTAAAGGATTGTTTTTTGCAGGAGAGGTACTAGATATTGATGCTGTAACAGGCGGATTTAATTTTCAAGCCGCTTGGACAACTAGTTATGTGGCTGGATCGAATATAAGTATTTAAGAGAATCAAGATTTCTTGTATTTTGTTAAACAAAAAATAGGAGTCATCTCGAATTTAGTGATTATGTGAAAATTTGTATTCTGTCAGTAGAGACACAATGATTGCGTCTTAAGCTAAGTCATATTTAGCATAGTAGCATTAAAAAAGCGGTCGAAAAACAATTTTCGACCGCTTTTGATTTTTAATATAATCACTCAACCCCAACTCACTAAATTGAGAATAACTTTTATCTATTAACGATGTCTACCGCCGCCGCCAAAACTTCTACCGCCCCCTGAAAAACCTCCTGAGCGGAATCCTCCTCCATAGTTTCCTCCATAACTTGGACGATTACCTCCGTTGAAACTATTACCTCTAGAAGCAGTAAAGTGGTTATTCATTGTACCACTAAAGGTATTTCCTCGATAATAATTAGGTCTGCTAGCCACTACGTTACGGTAATAATTTCCGTAATGACGATACAAATTTGGGTAATTCATATAATAACCGCCATTAAAGAACCAGTTTGAGAATCCGTAGGCAGGAAACATGCCTAAACCCCAGCCTCCAAAACCATAACTCATCCCAAAACTGCCCCAATATGCTCCAGGATACCACAAAGCTGAGCCATACCAATATGGATAACCAAACCAATATGAGTATGGATTTGCATACCCGTAACCATATCCATTACCATAAGCGATTTGACCATTGGGTAGGATATATCCATTGCTTTTGGCGAAATCCTTAGCTGCTTGGTTCAACTCTTGTTTGGCTTGTGGATTTTTATCCAATTCACGTTTGTAGGCTGCTAATTGTGCTTGGTTTTGAACGACCAAACTATCATGTTGTGCAGCCAACTCAGTTTTCAAACCGCTTTGATCTGAAATATACTTTTTACCTAATTGTTGCGTAATGTCCAAATTGTCATTCAAGAATAACATTACATCTGGATATTTTGCCAATGTAGTAAAAGCAGTTTGCGCTGTGGCATCAAGTGGCTGAATGGTTTTTTTGAACCCATCCTCCGCTTGTTGATACAATTGATCTACTTTGTCTAAATCATCTTCGTGATGACGATAGAGTTTCCAAGCCGCAGTTGCCAAATTTTCATCTTTATTGGGTAACATTGCTTCAATCTCATCACGACTTTTACCGCTTGGAGTGGTAGCCAAGGTGTGTAACAAATCTGGATAACGTGTTAGCTCGTAAAACCAGCCTTGTTTTTTCTGATTAAAGTCTTTAATAACGTTTTGAAATGAGTTTTGAGCCTGACTACGCAAATTTTGAATCGTTGCCAACGCCACAGGATATTGACTGGTGGTCAATATAGACTCACGTACATCTGCATCGTACGACGCAATACTTTGTTGCATCCCTTTTAGGGTTTCTATCTGATTAGCTTGTCCAAAGATTTGACTTTGGAACAATGTCATGATAAGAGCTGTAAAAGCAACAACTGTTTGACGGAAGCTAATTCCTCCCAATGCTTCCATTCCTCCGAAAAGCTTGTTAGTTTTCATGGCTTTAAATACTATAATGATTAGAAAACGAATAGATAATACTGTGGAAACCGAAAAGTCAGTATCCAAAAGGCTGTTGCAACCGAAAATGAGTTTACAACGTATTAAAACAAGCAATTAGAAAGGTAAATATTTCCATTCATGGAAAAGCACGTAGAGATGATTGATGTGATAAGGAAAAGTGGTGCCAGTAGATTTCCATATTACCAAATTTTTAGGTAATACGAAGGCATCAAAAAAAGCACTAAAATCTGGAAGAAAACCAACAACTGATACAAAGTCTGAGGTATGCTCTGGTTCTGTTTCGTTGTCATCTGCCAAAACAAATGATGGAGTTGTGTTTTTTACTACTCCATATACACCAGAAATACTTGAAGTTGCAATAAACGCTTTTCTTCCTGAGTTGACGAGTGAAGTAGATTTCATTCCCCAAGCCAAGCATCCATAACTTAAGATTAGGATGAAGAAAAGCAATATGTGTTTTTTGCAGTTCATGACTTTCGTTGTGATTTTACTAGTAAACGCTCCGAGTAGGAGTTTGTTATATTTCTTAGAACGTTTGAAAATGGAAAGGTTTAATTGGATTTCGGATTTGAGATATTGGATTTCAGATTTTTTTAATTTGAATTAGATAAACTTTGGATAACCAAAAAAACAAATTGACCATTTTACGAAAAATCCAAAATCAGCTATCCCAAATCCGAAACGGTTTACCATTCTTCTCTCTCATCCAAAAACATTTGATAGGCTCCTTTAAGTTCTTTCAAAGCCTTTTCATTTTGGAGATTTGCTGTAATCTCAATTCCTTTTTGGTAAGTCTGTTCAGCCAAATCAAATTCTTCTAAAGTAGTATAAAGTGCCGCAGCATGATAATAGGTCGCCCAATAATTAGGGTGATTTGTTATCAATTCTTCAAATAGTTGTCTTGCTGACTGTAGGTCAAATTTTAATAGCTCTGTTGCCAATGCATACGCATTAAATGGGTCATTTGGCTCTTCTTCATAAAATTTACGCAATTGTTCAAGGCGAAATTGGTTCATCTTGCTCTAAATAAAAGGGTTTGTAAAAAACTTTGAAAAAATTATTATGCTTGCATACTATTTTTAAAACTTTTCGTTAATATTGCATCAGGATATTGTTCGAAAAGTTAAAAATATCCTCGGTATAGTGAAATATTCAAGCTGTACGATTAATCTACTGTAAACATAATATTTTAATTGTTATGAAAATCTTAGTATGTATTACCAATGTCCCTGATACCACCGCTAAAATCTCTTTTACCGATGGTGATACCAAGTTTAACAAAACGGGCGTACAATATATTTGCGGACCTTACGACGATTATGCCTTGTCTCGTGCAGTCGAACTCAAAGAACAGCACGGCGGTACCGTAACAGTTTTGAACGTGGGTGAGGCTGAGTCTGAACAAGTAATCCGTAAATGTTTGGCAATTGGTGCCGACGATGCTATTCGTGTCAACACCGAACCGACAGATTCGTATTTTGTTGCAGAACAAATTGCACATATTGCTTCTCAAGAAAACTACGATTTGATTTTGATGGGTCGTGAATCTATTGATTTCAACAGTGGTGTGATACATGGTTTAGTAGGAGAGATGTTGGGAATTCCGTCGCTTTCGCCAGTCATGAAATTAGAAATTGATGGAGGTGTTGCTAAAATGACTCGTGAAATTGAAGGAGGAAAAGAAGATATTGAAGCTTCATTGCCATTGGTATTAGGTTGCCAAGAACCAATTGCTGAGTGGAAAATCCCGAATATGCGTGGTATCATGTCGGCTAGAACAAAACCTCTAAAAGTTGTAGAGCCAGTTGGGGTAGGGTTGACTATTACAGAGAAATATGCGCTTCCTGCGCCAAAAGGAGCCGTAAAAATGATTCCTGCTGAAGAGGCAGAAAAATTAATTGATTTGTTGAAAAACGAAGCTAAGGTTTTGTAAGATTCTCAATCAAATTTTTATTCAAAGCATTTAACCGTGTTAATTAAAAAGTGTTTAAAATCAGATAGTTATTTAGAGAATCATGAAATCCCTAATAACAGATATACGATTAACTGATAACAGTTTTTATTGATTAGCACACAAACGATATTATTATGAGCGTTTTAGTTTTTGCCGAATTAGATAACGGCTCAATCAAAAAATCTTCATTAGAAGCAATATATTATGGCTCAGAAGTTGCCAAAGCAAAAGGTAGTTCAGTGACAGTTCTTGCCATTGGCGAGTCTAGCAATGAAGCTTTGGCCATCGCTGGCAAGTATGGAGCATCCAAAGTATTGTGGGCATCTGATGCTCGTTTGAATGTTGCCTCGATTCAGGCTTATTCAAGTGTATTAGCGGAGGCTGTAAATGCGACTTCAGCAGAGTTTGTCATTTTATCGAAATCTTCATTGGGAGATGCCGTATCGGCACGAGTATCTGCCAAGTTGAAAGCTTCTATTGTGTCAAACGTGGTGGATTTACCCGATTTTTCTAGCGGTGTCACGGTGAAAAGAAGTATTTACACAGGGAAAGCCTTTGCGACTGTAGCGTTGACTGCTGACAAGAAAGTGATTGCGATAAAGAAAAATGCAGTAAATGTAGTTGAGGGCGATGGTAGTGCATCTGTCGAAAATTTTGCACCATCCTTGAACGATGCTGATTTTGCCGTAAAGGTGACAGGTACACATAAAGCATCTGGACAAGTATCGTTACCAGAGGCAGACTTGGTAGTATCGGCAGGTCGTGGATTGAAGGGACCAGAAAATTGGGGAATTGTGGAAGACCTTGCCAATGCGCTAGGAGCGGCTACGGCTTGTTCTAAACCTGTTTCTGATTTGGATTGGAGACCTCACCACGAGCACGTAGGTCAAACAGGTATTAAAGTTTCTCCTAATTTATATATCGCTTGCGGTATTTCAGGAGCCATTCAACATTTGGCGGGTGTCAACTCTTCTAAGGTGATTGTGGTAATTAATAAAGATCCAGAAGCGCCATTCTTCAAAGCTGCTGATTATGGTATTGTTGGTGATGTATTTGATGTATTGCCTCGTTTGACAAAAGCCATTCAAGCAGCGAAGTAAAGGTTAATCCTGACTTATTCAGAGATTTTATAACAAGACATATTGATAAACCGAAATTTCTTGCTGTTGCAAATTAGACCTATTCTCGCAAAGAGGTAGGTCTTTTTTATGAATAGTCAGTTGGTATTGCACAACGGTTTTAAACAATTTTTGATTTGGGATTTCTGATTTCGGAATTATTGCAAATACCTTCATTTTTTACAAAATAGGGTTTTATAAAGTAGATTATACTTCCGCAATCCAACATCCAATATCCGAAATGGATGATTCTTAAAATCCTTTGTACAGCCTTAATAATCAGTATGAAATACAATTAGGGATACGTATATTTCTAAAACAACAAATATTCCTACTTTTAATTTAGCAAAACAAACAGGACGAAAACTTTTTTAAAATTAATCAGGTTTATATCTTTGTTATCAGCATAAATCCTACTGGTTATGACAAATTGGCATAGTGAGACTGTTTGGCAAGGTTGTAGACAATGTTGGTAGGAATTCAACCGTTTATTCATTATAAGCTCTTACAAAGTGGAGAAAATAAGACTAGAAATATTGGGATTGTCGCCAAGCTCATCACAAACAGGTTCTTTTGCGCTTGTTTTGGGAGAGGAGCACGGACCTCGTCGTTTACCTATTATTATCGGAACTTTTGAGGCTCAGGCAATAGCCATTGAAATTGAAAAAATCGAACCTAACCGCCCAATGACACATGATTTGTTTAAGACATTTGCAAAATCATTTGGCTACACAGTCAACGAAATAACCATTACAGATATCAGAGAAGGCGTATTTTTTGCCAAAATCCAATGTTCGGATGGCTTACGAGATGTTGCTATAGATGCTCGTCCTTCCGATGCCATAGCGATTGGTCTACGCTTTAATGTGCCAATTTATACAACCGAGCACGTTTTGTCTGAAGCAGGTATTTCTGTAAATGAGACTTCTCAGCACGACGACGATGAGGAGGCAATTGAAACGCCAAGTCCTAAAAAATCATTTGGTGAAATGCTCAGAGATAATCCAGTAGAAGTACTCAACAAAATGCTTGAGGAAGCTATCGAAAGTGAGGATTATGAAAGAGCAGCCAAAATTAGAGACGAAATCGAACGTAGAAATTAATTCAACTGATAGCAAAAGCCGTTTGAGTTTATCAGACGGCTTTTTTGTTAAAAAGCGTTAAATGTATATTATTGCAATGAAAAACAAGTAATTTTGTTTGTATAACAATCGAACCTACGAATTACTTGCGCAGCATTGAAGATTACGCTCCAAATCGCACTGTAAAATCATGCCAAAAGTTAAAAAACTAGGAAATACCCCTAACCTGATGGTAGTTGTGAGTTTAACAATTGCCTTGTTCTTAATTGGTCTATGTGGACTCTTGACGCTCAACGCTCGCAAATTGGCAGAGGTCGTTCGTCAAAATGTAGAAGTGCAGGCTTATCTTGACAATGATTTGTCCAATGCCAAACTGGATTCGATTTACAAGCAAATTGCAAAATATCCATTTGTTCTTTTTAAGGATAATTCTGCTCAGATTAACTTTATTTCAAAAGATGCTGCCGCAAAGCAGTTTATTGAAGACTCAGGGGAGGATTTTCATAAGTTATTAGGCAAAAACAACAACCCTTTACTGAATTCTTATTCAATTAAAATCAAAGAAGAATATTTCAGCGAAAGTAGATTGAAAGAAATCAAAAAGTCGCTGGAACGTATCCAAGGAATCAAAGAAGTGGGTTATGTAGAAAACTTTGTAGACGAAGTCAACAAAAATATCTCTAAGATATATCTCATTTTATCAGGTTTTGTTTTGTTGTTGCTGGTTATCATCATTATGCTGGTAAACAATACCATCAAACTCGCACTATATTCACAGCGCTTTCTGATTCGCAGTATGCAGTTGGTAGGGGCTACAGATTCTTTTATCCGTAAGCCATTTGTGTCAAAAGGTGCTTTACAAGGTCTGATTAGTGGTTTTATTGCAAGTACTTTGTTGATTGTTACCCAACAATTAGCTGTGAATAAAGTAGATGGCCTGGTGATTTTACAAGAAATAGATAAGATGGTTTTGTTAATCCTTATCATCTTGATAGTAGGCTTATTAGTAGGTGTAACAAGCACTTTCCGCTCGGTCGATAAATATCTAAAGTTGTCTTTGGATGATCTTTATTAAAATAAGATTATAAAGACTTAAACTATAAAATTCGAAGCCACAATGGCTTTTATATCAATAAAATTCGAAAACTATGTCAAATTCATCAAAATTACCATTTGGAAAGGCCAACTATACACTGATGTTGTTGGGTATCATCGTTATTCTTGCAGGATTTTTTATTATGAGTTTGGATAAAGAGGAGTTCGGCTTTGGCTTCTTAGGCTTGACCCTCGGACCATTGGTAGTATTGGCAGGGTTTACCATTGAATTTTTTGCTATTTTGAAGAAATCTTAGAGGAAAAATAATTTCCTGATATTAATTCATACTAATATTTACCGTTAAAAAACAAAAAGAGGAAATCTGGATATGAAAACAGGTTCTTCTTTTTGTTTTTTGTATTTTTGAGCCATTAATATTTCCTACTTAAAAGATACTTAAACATTATATGTCTATCATTCAATCTATTATTCTAGCCATCATCGAAGGACTTACCGAATTTTTACCTATTTCATCTACTGGACACATGGTTTTAACCAGCTCGATTCTTGGAATTGAGAATGATAAGTTTACCAAACTTTTTGAGATATGTATTCAACTAGGTGCTATTTTGGCGGTTGTTGCCTTATACTGGAAAAAGTTTTTTGACTTTTCTAAATGGCAATTCTATGTAAAGTTGATGTTGGCGGTAGTCCCTGCTTTAATTTTTGGCAAATTATTCGATGATTTAATTGATGAACATTTAGGAAATCCAGCATTTATCGCAACGGTTTTATTGCTTGGAGGTATCATTTTATTATTTGTCGATAATTGGTTTAAGAAACCGATTTTTGACGAAGAAGCGGATATTACTAATATTACTGCCATCAAAATCGGTGCGTATCAGTGTTTGGCTATCATGTTTCCAGGACTTAGTCGTAGTGCTGCCACGATTATTGGTGGTATGCAGCAAAAATTGACTCGTAGCTTAGCGGCTGAATTTTCTTTCTTTTTGGCGGTTCCTACTATGGCTGCAGCTACTGGTTACAAACTGCTGAAATTTATTAAAGAAGAAGGAGCTATTACTTCAGAGCAGGTAAAATTGTTAGCGGTAGGAAACATTGTTGCTTTTTTTGTAGCGGTATTGGCTATTAAGTTTTTCATCAGTATTTTGAATAAATACGGCTTCAAATATTTCGGTATTTACCGTATTATCGTAGGCTTAACCATTTTAGGATTATTGGCAACAGGACACACACTTAGTGTAGTCTAGGAGCGATGATATGAAAAATCAAAATTCTGGAGTTATTTTTGTCATGAAAGTGTTTCCCTTCATAATGATGGCTATAATATGAACCATGAGTAATGAAAGAATACATTTGATGGTAAAAAATGAGAGGTAAGATTTTAGAGTATGTTTAAAAATTTTATTTGGCATTTGTTTGAAAAAACAAAATTTCCATTCGCCACTGCTTACTTTTCTTGTCTTGACACAAGAAAAGTAACAAAAGAAAGTCAAGAAATCCTAAACTCGCCTTCGGCTTAAACAGTAGGATTTCACTAAAGTAAATACAAATCTTTAATGACTTTTAAAATTTAAACATGCTTTTAGGAAAACTATATTAACTCCAAGAAATATAATTTTTATGAATGAAAATCAACAAAATCAGCCTGTGCAAGATCCTGGAGAGGTGTTGCTGATTGATAAACCTCTTACGTGGACTTCTTTTGATGTAGTCAAAAAATTGAAGTATGCAGGTAATTTTAAAAAAATAGGTCACGCAGGTACATTAGATCCATTGGCAACAGGTTTGCTAATCCTTTGTACAGGTAAAATGACCAAGCAAATAGACAGTTTTCAAGCGCAAGAAAAGGAATATTCAGGAACATTGGTTCTAGGAAAAACCACCCCTTCGATAGATTTAGAAACTGAATTTGACGGTGAATTTCCGACCGAACATATTACTGAAGAAATCATGCAAAATGCCTTGGCGCAATTGACAGGTCCAATTTTGCAAATTCCACCGATTTATTCAGCGATTTCTGTAGGAGGAAAACGTTTGTACGAATTGGCAAGAAAAGGAAAAACAGAAGATGATATCGAAATAAAATCGAGAGAAGTCGAAGTGAAGAAATTTGACATTGAGACTTCAGAGTTCCCAACGATTCATTTCCGCATTGTCTGCTCAAAAGGTACATATATTCGCAGTTTGGTACGTGATTTTGGACTAGCTTGTCAATCAGGAGCTTATATGAGTGCACTTCGTCGCGAACGTATTGGAGAGTTTGAGGTAGCTAATGCTTTGACTATTGAAGAGTTTGTTAACCAAAGAGCGGTTGCTCCTGTAAAATAGCATATTATTGGATTTGTGGTGCGACTGTGTCGTACCACATTTTTTTTAGACTAACTTTGTGATATGAAGGTATATTACGGAATTCAAGAATTTCAAAGACTAGAAAACGCAGTTGTTACCAGTGGCACATTTGATGGTGTACATCTGGGACACCAAAAAATATTAAAAAGGCTAGCAGAAGTAGCACAACAAACAGGAGGAGAAAGTGTTGTTATTACCTTTTATCCACATCCTCGCACGGTGGTGTCGGCCGATAATCAGGAAGTAAAACTCCTTTCTACTTTAGATGAAAAAATAGAATTGTTGACTCAAAATGGCGTTCAACATCTATTAGTAATTCCGTTTACCAGAGAGTTTTCGGAGCTTACTTCGGAGGAGTTTATCCAGAAAGTAATCATCAATACTATTGGTACTAAAACTCTGGTGATTGGCTACGACCATCGCTTTGGAAAAAACCGTGAGGGTGGGTTTGATTATCTGGTTCAAAATGCCAGTCGTTATGGTTTTGGCGTTGAGGAAATTTCACGTCAAGATATTGATCACGTGGCAGTGAGTTCATCAAAGATTCGCAAAGCTATCCAAGACGGAGATATGACCCAAGCGCAGCATTTTTTGGGTCGCAACTATGATTTAAATGGCTTGGTGGTAAAAGGCAAACAAATAGGTCGTACCATTGGCTTTCCAACAGCTAATATCCAAGTGCGTGAACAAACCAAACTGGTTCCTCAAGATGGTGTTTATGCGGTTTGGGTATATTACAATGCTGAGAAATTGAGAGGAATGCTAAACATTGGTAACCGACCAACTGTAGATGGTACTTACAAAACGATTGAAGTAAATATCTTAGATTTCAACAAAGAAATTTATGGTGAAAACTTAAAAGTAGAGTTTGTACAGAAAGTAAGACCTGAACAAAAATTCAACGGATTAGATGCCTTGAAGGCGCAAATCGCTCAGGATAAACTGACCGTTTCTGATATCTTGAAATAGAGAGTTATTATTCTTTCAATTAGCTGATGATTTATGTTGTCAGCTAATTGAATATAAGCTAGAAAACGTTATTAGTTAATCGTATATTCGTTATTTGAAGGCACTTAAAATCAGATACAGCAAGAAATGCTACCGATAATTAATGTAATTTTTATGCTAAAGCCTACACAGTCCTTGTCCCAAAACTTGAGCAATGCCTGATATTTTATTAATAGATGCGATATTACCTGTTCAAAAATTTGAGGGAAAAGGAGGCTGGACATACGTGGCTTTACCTACTATTGCTCAAAATTCACAAAATCCATTTGGTTGGATACAAGTAAAAGGTTCTATCGATTCATTTCAATTGTCACGCTACAAATTGATGCCTATGGGCAATGGGCATTTGTTTTTGCCCCTTAAAGCTGAGCTTCGTAAGCAGATTAAAAAACAGGCTGGAGATACAGTGTATATTCAACTCTTTTTGGACGAAAGTCCACTTTCCATTCCAACTGAATTTACGGAGTGTCTAGCGCTAGATTCTTTTGCAGAAAAAGCATTTAACAAGTTGGACGAGCGTCAGCAAGAAGCATTTGTAAAAAGGATTATCTCCGCAAAAAATGAAGATATTAAGGTCGAAAGAATGGCTCAAACACTCAAAGATTTGACCAATGGTTTAACCAACCCTTCACGATAACAATAAGATTATTCCCCTTCCTTTCTCAACGTAGTCTACACATTTTTACTTCAAATAATTTCAACCAACTAATATTTATTGTATTATTCAAAGAATATCCAGTATAAACAGGATGGGGCATGATGGTTCGTTTTGATACAATAGGTTATTTTACAATAAATAATTTGTAAAGTGCAAAGTATAAATAGTTGATTTAAAGCGTTTTTTTCTTTGCAAAACTTACTTTACAAACCTATGTTAACCGAAAATCAAAGACCTTACCGAAATGGAAAGTCAGGAAAACAATCTTAATCGAAGAGCATTTTTACAGCAAACATCCTTGGCCTCAGCGGGTTTATTGATGGCAAACTTATCAGAAACGCTTGGCAATACTACCACCAAACGCAAAGTAGCAATGGTGGGTACGGGTCATCGTGGCACGGGTATGTGGGGAACCCCAGTTGTAAAAGAATTTGGCGATGTAATTGAGTTTGTTGGTTTGTGTGACATCAATCCAGGTCGTGCCGAAACAGCAAAGCAATTCTTGGGTGTAAATTGTAATGTTTACACAGATTTCGAGAAAATGATGAAGGAAACCAAGCCCGATTTGTTGATCGTAACAACAGTCGATGCTACACACGATAAGTTTATTATTCGTGGGATGGAATTGGGCGCTGATATCATTACCGAAAAGCCAATGACTACTGACGAAGGAAAATGTCAGGCTATTTTGGATGCTGAAAAGCGTACTGGAAAAAAGGTAACGGTTACTTTTAATTATCGATATTCGCCTCATCGTCAGAAGATTTACGAACTTTTACGTGAAGGAGCTATCGGAAAAGTTACTTCTGTAGATTTCCATTGGTACTTGGATACTCGTCATGGTGCAGACTATTTCAGACGCTGGCATCGACTTCGTGAAAATTCTGGTTCGTTATGGGTTCACAAAGCAAGTCATCACTTCGATTTGCTGAACTGGTGGCTAGAATCAGAACCAGAATCCGTATATGCACAAGCGTCGCTAGAGCACTACGGTAAAAATGGCGAACAGCGTGGTACAAACTGCCGTTCGTGTGCACACAAGACGTCTTGTAATTTTTATTGGGATATAACAAAAGACACCCGCTTAACGAAGCTTTACGTAGAAAACGAAAAGCATGATGGCTACTTGAGAGACGGTTGTGTGTTTAAAGAAGATATTAATATTTTCGATAAAATGGCTGCCACCATTCATTATGCTAACGGCGTGAATGTTGCCTATTCGTTAACAACATATTCACCTTATGAAGGATATAGAATAGCATTTAACGGAACAAAAGGACGTTTAGAAGCTTGGATTAAAGAATCGGGCAAAATGACTATTGAGAATTATGATGAGTTGATGCTTTCTCGCAATTTTGGAGATATCGAATACATCAAAATTCAACAAGCTGAAGGACATGGTGGAGGAGATGCACGCTTGAGAGATAAGATTTTCCGTAATCCTAATGCCAAAGACACATACCGTCAGGCGGCAGGAAGTCGTGATGGAGCAATGGCTATCTTAGTTGGGATAGCAGCAAGAAAAAGCTCAGACACAGGACAGCCTGTAAAGATAGCCTCATTGACCGACCTAAAACCATTGGCAGTAAAATCGTAAGAAATACTATCGAGATGCCTAAAAGCACTTGATTAAAACGCTTTAGGCTGTAAGCCGTATGCATTAGGCAAAAAGCATAAATTATTTCGTGAGAAATGCTTTCCATCTTATAGCTTACAGCATAAAGACTTGAGCTTTATTCGGGTAAAATTGTATTAAAAGGCTTTAGGCTGTAAGCCGTAGGCATTAGGCAAAAGAGATTCAATTATTTCGTGAGAAATACTTTTCAACTTTTAGCCTACAGCATAAAGCCTAGAGCTTAATGCGGGTAAAGTTAATTTTGCCCGCTAATTTAAAATATTAGACTTCTAAATATTTAATTCTAAGACACTATTTGCGCTAATGAAAAGCTTTCCAGAACCTTTATGAAAATTAAAGGGGCTAGGCTTTTCATTGCCTTTTTGTACCTAGTGTCCTTCAAATTATTTATAAAAAGACAGTACATAAATAGTAAAACAGAGGTCCGAACCCTCCATTATCTTTTAATCCAAATTAAAAACAGACTATATGAGATCAATTAGACAATTTGTATGGATCGTTTTGTGCTTGCTTTCTTATGTTGGCTTGGCACAGGAGCGAGTGGTGACTGGTAAAATTACCGACGCATCGAGCAACCAAGGAGTACCTGGTGTGAGTGTATTGGTAAAAGGCAGCCAGCGTGGTGTTACTTCTGATGTAAATGGTGGTTATTCTATTTCGGTTGGAAAAGGTGCAGTGATAGTTTTTACCTCGGTAGGTTATGAAAAACTAGAAGTAGCTATTGATGGTCAAACAAAACAAGATGTAAGTTTAAAGCCAGATATTAAATCATTGGATGAGGTTGTGGTAGTTGGATATGGTACGCAGAAAAAAGCGAACGTAACAGGTGCAATGGCAAACTTCAATGCCAAAGACTTAGACCAACGCCCTATCTCTCGTGTTGACCAGGCTTTGGTAGGTCAATTGGCGGGTGTACAAGTAAAGCAAACATCAGGAACTCCTGGTAAAGGCTTTAGTGTACAAGTACGTGGTTCGGGTTCAATTTCGGCAAGTAACGAGCCTTTATATGTGATTGATGGTTTCCCTTTAGAAACATCTGGACAAAATGCTTCTGGTGGTTTTAGCACAGGTAACCCATTGGACAATATCAACCCGAATGATATTGAAAATATTCAGGTATTGAAAGATGCCTCTTCTGCGGCTATTTATGGTTCAAGAGCGGCTAATGGTGTGGTATTGATTACTACGAAAAAAGGTCAGGAAGGAAAAGCAAAAATTACTTTTAATGCTTATTCGGGTATTACAAAAGCCGTTAGAATGTTGGATATGTTAAGTGCTGACGAGTGGGTAGATCGTGCAACAGAGATGATTAATGCTCAGTGGGTAGCTTCTGGTGCGGGTCGTACTGCTTCACAAACCACTGCTGAAAGAAGAGCTATCTTAGGTTTGGCATCTACAGCAGTAAACTCAAACTTGATGTTGGATGACCGTTGGGCTCAAGCGGGTCACCCAGGATTAAATTATATCGACTGGCAAAAAGAAGCTTTCAGAACAGGTAAAGTAAATAACTATCAGTTGTCTGCAAGTGGAGGAAATAACTATGTGAAGTACTATGTATCAGGTAACATGACTCACCAAGATGGTACAGTTTTGAATACCTATTACCGTAACTACTCAGCCCGTGCAAATGTAGAGGTAAAAGCAAACGAAAGATTGAAGTTTGGTGTAAACTTAGCACCATCATACTCAGAAGCAAACGACCCAGGGGTAGAAGGTAAAGACGCTATTTTGCATATTGTAGCGGGTATGACGCCAGTACAAGAAAATGGGTTGGATGCAAATACAGGTCAATATGGTCAATATCCATGGAGTGTGAGCCGTAATAGCCCTATTCGTCAGTTAGAAAGTAACATTGGTCTTACAAAAACGTTTAGAACGATTTTCTCAACTTTTGTAGATTATCAATTAGCAAAAGGATTGACATTTAGAAGCTCTATCAACTTTGATAATACAGATTTGTCAACCAAAAGATACAGCCCAGACTGGGTAAATGGTAGTTTGTCTGCACGTACTACAACGCCAGGTTTGTCTACTTCAGGTAGTTTCTCGACCTTGAAAAAACAAACTTTGGTAAACGAAAATACCTTGTCGTATTCTACTACAATCAACCAAGACCATGATATTTCGGCAGTCGCTGGTTATGCATATAACTTGACAAAAATCGGAACATCAACGATGTCATCAAACGGTGGTTATAACAGTAGTACCATTACAAGTTTGAATGCCGCAGTAAGCGTAACAGGTAATACCAACGAAACACAAAATGTATTGTTGTCTTATTTTGGTCGTGTGCAATATGGCTACAAAGGCAAATACTTGTTGTCAGCGAGTGTTCGTCGTGATGGTTCTTCTCGTTTTGGTGATAACAACAAATGGGGTTTATTCCCATCAGCTTCAATTGGTTGGAGATTGAGTGAAGAAGATTTTATGAAGAATGTATCTTCTGTGAGTGACTTAAAATTGCGTGCAAGCTGGGGTAAAGCTGGTAACTACAACATTGGTGATTATAGCAGTATCTCTACATTGGGCTTCTATAACTATGATTTTGGAGGTACTCAAGCGGGTGGTCAAGCGCCAAACCGTATTTCTAACCCAGATTTAACTTGGGAAAAATCATCTACGATCGACGTTGGTTTAGATGTTGGTTTCTTGAAAAACCGTTTTACTGCATCATTTGACTATTACACAAAACGCAATACCGATTTGTTGTTGAACGTACCTGTTCCTCAAGCTACAGGTTTTGCTACCTCATTGACTAACATCGGTGAAGTATTGAACAAAGGTTGGGAACTAGAGGTAACTTCTCGCAACATCAACAACTCATCTTTCCAATGGACTACATCGGTTAACTTGAGTCATAACGAAAACCAAGTGGTTCACTTAGGTGCAGGTGACGCAACGATTTATATCCCATCGTCATTTGATATTCCTCACAGTGTATTGCAAGTTGGCGAGCCAATGTATGCTTATCACCTAGTAAAGCAAGTAGGTATTTTGACACAAGCCGATATTGATAACAAAGTGGCTTTGTTCGGTACACAAACCGTTGGAGATCCGAAATATTTTGATGCGAATGGTGATGGTAAAATCGATGCTAACGACCGTGTATATGCTGGCAAACCAAACCCAGATTTGGTATATGGTATGACTAACACATTCAAATACAAAGGTTTTGATTTGACTGTATTAGTTCAAGGACAATCAGGTGGATATGTATATTCATTGTTCGGTCGTGCAGTTGACAGAACTGGTCAAGGTTACACAGACAACGCTTTGGGTATTTACAGAGACCGTTGGCGTTCAGTAGATAACCCAGGTGATGGTTTGAGAGGTAAGGCTTATTCTACATTTGGACGTATCAAAAACACAGACTGGTTGTGGTCATCAGATTACTGGAGAGTTCGTAACATCACTGTAGGTTATGATTTGGGTCAAGTAATCAGCAAAAAATATGTAAAAGGTGCTCGTATTTATTTCACAGCCGAAAACTGGTTTGGTGCTGACAAGTACAAAGGTGGTTGGAACCCAGATGCAGTAAATACTAACTTAAGTGGTGATAACTCATTCCCACAAGGTGGCGATTACGGCGGTTTACCATTGTCTCGTTCTTTGATTTTAGGTCTTAACTTGACATTCTAATGAGGCATTGAGGGTTGGGTTTTTGTCGAAAAGTACCCAACCTCCATGAAGAAACCCAAAGATCATATCCTTTACAGATAATTACATTGACAACATGAAAAAAGTATTTTTATATATAGCATTGGCTGCTTTAGGTTTAACAAGTTGTACTGACGAACTTGACCAAACACCTATTTCGAGTGCCACAACTTTGACATTTTACCAAACAAACAACGACTTCTTGCAAGGTATCAATGCAGTTTATGCTTCTTTGTCTGCCTATCCAGAACGTCAGTTGAATTTATCAGAAACTCGCTCAGACAACTTGTATGCGGTATCTGATGGTGGTGTGCGTGACTGGGAAGGTATCAACTCTTTCCATCAAACGATCTCTTCAAACCCGTACGTTGCGGAGGCTTGGAGTGCCAACTACAGTGGTATTTTTAAGGCGAATAACTTCTTAGACCAGTTGACAAAAAATGGTTCTGTGATTACAGACCCTGCTTTGAAAACTCGTTTTGAGGCTGAAGCTCGTTATTTACGTGCTATGTTCTATTTTGACTTGGTGCGTTGGTTTGGTAAAGTACCAGTAATTGATAAAGTAGTTTCACAAAACGAAGCTCTTGCAATAGGTCGTTCTTCTGTGGCTGATGTGTACAAATTAATCATTTCAGATTTGCAGTTTGCAGCAACGAATTTGCCAGTAAGTTATACAACAACCAACGTTGGACGCGCTACAAACAATGCTGCAAAAAGCTTATTAGCTTTGGTTTATATGACTCGTTCAGGTGCTACTTACGGTATCGAAGGACCAGGTATCAACTCAAATGAATGGTCACAAGCGTTAACCCTTCTAAATGATGTAATTAGTTCAGGGAAATATTCGCTTCAAAGCACTTATGCTGGGGTTTTCTCTTACACGAATGAAAACAACAGTGAAGTGGTTTTCGACGTGCAATACATCAGCGGAGGCTTGGGCTTAGGAGCAAGTTTCCCTTGGATGTTGGCTCCTGATACTTATTTTACTGCCAACGGCTTGGGTGCTCAAGGTGGTTTGACTATCCGTCCAGTTTCTTCTGATTTGGTAAGTACTTATGAAGCGGCCGATGTTCGTAGAACATTCTCTATCTTGACGGGATATACTTCAAATGGTGTGCAAGAAACACGTCCATTTTTCAAGAAATATCTTGACTTGTCAAAATATGGGAAAAGCCGTACCGACTGGCCTATCAACTTTATCGTGACTCGTTATGCAGATATTTTGTTGTTAAAAGCTGAATGTCTCATGCGTGCAAACAATGGTGTTGCCACTGACGAAGCTATTGCCTTAGTGAACCAAGTTCGTAAACGTGCTGGCTTGGCAAACGTTACTACATTGACCTTAGACGGACTTTTGGCAGAACGCCGTAAAGAGTTTGCGGCTGAAGGTT
Source organism: Cellulophaga sp. BC115SP (assembly GCF_009905545.1). GTDB lineage: Bacteria > Bacteroidota > Bacteroidia > Cytophagales > Spirosomataceae > Flectobacillus > Flectobacillus rivi. Next base: position 104,310 of record NZ_JAAALB010000002.1, on the reverse strand, counting down.
CAAGATGGCACGACTTGGTACGTTTTGGTGTAGTTGATAAAGTGATGGCTGCATGGATTCCTAAAGAAGATGTGTTGAAGCAAATGAAATCATTTACAACCAACTACATCATCTATCCAATTCCACAAACAGAAATTGATGTAAAAACTGGTCTATATACACAAAATGCGGGATACTAGATAGTCAAGAAGTTGTGAATGTGGAGTTTACTTTGCGTGGCAACTTCGATACTACTATCTGGTTTGGGGCTTGAAATTAGTTTTGATAATTTTTTGAGACTAATTCTTTAAGTAGTTGTGCAGAATTAGGTTTGATAAATTTTATATGTAAAATATTGATAATTAAAATTTATATTCACAATTCATCACTCACACTTCAGCACTAATACTTAATATACCTCCGCTATTTCCAAGACGGCTTGAGTTGTAATGACTCAAGCCGTTTTTTTATGGACAAAATGTACAGTTATTGAAATAAATTCCTTATAAATCTTTATTTTTCGTCGATTAACTATAAATTGCGTCAAAAGTGAAACTGAGCATTTGACACATGAAAACTATTTACCAATTCCTACCCCAACTCATAATTCGTACACCTGCATTTGCTTTTAATGATGATTTTGATGAAGCTTTTCTTTTGCAACTACTAGAAAATCCGCATTTCTCCGAAGCCCTGTATTTAGCTTCTCCTGTACTTTTTGAAGAAGCGAAGGCTTTAAAGAACCAAGAGAAAGTAGAGGTTAAGAAGAAACAAAAAGTCTTATTTTCTTTATCAAAATACTATACTCGTATGTGTTCGAGGTGTACTCCCTTTGGTCTCTTCGCAGGTTGTGCCATTGCCGAATGGAGTGACGAAACTTCCTTACAATTTTCAGAATCCTTCCACCGACATACGCGCCTAGATATGCACTATGCTGGGGCTTTAGCGCAGCGTTTAGCAGAAATTCCAGAGATAGCACAACGAATTCTTTATTTTCCTAATTCAAGCCAGTATAGACTAGGGGAGGAGTTTCGTTATGTGGAATATCGTTATGTGAATGGAAAGCGACATCACCAGATTTCAGCCATCGATTATTCGCCTTATATTGAGTTTATCCTAGAAAAAGCACAATCAGGTTCAACTTTATTAGCATTAGCGTCATCTTTAGTAGATGACGAAATTACGCTAGAACAGGCGCTGGATTTTGTGGCAGAACTGATTACTACTCAACTCTTGGTTAGTGAGTTGGAGCCAGCTATTACGGGTGAGACTTTTACACAACAACTCATTACGATTCTTTCCCGAATCAATCAAAACGGAGATTTAGACGGTATTTTGTCTATTCTGCAAAAGGTTGAAAGAACTTTGGAAGATATTGATAAACAGCCATATAATACCGTCGAACATTATACTCAAATTATGGAATTACTCCAGCCTTTGGGTGTTCCGTTTGAGGAAGGCAAACTCTTTCAAACTGACAGAATCAATCAGCTCGAACAGACTTTCATTCAAAAAGATATACAGGAGGACATATCGGAGGCAATCGAGCTTCTCTATAAAGCACAAACTTCAAGCGAAAATGGTACGCTGCAACAATTTATCGACCAATTTTATGAAAGATACGATGTGCAGGAAGTGCCTTTACTGGTAGCTTTGGATACCGAAGCTGGCATAGGATATGGCATAACAGGTAAAAATCAATTGACGCCTATCGCCGAAGGGTTGAGTGCAAAAGGGCAGATGTCTTCCACAAAATCGTGGCAAATGGGCAAATGGGAGCAATATCTGTTTCAACAATGGCTCGAAGCTTATCGCCAAAACGCCTTTCAAATTGACCTACAGGAAAAAGAAATTGCACAACTATTTTCGGATAAACCTCCCATGGCAGCGTCTATTCCAGTCATGTTTCGTTTGACGGGAGATAGTCAATATCCGATGTATCTCGAAAATATTGGAGGTTCGAGTGCCGTCAATATCATTGGTCGTTTTGCGCATGCTTCTGAGGAAATATTGTCTGTAGCGAAGGAAATTACCAAACAAGAACAGACTCAAAATCCAGAGGTAATTTTAGCAGAAATTGTACATCTTCCTGAAAATCGTGTGGGAAATATCATTCTTCACCCTGCTTTTCGGCAATATGAAATTCCGTATTTGGCAAAATCTTCGGTGGAGTCAGCAAATCAATTGGCTTTGGATGATTTGATGGTCTCGGTAGATATTATGGCTAGAAAAGTGATTTTGCGCTCAAAAAGACTACAAAAAGAGATAGTACCAAGGTTGAGTAATGCGCACAACTATATCCATAATGCGGTTCCTGTGTATCGTTTTTTAGGCGATTTACAGCATCAAGGTCAGGCAAATTCTGTAGGCATTAACTGGCAAAAAGTTTATCCTGAAGCTTCTTTTTACCCAAGAGTTTGTTTTAAAAACATGATTTTAGAACCAGCTACTTGGCAATTGCAACGCAAGGATTTTGAAAAATTACTCAAACAACCAGAAAAGCAAGAAGCGTTAGATTCATTCCTTGAAGAATGGAAACTACCTCAACGATTTGTTTTATCAGATTCAGACAATGAATTATTGGTCAATACTCAGAATCCTTTAAGTGTTCAAACATGGTTAGATACGATCAAAAATAGGTCAGAAATTACGCTTAAAGAGTTTTTGTTCAATCCAGAATCTGCCATTGTCCAAAATAATCAACACAAAGGCTTCACCAATCAGGTAGTTGCATTTTTAGTAAAAAAAGAAAAGCACTATAATTCAAAGCCGCTTCTCGTCAAGCCTCTTGAGTCTACACAAAGGTCATTTGCCTTAGGTTCTGAATGGCTCTATTACAAGGTTTATTGTGGTGTGCAGTCAGCGGAGGTCATTCTTTCGGAGGCGATTACGCCTGTACTGACGCACTTGAAAGACTCTAATTTGATAGACAATTGGTTCTTTATTCGTTATGCAGACCCCGAAAAACATATTCGATTGCGATTCCATTTGAAAGATGTTAATGCCATAGCTCAAGTATTAACCACTATCAATCAGGCTCTTTTGATTTTTAAGGAAAATAATCGAATATCCCAAATTTTGGTCGACACATACGAACGTGAATTAGAAAGATATGGAGCAAATATTATGGAAGAAACCGAACAATGGTTTGGGGCTGATAGCGATATGGTGCTCGGTTTTATCAACGTAACCACAAAGGAAAATAGAGATGGGTTACGATGGATATTTGCTTGCAAAGCATTGGATATTTTGTTGGAAGACTTTGAATGTACCACTCAAAACAAGCTCTCTTTGTTGGAGTCGATGAGAGATAGTTTTGCCAGAGAGTTTAATCTGGACAAACCTATGAAGCTGTTGCTTGATGCAAAATATAGAGAAAACCGTACAACACTCGAACAATTTCTGACTTTGGGGTTGGCAGAAGAACATGAATATGCGCCACTTTTATCGCTTATTCAAGCTCGTTCGCTAGAAACCTCAAATACCGTTAAGACTATTTTGGAAAAACAAGATGTGATTCACCGTTCTAAATATCTCAGTGACCTGATTCACATGACCATCAATCGGGTAATTCCTGATGGACAGCGCACGCATGAGTTATTGATTTATGATTTTATGAGTCGCTATTATAAATCGTTGATTGCTCGGGGTAGGCGATAGACAGTTTCTGATTTGGGATTTCTGATTTCGGATATAAGGTAAAATAGTTTTTATTTTGTTCAAAAGCGTTCTTATCATTAGTGTTTTTGTAGTAGCGGCAACCCCTGCGGTTGCCATGTTGAGTTGGGCAACCGCAAGGGGTGCCGCTACTACAATTTGTTTTAAAAACAAAGCTTAAACCTGAGTACACTACTAACTCATCATTCACAACTCCTATCTATCTGTAAGCGTTTTTAGAAAAGCGATAAGCGCTGTTTTTTCGGCTTGGTTCAATTTGAGTTGTTCATCTGAAAGGGTTTGATTTTCCAGATTTACGCCCAATCCTAAGGCTCCACCATGATCGTAAAAGTCAATTACGGAGTTCAAATCTGGATAAGCACCGTTGTGCATGTAAGGTGCTGTTTTTTCAATATTGCGAATGGTGGGCGTTTTGAAAGCAAAATGCCAATCAGCAATCTGTGGATTGTACGTGCCACGTCCTAAATCCTTATCTATTTTTTTGCTTCGAGGTTGGTCGAAAACGCCCAAAACCTCCGATTCTGTTTTTTGAAAATCAGGAGGAACAGTTCCATTAAATAATGGGAAAAAGTGACAAGTACCGCATTTGGCTTTTCCCATAAATAAATTAAAACCTACTTTTTCAGTTTCATCCAAAATACCTTTTCCTTTCATATATTGGTCAAAACGACTCTTAAAAGGAGATAGCGAGCGAACGTAAGAAGCTATGGCATTTCTCAAATGTCTAGTTTCTAGTTTATTTACTTTTGGAAAAGCTTTTTGAATAGCTTGTGTATATTTTTCATCCTTTTCAATGAGAGATAAAGCCTTTTCTAAATTTCCCTTCATTTCTAAAGGGTTATGTACCACTTTTTCTGCTTGTTCTTCCAAACTACTCACACTCAAATCATAAAACTGTTTGCTTTGTAAGCCTGCATACATGAGGGTAGGAGTATTGCGTTGAACTTGTTTGCCTAAAATACCTTTGGCTTTTTTGAGTCCATCGGTAAAAGCTTTGTCTGGCTGATGACAAGTACCGCAACTGATGCCATTTCCATTAGAAAGAACTGGGTCGAAAAATAACATCTGACCCAATTCTGTTTTGGCTGGAGTGGTATATGAGTCTGAATTATGTGTATAAAAATCGCCACTAAAAGCATTAGCGTCAAAATAAGAACTTGCCTCCGCAGAAAGAATACGAGTATCTTTCATTGGTGCTATTTCTTGACTTTTTTGCCAATTGACCAGACTTTTAGTGAGCGGTTGAAGATACTGTTTGATACAAGTTAGTGCATCAAAACTCTCATTACTTTGTTTTTCTAAAAATTGAATAGTTTCCGAAAATGCTTTTTCTAAATCGTGATCTATCTCTCCAAAAAGGCTTAAATAATTAGGCAAATGAGCCAATGCCGCTTTGCTCTCGGCGATTTTGTTTTGTGAAAGAGGCGTATCAAACCCGCTCAATCCCAAAGAACTTATCCTAAAAATCTCTAAACGAGCAGCATCCAAACATTGGCTAGGCATGTATTCTAAGTCCTGTAACGTTTGGTATCGTTTGAGTTCTGTTTGTAGTTTGTTGATTTGATGAACCAGCTCATGATGATTCGTTGTATCGATTTTTGGAAATACATATTCTTCAATCACCTGAAAACCACCAGGCTCATTAATCATATTTTCTTCTATTTCAATCTCATTCAATGGAGCACCATTGACCAATCTGGTGGCAGAAGGCATGAAATATTCTGTAATAAATTCAATTTTTTTATAGGCTATTCTAGCTTGAAGAAAAGATTTTTGTATAGAATCTTGTGGTTGTTTGGTAACTACAGCCTGCTGTAGTTTTGATACTTGCTCATTCAAAACACTCAAATCCTTTGCCATTTGTTTCTTAAAAGCAAGGGTGGGGTCTTCTGGTTTGCAAGACCATAACAAGGAAATAAGGAAAAGTAACGTATATTTTTTCATAGTACTATTAAGAATAAAAATTGCCCCTGATTATAACAACCAAGGGCAATATGACTAACGAGAGATTTTATTTATGATTGATCTAGGATTTTCGTTTATCTTGGTACGCCAGACAAAATTACAACTTGTCCGCCTTCTGCGTATGATCCTGTGCTACTATCTGTAATACTTTTTGCAACAGTCGAATTACTGCCATCTGCATTGCTATACTTCATATCACGCCAAGTATGTGGGTGAACGTTCAACAAAAATGTGCCAGGAATACCTACAAGGTCAGAAATATCGTGCATAGCACCGTATTCCCAAGAGCTCAAAGTATTCACATTTAAAGGATTATATTTTGCATTGAAAGTAGCATCTGTGCGACGGTGATTCATTTCAATCATTGGTTTCAATGCTTTCGTAGCGATGTTGTATTGCCACACACGACCATCGTGTTTATTGTCAGCATAGAATGAGTCACCATCTTCCTGAATGTAAACGTAGTTTTCAGTCACACAAATGTTGTCAGGGTTTACAATGCTATTACCTGGGTCTACCACACCATCTACTAATGCTTCCAATGTTCCTTTTAATGGATTGCTAGCATCAAGTGCTAAGTGGTACACACGTCCCCACATAGTTTTGCCAGCTACAGGACTTTTCTTGTCACTTTGACTTACACCAGTCGCAGTAAAGTAAATGTCACGATTTTTTGAAGCAGAACCTTTTCCATAGTCAACATCCTCAACGCGAGCGAATTGAATGGCATTTTTAGTAACCGAAAGCGCTGCAATTTGTGCACCTGTCAAGGTTTTAGCATTTTCAATTTCTACAAATTCTACATCATATTTCTGTCCAACAGCAACATTCGTTTCGATAGGGTCATTATTGGTTCTTTTCAAGAAATACAGTTTACCATTCGTCAAATCACCAACGGTATTAGATACATAAGCAACCAACTGACCATTGGTGTCGTCTTCTCCAATGATAATAACAGTTTTACCAGCAAAAGCTTCTTTAGGAAGTGGTACAGCATTTTCCATACTAGCTTTACCCAAAGCAGGTAATACTCTCGAAGCATCTTTTTTACCCGAAATATCAGCGAGAGGACTAATACCATAAACCAAAGATTCGGCACCACTTTCGCCCGCAGTCAAAAACATTGGACCAAATCCATGAACTTCTGGAGTAGCCAATGTCGCTGAGCACAAACGCCACGTTCCGCCATCACCATCAAGGATGTATTCGCCTTTGGTTGGTTTCAAGGTTTTGTCAAGATATACTCTTGATACCGAACGAATAATTTCATGATTGTTAATCAAGATAAAACCTTCACCCGATGGATTTTTCATCAAGCCCGCACCGTCTGGTTGTGCACCGAATACAAAATTAGGGGAGTCTGTCAGTTTGTCGTCTGAGCTAATAAGGGTATTGATTTTAACTGCATCGAAACCCGAAAGGGTAGTTACCAAGGAAGGGTTTACAGAATAGTCTTTGATAACAACGGGTGTACTTGGTACACCATTTTCATCTTTTTGACACGAAGTTAAACCAGCCAACGCCAACGACGATGCTAGAGAGATAGATAATAGTTTTTTCATAAATTATTAAATGCTTGTATGTGGTTGAGTTTCCAACCTTCATTTTGAATTTCGCTAGCAAAGGTAGGTCTACACTTTAGCCCAAAGTTTAGAGAAATGTTAAGGGAATATAAATCTATTTGCTCCTACATGACTGTTTATAGTTATTTCAGATTTAGGATTGCTGATTGCGGAAACATCAAAAAAACTCCTTAAACAAACTTCTACTATTTTTCCATCATGCATTTTTAGCTTTCTAAATAATTTTTGATCAATTTTTTCTTGGAATTAATCAATATAAGCTTTAAAATTGCATACTAATATTTGTCATGACAAATATTAGTAAAAACAATAATAGCCATGCCAATATATCATCGTTTGGGAGATATTCCCTCAAAAAGACATATTCAGTTTGAGAAACCTACTGGAGGTTTGTTTTACGAAGAATTATTCGGAACGATTGGTTTCGATGGAATGTCTTCATTGTTGTATCATCACCATCGTCCGACGCAGGTAAAGGAGATTCTCGAGAGTATTTCAACAGCTCCTAAAATTGCGGTTGATAAAAACATTGCTTCTCGAAAGCTTATTGGATTCAATGTTGCGCCTGCACAAGATTTTTTGGATAGCAGAGTTACCTTGATGGTCAACAATGATTTGCATATTGGTGTGGCGGCTCCACAGCAATCACTTCGCACTTACTATTATAAAAATGCAGACGCAGACGAACTTTTATTTATTCATAAAGGGAAGGGGACTTTGCGCACCATGATGGGAAATATCCCTTTTGAGTATGGCGATTATCTCGTGATTCCAAGAGGGATGATTTACCAGATTGATTTTGACACGGCAGATAACCGTCTGTTTTTTGTGGAATCATTTCATCCAATTTATACTCCCAAAAGATACCGTAATCATTTTGGGCAAATGATGGAACATTCGCCTTTTTGCGAAAGGGATTACAAGTTGCCTCAACAACTCGAAACTCATAACGAAACGGGTGATTTTTTGATAAAAATCAAAAAGCAGCAAACGTTACATTCAGTGGTATATGCTGCGCATCCCTTTGATGTGACAGGCTGGGATGGTTATAACTATCCATGGGGCTTTTCGATTCATAATTTTGAACCGATTACAGGGCGTATTCACCAACCACCGCCAGTGCATCAAACCTTCCATACCGATGCTTTTGTGGTTTGTTCGTTTTGTCCGAGGTTGTATGACTATCATCCAAAGGGTATTCCAGCACCTTATAATCATTCCAATATCGACTCCGACGAAGTGTTGTATTATGTAGATGGCGATTTTATGAGTCGTAATGATATTGCTCAAGGACATATTTCGCTTCATCCTGGTGGTATCCCACATGGACCACATCCAGGAGCAATGGAACGCAGTATTGGTAAAACCGAAACCCACGAGTTGGCTGTGATGGTAGATACCTTCAGGCCTTTGATGTTGACCGAGGCTGCCATGAAAATTGATGATGGGAAATACTACCAATCATGGCTTGAAAAATAATAATGTAGAATTGTGAGTTGTGAATGATGAATGTAATAAGGTATTCACAAAACGGAAAAAATAGAAGCAAAAAGGAACTGTCTCCTCACAAAAACAAATTTCCCTAACTCACAACTCACAACTCACAACTCACAACTCACAACTCACAACTCACAACTCACAACTCACAACTCATAAAGAAAATGGAATACGATTTTAAACCTTTTTCGATGTCGCAAGACTATGAATCCTATACATCGGATGATAGAGAAGTTTGGAAAATTCTTTTTGAACGACAAATGGCACAGCTGCCCAAGTTAGCGAGTAAAGAATATCTTGCGGGCTTAGAACGTGTGCAGTTTTCGGCGGAGAAAATTCCTAACTATGCTGAAACCAATGTACTGTTGCGTGGATATACGGGTTGGCAGATTCATGTGGTGCCAGGGCTGATTGCAAACCGACCATTTTTTGAATTAATGCAAGCCAAAAACTTTTGTGCTTCGACTTGGCTTCGCAAACGTGAGCAGCTAGATTATTTGGAAGAACCAGATATGTTTCATGATATTTTTGGTCATGTACCTTTACTTTCAAATCCTTCAATTTGCCATTTTTTAGAAGAACTGGCTCGAATAGCCTTACGATTTGTAGATGATGAAGAGGCAGTCGAATACATCGCTAGGTTGTATTGGTACACCATAGAGTTTGGCTTAATTAGAGAAGATGGAGAACTAAAGATTTATGGAGCAGGAATCCTGTCATCTTCTGGCGAAAGCGTGTATTCGCTCCAAGCTGACACGGTAGATAGGATTCCCTACGATGTTGTCAAGATTTTTGATACTCCGTATATCAAAGACCATTACCAAGCTCAATACTTTGTGATTGACTCCTACGAAGATTTATTCCACTCTATTCCCTTCATTGAGCAAGAATTAGAGAAAAGAATGACTCTAAAACATAAGAAAAATACTTTTACTTTTCACGACTCAGAAATCGGACAACATTATGCTAGTATCTGAAAATACCCTTGTGCCAGCTATGGCAACTAACGACTTTTTGCCACTTAATGGCACTGATTACATCGAAATGTATGTGGGCAATGCTCGTCAATCGGCACATTATTTTCAAACGGCTTTTGGGTTTCAACCATTGGCTTATGCAGGTTTGAGCACTGGTTTGAAAGATCGTGAAAGCTACGTATTGGTGCAAGATAAGATTCGTTTGGTGCTTACTACGCCATTGGTAGCGAATACCGAAATCGGTCGTCATATCGATGTACATGGTGATGGTGTTAAAGCCGTTGCTTTGTGGGTCGATGATGCACGAAGTGCTTTTGAAGAAACTACCAAACGTGGAGCTGTACCTGTTTTTGAACCAAGAGAAGAGTCTGATAAAAATGGCTCTGTGGTTCGTTCTGCTATCAAAACTTATGGCGATACCATCCATGTATTTTTGGAAAGAAAAGCCTATCAAGGAATTTTCTTGCCGAACTTTGTTGCTTGGAACCCGAGCTATCAACCATCAGACTTAGGTTTGAAATATGTAGATCACATGGTTGGCAATGTGGGCTGGAACGAAATGAATACTTGGACTGCTTTTTACGAAAAAGTAATGGGCTTTTCTCAAATGGTGTCTTTTGACGATAAAGATATTTCGACAGAATATACGGCTTTGATGAGCAAAGTAATGTCGAATGGTAATGGTAGAATCAAATTCCCGATTAATGAACCCGCCGAAGGAAAGAAAAAATCACAAGTAGAAGAATATCTTGATTTTTACGGAGGCTCTGGTGTGCAGCATATCGCTGTGGCAACCGATAATATCCTTGAAACGGTACAAGGAATGATGGCAAGAGGCGTAGAGTTTCTACAAGTCCCTTCAAATTACTATGATTCTTTACTCGAAAGAGTTGGGCAAATAGACGAAGAAATTGAGTCGCTTCGTACCCTTAATATCTTGGTAGATAGAGATGAAGAAGGCTATTTGTTACAAATTTTCACGAAGCCCGTAGTTTCAAGACCTACGGTGTTTTTTGAAATTATCCAAAGAAAAGGTGCCAAATCCTTCGGAAAAGGAAATTTTAAAGCACTTTTTGAAGCAATTGAAAGAGAACAAGCATTGAGAGGTACCCTTTAATCAATAGATTGGTGGTTTATTAGAAAAGCGTTGGTAGGTTATTGAGATTTTCTATTATATTTGAACACTAACAGTTGTTTTAACAAATACAACTGTTGCACATAACAAACTATCTCAATACTCATATATACCTTTTTCTGATATGACTACCAATCCAAGTGACTCACGTGCGTATTTCTTCAAAATAGATACCACCATGAAAAAAATACGGCAGAGTCTACAGAAAAAACTAGACGATGCCCAGCTTGATATTACGGTTGACCAATGGGTTTTGTTGGACCATATTTATAGAAGTCAAAAGAATGGCATTAGCCAAAACGAATTAGCCGAAATGACGGTAAAAGATGCCCCTACTGTTACTAGAATTATTGACCTTCTAGTAAAAAAAGGCTTAGCAGAGCGTTCTATGGCAGAAAATGACAGGCGGCGATTCAACATTAGTTTGACAGCAGATGGCGAAAAGAAATTTCATGATGCTTTTCCAATCGTAGCCGAAGTCAGGCGCAAAGGTTGGGGCGATTTGTCTGAAAATGACTATCAAACTTTTGTTCGTATCCTTGATTCTATTTATAACAACATAACTGGTTAATTATCGAGAAACATCTCCTACAAGCCCAATCGTTATCAGTAAACCCTTTTTTCATGGTGGTTTGCGGTTTAAGTAAAATGTTCTGTTCAGAAGATTTGGAATTCTCTTCAATTCTTTTGACTTTCAGGTAGTTATGTTTGTGCGTAATCTCTGTAGAGTATTTGCGCACAAATGTTGAACTGCCTTTTCCTATTTTACTGACCTCTTAATTTCATCCAAACTAATGATGCAAACCATTCCAACTTGGCTAGATATACCTGCCGATTCAGATTTTAGTATTCATAATTTACCTTTTGGGGTCTTTTCAACACAAAACACGCCTTTTCCAAGAATTGGAGTAGCCATAGGTGAATATATCCTTGATTTACATTTTTTGGTATCCGAGGGTGCTTTAGATGGGTTGAGTTTTGAACTCGAAACACTTCAAGAGCCTGTCCTGAATTCGTTTATGGCATTGGGTAATGAGGCGGTAAGAGAGCTTCGAGGAAGACTACAGTTTTTGCTGTCACAAGCTACTACAGAAAGAGAGGCGATAGAGGAGGAGGGACTCACACTGCAAGTGGATGCGACCATGCATTTTCCTTTTCTGATAGGTGATTATACCGATTTTTACTCTAGTTTGGAGCATGCCCAAAATGCTGGGAAATTATTCAGAGACCCTGCCAAAGCGCTATTTCCCAATTGGAGACATTTGCCCGTAGGTTACCATGGTCGAGCCTCTTCAATTCAGTTATCGGGTATGGATTTTTATCGTCCTTGCGGTCAAATTATCGATAAAGAACTCAGCACGCCAGATAATCCTATTCCCAAATTTAGTCCAACTCAAGCATTAGATTTTGAGTTGGAAATGGCTACTATCATCGGGAAACCGTCAGAACTAGGAGAAAGAATTACTGCAAAAAATGCTGAAGAACATATCTTTGGTTTTGTACTTTTCAATGATTGGTCTGCCCGTGATATACAACGTTGGGAATACCAGCCACTAGGCCCATTTTTAGGGAAAAACTTTTTTTCTGCAATTTCTCCTTGGGTGGTTACCCTTGAAGCTTTGCAGTATTTTAGAGTTGAAAGCCCTGTACAAGATCCAGCAGTATTAGATTATTTGAAGACAAGTGGTGAGCGAAATTTTGATATTCATTTATCTGTTGAAATAAAACCAGAAGATGCTCAACCTACTGTTGTGACACAAACTAATTTTAAACACATGTATTGGAATGTGGCGCAACAAATAGCGCATCATACCGTCAATGGCTGTAATCTCAACACAGGAGACTTGCTGGCGTCGGGCACTATCTCTGGTCCAGAATTGGGAAGTTATGGTTGTTTATTAGAAATTACAGAAAATGGTAAAAAAGCATTAACATTAACCAATGGTGACAGTCGTATATTTTTACAAGATTACGATTCGGTAGTGATCAAAGGCTGGGCCGAAAAAAATGGGATACGAGTGGGGTTTGGAAATTTGCACAATAAAGTTTTACCTGCTAAATAAAACTTTTAACATCGCCATTGCTGTTCTTTCATTAGAAAATATTGGTTTAAAGCCTGATAAATTCGAAAATATTCATAATTCACGACTCAAAATTCAGCATTCATACTTATGCTATCTCTCAACCCTAAAGATATGGCGGCGCGAGTATTTTACTCGTATATGACTACATCCATTGCTCCTCGACCAATCGCTTTTGCCTCTACGGTCGATGCCGATGGAAATGTCAATTTAAGCCCTTTTAGTTTTTTTAATATCGTAGGTATCGACCCACCCTTATTGGTTTTTTCTCCCAATAATAGAGGTCGTGACAATTCGAAGAAGAATACAACCGAAAATATTGAGGCTTTTCCAGAAGTCGTAATCAATTTGGTGGATTATGCCATGGTGCAGCAAATGTCCTTGTCAAGCTGTGAGTTTCCCAAAGGAACCAACGAGTTTGTGAAGGCTGGTTTTACCGAACAAGCATCTGTTTTAGTAAAGCCTCCAAGAGTCAAAGAAGCGCCAGTTCAGTTTGAATGTAAGATATTAGAAATAAAATCTTATTGGACCTCAAACATTGCTATTTGTGAAATAGTGATGGCTCATATAGCAGAAAATCTATTGGATGAGCATGGAAAAATTGACCAGCTTAAGACCGACTGGGTTGCTCGTATGGGAGCAGATTGGTACGCTCGCATCACGCCTGAAGTGATGTTTGAAGTGCCAAAGCCTAATGTGCATTTAGGAGTTGGCGTGGATAGTATTCCTGAGTTTGTTAAAAATTCAGAACTTTTTGACGGTAATGATTTAGGTAAATTAGGAAACGAGAGTAATCTCCCGTCTGAAGAGGATAGCAAAACCTATCTTTTAAATCTTGAAGCAAAACCTAGTTTGACTTTAGCTAAGACGCTTCTCGACCAAAACAAAATTCGAGATGCTTGGGCAGTGATTTTAGGATTGGAATAGAAAATATTTGCCTTAGGCTTTATGACTTGAGCTAAGACATTTGTATCCAAGAATAATTTACATGAGTCATCCCTAATTTAGTGATTGAGCCATTGAATGAGTGATTAATTTAAAATTTGTATTCTGGCAGTAGAGACGCAATGATTGCGTCTTAAGCTGATTAAAATCTGTCAGAATTTCATCAAAAAAGCGGTCGGAAAATATTGTTCGACCGCTTTTTTGATGAAAACTTAGAGAATAACCCCAATCTGAATATTCGGGATGGCCCATGTTTATCCAAATACTAATATTCCTGCGAAATAGGATGAATCATTAATTCATCAATCACCACATGTTCGGGTGCTGCCAGAATAAAATAGATAGTATTTGCCATATCTTTTGACGAAAGGTATTTGGCTTGATAAGGATCTCCTTCTTCTCTTTTGTGGAAATGTGTGTCTACTACCCCAGAATACACCACAGAAACTTTGATTTTATCCTTTCTTATTTCTTTTCTCAATGCCATCGAAAAAGCATCTTGGGCATATTTGGAAGCACAATACAAGGATCCTCCATCAAACACTCGTTTGGCAACATCCGAGGCGATATTGATGATATGTCCTTTTCCTGCATTTTTCATCAAAGGCACGGTTTCACGACAGAACAAAAATGTCCCTTTTACATTCGTTTCAAAAATAGAATCCCATTCTGAAGTGCTTATTTCGGTTGCTTGTTTGAATACTCCAAATCCTGCATTGTTGACCAAAGCATCAATTTTACCAAATTTTTCAGATGTTTCAGCAACTACACTTTTGACAAAATCTTCGTCTGAAACACTCCCTGCGAAAATCGCTACTTGAGCACCTAATGATTCAGCCTCTTGTTTTACTGCTAATAATTCTTGTTGATTGCGTGCAACTAAACTCAGGTTTGCACCATCTTTGGCTAAAGTAATTGCCAAAGCTTTGCCTATGCCACGGCTGGCACCCGTGATTAGGATAGTTTGGTTTTGTAAAGACATATAATTTTGAAAATTGTTTATAAAATGATTTTTCTGTAAATGTAGAGCTTATTTTATGAAATCTCGATATTTCTAGGTTTGTGTACAGTATTCAAAACTAATGGAAATATAGGCAGAAAATCACCTAAAATAACTTTTGCCGTTGAGATACAAAATATTGCCTTACAGATAAAAACAATTACAAAATATTCTGTTTTAGCTAATTTCGCCACATAAAATTTTAAGTATTTATAAAAACATGAGCCGTATTAATTCAGAGAGAGAGTGGTGGAAAGAAGCAGTTATATATCAAATTTATCCCCAAAGTTTTAAAGATTCAGATAATGATGGCATTGGAGATTGGCAAGGAATTATCTCAAAATTAGATTATCTCCAATCCCTTGGTATTGATGCTATTTGTTTTCGTCCGTTTTCGTCCCATCTTTCTCATCAAGATAGCTCCTTCGAACAATTGGTAAAAGAGGCCAATAATCGAGGACTAAAAGTAATTTCGTCAAGGGCAGATTTGCCAATAAGTTTCCAAACGGAGCATTTGATATTGCGTGAAAGTTCTAACTTTCTTAACCCTCCGACAGAGTTAAAACTGTCGGAATTGAAACGTATTTTTAGAAAAAGAGAACAGGCTAAAGATGACTGGAATTGTGTGTATTGGGGCGATCATGATACTCCTAGAGTTTTGTCAAGATTTGGCAATACCTCCAAATTTGAAAGTGAGTCCGCCAAAATGCTAGGAATGATTTTACTGACGCTCAAAGGAACACCGCTTATTTATCAAGGCGACGAACTTGGCATGAGTAATTGTGCCTTCAACGCGATTGAAGAATTTAGAGATGAAAAAGTAAGTGAAATCTACGAATCTGTTATCAAAAAAATGGGGATAGACGAGCAGATGTTTTTGAGAGTTTGTAACCAAATCTCGGTTGACCATGCTCGCACGCCCATGCCCTGGGATAATACCGAAATGGCAGGGTTTACAGAAAGTGCAGCTTCATGGCTAAAAATTAATCCAAGTAATACTCGTATCAATGTTGCCTCACAGGAAATTCATTCGGATTCAATTTTAAGTTTTTACAAAACATTAATCCATATACGCAAAGAACATCCTGACTTGGTGTATGGAGATTATAATGATTTACGACCAAATTGTAATAAGATTTTTGCCTATAAAAGAATTGGAAAGGATTTTACGTATCTTGTACTCAATAACTGGACAAATAAAACACAAAGTTTTTCAGTAAAATGTAAGGCTTCTGTTCTAAATTTACTCCTGAGTAATTATCCAAATGAATCGCAATACGAAAGCAATACATTTGAATTACAACCTTATGAGTGTAGGATCTATGAATATGCCCATTAGCTGTGACCGATCAGCTATCGATACGGTATTTTCATAATCCAAAAGCTGACAGCCAAACGCTACTCGCAACAAATTCATTAACTTATCTCTCTTTTTATGCAAAAAAATAATCCTAAAGTATTGAATGCTTGGGCAATGTATGACTGGGCAAACTCGGTACATTCATTGACAATTACCTCTGCGATTTTTCCTATTTATTTTCCTGCAGCAGCCGTAATGATGCCTAGTAAAAGTACCAAGTTAGACTTTTTGGGTATGCAACTCGAAAATACCGTTGTGTATTCGTATGCGGTGTCGATTGGCTTTTTATTATTGGCATTTTCTGTGCCTTTTACTTCAGCCATTTCAGATTATACAGGAAAGAAAAAGGCCTTTTTGAAGCTTTATTGCTATTTAGGCTCGCTGAGTTGTATGTTGTTATATTTTTTTGAAGAAGGACGCTACTATTTGGGAACCTTTGCCTTTTTGTTTTCAATCGTAGGCTGGGGGGGAAGTATCGTATTTTATAATTCCTATTTGCCCGAAATTGCTACCGAAGATAGGTTCGATAACTTAAGTGCCAAAGGATTTAGTTTGGGGTATATCGGGAGTGTGATTTTACTACTGCAAAACCTAACCATGGTGTTAAAACCAGAATGGTATGGCGGTATCACAAGCGGACAGGCTTCTCGTATTTCGTTTCTATCTGTAGGTATTTGGTGGATTGTATTTGCGCAAATACCTCTTGCTATTTTGCCAGAAACCAAAAAGGAAAAGAAGAAAGAAGGAGGTTGGATTTTTAATGGTTTTAGAGAGCTCAAAAAAGTATTCCATGAATTGCAAGGGTTGGAGTTCACTAAAAAATTCTTGCTGGCTTTCTTTTTCTATAATATGGCTGCGCAAACGGTGATGTATTTAGGAGCCTTGTTTGGAAGTGAAGAGTTACATTTGCCCGACGATGCCTTAATTATCACGATTTTGTTGATTCAATTGGTCGCAATTCCTGGAGCCTATTTGTTTGCCAAAATTTCTAAAAAAATTGGGAATACAGCTTCTATTTCTTGGATTGTGGTTATTTGGATTGTGATTTGTATTGCAGCATATTTTGTTTATACCAAAAACCAATTCTTTTTGTTAGCTACAGGCATCGGGTTTGTGATGGGAGGGATTCAGTCCTTGTCGCGTTCAACGTATGCCAAGTTGATTCCTGAAAATACCCATGACACTGCATCCTATTTCAGTTTTTATGATGTGTGCGATCGCCTTTCGACTGTTATTGGAACTTTTATGTTCGGTTTAGTCAATCAACTTACAGGAAGTATGCGCATAAGCGTATTGGTGCTGTCGGTGTTGTTTTTGATAGGGTATATATTGATTAAGAGGATTCCATCAAAGACCATATATTAGGAAAATGCCTATAAAAAATGCCGTTAGCAATTATGCTAGCGGCATTTTTTATGAGAAAATACTTTACTGTAGATGTTACTTTTAACACCAATTTGTAGTGTTAAAGTAAAATCCCATTGAAAATTTTATTTAGTTAAGAAAACTAGTCCGCCTGTTTCTTCAAACAGCTACATTCAATAGCCAACTTATACTTTGTCAGTCAATATCTCTTTTTTCTCAATTGATGTAGAGAAATATTTAGTTCCGCAGTTCAAACAAGTATAATACTTGAGATCAGGTATAAAAAACAAAAATGTTTTCAAAAACACGCCTCTTTTGGTACGGGTACCATAAGGATTTCCACAACTTGGACATTTTCTACTACTTGATTTTCGAAAAAAGAAGTAGATTAAGATCGAAAATTGTACGACAGCGTACAAGATAACGATTAGGATTAAAGGGTTAATAGATTCTTCAAACATACCACTAAAATATAATATTGTGTGTTAAATATAGAACCAAGCCGACAAGGATTTCTTGGTCTTATAAATTCAAGGATATAGCAAGAAATGTGTTATAATTTAACAAAGCCCATTGGTATTTGTTAATGTGGTTTTAGGGCGGTTTTTAAGTAGATAATGAGGGTGGAACGACTATAAAGAATTTTCTGTTGACCAAATTCCGAAAAAAAACGTTAAAATCCAATGCATGACCTTGGAATATTAGCGGAAATGAGGGAGTGGTAAATTTACTTGAAGAAATGTGTTGGAGGATATTGGGAGATAATATTATTCTAACGTAGAAATATGCTATTTTCAGCATTAAACCAATGATAATGAGTAAATGCTGAGGACTAAATATATTATTTGTAAAAAAATACATAAATTGATAAAGTACAAAAAAATAACAAATATCATCTATCGCAATAGTAAATATCTGATACAATGAACTTTAATTCATCTTGATAATGAGTTATTGTATATTTCAGTATTTTTATCAATTATTATTTTGTCTGCATCAAATTATTGTCTTAACTTTCAAAATATCTAAACGTTTTTTATTTTAACCTTGTCATAATTACATCATAGATATCGTGCAATACCATACTTGATTTCAAGACTTGAAAAAGTATACGATTCTGCTTCTGTCAAACAACCCGATTTTAGTAGTCAAAATCATTTTTTACTAACAATAGACCAAATTGCACTAATTGAACCTTTATTTATATCTACACAAAAAAAAGATTGGTCTATATATAAAATTCATTGGTCTACAAGGCGCCTTTTTGAGGCTTTCTTCCTCTTTCTTGCACTAAACAAAAGCACTTCTTGCATAGTCTAAGCAACAAAAATCCGAAAAGATATAATTTCATCTTTATCTAAAATAAATTTATGAAAACCTATTTCCGAACCGCTCTACTAATTCTCGTTAGTTTTGGAGCTTGGGCACAAACGAGTCGACTTACTGGAAAATTTGTAGATGCCAAAGGCGAAGCCCTGATTGGTGTAAACGTAGTGTTGACTAATCCTAATGATGCAAAAGATAAGCATTTTGGTCCTTCCGATGTGAACGGCCGATTTATTATTAACCGCATTCCTCTAAATACCACATACCAACTTAAAGCAACTATTGTCGGTTACAAAGAACTAACCAAAAGTGTTACTATTTCGAAGGAATTTAATAACCTTGGAGATATTGTGCTCCAAGAAAGTACCAACGAACTCAATGAAGTTGTCGTAAAAGGAAAAGCTGCGACAATGGTACAAAAAGGCGATACCTTACAGTACAATGCCAATGCATTTAAAACAGCACCAGACGCCAATGCGGATGAACTGATTAAAAAAATGCCCGGAATTACTGTTGAGAATGGTCAGATTAAAGCACAAGGTGAAAATGTCGCTCAGGTGCTCGTAGATGGGAAACCATTTTTTGGTGACGATCCCAATATTGCCTTGAAAAACTTGCCAGCCGAATTAATTGACAAAATTGAAATCATGGATCGCCTAAGTGATCAATCTCAGTTAACAGGATTCAATGATGGAAATACAACCAAAACTATCAATATTGTAACCAATCCCAATAGACGTAATGGTCAGTTTGGGAAAATTTATGCTGGATTAGGGACAAATGATAATTATTCTGCAGGGGGAAATATCAACTTATTTAATGGTGAAAAAAGATGGTCTATTGTTGGAATGAGCAACAATATCAATCAGCAAAACTTTTCGAGTCAAGACCTTTTGGGAATAAGTAGCAGCGGCGGTGGTGGAGGTGGAAACCGTGGTGGCGGTGGCGGAAACCGTGGTGGTGGCAACTTTGGAAGTTCATCGGATAATTTTCTGGTTGGACAACAAACGGGTATCAATACGACCAATTCATTTGGCGTAAACTATACCGATAACTGGGGTAAAAAATTAGCGATAAAAGGAAGTTATTTCTTCAATAATAGTAATAATAATAACGCTCAATCAACGTATCGTACTTATTTCTTGAGTCAGGCTGCCAATCAGTATTATGACGAACAATCAAATAGCTCCAGTAATAATTATAACCACCGTTTGAATCTTCGTTTGGAATATACTATTGACCCAAAAAATACTATCATTTTTACGCCAAGATTAAACCTGCAAAATAATAATTCTACGAGTGTAGTGGACGGTTTGACGACGGATGCCAATAATCAGAAACTCAATCAGACAGCCAATAATACTACCACTAAGCGTACAGGTTATACCTTCAATAATGATATCTTGTATCGTCATAGCTTTGCCAAACGTGGTCGTTCTGTATCCTTGAATTTGAGTACAGCCTTGAACGATAGGGATGCTAATAGCAATTTAGTCTCAAACAACCAGTATTTTACAAGTAATACAAGCTCAGCTACTAGACAGATTTCTGTAACTGATACTAAAGGTTATACCTTGTCCGCTAACTTAGTTTATACAGAACCTATCGGAAAAGGGTTATTACAAGGAACCTACAACGTGTCGTTCAATAATAATAAGAGTGATAAGGTAACTAATAAGTTTAACCCAACCTCTAATGAATATTCGGTGTTAGACTCCTTGTTGTCAAACAAGTTTGACAATGACTATCTTACGCATCGTGCAGGCTTGGGCTACAACTTGCGCATGAAAAATGGTAACTTAAACTTGGGTGCAAACTATCAATCAGCTGAACTTTCGGGTCAGCAGTTGTTTCCTAGAACTACACAAGTAGAAACTAGTTTCCAAAATGTTTTGCCGTATTTGCAATGGGATTATAGATTTACGCAAGATAGCCGTATCCGTTTTAACTATCGTACTTCGACTAATGCACCAAGTATCACGCAGTTACAAAATGTATTAGACAATACTAACCCTTTGTTTTTGACCAGTGGTAATCCCAATTTGGCACAAGAGTATAGTCATAACCTAAATGCTAGATATACTTATAATATACCAGCTAAAGCGTTGACATTTATGTTGTTGGGTAATTTTGGTTATACCAAAAATCCAATTGGAAATGAGGTAACTATTGCTCAACAGGATATGATTATTGATAGAGGTGTGACTTTGAGAAAAGGTGCTCAGTTGACTCGTCCTATCAATTTTGACAATTCATTGAATATGCGTTCGTTTATGGTTATTGGTTTCCCATTATCCTTTATCAAAACCAATGTCAACCTTACGTCGAGTTATAACTATTCGAAATTGCCAGGTAAAATCAACAACCAGTTGAACAACAGTAACCAGTATAATTTTAACCAAGGAATTACTTTTGCGAGTAATATTAGTACCAATATCGACTTTAACTTGACTTATAATTTGGGTTACAATCAAGTAGATAATACTTTACAGCCACAGTTGAATACTAAGTATTATGTACATACTGGAACGGGTAGATTAAATTTGATTTTTGGAAAAGGATTTGTATTCCAATCTGATTTGAGCTACTACCGATACAATGGTTTGTCTGATTCTTTCAACCAACAGTTTATTTTGTGGAATATGTCCGCAGGGAAGAAATTCTTGAAAAATCAGCGTGCAGAAGCCAAAATCACAGTATTTGATGTCTTGAAGAAAAATAATAGCATTACTCGTACGGTAACAGATACTTATATCGCTGACGTTCGCTCAAACGTTTTGACGCAGTATTTTATGCTAACTTTCACTTATAATATTCGTAATTTCAAAGGAAATAGCTAGAGCATAAGTGGCAAAGTGAACAGAGGTAAAAGCACAAAGTGTGATTAGAGATTGAGCTCATGAGTGATTATTTCTAAAATGAATTTCATTTGTAGAGACGTAATGTTTTGAGTCTAAAGAGGTGTCATGTTGAAATATAGTATCAAACATGAGTCATCCCGAATTTTTAGGATTGGGATTATTTTCCAAGTTTTTATCAAAAAAGGGTCGAAAAATATTTTTCGACCCCTTTTTTGATGCTACTACGCTAAATATGACTTGGCTTAAGACGCAATCATTGCGTCTCTACTGATGGAATATAAATTTTTACATAATCACTCACTTGCTAAATTCGTGATGATTCATGTTGGAAGAATTAGGCTTTTCTTAAGCCCAAAACCTACTTTACATATCCATATTCCAGTGCAAGTTTTAGTAAACTCACCATATTTTTAACATCGAATTTAGCTAGTAAATTACTGCGATGTGTTTCTACTGTTTTTTCGCTAATACAAAGCGTATTGGCAATTGATTTGGTCGTTTGTCCTTTGGCAATCAGTTCCAAAATCTCTTTTTCTCTTCTGGTAAACTTCAATTCGTGTAGATTCCGCTCTTGATTTTTTTGACGACTCAAGCCATTCATGATAATTTCTGTTACGGCAGCGCTTTGATAATTTTTCCCTTCACTAACTGCTCTAATAGCCTCTAAAAACTCTTCTCGTCCAGTATTTTTTAATAGATACCCTGATGCACCATTTTTCAACATTTTGGTAATAAAACTTTCCTCTTGGTACATCGAAACGGCTATTACTTTGGCCAGAGGATAGTGTTCGGAGATATTTTTACATATATCCAATCCACTTTCATTACCCAAATTGATGTCAAGTAATACCACTACATTTTCAGTGGGATTCATTATTTCAAAAAGTTCTTTGGCGGATTGGCACTGCCCAATGACGCTTATATCCGACTCTAATCCGAGTATATGCGCGAGGCCTTCTGTAAAAATTTTGTGGTCATCGACCAATATTACACGAATCATCTGTTTTTTTGTCAAAAATCTGGTTACTATGAAAAGCTATTTGCGATATATACTTTTTAGTGTGGGAATATTTGTCCTGAATCAACTAAGGGCTCAGCAATTACCTCACCCTGATTCACTTTATGAAAAATCCACCTTGGAGCGATACCTCAAGGAATTTCATGAAAAAAATAATATTAAGGGATTAGCCATGACGTATTTGACTAAAGCCAAAAGTCAAGAGCGATGGAATTTGCCCGACGAATCTCCCATTGAGAGTTATCGCAAAAGTATGGATTATTTCCGAGTCTTGGGTGATTCTTTACATTACTATGAAGTAAAAGGCTCGTTGGGAACCTACTTTATGGATCGTCCAATTTTTGCCAGTTATGCCAACGAATATCTGTCGAGTGCGGTACAATATTTTCGTAAGATTCATCGACCAGATATGGAAATTGGACATTTGATAAATCTTGCCAATCTGGCTATTCGTCAGAAAGAAATGCAGAAAGCAAAACAGTTTCTAGTCCGTGCCGATGAGTTACCCCAATCCGCTATATCAAAAGGAAGAAATGCTGCTGCTTGGGCAGATTGGTACAGGCGAAATGGGTATTATCATGAAGCTATTCAGAAGGCTCGTTTGAGTTTATCTATTGCTCAAAATATCAAGGTGGCATGGTTAGAGGCTGTATCTTATTTCTATTTGGGGGCGGCTTATCGAAAGTTAGGACAGAATGAGGAGGCAATTCAATCGTTAAATATAGCACAAACAATCACCGAAAAATACTTTAGTATGCTTTTGCTTCGCAAGGCAATATATGAAGAATTAGGGTTGGTTTATGAAAATGAAAAGCTGTTTAATAAGGCTTTTCAATACACTTCTTTAGCATATCAGACTTTTCAATTACTAGAAAGTTCGAAGCTAGAAGTGGAGGTTCGACAATATCGAGAGTATCAATTATTGGAAGAACAACAAGAGAAAATCTCAAAAATTGCCCTCGAAAAGCGCTTGGCTGAAGCTGAACTAGTTTCCCTGAAAGCTTCACAACGGATTTATCTCTTGACTATTCTGGTGGCTTTTTTGTTACTGGTCATACTTTTATATGTCTATTTTTCGAAACAAAAGGTTGCCAAACTCCAAGCAGACAAGGTGTTCAAAACTGCACAAATAGATACCTTGCAAGCGTTGATTAATGGACAAGAACAAGAGCGACTTCGGATTTCTCAGGATTTGCACGATGGGGTAGGGACTTTGCTATCAAGAATCAAAATGATGATGGATGCGCCTTTTTGGAACAATGTCCAGCTACAACATTTGCTCGATGATGCCTGTAAAGAGGTGCGGAATATCTCAGGTAATTTGCAGCCCTCAAATCTTCAAAACTTTGGGTTGATAGCTGCCATTGAAGATTTGGTGAGTAAAAACCATTCCGAGGAAACGGAAATCATATTTCAAGTTTATGGACAAAGTTTTGATTTTGGAAAAGAAAAAACCTTGATGCTTTATCGAATTGTTCAGGAATTATTGGCAAATGCCTTGAAATATGCCGAAGCTTCGGAGGTGCTTATCCAATTAAGTTTTCAAGAAAACCATATTCATTTGACTGTCGAAGATAATGGAAAGGGTTTTGATACCAACATAGCGCAAAAGTCTGTGCGAGGGTGGCAAAATATTCGTTCCAGATTAGATTACTTACAAGGAACTCTATCTATTGAAAGTGATGAACAGTTTGGTACTTCCATCAATATAGAAGTAGATGAGAATAATTGATATGATTAAGAGAAGCTGGAATGCTAAAAACAAAACTCAGGGTTTTCCCTGAGTTTTGTTTTTAGGGATTAACCCTGAGTTTTATAAGATAAAAAAAATAGAAATTTGTATTAAAGAAAGACATCTCAAGTCTACACAACAAGTTGTATCCAAAAAACACATAAATATATATTGAAAATTGAATTGGGAGCTGCATTTTACTTTTGGGCATAGGATATGTATCTATGCCTAAAGTAAAATCTCTTATTTGTTATTAATCAATGGATTACGGAATAAATATGCAGGAATTTACAAAAAAAGTTTTGGTGCTATTATCATTACTTTCCTCTGTCACCATGACACTGGCTCAAAGTGGACCAGCCTTACAAAACGAACCATTTGATCTAAGTCGTGATTTTAGAGATTTTACCAATACTTATTTTTTAGCGGATAGTTTGGCAGGTTTTAACCCAACTACTGGACAAGGACAGTTGAAATGGAGACGAAACCAGTACTATCCTCAGCACGCATTTAACAATACAATGGCGGGTATTCATAAGGTCTCAGGCAATGAGTTCCCAGGTATTGAATACCCTGCCGACCCAGTACTTCCATTTAGTATTGAGTTTGTTTCGCCCAAAACAATTCGCATCAAAGCCCAAACAGGTTATGTAGCACCGTCAACTGAGCCATCATTGATGTTGGTCAAAGAACCAAACAAAGATGCTTCATGGGTTTATTCAAAAATCAAGAATGGACATCAATATAAAAGTGCATTTGGTACTGTTGTGATTACCGAAAATCCTTGGGCAATAGAAATCCATGACGCCAATGGCAAACTACTTACCAAGACACGCCATCAGGTAGATGGAAAAACTTCTTTTACGCCCTCATTACCTTTTTCTTTTGTTCGCCGAGCTGCCGACTATTCAAGAAGTGTTGCAGCAGTATTTACACTGTCACCTGACGAAAAAATCTTTGGTTGTGGCGAGTCATTCACCCGATTAAATAAATACGGGCAAAAAGTAAACCTTTATACCACCGACCCTAACGGCGTAGAAACCAACGGGATGTATAAGCCTATTCCTTTTTTTATGAGTAGTCGTGGATACGGAATGTTTATGCATACTTCATCGCCAATTACTTGTGATTTTGGGGCGACATTTGGAGCTTCAAACGCTTTATTAATTGGAGATGAAAGCTTGGATTTGTTTGTCTTTTTGGGTGAACCTAAAGATGTTTTGGACGAATATACCAACATTACAGGTAAGGCTTCCATGCCACCGTTATGGTCGTTTGGCTTGTGGATGAGCCGTATTTCGTATTTTTCGGAGCAAGATGGTCGTACAGTTGCAAAGCAGTTAAGAGATTATAGAATTCCTTCGGATGTGATACATTTTGACACAGGCTGGTTCGAAACCGACTGGCGTTGTGATTATGAGTTTTCGAAAAATCGTTTTCAGGATCCTGTAAAAATGATTGCTGATTTGAAAGAGCAAGGATTTAGAACTTGCTTGTGGCAGTTACCGTATTTTGTTCCCAAAAATGAATTATTCTCAGAAATAGTTTCAAAAGGATTGAGTGTCAAAAATGCCAAAGGGAATCTGCCTTATGAGGATGCCGTATTAGATTTTACGAATAAAAATACCATTGAGTGGTATCAGAATAAAATCGGTAATCTGCTAAAAATGGGTGTCTCAGTCATCAAAGTTGACTTTGGCGAGGCAGCGCCACTGAATGGTATTTATTCGAATGGTCGTACAGGTTTTTATGAACATAATTTGTATCCATTAAGATATAACAAAACCGTAGCCGATATTACCAAACAGATTACAGGTGACAATATCATTTGGGCTCGTAGTACATGGGCTGGTAGCCAGCGTTATCCTTTGCATTGGGGTGGCGATGCCGAAGCTTCGGATATGGGTATGGAAGCGCAATTGAGAGGAGGCTTGTCGATTGGTCTGTCGGGATTTAGCTTTTGGAGTCATGATGCTGGTGGATTTGCCGCCCAAACACCAGAAGATTTATATCGTCGTTGGGCACCTTTTGGCTTATTTACTTCACATTCACGTTGCCATGGTCAACCTCCCAAAGAGCCTTGGGCTTATAGTGAGAAATTCTTGAATACTTTTAGAAAAGTAGCAGAAACAAAATATAAATTGATGCCATATATCTACGCTCAAGCAAAGGTAGCTTCTGAAAAGGGATTACCTATGATGCGTGCCTTATTCGTAGAGTTTCCAGAAGACCCTGGAGCGTGGCAAATAGAAAATGAATACCTGCTAGGGCAAGATTTATTAGTTGCCCCAATTTTTGAAACGGGCTCAAATGAGAGAAATGTATATTTGCCTAAAGGTAAATGGATTGATTTTCAGACAAATAAAATTTATGAAAGCGGTTGGCATAAAATTGAAGGTGGTGAGTTTTCGATTGTCATATTGGTAAAAGAAGGCGCTGTAATTCCACAGGTAAAATTAGCGCAATCTACCGCACAAATTGATTGGTCAACGATTAAACTGGTCAGTTATGCCACCAATGGTGTTGCTACTGGAAAAGTTTATCTGCCAAATGATAGCCAGTGGCAAGAAGTCAGTGTGTTGACAAAAGGGAAGAAAACGCAATTACTTAAAGACCCATATAACCAAAAAGTCAAGTGGAATTGTGTGAGTTTTCTTGAAAAATAATACTATTTAATTCTTCGGTCGTTACCGACTATTTATCCAATTTATTTAATACTATGAATCAAGTTAGTTTTCGCTACTTGGCTGGATTTTTACTGGCAGGGTTTGGGTTATTAGCTCAAAATCCTGCCGACCAAATTCGGCTCAACCAAGTTGGTTTTTACCCCAATGCGCCAAAACAAGCGCTTGTGGTTGGTAAAAACTATGAAAACTTTACGCTTATTGAAAAAGAATCTCATAAGGTTGTTTATAAAGGGAAAGTAAAAGCTGCAGTAAAAAGCCCTTTTTCTGAGAAATACACACAGGAAATTGATTTTTCTAACTTTAAAAAAAATGGGAGTTATATACTTTCAGTAGAAAAGCTCGGAGAATCGTATCCTTTTGAAATCCGAAATAATGCATTGAGTGGCGTAGCAAAAGCTTCCATCAAAGGCTATTATTTTCAACGCGTTTCTGAAGATTTGCCTGAGAAATATGCAGGAAAGTGGGCAAGAAAAGCAGGGCATCCTGATACCTCGGTATTGGTTCATGCCAACGCCGTCTCAACGAATCGTCCTGAAGGTACTCGTATCAATTCTCCAAGAGGGTGGTATGATGCTGGGGATTACAATAAATACATTGTCAATTCGGGGATAACCATGTACACTTTGCTTTCGGCATTGGAGGATTTTCCTAAAGTTGCTAACGACCTAGAATTGAATATTCCTGAGAGTGGTAATAATCTTCCTGATTTATTAGATGAAATTCTAGTGAATTTGGAATGGATGTTAACGATGCAAGATCCAACTGATGGGGGTGTATATCATAAGTTAACGAATGCCAATTTTGATGGAATGGTGATGCCTGACAAGGCTACTCAGCCAAGATATGTAGTACAAAAGAATACTATTGCGAGTCTAGATTTTGCAGCCGTAATGGCACAAGCCTCAAGGATTTTAAAGCCCTATTACCCTGAACTATCAAGTAGATGTTTAACATCAGCGGAAAGTGCATGGAATTGGGCAAAAGCTAATCCTAAAGTATTCTATCGTCAGAATCAGAATAACGAAAAGTTTAAACCTGCTATTACGACTGGTGGATATGAGGATAATAATGATACAGACGAATGGTTTTGGGCATCAGCAGAGTTGTTTGTAGCCACGCAAAAATCCCAATATTGGGAAGGTATCGCAAGTACTGATGTGTATTGGCTTCCTATTCAATCGTGGAATTCGGTGATGCCATTAGGAGCATTTTCTCTGTTAAAAGCACGAAAAACTTTACCCTCATTTACGGCTAATAAAATAGCACAAATTCAAAATACCGTCTTGCAGCAGGCCGATGAAATGGTGAAGGATTTGGATAAGCCATTGTTTAGAACAGTGATGGGAAAATCAGCCAAAGATTTTATGTGGGGAAGCTCTTCTCATGCGGCTAATCAAGCCATGTTTTTACTACAAGCATTTCAGCTTAATCCTAAAAAAAACTACTTGGAGGCATCTTTGGGAAATATGGACTACTTGTTAGGAAGAAATGGTGTTGGATATTCATTGTTAACGGGTTATGGGAGTAAATATCCTATGCACCCGCATCACCGACCGTCTATTGCCGATGGTATAGACGAGCCAGTACCAGGACTACTTTCGGGCGGTCCAAATCCTGGTCAGCAAGACCAGTGTAAATATGATTCGAAGGTTCCAGATGAGTCTTTTTCTGATTCGGATTGTTCGTATGCCTCTAACGAAATTGCCATCAATTGGAATGCTCCATTGGTTTATTTGGCAATGGCTTTGGAGTCTTATTATCATTAAAATGCACTTTCATACATTTGTTAATACGAATAGTTTTATGCCTATTTTTTGAAAACCGTAAAATAACTTCCAGTGGGGTTAAGTTATTGATTAATAGCTTGTTGTTTTGATTTTTTGTTGCAAAAGACCGAAATGGTTGCTCAAAAAGTTCTTTGAGTTGTACCTTTGTCACAACAAACATTATTAAAACGAACCCTTAAATTATTATGAAAAAGCTTTATAGTTTTTTAACCCTATTTTTCTCAATTGCACTTCTTTTTGGTTGTAGTTCTGACGATGACAATACCAACACCGTTCCAACGGTAGACTTCGATGTTGCCATAGGCTCGTACACGCTTCGTTCAATTTCGAATACTGCTGGTCAAGCGGTAATGGGCTCAGGTACTTTGACGGTAAAAAGAGAGAATGGTAATACCGCTGGATTTACGTATGCTGTGACCTTGAAGAGCGGAACTTCTACCTCAAATGTAAACATTACGAACACTTACACGGTATCTGTTGCTGGAACGAAAATTAGTTTTGGTACCGATCACTACTATCAGTCAGGAACGCTATATGCGTCAATTCCAACAGGTTCAGGAATTTATACGGCTGTGTTTACAAAATAATAGCATTATAAGTTAGTGGGCAAAATTAAAATAATTTTACCCGCCTTAAGCTCTAGGCTTTATGCTGTAGACTAAAAGTTAAATAGTATTTCGCTTTTTGCCTAATGCCTACGGCTTACTGCCTAAAGCGTATTAATGCAATTTTATTTTGCATTAGTACTTAAAACCTTCTCATATTTTGGGGAGGTTTTTTCATGTAAACCCCCTTTAAAATTAAGAAATTAAATCGTTTGAGATAACAAAGGCCAGCACGCATACACAGATAAGATTTTTAGTTGTTGTACTAACTATTAAGGATTTATGGGTAGCTTTGTAGACTTTTCAATCATCAAATTATACTCATGAATATTTACCTAAAAAAATCACTTCTATTGCTATTACCCTTCATGGTAATTTCCTGTAAACAACAGTCATCTGAAGAACAGATTCAACCTATTGTCACTACTAAAAATAATTTTGACTCAGCGCTGGGAGATTATCAACTTATTTCATTAGTTGATACCAAAGGAAATCTCGTGACTGGTAGTTCAGGTACTTTGCATTTAGAGAAAGAGTCAAATGGCTCGGCAACGATTAAGATTAGTATAGAGATTAAAACAGCAAATTCTGGAGGAGGAATGGGCTCAAGTTTTAATTATGCTGCCCAAAGTGATGGAAAGAAAATACGTTTTGGTGCAGATATTTATGTTGAAGCTAACGAGTTTCATGCTCCTGTAAGTGTGTACAATTACTTGACCAACTCTAATGAAGTATATACAGCAACGTTTTTGAAAAAGTAGGCTTCGCGTAAAGCTTGAAAACTTTCATGATTCATCCCGAATTTTAAGATTGAGATTATTCTATAAGTTTTCATCAAAAAAGCGGTCGGAAAATATTTTCCGACCGCTTTTTTGAGGCTACTATACTAGATATAACTTGGCTGAAGACGCAATCATTGCTAGAATACAAATTTTTACATAATCACTCACTCGCTCAATTGTTTATTCTTTTTTATCTCCTTTTAAAAACTCTAAATTCCAGATTTTTTCTGCTTTTTGACCTAAAAACCAGAACGATACAGCAAGAATCAAAAAGAAGACTGCTTTGTGAATAGAGTCCCAGAAGTATTCAAAGAATTTGGTGTATAGGTTGATAAACAAAAAAGTAATTCCAAAACTTCGGGAGGTATAATCGTCTTGTTTGAGTCCGTACCAAATGGCTACAATTGCCGCGCCAGCAAATAAGACTCCCCAGTGAAATAATTCGATTTGTTTGACATGATACCAAGAATCCATATCGCCATAGTTGCCAAAAATAGAAAGTATCCAAAGCGATATAAAAAGGTATAAAAGCCCAAGGACATAAGTAGGATGCTTAAATTCTTCAAACTTTGATTTTTTCGTTATAGAAAAACTAGCGATGGTCAATATTAGACCAAACAATACAAATCGCATTGGATAGTTCATCCCAATAAAATAAGCGCCCCAGCCTGAAGCATAGCCTGTTTCTGTGCCAAACCATGTTCCGAAAGATAAAACGGCAAAAATCCAGACTAGTGTCGATGGAAACCAGAACCCCAAACCTGCATAAATGAAGGTAGAAAGTAAAAATAGCATAGAAAAGTGCCCACTGCCATTATCGATGACTTTTCCAAAATAGCCAACAGCTACTGCCGTTGCCAATACACCTCCCAAAAAGATGGTTTCGTTGCTAAATAGATTTTGTGGATGATTTTTGCGACGATTAAGTCCCCAAGCATACAGCCCCGCTGCGATACCGATAAAACCAATACAAATAGCTGTATTAGAGGAAGTAAAAAGTTCGGTGATGAGTTCGATAAGACGATTGTCTTTGAGTGCAGTAGCTACCGAAATAATGATACAAATCATGGCAATCCAAAACGCATAGATGGCTAGTTTCATCCAATCAAAAGGTCGAATTTGTATTTCGGATTTAAGTTTTTCGGCGGTATCGTTGTTGATGGTTCCTCGCTTTTGCCACTCTTCAATTGTTTCTAAGAGAAACTCACCTTGTTTTCTGTTATAATTCATGCAAGAAAGGATTTTATGAACGAATAGTTGAATCAGTCAATTTCATTCTGGTGCAAATCAAAGCATGAATTTTTCACTCCTTTTGCGTAAATGCAAATTATTTGACAAATAATCTGTGCTGATGAATAGGGTAGCGATGAAACATTGTCATGAAATCAATCTCATGAAGCTTTTAGAATAGGAAGATTTTTCTTAAAATAAGTAGGTGTTGTACCTTCATATTTTTTGAAAATCGTACAAAAATAATTGACATTTTGAAAGCCCACCCTGTAACTCGCATCTGTTACGCTAGTACTTGGGTCAGCCAGTAGCTTTTTGGCCAACTTTACTCTTTCTTGAATAATAAATTCGACAGGACTTAATCCAAACTCACGTTTGAAGCTACGGAAAAAATGCGCTTTTGACATACAAGCCATATCGCTGAGTTTTTCAATGGTGAGATTCTCAGCCAAGTTCTCGCGAATGTATTTTACCACATGTGCAAAACGATTGGTATTGATGTATTGCATATAATTGTCAAAAATCAACACACGGGCTTGCGTTTGCATTAGGCGAAGCAATAGTTCTTGTAGGGCAAAATTGGCAAACAGGTCTTTGGATACATTATTTTCTTTGGAAACATATACCAAGCGGTCAATAGTGCTGGCTAACTCTTGGGTATTCTTGATATGAAAACGATTGAGGTCAATATCCCAAAGTTCGTTTTGCTCAACTTTAGCATATTTTTCATTTAGTAAATCTACGGTCTCTTTGATTTTTTCTTCATCAATTGCCAGAGCGATACATTGAGTAGGGGTATGTAAACTAGCTTCTGGAAAATCGATAATCATTTCTTCGTTGGAAGGTACTATAACGGATTCGCCTGGCAGGTAGTCAAAACGCTTGTCTCCAAAAAGATTCATCACCTTTTTGCCACGAAGCATAGCGGTAAATACCAAGTCATTAAATTTTAGACTGACCCTTTCGCTTTGCTGATGCGTTTCGAAGATATTCAACTCACAATGATTTAAGTTGAATGTCGAACGATGCTCTACTAGCGTCTGGAGTTGTCTCAAACTGGTTAATGCTTGGGTTTGTGGCGCAAATTTTTTTTCCATGACCAGAATATCTCTTTAATTATCGGGATTGACAATCTTCAAAATGAGGAGTTGCTCTCTTTTGGGAAGACTAACACACTGTTTATAAAACTTACAAAAACAAGATAAGATTGTATTTGATGGTACAATTTACTACCAAAATACCTTTTTTGTCTGTGAATAGGTCTTTTTTATTTCCTATTTCAGCTTTATTCTATACAATTTAACAAATAGTAAGTTGTCAAGATTAAATATGATATTTTATTGTAGAAACATGATACAATAGTGAAGATTGAAGTGAGATTAAATTGAGAATTTTGAAACATCAAACAGCACGAAATCCTTTTAACTCAATTTAACAACATGGAAACAACAGTAGAAGTGAGCAATTTGGTGGCACGTCCACAATTCAAAGAGAGATATGAAAACTTTATTGGTGGAGAATGGGTAGCGCCTGTGAAGGGTGAATATTTTCAGAACTCTTCACCAGTAGATGGTAGCACTTTTACGGAAGTGCCACGTTCGAGCAAAGAAGATGTGGAGTTGGCTTTGGATGCAGCACACAAAGCTTTTGCTACTTGGTCTCGTTCTTCAGCAGCCTACCGTAGTAATATTTTATTGAAAATTGCTGATGTAATGGAGGCTAATCTTCAGTACTTGGCAGCAGTAGAAACAATCGATAACGGAAAGCCCGTTCGTGAAACAATGGCGGCTGATATTCCTTTGGCGATAGACCACTTCCGTTATTTTGCAGGTATTCTTCGTGCCGATGAGGGCTCAATGTCTGAATTGGATGCTGATACGATTTCAATGCATATTCATGAGCCAATTGGGGTAGTTGCTCAGATTATTCCTTGGAACTTCCCACTTTTGATGGCTGCATGGAAACTTTGCCCAGCTTTAGCCGCTGGTTGTACGGTAGTTATGAAACCTGCCGAACAAACACCTGTTGGTTTATTGGTCCTCATGGAATTGTTACAAGACGTTCTTCCTGCTGGCGTAGTAAACGTAATCAATGGTTTTGGAGTAGAAGCAGGAAAGCCTTTAGCGCAATCGCCTAGAATAGCAAAAGTAGCCTTTACAGGAGAAACATCAACAGGTCGTTTGATTTTGCAATATGCTTCTGAAAACATTATTCCTGTAACGATGGAATTGGGAGGGAAGTCTGCCAATATTTTCTTCCCAAGTATTATGGATGCAGACGATGAGTTCTTTGACAAGTGTTTGGAAGGTGCAACTATGTTTGCCTTGAATCAAGGTGAGGTTTGTACTTGTCCGTCACGTATGTTGGTTCATGAGAGCATTTATGAGAAGTTCATCGAAAGAGTTGTAGAAAGAGTTGAAAAAATCAAAATGGGACATCCGCTTGATCCAAATACCATGATGGGTGCTCAAGCGTCTAAAGAGCAATATGATAAAATCTTAGGTTATATCGAAATTGGTCAAGAGGAAGGTGCTGAGTTGTTGACTGGTGGTGCTTCGCAGTACATTGATGGTCTACCAGAGGGATATTACATCAAACCTACGCTTTTCAAAGGACATAACAAGATGCGTATTTTCCAAGAAGAAATCTTCGGACCAGTATCTTCTATCGCTACTTTCAAAACAGTCGAAGAGGCTATTGCGATTGCCAATGACAGTTTATACGGTTTGGGCGCTGGTGTTTGGACACGTGATGCACACGAGTTATTGACCGTGCCAAGAGAGCTTCAAGCAGGTCGTGTTTGGGTAAACTGCTATCATGCATATCCTGCTCATGCTTCTTTTGGAGGTTATAAAAAGTCGGGGTTTGGTCGCGAAACCCACAAAATGGCAATCAACCAATACCGTCAAACTAAAAACATTTTGTTGTCAAACAACAAAAATAAATTAGGATTCTTTTAAACAATGAGTTAGTTGTGAATGGTGAATTGTGAATAGTTGTAACAAATACTGCATAGAGGTACTATATACCTTCTTTAGGAGTAATTTGTAATTCACAATTCACTCATTCAAAATTCAAAATTGAAAACATGAATCAAATTAAGATAACAGCTTTGGCAAAAGATGTGGTTCGGCAATTGCAGAATCGGCATGGGCGACTGATGTTTCATATCAGTGGTGGTTGTTGTGATGGTACTCAGCCTCAGTGCTACGAATTAGGAGAATTCCGATTAGGAGAGGTGGATATTAAATTAGGAGATGTTTGTGAATGTGCTATTTATACCACCAATGACCAGTTGGCTTTTTGGAAGGATACCGAACTAACGCTGGATGTATCGCCAGGTAAGGGAGGAGGCTTTTCGCTAGAAGCACCTCTAGGAGTAAGGTTTATTATGAAATCTAGTAAATGTGCATTGAATAGTTGATGGACTTGTGTTTTTTGAGCCAATTCTGATTTGCTATTGCTAAAGTTATTCGGTGTGAGGAATGATCAAATTTAAGATATAGTTATCAGATATGTGCTAGGTCATAAAAGTCATGACAAATTTAAAAATATCGCTATATTTGTAGTACAAAAATACGAAATAGTTATGACGGTTAATCCTCAAAATAAATCCTCAAAGAAAAGTCCTTACAAGGGACTTTTGGAAGAGCATGAACTTCATACACCAGAGGAGAGAAAAAAGAATACCGAAAGGCTCAAAAAAATACATCAACAGAATTTACAGAAGCTTCAAAAACAGTAAATGGCTTACCTATTAGATACAAACATTATTATTTTTATTCTGAATAATGATAGTTCTAGACTTTCAAAATCTCAAAAGGATATATTATCCTCAAAATCCATTCTTTGGGCAAGTATTGCAAGCTTTCATGAAATGGCAGTTAAAATTAGAAAAGGTAACTCGCCAATCGAATATTCTATAGAAGATGCCTTAAATAAAATTAAAGACTTGGGAATAAATATCTTAACTGTAAAAGAAGAGCATATAGCCAAGATTATAGATATACCCAAAATTTATCCTAAGCAAGGCAGTCTAAAACCTCATGGAGATCCATTCGATTTACTGATCATTTCGCAATCTTTGGTAGAAAAGATGCCTGTACTTAGTACTGATGAGTATTTTCCGATTTATGATGGTCTTCAGGTAATTGATTAGACGGAACTGTTGTTTGGGGCTTTGCGCAAGAGCCATATCTTGACTTACGCAAAACCCATTAATAGTATTTCTGAAAGGTGTTGTTTTAGCTCAAATACAAGTATCGTTTTTTTACTCCCACGAAATTACCGCTTTCACTAATGAAGGTTCAGTGTACAATTTAGGTAATTGTTCTGCCACTTCTTCGAAAGTAATACGGTGTGAAATCCAGCTATCTACTGATAATTCGCCTGTTTCCATGGCAGCAATAATTTCTTTGAAATTGTTCGGTTTGCTATTGCGACTACCCATAATCGTCAATTCTCTTTTATGAAAACTTGGATCATTGAACTGATAGTCACCTTGATATAATCCAACAAAAACTAATCTTCCGCCTGCTGCCAAATAATTGAAGGACTGGTGCATCGAAGCAGGACTTCCTGTAGCATCCAAAACTACTGTTGGCATTTTTCCACCAAATACTTCCAAAATTTGTACTATCGTTTGGTCATTAGCAACAATACTGGCATCAGCTTTTTTGTGGTCTAAGCAAAAATCTAATCGCTGCGTATTTCTATCCACAACAGCCACTTTTGCGCCACGTAGCTTTACAAATTCGAGTACAGATAGCCCAATAGGACCTGCGCCAACTACCAACACCAAGTCATTTGATTGCACATTGGCTCTTTCTACCGCATGAGCACCAATACCAAGTGTTTCTACCAATGCCAACTGCTCATAGTTCAATTTTTCAGAAACATGAAGTTTGTGAGCAGGTACTTTGATATATTCACGCATACCACCATCGGTATGTACGCCCATTACTTGCAAATTTTCACAACAGTTGCCCAAATCACGCTCACAAGCCCAGCATTCGCCACAATTCAAATATGGTTCTACGGCACATTTTTGTCCAACGGTCACTTCTGTAACTTCCGACCCAATGGCTATAACCTCGACGCCCAATTCATGTCCCAAAATACGAGGATATTGAAAAAAGGGTTGTCTACCCCAAAAAGCATGATAGTCAGTCCCACAAATTCCGATTTTATGGACTTTTACTAAAACTTCATTAGGGAGGAGAGAAGAAGGTTTTTCTGTATCAGAATACGCAAAAGATTCAGGTTGTAATAAGGTAAGTGTTTTCATTAAAAATTTAACATTGAGAACAGCTTTTTATGCTGAATGATTGAATTATCGATTAGTAAGTGTTTTATCTATAGGGTTCAAGAAAGGATTATATACTCAAAATCGAAGGTAATGAATAAAAAAACGGGCAAAAGATTTCTCCTTTACCCGAATAGATGTGTTAGCTGTAAAAAGTGTTTATTTTGTCAACTCATCGAATGTCAAAGACAAGAAGTAAGTCGATCCAACATTTGGATTACCATAAGCTGTGAAATATGATTTTCCTAAAATATTCGTAGCTCCTAGTTTTAGGATTGACTTCAAGCTAGAAATCTTCTTCGAAATCTGCGCATCAAAAGTAGAAATAGCTGGTACAATAGTAGCGTTTGAATCATATCCTGCAACGATACCCGACTGCCACAAAAAGGCATCTTGGTAACGCCAAATTACGTTGAACCCAATGCCTGATTTGCCAAGTTCACGGTTAGCAATTGAAGCAGAATACTTGAATTTCGGCGTATTGAATGCCGCTGTTCCTCCTTGGTCAATGATATTTTGGTCAAACTCTTTCAACGAGTTATAAGAGACATTACCACCAATTAAGAAACCTTTTGGCAAACGATAATCTACTCCAGCTGCAAAACCTTCGGTTACTGCTTTTCCTTGTGAAGAGGCTGGCATCGAGTAAATTTGACGAGTAGCTTCGCTGAGTAAACCAAGTGGTGTACCTGTAGTAGATTGCATCAAGGTTTCTTGATAAGCGAAATTCTTAAATTGGTTGTAATAGTAGCTGGCATCGATGTATAGTGCATTCGCAATCAAACCACGATATCCAATTTCATAAGATTGTACAATTTCTGGCTTGTACGGTTTAAACTCATAAGGTTTTAATACACCTGAGGCTAATGCTGCTTGGGTACCTTGTTGCGTAGCTAATTTAGTAGTCAAATCAGCAATGGATGCTACTGATGCTGCTACACCATATTTGTTAGCAAATGCTTGTGGATTAGCTTGAGCTTCTGCTTGCAAGCCTGTAGCAATACTAGGAGCTAAGGCTGTAGCCCTTTCCTGAATTTGAGTACCAAATGCTTTTACTGTTGCTATCGTATAGGCTGGGTTAGTCGTAGAATTCAAACCGTATTTGGTAGCATAGTTACCCAACCCACCAATAACAATCGCTTGTGGCGCTTTGATGTCGACATACTGCGACTGAATTGTTGGTATTCTAAAGCCTGTTTGATAAGACACTCTGAAAGAATGCTCTTTCCAAGGAGATACTACTGCTGCCACACGCGGAGAAAACTGTCCTTCGAAGTTTTGGTTTTTGTCATAACGACTTGAGGCTACAATTTTCAACTTCTCGTTAAATAAAGATTTTGTAGCTTGTAAATATGCACCCCATTCGTTTACCTGAATTCCTTTACCGTCTTTATCAGGATAAAATGTACCTCCAGAATTTAGGTCATACATACGATAGTTACTTCCTACAATTACCTCAGCAAACTTAATCTCATTTTTGAAGTTGTACATACCCTCCAACTGATACATATTGGTTTTATCATAAAGGTGTGCACCTCCATAAGGATATGAAGCATTGTCTGTAGCAGCTATATTTACATTTTTAATGTCTGTTGTTAAGGCATTAAATACAGCAGAACCAGGTACTGGACGACCAGCATCAGCAATACCACGAGCAACGTTGTGTGCATTGATTCCTACACTTCCTGATTGCAAGGCTTTTAGGTAAGCACCCACGTAGGTAGGATACCAAGTAGTGCTTCCGCCACCCCAACTTTCGTTGAGTAACTGTGCCAATACACCCGTTGCAAAAGTATTTCCTGAACGTTCTTGAGTGGTATATCCACGCAAGTAGAAGTTTGAACCTTTTAGTTCTAATTTTGCTTGTAAACCATCAAAGTTATTAAGTGAGTAACGGTCAGAACCCATATATACCGAAGTACCACTACCATACATGAATTGTCCAATGGCTTCAATATTTTCACTCAAACGATAATGTAATGCCACACTGGTACGAATATTTTTAGCTTCGGGTTTTACCAAATCCAATTCATTATAACCTGTACGGCTCACCATCGTGCCATACGGAATCAAAGATGCTGAAGATGCGGGAAGCAAATTTGCCGCCACCATTTTGTCAGCAATTGCACGCAAATCCTGTGAAACTTCGTCACCATATACATTGACTCCATTGTAGTTAGGGTCTGTCATACGATTAGTTTTGCCAGTCAAGCCATCGTTCATATTCAAGGTATTGCTTACCGCCCAGTCTCTTGGTACACCGATGTACCAGAAGTTGACTTTCATCGCAAACTTATCATTGAACGACTGCGCCCAGCGCATACTAAAATCATAGAATGAGCTGTTAGGCTGACTACGATTGCTTTCGTGCATAAGCCCTGTTTTTAAATTGGCACTTAGACCCTTATACAAAAAAGGACTTTTCGTATTCATCAACAAAATACCATTGAGAGCATTAGGACCATAGAGAGCAGAGGCTGCACCAGGCAAAAATTCGGCACTTGCTAAGTCAATATCGGAGGTAACTACAATTGTACCCACTGAAAAGTTGGTACCAGGCGCTTGGTTGTCCATACCATCCACCAGCTGTACGAGGCGGTTGTTGCCATTGGCATTAAATCCACGAGCGTTGATAGAGGTAAAAGACATAGATTGCGTCGTATAATCAATTCCTTTGAGGTATTTCAAACTCTCTAAAAAGTTGAATGAAGGGTTAGATTGAATCGAACGAATGTCAATTTTTTCAATAGTTACGGGCGATTTCATCACACTTTCTTCTACACGGGCAGCAGATACTACTACTTCTTCTCCTTGAGTAACTTGTTCTATCATGGCAATATTTAATTTGGCATGAGGTTCGGTTACAACAATTTCTTGGGTTTTGTAACCCACAAAAGATATCGCAAGTTTGAAAGGTAGAGGGACTTGGGTGTAAAGTGTAAATGTTCCGTCAAGGTTGGTAGTGGTACCCGTCACTTTTCCTCTAATCATAATGTTAACGCCTGCCATTACTTCATTAGTGGATGCATCGGTTACTTTACCTGTGATTTTGGTTTGAGCAAAAGACGCAAAAGCGCATAGCATCAACCCCAAAGCAAGGATGCTTTTAGTAAAGATGTTTTTCATTGTTTATTTAATAAAAGGATGAATAGAGCAGTACTCCCTCGAACCGAAAGGTAAGGATGTAAATTAGTTCAAGAATGTACAAAATGAAGATTCGAGAATTCCGTAACGGTTAGTGGAACTGTCCAAATCTAGGCGTCGTCAGATAAATTATTAAGAATAAGTAATGATAGGAAATATCGGATTTACAAAAATATGTATCTACATGAATTAACTCAAGACTTATTACACTCATGTAGGAATATCCACTTTGGTGAAGATTATCAGAGGTGAGTTTTTTATAGGGTAAAATAAAAAAACTGCGTTTGAATATGCTCAAACGCAGTTTTTTGACTATTTATTAAGATTTTTAGAGTTTATATAAAAATTCTCATCAACACTTATATTGCTCAAGTTGCTATCTTCTACAGATTGCCATTGCATACTTGGCTTTACTTTTAGATAAGTATTATCCGCTTTTTTAAATCTGACAGGCATATCAAAACCATCGATACAAGTGGTCCAACGATACTCTAATTTGTTTCCTGACACTTTATATTCTAAGGTTGGAATTTGTACTGTTCTAAGATATTGGTCAAAAACTTTACTCAAATTTACCTCACTTTGTTGAGAGATATAGTTTTCTATTTCTTCCGTAGTAACTGTTTTATGATAGAATACTTGATTCATTCCACGAAGGATATTTCTCCATTTTTCATCATTATCGATAATGTAACGAATCGTGTGGAGCATATTACCACCTTTGTAATACATATCTCCAGAACCTTCATGATTGACATTATAAACCCCAATAATCGGACGGTCATTACTGATAAGTTTGCGAGTTCCTAGTACGTATGCGTGTCCAGCTTCTTTTCCATAATGATACTCTGTAAACAAATTTTCAGAATAATTGGTAAAGCTTTCATGAATCCACATATCTGCTATATCCTTATAGGTAATATTGTTGGCAAACCACTCATGTCCTGATTCATGAACAATGATAAAATCCCATTTTGTCCCCCAACCAGTACCTGACAAGTCGCGACCACGATAGCCATTCTGATAACCGTTTCCATACGTTACTGAACTCTGGTGTTCCATTCCCAAATAAGGAACTTCCACTAATTTGTAGCTATCTTCATAAAACGGATATGGTCCAAACCAGTATTCAAAAGCCTTCAACATATCTTTCGCTTGATTGAAATGCGTCATGGCTTTCTGATAATTTTCAGGAAGAACAAAATAATTGAGATCTAGCTGTCCTTTTTCTCCAAAATACTTATCCGTAATTCTATAGTAGTTTGCAATGTTAAGATTAACACCATAGTTGTTGATTGGATTTACAACCGCCCAAACAAAGGTTGTGGTATTATCACTATTTTCCTTTACACTTCTCAAACGACCGTTTGAAACGTCCATTAGCCCTTTCGGAACTGTCACTGCAATACTCATACTGTCGGGCTCGTCGTACATGTGGTCTTTACATGGCCACCATACTGAAGCTCCGAGTCCCTGACACGAAGTAGCAATGAACCATTTGCCGTCTTTGTCTTTGCTCCACGATATACCACCATCCCAAGGGGCACGTTTAGCTACTCGTGGTTTTCCTTGATAATAAACCGTTAGGCTTTCTGTTTTACCTACCTTCTGTGGTTTTTGAAGCGTCACAAAAAAGGCGTTTCCATCTCTCTTAAACTTCAGATTTACCCCATCTTGAACAATTTTACTGATGATTAAAGGTTGTTGTAAATCTACTTGCAAAACTTGTGATGGCTGTAATACTTGATAAGTAATAGTATTAAAACCGCTAAAAGTACTGTCTTTGGGCTGTACACTCACGTGCAAAGCATAATGTTTTAAGTCCCACCAAATACGCTCTTTGGTAATCGAGCCACGAAGAGTGTCATCGTGAGTAAAAGTGGGTTTGTTGACGAGTAGCTGTGCATTTACACCAAAACTGGCCATAAATAGCAAGCAAAAAAGGAGTTTTTTCATGTAAAAATAATGAGCGAAATCAAAAATCTTGACCGCAGGCGAGGGGTAAGATTTTTAAAACAAAAAGGTTTAATGAAAACAAAAGTACAAGCTTGATTTGGCTTAACGAAACAAATTACCGAATTGGTGTC
Organism: Cellulophaga sp. BC115SP; assembly: GCF_009905545.1. Lineage (GTDB taxonomy): Bacteria > Bacteroidota > Bacteroidia > Cytophagales > Spirosomataceae > Flectobacillus > Flectobacillus rivi. The sequence goes on along the minus strand of NZ_JAAALB010000002.1, from coordinate 62,181 downwards.
GATTTTACGTTATACAGCGCTATGTTTTTGAGAAGTATTTCAATTCAGGCTAAAATAAGAATATTGGCGGTTAATTTTGAGATAGCAAAGCCCTAAAAACAAAAATCCCTCGACTATTTAGTCGAAGGATTCTTGTGTAGATTTAGAGAAAGTTATTTTTTGAGCGTGACAATAATCACCCCGTTGCGTCCTTTTTCGCCATAAGCTTCTGTGGCATGTTTATCCTTCAAAACGCTGATTGACTCGATAGTACTAGGGTCGATTCCACTTAAGCCTCCTGTCCCATAAGAAACTTCTTTTCCATTGACAATGCAGAGTGGGGCATTCATAGGCGAAGTGGCTCTCATATTGATTCTCGAAGTAGAATCATTCATAACTGTGAAAACGTTGTCTTCATTTTTTACCAAAAGCATATCTTTTACTGCAATGAATTTGGTGGAAGAATCAATCTTCGCATTTCCCATTCCTGTAAGCTTAATCGTAACTAGGGTGCCTTTTTCTTTAGTTTTTACAGAATCACCTTTGTAGGGCATGCCTACAACGACTACTTCACTTAATTGGACTAAAGGCAGTTTCTCGGCTTTGAGGTTTTCGACTTTCACTGCCTGAGCATGTTCTTGTAAATAGTCATCGATAGCACTTGTCGTTTTTTCGATGATCTGTTCAGAACCTTTTGTTGTTTGAGTTACAGTAAAGGCCGTTAGACTGGTGAGTAGGATAGGCGCTAATAAAAAGTACCTTCTCAAATCTTTGCTGCTAGAGGATTTTTTGTTCATCATTGAAATACGGTGTTTTAGTTCTTGTACATTAAATGAATTTGAAAGAGGTATAGAATTTTGTCCCATGGCTACATAGAGCAATTGCATTTGGTATTGCTTTTTATCTTGCCCAGAGCCTACGACCAGACTGTCTGTTTGATACTCAATGTTTTCTTTGACGCCACGTTTGAGAAGCCATACAGCAGGATTAAACCAAAAAATCACTGATAGGATTTCAAATAATAATACGTCTAGTGTATGTTTTTTCTCCACATGAATTGCTTCATGCGTTAAAATGGCAGGAAGGTCTTTGATCTCGTGTTTTTGGAGATTACAAAAAATGTCATTCCAAAACGAAAATGCACCTTCTATTTGATCGCTGTGCCAAAAACGAATGTTTTCCCAATCATATACCGATGCTGTTTTCTTGATTTTTTGTATCTGTAAAACCGACCAGACAACCTTTAATAAAAGCCCTGCGACAATGAGTCCATAAAAAATCTGTAACCAAGAATAATCAAATTGTTTTTCTTGAATGACAGGTAAATACAACACCAAATTATTGGCTGGCACCGTGATTTGTGGCACAATCGAACGATTATGTAACAGAATCGGGGCTATCAATGAGTACAGGGTTGTTAACAAAAAATACCATCGATTGTAGGTATAAAAAGTTAAAGGACGGAGTAAAAAACGATAACCCAAATAGAATAAGGCTAATGATAGTTGCATTTGTACTACCATGATAAGCGTTTGATTCATAAGCTTTTCCTGTTTTGAATAGCTGTTAAATTTTCATAATTATCAGGTGTATGTTTGCCTTACAATACAAACATACGAAGAAATCGAATATCTACGAAAATTTCGTAGATATTTTTTGTAAATAATTTCAAAGGGTGAAAAGAGGAAAAAAAGCATGTTGAGAAATTGAAAACTTATGATTTACCGTTTTGAATCATATTTAAAATTTCTTGTAAATCATCGGGGGTTATTTTTTCTTCTTGAGCAAAAAAACTTACTAATTCTTTATACGAATTTTTGAAATAGCCAGATACTACATTGCCTACGTGCTCACGCTTGTAGCTTTCTTGTGGAATGGTAGGTTCGTAGCGGAAAGCGTTGGCGTATTTTACAGCCTTGACAAATCCTTTTTTCTCCAAGTTTTTTACCGTGGAAGCCAGTGTCGTGTAGGGAGGTTTTTCGCCAGTGAGGCCTTCTAATATATCTTTGACAAATCCGCCTTTTTTACTCCAAATCACTAGCATAGCTTCCTCTTCGGAAGGTGTTAATTTTTCCATTATGTTAAAGTTTGATTATTACAAAGGTATAAAAAAACAAATACCTACGAATATTTCGTAGGTATTTGTTTTTGAAATTTTAAAATGTGTAAAAATGAAGTTATTTCTTCTAATCGATTTGGGATTTATTTGACTTGAAATGTACCATTTATCGTTTCCTGCGTTGTAAAAATTGGAATTGAAAGAATCGTCCAGTCTACTTTTGCTGAGATAGCGTAATTAACTTTTTGGCTTTTAGTATCCTGATAAGCAGTGATACTAGTGGGTTGCCAATGAACGCCAGTATTCCACCCTGATTCCATGCCTTGCATAGCTAAGACTTCGATTTTTTGATGCTTTTCATAGTAAAGAATCACTTCTTTTTTGAAAAGTTTGTAGTCTTCCACCGAGAAAACTGTTGTAAATATTCGGCTGGAATCATGACCTTTTGCCATCTCAAAATACTGAGGAGGAGCCTTTTTTGTACCTGCTTGGCTCATTGTACCTGGGAAAAGGATAAAGACTACAATGGCTGTCAACATGCCATTTTTCCTCGAGATGTTACGGAGGGAGAAGAAAAGTAATCTTAGATAGAGGACAATAAGAGCTAGATTCAAAAGTCCCCAAAATAGGTAAAGCATAAAAATTGGGATTTATCGTAGAAAATTTATTTCACGCAAATTAACATCAACATTTTTGAGAATCCATTATAAATATGATAATCGGTAAATATAAAAAATCCCTTTGTTTGGCATTTAAACCATCACAAAGGGATTTTTATATGATACTAGAAGGAATTACTTAATCGACCTTCCATTCACTACTACATTTTTCAGTGTAAAACCTTTTACTACTGACTTGTCGATAGCAGGGTTTTTACTTTCTACTTTAAAGTTTTCAAAAGTAAAATTGGAAAGCTTGTCGTATTCCGACACGGCTACATCGTAGAATATATCACATTTCACTTCGATGTTTCTCAAAGTAACATGATCTGAATAGGAGAGAGGCACATCTTTACGTCCCTGTAAGTCAAAAAACTGTTTCCATGGTTTTACAAACAGTAAACTATGAGAATTACCTTTGACATTTTCGACTAAAATATACTCATATAATTGTGGCGTATCAGGACGCATTTTGAGCCATAAAACTCTGGTTGCTTCATTCACATAACAGTTGCGCATGATGATATTGCGGTTATGAATCGCCTCGCTACCACAAGTAAGAGCAGAATGACAAAAGCCAAACTCACAATCTTCGATAATGATATTTTTGTTGGCACCATTGTTAGGCACTTTATCTGCCCAAGGACCTTTGCCACCTTTTAGTGCAATAGCATCGTCATTGACAGACAAATAACAACCTTTTACCAAAACATTGGTACAAGCATCTATATCAATCGCATCGGTACTTGGTGCTTTTACAGGTTTTTCAGGCGAGAAAATGTGCGCATCTAAGACCTTTACGTTGTTACATTGATACAAATGAGTCGTCCAGAAACCTGAGTTATGCAATTTTACATCTTGAATCTGTACATTATTGGATTTCCAAATAAAAACCAAACGAGGGCGTGAAACCTCTAAATTGGTACAATTGGGGTTTTCCTTTCTTCTTTGCCAAAACGCTTGCCAATATTTCAAGCCATTTCCATCAATAGTGCCTTTTCCCGAAATTGTAAAACCATCTACTTGATAAGCATTTACCAAAGCCGTGAAATAATCTAGGCTTTGTCCCTCCATACGTGAAGGTAATTTGGGATAATCTTCAATGTTATCAGAGCCTTTCAATTTACCGCCTTCTACTACGTGTAAATGGGTTTTAGGTTTGAAAAAAAGCGCTCCACTCAAAAACGTACCTTGAGGAATGACAATGACACCACCTTTTTCAGTTGCTGTGTCAATAATTTTCTGGATGGCTTCAGTTTGTACCAAAGTGCTATCGTTTTTGACGCCATAATCGGTAATAACGTAAGCTTTTCCGAGTTGGGGTAAAGAGACTTTTTTATTAACCGTAAACCAGCTCGAAATAAGAGTGCCATCAGGAAACAATTGCTTCGTATTTTTTTGAGCATTGATTGAACTCAATCCCACCAGTGAACATGCCAAGGCAAGCAGTATTTTTTTCATTTTGTCTTAAAGCTATTATAAGTTTCAACTGGCAATATGTCGCCAAAAATTGATTTAGCCATCCTGCTTCCTCGGTTGAGGCTATAAAAATTTGTGATTGAACGAATGAGTGATTTAGTGATTACTTTAAATTTTGTATTCTTGCTGTAGAGGCGCAATGCTTTGCGTCTCAAGCCGAGTTCCAGTACTGTAGTATCAAAAAAAGCGGTCGAAAAAATAATTTTCGACCGCTTTTTTTGATGAAATAGAGAGAAACATCTTTGCTTCAAAATTTCAGATTAAAATGGCTTTAGATACAAGACATTGTTTTTCAACCAATAAAATATAAATTTAATTAATCACTCAATTACAATTCGCTCACAACTCACTCAATAACAGAAAGAAAAAATCCCCTTATTGCTTAATCTGAATGACCGAACGAGGTTTGGTATTCTTGATAGATTCGGGCAACGATGCTAAAATGCTTTTTTTGAGGGCGTTCAAAACGGCAGTTTTGGCAAAGTTTTTATGTGCTACCAAACTCACCTCTCGCACAGGGGCTGGACTAGCAAACTGTCGGATGAGACCTTTATGTTTTTCCTCAAAATCTAGCGTTGCAAGTTCTGGTAATATCGTAATTCCTTGATTTCTTTCTACCATTTTGCGTAGTGTTTCTAAACTTCCCGCTTGATATTCAAACTGCCCAAAACCAATCGTTTTACGTTTTAACTCACAAAGATTTTCAATTTGCGAGCGGAGGCAGTGCCCTTCTTCTAAAAGCCACAATTCTTTCGGGTCAATATCTTCAGAAAGGGCGTATTCTTTTTGGTACAAAGCATTTTGCTTTGATACATATAAGACTAATTCTTCATAAAAAATATGATGCTCGATAATATTGGGCTGTTGAAGTGGCGTTGCCAATAAACCAATATCCAAATCATCGTTTTTGAGCGCCTGAATAATTCTTTCGGTCGTAAGTTCTTTGATTTTTAGTTCCAATTTGGGATATTCCTCCAAGAAACTAGACAGGAATAATGGCAACAAGTAAGGCGCAATTGTAGGAATAACACCCAAACGAATTTCTCCAGAAACTTCATTTTTACCTGAATTCACCACCTCCTTGATTTTGCTAAATTCGGCTACTGTGATACGGGCTTGTTGGATAATTTCGGCCCCAATCTGAGTGGTCACTACGGGTTGTCTACTACGATCAAAAATTTTCACTCCTAGTTCATCCTCCAGTTTTTGTATTTGCATACTCAGCGTGGGTTGGGTTACAAAACAGCTTTCGGCAGCTTGAACAAAATTTCGAAGATTTTCGACCGCAATAATGTATTCTAACTGAGTGATAGTCATAGTTTTAAATGTTTGTATTGATAATCTTTATAGGGCTATCAATAATATCAATTTGTATCGAGAAAGTTTTGTGATGACCTTTGTATTGTCAAAACGAAAATAATACTTTTCAAATACGATATTCATTTTAATTAGTGAAATAATATATTTGAATTGTACAATTTTAATATTTATTCAATCATAAATTTACAAAAAAAATGTCTAAAATGTTAGGTTTAGGTGCTCAATTCCCAGCTTTCAAAAAATCTGCTGTTGTATCTTTAGAAAAAGGTAAAGAATTCTACGATATTACTTCTGAAGACCATATCAACGCAGGTAAATGGATGGTAATGTTCTGGTGGCCAAAAGATTTTACTTTTGTTTGTCCAACTGAAATCGCTGCATTCAACGCTAAATCTGAAGACTTTGCTGACCGTGATGCAATCTTGATCGGTGCTTCAACTGACTCTGAATTTGTTCACTTGGCATGGAGAAACAATCATGATGATCTTCGTGGTTTGAAATTCCCTATGTTGGCTGATACATCTAAATCTTTGGCTGAAGAATTAGGTATTTTGGAAGCTAACGAGAAAATCGCTTACCGTGTAACTTACATCGTTGACCCACAAGGTGTTATCCGTTGGGTATGTGCTAACGACTTGTCAGTAGGACGTAATGTTGACGAAGTAATCCGTGTATTGGATGCTCTTCAAACAGACGAACTTTGCCCATGTAACTGGAAAGCTGGCGAAGAAACTTTGTCAGTTTAGTTGATATAAAATTAAGTAGCATTGTTTGAGTAATTAAACAATGCTACTTTTCCTAAATACCTTACCAAAGGTACTTGAGCGAAGCAATTTATGGTATGTTAAATGATAAATATCACTAAGTTTCGCTTTACCACCACTAAAATTTTATACAGTGTATTTATGGGCTATTTGTAAAAATAAGCACATAGATATGACACTTTGGGCTAACATGATTGTGTTAGCTTTTCTTCAAATAAGACTTTCATGATTCTATAAATAACATCATAACATGTTTGGAACTACAAGTGAAACGAAAAAGAACTTGTTGGCAGAATTAAACTTGCCAACGGATTTAGCTTCTGTGTTTTTGGATAGATTAAACTCAGCTGATCACCGTTATATCAAAGACCTTAAAATCAACGTAAGCAATTCATTGAAAGCTTCCACTTTGTCTGAAAAAGATGCGGTTCTTTTGGCTTTGGGTGTAGCTATCAATGAAAAGGCAACTTTATTGGTATCTTCATTGGAGGAGTTGGCGAAAGCAAAAGGCGTAGAAGAAAAAGAATTGTTGGAAGTAGCAAGTTGTGTTTCATTGATGAACGCCAACAACGTATTCTACCGTTTCCGTCACTTCATGGACAAAGAATCATACAATAATATCCCAGCAGGTATTCGTATGTCGATCATGATGAATCCTGTTTTGGGTAAAGAATTTTTTGAATTATTGAGCTTAGTAATCTCAGCAATTAACGGTTGTGAAATGTGTGTTACTTCTCACGAGGCATCTGTAAAAAGTCATGGTGCTAGCGAGCAACGTATATTTGAAGCAGTTCGTTTAGGAGCTGTTTTGAAAAGCTTTATTGTGTTATTGTAATCAGCTGAGGGCATTTTCCTAATGAAATTCTAATACAATAACCACAAGGTTTTGAGAGTTATATTATCAAAATCTCCAAGATAGATTTTACTATCTCGACCATTTGGAAAGGTTTTAGGTTTGTATCTGTAAAGTAATCGTGGAATAGATTGATACAAAAAGGTTGATAGAAGTACGCTTCTATCAACCTAAACCTAAGACTTCATATATCTACCGTCACAAAATACGTTTTGGGACGGTTTTTTTATGCCCTTTATTGATGTTCTGCTGTAAAGAATTTAGAAAACTTGGATAACAACTCTATTGAATAATGGCATTAACCTTACTCAGCCACAACTCTTTACCTTCACAATTCCAGTGTGAATCTCCTTTGAGATAATACATTTTTCCTAAATTGTTAAAATCTCTAAAAATTTCGATAAAAGGCACTTTCAAGTTAGCACTGTACTGTATTTTTTCAATCAAATGATTATAATTCCCTAGTTCTGGATTAGTTACGCTCACTTTGTTAGGAATCAACGCCAAAACTACTTGGTCGAACCCAGCAGATTGGTAATGTGCCGCTGAACCATTGATGACCTCAATCATTTTGTTTATTTCAAGATTATCTAAAGGATAAAAAGAAGAGGTTTTTTCGGAAGCTTTTGCCTCATCTCTATAAAACAAAGCTTGTCTGTCAGGAGATAAAACTACCCCTGATTCTACTCTTCCAAATACTTTTTCGTTGAAGGCGGCCTTGGCTTCTCTGAATTCTAAAAAGAAATCGTAATTAAATAACGTATGTTGTAAGCGTTCCTCAACCTGAGACGGGAAGAGCCATGTCAAAAACTCCTCTGATTTTTGGAACAAACGTCTTTTCCAAGAAAGTTGCGGGGCTTGTGCTGCTGCAATAGTATCGTATCCTATAATTTGGTAATTGTCAATCTTTTCACCAAAATGTTCACGTGCAGTACGTTCGACAGACTCAAGGATAAGAATGTTGTGATAGTTGGTGTCCAACTTAATTTGGCTACTATTTGCCCAATGCAAATACGTATATTTATCTGCCTTAAGCATCGAAGAATCAACACGGGCAGGTTCTGTAAAACTATCCCCAAGGATATACAAATGCACAGGCTTTTTTGTTGAATCTTTGGTGATTGCAGTGCCAGCACATGATTTTACAGGGTCTTTGAACTCAGGTAAATAGGAGAGACGATACAAATCTCCATTGCGATAATCATCTGGAAAAAAGCCCAAAGGTCCTGCGGTGCGATATACCACAGGCGAATAAGCCTGAATCCATAAAAATATGGCGATGAATAAACAGCTATATTTTAATACTTTAAAAATCATAAATTTCTCAATTATTACCCAAAACTAGAATTGAAAATAGATAAACTGATTTGTTTCAAATACACCCAAGAAATATGTCAGAAACGCCAAACCACCAGTCAGTAACCAAAATTTCTTATTCGAGCTTGTATCTACATAAAAGAACTTCCAGTCTTTTATCATCAATAATGCTATTAGCATAAAACAGAAAATCAATTCAGCCTGATTAAGTGGACTTTGCAAGGTATCTGTCAATGTTGTAAAGCTAATTTTACGCAAAATTACTGTAGCATCATGTACATTTTTAGCCCTAAAAAATACCCAAGCTAGCATGACTAAGAAAAATGTACTAACCACATTGAGGGTTTTTCCCAAGAGGTTTTGTGGTAGTTTGAGGTTTGGGAAGTATTTATTTCTGAAAATAGCCACTATCAGATAAAAGCCATGCAAAGAGCCCCAAATCACAAAAGTCCAGTTGGCACCATGCCACAATCCACTGACCATAAAGACAATAAACTGGTTTAAATATTTTCTGAACTCTGACACGCGATTTCCGCCTAAAGGAATATATAAGTAATCTCTAAACCAAGATGATAAAGAGATATGCCAGCGCCGCCAAAACTCAGAAATTGAACTCGAAAAGTAAGGACTATGAAAGTTTTCCATCAGTTCAAATCCCATAACACGAGCTGTTCCAAGAGCAATTTCGGAGTATCCTGAAAAATCGCAGTAGATTTGGAAGGTGTAAAAGAAGGTAGCCAGTAGGAGCGAAAGCCCATTTTTATTTTCGGGTTGGTTATAGCAATGATCAACCAACATGGCAAGTCTATCTGCGATAACTACTTTTTTGAAAAGACCAAATCCAATCAAAAACAAGCCACTTTTTACTTTCTCCCAATTGAATTGATGAAATTGATGAAACTGATAAAGGACATTTTGTGGGCGCTCGATAGGTCCTGCGACCAACTGCGGATAAAACATCACATACAAGGCATAGATACCAAAATGACGTTCTGCCTTGTGGTTTCCTCGATACACTTCTATCGTGTAACTCATTGCCTGAAAGGTATGAAAAGACAATCCAACAGGTAGCAAAATATCCAATGCTTTGATGGGATTGGTCATAGATGCCCAACTCAAAACTTCAGTTAGACTATTATTCAGGAAGTTGAAATATTTGAAATAAACTAGAATACCAATATTGGAAATTAAACTGACGACCAGTAAAAGCTTCCGTTTTACGGCATTTTGTTCATTTTCAAGAAGTATCCCAGCGATGTAATCGATAATGATGGTACTCAGCAATATCAGAAAATAGATAGGCTTGAATATCATGTAGAAATAACAACTTGCCAACAAAAGCAATCGCCATCTGCCTGACCAACCAAGGCTGAAGTACGCAAGCGTAACAATAACAAAAAAGATTAAAAAATGTACAGTATTAAATAACATAGTTTATGATTTGTATCTATCCAACAGTCGGGTCTGCACGTTGAGATGATACTACAGCTAAAGTTTTGAGATACGAAACTATTTCAATTTGATTGACCACGTTTCGATATTCTGATTATTATGCGTTGTTATAATAAGTTTGTTATAGGAGTCTGAATATTGAATAATAGGGGCGGAGCTTGAGATAATCGGCTTGTCTGATACTTGCTCGCCTTTTTCATTATACAAATAATATGAAGTCCAGCCGTTAAAGATAGCATAAAATCTACGACCACTACCTAAGTTGTAGTATTTGAGATATTTACGTCCAAAAGCTAGGTCTTTTATCGTAAAAAGTTCTTTATCATTTTTATCTAAAACAGTTACTACTTTATTATTACCTCTCATTACGACCCAATCGTTGGGCTTATCGGAGGCACAAAGTTGGAATTTATATTCTGTATCTGGTCTAAAAAACTGATTTTTTTGTACGACCTTTCCTGACATATTGATTTTGAAAAACTCTCCTTTTTGTCCCAAAACTAAAATGGCGATTTGACCATCGGTTTGGTCTAACACTGGAGCCGATAGAGTTGGAACGTTTGTTTTTACAGGAAATCCAGTTGTAAATTCACCCTTTTCATTGACGATACCCAACAAACCATTTTCAGTAAGACAGACGGTATAAACTAACCCTTTATAACCAATCGTAGGAAGTGGTCCGAGCGAGTTTTCTAAGGGTTTTTGTTTAAAGCTATTCGTTTCGTCTAAACTTTCAGCGTTCAAACTTAGGCACAAACCATTCGAAGTGATAATATTGATTTGATTGTTGGATTCAGCAACAGCCCAACTAGTTGAATTTAAACCCGAAATAGGAGCACTGCTGTTTACCTCAAAGCCATCTGCTTCACGTTTCAAAACATAGGCTTTCTGAGTTGTAAGTACCAACAAACGTTGTTTTTTATCTGTACTGGTTTTTAAAAATTGTGGTTCTCCTAATATTTTTCCTTGTAGCGAGGTAGACCAGATTTTTTTACCATCATTCAATAAAACAAGTTGATTGCCAGCCGTTTGAAATAGTAATTCTGATGCTTTGTTAATAGGGTTGACCAACATGAGCGGTTTACCCGCAACATTGTAACTGTATTGTTTAAGTTTTAATAGTCTATAGTCATATTTTCCTGAAGAACTTCCTTTATATGAATCGCCTTTGAGAAACGAAAACTTTGATTTCTCTTCGTTAGATTGATATAATAAAAAAGTAATTCCTGAAGACTCAAAGGTTTCTTTTGACATTTCGAACCAAGGAGAAGGTAGCAAGGCTTGAAGCCCAGTTAGGGCTTTATTAGGTTCCGAAATCCAGACAATGTTATTTTCGCCGAGCTTCTTTAGGAGCGATTGATGGCGGCTACTGCTCGACCAAACCTCATTTCTACTAATACTAAGTAGATATTCCTGTAAAGTACTTAAATCACTTGCTAGAATAATAAAGTCCTTATATTCTGTAAAAATACAATTACTAAAACCTGAAAAAATAGGCCCTAAAACCATTGCTGGGAATTCACGTACCCCCAAGGCTGTAACAGTAAACGAACCATAAGGGATAGCAAAAGGTTTTTGTCCTTTGGCATTAGCTACTTTGATAGTAACCTCTTTTAGTAAGTTTTTGATTTCCTTATTTTGGATGAGAACAATCTTATTGGCTTTGCTGGGATCACTGCCTTCAAGATTTAGCAAACTGACACTATTTTGGACATTATCCTGAATAGCGTCAAAATCTATGTCAAAATCGCTTTTAGCAGAAGTCTGAAGTTTGGATAAATAGTCATCCGACTCAATTTGCTTTTGGCAATTATCTTTCAACTCGCTTGACTGGTCAACACTAATATTAAGCACCATTGAGCAAGAGTTAGGAATCATATTGGCAACATCAAACTTTTTAGCCGATTGTGTTCCGAAGATTTCTGGATTAGGACTCACTGAGAATGCCTCTACGCCATAATTAAGGAAACTATCTTTGAGATACCACGTCCACGACTGAGGCAAAATACTGGCTAAATAGGGAGCTGAGGTACGTTTTTGTTCTACTACTTTTATACCAAATTCTCTAATGGCACGAGCATTTACATGAGTAGTCATTAGAGTAGATTCTGTAAAAGTAGACAAATCCTTGAGTGATAAATTTTGTACCCAATCATGTTTTTTGCTTAAAAGAATTTCCTCTAAAACTAGCGTGGAAGGACTAATTATTAGAAAATTATCTTTGATGAAAAAAGCGATTTCAGTTTTGGTGGAATTAAAAAATATCTCGTGAATCTTTTGTTTCGCAGTAGTATGAGTAATCAGCCTTAAGCCTTCACGGGTTTTATCCAAATGAATCAGTTGGTCGAGTAGTGGCTCATCTTCAGAAATAAGAGGGATAAAGTATGCCCAAGTAATGCGCTCTTTGGCTTGCGGAATGTAAGCAAAATATAATAAGCGATTAGTAAAAAGTGCATCGAGTCCTTCACCTTTTAGTCCATAATGTTCTAATTCAGTAGCAATAGGAAATAAAGAATCTGTGAAGGGTAATTCCTGTAGTTTACTTTTATTGCCCACTTCGTTAGGCTGATAGGCTTCTAATAAAAGTAGTGTATTGTCTGGAATAAGGTCAGAAATGAGTTTATTGGTGGCTGTAGCATTCTTATAAAAGAAAAAACCGCCTATTCCTAAAAGGATTGCAAGTAGGATGAACCAATTTTTTTTCATTCTGATAAAGCAAATTTGAACGTATGTATTTATAAAGCCAAAGATAAGGCTTTTGTAGGGGCTATCAAAAAGCAAACGAGAACAGCTTCAGATGAAATTTCTAAAACTGTTCTCGTCTATATGTGTTTTGCCTCAGGTTAGTGGGTTATTTGATTCGAGAAAATGGTATTCCTTCAAGAGTCATTCACCATTACCCAATGGCTTTATTTTACTTTCCCCACATAGCATTTGCCGTATCTGGGAAGAACAATGTCAATTCAGGAACGCCATGTGCCATTCTGTTAGCCCACTCAACACCTTGCATCAATGAGTGGTCTTGATTGGAAACTTCGTATTTCCAAGCACCAAAACGTCCACGTGAGTAAATGTCATATTTTTCCAAAGCAGGAAGTACTTCTTTCAAAATGCCATCACGTTCAACAGATGGTGTTGGATATCCATAGTTAGTTGAGAATATAAATTCAGAAACGATATCATCTTCAGATTCGATGAGTTTATCTTCCAACATCGCACGAACAGTATCTTTAATCAAAGTTTCTCTGTCAACAGGTTTACATTCAGATTCGCTTACCTCTGCCATCAATGACCATTGATTTTCTATATCTGGAACGTTGTAAGGGCTATAGTTAGAGAATACCGTAATGCGGTAATATGGACTATTCTTTTCAGGGAAATACATCCAACATTTAGTTGCCAAATCAGCTTTTGGTTTACCTTTCAAACCAATACCAATTACGTTGGTAGAAGAATGTTTTAAACCTTGTGCTTTTGCAGTGATATTTTCATCCAAACCTTCCACTTTTGTAGTGAAAATATCTAACGGCATGGTGTTCATCAAATACGTGTATTCGATTTCACGACCATCTTCCAAAATCAACTTTTTAGCGATTGGGTCAACTTTTGCCACTTTGGCGTTAGTCAAAATATTTTCTTCACCAACTAATTTACCAACACCTTCCCAGATAGCACCTGTACCACCATGTTTAGGGAATTGGAAAGTATTGTTAGGACCCCATGAAAGGTCATCTCTATCGAATAGAATATTTTGGGTAACACGTTGTAAGTCTGTAACTGCAACACGCTCACCAACCCAGCTTGCATTCATTTGTGCAGGAGGGAAAGCCCAAACTTTGAAGTTGTATGGCAACATAAATACTTCTGCGAGACCTTCACCAAAAGTATTCATAATCCACTCATGAAAGTTGGCAGGTTTTTTACTAGAAGGGTTTTTGTACAACTTGATCAAACCCTCTAAGCATTTCCACATAGTTTCTTTGCTAAGGTATTTGATATTGTTTTGGAACGGATATGGTACAAAACGGTCTTCAATCCAAACCCATGATTCACGTTGGTGAGTCAACCAACCATCTTCGCCCAATGCTTTCATCATTAGGTCATCGAAATACTTGTAGTGCGAAAATTGTACGTGACCCCCTACATCCCAAGTAAAGCCTTTTTCATCTACGAAACTGGTGGCCAAACCTCCGATATAATTTTCTTTTTCAAGTACGATAAAGTCCTTGATACCAAGTTCTTTCAAGCGATACGCTGCGCCAAGACCTGTTGGTCCTGAACCAATGATGACATATTGATATTTCATACAATAATTGCGGCCGAAGTCTTTAGCCTGTTTGTTGTAATTCAGTCCTGTTGTTTGAGGTAAAAACAACAGCAAAAATTTGACAAAAGAAGTGAATAAAAATAGAGAATTGGCTTAAGAATAATTCCTAAGCCAACGTTACTATTTCAATTTTTTGATTTTCGTATTTAGTTCCAAGCGGAAATTCAATAGCTCTTTGAAGCTTTGCCAACATACTTTAAGAAGCTTCATTTTTCGGATAGAAACTTCACCAGTAAGGCGCTCTTTGTGAACAATTGGAATATTGAATAGCTCTTGACCTGATTTTTTCGCCATAATAGCGATAAAAATATTCGGTGCAAAAGGAGTTGGATTGGGTAATTGTTCCAATAATTTTTTCAAGAAGCTTCCTTTAATCAAACGGAAAGGAATATTTGAGTCGAGGATAAATGTTCCATATACCAAGAACATACTCCAACGTAATATACGAGTAATAAACAAACGGAAAACCGCATCGTGACGTACTTGGCGGTACCCAAGAATAAAATCAGATTGGGTTCTTTTGTCCCAAAGTTTTTTTACATCTTCAGGGATAAATTGGTCGTCTGAGTCTGTTTGGAACACATATTCAGCACCAATTTCTACAGCTTTTCTATAAGCGTGAACTACCGCATTACCGTGTCCGCCATTTGGTTGGTGAACAACAATTAATTTAGGATATTGTGGCTGAATTTCGTCAAGAATTTTACCAGTATTGTCTCTTGAACCATCATTCACTACGATCAAGCGGGTGTTTTCTCCTGCAAACTCAGTGTCTAAAAGGTCACTCCAGATTTTTACTACGTCTGCCATGCACTCTTCTTCGTTGTAAGCTGGCATGACGATGGCTAATTTAATACTCATTAAAGATTTTGTTTGTCCAAACAGTTTTGTGCAATCATTTGCATTGCAAAAATACCTAATTCAGATTGATTTTTGTAATGTAAATTTTAAAAATGAAGAAAACTTAATGCTGTTTTTATCAAACAGGTGTTTGACTTCATAATACACAATTCTATTCTCAGTGATCGATTTGTGTTGGTTAGTAAGTAAAAACTGCGTTAGCTTTTAGTAATTAAAGTATTTTTTCAAATTGTTGACAGGCTTTTCTACAAGAAACCAAGACAACGTGGCTACCAAAACCGTAAGCGTGGCATATACCAAAAGCTCAAAGGCAAATCGATGGGTGATGGTAGGGGCAAATTGTTGTAATTTATGTAAAATTCGAACCGTCGGATGCGTCGGGAAATTGGTATGATAGAAGTTGTACACAAAGTTGTGATACAAATACAAACCATAGCTAATACGACCGATATAAGTTGTTACAGGATTTTCGAGGCAAAATTTCATGACACCTCCAAAACCTGATACAGCACGTAAAATCAAGAAAAAACTAAAAATGGAGCCAAATAGTCTGTCCAAAACCACATACGTAAATCCGTGGTGAACATCCATTTTCATTGCGACGATATACCCAATATATAACGCAAGGCTTAAGATTAAGTAACTATTTTTGTCCAATTGCTTAAATATTGTATCGCGCTTGTAGGTAAACAAATACGCTAATACACCGCCTAAACCAAATGAGTCTAAGCATGTTGGCATCAATACATATTGTGCTGTCCAATCTGCATGAAGGAAGAATAATAATAACCTCAATCCCAAAGATAAGGCTATCATACCAACAAAAAGCTTAGTAAAGTATTTTTTAGGAAGAAATAAAATTAAGTATGGAAAAAACAAGTAAAACTGTTCTTCGACTGCCAACGACCACAAGTGGTCAATTACGCCAATCCATTTATGATAGATAGCTATGTAAAAATTGGTTGAATATAAAAGTGACCAGCCTATCGTAGCTCTGATATTGGGTACATCAAAAATAAATAACACAAACAATGCTAAGTAATAGATAGGAAATATTCGTATGGTTCGGCGTACAATAAACTGTTTAACGGTAAACCAATGACTTCTACCGATGGCATCGTCTTTTTCTTTTCCTAACATCAAAATTCTAATAATCAGAAAACCACTCAAAACAAAGAACATGGCTACGCCCAAGGAACCTAGTGGAAGGGTATTTCTTTCAGCTAACCAGTGGTCAATTAGTACAAGGCCTACAGCAATTGCTCGAATGCCATCTAATTGCCCAAAATAGTCATGTTGATTTTTTGTTTGCGTCATCCTTTTCAGAAAATTGAAGTTAACTCGTTCGGGGGAGTTAAATACAGGTATTGAATAGACAAAAATAGCTTGTTTTTTGTCCTCTGACAAATCTAAAATTCGACTAGGCAATCATAAAATAAAATTGTATTCGGAGTAAAGTCTTACTAACTCATTGATAAAAAGCATACTAACGATAATAGTGCTTCTTTGTGAAGGTAGACCGTTCACTAAATTTGAGTAAAACTAACAATAACTTGACCAGAACCAGACTTAGGTTGAACAGTGAGCTTTAGTCAAAGTACTGTAAAAAGTATAAAGAAGTAGATTGGAGCTAAGTAATTATAAACGAAGTCATTGCTGAATAACTTCATCCGCAGGAGTAATAGTTGGTCAAGAATACGACATATTGCTCCCTTTTAACATATCATTTTTTGATAATCGTAAACTCTACTCTTCGATTCAATTTTCTTCTTTCTTCTGTGGCATTACTTGCAATAGGTCTAGTTTGTCCCCAACCTTTCGTCTGAACTCTATCTGCTTGAATACCTTGACTTACGAGATATTTCTTGGCATTTTTTACTCGATCTTCCGAAAGCTGAAGGTTTAGTTGAAAGTCTCCAAGGTTATCAGTATGCCCTTCAAAGAGAATCTCTAAAGTTGGAATTTCTTTCATCGCCTGTGCGATTCTATCTAAATCACGCAAGGCAGCTTCTGGCAAATCGGCTTTTCCTTGGGTGAATGTCAAGCTGTTAAGAACCCCTTTGTTGCCTACCTCAAGAGGAAGTAAATAAAAGTTTTTCTTGATTTCTTTAAATTCATTCTCGTTTGTTAAATCAAAATAATCCGTGATGCTCAAATACCCCTTTTTGACTGGAACGATTTCATATTGTTGGTGTAAAGGCAAAATTATTTTGAATAAGCCAAGACTAGGGTTAAAATGAGTAACATTCTTTTTCTTGTAGTTTTTGTTTGTGTACCACTCTACCTCACATTCTATCGCTTTTTGGTCGGTAGTAGAAAGTATTTCGCCCATCAGCACCCAAACTGGATCGGGTTGTTTGTCTTCTGGTAAAAGTAATCTGAAAATATCTTCTTTTTGCGAATTACCCTCATACGTACACATATAGGCGTATTCGCCTGAAGCAGGGATGGTGAAAAATCCGTCCCAATTTGGTGTATTAATGCCTTCTCCTAAATTTTGAGGCTCAGACCAGTTTAGCCAAGTCTCGTCCAATCGAGTAGATTTAAAAATGTCATTATCTCCAAATCCAGAAAAACCTCGAGTCGAAAAGTATAAGGTTTTCCCATCTGCTGCGATAAATGGCGTTACATCATGTTCGGACGAATTGAGTGTATTTCCCATGTGGCGAGGCTCAGTCCATTCTTCATTATTTTTTTTGAAAGAAACGTACAAATCTCTTTTCCCCTTGGTTGTCATGCGTTGAACAGACATTACCATTACTCGTCCATCAGGTGAAATTGCAAACTCTGCATTAGGACTATAATTATAAAAGTTGTCAATTTTAACTTCTTCAGGAAATGACCAACCGTTTGGAGTTCGTTTGGAACGGGAAATGCCAGGTGCTAATTTTCCATCTTTTTGGTATTTGTTCATCAACAATACCTCTCTACCATCCGAAGAAACGGCAAATACTGCATTGTTGTCATCTGTATTTAATGGAATACCAAGGTTCTGTGCTTTCGACCAAGTACCATCGCTGTTTTTGGTGCTGTACCATATATCTTGGTCTTTTTCTTTCCCAAACAAACTTATATAGTTGCGGGTGTAGTAAAGCGTTTTTCCGTCACTTGAAATAACAGGAGCAAATTCAGGGTTTTTGGAGTTGATGGTTTTCCCTAAATTTTCACGAATTACTTTTTTAGGGGCATCAGACGCCACTTTTACATACTGATTAACCACCTGAGCGCTGTTTGAAATACCAATAGCTTCAATTTGCTTAGAGGTTTTTAAAGCACTTTTCCGTAGCACAAGTCGAATGGCTTGAACCTTATATTCTGTCATTTTTGGTAAAACGACATTAAATAATTTATCTTTTCCAGGAATTAGCGAAGCATCTTCTGATATTTCGAAAAGTAGATGTTCTTTCGCAAGTGCATCAATAGCCCATACTTGTGCAATCGAACCTTGAGGCATCAATTCTGATACCATCACTTGTTTGATACTGAAAGCTGTATCAAATTTCATGGCCAATGATTCAAATTCGGATGTGATGGGAGAAAGCTTTAAGTTTGTAGTAGCTGTTTTGGCACGTAGAGGTAAAACAAATTCAGACGAATACTCGATGACAGTATTAGCCCATTTGATAGTTTGTGATGATGCTTCTTGGGTGAATATGAACAGTGTAACTACTAGAGCAAAACGAAAAAAGAGAGTATTAACCATAATATTAAATTAGTTAAACTCTCTTTTACAAAAATAATACCAGAAAGGAGTTTAAATTTTGACAATAGTCACCTCAACCCTTCTATTGAGCTTGCGTTTTTCTTCGGAATTGTTGCTTGCTACAGGTCTTGTAGAGCCATAGCCTTGGACTTGGATGCGTTTTTCTTCAATACCATTTTTTACAAGGTAACCTTTCACTTCGGTAACACGTTGTTTCGAAAGCTTTAGGTTTTCGTTCCAATCGCCTTGATTATCAGTATGCCCTTCGAGCATAATTTCCATTTTAGGATTTTCTCTCATTGTTGCCACAATGTGATTTAATTCTTGGAAAGAAGCTGGCAATAATTCGTATTTACTCTGTTCAAAAAACACACTGTTAAGCGTAATTTTTTGTCCTGCGGCAATTGGATAAAGGAATAAATTCTTTTTGACTTCATGAAAATCTTTTTCATTCTCAAAGTCAAGTACTTCTGATGATGATAAATACCCTTTTTGCGAGGCAGAAATCGTATATTTTTTCTTGGTTGGTAACATAAACTTATAGTCCCCCGTAGCTGGATCAAAGGTGACGCATACCGTATCTCCGTCCATAGTTGACTGTACTTTTACCTTGGCACCAACTGGCTTTTTGTCTGCCGAATTGTACACGCCGCCCGACACTTGTACGACTACCTCAGGTTTGATTGCTTCTGGGATTTTCAACTTAAAGATATCTTCTTCACCGAATGATTTTTCTTGAGAAGAAAAATACCCATAATCGCCCACGGCCGAGATCGTGAAATAACCATCCCATTCGGAGGTATTGATCATCGGACCAAGATTTTGTGGTTCAGACCATTGGGTCCACGATTCATCTAGTCTTCTTGTAACAAAGAGGTCATTGTTACCGTATCCAGGAAAACCTTTTGTGGAGAAATACAAGGTTTTAGAATCTGCAGCGATAAAGGGCATTCCTTCATCCTCAGCTGTGTTGACACTTTTGCCTAAGTTGACGGGTTTAGACCACGATTTGTTGTCTTGTAAAAAGCTTACATACAAGTCTTTTCCTCCTTCGGTATCGTCCAATTGCGCCGAAATAAGAAGGATTCTTCCATTAGGAGCAATAGAATATTCGGCATATTCAGACTTGTTTTTGAAGTCAGCAATAGCTACTTGCTCAGGGAAACCCCAGCCCGAAGCTGTTTTTTGAGAGATAGAAATACCTTTACTCATTTCACCATTAGGCATGTACACATTGTTGAGTAACAAAGTTTTACCGTCGGGATAGATAGCACAAATGGCATTATGCTCTGAATTATTGATTGGTTCAGGAAACGGTTTGGCAGGTCCCCAAGTTTTGTCGGCTTGAAGCTCAGAAAACCAAATATCTTGCTTTTTAGCAAAACCCACATTGGCTGGGTGTTTCCAACGAGTGTAATAAAGCGTCTTGCCATCAGGGGCAATAACAGGTGCTAGTTCACGAAATTCGGAGTTGATATTTTTCCCTAAATTTTCTTTCACTATCTGACTTGGCATATTGCTAGCCAAATTGATAGACGCTTTAATGGGCTGGTCAGATTGCGATATACCAATAGCATCTATCTGATTCCATCCTTTTACTTTAGAAGTATTAAGACTAACTCTGACCGATCTAACTTTGAATGTCGTTAGTTGATTGAGTATCAAATTTAACATTTTGCCTAGCTCATTTGTAGGAGGCGTGTTATTTATCCAAATAGGATGAAGGTTGTTATTTTCATCAAAAACATCTACATGAGAGATAGCTCCTTGCCCAAAATTTTCAGCAATAACGATTTGGCGAACTGGCATTATGGTATCAAAACTAACAATGATGAATTCTTCATTGATAGAGTTGTTTTGGGTCATAGGCTGCCAAGCACAAACCGAGTAGCCCACCTGAGGAAGTTTGTTGGGTTTTCCTAAAGCTTGTATTGCACGGTTTTCTTTGGTAGTTTCTTTGTCAACATACTCACTTGAGAATGCCACTACTTTACTGGCCCAAAATGTTTTTTGTGCAAAAAGAGGAAGATTTATAAATGCAAATAGTATGAGCAAACGGACTCTATTCATAGACAATCATGAAGACGAAGAGGCTTCGATATTTAATGACTTTGGCGTAACCTTAAAAACTGTGCCAATGTTGTACATCTAAGAGGTAAAGTTAATGTAAAAAAACTTTTATTATGCTAAAATGATATAATTCTGCGAGGGATTTAACTATTTTTAATGGAATATGAAAAGATAAAACGAAAATAGATTTTCTGAAAATAGAAGCGTTAGAGAAGATACAAAGGGGAAGAAAGTTTTTATTGAGCAATGATGCTACAAAGGCGAGATTATTTTTAGAGGAATGCTTTGACGAGAATTTATCTTGAAGATTAGTACTTAACCGTAGGCGATAGGCTTAAGCTTACGGCATAAAGCCTATCGCCTAGGGCTAAATGACTAAATCTGAATATTTTTCAAATTAGCAATTGTTGCCTGTGGGTCTGGGGCATTGAATACAAAACTTCCAGCTACCAATGCGTCCGCACCTGCTTCAATTAATTTAGTCCCAGTTTCTTGATTTACACCACCATCAATTTCAATAATTGTATTCAAACCTCTTGAATCAATCATTTGACGCAAACGACGAACTTTATCATACGTAGATTCAATAAATTTCTGACCACCAAAGCCAGGGTTTACCGACATCAACAATACCATATCACAGTCAGGTAAAATTTCATCAAGCACCGAAAGCGAAGTGCCAGGGTTTAATACCACACCTGCAACACATCCCAACGATTTGATTTGTTGCAAAGTACGATGGATATGAGTACATGCTTCGTAATGTACTGTAATATTGGTTGCACCAATTCTTTTGAATTCCTCCAAATATCTATCTGGTTTTTCAATCATCAAGTGCACGTCTAACGGTTTCTTGGCATGACGATTAATTGCCTCGATTACAGGCATACCAAAAGAAATATTCGGTACAAAAGCACCATCCATAACATCGATATGAAACCAGTCTGCTTGCGAGTTGTTGACCATTTCTATATCTCGCTGAAGATTCGCAAAATCCGCCGCTAGTACTGACGGAGCAATAATGATATTTTTCATGCCGCAAAATTAAAGGAATCTTTAGCAGGAAAAAAGAAAAAAGAGGTATTATCGGATAAGATAAAGTGCAGATAGTGTGACTTGCGTTAGTCGATAACCTTCTCCCATAGGTCGAGGGGCTGTCCAGACATTGGCGGAGGTTTGAAAGATTGCTTCCATTCTCAAATGTTTCTGGATTTTAAGACCAATCCCTAAGTTTCCTCCGAAATCATACGTTTTTTGAGAGGTTGTATAGGTAAATTCTCGCTCTAGCTGATAGCTGGCATAAGGACCAACAACACAATAAGCTTTGGAATCGCCAAGGTTAATTTTTGCCAACAACGAAAAGTCAACATAGGGAGATTGAAAAGTAATCCCTCTTCTTTTGAATCCTTTATTCGTATATAAAATTTCTGGACTTAAAAGTACATCACTTGTTAATGGCAGTTGACCAAAAACGCCAAAATGGAAAGTATAGATATTATTGTTAGGATCATTAATTAAGCCTGTTCCTGCGTGAGAAGCTGCATTACCACCCGCTTTTATCCCAAAATTGACACCATCTTGAGCGAAAGCTGTCAAACTGACCACGAGGAGGTAACAAATGAGTATAAACTTTTTCATAAGGATTTTTATTTTCTACTTGGCACTAAACACTAAAGGTTCGAACAAAAGTATAACATCAAAGGTCTTGTAATCAGCACTTCTTTGTAGGAGAAGCCTTTTTGCTTAAAGTATTTGAAGCAAAAATCTGATTTTTGAATTATCTTGGTCAAAAATTAGACCGAAAACATGAATCTATCTCAAAAAATAGATTTTACTAGAAATATACGAAAATGAGTCCGCAAGAACAGATTAATTCCCTTACTGATAAAATAAATTATCACAATCATTTGTATTACATGAAGTCCGAAACAGAAATTTCTGACTTCGAGTTTGACCAATTGCTTGTTCAGTTGAGAGCTTTGGAGGAGCAATACCCAGACCTAGTTCGTGAGGATTCGCCTACACATAGAGTAGGAGGGACTATTTCGAAGGAATTCGAATCTGTAACGCACCGTTTTCCGATGCTTTCTTTAGGAAATACTTACAACGAACAGGAGTTATTGGATTTTGACGAAAGAGTACAAAAAGGATTGGACGGACAATCTTATGAGTATATCTGTGAGCTGAAGTTTGATGGCGTGGCACTATCAGTTTGGTACGAAAACGGAGTTATTACCCGTGGTGTAACTCGTGGAGATGGGGTTCGTGGCGATGATATTACTGCCAATGTAAAAACGATAAGAACATTGCCTTTGAAAGTAATGGCAAACGGTCTTCCGACGCAGTTTGAAGTTCGTGGAGAAGGATTTTTGCCATTAGCATCTTTTGAGGCTATTAATAAAGAAAGAGAAGATATTGGCGAAGCACTTTTGGCCAATCCAAGAAATGCAGCCTCTGGAACTTTCAAAATGCAGGATTCTTCTGTGGTGGCGAAAAGAAAACTTGATTTTTATGTATATCAATTTTTGTCAGAAGAGACTGTTTTTGATACACACGAGGAAAGTTTACACTGGTTAAAGTCGGTAGGTTTTAATGTTTCTGATACTTGGGAAAAGCATGATACGATTCAAGGAGTTTTAAGTTTTATTGAAAAATGGGAAGAAAAACGTCATGAGTTACCCTTAAATACAGATGGAATCGTTATTAAAATCAATTCTTTTGCCCAGCGCGAAGAATTGGGTTTTACGGCAAAGTCGCCAAGATGGGCAATTGCCTACAAGTACAAGGCAGAATCTGCCACTACAACGCTAGAGTCAGTAAGCTATCAAGTGGGTCGCACAGGAAATATTACCCCAGTTGCCAACTTAAAACCCGTTTTGTTGGCAGGTACAGTGGTAAAACGTGCCAGTGTTCATAATGCCAATGAGATAGAGCGTTTGGATTTGCATATCGGTGATACTGTTTTTGTAGAAAAAGGAGGGGAGATTATTCCGAAAATTACGGCAGTGGACATGAGCAAGAGAACTGAAGCACTTGAAGCTGTGCAGTTTCCTCACCTCTGTCCAGAATGTAACACCGAATTGATTCGTAAAGAAGGAGAAGCCAACCATTATTGTCCAAATGAAAAAGGCTGTCCTCCGCAAATCAAGGGTAAAATTGAGCACTATATTCAGCGTAAAGCCATGAATATCGAAAATATTGGTGCTGAAACAATAGATACTTTTTATACAAAAGGTTTACTAAAAAGCCCTGCCGATTTATATGATTTGAAATATGAAGATATTCAAGGAATGGAAGGGTTTAAAGATAAATCTATCAAGAACATTCTTTCAGGAATTGAAAAATCAAAAGAGATACCTTTCAAACAAGTGTTGTTTGCCATAGGAATTCGATTTGTTGGGGCAACAGTAGCTGAAAAACTTACTGCCCATTTCTTGACAATTGAGGCGCTTTCTGAAGCTACCTATGAGCAGTTGATTGAAGTGCCAGAAATTGGCGATAGAATTGCACAAAGTATTATCGCTTACTTCGCCGATGCTGACAATCGACAGTTTATTGCCCGTTTACAACAAGCAGGATTACAGTTTGAGCATATTCCTGCTGAAATTGTTGTCGAAGGAAACGCTTTGGAAGGAAAATCTTTTGTAATTTCGGGTGTTTTTCAAAATTTTGGAAGAGACGAGCTCAAAGTGAAGATAGAAGCCAATGGAGGAAAAGTCCTCAGTGGTGTATCTAAAAAGCTTGATTTCTTGCTAGCAGGCGCAGAAGCTGGTCCTTCAAAAATCGAAAAAGCGCAAAAACTGGGCGTCGCTGTTATTTCTGAGGAGGATTTCTTAGGAATGCTCGAAGTCTAAAAAACGAGAATTTTATTAAAATTTCTGGGGTATTGAAAACAATACTCTGCCAAACTCAAATCAATTATAATGAGACCAAAATTTCATGGTGTAGCTCCCGCATTAGTAACGCCAATGCATGAGGATGGGAGTATTAACTACGATGGGTTAAAATCTTTAATCCAACACGTAAGCGACGGAGGTGTAGATTATTTGGTTGTTCAGGGAACAACAGGTGAGTCAGCAACAACTTCTAAAGACGAAAAGAAACGTGTTTTGGAATTTGTCAAGGAGCACAACTACAAGAACCTTCCAATCGTGTACGGTGTAGGTGGAAACAACACGCCAGAAGTGGTCAAATATTTGAAGGAAGTAGACTTGACAGGTGTAGACGCAATCTTGTCAGTATGTCCATATTATAACAAACCTGGCGCTCGTGGTGTGATTGCGCACTATACTGCCATTGCTGATGCTTCACCAGTTCCTGTGATTATGTATAATATTCCAGGTCGTACAGGTATTAATATGTCTGCATCAACAACTTTGACGCTAGCTCAGCATCCCAACATTATCGGTATCAAAGAAGCATCTTGTATTATCGAGCAGTGTATGGAAATCTACAAAGGAAAGCCAGAAGACTTCTTATTGATTTCAGGTGATGATGTGCAAGCAGTTCCAATCATCGCTTGTGGTGGTGTAGGGGTTATGTCTGTGATTGCAAATGCTATTCCTACCAAATTTACTAACATGATTCACGCAGCCTTGGATGGTGATTTCAAAGGTGCGCGCGACGTTTTGGGTGATTTCTTAGCAATTGACCCATTATTGTATGAAGAAGGAAATCCAGTAGGAGTGAAGAAGATTCTTGAAATTAAAGGTCTTGCTGAATCTCACGTTCGTTTGCCATTAGTGAAAGCTTCGGAAGAACTAGGCGAAAGAATGAAAGTGGTTTTGGCCAACGATAACTTATAGTAATTTTTGTCGCCTCAGGCTTTTGCTTGGGGCGATTTGCATTTTGTGAATGCAGAGTTAGTGAATTGTGCCTGATTTTACCAAATGCTTTTTTACTTAACGCCTACGGCTTACAGCCTAAAGCTTTATGATGTAATAACATTTTGTTCCCTGTAAATAAAATTTAACTATGTTCGTTCATATTGTAAACTTCTGGTTGAAACCAGATTTGTCGGCGGAGGATCGTCAAAAATTTGTAGAAGGTGTAAGTTCACTTGGAACTATCGAAGGTTTGGTAACATTCAACGTAGGTACTCCTGCCGATACTGACCGTCCTGTGATTGATAAAAGTTATGATTATAACCTTTTAACAGTTTTTAACAACATAGAAGGACACGATAAATACCAAGTTGACCCAATCCACCTTAAATTTGTGGAAGAATGTAAACATCTCTGGGATAGAGTACTAATTTATGATGCAGAAAGTATTTAATAATCCAATAGGAAAAGGGCTGGCTTCGATATTATTTATCGGCTTAGTGTTGTCTTGTAACAAACCACCTTCAACGAGTTCTTACTATCGTCCGAATTACGAAAGAGGAGGTTATGACTCTGGTGTTGGCTTAAATTTTGGTATTGATGAAAAATATCCTATCGAAATTTTGCAAGGAACAGACAAACCTGCAAATGCTTTTGAGGAGATAGAAAACCTAAAAATTGAGGGTGAATATCCGCTTACAACTGACCAAGAATATAAAGGTCGTATGTTGAAAAGAGGAAATGATGAGCAACAAAAAAGAGACTTGTTGAAGCAAATGGTTGAAAAGGCACAGGATTTAGGCGCAAGTGGCTTAATGAATGTGAATTATAAAGTATTCTCTACTGCTACAACATCAGGCTATATTTTGACTGGAAAAGCTTTTAGATATGTTATAAAGCCACAAGTAAAACCTGCTAAGAATTACTAACAGTGTTTATTGAGTGAATGAGTGATTTTTTTAAATTCATATTAAAAATAATTACTCATTCACTCAACCACTAAATCACTCAATTAGAGATAACTCATCATACTCAGCTCAACATAATTACCCTATCTTATTTACAAAAATTATAGGCTGCTGATAAATGATTCTTTTTACCAGTTTCAAAAACTGTATGTTTCTGATAAACCTTTCCTTTTAACACATCATTCATAAAAGTTAAGATATAAGCTTGATTTTTATTGAAAAGCTCAGCGCTATATTCATGACCTCCACCGCAATAGCTATATAAATGTGTCATCCCTTTCATACTTTTCAAATGATTGAAAATGGAATAAGACCCAAATAGCATCAACCATCCAGATGAGTTTACAGGACAATAATGGTGAGCAGCCGTACCATAAGGAACAGTTACGTCACCGTTACCATGAAAGAAAAACATAGGAATTTTATTTTCCTTAGTGATAAGATTTAAGTCCATAATGGCACCTGCACCAGAAATCAAACCTGCATATTTGAAATTTTCTGGAAGCGTTTTTCCGTACATCGCCATCAATTTTTGATTCCAAAAAGCAGCGTGCAAAACCGTTTCTCCACCTGCACTAGAACCAGCAATAAATATTTTTTCAGGGTTGATATGATATTTTGTAGCGTTATTTAAAAAGAAAAGCGTCGAAAGCCATAAATCGTTAGCTCCATAATTGAATGCTTTGATTTTTTCTGGTAAAACTCCATCGCAACTAAACTTCTTGTTTTTCATGTATAGGGTATAGGTAATGGTAGCAGCCGCATAGCCGTTTTGTGCCATGTATTTGCAAAAGGCGTATCCACCATCGAGTGTTCCTCCTGAGAACCCTCCTCCATGAACAAATATTACCAATGGAAGATCGGTATCGGATGCAATATTTTCAGGAAGAAATAAATCTAAGTCAAGGCTTAATGTATCGTTTTTGAAATAGTTAATAGTTTGTTGTTTTTGAGAAAAGCTTTTAACTCCTATTAAAAAGAAGAAAGCAAACATACATAGTTTTTGGATTTTCATATAATTCTCAGATTTTGTTTGTTCAGCTACACATAGCATAGTGCCCAAATATACCATCTTTTGAAGAAAACATTTTCCTGCTTTACCCCAACTTTACCCAAACATCTATAAAGAAAGACTAATTACTTATCAAGTAGAATTGTGATTGATAAATGGTGAAGGTAAAATTTGGCGTATAAATAACCTATATCATAAACTCCCCTTATTACAGGATTAACACCATTAAACTTTTTGCTGATCGCATAAAGCCAATTATTTACTTTCATGACCATTCTCATCATAATCTTTACTTTGAGTTGGATTACCATCGATGTCAAACGTTTGGGCTCTTCCTATGATGCAGTCATTTTGGTAGTAGGCAATATGTCTAATTTTACCATTAGGGTGATAGGTTATTTGGGTAAAGAATTTTCTTCTTGGGTCATAGAGCTTTTCGAAATCTATTCTTCCTGATTGGTCGTATAATCTGTGCAAGATTAAATCTCCTTGTTTGTTATATACCTGAAATAAACTTACCTGAATTCTATGAAAAATAACCTCCATAGAGTCCAGTGACTTTGTATTCAATTCTATATCATAAAACCCTCGGTTAAATGTGGTGTCAAAATAGCACCTTCGAGAATCAATATTTTTTCCTTTATCATAAAAAGCATCTTCCTTTATCAACCCTGTTTTATAATACCATTGTGAATGTCCATCTCGACTACCATTTTGATAAAATTCACTACACATTAACTGTCCGTTTGGATACCAAATTTTTCTCTCACCTTCCAACATTCCATTTTTATATTGTTCAATAACTTCTAGTTGACCATTTGAATAATATTCCTTCCGTATCTGATTCGTAAAGGTTGGAACTTCGTGATTGTACAACTTCTGAAGATTTTTGATTAAGAGGGAAGTGTTTGGGTATTCCCATTCTCTGTAACCATCTTTGTCTTTATATTTAAAATCATGATTACACGCACCAATATATATTTCTCCTTTGTAGTCATATCCAAATAGAACCCATTCTTGTCCAACAAATATGCCCATTTCACAAGAAGTTTCTTTGCCAGTTTCATAAATTTCTGTTCTTGCGCTACCCTTGAATAATTCCAGAATTTCGATTTTTAATTGACCAAGAGCTCCATTGCCTTTTTCGGCCTTTCTCACAATTTTACTGTCAAGTATTTTTACATGAGCTATAAAAGCATATTTCTCCATTTCAGCACAGTTATCATATTTATATCTGTAAACTGAACCAAAACAAACACAAGCAGTTAATCTTGTGGGAAGTAAGAGAGTTAAGAGAACTATCAAGAGGATGTGTTTCATTGATTAAATAGGGTTTTACTGAATTACAAGATCATATTTTCGTAATTTGATGAATTTATTAGAAGTTAAATTATGCTTTGTTGGCACTTCAGATAAGCAAATACTTGACTGACAGGAATTTTAAACTCTTTAACGTTAAATGGTATACGTTTATTATTCAATTGTCATAAATATGCTACAGTAAATTATGAGGTATAAATAAGATATCTTATCGCTAAATTTCGAACGTTTCTTACCGATAGAATGAGTAAGGATAATATGTTTGAGGGTAATAGACAAAGAAGGTTATCAATTTTTATTTTTTGGTATGTTGTTTAACAAAAAAGGTATTTTCGTAAAATATCATTAATTTTCAATGTTAAACTAAGCAATAATAGATAATCTTTTTTGTATATATGACATTATCAGGTATAAAGAATCGACTAAACCCTTACAAGCAAATATTACCTCTGATTTTGCTATCAGGCTTTGTGCTAGATGCAATTTTAACAATGGTTATCGGAACTATAGACGTTTCAGGAGAAGTATTCGAATATACTCCATCATATAAAAATTATCTTGGAATGAGTGCTCTTGTACTCAATGTAATTGTTTACAGGTATTTCCGATCATTTTATAAGTATTCTTTGGTATCGACACTCTTTGTAGGGTTATTTGGAATCATTATATTTTCAGCTGTTTCAACCAAAATAGGAATTAATTTTGGTCGAGTAGGCATCAAGCTTGAGGTTACTAGTCTACTAGCTATACTTTTGACCTATATGCTAAATTTTGATAGAGCCAATTTTTATGTAATTAACTTTTTTAGTAGTTCTCAGACACCAGAGCAACTTGAAAAATATCAGAAAGCAAAGTTTGATGAAGAAGTTGAAGTGTTTAGAGAAAAATTCAGGCTTTATCCTGATGAATCTCTAATTGCTATCCTAGAAGCTTCGAAGTTTGTTCCAGAGGCGAAAGAAGCAGCAAGACAACTTTTAGCAAGTAAAATAAATAAGGAAAAATCATGAGAAATTGAATCCGTTGAATTGAGGAGAATTACATAAATGCACTCGGAATAATTCTTTACTTTGACTTATCAATCACTTTAAAATTTAATGCGGAGTTGTGGTTAAAATTCAATTTTAACCACAACTCCGCATTAAGCTATCTATTTCGCTTCGATTGTCGGACTAGTTACCTAATACAAACACAGCATTTCCAAATAGCAATTTACCATTTTGCCAGAAACCTCTAAATAGTGGGTTATTGGCTAGATACACGACATTACCACGTCCCATATCTTGTACGCCCCAAATCAAAGAATTTTTCAATTTCTCTTGCGCTTTCACACCCGCAAAACCAGCGATTAAATCTTTTGACTTAGTCACACCAACATTCCAGCCATCGTTCAGATATTGGTAAGCTGCTCCTTCTAACACTAAACTGAAGTAGTTATTGCTGTAACCAAATGACAATGGGTGAGTGGTATCCATGGTTACACGGTAAATGCTACCAGGGGTTTCTTCCGAAATTGATTCACGCTCAGCATTGCCGTAAATTTTTAGTTTGCTATCATCAGATTCTTTCTTTTTCTCTTCTTCTTTAGCTTTCAATTCAAACCCTTCTTTTCCTGCCAAAGCCTTCAATGCATTTTCAATAGCGATAAGTCTACCGCCATTGCGAACCCATTCTTTAATTTTTCCTAAAGTA
Organism: Cellulophaga sp. BC115SP; assembly: GCF_009905545.1. GTDB lineage: Bacteria > Bacteroidota > Bacteroidia > Cytophagales > Spirosomataceae > Flectobacillus > Flectobacillus rivi. The sequence goes on along the minus strand of NZ_JAAALB010000002.1, from coordinate 31,526 downwards.
GACTCAGTCAAAATTCTGTTGTAGTTACCTCCAGGCAAAATCAATACATCAAATTGTGAAAGATTAGTGCTTCCCAAGGTATTTTCTGGTAAAACCGTAATTGGATATTGAATTTGTTGGTCGAAGAAATGCCAAACTTCACCAAAGCCTGTTGTACTAATACCTTCGCCCGCTACAGTTGCCACTTTTGGCATTTTTAAGAAAACTACATTTTCTGAACCAAAGTCAGAACCTTTCGTTGCCATACCTGTCGTAACGGCAGTCAGTCCAACGCCTAATTTGGTCGCTTCATCAGTCAAGATTTTTTCAAACTGAGCCCCCAAACGCTCATTACCTGTACGTGTAATCACTAGCGTTCCTGCAGGATAGGTTTGCCCTTCAATTTCGAAAGATTTAGCAGCACTACGCACTTTGATACCTTTTTGCATGATTGCAGACAAGAATTTTAGATCAGTAAATGACTGCCATCTTGCCAAATAGGCATACGCATTGTCGGCTTTTGTAATTTTGTTTTCGAAGTTTACCTTACCACTTGGGTTCAGACGGTCTTTCAAGGCATACGCCTTCAAACCATACGCATAAGGCAACGACCATGAAGTAATATCATAAGTCATCGAATCTTCCACCATAGTTTTTGGTTCCATCAAAATTTTCAAGAACATAGAACGAGGTTGATAAAGATTGAATACCACATCTTCTGCCTCAACCTTTACAAAACCTGATTTATCATCGTGGTAGCTGTACCCGTTAGCCATATAGTCTTTTCCTGCAACACCATATTGGAAACCTTCTTTATCCAAATAATTCAAAAACTCTTTCACACGAGCTTCTTCGCCCTTAGTTTTGATTACATACGATTTGTATGGACCAATAGGATTTTTTGAAGTATTGTCATGAAACTTAATAAATTCAGTCACTGCTTTATCAGCATTAGCCGAAATTGCATCTAGGCAAGCAAAAGAGGTGCTAAAGTGATGGTCAATTCTTTGTTTTAAGGTTAAAGTATCACCATCACGCTTTACAATACCCAAGCCAGCACGTCCCGAACCACCTTGTTCGTATGTCATACCGAAGGCACCATTATAAGTAGGGTAGGTATCGCCATAAGAAGGGTAAAGTAGGTCAAAACGCTCTTTTGAAAAATACAACCAACCATTTTTATCAAAATCCTTTTTATTGTAGTCACCAATAATTTTCTGGAACTCACGTTGCCAAGCCGTAATATCTTCATGATAAGGCTTTGCCGCAGGAGAAAAATAATAAGGCGATTCTACACCTTGCTCATGGAAGTCAGCGTGCAATTGTGGCATCCATTGGCGGTACAATGCCATTCTTTCTTGCGATTCTTTTTGTACTTGCCATGCCCAGTCACGGTTCAAGTCAAAAATATAATGATTAAAGCGACCCCCTGGCCAAGGCTCTTGGTGTTCCCAAGCGGCGGCGTTAGCATTGTATTTTGCCCCCACTTTTTGGTTGTACCAGTTGGCATAACGATCATAGCCATCAGGGTTGATTGATGGATCGAGAATTACAACAGTATTTGCCAAAATCGCTTTACTACGAGCCGAATTAGGATTTAATAATTCATGAATTACAAATGGAGCTGTGTTTGTACCACAAGACTCATTACCATGTACATTATAGCTCATCCAAGCAATAGCAGGTTGTTTGCGAGCGCTAGGTTTACCATCCAACAAGCCAATTGCTTTGAGATTATTAGTACGAATTTCCTCTAAAGCTGCAAAATTTTCAGGAGAAGCAACAACAGCTGCAATGAGTGGACGACCTTCATTTGTAGAACCATACTGAATTAATTTTACCTGAGAAGGATTTTGAGCAGCTACATATTCATAATAGCTCACCACTTGGTGATGTCTCAAAAAGCGGTCTCCTTTTTTAAATTTCAAATATTCCTCAGGTGACTGCAATTGGGCTTGCGAAGTAAAACACAGCAGCAGGAACATCATAAGGTTGATGAAAGTAGTTTTTTGCATGATGTATAAGTTTATATGATAAGAAAGCTCAAATATAAGCAATAAGACGTTTTAAGCAATCTATAATTGGATAGAGTAGGCAGTCTTCTGATGTTTGTCCGATTCTTTACCATTGAAGCACTGCTCTTTAGAATTCCAATGTTTTCGGTGAAGTTTAATTTTAGTAGCGAAGGGAACGGACTTTTCACCATCAACTCTTATTTCACAATAGATAACGCCATGGTCTTTAATAGAACTTTCACGAAACGACATCATGTTGATAGGGGTGTAACTTATATTTCTAGGTGGGTAGTTGTTTGAATTTTTAACATTTGTAAGTAAAATTGTTAGTAAATCGTAAAATATGCCTTGGTTGCACGTATGGAAGCTTTTTTTGAGGGTTTCAGCATGAAGAGGGAATATGCTAAAAACAAGAAAAGCGAGCTAAAAAGCTCGCTTGCAAGTCGTTAATAATCACTGTGTAGTCCGTACGGGAACATGGGTTTCGCCGGTAACTATCTTATTTTTAAGCTATTACAGTCGTACTGTAATTTCTGTCAGCAATACTGTCAGCAATGAAAAGAATAATAATTCCAATTCGTTGACTAACAGGCTTTTTATTGCTGACAATCTTAAAATTTGCGGCTTTGGCTTGTTGGCGTGCCATTACCTGTTGAACAGAAAACTTATAAATGTTGGCTTGCTCGGTAGTTTCTTTTAATCGATGCTCAAGCTCATCAACGTATTCTCTGGAAAGCTTTTCTGAAGTAAACATCTCTCCACTCCCAGTTAGAAGCCACTGAAGATCCACTTGTGGAAACTTTATAGCAATCTTTTGTAAAAAAGGGAAAGAAGGATTACTCAATCTAGCACCCACAATATTAGCAGTATAACCAGGTGCAATCTCCATAGCCTTATCGAACTTTCTGACACTATCAAAGCCAAGAGCTTTGATAAGAGCATCTATCCGTTGATTTACAGTTGTCTCCATATTTATCAAATTTATTTTGAAAAAAATCAATATTTGATTTGATATTAACGACAATTGTCGTTAATATTGCACCGTAATGTGTTAATTGACTACAAATTTAACACAAAAATCAACAAAAACAATATTTTAGAAGATGTTTTAGCTATAAATTCGATCAGGGTAAATCTAATATGGTATTAGCATCGAAATCTGAAATGTCATTTATAAATCTCAAATGAAGTATCCTAATTTTTTACTAACATCCATTTTAACTAATATAAAAATTGTCACTACAGTGAACATATTTAGAGGATTAATCCTCTAAATATTCAGTAACGTATAGATTAAGAGTTACTTCATAATCTCTTATACGGTGCTTCTAGCTCAAAACTCCTTCCTTACAGATAGTCTGTATGGATTAAAAAAAACGTCCTTTTAAGATGGAAAGAATTATTACGTCGGTCTCAAATTTACTAAACACAATAAAAAGACCTGAACTTGATTATCCCAAAATGAAAGAGAAGCTTGGTGAAATTCTCACCCAAAATGCTCAACTCATAGAGACGCAAAACCTCCCTATTAAGAAACTAGCGGTATCTATGGAACAAACAGCTAAGCAGATTTTGATTCTTTTTCTTCGAAAGTTTGAAGCTGGGGAAGTTCGAAACTATACAGTAAAGTTTACTTATGGCTATCTCTGCAAAAGCTTAGGCAAGGGATTTAGGGTGCCAAATGTCAAAACTATTATTCGACATATTATGCGATTTCTTGAGTTACCTCTAAAGTTTGTTACTCAAAAAGTACGGTCATATATTGAGGAGATTGGGGTAAATGGTATAGCTCTTACATTACATCCTTCTGTTATTTTCTTTAAGAACGACTCGCATCAAAAAGCTCATGAAAAGGGACAAACTATTATGACAAGTATTAAAGGTAAACCTTTACCATTACCTAAATCTCAAATACTTAGCTACAATCAAGGTGTAATTCCTTTTGAAGTTGCTAGAAACCCATATAGAAGAATTAAGGAAGATAATACCTCGATAAAGCATACTGCTTCAAGTGTAGGTAATATTATGAGTGAAATGCTTAATCAACTCAGGATGCCGTAATTTTTTTTCGATCGAAGTGGACATTTTGCCATATAAGTACTTTAAAAGAACTTATAAAAACTTTTAAAAAGTACTTATTAGAACGTGATTCTGAACTTTTTAGCGGTTTAGGGTACAGTTACCTCAAACTTCTAACATAAAAGGCTCTTCTCACTTTACTTTGGATTTGTATAATTTTTTAAATAGTTCAACGAAGTTTTAAAAAGTACTTATTAGGTTCTTTTTTATACACCAGGGGCCGTCGCCCTCAGAATACCTCTTTCTATGCTTACACCTTCTGTACTTGCGTCAATTTCTATTTGTTTAATGGCAAAAGGCATTGATTTTCAATTTATTGACAATAGTGTTTCATGTGAATTCAGATATGACTTACCAATCGATTTAAACTTAATAATACAATCAACTTTCACCGATATGACTAAAAGTTGCATAACTAATCGCTTACTTAATGACATTGTTATTAAGCTAGTTAAGCTGAATGTCCCTTTCGTCTTTAAGAACAAAATTATCGAATTCGATTTTAGAGAAAATACGGACATAGCCACTATTTCTCCTCTAGGAGATAAGGTTTTGATTACAACTCTTTATAGAGATTTCTTTGTAATAGATTCTCTTGATGATTTGTGCAATTCTCATCCTTTCTCCCAAAACTAGATTATTTAACAATTTAGTACCACATTTTTCCTATCAAATCTTATGGAAGCATCATTCAAAAAAACACCCATTGTGAACCACTACTTGCAAGAGCCAATTCATGACATTGAGGAATCTCGTCTTGTGGTCGCTGTTTATCATCAACGCAAATGGATGAGTCCCAAAGGTCCTGTCAATGCGACCTATCATAGCATGAAATTTCTACATGAATCAAAGCAATATCAGTTAAATCCTGTAGAAATAGAACTTGGAAGAATTCCTAGAATTATTCACTCTAAGAGAGAAAAGTTTGCGGATAATCCGATCGTCACCATCATTTGCTATGAAAATATGAACAAGGGACGAACTCTAAAAGGTGTCGAAAATGAAGAAGTATTTAAGGCTGTTGTCAGGAATCGACAAATTGGAGACAATTACCAAATCTTTGTTGAAGATCAATATTGGAAGGATTTTATTTTTCAGATTCTACAACAAATCAATAATCAACTCTAGTGTAATCGACAAGAGCTTTTTCCACTGTAGTACTATCCATTCTTCGCCCAGTTGATGAAAGCTGTCATCCATTAAATATTTATAACCATGCAAATCGCACTTAAGAAAAGTATATTCCAACAAATCATAGATTTCATCTTTGATATCAATTTTATCACTCTTGGAATGCTTGTTGTTTGCTCGGCTAGAGCAATTGAAACTCAGACCTTATATTTTCATGCTTACCCTCAACATCTTGAAGGATGGCCAAGGTACGCTGCTAGCTGGTTTATGGCGTTGGCATTTGAGCTTACTGCTACTGTCGTAACAGTTAATGAAAAACATAATTCAAGTAAAAGGAAAACCATTGCCTTTGCTTGGGCATCTGTTATCATGACGGCGCTTTTTTTACTAGATGTTCAACAGGAGGTTCTACTTCAAAAAATAAAAATGGCAACCACTCAAGTATTTCTTAGTTGTGTATCTGGCTATATGGTATATGTCTATGCTGAGCTCTTTACTCAGAAAGCTAGAGAAAAAATGCTCAATATTGATTTTCAAGTCGAGGTTACATCTCTACAAAATAAGGTTTCACAACTTAATGTTGAGCTCAACACTGAAAAGAATAAGGTCACTCAAACTCACGTCCTACTCAACGAAGCTCAGCAAAAGATAACTCTTTTGGAAGAGAATGTTGACACATTACTCACTCAAAAACAAGGACTTGAAGTCGACCTTGAGGCTCAGAGGCTCAAAGCTTCTCGTAAGAAAGATAGAGAACAGCTTAGCTTCTCTATTGTCAAGAAAGCGAACTAATCTCCTCAGATACAACACACTAACATGTCACCATAGGTGAGTAATATACAATTCGATGTCAGTTTAGGTGACATCAAAAGAAGTGAAGTTCATCATTATGTCAACTCTTGTTATAAATATGTCACCTAGTTCAATAATTATCTACAAATTAATCTCAGTCCTGAAAATGGTACAATTTAAAGACAATGCTATTATTATCACTATAGAAGGAGTAAATCCACTTGAAGATTGGCAAGATCTATTACTCACTATTGCAGATGTGTACAGGTTACTTACCACTAACCAAGACTTACACGTGAGTGAGTATAGGCTCAATATGTTTAATGAACTACACAAGGCAACCTGTTCACTTGATGTGGATGACAGTGTAACACAGAACGTTCTAGCATTACTCATTGAAAATCGAAAACAAAATATTCATTAACTAACTTTTCTCAATCATGCAAACATTAGCAATAGAATTAACAAAGAGTGCTTTTTTTCAACTAGCATCTAGTACTCAAGATAGAATCTGCCAGATCCAAAGCCTACAAATACAGAAAAGCCTTGTACAAGTTCGTGGGCAAAAGGCAATGATCAAAGAGACTATCCAAACACAAAAGCTAGCAAATAATCCATGTTTAAAATTGGAAGACAAACTCCACGAGCTTCAAAGACACGAACAAATACTTTGGGTAGAACTCCAAACTAGAGCAATGATGAAAGCTTGGTAATATCACAAGTGACTATTAGAAAAACATACGTCTATTCCTTAATAATGAAACCAATTAGCAACATCTATTTTATGAGAAAGTACCTTCTTTTTTCAGTCATTACAAGTTCTATCTTCACTTTAATTGCTTGTAAAGATTCTACAATTCCATCTCTTAAAGAAGCAAAAACTACAAGAGAAGCGATACAAGCCATCAATGGAGTTGAGTACAAATCAACAAATGGTGATTCAGGATATATCAAGTTCACTGATATTGGCACCAAAAGTGAAACATTGTTAGGGAGTAAATTAGCGAACGCAGGAGTAATGTCTAATATATGGGTTATTGATAATCAAGACCCTAATAAGCCTTATGAATATGAAGAACGCTATTTTAATGAGGTATCTCAAAACAAAATAACATTTTGGAATTTTAACATCCACCTATATTCAGATACTCTTGAATTATTATACACTAAGAGAACGCCACATTTAAGGTATATATTTAAACGGAATGGATTATAGAAAATTTCAATTATCATAGTATAAACTTATACAGGGAAAAATCATGATCTGAATAGATTAGTGCTTGTAGCTTAAAATTGAAAATATTCAAGATTTAGAATTTGTTACCGATATATATAGTAAAGCTAAAGGATGTAGATTTCGAAGATTTGTTAGTCTAAGGGCAAGTGAGATGAGAGTTATGGGGTATTCTAGTCATACTTTTTCAAAACAATGAATTTATTATTGAAATGACTGAAATTTAGCTAACCTCATATTCACAACCTCCTTCAACAAGATTTGAAGGAAGTTGTGAATATGAGGTTTTGAAAATTATTTTTTACGAACAACGCTTAATTATGATAAATTTTAGTTATTTACTTCCACCAACTTCCCTTTTCCAATCTTCAAAAATTCTTGAGATTGTACTTCCTGATAAGTTTAATTGATTGGATATCTCGTTAATACTAAGATTATCATTCTGATTAATCATATCAGATATTGAAGTTCGAATCCAATTCTCTTTAGAATCAGAATTTATATCTGAATTCTTGATTAAATGAATAACTCTCGGCGTTAAAACATTTCGAATACTCAAATCTAATTGACTACTCACTTGTCCAACGATATTTTCACTTGATGACGTATTTTGTAGGATTTCATTTGGTGAAAAATAAGGTTTTGAATATCTACGAAATTTATTTTTATACAAAATATTTTCAAGATCTAACCCACTAATTGAATTTCTAGAATATTTGATCGGTTGAAATGTATTAAATGGACTATCATAGTAAAGAGTCTCTGAGATAAAATCATTAATACTATTCATAGGAATCAACGTGTTGTTTTTCACCGATGCATTTTTAATTGCTTCAAATCCTATTCTTAACATTGGCGTTCCCTTTACATCTCTCTTGCTATAATTAGTATTTCCCAAATGCTCAACCAAAAGTATATCCAATGCTTGCAAGTCGGGCGATTCATCATTGTCCTTCAAGATTACCTGTCTTAGATTGTTAGAGATTCTATAAAATAAATTATCGTTTTTTTTCTGAGCACCTTTCAAATAAATATATGAGCATATCAAACCAAGCATTGGAGATTCATACTTGCCAGAGGCCACAATTTCAATAAGATTTTCATCAATAGAATAATCTTTATTTTGTAGTTTATCTAATAAGATATCAATATATTTATTTGTTTCATCCTTTGGATTGAACTCTCTCATCTTAGAAATAAAAATCCGTATTGTTCCAAAAAGTGGAACTTCTCCTAAGGTTATAAAAAATTGAGTATGCCAATTTTTAAAAACGTAAATCGGGATTTGTCGTGGCTCTTTACCATGATAAATCAAATAGTAAATCCCGTGAGGAAGTACTGCATTAAACGCTATCCAGCCATCATATTCATTAACTACGATACCGACTTGTGAATCAAATATAATTATTGGTTCTCCAAAGTCATTTACTATCTCAAAATCCCGATAAAACGATTTATCCCACTTCTCTCGCAAATCTTTATATTTTTCAAGTGAAGGGAAACGCATGAAAATAAATAATGAGGAATTGGCTGTAATTAAATTTCCCCCACTGTAATCAAAAGTGCTATTCCTACTAAATTCTATTGCTGGAGAGGTGTAATATTCATATGAAGAGCCGTAAGTATTAACATTATCTCCGCCTAATAAAGCAGAAGAAAATTGTTGTGGGGGCTCAATAATATTTGAATGAGGTAGTTTAAAATTGTTACTTGCGACTAAGTAATCCCTATCTTTATTTACTGTTATAATTTTGTCACTAACTTCAGAGTTCATTTCAATCCTTATGGTATACAGACCTTTATTAATATAATACTTATAAGTAGAGAGAGATTCTTCAACGGGAAAAACGATCCTGTTTGAAGAATCAAATAGGATAACCTTGACAAGATATTTATACTCGTCAGCTATGTTTACCATCAAGGTAAATTTTAGAAGAGAATTAGAAAGTGACATCTTTTTTGTTTTGAGAGAGTGGAACTTGAAAGAATGAAGTTTCGTCTGTCAAAGTATCTCTAAGCTGATACAAACCTTTTCCTAGTTGACGTGAAACTCTTTTAGATTGACTTGAATCAATGGTTTCAATTAGATTTAGATCTCCATCAAATAGCTCAACAGGATTATTCCTTGTCGCTCCAAAAATGATATTCAAATTATTTCCAACTAATTGAACTTCAACTAAAGTTGCGTTATTGCTGTATGTGTGTGAGATTTCAGGAATTTGTTTGTAACCTTGCTTTTGTGCGAGCTCTGGAGTTGCTTTAATTAAAAAATCACGAAGGTCATCTACACCTACTAAGCCATTATTAGCGGCAGCACCATTCAAGCCTTCTATCAAAACAGTTGTGAATGCTCCCCTCATTTCTGAATCAATAGATTCAACTTCGTATGATTGGTCTTGATATTGGGTTGCATAGGCAACAAACATTTTGGTTTGTCCTGCCGCTTGTCCCGGAACTGGAATGGAAAAAGTTGGTGCCTTGGGTTTAATATTTATTTTTGTATTGCGACAACAATCTGCTATAAAAAAAATTTCCTCAAAGTAGCCATACTGTTTTATGCCATCTTTATATTCTTCCGATGATAGAGCCGATTGTCTTCTGCTCTCTGACCAGTTAGCCAAACAAAGGGCTGTATTTGTTGTACTATCCAATGTCCCTAAACCATGACCTGCAAAATAAAAATACAATCGTCGTGCGGTACCACCTTGAGCTTGAATTGTAGCTTCAATTTCAAGGAATGCGTCATCAATTTCATCTTGCAATGGCTTTAATGGCATAGAAGAAGAAATTATTTTTTTGATGTTGGGAGCTGGCACATTTCCACCAGTCGCACTAGCTACCCATTTCTCTAACTTGTTAGCATCGTTAACTGCACCCCCTAATGTTCTTAATCCTTTTTGTGTGGGTGAAGTATAATCATTAATACCTATAAGAATTGCGAAGTCCTCTTTCATTTAAATAAGCATGAATTTAATACTGTCTATTGTTTCATCATCATCATCAAAATCACCATGGGTTAATGACTGGCTTCTAAAGCCTCTAGGGGTATCTTCATTAGTTTGAGAAAATACAACCCTTTTTTTCCCTTCTTCATAAAGAAAGTTGTGCGCATCAGAAATTTCATCTGCGGAATCGTAAGGCGAAGTAGCTCTAATATTTCTTTCAAGTCCAAGGATATAAGCATCATCTTCATTGCCTTCATTCTCTAAAATACCTGAGATTAAATATAGTAACGAATGAGTGTAAAAAAAAGGAACCAGAATGTCGCGTTTCTCATTACTATCAGTCATTGTAAATATCCTAAAGTTTTTAAAACGATTCTGGTGCAAAACAACCTCGTCCCTGAATAAATCAATTCTACATGCTGGAGCCAAAAAAATTATATTTTCAAAACAAAGTTGAGGGTAGGTCGCTGAACTCATCTCAAGTAAATTACAAATTGCTATAGAACCAGCACTATGTCCAACCAAATTGACTTGAATCTCTGGATACTTCATATGATATGCTACCAACTTATCAAACAAATATCTTCCTGCAAATTGGTTTATGTCTGAAATACCGGTATTATCTTTCCACATTTCTTTGGACTTAACTTTCATATTATTCCAAATCCATGCTCCTAATTCAGCAACATAGAGTTCTCTCAAAAGTTCTTCAATAATTGTTGGATAGAAATCATGGTCTCGTTTTGACGCAAATCTTTTGATGACTCTGAATGCAATTTTTGCAACACTCTTTATAAGAAACATCGTATCGATAACCCCTCTTGATTGTACGCCTTTTTGCCCAGAGATTGGAAATTTTGATTCTTCAAGAATGGATACAAGTTCAAGGTCAGCTTCAATTTCAAATTTAAACTCTCCTTCCAAATCCTCTACACTGAGAGGCATTACTGTAGTAGAAGTAGCTCCCCTTCCTTTTGATTCGTCGAGTTTGCTTTGCGTGTAATTTTCAAAAGGAATTATCTTATTAAGTTCTATTTGTATTTGTTCTTTTGTGAGTGTAATGCCTGAGCCTCTCCCTAATCCACTATCGAATCCTAACATAGGTGCTAGTTTCTTTATTAGAATTTTAATCAACTTATTAAATAGCTTTGTTTCTGAAATTTTTCCAATATTTGATGCAACTGTTTCTATTAAACCAGTTTCCCATACAAAACAAATTGGGCTTTGTTTTATGGTGCTTAAGTGTCCACCCATTTTTATGGCTGTTTCCATTCCACTCTCCTCATTCACTAGCCCTCCATGAAAATATAATGTAATCTTTTTTACATTATCAGCCTCAAATCCTTGGAACATAGCATCAATGTCTGATGGAACAGAATGGTATGAACCTGAAGGCTTAAAAGTGCCTTGAGGGCCTACATTTACAATGAACTCTTTTATATTCATAACATTTTATTTTTTCGTTTACATTTATTTTTGAAGCCAAAAGGTATGATACTCTTTTAAAAGTTGGACTATTAAAAGAGTATCAAAGATAATTTTTTAATAAGGTTGATGAGATAGTTATACCCATTGGTAATTACTCTGATATTTGTTTTGATCTTTTCGTCCTTAATTCTCCGTAAGGTCTTTACCCATAAGGTCTTCATCAAGTTGTCCAATAGAGTTTGAGATTGCCTTAACTTTCTGAGCTAATAATAAAGGTGTTCCTTCATTAGCCATTAATGTAATAATTGCTGCATGTAGCCATTTAATTCTGATAAAGGAAAACATAAATAATATAAGGAATAGTTTTCCAAGGAAACATACGAAAAACACAGTACCTTTAAAATACGTATAATATTCAGAGTATTGGGGATTATTTGCTAGAAAATCAAACGCTCCAAAAAAAATTTGAAAGCAAGCATATAGTGGAAGTAAAATAGTTGCAGTGAAAAAATAAAACTTATCAAGCAGGTTTTTCTTGAGTTCCGTCTGAAAGAAATAAAGAATTTGAACAAGTCTGTTGAAAAATAATATCATTGCTACGCAGTTGAAAATACTACAGAACATATCAAGTGTTAAGATTGTCATTTTGATGGTTAAAATCTCTAACCCCGATCCTATCAAAACTACGTAAGCTAACATGTAAAAAATGAGTAAAAAGTAGTGAACTCCTAAATGTAGAGTACTTTTATTGTCAGCATCAACAGTTTTTTGATATAAAATGCTAAATGATACCCATAAACCAATTCCAGAGAGAAAATTAAAAAAGTTCGCTAGTGCACTTAAAATTATATACCAAAAGGCTCCATTATGCTTATCTATCGGGCTTCTTGTTGTGAACTCATAAAATGAATATGACTTCTCAAAGTATATGGAAGACGAGAGATTTAGTTTGTCTTTAACTATATTTAATGCATAAAAAATAATGAGAGGCCATAAGAATAATGAAAAGTTCCTAACAAGTTGTCCAACTACAGCGCTTGTTCTCTCTACATAATACTTGGTTTGATTACTTGAAATTTTTAAAGTTTCTTCGATAGCTTTCAAGTCGTCAAGTGCGAAATTTGAATTATCATATTCCCCATGTTTTCTTCTTAAAAAATAAAAATCATCAAAAAGTGTTGAGAAAATCATTATGCTAATTACTAAAACTAGTATATTGAGTGATGCAGAGTAAATAGGAAGATTCTTTGAATCAAAATTTTCAAGGCCAATTATTAACCCCGATTTTTTAAAATCAAAGAAGAAGATTGTAGAAGCTATAGAAATAGATAAAACGATTAGCTCTTTAAATTTGAATATTTTTTTCATACTGATTACTGTTTTCTTATGTTACATAGTTAAGGTAATTGGTCATTCAGTTAATCAATTCTACTCATTGAATAATGCACATGAAAAGAACGAAATGATAATGATTATAAAATCAACTATCTTTTCGAAAACATTATCTAATAGACTTTATCACGGTTTGTAACAAGTAGGTTTAATTAATGATAATGCTTACAGACAACTCAGTCTATTTTGATAAGTAAAAACCGTAAATTAGCGAAATTTAAGGCTTTTATTTTCTCTTTGAGCTGCATTCAAGTGTGAAAAATTGATAAGAATCCGAATTGTTATTACTGTGCCTCTAAGCTTATCTGTATAGCCTAACATGGCATTTTCTATATTACCACTTCTGGGCTTAGACTCACCTTCTATACCTAAACTCTGTAGGTTCTTCATAACTGAAAATACTGAGTAGGCTACACCTACAGTGCTTACAGTAACATTTAAAATAATTTGAGAGTTACCAGCACCTACTTGATAAGGTTGATTCATACTGTTAGAGATTTATGTTTTAGAAATTATAGCTATCAGATAGATTTTTTTATCTCGACTAGCAACCAAGTTTAAAAGGATATGTCTGCAATAATATTCACACTTAATTTAGAAAAACTATTTTTTATTTTGTCGAAATACCGTTTTAAAAGAAGTAAATTTTATTATTCGGTAATTAATGGATTACATTATAAATATTGTATAGTATAAGTTTTTGTTTGTCAGGATTTAATAGGATACGTTAGGTGTAGTTGAGTTTCTATAATCGTTTAATTTGAAGTTCAAGATCGCGTAAGAATCAACATTGAGATTACTGTTCTTCAATTCTACACGCCCAACTCTAGTAAATAAATAGAGTTTAAGCCTTCATATTTCTTTGATATTGTTACCCACTGTATCTAATCTATTCATCAAGAATTGGTTTATAATCTTTGTTTCTTAACCATAAAGTCAAGATAGCCTAATTTAATATTTCTCAATCACCCAAAAACTATTCTCGAATTTTGAAATCAAAAAGGATAAAGCATTTTTAGAATCGTTTATCTCCAGTGAATATTTTAAATTGAATCTCTGGGATTCGGTAATTATTACATCTTATCAATCAGATTTGAATAAAGAAGCGATAGAAGCTTTGTCGGGGGATGATCTCCAGATTGTGTCCTTTAGTATTAGAGCTTATTAAAGTCCAAAACAGTCTTTTAAATTAACTCTGATATTCATTAAGTCGACTTACCATTTACTAAAACAGCACTCCTGTCTAACAAGAGTGCTGTTTTGTTTACCGCTGGTAAAACCAATAACCTAACAATACCAGACTAATGACTACTATATTCGCAACGGTCTCGGCTATGTACTCTATTGGGATTCTATGGGTAAGTTTTATATATTTTAGGATTGTCTTCATTTGACATTGTAGCATCTATTTACAACTTCATCCCTAAGCTAAATCGAAGGGTATGCGCTAGTGGATTTCCAGATTCTTGAGGGATAAGATATGATAAATCAAGGTTCATGCCCTTTACTTTAGCACCTAAACCTAAGGTGAAAAACTTCATATTCCCTTTAGTTCGGTCTTGATATTGATAGCCCCCTCGCAAGGATAATAATTCTTGAAGGGTTAACTCAATTCCTAGATTATAGTTGATTTCCTTGAGCGTTTCTGATATGCCATTTGGTGCTGAACTCCAGTTTTCAATCAAGGTTCCTAATGCCGTAACCTTTGCTGGATCCTTTCCTTTGACTATATTTCCTTTCCCATCTCTTACGGGTGGAGTTGGTATCAACAGTCGGTTGGCATCAAGGCTTAATCCAAGTCGGTTCTTTCTTCCTACCTGTATGTATTGTGCTAGGCCTAATCTTAAGGTAGTAGGTTGAAAATTCAAATTTGAGACATCTCCATAACTTACTTTACCACCTAGGTTTGTAATTGATGCACCATAGTTAAGCCAATGCGCCTGATTCTCATACAGTTTACCTGTATGGAAATAATACACATCCGCTGCAAAGCTAGTGGATGGGCTTAAGCTTTGACCTAATAATGACTGCTTACCAGTTAGGTTTGAATAAATGTATTTCAGACCAATCGCAAGAGATGATTTAGTCGAAAGCTTCCTTGAATAGATACCCGCCAAGGATAGCTCACTTGAGGTTACTACACCTATGGATGTGCCAACCTCATCGGTTAGATTTACACTTCCTGCCATAAAATACTTCACTGATAAACCAAATGCTTCTCTTTCATTCTTGACTTTGTAGATATTTGCCCCCAAAAGGTTCATATCATCTATCAAGTTCCTTGCATAAGGACTGTAGTTCACCGCTATACCCAATGATTTATTGGTACTATCGGCTCTATTCCATAAAAAAGATAACCTGGCAGAGTTAAGATATGCAGAGTTCTCATCTGGACTTAAGGCTATTCCACCTTCACCCAAACCTGCACTTCTGGCATCATAAATAAAGTTTTGAAACTGATAGCTCGGTACTTGAATACGAGTTGGATTTACTTGGCTTTGGCTGTAGGATTTCATTCCTATTGTCATCAATATGATTGAAAGATATTTCTTCATCGTTAGAGTGTTTTAATTCCCAAGTGAATGAATTTTTATCCACTTGGGAATTTTATGTTTTACGGTTTTCCTTTTTTATACTACTTAGAATACTTCACCACTCGTAAACGCTTGGTTACTTGGCTGCCTGCTTCCATTCCTGTGATATGTAATACATACTCATCTGATGGCAAATAGCTCATATCAATACTAATACTTTCTGCATCTCGATATTCCCCATTACCTTGATAAAGCATTTGACCTGAAAGGGTGTATAGCACTAGGTGAAGGTTATCCAAACATCCTTTTGATTTGATGTGCAATAAGCCTGAAGTTGGTACTGGATAAACAATGGCATCGTTCACCTCAAAGCCTTTTACTAGTACATCAAAAGTCGATTCTTCGGATTGCTCACCATCTTTACTCTGACAGTAGTACTTATAGGTCTCTATCCCAACACTCTTGGCCTGAAACTTCGTTTCACTGATGAGTTGTCCATTGCTATATGGCATTGCTTTACCTTCACAGCTCACCCCAATAGTAAATTCTGTATTCAAACATACGGTATCGAGAATAGCTGTACCTCGCAATCCATTACGGTTATTGATTAAGAGTGGTGGTAGGGGCTTCACTCTGATTAGAATGGAATCATTAGAACAACTGTAAGCTAAATCCTTCCCAAATCGACATGATACATAATACATCCTATTCTGCTCTGGTCGAACTCTTTTAGCTGCTCCTGTGCCTAATTCTTTCCAAACAACCGTATTAGGACATCCCAAATACTCAAGCGTCGTTGATTCTCCAAGTGTAATCATCTGTTTACTGACTACAATTTGACTTGAGCACTGTTGTACTTCATATTGAATAATAGTATCACAACTGAGCATATCTCCAATTTGGCAACTGATCCTAACTGAACCTGTAGTGATTGGCATTAACTCAAAGCTACTTTTCCCATTTTGAGTACTGTCACTAGAATAAACTAGTGTACCAAGGCAGCCTGTAGTAATAATGCTTAACGTTTCACCTACTGTTAGTATGCTTTTGGAAGCTTTTGAAGCTAGTTGACAAGGGGCCACCATTAGCTCAAGACTCGTATCACAACTTGCTAGACTATCCTTACCATAGAAGCATTTAACGATATAGGTAGTCGTAGAAAGAGGTCTTACAGATATTGTCGTTGAATTACTATCAATTCCTTGCCATTCTACTCGACCATTACGACATCCTTCTACTTTCAATTGGGAAGTTTCTCCTAATATGATACTTGACTTTTCTGCTATAATATGAAGTTGACAAGGATTAACCATGATAGTTTTGCTAGATGAACAACCTTCTATATCCCCATAATAGCAACTTACTTTGTAGGTTGTTGGAATCGTTGGGGCAACTGTTATCTGATATTCATTTCCCTCGACTTTGTCCCAGACAATTCTACCATTAGTACAGCCCGATGCAGTCAATACGGTTGTATCTCCTTGGCTTATGGTATCAGCACTTGCGGTGATGATTAATTGGCATGGATTCACTACAATGGTTTTACGAACCTGACAACTTGATGCTCCTGACTCATACCAACATGAAGCCGTATAAGTAGTTGTTGTCAATGGGCGTACAGTCAATACTCCCGATTCGGAACCCTTTACATCCCATGCGATAAATCCGTTCAAACATCCTTCGGCACGTAGGGTAACACTTTCCCCTGGGTTTATTACGCCTTGTGAAGCAGTTGCACTCAGCTCACAGGGACTCACTTCTATCGTTTTACTTACTCGACAACTAGAAGCACCTGTAGCATTAGGATACCAACATGAAGCAGTATAGGTCGTTGTAGTTAATGGATTTACCGTTAATACTCCCGATTCTGAACCTGCGACATCCCATGCAATAAATCCATTTAAACAACCTTCAGCTCGTAAGGTTACGCTTTCTCCTTGACGTATATGCTCTTTGCTAGCGGTAGCTGTCAATTCACAAGGATTCACAATAATGGTTTTACTAACCTGACAACTTGATGCTCCTGACTCATACCAACAGGAAGCAATATAGGTCGTCGTAGTTAATGGGCTTACGGTTAGTACTCCAGATTCTGAACCCGCTACATTCCAAGCAATAAATCCATTTAAACAGCCTTCTGCTTGTAAGGTCACACTTTCTCCTTGGCGAATCACCTCTTGTGAGGCGATAGCAGTTAATGCACATGGAATAACTTCTATCGTAATACTCGAACTACATTGTGGTACAGCATCATCTATCCAACAAGCACCTTGATAGGTCATTGTTACCAAAGGCTTTACTTGGATTGTAGAACCTTTTGTTCCGGTATTCACCCAAGCAAAAGTACCTGGGCAGCCACTTGCTGTTAAGCTTATACTTTCTCCTTGTTGGATACTGAATTTACTGGCACTTAAAACAAGAGAACAAGGTTTACAGGTAGGTGCTACTACTGATTCTGTCGTTTGACATCCACTTGCTGAGGTTGCTGTCAACATTACATTTTGTCCTGTTGGAATGCCACTCACTACATTGCCTGATACCACCCCAAAATCACTCGTAACACTGCCATCGCTGATAAAGCTCACACTATAGGTTTTGATATTTAAGGCACAAGTCACATCGCTGTAACTCAAATTAGGTTGGTCATTTTGAATGACTGCTAACGCTGTTCTATTGCTACTGATACAACCATTGATGGTATTTCTTGCCTCAGCATAATAAGTACCTGCAGTCTTCGGCTGATACGTCAAACTACTGGATTCAAGTAATAGACCTCCAGTTGAGGCACTATACCAATCAATTGTTTCATTAGCACCGACTGATGCAGAAATCGCTGGCAAATTGGTTCCTTTACAAGTACTTACTTGATTGCCTATCGTAGACACTGGAGCATTCACCATTGGACAAGTACAGCTTGGAGCAGACACCAATAAAGTCGTTTGACAACCACTTACTGACGTTGTAGTTAAAGTCACTGATTGACCTGAAGGAATGCCACTAATTATATTCCCCGATACTGCACCATAATCACTTGTAACAGTGCCATTACTCGTAAAGCTCAGACTATAGGTCTTCAAGTCTGCTGAACAAGTTTTATTACTTGCTGCCAAACTTGGTACTGAATTGATAAACAACTTTACTGCTGTTTTACTTGAACTCTTACAACCATTAGTAGTATTTTGAGCCTCTGCATAGTATGTCCCTGAAGCACTTGGAGTATAGCTTGTTGAACCACTCAATAACAAAGCTCCTGAACCATCATACCAGTTAGCAGTCTCATTGGTCCCTACAGTTACATTCAAACTTGGAATAGTTACTGTTGAACAAATGACTTTATCACCTGCAGACACTGGAACATTCACTGTTGGACAAGTACAGCTTGGTGCTGACACCAATAAAGTTGTTTGGCAATTGCTAGCTGATGTTGCGGTTAAAGTCACCGATTGACCTGAAGGAATGCCATTTACCATATTACCAGATACTACGCCATAATCACTTGTCACTGTCCCATTACTTGTAAAGCTGAGATTGTAGGTTGCTAAATCTGCTGAACAACTTTTGTTGCTTACTGTCAAATTGGGAACTGCATTGATCGTCAACTTTACAGCCGTTTTGCTTGAACTCTTACAACCATTATTGATATTTTGAGCCTCTGCATAGTACATCCCTGAAGTACTTGGAGTATAGCTAGTTGAACCACTTGATAACAAAACTCCTGAACCATCATACCAGTTAGCTGTCTCATTTGTCCCTACTGCTACATTCAAACTTGGAATAGTTGCTGTTGAGCAAATAACTTTATCACCTGCAGACACTGGAGCATTAACCGTTGGACAATTACAGCTAGGTGCTGACACCAATAAAGTTGTTTGACAACCACTAACAGAGCTCGCAGTTAAAGTCACAGATTGACCTGAAGGAATACCACTTACCACATTACCAGATACCACCCCATAATCACTCGTAACTGTGCCATCACTTGCAAAGCTCACATTATAGGTCTTTAAGTCTGCTGAACAAGCCTTGTTACTTGCCGTTAAACTTGGTACTGAATTGATTGTCAACTTTACAGCCGTTTTGCTTGAGCTTCTACAACCATTGGTGGTATTTTGAGCTTCGGCATAATATGTCCCTGCAGCACTTGGAGTATAGCTTGTTGAGCCACTTGATAACAAAACTCCTGAACCATCATACCAGTTGGCTGTCTCATTGGTTCCCACTGTCACACTTAACGTAGGAATTGAATTGTTTGAGCAAATCACTCTATCTCCTGTGGACACTGGAGCATTGACTGTTGGGCAATTACAGCTCGGTGCAGATACCAGTAATGTCGTTTGGCAACCGCTAGTTGATGTCGCTGTCAGGGTTACACTTTGCCCTGAAGTAATACCACTTACCACATTACCAGATACTACGCCATAATCACTTGTCACTGTTCCATCACTTGTAAAGCTGAGATTGTAGGTTGTTAAATCAGCTGAACAACTTTTATTACTTACTGTCAAATTGGGTAAAACACTGTTAAATCCAACCGTTTCATCACTTGTAAATGTACATCCAGAACCATCCTTGATCTCAATCTTGTAGTTCCCTTGTGTCAAATTGGAAAATACATTTGAGTTACCCCAACTTCCACTATTAATTCGATAACTCAAAGGAGCATAACCTTTTTGATTGATATTCGCTGTAATCTTTCCTGTGCCATTACTACAAGTAGCATTCTCCACTAAATTTACACCGTCTGGATCACTTGAGATATGTATCAGTTGCTCAACTCTACGAACATTATTGATTATTGCAGTTATCACATAATCACCAGATGTGGTAGGCGTAAAATCTACGCTACTACCATAGGGTAACACAGAGGTATTACTTATGTTGCCACCGCCTGATACGGAATAAACCACCTCTCTTACCAACTCATCAACTTTAACGCCATCAACCCAAGCTTCTATCTTGGACGCTCCATACCGAATCTCAAAGGTTGAGTTCTCAAAGTTTCCTGTATAATCTACTCGCTCAAACTGCGTTGCTGTGTATTTCTCTATCGAATAAGCGCCATTTTTGATATACCGTATTGCTAGACCGCCAAACTGTAAAGTTAAATCATCTGTAATAGTCGCACCATTGTGTGTATATGAGATGACTTCGGGGGTATTTCCTGAATACGATACCAAAGAAGT
The DNA here is from genome assembly GCF_009905545.1 of Cellulophaga sp. BC115SP. Taxonomy (GTDB): domain Bacteria; phylum Bacteroidota; class Bacteroidia; order Cytophagales; family Spirosomataceae; genus Flectobacillus; species Flectobacillus rivi. Next base: position 10,814 of record NZ_JAAALB010000002.1, on the reverse strand, counting down.
CAATGTGGTTGGGTTATCTGTATAGGCTGAACCATCTGAATTAATGTCCCAAACAACACCCGTTTGGCCATAATGGTCTTCTATATAATCAGATTTCTTGATAGGTACTCCATTATGCTTAAACACCCCATAATGAGCATTTGCATTCATACTAAATAGATAACTATCGAGAATATGTGCTAGGACATTCTTGACCACTTCGCACTTGCCTAGCTGCACTGGTGTATGAAGCCTAGAGTAGGGTGGGTCAGTATCACTTGGAGATATACCATTACCTATATACGTACTCCCGTTGGGTATGCCTATATAGGAATAATCATCTTCGACTATTCTTGAAATACTGGTTCCATCACAGGTATTAGTAACGGTAAAAGTATCGCCTGCTTTTAGAATTCCGTACTGAAATCTATTGGCAATAAAACCTCCTGAGGCAAAAAGAACTGTTGTGCTTAATGGAGTTCCATTGACAGTGTACACTACATCAGGATGGTCACAATGGGCAAAATACACATTGAAATTCACATCGGTGTACTTGATAGGTTTGATATAGGTGGGTTGCTGTGCTAGACTTTTAAAAAAAGGCAAGTACAGTAACAACAATATCAAGCCTACATCTCGAAGAAATGTAATTGATTTTGATTGCATAGTTGTTTTGTTAAATTTTAAAAATGAAACTAAAATATATTTATAGAAACTTATAAATACCCATTTGCTTACTATTTGAGCGCAACCTGATTATACTTGATGATGATTTGCCTAATCAGAAATATACAGACATTTATAAATACTCGTATATTTACTAAACAAACTCAATTATCATCTTTGAATCAATGCCCTTTAGCGTATGAACACACTCCAAAAAATTGATATAATTATTAAGTACAAAGAACTCATGAAGAATTTACAGAATGAGCTCATGAATTATTTCGAACTTAATTCTATTAAAAGAATTGTACTGCTGAATTTCTTAAAAGAAAAACTAGGTGAGTCTTATGACATTACAAACATGACGTTTTATGAAAAACTTAAAAATGCCAATCGTTGGAAATCTAATGAAATACCTATTGTTTTTGAATTTATGCACCAACATAAGAAAAAAGAGGTTGCTATCGCCTTCTGGGATTTGATTGAGAACAAGGTTAACGATGATATTGAAAAATCTCCTTTTCAATACAAGTTTCTAACCACCTTTTTCAAAGAGTACTTCAACTTTACTTTTGCCAGTGTATGGTACCAACCTTGGAGATGGGAACTCAATCTTGATGCACTCATTGAACTGTATCGTCTCATTGAACACATGGAAAAATTCAACTATCCAACTCCTACAACACCTCCTAAAAATATTCCAAAGAAGGATCGCTAGCGTATAGAGAAAACCCCTTTCTTCTCTTTCACTAAATGGGTTTCTTCTATATAAAACTTCTGTGTCTGAGAATCATAATAAACTACTTTTGAGAGTTCTTTAAACTGATTTAAGGAACTCTCATGAACTTCCTTCACAGTTTGGCAGACCATAAATATTCCTACTACTATAGAGATACAAATACCATAAACACTTGCCTTGCCTGCTGAAGCAAAATATGCTGTTGATGGCTTATCGCAGTAAATCGGTTGAAGATTTTTCTTGAAAAGTGGCTCATACTTGGCAATTTCGTGAATCACACCTTCCATTCGTTCGAATTGTTGTTGCGTTTGTGACTCCAATCGATTTTCTATCTGAGTTTGAAACTTATCCATACTTACCAGTAAAACAACTAAGCTATCATCTATATCATCAGTAGGTATATCAAGTCTTTTCGATAAGCGAAACTTTTCTTCTTTGAGCTCTAACATAATACTTTTCTAATTTAGAAGTGCTTCTATTTGGTTCATCGCCTTGCGAAAGGTCAGTTTCATGGCTAAAGAGAGATTCTCTGGTTTTTTGCCTATGGAGATGAGTTCTATTATATCTCTACCAGATTGACTTTCACCCAAATTTCCAAATGGATAGATTGGAGAAACTCCCATTTTAGATAATCTCTCAATGACAAGATTTAGGTCTTCTCTTCCTCCAAAAGTTCCTTCATTTAGCAATACCTTCACTTCAAGGTGAGCCGCTATAATAGAGCGCATAGAAAACAAAAATCTCGAACAGGATTCAAAGGCATCTCTTCCTGCTATCACAATGTACAATGCTAATGATATTCCCATTGCTGATAATTCAATCGAGAGATCTTCTGCTGAGATTTCATACTCCAATAATTTGCGAAACTCTTCACTTTCGGGAGCTCCAAAATCCAAAAAGATAACTTCTGTTTCTAAATTCGAAATGCGTTCAAAAAGACTCAAAAAATACTCTCGCTCTAATTTCTTTTGCTCGTTGAGTATTGGGTAAAATAAACTTCGATCAGATGAAGAAAGAATCGATGCCAAACGTGAACTTGAAGTACGAGTCGACTCATCTACATCCATGAACAATACATTACTATTATCACTATAATGGTTTGCTAAAAACCACGTCAAAAGGCTCTTACCAACGCCGCCTTTCGATTGAAGAATTAAATTGACCTGCTTCATTCGATTTTGATTAAATTATTGTATTTACAACTTATTTGAAGGGATATTGAACACTCATTAATACGATGGAAACATTATCAAATGTTGGTTTACTTACTTCCAATACTTTGATGAAAGCTCCAAAGAGTTGAATGAGAAACTTCTACATTAGTGTCTTGTTTAATTTGAGAAATCAAATTTGAAAGAGCTAGAATAATACCTTGGAATACACCTGTAGCGATGCTTAAGGGTAGAATTAATGGCAAAAAAACTAGCCACTGTAGAAACATAAATTCATCAAATCTTTTCATCTTTTGATAGGTTAACTATGAATATTGATTGATAATAGATACGAAAACCACACTACTCATTTCTAACTTCACCTTGTTTTTTCTGTAATTTTTCCATCTTCTGTTTAGCTATTAAATCATCTAATGGATCTTTCCTTTCAAAAAACCTACTGCTGTTATATTCGTTGAATAGTTCCTCCATAGCTTTATTTGATGGTAAACTAAAAGAATCTGATTCCTCCTTTCCCACTTCCTTCTCCACATCTATCTTTTGCTCTACAGAAACATCAGATTTTACGGGGTTGATAGATAATGGGGAGGGGGATGGTTTAATGCTTTTTCCCATACGTCTATATTTTAACAGAAGTCTATTAAGAGTAGAAATTGATACATCAAACTGATACTTTACTATTAATTTATCTTTGATATGTACAATTGAATAACCAGCATTGAAATACCCTTCACAATAAGGAAGTAAATATTTAGACCATCCAATAAAGCCTTTTTGCTTCATTTGCTTAATCTCATCAATATCTACTATAATGTTTTTATCTATCTCCATTTTCTTCTAAATAAACATAGCCTAGATATCAACTAAAGGTGAATTATACTTTACCTATATCTGAATAATATCTGAACAAAACCCGACTAACACCTGAATGAAACCTAACTAACAATAGAATAAGACCTAACTAATAGCCGAATAAAGCTTAAATGATACTTGATCAAAACCTAAATAAGACACGAATAAAACCTGCCATAACTAAATCTTCTAGACAAATGTATGTACAAAAATAAATATTTCATACTTTTTAAAACATTAAATATTTACTTATTAACTTCATGTTTTAATAAATAAAATTTCTATTTCTGGAGCAAGATGGGGTTTCTGGCAGTCAAAAACTACCCTAAACCAGTGTGCAAGCACAACCATCTTGTTAGGGGATTCCCCTAAAACCCCTAATTATTAAAGCTAAAATGATGAACGATAAAAGAAAAGGTGGAAGACCTACAAAGAGCAAACCTCTCAATCAAAGACTTAGAATTAGAATGTCTGAAAGTGATATTAATCGCTGTACCGAAAATGCGAACAGGGCAAACCTGTCATTGACAGAGTATGTGAGAAGAATATTAGTTGATGGCAGAGTGACAAACCTATTTTCGGAGCAAGAGCAGAAGGATAAAATTCAACTGATAGGTATGGCCAATAACTTAAACCAATTAACTCAACTCGCACATACTTATAGTTTGCCTAACCTTGCGAAAGAAGCTTGTGAAGTTCTCAATGCCATAAGAAACTTGCTAGACAGATACCATACCAAATGATTGCTAAAGCGACTCCTAAAGGCAAATCCTTTAAGGCTATTCTAAATTACATCTACAACGGTAAACTCGATAATCGTGGGAAGATTCAGAAAAAACCTGAAGTAGTGTCTTATTCTAATAACATAGAAATACCCCTAAATGAAGATGACCTAGAAAGCCTTAATCGGCTCACTAAAGACTTTCATAATCAAGCTAAAGCTCATAAGGACTTTGATTATAACAAACCCTATGTTGGACATCATGTCTTATCTTTTGGAAAGGAAGATATGGTGCTTCTAAATAAGTCTCAAATCGCAGATGTTGTGAACCAATACATCCAAGATATGGGACTAAGAAATACTCAATATATTGCTGTAAGCCATCACGATACAGATGTTTTTCATGTGCATTTAGTATTTAATAGATGTATGAATAATGGGAAAATATATGATGATTGGAGGGAAAAAATGAAAGCCACCGAAAAGGCTGTTGCACTTAATCTTAAATATGACCTTCCATTAGTGGGCAGACAAGTCGATTTAGCTAAAACCAGTGCAGTTTGGGAAATCAGAGTACAACATGAAGATATTCAAGTACTTCTTAAAGACCCACTACTGAAGGATATGAGAAATCTACACCACTTCAAAAAAGTGGCAGAAAAAGAATATAGAACAATCTCAGAGGATGAGAAAACTATAGAAGTCGATGGGAAAAAGTATCGAAAAAATGACTTGGAAGCAGTCTTCTTTCATAATAGAAGAGAGAAAGCCAATAAAGACAAACTCAAACCCAAGAAGGTTAGATATGACCCTAAAACTAAAAGAGCTTCACAAGGTGAGAAGAAGATCCCTGATTTCGAATTAAAAAAGAGAAAGATGAAAGAGAAGCCTACGACTGAAAAAGCAGAGCATTTCTTTAAAGAACCCATTCTCGCAAAATCTGAAACTGAATCAACCAATCCCTATCTCCAAGAAAACTATCAGAATTTCAACTACAAACGTGCGTATTCTGATGAAGACGAATTTGCACCTAAAATACGAAAAAGATAAATGGAACAACAATCGCAAAACACTGAAGGTATCAAGGTCATTGGGTATGCTATCATTCCTATTCACCTTTTCTTTGCCTATTTCCTGCTGTTTAGGCATTCTACGAATATTGCTTTTTTAGACAATATCTATTTATCCCTTAATCCTAAAATAGCACTCATTAAGAACCCTTTCTTTGCCCATTTTATTGCTATCATTCTCTTTGCTATTCATGCCCTAACAACTCCTATCGGTAAGGATAGAGAATTAGTAGAAAATACGGTCATTAGAAATACGGTCTTCGGACTCATTACCCTCTTTGTGGCATCATTGCTCTTTTTTGTGCTACCATATAATGCCCTAGGGTTCATTCTCTACTTTCTCATTCTTGCTGTAGGGTATTACTTTTTCATTAATCACATTAGTCTTATCATGAAACTCATTACCATGAAAAAGAATGATGTTTTCAATTTCGAAAATGAGACTTTCCCTCAAATGGAGGAGAAAATTGAAACGGAACACTCGATTAACATCCCTTACTATTTCTATTTTCAAGGAAAATGGAGAAAAGGATGGCTCAATTTTGTCAATCCTTTTCGTGCAATTCTTGTAGCAGGCTCTCCAGGCTCAGGTAAAAGTTTTGGGACCATTAACCTTGCTATTCACCAGCTTATCCATAAAGAATATTGCTTATATGTTTATGACTTCAAACTGCCTACACTAGCTATTGAAGTAATTAATGCCCTTTGGCATTATAAAGAATTACTCAAACAAAGACACGGCTCAATTGAGAATTGGGAGAAAAAGCACCACAAAAAATTCCCTAAGTACTATCAGATTGATTTACAAAATCCTATTACCTCACACCGTATTAACCCTATCTCTTCTCGACTCGTCAAAGAAATGATTGATGCTACTGAATCTGCTAAATTCATCATGCAAGGACTCTCAGGCGCTGCTGCCAATGGTGAAGGTGATTTCTTTCAAAAGTCTGCAGAGCTATTGCTTACGGCTACCATTTATTATCTCAAACGAAAAAGTGAGCAGTATGGAAAAGAGTTTTGTAGTCTGCCTCATGTCATCGAGTTTCTCAAACAAGATTATGAGATCTTCTTTCCTTTACTCATGTCTGATATGTATGTCAAAGGTTTGGCAACCACTTTTAATAGAGCCTTCAAAGGTGGTGCTCTTGAGCAATTACAAGGGCAAGTGGATTCACTTGTGATTATGCTAGGTCAAATTGTTGACCCAACTGTTTATTGGGTTTTTACAGGAGAAGATTTTGATTTGAACATCTCTAATCCTGAAAATCCTTCTGTACTTGTTATTGGGAATAATCCAGACAGATTCCAGTCGTATGGGGTTCTCCTTAGTTTACTTAATGGAAAACTAACCAAAACCATTAACAAAAAAGGACAATTGCCCTTGGGGATTATTGTTGATGAATGTCCTACTTTACCTTTTGAGTCGGTTAGTACGCTTATCGCTACAGCTCGTTCAAATAAGGTAGCTTGTATTTTGGGGATTCAGGATTTGGCTCAGTTTGTCTTGCTGTATGGACAAGAAAAAGCCAACATGATTGTCAATATGGTAGGTTCTATTTTAACAGGACAGATCAGAGGAGAGTTGGCTAAAATTGTATCCGAATGTATTGGTAAAATCAATCAAACGAATATCCAAGAAAGTTTATCTGCACAAGGTACTACTTCATACAGTATCTCTGACCAACAGATTGAAGCAGTTCCTGTTTCTACAATTTCAAATCTAGACCAAGGAGAAATGGCAGGGACTATCTCAGGGGATTTTAAATCACCATTGAAATATCGCCGTTTTCATGGTAGAATTGATGCGATGGATTATCAAGCATCGCCTACCACTCAAATGCCTATCAAAACTATCCCAGAGCTCAATGAGAAGTTTAAGAAAATGAAAAATGAGTCTGAAGAAGACCGCAATCTTAGAGTAGAAATTGCTGTAAGAGAAAACTATGAAAGAATAAGAAGGGACATCAATCTGATTCTGTATCTGGAGCTCTGTCGTTTTGATATTCAAAAAATGGATAAAGTCGCAGATATTCGATTGAACCTGATTGGAGATGCCATGCTCAAATACATTTGTAAGATTAATCAGTACCAAGGTGAAAATGGGCTAACTTCTGAAGGTGAAAAGTTTAAAGTCAAAATAGACAGTATGCTAACGCTATTTGCTAACCAGATTCGCCCTTTTATCTATATGGAAGAAAGCGAGGTACAAAATAAGTATGCCAACAATTCTATCGTTTACGCACCTAAAACACAGTTAACGGACTTTAACAGCCCTACTTGTAAAGCCCTGCAAGTGCAATACAACCAGTTTGAACTTTTACTCTATAATGAAGTGGAAGACCCAAGATTTAGCATTAATGCTCCTGAAGAGGAGTTTTTCGCTTAATTGAGTAAATTGGTACCTGCCGTACAGACGATTAATGAAGAGTATGGACTAGCAGTCAAATTGTTAATTTTCAAGTGTAATACTTTCGCTATTTGCAAGTTGGCGTCCATACTTTTAATTAATTATTTTTTATCTTATTAAATATGTACAGCAAAGAAAGTGTACAAAGAACTACAGCTTTTTTGCTACATTTTTACAAAAATAACACTGTTCCCATACCTATCCCGACCATATTTTATCAAGTTACCACCATAAGTAATTGTAGTCTCAATACATGTAGTTATCATTGCCTTTTTTACGTTCTTAGAGTTTAGATTTACCTTTTGAAACCATATTTCTTAAATATCAGATATACATATATTAAAGGTGCCATCCTATAGCTCTTTGCCGTTGTAGAGCCTGTCGTTGGAAAATATCGTTTGGGTAGGCGTCATATTATCACCTAGAGATAATATCGATACACCAAAGGCACTGTAATAATTTCCCTGATATATCTTGGCTTGCTCGCTGTCATCGTGTACTAGGCGAACATTGCCCAAGTGGTCTTTGATGTCATACAAGTAAATGTATTTACTTAGTGGACTGTTTGGTGTCCAACCTTCTCGCAACTGTATCTATACTTATTGCTAGAATTTTCCATGGACAAGATGTAGAATATATTAAAGATTGGCATCCTGAGAAGTTGCTAGTACTGGCTGGGAAGCCAGCACTAGCACGGCACAATAAAATACACCTAACTTATTAATAATCAATAATGACAACACATTTGAAACATTACTCTAGTGAGGATACTTATACTCTAAAATGCTTTCATCATTCAAATTTTTGCTGCTTTTTCAAGGTATTAATTGAAAAAAATATACTGTCTACTGCAATTTCCTTTCCGTAGTATATTCTTCGTGAATATTTGATGGCTATTATTGAATCTCCTGTAGCTATACATCTATATAGCTCTTTTTCATCACATTGACCTAACAATATTCGAAAACTTACTGAATCTGTTAAATAATATGAGTATGTGTCGCTCATTAAAACTCCACCACTAAAAGGCTGGAATTTCTCTTCAAATATACCTTCACCTAAACTGAAAGTATTGATATGGTTTGTCTTATTAAAAAAAACATATCTGTGACATTTGTACATTCCTAGAAACATTAGTACAAATAATAAAATTTTAATTACCTTTTTTTTCATTGTCAGCATGTATCATACCTGTTGTAGTCCAAATAAAATCATCCTTTTCATCCCCAAACGGTGGTCTTACAAATGGCCCCATAGTACTGAACTCTCCGAAAACTTTACCAATTTGACCTTGAATTAAATCTTTGCCTACTTGTAAAACTCCTCCTGCTCCCCACAATGTTGTTGGGTCATAACCGTTCCCTCCAACATATCTACCAGTATAGCCGTAATTATAATTACCTATATCAGCTCCACCTTCAACAAAATTAAGTTTTCCCGCAGTAAAGGCTGTTGTAGATTTATTTTCTTTATCGTATTTGGCAGCAGCTCCAAAAATATTTCCTTTTTGAGAATTTTCATTTTTATAATCCCATTTTCCACCCGGTCGAACAGCATTTGCAAATCCTAGCGCACTCATTTTTTTGGCAGACTCTCTATTTTCTCTCATTATATTTGGTAGAATCTTATTTAAGTTTATAGATTTTCCAAACTCACCTATTTGAGATAATTTACCTTTTCTTCCTTGCTGGTAAACTATATTATTTCCCCCATATTGTTTTAAAATAGTACCTCGGTTATTGACTACAGTAGTATCTCCAAGAGGATCAGTGTAACGAACAGGATTATTATTCATAGCCACATAAAGGTTTACAGAATAATCGGGCTTAGGGTCTAATTGCCACCAACGACCTATTTTAGGGTCTAGATTTCTATAATAAGCATCATAAGTTCCAAGTGCCTCGTTGTACTCTATACCGTTGTAGAGCCTGTCATTGGATAGCACCGTTTGGGTAGGGGTCATATTATCGCCTAAGGATAATATCGATACCCCAAAGGCACTGTAATAATTTCCCTGATATATCTTGGCTTGCTCGCTGTCGTCGTGTACTAGGCGAACGTTGCCCAAATGGTCTTTGATGTCGTACAAGTAAATGTACTTGCTCAGTGGACTGTTTGGTGTCCAACCTTCTCGCAATTGTACATGTCCTTCACTTGTGAATATTCTGTTCAGAGTAATAGTACCCTGATTGACATATTCCGAACCTCCTATGTATATCTTGTTGATTCCTCCTGAACCACTGTTGGCATAACTCCACTTGGTTCCAGAACCATCATAATAATAACTTACTTGTTTGTCAGCAAAGCTTACCTTGTTGACCAAATTTAGTAAATTATAATTAATATTGGTTATCCCTTTGTCATTATCTACTACCAAATTACCATTAGCATCATAGCTAAAATCTGTCGTGGTTTTGTTGACATCGTTGTAGCCTTTACTATCATTGGTGTTGTCTAGTACCGAAGAGAGTTGTACCGATAAGTTTGAGGCATAGTTATACGCCAAATCGTCTCGACTTGTGCCTCCCAATGGTCCATTCCAACGTTTGAGTGTTTTGATAGAGCCATCTAATCGATAGCTTAAACTCTCACTTAAATCTGTATCTGTATTGGTTCCAATCGACTGTAACAATCGATTCATCCCATCGTAAGCCAATACATATCCTCGTTTGGCGCCATTGTTACTCCAATCGTATTTGGTGATGTTGCCATTACCTTCATAGCCCAAATCCAAACTAAAATATGCAGGCATTGTGGCTACGTTGTTGTAGTCCGCTTTTTTCACTAATCTGTGCATTGTCTGGCTTGTAAGCCAGTTACGAGTGTTGTAGGCGTAGTTTACCACTGAAGCAAACTCCAATGTTGAGTCTTTTTGGATAGCTTTCTCTGGCAAACGTCCTAGTTTCTTGGTCTTCAGACGTCCCAAATCGTCATAACTCAATACCTGTAATAGGTGTGGTAATTCTTCTCGTTTGCTTTCGCCTACTTTCGATTCTTCAATGCGGTGACAGGTACTTACCAATCTATCTCGATGATCATACTGAAAACTTTGTGTCACCTTCGTGGTTACGATACTGTTGGATTGTATCACTACCTCTTCGTCTACTCGACCATGATAGGCTAACTTTTTGCAAATATTTTCTTCAATCCCTCCAGTCAATGACGGACACCGTCTATACGTCTCTACCACTCGACCTTTGACATC
>NZ_JAAALB010000199.1 GCF_009905545.1 Cellulophaga sp. BC115SP | reverse complement strand
CCAATCACCGTATTCGAGTTTTTACAAAAAAATGCAGTTTGGCAGGAAGCTCAGCAAATAGACGACGCCTCTGGTGATTACTATACGATTACCATTTCTTGTCAAATCAGAAATGTATCAGAGTCATTATTGACGTGGCTTTATGCTAACCAACAAAGACGCTTTGTAACCTTATGGCGTGGAGTAGATTCGGATACGTTTTACAACGGAAACCAGGAAAACGGTTTGCGCTATCAGTACAACCGTCTAGCCTCAGATCGCAAAATTATAGAGCTGACCCTAACAGGACGATTTATCACTCCGAGCCTTCCACTGAACCCTACATTTATTTCTTCCATTTTGACCCAATATCAATACCAAACATTTTGACATGGCACAGACACTCACTGTTAAACCCCAATATGTAAATACTGCTCAAGTGTTTATTGATGGGAAATTTATTTTACTCAATAATAACCTAACTCAAGAGCAGCTATTAGCCGTTTGGCAAAAAGCAGAGTTTCGTCAATTTATTGACATCACTTACACCAATGTAGCTGACAGCTTTCCAGAAAACTTTGAGATTGACCCGACCTTATTTCATGCTTATGATTCTGGTGAGATTAGTTATAA
>NZ_JAAALB010000198.1 GCF_009905545.1 Cellulophaga sp. BC115SP | reverse complement strand
GACGTAAGTAAATACCGTGTGAAAATGAAAGAATACACGAAACACTGGGAGCTTAACATTTTGTACTCGGCTTGTGTGGAGTATGGTTTGGGTTCAGAGTGGTTCGGTAACAACCGATTGTAGTCTTTACTTTTCAATAAGATAGATTCAAAAACGTACACCTTTAATTGGGCTTCGGCCCTAAAATCTTTTTATGAATAAGTTTCTAAAAATGGCAATGGTATTTCTCAGCTTTTTTGCTGGGGTGTCCATGTACGCCTACACAGGCAACCCCATTGTTTCGGGTCTGAGTATGATGTCGACCAGTGCAGGTTTACAAATGCTAACGGGTCAATATTTGGAGTTTCCCACTGGTGCATTTACAGTACCTTTGGTTGGTCTCAAGCGTAAAACTCAAAATCCACAATTGGGTGGCTCAAAGCGATTGTATGTAATTCTGACAGAAGATTTACTCAATGAGTTTGTGGATTATAACCTCATTTTATCCACTGGCCAGTTTGCGGGAGCTATTCCATTGGCACCAGGGAAAATGGCGGTTGAGATTGAGGCTTGGTACGATACCTTGAAATGGGACGGTGAAATGAAAACAGGCGGTGGCTTTACGCAAGGTGTCGA
>NZ_JAAALB010000197.1 GCF_009905545.1 Cellulophaga sp. BC115SP | reverse complement strand
TCGACACCTTGCGTAAAGCCACCGCCTGTTTTCATTTCACCGTCCCATTTCAAGGTATCGTACCAAGCCTCAATCTCGACCGCCATTTTCCCTGGTGCCAATGGAATAGCTCCAGCAAACTGTCCAGTGGATAAAATGAGGTTATAATCCACAAACTCATTGAGTAAATCTTCTGTTAGAATTACATACAATCGCTTTGATCCGCCCAGCTGTGGGTTTTGAGTTTTACGCTTGAGACCAACCAAAGGTACCGTAAATGCACCAGTGGGAAACTCTAAATATTGACCCGTTAGCATTTGTAAACCTGCACTGGTCGACATCATACTCAGACCCGAAACAATGGGGTTGCCTGTGTAAGCGTACATGGATACCCCAGCAAAAAAGCTGAGAAATACCATTGCCATTTTTAGAAACTTATTCATAAAAAGATATTAGGGCCGAAGCCCAATTAAAGGTGTATGTTTTTGAATCTATCTTAGTGAAAAGTAAAGACTACAATCGGTTGTTACCGAACCACTCTGAACCCAAACCATACTCAACACAAGCCGAGTACAAAATGTTAAGCTCCCAGTGTTTCGTGTATTCTTTCATTTTCACACGGTATTTACTTACGTC
>NZ_JAAALB010000196.1 GCF_009905545.1 Cellulophaga sp. BC115SP | reverse complement strand
TTCTTACCAGTAGCGAGCAATGTGATTACTAGAACAGGTGGCACAGCAAGTGGAACGGCAGTCTTCGCTCCAGTAACAGGTGTGTTAAGCTATACACCAACTGTTAGCGAGCCAGGAACAACTGTAACGGTGATTTACCAAGTATGTAATACATTGGTGACCCCACAAGTATGTGCGAATGCAACAGTTACGATAACAGTGCCAGCAGCACCACGTTTGAGTATCACCAAAGCAGCACCAAGTGGCTCTATTAATGCTTTTGACAACTTTACTTACACCATTACCGTAAGTAATCTTGGAAGTGCCGCTACAACTGGCACGATTACTGTTAAAGATACTTTACAAAGCGGCCTAAGCTTTGTATCATCAAGTACAGCAACAGGTTGGAGCTGTAGTTCGTCAGGCCAAGTAGTAACATGTAGCCGAACTAGCAGTATTCCATCAGGAAGTAATAGTAGTTTTAGCTTGACAGTCACAGCCTTGAGTAATGGAGTATACCAAAACAAAGCAGGCGTCTATGGCGGTGGAGATCCAGTAGCGATTAACGGAACAAGTGCCGCACAATCAAACAATACGAGCGTATCGGTTGGTCAATCAGTAGTGAAATTGACAGCAAAA
>NZ_JAAALB010000195.1 GCF_009905545.1 Cellulophaga sp. BC115SP | reverse complement strand
TAAAGCCAATGCCAGTATGGACAGTCTTGTTGAAAAAGAGATATTGGAAGATGCCAGCGCTTTTGTTGATGAGCTAGTTGAACGCCATCACAACTGGAAACGAACTGCTTACAAAGACATGCCTGCCAATAGTAACACTGAGAAGCTTGATGAGAATGGGAATCTGATTCGTCCCAAATATGTGTCAAACCATACCCATTATTCACCTACCGATACGGATGCACGCATCAGCGTAAAACCCGGGAAAGCTCGTCAGTTAAACTATTTTGGACAAATAGCTGTGGACGATGCACATCATGTAATCACTGGCGCATGTGCTGATTTTGCAGACAAACGAGATAGCAAATGTTTAGCCCAAATTCTGGAACTAACAGAAGGGAATTTATCAGAACATGATATTGAATTGGGAGAGATATTAGCTGATGGAGGTTATAGCAGTGGCGAAGCTTTGGCCTATTTGGACGCCAAAGGCATCGACGCATGGATACCCAACTTTGGACAGTACAAACCAGAACGAGCAGGCTTTACCTACCATAAAGAGGCAAACTATTACCAATGTACGCAAGAAGGCAGCAAACGAGCAATACTAACCTACAAAGGCGAAAAGATAGATAGCAAAGG
>NZ_JAAALB010000194.1 GCF_009905545.1 Cellulophaga sp. BC115SP | reverse complement strand
CTTTAGTAGCGACAAGTACAGGGGACTGTGATGGCGATGGTGTAACGAACAAAGATGAGATTAATGGTATCGATGATGATCCATTGACGACTGCTGATAACACAGATCCAAACGATGCTTGTAGCTACAACAAGGTAGACCAAGTACTTGCGAATGTTGATCCATCTTGGTTGACCAAGGACTGTGATAAGGATGGTAATCCAAACGGAACAGATCCAAATCCACAGGCTGCTACAGCCGCTAATGATGCATTAACAGCACCATTTGGTACAATCAGTACAGTAAATGTGTTGTCGAATGATGACTTCTTACCAGTAGCAAGCAATGTGATTACTAGAACAGGTGGTACAGCGAGTGGTACAGTCGTGTTTGCACCAACAACAGGTATCATGAGTTACACACCATCAGCGAGCGAGCCAGGTAGCAGTGTAACAGTGATTTACCAAGTGTGTAATACATTGGTGACTCCACAAGTATGTGCTAGTGCGACAGTAACGATAAGTGTACCATTAGCAGGTGACCAAGATGGCGATGGCGATCCAGACAACACGGATCCACAACCAACAAATCCATGTGTATGGGGTATCGGTCAAGTGTTAGCGAATACAAGCACGACTTGGAG
>NZ_JAAALB010000193.1 GCF_009905545.1 Cellulophaga sp. BC115SP | reverse complement strand
TCACCAGAGGCGTCGTCTATTTGCTGAGCTTCCTGCCAAACTGCATTTTTTTGTAAAAACTCGAATACGGTGATTGGGGTACCATCAAGCAATTGCACACCTGAAGCATCGATTGTTTTTACTTTACTAGATTCGACTAATACCAGGTGTGAAATGTATCCGATTAAAGACTTACCATGTCCAAATTTTTCCACTGTGTTCATGGTCAAAACTACCAGAGAAAAAGCGCAATCCATCGGACGAAAATTTGAGCTTTTTTAAAAGCTTAGAAACGAAAAAACCGCCTAGAATATAGATTCTAAGCGGTTTTTCATTTCTCAACGGTCGGACTAAATTCTTTTGTGTAGGACAAAAAGCCGAAAATTCGGACAATGGCTTAATTTTTCGGACAAATCAGCGAAAAGTTTTTTGAAATTCTTTTGATATTTTGGCCAAATAATCCCTGTAAATTTTCCTTGCTGTTTCCATTTCGATGTCAACATCTGGAATGATTCCGTACCGATCCAAAAAGCGTCGAACAAATGGTGTGTAGTCAATGGCCCGGCTGTATTCGTGTACGCTCCTGACTTCGCAAATCAACTCACGTCGAAACTCAGCATCAATCAGCTCACAAAGCTCTTTAGC
>NZ_JAAALB010000192.1 GCF_009905545.1 Cellulophaga sp. BC115SP | reverse complement strand
CTTTAGTAGCGACAAGTACAGGGGACTGTGATGGCGATGGTGTAACGAACAAAGATGAGATTAATGGTATCGATGATAATCCATTGACGACAACAGACAATACAGATCCGAACGATGCTTGTAGCTACAACAAGGTAGACCAAGTACTTGCGAATGTGGATCCATCTTGGTTGACCAAGGACTGTGATAAGGATGGTAATCCAAACGGAACAGATCCAAATCCACAAGTGGCTACAGCAGCGAATGATGCTTTAACAGCGCCATTTGGTACAATCAGTACGGTAAATGTGTTGAGTAATGATGACTTCTTACCAGTAGCGAGCAATGTGATTACGAGAACAGGTGGTACAGCGAGTGGTACCGTAGTGTTTGCACCAACAACAGGTATCATGAGTTACACTCCATCAGCTACCGAGCCAGGTGGTGTAAATGTAACAGTGATTTACCAAGTGTGTAATACATTGGTGACTCCACAAGTATGTGCTAGTGCAACAGTAACGATAAGTGTACCATTAGCAGGTGACCAAGATGGTGATGGCGATCCAGATAACACGGATCCACAACCAACAAATCCATGTGTATGGGGTATCGGTCAAGTGTTAGCGAATACAAGCACGACTTGGAG
>NZ_JAAALB010000191.1 GCF_009905545.1 Cellulophaga sp. BC115SP | reverse complement strand
ATTCTCATAACTTGAGTGGGTGGCCTCTACATATCGAAGCAGTATATTGCCTTGTCAGAGGTATATACCAACATGCAGGAGACCGTCCCGTGCTATTTCCCGTTGCGCCATTTTGTGGACTCGAACCACCAACAGCCGTACTCCAGCCATTGCCCAATTAAAGGCAAATTCAATAACCTTATCTATTATACGTTAGGACAAAACAGAGCCACCCCACAGGGATGGCCTGTCGAATTTTTAACTTTTTAATTCTAGTGGGCACAGCTAGACTCGAACTAACACCACTCTCCTACATAAGACCGCCAAGTTTAGGAAGGAGATTGTACTACATTGTACGACATGCCCGAAAATGAAAGCAAGCAAAGCTCACTACATTCGCTCAACACCTAATTAACAATTGCTATTTAACTTAGTCTTACACCTGTGTGGGCCGTGGCCAGTCAAGGCCGCCAGACTTTTAAAAGTCTTTTTACACACAGGGCATTCAAACCTCGAAATTTCGTTAAATGGTGGTATTTGCTCTGTTTCGACACTGGTCAGCTCATGAACTTGTGCAAGCTCAGTTTTCAGAAAATCAAAGACATTTATACCTTTTAGCCTGCAAGTTCGCACCAGACGTTCCATCTGCAA
>NZ_JAAALB010000190.1 GCF_009905545.1 Cellulophaga sp. BC115SP | reverse complement strand
TTGCAGATGGAACGTCTGGTGCGAACTTGCAGGCTAAAAGGTATAAATGTCTTTGATTTTCTGAAAACTGAGCTTGCTCAAGTACATGAGCTGACCAGTGTCGAAACAGAGCAGATACCACTACAGAACGAAATTTCGAGGTTTGAATGCCCTGTGTGTAAAAAGACTTTCAAAAGTCTGGCGGCCTTGACTGGCCACGGCCCACACAGGTGTAAGACTAAGTTAAATAGCGATTGTTAATTAGGTGTTGAGCGAATGTAGTGAGCTTTGCTTGCTTTCATTTTGGGGCATGTCGTACAATGTAGTACAATCTCCTTCCTAAACTTGGCGGTCTTATGTAGGAGAGTGGTGTTAGTTCGAGTCTAGCTGTGCCCACTAGAATTAAAAAGTTATGTAATCGACTACAGGCCATCCCTGTGGGGTGGCTCTGTTTTGTCCTAACGTATAATAGATAAGGTTATAGAATTTGCCTTTAATTGGGCAATGGCTGGAGTACGGCTGTTGGTGGTTCGAGTCCACAAAATGGCACAACGGGAAATAGCACGGGACGGCCTCTTGCATGTTGGTATATACCTCTGACAAGGCAATATACTGCTTCGATATGTAGAGGCCACCCACTCAAGTTATGAGAAT
>NZ_JAAALB010000019.1 GCF_009905545.1 Cellulophaga sp. BC115SP | reverse complement strand
GTGGCAACCCTTGCGGTTGCCATGTTGAGTTGGGCAACCGCAAGGGTTGCCACTACTGTAAAAATGCTATCGATAAGAACATTTTTGAACAAAATAAAAACCTTCGTTCAGTACTAATTCGGCATTCATAATCAATCAAGTCATTAAACCACATTATCGTGTGAGGTGACTGTTCTCTCAAGAAACTTATAACTATGAAAAAAATTATCATTTCTTCTGTCTTGGCAGTTGTGGCTATCTACAACTCCATCTATGTAGAAAGTTTAGATGATTTGAAGCAAAAAAAGGATTCGAATTTTGATTTTGCTAAATACTCACAAGGCTTATATCAACAAATACTCGCCAAATCCCAAGTGGTTGAGCTATCGCAGTTGTTGTCGTCTTTTGCCGAAAATGACCATGCCAGCATTGCCAAATACGGCAATAGGTTAGGCATAGGAAGTTCAGCGTATTATCTGGTCAAATGCCAAGCCAAAATTTTGGAGGTTCAGGGCGATAGATTGAAAGTATTGGCAGCAGGTAACAGACCATTGGAAATAGATACAAAATTCATTTTTGGTAATGCCATTCGTGATGCTTCGGGTTTGGTAAAATTAACAGATTTCAAAACTACGGCTGAGTTCAACAAAATTTCAGAAAGCTTAAATACGATTATTCGTGAAAAAGCTATTCCTGAAGAACTAAAAACCATTAAAGCAGGCGATACCATTGACATTGTTGGTGCAGTAAAGCTGGGTGAAAAACAACATGACTTGTTGAATTTGAGTGTATTGCCCATTAAGATTTCTAAAATATAAGCGTTTCCCCAAAATCATTCGAACGTGCTACAAGCAGTCAATATTTCAAAATCATTCCCTGGTGTGAAAGCATTGAAGGGCGTAAACTTGAATTTTTATCCTGCCAAAGTCAACGCCATTTTAGGAGAAAATGGGGCAGGGAAGTCAACGCTCCTAAAAATCCTCACAGGCGTATATCCCGATTACGAAGGCGAAATACATTTGAATGGACAAGTTGTAAAATTTAATCATATCAAAGATGCTCAAAAAGCTGGAATTTCGATTATTCATCAAGAACTAAACTTAATTCCTACTTTGACCATCGCTGAGAATATTTTTTTAGGTCAAGAGATTGAAAATCAGTGGGGAATGCTCGATTATTCGGGTATGAAAAAAGTTACGAATCAATTACTTCAAAGATTAGAACTGAAGCTTTCGCCTGATACCTTGGTACAAAATTTAAAAGTTGGTGAGCAACAACTCATCGAAATTGCCAAGGCTCTATTGATTGACGCACAGGTGATTTTGATGGATGAACCCACTTCGGCGCTGACCAATGCCGAGATTGATAACCTCCACCGTATTATTGCTGAACTCAAAAACGAGGGCAAAACGATTGTGTATATTTCGCACAAAATGGATGAACTCTTTCGTATTGCCGAAAAATATACCGTAATGCGTGATGGCTGTAGCGTAGCAGAAGGCGATATGTCCGATACCACAGAGCAGGCATTGATTCGACAAATGGTGGGTCGTGAGGTGACGATTGAGAAAAAAGCTAAAACTCAAATCTCACAAGAGGTAATCTTAAACATTCAAAATTTTACCCTTCCTCACCCCAAGCTCAAAAATCGTAACTTATTAGACGATATTTCATTAACTCTTCACCAAGGCGAAATCTTAGGCATTTTTGGTTTGATGGGCGCAGGACGTACCGAATTGCTTGAAAGTATTTTTGGACTCAATAGTACAGCCCTGAAAGGTTCGATGGTCGTACATCAAAAGCCGGTAAAAATTCAATCTCCCAAAGATGCTATTGCCAATGGGATAGCTTTTGTAACGGAAGACCGCAAAACGGAAGGTTTGGTCTTAGGAATGAATATCGCCTCCAATATTTCACTTACTACACTGGCTAGCGACAAATTACTTGATGCTCGACAAGAGCAACAAAATGCGCAAAGCTATATCGATTCGTTGGCAATTAAAACCCCTTCTTCACAACAGCTTTGTTTGAATTTGAGTGGAGGAAATCAACAAAAGGTGGTTCTTGCCAAATGGCTGGCGACTAACCCCAGTATTTTGATGCTCGATGAACCCACAAGAGGAATTGATATTAATGCCAAAAACGAGATTTATGCATTAATCAAAAAACTTTCTCAAGAAGGAAAAAGCTTTATCGTAGTCTCTTCTGAGATTCCTGAACTACTAGCTTTAGCCGATCGATTTTTGGTTATGTCTGGCGGACGTATTACTGCTGAGTTGAGTGCAGAGGAGGCCAACGAAGATAAATTGTTGAAGGCTGCAATTTTATAAATTATCTTATTCGATTCTTTTTCAAATAGTTATAAACATACAATGAACAAAGAACTATTAAAAAAATCACAATCACTGATTGCACTTCTGTTGCTCTGTATTGTCATAAGTATTCTTTCAGATAAATTCCTTTCTGCCAATAATATCTGGAATGTACTTCGTCAGATTTCGGTAAACATCTGTATTTCCACTGGTATGACCTTGGTTGTCCTGATGGCAGGAATCGACTTGTCGGTTGGTTCTGTACTAGCGTTTACTTCGGTGATTTGTGCAGGTTTGCTCAAAGACGGAATCACCATTGGAGCACTGAACATTCATTTGGGTTTTACCATTTTTGGCGGTATTTTGGCCGCTATTGTTGTAGGCTTATTGATTGGACTTTTCAATGGCTTTGTGATTACCAAATTCTCTTTGCCTCCCTTTGTGGCTACACTTGCGATGCTCACCATAGCCCGTGGTGCAACCATGCTTTATACCCAAGGAATTCCTATTTCAAATCTAGGTCCCAAATTTGAATATATTGGTTCTGGTTGGTTGATTGGTATTCCTGTACCTGTCTGGATTTCGATTTTATTGGTATTATTAGTGGTGTTTATCAGTCAAAAAACGGCTTTCGGACGTCATATTTATGCGATTGGAGGTAATGAAAAAGCAGCTTTTCTGTCTGGAATCAATATACAAGTTACCAAACTTATCGTGTATGGCATTTCAGGAATGATGGCGGCAGTGGGAGGAATCATGGTTACCTCTCGACTCAATTCGGCACAGCCAAACGCGGGTGCAAGTTACGAACTCGACTCTATTGCAGCTGTAGTAATTGGGGGAACTTCGCTATCTGGAGGAATTGGCACAGTGACTGGCACCGTGATTGGCGCAGCGATTATTGGGGTGCTCAACAACGGCTTGGTGCTTTTGAATGTATCACCGTTTTGGCAACAAGTAGTAAAAGGTTTGGTGATTTTATTAGCCGTAATTATTGACCGTAAGAGTAAAAAATAATGAAATATATTTTAGCCATTGACCAAGGTACAAGCAGTACTAAATCTATAATTTTTGATAACCAAGGAAAAGTTGTCAGTAAAGGTCATGCCGATTTACATACCAATTATTTCGATAATGGTTTTGTGGAACAAGATCCAGAAGAGATTTTCCAAAATGTATTAACTTCTGTGGGTCTGTGTTTGGAAGATTTTCAGCAAAAAGGATACAATCCCAAGGATATTGCTTCGTGTGGTATTAGTAATCAGCGAGAAACTTTTGTGCTTTGGGACAAAACTGGAAAATCACTTTCGCCAGCTGTGGTTTGGGCTTGTAAAAGGTCTACGCAGGTTTGTGAAAATCTCATTAACCAAGGGCAAAATGAGTTGATAAAACAACATACAGGTTTGATTATTGACCCATATTTCTCAGGATCTAAATTACTGTGGTTGCTGGAAAATAACCCTGATTTAAAGGCTCAACTCGATCAAGGAGAGGTATATTTTGGTACCGTGGATTGCTGGCTTTTATACAAACTTACCGAAGGTAAATCGTATAAAACTGACCATACTAATGCACACAGAACCCTTTTGCTCAATATTCATTCCTTGACTTGGGATAAAGAAATATTAGCACTTTGGGGACTCGAAAAACTTCATTTGCCCGAAGTGCACCCTTCTTCTTATGATTATGGCAACTGGACTTATTCAGACGAAAAATCTGCTGTAGGAGTCTTGGCACAAAATCAATTGCCTATTACTGCCCTCATTGGCGATTCTCATGCGGCAACCTTTGGAGAAGGCTGTTTCAAAAAAGGAACCGCCAAAGCAACGCTAGGCACTGGCTGTTCGATTATGTCCAATATTGGCAATGAACCATTAATTTCCTCAAATGGCATGCTAACCACCGTTTGCTGGAGTGTAGAGGGAAGGGTAGATTATGCGTTTGAAGGAGCAATTGTTTCATGTGGCTCAACAATTGAGTGGTTGAAAAACGAAATGAAATTTTTCAATCATCCTACTGAAACCGAAGAGTTAGCTCAAAAAGTAAAAGATAATGCTGGCGTATATCTGATTCCTGCCTTTAGTGGCTTAGGTGCACCACATTGGCAAATGAGCCGAAAAGCTTCCATTCAGGGTATTACTTTTGGTACAAGTATCCATCACATTGTTCGTGCAGCCTTAGAAAGTATTCCTTACCAAATCAAAGATGTACTCGATGCTATGAGTAAGGATATGGGCAAAGACTTTAGTTCGATTTCAATCAATGGAGGTATTAGTCACAACAAATTTGTCACTACTTTCTTGGCTGATTTACTGGGTTTATCCATCAAAAAACAAGTAAATCATGATATATCGGCATTAGGTGCTGCGTATTTGGCAGGTCTTAAAAGTGGTGTTTATCAGAGTATTGATGCTTTGTCAGAACTTTGCAAAGCCAATATTACCAGCATCGAACCTGCTGACAACACCCATGTGCAGACCTATTATGAAGGTTGGCAAAAAGCCTTAAATGGATAAGAAATAAATTCTACGGAATAATGATATTTTTCTGTCAGGGTACGACAGAAGTATTGATGCAGAATTATGAATTGTGAATGTAATTTTTTAATTATCAATATATTACATTCACAATTTATAAAATATTATTTTGCTTTAGTATATTATTTGTATCCAAATAGAAACAATCACACCTTTCTTAACACCTCACTTTACAAAAGCTCCCATTAATTAACAATTGAGTTGCAAGGTAAAATAAAGACTGAGCTGATTAGTATTTAGTGTGCTGATTACGAGTGTCTTATATTTAACATTTGCGACTCACTATCCATCATTAATACTCACTATCCATGAAACACATTTTATTAACGATGACACTGCTGTTTGGAATGTTGCAAACGGGTGTAGCTCAAAATAAACCTCGTACTATCGTCACCACAGATGGAGAGATAGACGACGTTGATTCGTTTATTCGAATGCTATTGTATAGCAACGAATTCAATCTCGAAGGACTCATTTATAGTAGTTCGCAGTGGCATTATAAAGGTGATGGAAAAGGAACGGTTTTTACTTCAGAAATGGAAATGACCGCCAAGTTGTATGGTACTAAAACGTCGCTTCGTTGGCCAGGAACGCAATGGATTCAAGATTTATTGAAAGAGTATTCGAAAGTATATCCTAATCTGTTGAAGCATGATAAAGCATATCCAAGTCCAGCTTACCTGACAAAACTTATTCGTGTAGGAAACATTGATTTTGAAGGTGAAATGGAAAAAGATACAGAGGGGTCAAACTTTATCAAAGCCAAATTGCTAGATAATGACATGAGTCCTTTGTTTCTACAGATTTGGGGTGGCACCAACACCATTGCAAGAGCCTTAAAGTCTATCGAGGATGAATATGGAAAAACTCCTCAATGGAAATCAATTTATGAGAAAGTTTGTAAAAAAACGGTACTTTATGCTGTACTAGACCAAGACGCTACCTATCGCAAGTATGTTTCGGTTAAATGGCCTGATATTAAAATTTTCTATAACTCAAATCAATTTTGGTGTTTTGCCTATCCTTGGCCACGTGTAGTTCCTGAGGCATTGCAGCCGTATTTGAGAGGGGCATTTATGGGTAAAAATATTATCAAAAATCATGGTCCATTGTTAGAAAAATACTATTCATGGGGTGATGGACAAAAGCAAGAAGGCGACGACGATCATAAACATGGTACATTGGAGGAAATGAATAAACAGAAGATGACCCAATATGACTTTATTTCAGAAGGAGATTCGCCTGCGTATTTTCAACTGATCGATGTAGGTTTAATGAACAAAAATAACCCTGAGTATGGCGGTTGGGGTGGAAGAATGGTTCAATCTACCTCAAATCCACATCGTTGGGAAGATGGCAATCATGTAAAAGATTATAATCCTTATACTAAAAAAGAAGATACAGCATTCCCACAAACTCGTTGGGTAGAAGCGCTGCAATTAGATTTTGCTGCTCGTGCAGATTGGTGTATCAAACCTTATGCTGAAGCCAACCATGCACCAAAATTGAGCCTCAAAAATGGAAACTTCAAGAAAGTAAAAGCTGGACAAAGTATCTTGTTGGAAGCAAGTGCAACAGACCCCGACAAAAATCAGGTGGCCTTTACCTTTTGGCAGTATCCCGAGGCTGGTACATACCCTCAGTCGGTAACGATTAGCCCTGAAGGAAATAATAAAGTTAAGGTAACCGTTCCTTCAGATGCCGAAAAGGGACAAACGATTCATATTATTGTAGAAGGTCGCGATAATGGAACGCCCTCTATTATTCGCTATCAAAGAGCAATTTTAACAGTGGAATAAAGCTTTATTTATGCTTTATGTATCCTATTTTATCCCCTAGTGCTGAGTTTATTAGCTCAACTAGGGGATTTTTGTAATTGGTAGATTGCCTTCATTTTTAGGAAACTACTTTGATGATTTTTCTTGAAATAGATTCAAAAAAAGTAAGTACATTCAAGTATGATTTTTTATGGATAAAAATAAATTAAGAAGTCTGAGAGGTCTATTTTTAAGGGAGAGTCCAGAAAAAAACTCACATAAAAGCTTTGCAATTTTAAATAGTCCTATAGTTTTGTAAATCGAATTTATGAGAACTAATCATTAATAATTCTATTTAAGCCCATCAAAAACGCGCCAACACATAGCGATATAGAACTTTTTTCACTTCTTCAGGAGGGAAAGTCAATGGCCTTTGACGAAATATATGAGCGTTATTGGTCAAAACTATATGCCTATGCCTACAATCGTTTGCGTGACAAAGAAACCTGTGAAGAAATCATCCAAGAAGTATTCGTGAGTTTGTGGGCCAATCGCAAAACTACCAAAATCGAAAGCTCTGTTTCTGGCTATCTCTATCAGGCGGTTAAGTTTCAGATGCTGAATTTCATGAAGTCTACAGAAGTTAGAAATAACTATCTAGCGCAATTTACCCATTTCCGAGAACAACTTTTTGACGATTCCAACAACGAGAGTATTGCTTTCAATGAACTTCGTATGATGCTGGAAAAAAGCATGAGCGACTTACCCGAAAAATGCCAAGAAGTATTTCGCATGAGTCGGGTGCAACATTTGAGCATTCAAGAAATTGCCCAGCAATTGAATATTTCGCACAAAACAGTCGAAAACCATTTGACAAAAGCCCTCAAACATCTTCGAGAAGATTTAGGAGATTTTTTGATTTTGATAATCGTATTTGGAATAATGGGATAGGAGTGGATGGACTTTCTTCAAAATTGAGAAATAATCACTGATTCACCCAATCAACAACCCCTCAATATCTAAGCATTTTTACTCAAAAATAAATTTTTATTAAATTTTTTTCTTTTGGAGTAGGTGTAATTGCATCTTCAATTTACTTCACTATTAGAAAGGAGTAAAATCATATTTGGTGTTTTTCGAAAATGTCCAAATATTCTTTGAGTCCTTTTATAGACTATCATAAATATATGCAAGACCGTAAATTATTAATTCTGTTTGAAAAATATCAGCAAGGAAAGTGTTCGCCTGCTGAGAAAATCTTGATTGAACAATGGTTAGATTCATTGACTGAAAACACGGATGAATCGCTAGAAAAGGAAATCGCTAAAGAAGGTGCTTTGAAAAGTAAAATGTATCAACAAATTCAAGCACGTTTGAGCGAGGAAGCCCCTGCTAGAATAATACCATTTGGATTCAATAAGATTGCCAGAATTGCTGCGTCTGTACTATTGGTAATGGGCGGTGTGTTTGCTTTGAGCCCAATGGGTTATGATACGTTTGATTTAAAGAATGAAACTTTTCAAGCCTTTTCGGTTGGAAAAACTAAAAAGGTGATATTGGAAGATGGCAGTATTATTTGGTTAAAGGGGAACAGTTCATTGACATACCCTGAGCATTTTGTGAATGCTACTCGTGAAGTAAGTTTGATTGGAGAGGCGCTATTTGAGGTTGCCAAAGATGCAAGTCATCCTTTTGTCGTTCACTCCAATGGCATGAATACCAAGGTGTTGGGGACAAGTTTTAATATCCGACCAATAGGCAACCACGTCGAAGTGGTAGTATTTACGGGAAAAGTGGCAGTTTCGTTGGCAAACGGTAGTAAGCATATTTTGGTACTTCCGTCAGAAAAGGCCATTTGTATGCCACAAGAAAAGGAGATTAAAGCAGCAACAGCAGAAAACACTGCGTCTTATTTGCTTAATACTGAGTATAATATGAGTTTTGAAGATGCTCGTATGTCGGATGTATTAGAAAAAATCTCAACCAAGTTTGATGTAGATTTCGAACTTACCAACAATACGATAGGAAACTGTTTAATCACCGCAGATTTTACAGACCAATCTTTGGATAAAACCATGACGATTCTTTGTCAAATTATGAATGGAAGTTATGTGATTGAGGGGAATAAAGTTTTTTTGAAAGCAGAAGGGTGCAGGTAAATTGTTGAGTTTTGAGATGGTGACAAGGATTTTTGGTTTGTGAATAAAACAATCTGTATGATTGAAAAAGTTATAAAAGTTTTTTGAATATGAGGGGCTTCTTAGAATATGTTTAAATTTTATAAGTCATTAAAATGTTGTATTTGGTTTAATGAAATCCTATTGTTTGAGCCGTAGGCGAGGTGGGTCGCCACTCCGATTAGGATTTCTTGACTTTCTTTTGCGGCCGCCGCGCGGTTACTTTTCTTGTGTTAGACGGGCACGCCTAGTGAAGAAAAGTAAGGAGTGGCGAAGGGAAATTTTGTTTTTTCGACAAATGCTTAATGTTTTTTTAAAACACGCTCCAATAACAGATATACCATTAACAAATAACATTCAACTACAGAATATTTTAATAAAGAATAATCAATCATTTAGACTAGTTCCAGTAGTCGACATGAGAAGTTAGATAAATAGAAAGAGTCATCGTTTTTGATCTGAAAGAGATTCTTTCTGAATGAATTAGTGCAAAATAAGATTGTATTTGATTTTAATGTAAAATGCTAATAATTAAAAATTTACAATCACAATTCAGCACTAAAATTTTTATCACTCTAAAAATTAAATATCCTTAACTAATTCGTCAACCCTTAAAGCCAAAACGTCAAATGAAAAAAATCCAAGCATAAAAAAAGACAAGAGTGGTTCCAGCACTCTTGCCCTCGAGTTTATTTGTTTCGTCACACCGCTCGGCAGCGGTGGCGAGAAAATATTGTCTTATCCCTCCATTTCAAAAAAGAATAAAACCCAATCAAAGGTATGACAGAAAATTATCGAATCAAAGAATTAATCCTTCGAATTATGCGGTTTACGATGTGTCAGGTCATCATAATTATGGTGTTCACAGGAATTATTCACGCCCATGTAAATCTTGCACAAGGTGTTCTAAATCAGAATATTGCCGTCAAGGTAGAGAACGTGAAATTAAAGGCTGCTTTAACGCAACTAGAGAAAGAAGCGAAAGTAAAGTTTGTATATAGCAGTAGCCAAATCAATATCAATCAAATTGTATCTATTAACTCTTCAAAAGAAACTTTAGGGAGTGCTTTGGAGGTACTTTTAAAGCCTTTAGGTATCAAATTTTCGGTACAAGACAATCGCATGATTATTTTGTCGAAGGTAGTAGACAACAATTTGAATCTTTTAAAGGCAAACGGTTTACCCAACGCCCAAGCCGAAAGTAGCCAAGGAGAGGAAGTTACAGGAACCGTGGTCGCTGCGGAATCTGGTGAGCCCCTTATTGGGGTTTCGGTGACAGCCAAAGGCACGCCTTTTGGAACAATTACTGACGAAAAAGGTAGATTTAGAGTCATGGCGAAAAAAGGCTATGTGCTACTATTTACCTACGTAGGCTACGAATCGTATAGTGTTACCGTTGGAAACGCGACCAATATCAAAGTTTCGTTGAAACAAGCACTTCGTTCACTAGACGAGGTAGTGGTTATTGGCTATGGTACTTCTTCAAAAAGAATCAATACTGGTTCGGTGACGTCGATTACTTCGGCAGAAATCGGTAAACAGCCAGTATCAAACGTATTAGCTGCTTTGCCAGGTCGTATCGCTGGTGCTCAGATTGCTCAAAATAATGGTTTACCAGGGAGTGCTGTCCAAATTCAAATTCGTGGTCAGGGGTCATTGTCATCAGGAACAATTCCTTTGTACGTGATTGATGGTGTTCCGTTTACCAACTTTAATGGTGGTAGCCCCGCAACTGATAACCTCAATGCCTTCGGTATTTCAGGTGCTAATGGCGGTATTAGTCCATTTAGCATGATTAATCCCAACGATATTGAGCGAATTGATATTTTGAAAGATGCCGATGCAACGGCTATTTATGGTTCTCGTGGAGCGAACGGTGTGGTGTTGATTACGACTAAAAGAGGTCAATCTGGTAAAACAAAATTTGATGTAAATGCTTCAACTGGTTTTACAGAATTGAACCGCTTTATTCCGATGTTGAGCCCTGATCAATATTATGACCTCAGAACACAGGCATTCAAAAACGACGGTGTTACGCCCAATACCAGTAATGCCCCAGACTTGACAGTGTGGGACAGAACCAAAACTACCGACTGGCAAAAGTATTTCTTGGGAGGTACTGGTAAAGTCAATGATGTACAAACGTCATTGTCTGGTGGTGATGCTTTTACCAAATTTATGTTCAATTTGGGATACCGCAACGAAACTACGATTTTCCCTGGTGATTACTCAAGCACAAGATTTTCAAGTAGATTGAATCTCGACCATAGTACCAGAAATAAGAAATTGAATTTTACCTTAGCATTAAGTTATTCGAAAGATAAAACAAATTTGCCTCAAAGCGATTTGACTTCGGTGTATAACCTTCCTCCGAATTTACCTTTGTACGACGCCAATGGAAAGATGTTTTGGTCGAACAACTTCACCAATCCACTCTCAACTTTGATGCGTCAGAACAATGCTAACACGTCTAATTTGATTAGTAATGCAACCGTTCGTTATAATGTTACAAAAGGCTTAAACTTAAAGGCAAACTTTGGATATACAATTACTGATTTAGAGCAGAAAAACTTGACGCCAGCCTCGGTGTTGAACCCATCGTCGAACCCAACCAGTACTTTAAACTTTGCGGACAATAAGGCTCAAAACTATATTATTGAACCTACAGCGGAGTATGTGAAAGAAATCGGCAAAGGCAAACTTTTGGCAGTAGTGGGTGCAAGCTGGCAACATAATACCTCAAATGGGTTTTCGTTAACTGCCACTAACTATAGTACAGAGGCGTTGTTGAATACCCTTTCGGGCGCTGGATTAGTGACGGTAAACTACAACAACATTGTTGAGTACAAGTACAATGCAATTTTTGGACGTGTAAATTATGATTGGCAAGGCAAATATTTTGTCAATGCTACCTTCCGTCGTGATGGTTCTTCTCGTTTTGGACCAAATAATCGCTTTGGTAACTTTGGTGCTTTGGGTGCTGCTTGGGTATTCTCACAAGAAGATTTTGCTAAAAGTATCCCAGCTTTGAGCTTTGGTAAATTACGTGCGAGTTATGGTACAAATGGTAACGACCAAATTTCTAACTATTTGTATTTGCCTTTGTATAGTACTTCGACTACTTATTTGAGTAATCCTTCGTTGGTGCCAACAACCTTACCAAACGCAGATATTCAATGGGAAACAACTAAAAAGTTTGAAGCAGCTTTAGAATTAGGCTTCTTGAAAGATAAAGTTTTGTTTACCGCAGAATATTACAACAACCGTTCTGGAAATCAAATTGCTTATTTGAGACTACCAACGCAAAGTGGTTATAATGCTATTCAAGCTAACTTACCAGCGTTGATTGAAAATAGCGGTTGGGAATTTGAAGTAAATACGACCAATATCTCTCGTGGTGATTGGAAATGGACAACTACTTTCAATATTACTTTACCACAAAACAAATTGTTGAAATTTGATGGTTTGGAAAATACTTTTTCGAGTAGCTCATATATTATTGGTCAGCCTATCAACTTTACCAGAGTATTACACTATTTAGGTGTTGACCCTAAAACGGGAGCAGCTCAGTACGAAGACATCAATAAAGACGGTGTAGTTGATTTTAACGACAGATATGTAGCCAAAATCGGAACCCCATATTATGGAGGTTTGGGTAACTCGGTATCGTACAAAGGATTCCAATTTGATATTTTCTTCCAATTCAACCATCGTTTCGGACAAACCAATATCATCAATACAAGACCAGGGGCGTTGACTAACCAAAATGCTTCGTATTTGAATATTTGGAAACAAGAAGGAGACATTACTACTATTCCAGGTGCATCTGCTACTGCTGGAACTGCTATTGCCAACTCTTACAATTTCTTTAGTTCGTCGGATGCTTTTTGGGGAGATGCTTCTTATTTGAAAATGCGTTCTGCGAGTGTTTCATACCAGTTTCCGAGTCAAATCGCCAAAGCTATTGGTATGACCAACTGTCGTGTGTTTGTTCAAGGACAAAACTTATTTACTTGGTCAAAAAACAAATACATTTTGGATACAGAAACACAAGTTTCGGGTGGCCCATCTGGTTTGGGAACAGGAACAATTGGGCAAGTATTGCCTCCACTTAGAACCATCATGTTAGGAATTAACTGCTCATTTTAATTGAATTTACTATGATTAATATACATAAATTTAAAAGTGGATTTTGGGCATCAGCCATCGCTATTTCGACTTTATTTAGCTCATGCGAGTCGTTTGTCGATTTGGGTGCGCCACCGACACAAGTGGTATCGCAGGATGTTTTCAAAGCCGATGCCACAGCTACCAGTGCAGTACTAGGTTTGTATTCAATCGGTAACATGACAAGCTTTGTGCAGGCAAGCACTTTTTACCCAGGCTTATCAGCAGATGATATTCAGTACAATACCGTGAATGCGTCTTATGATGAATTTGAAAAAAATGCTTTAACCAATACCAATTCTCTGGTAGAAAACTCAATTTGGTATATTGCTTATCAACAAATCAAAAATACCAATAATGCAATTTACGGATTGAATCAATCTCAAACGTTGACGCCATCCTTGAAAGACCAATTGTTGGGAGAAGCAAAGTTTGTTCGTGCTTTGACTTATTTTTACCTAGTCAATTTGTTTGGAGATGTGCCAATGCCATTAACTCCTGACGCAGATTATGCTACGAATGCGACTTTGCCTAGAACGCCTGCGGCTGATGTTTGGAAACAAATCATTACCGATTTGAAGGAAGCGCAAGCACAACTTCCTGCTACTTATGCTGGAACGTTTAAGGCTAGAGCCAATAAATATGCCGCTTCGACTTTGCTGGCAAGAGCGTATTTGTACACAAAAGACTGGGCAAATGCAGAAACTAGCGCTACCTCGGTAATTAGTTCGCAAGCCTATACATTGCCAGCTTTGGCAGATGTATTTGTGAATACGAGTAACGAAATTATTTGGCAACAGGCTAATGCTTCAGGAGTATCAACTTTCGGAGGCAATTTCTTGGCTGCTTCTGGTGTGATTCCAGCTTTTACTTTAGTAGATACTTTGTATAAGTCTTTTGAGGATGTCGATTTAAGAAAAACTAACTGGACAGGCATTACAACTGTTGGTGGCGTAAAATATTACTTTATCAATAAGTACAAAGTAAGAACAGGTACAGGAAATGAATACAACGTAGGTTTGCGTTTTGCAGAATTGTATTTAATTGATGCGGAGGCTAAAGCGCAACAAGGTAAAATCGCTGAAGCAAAAGCTGACGTAGATATTATTCGTAAAAGAGCAGGATTAGCCGCATTGACGAGTACTATTACCAAAGATCAATTGTTATTGGCAATTGAAAAAGAGAGAAAGCTAGAATTATTTGGTGAATGGGGGCATCGTTGGCTTGATTTGAAACGTACAGGTCGTGCCGATGCTGTTTTGGGAGGAATTAGAAAAAATACATGGAAATCGACCGCAGTATTGTACCCTATTCCAGAAAACCAGCGTGCTGCCAACAAAAACCTTACTCAAAACCCAGGGTATTAAGTGTTAAAGGAGAATTGTGAGCTAGTAGTATATCCATTTCGGATATCGGATGTTGGATTGCGGAAGTATAACCTACTTTTTTACCCAATTGAAGGTATTTTCAATATTTCCGCAATCAGCAATCCTAAATCCGCAATTGTTTGAAACCTTTCAAATAGGTCTAACTCACAATTCTGCACTAATATTCCATGATACCTATTCTTGTTTCAGAGATGTTTTGTAATTTCCTTTTTGAAACAAGAATAGGTTTTATGAAAAATTTTGGAAATGCTTTGTTGTGGCTACTTTGGGTCAGTTCAACCGTTTTGGGACAGAAACAACATGAACAAACCCCAAAGTATCAGATTAGTGGTAAAATAGCAGGGCTTAAAAAACGTAAAGTCTTTTTAAAAAGCTATTTCCACGAAAAGGAAATCATTGACTCTGTTTTCTCACAAGATGGAAGTTTTCGCTTTCAGGGAAAATTGGCATATCCTCAAACTTTTACACTATATCTCAGTCCCATGACGGACGAACGAAAAATAGTAGTACAGGCTGGGAATATGCTGGTAACCGCAAAAGCAGGCGATTTGGAACATGCACAGATACAGGGTTCAAGTGCCAATGATGACATGGATATTTATCAAGAACAGATAAAACTGGGACGAAAATTTGCCAAAGGAGTCAGCGCAGTGGAGTCAGATAATACGCTGACATCCACCGAAAAGCAAAGAAAGATATATGCCATTTTTACAGAAGTGGAATCTTTTTATGACAGCGTGACTACCGAATTTGTAAAATCTCATCCCAATTCGATCGTAAGTTCGATGGTTATCAAGTCTAGGTTCATGCAGGCAAATCAGGAAGCAAAAGCCCGTGAGAGTTTTGAGGTTTTGACAGATGTTGTGAAGAAATCATTTTATGGAAAAACGATTCAATCTTATTTGTTCGAAAATGAAAAAGTGAGTGTTGGCAAAATAGCCCCTGAAATTACGATACGGGATGTAAACGGAAATCCATTCCAATTATTGTCGTTGCAAGGAAAGTTTGTACTCATTGACTTTTGGGCTAGTTGGTGCGGACCTTGTCGCCAAGAAAACCCCAATTTGGTACAAATGTATCAAGCGTTTAAAGAAAAGGATTTTGAGATTATTGGCGTTTCGATTGACGATAACATAAAGAGTTGGACAAAGGCCATAGAGACGGATTCGCTCCTATGGACACAGGTTTGCGATGGAAACGGGATGGAAGGAGAAGTGGCTAAACGCTATTTAATCTCGGCGATTCCTACTAACTTTTTGCTAGATAAAAGGGGCAAAATTATTGCCAAAAATTTGAGAGGCGAAGAGCTCAAAAAAGCATTAGATCATTTTATTAAATAGACAAAATTATGAAGTTGGGGCAATACTATTAGGTAGGTGTGTTGAAACTGTTTATTTGGGATATTGGATTTCGGAAGTGTAAGCTTCTATATTTCCGAAATCCAATATCCCAAATCTGAAATTGTTTGAAATCCTTCGTACACTACTAACTCACAACTCATAATTCATCATTTTCAAAGTTTAACCAATTCTTTTATGAAAAAAATAGTATTGGCAATGAGCATCAGCATGCTCGCTGTCACAGGGCTTTTTGCGCAAAAAAAAGCTGTAGCTACCGAAAAATACCATATTTCAGGCAAAATCTCGGGTCTTAAAAACGAGAAAGTGTATTTGTCTACTTACAACGGGAAAGGCTTTGACATAGATTCATTGATTAGCCCAGATGGAACTTTTACCTTTCAAGGAGAAATCAAACACCCTGCGATTTACAATCTATATCTAGTTCCTAAAAAAGAGAGTGCTCGAATTTTTGTTCAAAGTGGAAAGATTACGGTTGTTGCCCAAAAAGACTCTATTGGTAAAGCCACGGTAAAAGGATCAAAAATTCATGAAGATTGGATGATTCACCGTAAACAAATGGAAGGCGCTCATGCATTAATGGGTAAGGCTGATAAAATGTTTTGGGAAACAAGACAAAACAAAACGCCTGATAGTTTGGCTATTAGAGAAAAAGCTAGCAAACTCTTCCGTCAAGGTGAAAGTTACGCTGACAGTGTTTGTAAGCAATATATTACTACTCGCCCCACTTCTTTGATTAGTCCTTTTATTATTTATAGCTATTTTACAAGACCAGGTTCAGAGGAAAAAGCCAAAGAATATTTTAATTATTTAGCTAAAAATGCGAAGGATTCCTTTTACGGACAAGAAGTAAAAACCTTTTTGGACAAAGCCGCCAAAGTAGATGTGGGTCGTATGGCACCTGTGTTTACTATGGCAGATTCAACAGGTAAAGCCTTCAATTTAGCGTCCCTTAAAGGTAAATATGTATTGGTAGATTTCTGGGCAAGCTGGTGTGGACCATGTCGCAAAGAGAACCCGAATGTTGTGAAGGCGTATAATCAATACCGTGATAAAAACTTTGAAATTGTGGGGGTTTCTTTGGACGATAAAAAAGCCAATTGGATGAAAGCAATTGATGCTGATAAACTCACATGGATTCATGTTTCTGACCTAAAAGGTTGGCAAAATGAGGCAGCTAAAATGTATGCAGTAGCAGCAGTACCAATGAACTTTTTGCTAGACAAAAACGGTAAAATTATCGCTAAAAACCTTCGTGGTGAGGATTTAGAGAAAAAACTAGCAGAGTTAGTGAAAGAGTAAATGAAAAAAGTAAAGTGTTGAAAGTCATGAATTTAGGGTTTATGTGCAATACTTTATCCTTTTTCTCAAACCGTATGCAACAGGTGCTTGATTGGACGAACCTGACAATTAATCCTCTAAAATCAGATGAATAACACATTTGAGAAGTTTATTCATTGTCCTGTTGCTACGGTTTAAGATTGATTAATATAGACTATCATTTTCGATGAGTTAATTTTAAGTATTGAGACTGTTTAAACTTTCGTAAAATTGCATGCGTCAGCAATGAATTTATACTGTTTGAGCGCAGCGAGTTTATAAATTCTTGATTTTTTTGTTACTTTTTGTATTAAGACAAAAAGTAAGACGAAGAATTAATCAATAAAACTGCTTTTGAAAAGTTTAAACAGCTTCATTAGGAAAGATTAAATTAACAATGTATTTGAAGTATTTTTTGATTGTACTTGTCTGAAAATGAAAGTTATTTTATAACTAATATACAATTAACTAATAACTTCTTTCTATTTACCCCATTGCAACTATTCTT
The DNA here is from genome assembly GCF_009905545.1 of Cellulophaga sp. BC115SP. Taxonomy (GTDB): domain Bacteria; phylum Bacteroidota; class Bacteroidia; order Cytophagales; family Spirosomataceae; genus Flectobacillus; species Flectobacillus rivi. The sequence continues at coordinate 105,869 of NZ_JAAALB010000019.1, read as the reverse complement.
CTCATTACCTTTTTGAATTATGCTTCCATCAACAATCAATCCTGCTATTAGTAAGGATTTACAAGAAAAATTTAATCACCTTTGGCATTTGGTGGGCAATACCCCCATGCTGGAGATTTTTTATACCTACAAAGGACAAAAACGCTCTTTGTATGTAAAATGTGAACAATACAATCTCACAGGAAGTATCAAAGACCGAATGGCTTTGTATATCCTGCAAAAATCTTATGAGGAAGGCAAAATCAACCCTGACGACATTATTGTAGAAGCCACAAGCGGTAGTACAGGTATTTCATTTTGTGCCATTGGTCGAAGTCTGGGACATCCCGTACAAATCATTATGCCAGATTGGCTGAGTAAAGAGCGTATGGATATTATTGCCAGTTTTGGAGCAGAAATTACCTTGATTTCCAAAGAAGAAGGAGGATTTTTGGGCAGTATTCGACTTTCTGAAAAAATGGCAGCCTTGAACGATTCGGTGTTTTTACCAAGGCAATTTGCTAATACATACAATGCAGATGCCCACCAAATGACCACAGGGAAAGAGATTTGGTTACAATTGCAAAGCATAGATGTATCGCCCGATGCCTTTGTGGCGGGTGTAGGTACTGGAGGTACCGTCATGGGAGTGGGTAGGTATCTAAAATCTCGAAATAAGCATATCAAAGTACATCCTCTCGAACCTGCCGAGTCACCAACTCTTTCGGTTGGACGCAAAATTGGCTCACACCGTATTCAAGGAATTTCGGATGAGTTTATTCCTGACATTATTCGATTCGATGAACTAGATGCACCCGTTCAGGCTAGTGATGGCGACTCGATTATTTTGGCGCAAAAGCTAGCTCGCCAACTTGGTTTGGCGGTAGGTATATCGTCGGGTGCTAACTTAATCGGCGCTATTAAGGTGCAAGAAGAGTTAGGAGAGGAGGCAAGGGTAGTAACGATTCTTTGTGATGATAACAAAAAGTATTTGAGCACAGATTTGATGCGTGAAGAACCCGTGAAAGATGGATACTTGTCACCCGAAATAGAGTTTGTCAACTTTCGCCCTATCAGTAGGCTGGCATTTCCTTCTCCACGAATGGGTTAACTAGCTTTTCTGAAAAAAAATCACTAAATCGTTCATTGATAAACCTTTATACACAATGAAAAAAATCTTCACCTTGTTCCTGCTCTGCCTAGCGATAGTAGCTGAGGCGCAAATCAAAAAGCCCGTAAAATGGTCATTTAAAGCTACTTCTTTGTTTAACAAGGAGGTTCAGTTGACCTTCATCGCCACCATCGATAAGCATTGGCATATTTACTCACAACACATTGCAGAGGGTGGTCCTGTGCCCACAAAGTTCAAATTAACTCCTTCGCCAGATTTTGAACTGATAGGTGGGGTTTCGGAAGATAGTAAAGTAGTAAAAGCGTTTGACCAAACTTTTGGAATGGACCTATTGTGGTTCGAAAAATCAGCGAAGTTTTCTCAAAAGATTAAGGTCAAAAGTACAACGACGACCGTCAAAGGTTCGGTGGAGTTTATGGTGTGTGACGACACCCAATGTCTTCCTCCCGATGAGTTGGAGTTTTCGATTCCTGTGAAAGTAGAGGAAGAAAAAAGTACGAAGAAAGACACGAGTCTTGTCCCAACTCCTCAAAAAGATACCGTTATTCAAGAAGCAAAGGTTGAGACTCTTCCAGTTGCCAGTGTAGATACAGCCAGTAAGGTACAAAGCAGTCCAGCAACAACGCCTCCCAAACAAGAGCAACAAGCCTTGTGGTTAACCTTTTTAGCAGGTTTATTAGGTGGTTTTGCTGCTTTGTTGATGCCTTGTATTTTTCCGATGCTGCCTATGACGGTAAGTTTTTTTACCAAACAAGCTAGTTCAAAATCAAATGGCATTACCAAATCATTGGTTTATGGTCTGTCAATTATTGTGATATATGTTGCCTTGGGATTATTGATCACTGTATTTTTTGGTGCAGATGCCTTAAATGATTTATCTACCAATGGAATCTTTAACCTTGTATTTTTTGTGATGTTGATTGTTTTTGCAGCTTCCTTTTTTGGAGCATTCGAAATCATGTTACCAGCATCATGGCTCAACGCTTCAGATAAAGGTGCTGATAAAGGAGGCTATCTAGGTATTTTCTTTATGGCAACGACACTAGCTTTAGTTTCATTTTCATGTACAGGACCTATCATTGGAACACTATTAGTACAAGCAGCCACGATGGGACAATTATTAGGGCCAGCCATCGGAATGTTTGGGTTTGCCTTGGCTTTGGCATTGCCGTTTACCTTGTTTGCGATGTTTCCAGCATGGATGAACGCTTTGCCTAAATCAGGGGGATGGTTAAATTCTGTCAAAATTGTCTTAGGCTTTTTGGAGATAGCCTTAGCCTTGAAATTTTTGTCAAATGTAGACTTAGCCTATCATTGGCAATGGTTCGACCGTGAAATATTTCTGACACTATGGATTGCTATTTTTGCTTTATTGACGCTTTATCTTTTGGGCAAAATCCAATTTTCCCATGATTCTCCAGTGGCGTATTTATCAGTGCCACGCCTATTTTTGGCTATTATTTCTCTAGCATTCACGGTTTATATGGTGCCAGGTTTGTGGGGTGCGCCACTTGACTCGATTGCCGCATTTTTGCCACCACAGCATACCCAAGACTTTGATTTATATACACAAAAAATTGGTGCAGGTAATCCACAAATGAGCCAACATCCAGTTCGAAAATATGGTGAAATTTTTCATGCGCCACTCAATCTTGACACTTTCTTCGATTATGAGGAAGGAATGGCGTATGCAAAAGCCAATCATAAGCCTGTTATGATAGATTTTACGGGTCATGCCTGCGTCAACTGTCGCAAAATGGAGGCAACAGTCTGGTCAAAACCTTCGGTACTGAACCGTCTACAAAATGACTATGTGATTATTCAGTTATATGTGGATGACAAAACCGAATTGGCGAAGTCTGAGCAGTATTTTTCTACTTACAGCCAAAAACAAATTACGACTATTGGTAAAAAATGGAGCGAAATGCAGGCGAAGCAGTTCAATACTAATTCTCAACCTTATTATGTCTTGCTAGACAACGAAGGGCAGACATTGGTAAAACCTCAAGGTGCCAATTATGACGAAAACAACTTTTTATCTTTTCTAGAAAGTGGTTTAAAAGCTTTTAAAAAATAATATTAGTCCAATGAAAAAACACATCGTTTTAGCACTATTTGCTTTTGCAAGTAGTCAGATAACTATTGCCCAAACCAAACTCGTAGAAAAGGTTATAAAGAAAGGCAATGAGATGGTGATTCCATACGAGAAATACAAACTCCCGAATGGATTGACTTTAATTATCCATGAAGACCATTCAGATCCAATAGTCCATGTAGATGTTACTTATCATGTGGGTTCTGCGAGAGAGGAAATCGGAAAATCTGGTTTTGCTCACTTCTTTGAACACATGATGTTTCAAGGTTCTGACCATGTCAAAGATGAGGAGCATTTTAAATTAGTCACCGAAGCTGGCGGAACGATGAACGGTACCACTAATCGTGACCGAACCAATTATTTTGAAACCATTCCAAGCAACCAGCTTGAAAGAGCTTTGTGGTTAGAAGCCGACAGAATGGGCTTTTTGTTGGATGCTGTTACTCAACAAAAGTTTGAAGTACAGCGTGCGACCGTCAAAAACGAAAAAGGACAAAACTACGACAATCGACCTTATGCGGCTGGTGCGGAGTATGTTGCACGTACACTGTATCCTTATGGACATCCTTATTCTTGGCTTACAATCGGCTACGTTGAAGACCTCAATAGGGTAGAAGTGAGTGATTTAAAGAACTTCTTCCTTCGTTGGTACGGACCAAACAATGCTACTCTGACGATTGGAGGAGATGTAAATCCGAAAGAGGTAATCAAATTAGTAGAAAAATACTTTGGCTCTATTCCCAAAGGTCCTGCGGTATCGCCAACCGTATTAGCGCCATTTTCTATCAACAAAGATAGATATGTGAGCTATGAAGACAATATTCGTTTTCCGATGTTGCAAATGGTATTTCCGACAGTACCATCTTTTCACAAAGACGAGCCCGCATTGGATGTTTTAGCGGAGATTTTAGGCGGAGGAGCGACTTCTTTATTTTACAAAAATTTTGTAAAAGCACAAAAAGGCATACAAGCTGGTGTGTATAACTCTACTTCTGAATTATCAGGGGAGTTTACCATGACCGTGCTTGGCTTGCCAAACACCCCTTTGAGCCAACTTGAACAGATGGTCAGACAAACCCTTGAAGAGTTTGAAAAAAGAGGGGTAACAGATGACGATTTAAAACAATTTAAAGCAAGATATGAGTCAAATGTTGTAAAATCACTTTCGAGTGTGTCAGGAAAAGCTTCACAATTAGCCCATTGCCAGATGCTGGGAGGCGATGCCAATTTGCTAACCAAAGAACATAAGGCTGTTTTGGCGGTGACAAAAGAGGATGTTTTGAGAGTATATCAGCAATATTTGAAAGGTAAATATGGAGTTATTTTAAGTGTTTACCCTAAAGGAAAAAAAGAGCTGATAGCGGCACCAGATAATTACACAGCTTCTCATGAAAAGTATCAAGCACCCGATTATGGATACAAAGGCTTGAAATATGTAAAAGCAAAAGATACGTTTGACAGAAGCAAAAAACCTGAAGCTGGTGCAAATCCAACTTTAAAGATTCCTGCATTTTGGAAAGAAAAATTGTCTAATGGAATCAAAGTTATTGGTAGTTATTCCAATGAGATTCCTTCGGTAACACTATCGTTTTCTATCAAAGGAGGACATACCATTTCCGCAACGGATTTGTCTAAAGTTGGAGTTGTACCGTTGGCGGTGGCGATGATGAACGAAGCTACTCAAAAACATACTGCTGAACAATTGGATGGCATGTTGAGAAAATTAGGAAGTTCGGTGTCGTTCAATGCAGGTGCTGAGGCGATTTATGTCCAAGTGAGTTCCTTGACCAAGAATCTCGATGAAACCTTAGCCATCTTGCAAGAAAAAATGTTTGAACCCAAATTTGCTCCAGAGGATTTTGAGCGTTTGAAAAAACAACAATTAGAAGGCATTGCGAATCAAAGTACTCAGCCCGCAGCTATTGCCGATAAAGCTTACAGTAAAATTTTGTTCGGCTCCGAAAGTATCCAGTCATATCCTTTAAGTGGAACAGTTGAAACGGTGAAAAATGTCACGTTAGAGGATGTTAAGGCACTTTATCAGCAATATTTTGCTCCAAACGTAACGAGTTTGGTTGTGGTTGGAGATATGACAGAAAAGGACATTTTACCCAAATTACAGTTTTTGGAAAACTGGAAGGCAAAAAATCTCAATTTGCCAAAGATTGCTCCAAAGCCTAATACCTTGAAGCCTACTTTGTATTTGGTCGACAAAGAGAAAGCTCCTCAATCCGAAATTCGCATAGGTTATCTCACAGACTTTGCTTACACACCCGTAGGAACCTATTATGCTGCTGAGGTAATGAATTATGTTTTGGGTGGAGCATTTAACAGCCGTATCAATTTGAATCTACGTGAGGAAAAAGGATACACTTATGGTGCGCGTTCGGGCTTTGGTAATTCTAGAATCGCCAGCAATTTTACCGCACAAGCTAGTGTAAAAGCAACGGCAACCGATAGTTCAATTGTTGAGTTTATCAAAGAGATTAAGCAATATGCCGACAAAGGTATCATGGAAGAAGAATTGGCTTTTACCAAAAAATCTATCGGTCAAAGCGATGCACTTAAATATGAGACACAGGCACAAAAAGCTTCCTTTTTAGGGTTGGCATTGGAGTTTGAAGAATTGGGGGATTTTGCAGAAAAAAGAAAGCAATTATTAGCCACCTTGTCTGCTTCGGAGATTGATACCCTTGCCAAAAAATACTTACCCTACAACAACATGATTATTGTGGTGGTGGGTGATAAAAAAAGCTTAAAACCTAATTTAGAAAAATTAGGCTATCCTATCGTTGAATTAGACAAGTAAATTTTAAAGGTAATTTAGTTAAGTTAGATGAAGCAAAAAGCTACTGCTATGATATAGTGTAGCTTTTTTTTATGCCTTGAATAATTTCTATGGACGCTGTCTTGGTAACTAATTCGATAGAAATGATATCGTTAGCCAAGAATTAATTCGCTATGTATTTTTTTGTTTCAAGGATGAACCTCTCACAATTAATTCTGAACGAACGACTAAGGTACTGATTTGATTAATTTTGGTGTCTCCTGCCAATTGCTCAATCAAGCTTTTTGCGGCTATTTCCCCCATGTCTATACCTGGGTAATCTATTGTGGTAAGTTGTGGTTCTATAATTTTGCCGACGGCATCATTATTAAAGCCAACAATCGCAATATCTTCTGGAATATTAACGCCATTTTCCTTAAGCGTTTTCATACACACTGCTGCCGAAAAATCATTAGTAATAAATGCTCCATCAGGACGAGGATTCATTTGTAAGATATACTCTGCTGCTTCGACTCCGCATTGTTCACTCAAATCTTTAATCAAAACATTACTTTCTGAAAACGGTAAACCCGCTTCGTCAAGCGCATCTCGATAACCTTTATAACGTTGTTGGTAAACGTTGCGTGTTAAACTGGCGGTTACCAGCATAATGTTTTTACAACCCTGTTCTATCAAATGTTTAGTTGCTTGATAGCCACATTTATAATTATCAATGATCACTTTGGCGCTATCCGAACGCTCTTCGACACGGTCAAAAAAGATAACAGGAATATGTTTGTCGTGATATTGTTTATAATGGTTAAGATTAGTCGTGTTGAGTGCCAATGAAGCAATTAATCCATCTACTCGTTTGTGAAAAAGGTTTGTAGCATTGGCAACCTCCTTTTCATAACTCTCATACGAGTGCGCAATAATCAAATCGTATCCAGCTTCAGTGGTGATCTTTTCAATTCCTGCCAATACCGAAGTGATAAAGTTGCTATTTAGTTCGTGTACAATCACGCCAATCGTATTGGTTTTTTGTCTGCGAAGATTACTAGCAATAATATTTCTGCGGTATCCCAATTCGATGGCTGTCTCCAAAATTTTCTTTCGAGTCTCCTTTTTAATCGCTGGATGATCTTGCAATCCACGACTAACCGTCGCCGATGAAATGTTCAATTTTTGGGCAATATCGTATATGGTTGTTTCTTTCTTTGTGTTCTTCATATCGCAAACGTTTGCGTAAAAATACTAAAAAAAATCTTTTCTATATGGAGGACTCAGGATAAGCCATTCTACCCGATTTTGAGAATAGATATCCGAGCTAGATAATAATATTTTTATTATAAGATTCTGATTATAAGTGAGTTATGTGTATTGTTGAAATAATGATCCTAATGTTATATATAAAATGTATCCGATTGCATTAATTTTCGTTTTTTATTTGTTTTTGCCTAATATTCTTATGAATATGGCCTTAAAATAGTGCAAATTAAGGTTGCTTGTAATTTGGTTTTTGTAGGAATAAATAGTAGTATTCTTTTAATGTTTCTCAATTTTCATACTTTTTTAGTAAAAAATCAAGAGAATGTTTAAATTTAAAAATTTATGCAATCGGTTGTATTTTTATCGTTTTTATTTAATTTTGCAATCGTTGGTTTTGTACAATTTTGAAAATCGAAGTTTTATCAATGTCCTCTACAAAATCAATCAAGAATTATTTTCTAAACTTAAATTTATGACTTTGAAGATATGTTGGCAGCGAGCTATCCATGGCTCCAAAGTATATCTACCGAATGTTTCGACGATTTGGTTTACCAACGAAAATCTACGGAGTCTCTAATGGTGAAAAGTATTGAATTTTAAATCTATCATTATGTCAAATATGGTGAAATGGCTTTTGGGAATAAGTTTGTGTTTGTTCACTCAGTTGAGTTTTGCGCAAAATATGTTTGTGCCAAAATCTGGTTTTCCACTAACGCAATCGGTTATATATGTCGATAATTCAGAAACGGATTTAGTAAAAACCTCTGCTTCTTTGTTACAAAAAGATATTGAAGCGGTTACAGGTAAAAAACTTGAAATCATTTCGGATTTTAAAGGCATCAAAACCAATGTGATTATCATTGGTACTTTTGATAATTCTACCTTTCTTAAAGCGCTTATGGCAAAGAAATCGCTGAAGCCTCATTTGATTTCACAGCAATGGGAGGGAAGTTTGATTCAGACGATACAAAACCCACAAACGGGAATAGCGAATGCGCTGGTATTGGCAGGAAATGACCGTCGTGGCGTGGCGTATGCTGTTTTTGAACTGTCAAAGCAACTGGGTATTTCGCCTTGGAATTGGTGGGCGGATGTACCTGTGGTGAAGAAAAAGGAACTGTATTTCAAAACACAATTTATTCAGACAGATGCCCCAAAGGTAAAATATAGAGGTATTTTCTTGAATGACGAAGCACCTGCACTTTCGGGATGGGCGAAAGAAAAGTTCGGAGGATTTAATCATCATTTTTATGAAAAAGTATTTGAACTTCTACTACGTTTGAAAGCCAATTATATCTGGACGGCCATGTGGGGAAATGCTTTTTATGCCGATGACTCTCTGAATATCAAAACGGCAGATAAGTATGGAATAGTTATCGGAACTTCACACCATGAGCCATTGATGCGTGCACACGACGAATGGCGAAGATTTGGCTCAGGAGCATGGAATTATGAAGCGAATGCTGAGAAACTTAGAACATTTTGGAAGGAAGGAATGAAGCGTGCTTGGAATGAGAAAATTGTGAGCATAGGCATGCGAGGTGATGGAGACGAACCTATGTCGAGAGAAACGGCTACGGCTTTGTTAGAAAAAATCGTGGCAGACCAGCGTAACATCATTGCAGAGGCAACTGGAAAACCTGCGCAAGAAACGCCACAGCTTTGGGCTATTTATAAAGAGGTTCAGGAGTATTATGATAAAGGTATGAGAGTCCCCGATGATGTGACATTGCTATTTTGTGATGACAACTGGGGGAATTTACGGAAACTACCCAAATTGATCGATGCACCCAGAAAAGGTGGCTATGGCATTTATTACCATTTTGACTATGTAGGTGGACCACGCAATTATAAGTGGTTGAACACCAATGCCCTCCCTCGTATTTGGGAGCAGATGCATTTAGCTTGGGAACATCAAGCGAAAAATATATGGATAGTGAACGTAGGTGACCTAAAACCAATGGAGTATCCTATTTCATTCTTTTTGGACTATGCTTGGAATCCTGAAAAAATACAGGAAAATGACTTGACTAAATACGCCAAAAACTGGGCTAGTCAACAGTTTGGTCAAGAATATGCTCAAGAAATTGCGGAACTTTTGAGATTATATACCAAGTATAATGCCCGTCGTAAACCAGAATTGTTGGACGATAAAACCTATTCATTGGAAACTGGTGAATGGGCAAGTGTAAATCAGGAATATCAACATTTGCTGTCACGTGCGGAGATTGTGAAGAGTAAACTTCCTCAACCATATCAGGATGCTTATTTTCAATTGGTTTTGCACCCGATTAAAGCTTGTGCCAATTTATACGAAATGTATTTTCAGGTAGCATTAAATAAAAAAGCATTTGCCGAAAAATCCATTAAAGCAAACCAATATGCCGATAAGGTAAAAGAACTATTTGCCAAAGATTCATTGATTACCAACGAATATCATCAATTGAATCAGGGTAAATGGAATCATTTGATGAGTCAAACACATATAGGATATACCTATTGGCAACAGCCCGAAAAACAAAAAATGCCAGAGGTTAAGTATCTGAATTCGAATGAAGCTTTGCCAGAAAAGCCCTTAGAGAATAGTATAAGGACAAATACAGGAATTGCTTTGGAGGCAGATCGTTTTTCAAAATTGATGAATACAAAAGAGATTACGTGGAAAGTTTTGCCTGACCATGGTCGTACAGGTTCCGCTATTACGACTTTTCCCGTAACAGCAACTACCCAAAGTTTGAGTGCTAATTCTCCTCATGTGGAATATGAGATAGAAACTAAACAAGCAGGAGAAGCAATTGTAAAAGCCTATTTCTCTCCAACGTTAAATTTTCATGCAACGGAAGAAGGACTTCAATATGCGATTTCAATAGATGATGAGACACCCCAAATTGTTAGTCTTAACAAAGAAGATAAAACAAGTGATAAAGGTATCTGGAATCAATGGGCGGCGGATAATATTAATACCAAAACGACCAAGCATATAATCACAAAAGTAGGAAAACATACTATCAAATATTGGATGATTAGCTCAGGCGTAATTTTACAAAAAATTACCCTAAACTTTGGAAACACACCAAAGACCTATTTAGGAAATTGATGGTTAACACTTTCCTAGTTCAAGACTTAGTCTTGGACTTAGTCATTAAAACAGTTTAAAAACTGAAGCAAAATCCAGTCCGAGACAGAGTCTCGAACTAGGTGTAAAATAATTTCAATCAATTACGAATTGTAAATAAATAATTGAAAATTAGATGATTAAGATGAACCATCTCAAAAAGAAATAAATTTCACTCTGTGCCTCTGTGCCTCTGTGCCTCTGTGCCTCTGTGCCTCTGTGCCTCTGTGCAACAACCAGTTCCCCGAAAAACAAACTTATTTAACTATGAACCAACAACCATCAGAAAAACTATCTGTTCTTGAAAAAATAGGATACAGTCTTGGAGATTTAGCAGCCAATTTGATTTTCCAGACCTTAATGGCCTTTTTAGCCTTTTTTTACACGGATATTTACAAAATACCCGCATCCAAAGCCAGTTTGGTTATGCTAACAGGCGGTATCGTAGGTGCGATATTCAATTTGGCAATGGGCGCCATTGCTGACCGAACCGTTACCCGTTGGGGAAAATTTCGCCCTTGGGTATTATGGACAGCTATTCCATTTGGAATAATGGCATTGTTAGCTTTCTCAACTCCAGATTTAGGCGATTCAGGTAAGTTTTTATATGCACTTATTACCTATATTTTTTTGGTGGTTATCTATTCAGCTAACAATTTGCCCTATTCAGCTTTGAGTGGTGTAATGACAGGCGATATGAAAGAGCGTAATAGTCTTTCTTCTTATCGTTTTGTAGCAGTAATGTTGGCACAATTCATTATACAAGTGATTTTGCTTCCTGCAGCAATTGCGGTTGGACATGGCGACAAAGCTGTAGGTTTTGAAAAAGTAATGTTGATTTTTGCTATCACAGGTGTCCTTTGTTTTTTAGTAACATTCTTTACTACTAAAGAAAGAATTGTGCCTGCCGTAACGCAAAAAACGCCAATAGCCGAAGATTTAAAAGATTTACTTAACAACCGTCCTTGGATTATCATGTTGGTGCTTACGGTATTGGTATTCATTACTTTAGCATTGAAAGGTGGAATGAATATCTACTTTTTTAGATATTACCTTACCGAAAGTAGTCAGGTGGCATTTTTAGAAACGGTAGGTTTTCCTTCTTGGATTAAACAGTTGAGTGAAATTTTTGGAGCGGAGGCTTTCTCAGAATTTAGCCAATCCAATAGCGCACCCTATGCAACCTCAAGTATTATCAATGCTTCTAGTACGATTGCGATGATTGTGGGTATCTTCTTCTCAAAACCACTGGCTGACAGATTTGGCAAACGTAATATTTTTGCCATGTTCTTATGTCTTTCAGCACTTTGCTTGTTATCCATTTATGTGTTATCCAACGAATCTGTATCAGCAGTATTTATGATTCAAACTTTACATGGTTTATTGTATGGCGTAACTATTCCATTATTATGGGCTATGATTGCCGATGTAGCTGATTACAGCGAATGGAAAAATAACCGTCGTGCAACAGCCATTATTTTCTCTGCCATGATTTTTGGGTTAAAAGTTGGTTTGAGTGTGGGTGGTGCTATATCAACTTGGATGCTTAGTATTTTTGGCTATAATGCCGATGCGCAGCAGCAGACAGCGAGTGCTATCAATGGAATAAAATTACTCGTAAGTGTAATTCCAGGGGGATTATTTATCGTGGGAGCAACTTTGCTATTGGGATATATGATTGATAAAACCATGGAGTTAACGATTGAAGCAGATTTGAAGGAAAGAAGAAAGTAAGTGTTAGTAGGCAAAATTAAAATAAATTTTACCCGCTTTAAGCTCTAGGCTATAAGTTGAAAAGTATTTCTCATTTAGTAAGAGAAACTTTTTGCCTAATGCCTACGGCTTATAGCCTAGAGCTAATGAATACCATTTTATTAAAAAATTATTGTCATGCCAGAAAAACCAATAGATCATATCGATTTTGATACGATAGATTCAAAAGCAATCTCACAACCTTTAGTAAAGCATATTTATACTGCCGACCCTTCGGCGCATGTGTTCAACGGGAAGATTTATATTTATCCATCACACGATATTGAAGCAGGCATTCCATTTGATGACTTAGGAAGCCATTTTGCCATGGAAGATTACCATGTAATTTCTTTGGAAAACTCTGATGCAGATGCCGTAGACAATGGCATTGCGTTGCACGTAAATGATGTGCCTTGGGCAAAAAAGCAAATGTGGGCACCCGATGCAGCAGAGAAAGACGGGAAGTATTACCTATATTTCCCAGCCAAAAATCAAGAGGATATTTTCCAGATTGGAGTAGCCGTAAGCGATTCTCCTGTTGGACCATTTGTCGCACAACCCGAACCTATCAAAAATAGCTATTCGATTGACCCAGCTGTTTTTGTTGATGAGGATGGCGCAGCCTATATGTATTTCGGCGGTATTTGGGGAGGGCAATTGCAGTCTTACCGCAATAACACTTTTAGCCCAGAAAACCTCGAACCTACAGCCGACGAAATTGCTTTAGGTCCAAGAGTTGCCAAATTGACTGACGATATGTTGGAGTTTGCTGAAGAAGTTCAGGAGATTTTTATCTTGGACGAAAACGGTGAAAAACTGTTAGCTGGCGACAACGACCGAAGATTTTTTGAAGCAAGTTGGGTACACAAATATCAAGGAAAATACTATTTCTCCTATTCGACTGGCGATACGCATTTCTTGTGTTATGGCATTGGCGATAACCCTTATGGTCCATTCACCTATGCAGGGCGCATCATGAATCCTGTAATTGGTTGGACAACACACCATTCTATTTGCGAATACGAAGGGAAATGGTATTTATTTTATCATGATTCTACCCTGTCAAAAGGAGTAACGCATTTAAGAAGTATCAAAATGACAGAGATTCATTACGATGAAAATGGGTTGATTCAACTAATAGAACCGTATCATATTTAACTTACTAGAGACGTCTATTCGGCGTCTCTATCGCTTTATTTACTATGAAAAGAGTCTATTTTCTACTATTTTTTGTGAGTTTTTACTTAAAAATAAATGCTCAATTACGCTTACCCAAATTGGTAAGTGACGGTATGATTTTGCAAAGACAATCGCCACTTAAACTTTGGGGTTGGGACAATGAAGGAGCAAAGATTCAAGTAAAGTTTCAGAATAAAACATACAAAACAGTTGCTTCTAAGTCTGGTAATTGGCAATTGATATTACCAGCTTTTGAGGCGGGTGGACCTTATCAGATGGAGGTGAGTGATGCTAAAACTAAAATTACCATCAATGACGTTTTAATCGGCGATGTTTGGTTTTGTAGTGGTCAAAGTAATATGGTGCATCAGCTCAATATTCATGATGTAACCTATGCCAAGGAAATTGCGGAGGCAAATTTCCCACAAATCAGACAATTTTGGGTACCAACCTTAACCAATACTCTTTCGGCGCAAGAAGATATTCCTTCGGGTCAATGGAAAAAGGCCGTAGGCGAGGAGGTAAGACCGTTTTCGGCAGTAGCGTATTTTTTCGCAAAAAAGCTTCATCAGAAATATCAAATTCCTATTGGCATCATCAATGCAAGTGTTGGAGGGACGCCAATTGAAGCGTGGATTAGTGAAGAGGGTTTGCCCGAAATTCCCCATATTAAAGAATTGGTAAACAAGAATAAAGATACTGCTCGTATCAACGAAACCAATCGCAAAAGTCTGGAATATAGTCGCTCGTTGCCACAACCAAGCGATGAAGGTATGATGGGTAAATGGTACGAAACCACTTATGTACCTAAGAACTGGAAAAATATCAATGTCCCAGGGTATTGGGAAGACCAAGGTATTCGAAATCTAGATGGTATCGTTTGGTATAGAAAAGAGGTAAATATCCCAGCTTCGATGATTGGGAAAAAGGCCAAGGTATTTTTAGGAAGAATTGTCGACGCAGATGAATTGTATATCAATGGAAAAAGAGTGGGCTCGACAGGTTATATGTATCCTCAACGGAGATATGCAGTAGCATCGGATATTTTGAAAGAAGGGGTTAATACCTTTGTTGTTCGGGTGACAAATAATGGCGGAAAAGGCGGTTTTGTACCTGATAAACCTTATTGTATTTTTTCTGAGAAAGATACCATTGATTTGAAAGGAACTTGGCAATATAAAGTTGGGGCAGTATTTAAAAGGCAATTCAATCCAAATGCTATTTCATCAATTAATTTGCAAAACCAACCAACTGCGCTATATAATGCGATGGTTGCCCACGCTATCCCTTACCCGATAAAGGGAATTTGTTGGTATCAAGGCGAAAGTAATGCAGGAAAGCCAGAAGAATATGCACAGTTATTACCAGCCTTAATCAAAGATTGGCGTCAAAAATGGAATAATACTTCATTGCCATTTTTGTATGTACAATTGCCTGGCTTCATGGATTATGATTATTTGCCTTCCGAAAGTAGCTGGGCAGTATTAAGAGAGTCACAAGCCAAAGCCCTATCTGTACCGAATACCGCAATGACCGTTGCCATCGACCTTGGCGAATGGAACGATATTCATCCAGATAATAAAAAGGATGTGGGAGAACGACTAGCGTTATCAGCTTTGAAACTGGCGTATCATGAAAATGTTATTCATTCTGGACCGAGTTTACTTTCTTCAGAAATAAAAGATCAACAGATTATCTTAACTTTTGATAACATTGGGAGTGGATTAAAAACGAAGGACGGCGAACCAATTGGAGATTTAGCGATTGCAGGAGCGGACAAGAAATTTGTATGGGCAAAGTCTAAAATAGAAGGAAACAAAATAATTGTTTGGGCTGAAGGTGTTTCAAATCCCAAATTTGTGAGATACGCTTGGTCTGATAATCCTATCAATCCAAATTTAGTAAACGCAGAAGGGTTACCAGCCTCGCCGTTTAGGACGGATAATTAGGAGGATCTTAGTTGTCCATCTCAGATGCTTGAGTCATCTTGAATTTAGTGATGAACTTTATTAAAAATCACTAAATTCAGAATGACTGATGTTAATGCTTTTAGATTATTCTATACACTCTCAGAAAATTAATGAGCTCATTGGCATCATAAAAATTAGTTTTACGAAGCATATTTTGTCTATGAGTATTTACGGTATTGTTGGCAATGAAAAGCTTGTCACTAATTTCCTTACTTAAATATCCTTGTCCCATCAATTGTGCGATTTCTAATTCTCGCTGACTGAGCGACTCTAATGGAGTACATTCGTTGGTTTTACTATCTATTTCAAAAAGTTTGGATTGTTTATCTCCAGAAAGAAATAAATGCTGTTTCCCATCGCGTTTGACGTTAGTGATTTCAGAAACAAAAGCCACAAAGTAAGTTATCTTACCTGTTTCATCAACACTCAGCGCCATACTCTCTTGGCAAATTCGCCTGATTTTTCCATCATTTCCTTTCATTCTGTAATCATAAATTACCCTAAGCTGATTCATATTTTCGGGTGAAATTTGAGCTGAATAACTGCCAATTTCTCTGGAAATATGGATTAAGCCTGCTTGATCTTCTTCGGGGTAGAGTTCTACATATCCTTGAACTCCTACTTCATAGAAGTGTTCAGTGGACCAACCGCAAACTTTCTGTACATCGCCTATAATGAGCGGATATTTCATCGTATTGATGTCTAGTACGGCTAGCGCAGTGCCTTGCATACGTAGTGTTTCATGAAACAGTGGATGAAAGGTCATAAAATGCTGGACTTTTTCAGGTTTTTCTTCCAGATTTCCTGAGTGCCAAAGTTGCTTAAATAGTTCAAAATGGGTAGGTTGGGTAGGCATGTTCTATCAATTTGCGTAAAATATTACTTATCAATCAGTATTTGTTACATAACTGCTTGTGTGTATATTAAATAATTAAGTTGAAACCACAAATGCAAATTTGAGTTACTTACTAAACGGTCATTTCGTAAGAAAAAAAGCTAATAATAGTAGTGAAAGTAGCTAACGGAATAATTTTTGTAGTGATAAGCTGACCAAGTAGTTTAACCAAAATAATGCAAAAGACTACCTGCAACTATTCGATAATTCAAATAGTTGAGGTAAATCCAATTTGCGTTTTAAGAATCCTGAGAAAACAATGCTTAGTACAGGAGGTATTCAGTACTCCAATATCTTGGAGGGTGTGTTAATGAATGCTGTGCTAGATTTCGAGAAAGGCTTGTGATAAAACCAACAGGTATATTCACTTGTTGACCAATCGCTATTATAAAGTTGTGTACTGCAAATTTCGCCTCCTAATGAAATAATTAAAATACCTGAATACAGGTATTTTTTGAATTCTTACTGGCTGGATTCTTTAGTTTAATTATATGAAACAAAACCGATTTTTATTGATTATACTTCAAACTTATACTTTAATTCTAGTCTCCTTTTGTATTTCATTGGGAACTAGGCTTGACTCATCATTGCCAGTCGATATAGATGAAAGATTTAGTCATCAAATGATTAATCAATTTACCTATATTGCCAAAAAGTATGCTCCTCTCGACACAAGTCGGGATTTCAATTTAAGAACTTACCAGTTTATCAGAAACAATAAGTATGAGTTAATTGAGTTGGGTAAGGCTTACCAGCAAAAAAATGCTTTAGTGTATCTGGAAATCGTCAATCGGTCTTCGCAAAGAATAGAGCTCGTGCTTGAAGCATCACATACCCGTGTAGATGAACTGGAATGTTATTTTATCAAAAATAATAAGCTAGTTTTATCAGAAAAACTCCAACGAAATAAACCCTTGTATCTGAGAAAAAACCCTTACGTTTTTTTTTCATTCCCTATCGAAATAGCTGCACATGACACCGCAAAAGTGGTTTTGCACTCCACTCGAAATTACGGTTTACATATCACTAGCCTAGATTTATATCGAAAACCACGATTTTTTGAACATGCAATTGTCCAAAATCTCAAATCTATATTTCAGGTTATTTATTGTTTCATTTTTAGTGTAATACTTCTGCTTTTAGGTTTTTTCTATTCGGAAAAATTAATGATATATGCGGGAATTATGATTGGGGCAGCAAATGCCAATATGTTTACTGTTGGGTATCTATATGACCTGTTTCCTTTTCCTGAATTTTTGAATTTGAATGCCTCGAATATTGGCTCTTTTTGGATGTTGGGCTTAAATGTGTTTTTTCATCCTTTTGCTTACGAAGTAGTACAGGCAATACCTATAAACCGTAAAAGATATACTCTGGGGGCGAAGATTTTAGTGGTCCTTAATGTGGCGGTCATGCTTATGCACTTTCTGCCACCTTGTAATCTTATTTTATTTATTATCACCAATAGCCTTTTCCCGCTTACCATATTAAATACGCTATGGGCAATTTATCATGCAACGCTGTTATTTATTAGAGGAAAAAGAATTGATTATCTCATTGCTTGTTTATTGGGTATCTTACCTACGATGATAAAAAGCATTTCTAGTTATTTCCTGATCAACCAAGAAAGTCTAAGCTTGAATAGCGATTACTTTACGCCTTTCGTCGTAATCATTTTGATTTCTTTCATTTCTTTTGAACAGCTTAGAAAAAGTTTGATTTTTCGAAAGATTCATGAGTCGAAAATGGTTATACTCAAAGACGACTTAGAGACTATTCGAAAAAATGAAGTTGAAAATATTGGACGTCAGTTGCATGACCAAGTAGGGAATACACTCGCTGCGGCTTTAGGTTATTTGAATAAGGAGAAAATAGATGTTTCAACAAGCAAGAAAATTTTGGAGGAAGCCATCAACGAGATTAGATTAATGAGTCACACCTTGGTAAAAGATGATAACCTGTCTTTAACTACCAAAATTGAACGAACTGTTGAGCAATATAATGAGTTTTCAAATGTGAGGGTCCATTACCATGATTTCTCAGAGGGAAAAATCAATCAGTTAGACTCTTTAACACAACAAAATATTTATATGATTTTGAAAGAATGTTTACTAAATGTCATAAAGCATTCCAAGGCACAGGAAGCATTCTTACAAATTTTTGAACAAGAAGAAGGATTTAGATTTGTGGTAGAAGATGATGGTGTCGGTTTCGATACCAGCTTAGAAGGGAAAGGAATAGGGTTGCTGAATATGAAAAAGCGCGCGACCATTTCTAATCTCAAATTCAATATTGAGTCTAATTCAACAGGTACAACCACTATTATTGAAACGATGTAAGTTATGAAAACGAAAGTTGTAATTGTAGATGACCATTCTTTATTTAACGATGGATTAAGTTTAATACTCAAGGAATCTGGTGATTATGAAATATTAGCCCAAATTTATGATAGTCGCAAGGCCTATAATGAGTGTAACACGCTGTTGCCCCAACTTATTTTGGTCGACTATAATATGCCTTTTTTGGATGGATTGACCCTAGTAAAGCAGCTGAGAACTTTAGTGCATCGCTCCAAAATTGTGGTCATTAGTATGTATGCTGATCGCCGTGAGATAGAGGCATTCAAGGCTTATGAAATTGAAGGATATTTATCGAAAACAAGTCCCTCGGCTGAAATCCTTTTGTCACTCGAAAAAATAATAAAGGGCGAAAATGTGTTTCAGGTAAAGCAAGAACAGAAAACGAGTTTTGAGAAAGATTTCTTTTCTTTGAAAAAATTACTGACTAAACGAGAAGTAGAAATTCTAAAAGCCCTGAAGAAAGGATATACCTCCGAACAAGTGGCACAAGAGTTATGCTTAAGTTATTACACAGTAGAAACTCATCGGAAGAATATCAATCAAAAACTGAAATTCAATTCTAAAAAAGAATTTTATGAGTTTTTGAACACTATTGAGTTAGAAGAAAAATAGGAATCAACAAGTACGTTATTAGTTAATAGTATATTCGTTATTTGAAGGCACTCATAATCAAAAAAATACAGACAAAGTGTTCATAGATATACTATTGATAATTTTATCTGATACTTAATGTAAAAAAGGCACTATTACGCTTCAGCTCCTACGGAGCTTTTACAAAGGAAAATAAGTTATTTAATCCTATTTTGCACGATAACTTAAGATGAAAAATATGATTCATAAAAAAGTAAAAGTAGGGGTGATACAAGCAACTCCATCTCTATTTGATATAGAAAAATCTGTTGAACTTGTCATTGAATGGATAAAAAAGGGCGCCGAACAAGGGTGTGAGTTATTGTTATTTCCAGAATCGTTTATCCCATGCTATCCTCGTGGTTTGAGTTATGATGCGATGGTTGGTCGCCGTACCGATAAAAGTCGTGACCAGTGGTTACATTACTGGGAAAATAGCATAGAAGAAAACTCAGAATTTACCCAAAAAATAAGTAAGGCAATCGCAGAGGCTAATCTTTTCGTGGGTTTGGGCGTTACAGAACGAGAAAATGTGGGAGGCTCTTTGCATTGTGCTTTATGGTATTTTGACAAGAAGGGGAATCTCGTTGGCAAGCATAGAAAGTTAAAACCAACAGGTTTGGAAAGATATATTTGGGCAGAAAGTGACGGAAGTACATTGACCACCCTTCAAACCGATATTGGGAAAGTTGGTGGGCTCATTTGCTGGGAAAACTATATGCCATTGGCAAGAATGGCGATGTACCAGCAAGGCGTAGAGATATACCTAGCTCCAACCGCCGATTCCAGAGAATCGTGGCAATCGACCATGCAACATATCGCACTCGAAGGACGATGTTTTGTATTAGCCGCCAATCAATATGTCAAAAAATCAGATTATCCAGTTGAATACCAAGCAGATTTAATTGACGAACCCGAAGTCATGTGTGCGGGTGGTAGCGTAATCATTTCGCCAATGGGAGAGGTGCTCGCTGGTCCACTTTGGCATCAAGAAGGACTCTTAGTAGCAGAACTTGACTTTTCGGTTTTGGCAAAAAGCAAATTAGATTTTGATGTAATCGGGCATTACGCTAGACCAGATGTTTTTGATTTTAAGGTTAATAAACAGCCTGAAATGAGAGTAGTGTAGCGTACAATTTACCCCTTCTACATTATGATTAAAAAACCTATCCTTCGTCATCTCCGATTCTTCCAAGGGAGCGGTATTAGTCGTTCCCTTCACATTTTTATACACCACTACTCTACTAGAGTATGGGTGGTTTTGTGCTAAAATAGTATATAAATAATCTTATTTTATATTCGATAAGCGCAAAGAAATTCCTTTTCTTATACTTTTTTTTAAAATCTCTAGGTCTAGCTTATTGAGATAAATTATGTTTGTCCTATAGAAATTATAGAGTTTATTCAAAAGTGTCATATTGACGCATATTCTCATTGAATAAATCCACACAGATAGCATACTAAAAAAAGGGTAGTGTCTGCTAGCGATATTACCTCTTTTTGAGCTGTAAATAACTCAATATGAATGTATTGAGGTTCTACTGTGTTGGGGAAATTGTAAAAACTGATCTAGACGATGTGTAAGTTATATCAAAGTAAGGATTCTCTGAACCTATTCAGAATCCAATTCATTGTAGCCTTATTGTTGTTGGGAAATATAATCTCAATGCCAATTTTTGGACAAAAAAGTGTTAATCCGATACGAAATGTAAGCGGTGTTGTGAGGGACGAAAAAGGAGAGTTGCTCCCAGGTGTGAATGTGTTGGTAAAGAATACCAATAAAGGAACCTCTACTAATCAAGAGGGTAAATTTTCTATACCCGTTTCTTCGGCGGAGGCTACCTTGGTCTTTTCATTTCTGGGTTTTCAGGCGCAAGAACTAAAAGTAGGAAACCAAACTTCTCTTTCGATTCGCTTGGTCTCTGAAGCAAAATCATTAGATGAGGTTGTTGTAATCGGATATGGTACCCAAAAAGCTACTGATATAACAGGCTCAGTGGCATCTTTTGATACTAAAAGACTAGAAGAAAAACCAATTGCAAGAGTCGAGCAGGCGTTAATTGGACAAATGGCAGGGGTACAAGTACGTCAACAAAGTGGGTTACCAGGTGCTCCACTAAGCATCGTTGTTCGTGGTAACGGCTCCATCAATGCTGGCTCTGAGCCTTTGTATGTCGTGGATGGTTTTCCACTCGATATTTCTGGACAAAGTTCAGATGGCTCTATCTCCAATAGTCCATTAGCCAATCTGAGCGCTAATGATATTGAAAGTGTACAAGTTTTGAAAGATGCGGCGGCTGGTGCAATTTATGGTTCGAGAGCAGCCAATGGGGTGGTTTTGATTATAACTAAGAGAGGTAAATCAGGAAAACTAAAAATTAGTTTGAGCGCTAACGGTGGTGTAAGTACAGCCGCTAAAAAACTAGATATATTGAGTCCTGAAGAATGGGTGTCGGTGGCAACAGAGGTGGCAAATACCAACTGGGTTCGTTCTGGAACGGGTCGTACTGCCACTCAAACTAACGACCAACGTCGTGCTATTTTAGGATTAAAAGCAGGGGAATACAATACCTCCTATATGCCTGATGAGCGATGGTCGCAAGCGGGACATCCCGGTTTGACTTATGTGGATTGGCAAGATGAGATTTATAGAAAAGCAGCTTTTCAAAACTACCAATTGTCTGCAACAGGTGGTACCGAAAATGTGAGCTATTTCTTTTCTGGCAATTACTTAAATCAGGAGTCGATATTGTTAAATTCTGGCTATAAAAGCTATGGTTTACGTGCCAATATTGAAGCAAAGGCAAATAATAAACTGAAATTTGGCATTAATCTAGCACCAACTTATTCAGAAAATAATACCCCACAAGGTGATGGAAAAGATAGTCCTATCATGAATGCGGCAATTATTTCGCCCGTAGTCGAATCGGCAGCAGGCTTGAATACAGGTGCGGGTGAGTTTTCTACTTACAATTGGAGTAGTCCACGATTGGTAAGCCCTGTAGCAATTCTTAATAATTCCATCGGTCTTACCAAAAGTACACGTATCCTTAGTTCGATTTATGCTGAATATACGATCATTCCAAACCTATTTGCCAAGGTTTCTATCAACTACGATGATGTAAACCAGCAAAGTAAAAAGTATGTTTCTGATTATGTTGCTGTAGGTGGTGCCGCCGAACGTATCACCAATCCAGGGAAAAATGCCAGCGGTTCGTATAGTGGTTATCGGAAGCAAAACTTTGTCAATGAGAATACATTGAGTTATGTCAAGACGTTTAATAAAATACATAATGTATCAGCGGTAGCAGGTTTGTCTTTTAATTCGGTGCATTATGAAACATTTACCATCAATACTGCTGGTGGATTTGCCAACAATGTGGTAAATACTATTAGCAATGCCATTCCAAACTCTGCTGGTGTAACAGTGACAGGTTCGGCTGCTGAAAGTAACAATACTTTGTTTTCGTACTATGGTCGTTTACAATATGATTTTCAAGGAAAGTATTTGGCAACTGCCAGTATCCGTCGTGATGCTTCCTCAAAATTCGGAGCGAATAACCAATGGGGAACATTTCCATCTGCGTCTTTGGGATGGAGAATTTCTCAAGAAGAGTTTTTGAAAAATATTTCAGTAATCAGTGATTTGAAACTTCGTTTGAGCTGGGGGAAAGCTGGGAATAACAACATTGGTAATTACAGTGCCATTCCAACTTTGGCAGGAACGTCCTATAATTTTGGAGGAAATTCACCAACTGTTGCAAGCGGACAGGTATCTGCTGCTTTAGCCAATCCAAATTTGAAATGGGAAACCTCTAATACCTACGATATTGGTTTTGATGCCTCATTTTTCAAACAGAGAATTGGTGTAACATTTGATGCCTACACGAAGAAAAGTACTGATTTGTTGTTAAACTTGCCCGTTTTGGCAGCTAGTGGTTTTACGACAAGTTTACAAAATATTGGTTCAGTTAAAAATGAAGGTATCGAAATTGCCCTCAATACCAGAAATATAGTGACTCCAACTTTTCAATGGAGTTCTTCTGCCAATATCGCCTTTAATCGTAACGAGGTCATTTCATTGAACGCAGACGGTTCGCCAATTTATATTTCTTCTGCTTACAGTGGAAGTAACCCTCCGTATATCCTTCAGCCAGGGCTTCCTATGTTTAGTTATTATGTGACAAAAACAGTTGGCATTTTGACACAAGCGGATATGGATGACCCTAAAGTGGCAAAATTGAAGAATCAAACGGTTGGTGATGCCAAATATTTGGATGCGAATAACGATGGCGTAATTGATGCGAAAGACCGTGTTGTTTACGGACAACCAAGTCCAAAATTCACTTGGGGCTTTACCAATACATTCAAGTACGGAAATTTTGATTTAAGTATTCAAACTTACGGTCAGGTTGGTGGTTCTATTCTTTCTTATTTTGGTAGAGCGGCTGATTTTAGTGGAAGTACAACAGCGAATATCTTGGGTGTGTGGAGAGATAGATGGTCTGTCGAAAAACAGAATTATGATGCTCCAAGAGGAAAGCTTGCTAGTACCTACACTTTGCCACAAGTAACTTCTGACTGGGTATATTCTACTGATTTTATTCGTATCCAGAATATTACATTTGGCTATAATTTGTCTAGTGTCATTAAATCAAAAGTGTTTAGTTCTGCACGTGTGTATGCTTCGTTGCTCAACTGGTTTGGCTGGGATCAATACAAAGGAGGTGTCAATCCAGAGGCTCAAAATACCAATGTTAGTGGCAATGGTAGCTATCCAATTCCAGGGGATTACGGTTCGATGCCTTTGACTAAAACGGCATCGGTTGGGATTAACCTTTCGTTCTAGTTTTTGAGAAATTAGAAGATTTTATTCAAACTTTCCTTAAATGTATTTTATGAAAAAGTCCATATATTCAATTCTTGCTGTCACAACACTTTTGTTGAGTAGTTGCGAAGACCAACTAGACCAGCAGCCTGTGTCTAGTACCACTGCGGCAAGTTTTTATACTAATACCAATGATTTTACACAAGCCGTAAATGGTGTTTATAGTAAACTAACCTCGTATCCAAGTCAGGTTTTGTGGCTTGGTGAAATGCGCAGTGACAACGTCAATGCGCTTCATGATGGCAACCGTGACTGGCAAGGAGTCAACGATTTTTCGCCAAATATTACCACCACAGGATTTGTACAAACGGCTTGGAACGATAACTTTAACGGCATTTTCAATGCAAACTCAGTCTTACAAGCGCTCGAAACGAAAGGAAGTGTCATTACTGATGCGAGCTTAAAAACTCGATTTGCGGCTGAAACACGTTTTCTTCGTGCGTTTTACTATTTTCAATTAGTAAGAACTTTCGGAAAAGTTCCGTTGATTGACAAAGCTTTGACAGCTTCAGAGGTGGAAACCGTACCGAGAAGTAGTGTTGCGGAGGTTTATAAATTGATTATTTCTGATTTGGAATATGCAGCGCAAAATTTGCCAGCATCATACACAGGTACCAATATCGGTCGTGCGACTTCTTATGCGGCAAAAGGGCTATTGGGTTTGGTGTATTTAACACGCTCAGGAGCGACCTACAATATTGAAGGGGCTGGCCTGAATGCGAACGAAAATGATAAAGCCTTGGCGTTGTTTAATGAAATTATAGCCAGCCAACAATTTCAATTACTGTCTTCCTATAATTCAGTTTTTGCATACGATAACGAGAATAATAAGGAGGTAATCTTTGATGTACAGTTTATGAGTAGCTCCAATGGTGCGGGTTTTCCAAGTCATTTAGTCCCTGTGGCATTCTGGACAGGGCAAGGTATATCTAACTCTTATGGCAATGGTTACGGTTCAAGCAACTTTAGTGTAGCTAAGGAGTTGCGCAGCAGTTATTTGACAAACGCTTCTGATGGGCGTTATACTTTCAATATCCAAACGACTTATTCTTCGCCTTTTATCAAGAAATATATTGATATTTCGAAAAAAGGAACAAGCGGTAAAGATTGGCCAATCAACTTTATTGTACAGCGCTATGCCGATATTTTGTTATTGAAAGCGGAGGCTTTAATTAAAATTGGCAATGGTCCAAGCAAAGAAGCGGATGCTCTAGTCAATCAGGTAAGAGCACGTGTGGGATTACCTGCCATAGCGAATGTTACGTTGGAAACTTTATTGGAAGAACGTCGTAAAGAATTTTTGGGAGAAGGTCTTCGTTGGAATGATTTAGTTCGCTCAGGATTAGCGATTTCCAAAATGAATGCATGGGTAAAGAATGATGCCATTACGACCATCAACCCAATTATTGCAGACTATTTGATATATCCTGTACCAGCGGTCGAGCTTGGTACAAAAGCAGGTTTGTATCAACAAAACCCAAGTTATTATTGATAATTACTCTTTCAATTTATAGATAAAAGGTGTATGACTTTCTTAAAAGTTATATGCCTTTTGTAGTAAACGGAAGTATTATAATCCTCAATTTGTCTTTTGGAAATTATTGAAATCAAATACATAATGCTGAAAAAATATCTTTGGATTGCGATTATTTATCTAACGACTATCCAAATTTCAAATGCCCAACAATCGCCTTGGCCGATAATTTCGAGTCAAACAAAACCTTGGACAAGATTGTGGTGGATGGGCAGTGCTGTCGATTCCAGTAACCTTTCTATATGCTTACGTGCGTATGCAAAGGCGGGATTGGGTGGTGTTGAAATTACACCAATTTACGGGGTAAAAGGATACGAGTCTCGATACCTCAATTACCTTTCTCCTGAATGGAATAAAGCGTTGAATACGAGTATTTTATTGGCAAAACAAAACGAAATGGGTGTTGACCTCAACTTGGGAACAGGTTGGCCTTTTGGTGGTCCACAAATATCTCAAGATTTGGCTTCTAGTAGGTTTTTTATCCAAAAATATCAAATTCAAGCTGGACAAAGTAGACAAATAACCATTGAGCTAGAGCAACCACAACAGCACAAAAAAGGAGCATATTTACAGGTATTGACCGCATACGCAGATACAGGAGAAACACTGATTTTGACAGATTTTGTGCAAAAAGATGGTACTTTAGCGTGGTCGCCTGAGAAGGGGACATGGACACTTTATGCGCTTTTTATGGGGAAAACAGGGCAAAAAGTCAAGCGAGCTGCACCTGGAGGAGAAGGGTGGGTCATGGATCACTTTTCTGAAAAAGCCTTCCAACAGTATATCAAACGTTTTGATGATTCATGGAAGAAAGTACCTGAAGTTCGTTCATTTTTTAATGATAGCTATGAAGTCTACGAGGCAAATTTTACGCCCGATTTTTTGCAGAAATTTCAGCATTTGAATGGCTATGACCTGCGTTTTTACCTTCAAGAATTAGCGAGTAATGAGCTTTCAGAAAAAGTTTCTAGAGTCAAATCAGACTTTAAAGCCACTTTGGACTATCAGCTCACACAAGGCTTCATGAAACCGTGGACGGATTGGGCGCACGCAAAAGGTAAAAAAGTCAGAAACCAAGCACATGGTTCTCCTGCCAATATTTTGGACTTATACGCACAAGCAGACATACCCGAATGTGAGACTTTCGGCTCAACCTATTTTCCCATAAAAGGCTTACGAAGAGATACCGCAGATATTCGAAAAGTGCACCCAGAGCCACTGATGATGCGTTTTGCACCTTCGGCTGGACATGTGATGGGAAAAAAACTTATTTCTGCCGAAGCGTTTACATGGCTCACAGAACATTTTCGAACCTCTTTATCTCAATGTAAACCTGAGATTGAACAACTCTTTTTGGCGGGAGTCAATCATGTGTTTTTTCATGGGACAACCTATTCACCAGCGGAGGCTAATTGGCCCGGATGGATGTTTTATGCAGGAGTGAACTTTTCTCCTAATAATACTTTTTGGCCACATCTTTCAGGGCTAAATTCTTACATTACTCGTTGCCAATCGATTTTACAAATGGGTAAGCCAGCAAACGATGTGTTGATTTATTCGCCAATCCAAGATATTTGGCATCAAACAGGCGATGTGCTTCAACAGATAAGAGTTCATGAGGTAGATACTTGGTTATATCCAACGCCGTTTTATCAGATAGCTAAACGTCTAAAAACAAAGGGCTATAGCTTTGATTTTATTTCTGATAAACAAATTCTTCAAACAAAAGTTGAGAATGGTCTGGTCAAAACTGCTACCGATGCCTCTGCCTACAAAGTCATTATCGTTCCTAAGACCAAATATATGCCTTTAGAAACCCTCGAAGCATTGCAAAAACTGGCGACTGCTGGGGCAAAAATTATCTTTGAATCATTACCAGCAGATGTCAATGGGCTCAATCAACTTGAAGAAAGACGAGCAGTATTAAAGAAAATAAACCAAGGTATCTCAAGTTGGGCACAGATATCGAATCTTGATTCGATGGAAGAATTACTGGCAAAAGATGCAGTTGTTACAGAGGAGCTGGTGGCGACAGGCTTACAATATATCAAGCGAAAAGCAGAGGAAGGTACTTATTACTTTTTAGTAAATCATACCGAAAAAAATATAGATACTGTCGTGAAAATCAATGAAGTTGGAAAGTCTGTTTTGCTGTTGGATGCCCTTACTGGGAAATATGGCGATGTCCCATTTCAAAAAAATATAAAAGGGGTAAATATCCGAATTCAGTTAAAATCAGGAGAAAGTGTATTTGTCTTGGTTCAGAATAAATTAAGTGACAGCGCAAAAAAATGGAAATACGAAGAAGAAAGGAAAGCTACAGATTTGTCCACAAAGCAATGGTCGCTTGCATTTCAAACGGGAGGACCAATACTTCCACAGAATCGTACGCTTAGAAACTTAGATTTTTGGACGAATACCACCGACACTACTGCACAGTTTTTTTCTGGAACAGCCTTATATTCGACTCAATTTGAATGGAAGAAAAGTACCTCTAGATATATACTTGACTTAGGGCAAGTGGCTGAAAGTGCTAAAGTATTTGTGAACAAGCAAGAAGTAGGTATTTTGTGGTCGGTTCCATTTCAAATAGATATCAGTAAGTATCTGAAAAATGGGACTAACGTTATCGAAATAGAAGTCGCCAATTTGATGGCAAATCGGATTCGCTACATGGATCAGCATCAGATAAGTTGGCGTAATTATCATGAAATTAATTTTGTCAATGCGCATTATAAACCTTTTGATGCTTCAAATTGGAAAGTAATGGATGCTGGTTTAAAAGGCCCTGTGAGAATTATTGAGACGAGATAAGAAAACTGATTTCGTCTTATTTATCATTGTAAAACATTATCTCAAAATATGAAAAAAATACTGCTTCTAGTGAGCTTTTTAGGCTTTGTGAAAATGGAACAAAGCCATGCGCAAACCAAAACTAAAGCGCTCTCAAAACCTAATATCGTCCTCATTATCGCCGACGATTTAGGTTATGGCGATGTAGGGTTTAACGGGCAACAGCTAATTAAAACGCCAAATTTGGATAAACTGGCGGCTTCTGGTATGAAGTTTAATCAGTTTTATGCTGGAACTTCAGTATGTGCGCCATCACGTTCTGCATTGCTTTCAGGTTTACATACAGGACATACCTATATCCGTGGTAATAAAGGCGTTTTACCAGAAGGACAAGAGCCCATTGCTGATTCTGTTGTGACAATGGCCGAAGTCTTAAAGACTGCTGGCTATACCACTGCTGCTTATGGTAAATGGGGCTTGGGACCTGTTGGTTCTGTCGGTGACCCAAACAAACAAGGTTTTGATTACTTTTATGGATACAATTGCCAAACCTTGGCACATCGTTATTATCCCAATCATTTGTGGAACAATGGGCAAAAAGTTGTTTTGGAAGCGAATGAGAATTTGGTTCAAAATAAGATTTATGCACCAGATTTGATTCAAGAAAAAGCCATTGGTTTTATCAAGGAACAATCCTCAAAACAGCCTTTCTTCTTGTTTTTACCCTATATTTTACCTCATGCCGAGCTAATCGCTCCTGATGATAGTTTGCTACAATACTACAAAAATAAGTTTCAAGAAAAACCTTACAAGGGACAAGATTATGGTCCAAATGCTACAGGTGGTGGATACGCCTCTCAACAATACCCACGGGCAGCTTTTGCAGCGATGGTAGCACGCTTGGATTGGTATGTAGGTCAGGTAGTTGCTCAACTTAAAGCACAGGGATTGGACAAAAATACCTTAATTATTTTCTCTAGCGATAATGGTCCACACATAGAAGGTGGCGCAGATCCTAAATTTTTTAAGAGTAGCGGTCCATACAAAGGCGTAAAAAGAGATTTGTACGAGGGAGGTATTCGTGAGCCTTTTGTGGCTTCTTGGAAAGGAGTAATAAAACCTAATTCGGTGAGTAACCATATTGGTGCATTCTGGGATTTGCTACCCACTTTTGCTGAGTTAGCTGGCGTCAAAACTAGAAAAGGTATTGATGGTCGTTCATTTGCCAATGTATTAACAGGCAAAGGAAAGGCTCCTCAGCATGATTTTTTATATTGGGAGTTTCATGAACAAGGTGGTAAACAAGCGGTAAGACAAGGAAAATGGAAAGCCATTCGATTTAATGTAATTGAAAATCCGAATGCTCCAGTAGAACTATACGACTTAGAAAATGACCCAGAGGAGGCAAAAAATCTAGCACAACAATTTCCAGAGAAGGCTCAAGAATTAGGTAAACTCATGACCCAATCGCATACTCGTTCTGCTTTATTCCCGTTGGGAAATCAGTAGGGAGTTAGGGTACAGGGGGTGTTGTAGAGGGAACAGACACAAGTATGTAGGGAACAGGCACAGAGGCACAAAGTGTAGAGGGAAGAACAGAGGAAACGTAAACAAGTCACGTTTCCTCTGTGACTGTAGCCTGTGTCACTTTTTCCGAAACAATCACTTTGTGCCTCTGTGCCTGTTGCCTTTGCCACTCCCTCTAATACCTACACTTAGCGTTATCCGCTTTGATAAAATAAGACTTATAATTTTTAGCTTTTTTATCCATACAGCCTTTTAAATCAAGTAGTTCGATATTTTTAAAATCAATCGCGTGACTTTCGGCCTGCATGGCGATATAACCTTCTTTTAATAGCATACCATCTTTCTTAATCCAAGCTTCTGCCGATTTTGGGTCAATTCCTGCTTTTTCCCAGTTATAATCAGCGCTTACAAACCCACCACCAATGTGTGGTTTTTCATAAGTCAATACAGTATCGCCTTCGATAACATGATGTACGATTGAATCACCTAACACAATCGCTTCCACCTTTACCCATTGGTCACCATGATAGGTTTTCGAGTCTGAATCCGTACAATGGTCAGTCACGATTTTATTCTGCATATATACTTCTGTACCTGGGGTGCAAAGATTTCCCGTATGACGAGTGGTATTTCCGCCCAATCCTCCTAATAGTTGTAGCTCTAAAGAAACTGGGAAACTTTGATTTTGGGTTAAACTTTTGGCGGATTGAGAATGTAACATGATGCCACTATTGCGCACATTCCACGACGCCCCGCCTTTGAGTTGGTCGCCTTGAAAACGATATTCAAAACGAATCACATAATAAGAGTAAGGTTTTTTGTAATAAATATGACCAAATTTATCATTGAAAGACTCATACTGATCATACATCACCCTCATCATCCCATCCTCGACTCTAAAGGTGTTTTTGTAATTAGCATTCAGGTTTTCTCCTGCGATTTTGATGTCCCAACCATCTAGGTTTTTTCCATTAAAAAGGCGAATCCAATCTTGTTGATTAGCTTTTGTATTGATTTTCTTTTGAGCAAAAATACCAAAGGTAATAAGTAGGAGAGAAGCGGTAAAATAGAGTTGTCTTTTCATTTGGGGGATGTTTAGTAGGTAAAAGTAATTCTCTTTATACAGAGAATTAAGTCGATTCATCTCCAAATATACTCTTTGTGTTAAATCTAAATAGATAAAATAAGCTAGAAGACGTTTTTGGCTAATTGTATATTTGTTATTTGAAGTTTCTCTGTTTTCTAAAAAATCCTACTAAACAGGCATATCTATGTTATAAAATTGATTAAGTTAATTTTACCTGATTTTAGCTCTAGGCTTTAATATTCGCAGATTCCTAAACTAGTCAACTTCGTAGTTTTGAGTAGATGATAAATTATGACATGGGAAAAAAATAACTAGTAGCAGACAAAGTCTCTTACTAGTTATTACTTCAGTTTTAAAACTGTTAAAAAAAGAAGTCCAACACAAAGTCTTGAACTAGCAACATACTGAGTGGAGTTTTTAAATCACTTTGCTACTATGTACCTCTGCTACTTTGTGCCTTATTAAGCTTTTCTCACAAATTCCGACTTAAGTCCCATTGCACCAAAGCCATCGATTTTACAGTCAATATTATGATCACCGTCGGTTAGACGAATATTTTTTACTTTTGTTCCTGCTTTAATTGGTTTTGGAGCACCTTTCACTGGAAGGTCTTTAATGACAACCACAGTATCGCCATCTTGTAACTCGTTGCCATTTGAATCTAAAACTTTGGTAGTTGTACTTACCTCATCGGTCTCTACTTCTTCTGGATTCCATTCGTAAAAGCACTCTGGGCAAACTAACAGATTATCGCTAGGATATGTGTATTCACATTTACATTTTGGACATGGTGAAAATTCTGACATGATAATGTTTTTAAGTTATAAATTAATTGATTTGTCAAAGATGGTATCGTAGTGGAAGATACCTGCATCTTAATAGGGCGCAAAGGTACGAATTTCGATTGGGAATTGGATAAAATGTATTTTCCTAAACTAAAACTAGAGATACTCCCAGCTATTGTCTTATTGGAATGAGACTTTTAAATACCTTTTTACCCCTTATATATTACCAAATTACCCCCTTTTGCCTAAATTAGAGGATTGTACTTTTGCAGTATAGATTATTACTCATTTTATATTGCTATTTATCCAAAAATAGTCCCTGTTTTCAAGTCTAAACAATATGAGAAAAAAGTTAATCCTTTTACTAACATTACTCCAAGGAAGCTTGCTGGCACAAAACCCTTGGGAGAACCCCGCATTGATTGATATTGGTAAAGAAAAAGCACATGCTGATTTTATCCTTTATGCAGATAAATCTACTGCTTTGACCAAAAAGCCACAATCAAGCCCCTTTTATCAATCTTTAAATGGTACATGGAAGTTTGTGTATGCCGACCGAATTGCGGATGCACCAACCAATTACTTCGAACCAAATCTAGACGATAGCCAGTGGAGCAATCTTCCTGTGCCTTCCAACTGGGAACGTAAAGGATTTGGTACGGCTATTTATACCAATATTGTTTATCCTTTTCCTAAAAATCCCCCTTTCATCGGTGGCGATAATCCTGTAGGAACATATCGTAAATCATTTACTGTTCCTGAAAACTGGTCGGAAAGAGAAATCCTATTGCATTTTGGGTCTATTACGGGTTATGCTCGTATATATGTCAACGGCAAGTTTGTGGGCATGACCAAAGTCTCAAAATCTCCTGCGGAATTTAATATTAGTCAGTTTTTACAAAAAGGGAAAAACACCCTTGCTGTTCAAGTGTATCGCTGGCACGATGGAAGCTACTTAGAAGATCAAGATTTCTTTAGAATTTCAGGTATCGAACGCGATGTTTTCTTAACTGCTTTACCTAAAACCTCGCTTTGGGATTTCTTTATCAAGGGCGATTTGGATGCCAAATACACCGACGGCTTGTTGAGTGCAGAGGTGTCTTTAAGAAAGTTTAAAGGAAGTAATATCGAAGCAGGTTCTGTCAATGTAGAGTTGTTGGATAAAACTGGTAAGACAGTATGGTCACAACTTCAGAAAGTAGCAAAATCGACGGATACTTTACAAAATGTATCATTTAAAACGACGATTAAAAATCCATTGAAATGGAGTGCTGAATATCCTAACCTTTATACTTGTGTTATTTCTGTAAACGATGCCCAAGGAAAATCATTGGGAACAACAAGCTATAAAGTTGGTTTCAGAAAAGTAGAAATTAAAAATGCACAGTTATTAATCAACGGGGTTCCGACTTATGTACATGGAGTAAATCGTCATGAGCATGATCCTGTTGAAGGACACGTACCAAACCGTGAATTGATGTTGAGAGATATTCAATTGATGAAGCAATTTAATATCAATGCTGTTCGTGCAAGTCACTATCCAAATGACCCTTATTGGTATGAATTATGTGACCAATATGGTTTGTATGTTGTAGACGAAGTAAACCTCGAAACGCATGGTATGGGTGCTGAGTGGCAAGGTAGCTGGGATAAGACAAAACACCCTGCATACCTTCCATTGTGGGCAAATGCACACAAAGATCGTACCGAGCGAATGTTCGAACGAGACAAAAATCATGCTTCTGTGATTATTTGGTCACTTGGAAACGAATGTGGCAATGGCCCTGTGTTTTATGAAACGTACAAATGGTTAAAATCAAAAGATAATACTCGTTTTGTACAGTCAGAGCAAGCAGGTGAAAACGCCAATACAGATATTGTTTGTCCGATGTATCCTCGTATCGAGGACATGTTGAAATATGCGAATGATAACACCAAAACTCGTCCATATATCATGTGTGAGTATGCGCATGCTATGGGAAATAGTAGTGGTAATTTCCAACGTTATTGGGATATTATCCGTAGTTCAAAACACATGCAAGGTGGGTTTATTTGGGATTGGGTTGACCAAGGAATGTTGACTAAAACAGCAGATGGTCGTCCGTTCTATGCCTATGGTGGTGACTTGGGTGGCTATTATTTGCAAAACGATGAAAACTTCTGTGCCAACGGTGTGATTGCTTCAGACCGCACTCCACACCCAGGGTTATTTGAAGTGAAAAAATCGTATCAAAGCATTATTTTCTCAGCAAAGAATCTTGAAACTGGCGAAATCAAAGTTGAAAACCTTTTTGATTTTACTAATCTTAATAACTACGCTTTCAAATGGGTATTGACTAAAGACGGCAAATCTGTAGCAGAAGGAAGTTTTGACGTAAGCTTAGCGCCTAAACAAAGCCAAGATATAAAAATTGACTTGCCAGCGAAAAAGGATAGAGGTGAATATGCTTTGGAATTATATGCCTACACAAAATCTGCTACAGAATTAGTGCCAGCGGGACACGAGATTGCGCGTGAACAATTACGCTTTGACAATAGCTATTATTTCCAAGTAAATCGTCCGAGAACAGGGACTTTGGAAATTTCAAAAACAAATAATCGTCTAACATTCAAGACCGAAAATGTAACAGGTACTTTCAATACACAATGGGGTAACTGGGAGAAATACAGCGCATTAGATGGTTCGACTTCAATTAATGGTTTACCTGAGCCATTTTTCTGGCGTGCTCCAACAGATAATGATTTTGGTAACGAAATGCCTTATCGTTTAGGAATTTGGAGAAATGCTCATGCTAACAAATCGGTCTCAAAAGTAACCGTAGATGAGCAAAATGCAGAGGGCTTAAGTATTCAAGTGGATTACCAGCTGACTGGTATTAATGCCAATTATACCGTTGTTTACCAAATTTTAAATGATGGAGCGGTGAAAGTTACAGCAAGCTTAGATTTGGGTGACAGAAACCTTCCTGAAATGCCTCGTTTTGGTATGCGCATGAACTTGAAGCAAGATTATAAATTGTTGAACTACTATGGTCGTGGACCTTGGGAAAACTATCAGGATAGAAATTTAGCTTCATTCTTAGGTGTGTATGCTGATACAGTGGTTAAAGCTGTTGAATCGAATTATATTCGTCCACAAGAACATGGCTACCGTACAGATACACGTTGGATTAAAATTGCCAATGAGCAAGGCAAAGGGTTAATGATTGAAGGAGTTCAACCGATTAGTTTTAGTTTGTTGCCTTTCAAAACGGAAGATTTAGATCCAGGTTTGAGTAAAAAACAACAACATCCGACAGATATCAAGATTCGTGACGAGAATACTTTGCAGATTGACTTAAAGCAAAGAGGTGTTGGAGGAGATGATAGTTGGGGTGCT
Source organism: Cellulophaga sp. BC115SP (assembly GCF_009905545.1). Lineage (GTDB taxonomy): Bacteria > Bacteroidota > Bacteroidia > Cytophagales > Spirosomataceae > Flectobacillus > Flectobacillus rivi. The sequence continues at coordinate 70,733 of NZ_JAAALB010000019.1, read as the reverse complement.
TTACCGCATAAAGAATACCGATTAACAGACAAGAAATTTACCTATAGCTATATCCTTAGTTTGTTTTAGTAATTTGGAGTAACACAGAAAGAGGCTAGGAATGATGTTCCTAGCCTCTATTTTTTGTGCTTATTTCAACTGAACAATTCCTGCCTTATCTTGATTTCGAGTAAAAATAAAACTAGGTTTATTCCGAATTAAAATAGCTTTCATATCTCGAATATCACCTGTAAAAAGTAACCCCGTTTGTTGTGGCTTACTAGCTTGAAAATTACCTTTCCCATTTCCTAGCAGTAATACGCCATGTGAGGCGTCCATTTTGCCAAGCTGCACTCGCCAAGGATGGAAGTTACCTGTCAACAAAATATCCTTTTTCCCATCTTTATTAAAATCACCAGAACTAATACCCGAAACCCAAGAAGTTTGAGCAAAAGACGGCAATGATTGAGCTTTGAAAATACCTTTTCCTGTATTTTCAAAATAGGTTGTCGCTAGGGTATAAACGGACTTTGTTTTAGCTTTATCAAGTTGTTCTGAGGTAAACAAATCTGAAAGACCTGCTTGAGCATAATCATGATATTTTAAGAATTTCTTCCTTATCCATGGCATTTGTGTAGCCGTTTCGTCGAGCGATGCCATCGGATAGCTTTTGCCTTGAATGAAATAGCAAATCATAGGGTCAATGGTTTCGTTTTGGTCAAAATCTGCATAAGTAATCGTCAGAGGCTCTTGTTCATTGGCTTTTAGCTGAGAATTTAGCCCAGCATTTCCAGCAATCAAATCCATATCACCATCATTATCCATATCTTCCAACTGAATTTTGCTCCACATTCCATGACTTTTTTCTAAGTGATAGGCTTCGGTTTTATCAACGAGTTTACCTTTTTGATTTTCTAGAATAGTAATAGGCATCAACTCGCCAGCCACGATTAGGTCAATCCAGCCATCTTGATTGATGTCATGCCATACGGAGGTGGTTACAATACCTAATGATGCCAAAGACTCTGTCTGAACAGGTGTAAATTTGACGATACTCCCTCTGCTCTCATTTTTGAGTAAATAGCTTTGGTCAGCTTCTGGGTACCGATTCGGAATAGAGCGTCCACCCACGAATAAGTCTATATCTCCATCTTTGTCAAAATCACCTGCCGAAACGCAACTTCCGTTGCTTTGCATATTGGGAAGTGCATTCATACTCAGGCTAAATATCCCTTTTCCGTCATTGATAAATAAGACATCTTGTGAAGCCTCTGGGACTGCACCAAATGCCGCACTGCCTCGGGCAATAAACAAATCGAGGTCATGGTCTCCGTCAGCATCAAAAAAAGTTATTCCCATATCCTGATAAACGGTTTGTTGTTGCCATGGCTGAGAAGACGCAGGTTTGAATGTACCATTGACTTGTTGTATCAACAAAACACCTCCTTGTTGACTATTACCTCCGACAAAAACATCTTCTAAACCGTCACCATTAACATCGGCAGTAGCGGTAAATGGACCCACTTTTGAAAGTTGATAAGGGAGAAGAGCCTGATGTTTGAAATCGACATACGGGATGGCTTTATGTTCAAAAGAAAACTGAGATTGTTGGGTGACATCTTCAAAAAGCGCAGCGGTTTGAGGGTATTGATACACACCTTCTTGTGCCGTGGCTTCGGCTACCTGCAAAGTTTGATTAGCTTGCTGATTTGATAAAATACTCTTTTTCCCAGAACTCCAATATATCTCTACTGACTCAATTTTTGTATTTTGCCCTAGTCCAAAATGTAAGATAGGTTCCACACTACTTTGGAATCCTTGAGCGGGATAGAGCTCTTGCATTTGGGTTTGGTCTTTGGTTTTAACAACAACCTTTGCGCCAATGCCTGTGGTATTAGGCACGTTGCCTTTTAATTGAATTTTGAGAAAATGCGATTGTTCAGGAGAATGTTGGTTTTCATAAATTTGTGCCACCTGATTCGTGTTATTGATAATCAAATCCAAATCTCCATCATTGTCTAAATCGGCATACGCTGCTCCTGTACTAACGGTTGGTTCTTCTAAGCCCCATGATTTTGTGGCATCTTCAAACTGAGCAAACTGATTTTGACTGATATTTCTGAACACGTAATTACTCGTTTTGGTACTTGGCATTTGTTGAATTAATTGCCAAGTATTGAGTTGCTGACCTGAGTTTTGCGCTTTATTGATTTCTTCTTGGTAAGTATATTTCAGAAAATCCATATTGGTAAAATCTCGTAAAAAGCCGTTAGTCACGAGCAAATCTTTTCTACCATCATTGTCAAAATCACCTGCTAGCGGACTCCACGACCAGTCGGTGTTGGAAATTCCTGCCATCTGTCCCACTTCACTAAAAATAGGAACACCTTTGTTGGATAATCCCTGATTGATTTGAAGCATATTGCGGGTATTTTGGTGGTAAAAACCACTATCTACCAGCAATTGATAGGTATCATATTCGTCAGGACCTTTTAATAGCTTTTGACGATAATTAGATTCGGGAAGCATATCCAAACTTACAATATCGGCTAGTTCATCGTTGTTGAAATCCACAATGCCCGTACCCATCGAGTTTTTGGAGATATGTCCCATACTCTGTTTGAGAACTTCCTTGAAGGTGCCATTTTGTTGATTGATATACAGAAAATCTTGCTCATTGTAGTCGTTAGCAACATACAAATCTGGCCAATTGTCTTGGTTGAGGTCACCAACTGAGACGCTTAACCCAAAGTTTAAACCGCTTCCATGAACACCTGCCTCGACGCTTATTTCATGAAAATACCCCTCATCATTTCGGTATAATCGATTACCAAATTTAGGGTGACGAGTATTCCTTAATCTTTCAGTATTGAAAAAGGCGTTGTAAAACATATCTGCATGGTTGGCCATAAAACAGTCAAGGTCGCCATCTTTGTCCATATCAAAGAAAGCGACCTGAGTGGTGTAAGTTCCAGAGGCTTCTAACCCGTATTTTTCGGCTGATTCGGTAAAAGTAGGCACGCCATTGACGAGTCCATTATTGATATATAGCTCATTTTTACGTTCTTCATCGGTTCCTGGTCCCGAATAACAAACATAAATATCTAGTTTCCCGTCGGCGTTGATGTCAATCATAGACACGCCAGTTTTCCATTTTTTTCTACCTTTTACGCCTGCTTTTTCAGTAATATCTTCAAAAGAAAAAGGACTATTTCCTTGTTTGCCTTTGTTAAGATACAATTTATTTTCAACCATATTTCCCGAAAAATATACATCAGCCAGTCCATCGCCATTGACATCGCCGACGGCAACGCCTCCTCCGTTGTACATATATTGGTATTTGAGCAAGTTTAGCTCTTCGTTTTCCTCAACAAGATTGTTGAAATTTACCCCAGATTCTTCGGCGCTGACTAATCGAAAAAGAGGACTGTTGGAAGAATTTTTACAGGAAAAAAGAAAAGGAAGAAAAAGAAGTGGTAAAAGTTTTTTCATAAGAGTATGTTTGAAAATTTTATTTGGCATTTGTTGAAAAAACAAAATTTCTCATAGCCACACCTTACTTTTCTTGTCTTGACACAAGAAAAGTAACAAAAGAAAGTCAAGAAATCCTAAACTCGCCTTCGGCTCAAACAGCAGGATTTCATGAAAATAAATACAAATCTTTTCATTTTTAAGACTTATAAATTAAAAACAAAAGATTGAAATTCTCTTTTAAAAAAAAAGGTATTGATAGCAAAACGTATTTCGCCACCAATACCCAATTTGAAGTGCTTAGATCGAAGTAAGTAATGTTACCACCGAACGAGCTGGGATACTAATATTAGACAATTTATTGACTTTGACAGGCTGTAAATTCGCATTTTCAGTCGTTTGATACGCTACTATCATTTTTGTCTTGATTCCATCCAAATTGATAGCAAGAGCTTCGTTTGAGTGGTTGACGAGCACTACAATAGACTGCTTTCTTTTCAAATCTTTATACGCCGAAACCAATAGTTTATCAGAGGCTTCTTGTGCCAAATCTGCTTCAATACGCTGTGCGCCAGGTCTTACAAAGCGGCTAAAATTACCAAATGCCCATAATATTTTACTGTCTTCATATTGGCCATCGGTTTTGTTTTTGTCGATATACACCAAACCATCTTTGTAATTATAAGCAGAAATAGAAGTCCACCAGTGCCAAGCGGAGGCATTACCGTTGACAAGGTCATTGTGGATCACTTTGGCAACATATAACGCCGAGTTCATTCCTACATCTTTGCCATTGCCTTCGATTTCGCCAGCATTATCACCCAAAATACAGTACTCAGTCATCCAATAATGAAGACCTTCAACTTTAGATACCGTTGAGGCAAGCTGTTTTCTCATCTGACTAGCATCTTTGTAAGGCGAGGTGGTAAAATAACTATGTCCGCCGATAGATTTGTTTATATTAGACAAATCTCCTAAGTAATATTTTCCTGATTTCTGGAAAAATTCTTCCACCTGAGAGCCACGTGCAGGTTTGTTGAATGGACTATATAGATAATTGAGCTGGCCAGCTTCGGCAATAGAAATTTCGGTAGGTAATTTGGCTGCCAAAAGCTTTTTACTGAGGGCTTTGTTTATACCTGCGATATGCTCATTTTCAAAAGGTGTTCCTTCCTGACCACCATCGCTCCAATCCCATTGAGGTTCGTTGGTAGCGCTCACGTAATCGAATGTAATGCCTGTTTTTTGTTTAACTCCTTTAATAACCTCCGTTAAGAATTGTGCAAAATTGTCGTATTGGTCAGGAGCTAAATTGGGTTTCCCAGCCGTAGCAAAGGCTTTTCTATTGGTGGTAAACTGAACAGGAGGGGAGTTAGTGAATGCTAAAAATTTATCGACATGATATTTTTTGGCTTCTTGCAAAAACCAAATTTGAGCAGCCTGTTTTTCCCAGTTATACGAACCATCGTTGTTGAGAAAAGATTCAGCTCTGCGCCATTCGTCTTTGATACCACTTTCTTTACCTTGCTCGGTACTGCCAGCCCCGACATTGAAACGCCAAATAGACATACCAATTCCCTCTGGCTGACCGTTTTTGTCAAAGTTTTGGCTAAATAGAAGTTTGGCAATTGCTTTCCTTTTGGCATCAGGCCAATTTCCGACAAACTGAGCTGCCCAAGCGTCCGAACCACCGAAATGTTCAATGGTCTGAAAGGTTTTTTGAGGATTTAATTTTACTAGAATTGGCTGTTGCTGTACTTGAGCAAAAGAGGAAAACCCCAAACCCAGAGCCCCAGTTACTAACCATTTTTTGAACGAATTTTGAAAAGTATTTTTAGATGACATAATGCTGAAATATTTGTAACTAAGCAGATATTGTATTTTAGAAATGGGGTGAATTAGCGATTGTTGCGTTTTTTTACAGATGATTACATTGAATGTTTTAAAGAAAAAAAACACTCATTCACTCAATCACCAACTCACTCAATTATAACTATTCAATCCCCCAACCATAGCGGAGGCGACTGATACCTGATTGATTAATGATTTTTAGAGTAATAGAGGTGCCTGTTCCTTCTCTTGAAAATAGACTGTAGCTATCACCATCACGCAAGCCTGGCCAATAGATACTAGCGACTTTATCGTTTCTGAAAACATTAGAAGACGCAATCATATAGGCAATTTCATTATCGGATTGCGTACCACCAATATAGTCCTTGCCTGTGCTCATGGCTACTCCAAATTCTGATACGATGGTTCTTTTCGCATAAGAACCCATTCTACGTCTCCAGTCAGACTCCCACTCTGTCAGGGTGCGGTTCGTCCAGAAAGCATAATTATGTAATGCCAACAAACATTCAGAAAATCTGCTATCGGCTCCGATTCCAGTTACGTCCTCCGAATAGCCTGTTCCTGACAAAATAATGCGTTTGCGAGAAAGTGTAGGAAATCTTTGGAGAAACTCGGCATATACATCGCTCAAGGTTTGCAGAGAATAGCCATACGGTTCATTGATTACTTCAAAATATACATAAGGATTGTTGCCATAGTCCTGTACTACCTCGGTCCACATTTGCCAAAAGTCGGCACTATTATCAATCACACCATTTTTGGCAGAAGCTGATTCCCAACAGCAAAGGACTACACGTATTTTTTTACTGATAGCCTTGTCTATTGCACCTTTGTAGCGTGACCACCAAATGTCATTTACAGAAGGAGGGTTAATTGGCAAACGAATCGTATTGAGACCTTTGATATGGTTGTGGAAACCTGTTAAAATGCCTTCTGATTTGGCAAAAACAGTTGCATATTCGTCACCTGCTTCAAGTCCAGAGGGAATTACCCAACCATCGACAAAGTTATCACGAGCATCAGCCCAATTGACGCCTGCAATGCTATCTACTCCCACAGGCGTTGTATTTTTTACCACTGGGTCTGTCGGAATTACTGGCGTGTCAACTGAATCTTTAGAGCAAGAGTAAAGTAGGGCAGAGGTAAGAATAAGGGAAAGTAAATTTTTCATAGGACTAGAAGATATCAGGAATTGTGAGTGATGAGTTGTGAATTGTGAGTTAGTACTGTTCGAAGGATTTCAACCAATTGCAGATTTGGGATTTCTGATTTCGGATACATAGAAAAATACCTTTATTTTTTACAAAATATAGAGGCATACACCTCCGAAATCCAATATCCGATATCTGAAATAAACGGTTTTATAATCCTTTGTACACCATTGTCCTTGCTTAAAATAGGTTGCCATATCGCTTACGGCCTAAAGCACTCTACAAGACATAAAAATAGAGGATTTGAAAATTATCGATGATATTAAATCATTTTCAAATCTTCAAATCCTCACATTTTCAATTCAAATTAATATCCAGCATTCTGTGTCAATTTGCCACCAGAAGCAAGGATTTCAGCACGTGGGATAGGTAGGAAATAGTGCTTATCTTCAAAATGTCTGCCCGACAACGCTTCTTTACGTGTGTAAGTATAGGTAGAACCGTTTTTGGTAACATCCATACCATAAGCAGGAACATTTTCTGTTACATTGGCAATTTTCCAACGACGAACATCATAATAACGGTGCTCTTCGAAAGCTAATTCAACCTGACGTTCTTTACGGATAGCATCACGCATTTGTGCTTGTGACAAGCCCGTAGGAAGTGCAGGCATACTTACGCCTGTTCTTTTACGGATAGCATTAACGGCATCGTAAACGCTTTGGTCTGGACCAGCAGCCTCATTTTGTGCTTCAGCGTAACTCAACAAAATCTCAGCATATCTGAAGTAAATCCATGGTTGCGTACCAGCAATATCCCAAGGGTTATCGATTGGCAAAGCATCGTTCATGTATTTTTTCAAGTAATAGCCAGTTTTTGAAGTATTCCAGTTAGATGGACCATCTTTACTATCTTTTCCGCCAGGTACAAAGCTTTGAACAGTATTGCCTCTGTAAGCTGCATCGTTAGTCAAAACCGTCATGTAAAAACGAGGGTCACGGTTTTTGTATGGATCTTGTGGGTTGTAACCAGAAGAAGCATCATCGATAGACTTACCATTGTTCATTTGGTACGCATCTACAAAGTTTTGCAAAGGTACGTTACCACCCCAACCACCAAAACCATTTGGTGCGTTTGAGATTTCTAAACACACGTGGCGAGCTCCACGAGTGTACAAACGTTCGAAGATGATTTCTGGGTTGTTTTCAGCAGTTAAGAATAATTTATCATAACCGCCAGTGTATAGTGAATACATACCCATATTCATGATATCTTTGGCTGCGCTAGCTGCTGCTTGCCAAGTACCTGCATTGTACAATGGACTTGCTGCATACAATGCTATACGAGCTTTAAGCGCTAAGGCTGCTCCTTTAGTAGCACGACCTAATTTCCAATTTGTGTTGTTATTTGCCGTAGGTAAGTCTTTGCTTGCCGCATCAAGTTCAGCTAAGATATAAGCTGTAACATCTTTGATAGAAGAACGAGTATAGATTGCAGAATTACTGAAATCTTCTCCTAATTCATATACTTTGTCACCCATCAATACAACCTCTCCGTAGTTACGAAGTAAGTCCTGATAACGGAATGCTCTCAAGAAACGCAATTCAGCTGACAAGCGAGTTTTCATACCTGCACTCATGTTTACCTTCTGAACATTCGCTAAAGCGTAATTGATTTCACGGATACTACGGTAGCTTCTTCCCCAAATAGTACCAGCAATACCTGTGTTTTCTGGAGCTAATTGACCTCTTTGAATTAACCAAGTATTATCGTCATTGTTGTAAATAGACTCATCGGTTACAGACGACCACATCGCATATTCAAAACCACGACCAAAGCCTGGAGGAGTACCTTCTGCTTCTTTGTCTGTCAAGCGTACACCCATGTAACGGTTGATTACGTAAGATTCGAAAAGGGTTGAATCGGTAAGGATGGAACTATCCGAAACGCGGTCTGTTGGTACTACATCAAGCAAATCCGTATTACACGAAGCAGTTGATAATAACACAGCAAACAGACAAGAAGATATAGCAATAGATTTTCTAGATTTCATTGTAATAAACATTAAAGATTAAAACTTAACATTGACACCAAGGTTCATAATGCGTTGTTGTGGGTAGAATTGTCCACTTGAACTGTTTCCTTCTGGGTCATAATCTTTCACACCTGTAAATGTCAACAAGTTGAAAGCGTTAGTATAAACTCTTAATTGTTTGATATTTAATTTGCTCAATAATTTGTTTGGAAGTGTATAGCCGAATTCAAGGTTTTTCAAACGAACAAATGAAGCGTTGTTCAACCAGAAAGTACTTGGGTATAAGCCACCGTTTACTGAAGAAGAAGAACGAGTGTCTACACGTGGATACGTTCCATTTGGATTAGTTGGACTCCAACGATTGTCTGCCCAGCTACTGTAGAAGTTACCGATTGAACCAGATTCTGGTAATACATATTGGCTAACTTGCGCTTGTCCTGCAAATACTAATGAGAAGTCAAAGTTTTTGTAACCTGCATTGAATACCAAACCAAAAGTCATTTGTGGAATGTTTCCGTAGTCAGAACGAACTTGGTCATCTGCTGTGATTTTGCCGTCTTTGTTATAATCTTCCAAAATCAAATCACCCAAACGAGCACCTGTCAAGTGTGGATATTTGTCCAAATCTGCTTGACTTCTGAAAATACCAAGAGATCTGTATAACAAATAAGTATTTAAAGGACGACCTGTTTGACGTTGGTAATCTGGTAAGCCAGAAGCTTCATCGATAAATTCGATTTTACTTTTTGCATACGTAAAGTTTCCAGAAATCATATATCTGAACGCTCCAGAGTGGTTGTACGTTACACTAGTTTCAATACCAGCGTTGCTCACTTTACCGATGTTTTGATCTGGCACTAAAGCACCCGAACCATAAGGGTTTACAATACCTGAAACTCCAGGGATAGAAGCATTACGAGCTGCAAGAATGTCTGAACGATTTTGTTGGAAATAAGTAACTTCAGCAGATAATTTCTTGAAGATAGTCGCATTCAAACCGATGTCTAATTTCTTAGCAACTTCCCAAGTGATATTTGGATTAGCCAATTTTGTCAAGTCAATACCAGAGTGAATAACATCAGCACCGATTACATAAGAGTTATTGAACGAGTAGTTGTTGTAATACTGGAACTGACCTACGTTGTCATTACCCAAAGTACCGTAAGAGGCACGTAATTTTAAGTCATCAACACTTGTAACTTTGTTTTTGAACCAAGGCTCTTCTGAAATTCTCCAACCTGCCGAGAACGATGGGAAGAAACCATATTGCTTACCATCTGGGAACGTTGATGAACCATCTACACGCATTTGCAATTCTGCCAAATATTTCTCGCTATAATTGTAAGCAACTCTTGAGATATAACTTCTTCTTGTAAAGTTGTAGCTACTACCGTAGTTGTTTTTGTCTGTAGCCGCAGCACCACCTTGAGAAAGTTCAGGCGTTGATGGCGTAGGGTAATTCAATCTTGATGCACCAAAAGTCTCCGAACGGTTTTGACTTTGTTCAAATGCAACAAAAGCGTTTACATTGTGGCGACCCGTTGCTAAGTTGTAGTTCAACTTAATGTTTTGGATTTGTAAAGACGAGTTAGTTTGTGCTTCAGATAAAGTTGCTGCACCAGCCGAACCACCTGTTACCACTTGGTCATACGCATTGGTATTGCGGTTGTACGAATACAAGATGTATGGGATGCTAAATGATTTCGAAAAGTTATACGATTTGTCGATTGACAAAAATCCGTCTACGCTTAAGCCTTTTACAGGTAAGTTGTAGCTACCTCTCAAAATTCCGTTAAATACTGTAGTAGGGTTTTTGTTAAGACCACCTAACGATGTACCTAATACTACAGGGTTATTATTTTCAACACCTGTCGAAGGCAATCCATTTGGATAAGTTGCAACTACTGTCGGATAAGCTCTATAAATCGAACGGAACGTGTTACCTGCACTACTGATTGGATACTGACGGTCTTCTTGACGACCCGAGAGAGACAAACTTACTTTGAAATCCTTTGTAATGTTGGCGTCAATATTCGAACGGAAGTTGTATTGGTTGTATTTGGTAGCACCGTTTTTCAACAAACCATCTTGATTGATCATACCAATTGACATGAAATAACGTGTATTTTCGTTACCACCGTTTACAGTCAAACTGTGTTGGTTTTGTAATGCAACACTTTGCAAAGCCTCTTTCTGCCAGTTAGTATTTGGGTAATTCAATGGATCAGAACCATTCGCAAACTTCGTGATTTCAGCTGCTGAATAGTGCTGATTCATGCCACCTGCTGGGTTGTTGTAGTAGTCAATCTCATTCAAAATTGTTGCATACGTAGGAGCATCTGCTAATTTTGGCAAGCGAGTTGGCGTACTAAATCCTTGGTTGAAGCTGTAAGAGATAGTCGGCTTGCCTGTTGTACCTCTTTTAGTTGTTACCAAGATTACACCATTGGCTGCACGGCTACCATAAACAGCTGCCGAAGCATCTTTCAATACCGAAATACTTTCAATGTCATTTGGGTCTAGGCGTTCCAAACCGCCAATTTGTCCTGGAATACCATCCACAACGATAAGCACGTCGTTGTTTCCTGTCGATGCCAAACCACGAATGGTATAGCTCGAACCGTCATAACCAGGTTCACCACCACGGTTGTTCGCAATAAAACCAGAGAAACGACCTGCCAATGAGTTTGATAAGTTTGGCTGAGGGCTTTTCACGATTTCACTACCTTTTACATCCGATACCGAACCTGTCAAGGTTACTTTTTTCTGAGTACCGTAACCTACTACTACTACCTCTTGTAGTGACTTGGTATCTGATACCAATTTTAGGTCAATAACTGATTGATTTTTGATTTCTACTTCTTGTGTAGTATAACCAATGAAAGTAAATACTAAGGTAGAAGCATTGGCTGGAACAGAGATAGAATATTTACCATTCGCATCTGCTGATACACCTTTGCTAGTGCCTTTTACTTGTATGTTCGCACCCGGAAGTGCTGCTCCTTGTTCATCAAGGATTGTTCCTGTTATCTTTCTGTCTTGCGCCAAAGTCGCAAAGGTAGAAAGCATCATCATAAGGCATAATAAGAATTTGGTACTCGGACTTAACAGGTTTTTGATGCCTGTTTTTCCTAAGTCCTTTTCGAAATGGGAGAATAAAGGTTGTCTCATCTTTTAAATGAAAATTGTTTGATTGGAAAATTTGTGCTTTTTGACATTGAAATATTTGAAGCAAAACTAGGATTATGGAGTTATTTTGAGAGGGGGGAAATCCTTATATGGTAGGGGGTAATCAAACAAAAAGCCCTAAAATGGTAAATTTTAGGGCTTTTTTATGAAAAAATGGAGGGTAAGTTTAGCTTTTTTTCGGAAAAACGTCTTTGTTAAATGTATGCTGATTATGAAAAGGCTTACGATATTTTTTGATATAAGCGGAAGGATTCATCCCAAATTGTTTGTTGAATTGCTCCCTAAAATACTTGCTGTCATTGATGCCCACTTGATATGCTGTTTCGGAAACAGTATAGTCTGTCGAAATTAATATTTCGGCTGCTTTACGGAGTCTGATAAAACGAATAAAGTTGTTGGGCGACTGTGCACAAATGGATTTGATACGGTTGTAAAGACTCGACGAACTCATCCCAATTTCGGTAGCTAGTACACTTACATTAAAATCAGAATCCATCAGGTTTCGTTCAACGATGGTGATACATTGATCCAAAAACTGTTTGTATTCTGGAGAGATTTTTAGGTTATGCGCTTGTAAAGTTACTTCGTTAAAAAAGTACTGTTGCAAGTCCATCCGACTCTTCAGGATACTATTAATTCGAGCAATCAAGATGTCCTTTTCAAAAGGTTTGCTGATATAATCATCAGCTCCGACTTCAATGCCTTTGAGCTTTACTTCAGAGGATGTACTGGCGGTCAGCAATATTACGGGGATATGATTGAGTTGTTTATTTTGCTTGATTTCGGTACACACTTCAATGCCATTAAGCCCTTGCATCATAATATCGCAAATCACAATATCTGGCAAAACTTCATTGACTAAGTCTAGTCCTTGTTGCCCATTTTCGGCATCATAGATTTTGAATTGTGGTTGAAAAATTTGTTTGAGATATGCCCTGATTTGTTCATTGTCATCAATCACGACCATCGTGTTTTGTTCACCTACAAGCTCCTCTACGATGACCTGATTATTGAGTTTTACAAGTGGTTTAGATTCAATTTTCTCCTCCTTTAACTCATCCAGTAAGGCTGATTCTGGTTTTGATTCTAGGACAATACTGTCTATATCCAAATGATCATATCCTTTTGGCAAACTGATTTTGAAGGTCGTTCCTGTACCTTCCTTACTTGAATACGAAATGTCTCCTTTATGATATTTGATAAAGGTTTTTGTCAAAAATAAACCAATCCCAAAACCCGCCGCACGGGTATTTTTGGTTTGATAAAACATCTCAAAAAGCTTTTCGCCAACACTTGCATCAATACCTTTGCCGCTATCTTTGATATAAAAATTGACATATCGAGGCGTATCTTCTATGCTGACAGAAACAGCACCGTCCATTGGCGTAAATTTAATGGCATTAGAAATAAGGTTAAAAAGTGCAATTTCTAACTTTTCTTTATCGCCATAAATCTCCAATTGTTCATCTGTACAAACAAAATCATAATGGAGGTTTTTTTCTTTTGCCTGATATGTGAAGCATAAAAATACCTCCTCTGCCAATTCTTTGACATTTAATAAGGATACCTTGAGATGGTCTCTTTCAGCTTCTGCTTTTCGAAATAGTAATAATTGGTCTACCAAACTCAATAGTCTTCTTGCATTCCGATACACCAATTGCAAGCTATTCGTATCTTGACTTTCATCTTTCAGTAGCTCCTTAATTGGGTTAATGATTAAGGTCAGGGGTGTTCGAAACTCGTGTGATATTTGTGTAAAAAACGAAAGCTTTTTCTCATTTAACTCTTTCTCTTTTTCGGCTTCAATTTTTGCTACCCGAATTTGGTATTTCAATTCTGCCTGATTTTGTCGATAGCGTTGATAGTAATAAATAGCAGAAGCTATAATGCCCAAATAAATCAAATATGCCCACCATGTTTTGTACCAAGGGGGTAAAATTACTAAATTGATAGAGGCAATTTTGTCAGACCAAACACGGTCTTTGTTCGCCACTTTTACCTTAAATACATAGTGCCCAGGTTCGAGATAGCGATACGTAGCAGATTTTTGTTTTCCAGCATAGTTCCAATCATTATCTAGTCCTTCAAGCTGATAAGCAAAGTAGCTTTCGTCTGGATACGAATAGTTGATAGCGCCATATTGAATCGAAAAAACTGATTGATTGGGTTGTAATTCTACTTTCGCATCAGGATTTTGATTGTCAAAAGGAATAAATTCTCGCTGAGGCACGCCACTTTGGTCAATGTCTTTTCCGTATAGCTGAATACCCGTAATTAACACATTAGGCTGATAGGTAAGAACATCGATATTTTTGGGATAAAAAAGATTCCAACCTTCGGTTCCTCCAAAACATAAAAATCCTTTGCGGGGCTCATACAAAACTGACCCACCATTGAATTGCCCGTTTTGGAGCCCATCTTTTCTATCATAATTATAAATCTTGTTGGTTTTAGCATCGATTTTTGAGATACCTGCATTGGTGCTAACCCAAATTTGCTGATTAGGTAGCGCTTTGATCGACAGGATAGTATTGCTACTCAGACCATTTTTTTCTGTAAATCTGGTATAAGTATTGGAGTCAAATTGATAACGAATCAGTCCTATTTCTTGTGTACCTATCCATAATCCATTATTGGGGTGATAAGCTAGACTCAATACAACGCCCGATGGAAGAACATCCTTGAGCAGTTGCGTAGATTTCTGGGTCTGTGGGTTAAATTGGATAACCCCCATGCCGTAAGTACCAATGAGCAAATTACCTCGATGGTCTTGGGCAATAGCGCGTACATCGTTCGAATCAAAGTTGCGAAGTTTACTGCTGTAGTTGGTAAAGGTTTGATTTTGAGGATTAAATCGACTGAATCCGCCGCCATTTGTGCCAATCCAAATGTTTTTTTGAGCATCTTCAAAGATTACTCTGACGTCGTTGGCGCCGATGCTGTTGGGGTCGGTGGCAATATGTTTGTAATTGATAAAACTATCGGTACGAGGGTCGTAGCGGTATAATCCACCAGCATAAGAACCAAACCAAAGGTTATTTTTACTGTCATTGAATGCCGATAAAATAGCATTATTGGTCAGGCTTCCTTTGGCTTTACTGGCAACATAATGCTTGAGGGTTTTTCCTTCGTGGGTAGTTTTGTAAATACCATCACCGTCAGTTCCGAGCCAAAGATTTCCCTCATGGTCGGCAGTCATACCGTAGTAGCGAAGCCAGCTTTCAGTATTTTGTGTGGTAATTTTTTTCTGAAACTGTAAAAAACGTTGCGGACTATGATTAAGCATCATAATGCCTTCGCCATAAGTTCCAAGCCAGATATTTTGGTCTTTGTCGGCATACAAACATTGTACTGAACGTTGGGTTAGTACTCCATTAGGTTCTTTAACCACCTGAATGGGTAATGCAGCGATTTGGGGGTAATTGGGTTGTATTTTGATTTGATATAATCCGCCATCTTGAACGCCGATGTACAGATTTTTTTGCTTGTCTTCCAATAATGATATGAAGACTTTATTACTCGAAAAATTAGTAAAACCTACTTTCGAAATACTATTGGATTTTCTGTCAAAAAAGTAAATCCCATCAAAAGTTGCTAACCAAATTTGATGGTTGGAATCCTCAAAAATGCTGTTAATGCGAAAATTATTGAGTAGTTCTATGTTTTTGATGGAGTAGGGACGTAGTTTATTATTGTTCTGTTGAAAAACATTTATCCCATTGGTATGCGAGCCAAGCCAAACAAGTCCTTGGGAGTCTTCTAGGGTGACTAAAATGGTATTGCTACGCATCCCCGTCGTGTTGGTCATGCGATAGTTAAGCGTTTTTCCTGTCTGAGGGTTAAAATTAAATACTCCATGTAAAGAAGACGAAATCCAGAGATTGCCATTTTTTGCTTCAGAAATCGAGCTAATATCCTCATCCATATTTTTGCCATTGTAGAGCGATTGAGGATAGAAATGTTCTTGTGAAGCATCAAATTTTAGGAGTCCTTTTCGGGAAGTAATCCAAAGTTGACCATGAGAATCCTTGAAAACGGTATTGATGTAATTGCCTGGTAAACTAAATTTCTCTTCGGAATCATGGCGAAAAACACGAAAAGAAATACCATCGAAACGATTGAGACCATCGTCGGTGGCAATCCACATAAAGCCATTGTTGTCCTGCACAATAGAGTTGACAATCCCAAAAGACAAACCATCTTTAGTGCTGTATTTTAAAGCTTTAGTATTTTGAGAAAATTGAGCAATGGAGTTAGTGGAAAAGAACAGAAATAAGTACCAGAATATTTTCATAGTACAAAAATAAAAGAGTTTTTCCCGAAAAGATGCTATCCCAATGGTAATTTATTGATTCTTCCTTAATGAGTAATCCCCAACCATTACTTATCGGTCAGCCTATTTGAGGCTTAGTCTTTAACCCAATTTGCGCACTAATAACTATACTTTCGACAATCGCTTATTACCAAGAATATACATTTAGATGAACTGAGATGATGTTATCTAAGCCTTGAAAACATGAATGGTCACCTTATTGAAAAGGAATTTCAACGAGGCTGTTTACTCGAATCTTTTTTCGAGAAAGATTCTCATCTTCCATTAATTCAATAACGGCATCTATCGTAGCTCGGGCAGGTAGCCAAGGTGCGGGTAGTTTTCGTAAGGTTTGATATAAAAATTGATTCAATGTAGGATTCTTAGTTTTTGAAAACGAAACTTCTCCAACTTTTCCGTTGACTAGAATTTCTATTTTTAAGGTATCATGCTCTAATTTGACGGAATGCCATTTAGAGTCATTTGCCATAGAGGTGAGCAGATATGTTTTGATATAGGCTAAGCTCTTTGAGGTTGTGGCATTGGTTTTATAATCATAGATGGCAGAATCAATTACATAGCTCGCAAAATTGGGCGACCAATCATTTTCACGATGTACCATCGAATAGTCGACTGCATTATATTCGAAAGATGTTTTTTCGTCTTTTGTACTTGCTACCACCCACGAAATCAGGGGTTCCAAAGATTTATCTTGAAACTGAGATATACCCAAAAAACCAGCACACAACTCAAGTTTCGTATTTGTTTTTTTATAATGATTTTCCCAAGTAATAGGCACCTTCAAGACTCCAGAAGGGAAATTATCTGTACTTAAGGTAGACTTCAAATACAAGTCATCTTTGAGAAAGGGATTCTTTTTTAATATTTCTTTGGTGATTGTCTCGCCATTAGCATTTCTTTGAGTGCTTTCCTCCATCTGTTTAATATATGGAAACAGCTTAATCATCCACCCCGAAATATAGAATCTATTATACTCTGTCGCATTTTTGTAGATATTCCGCCAAAACTCTTGGTGAATTTTACCTTGACTTGCCAACTTAAACTCTTCAATAATTGGAGATAGTTCATGGCGCCAATCTTCTAAGCCAATCTGATCGAGGAGTTGAATTTTCTGTTGGATTTTTTCCCAATCTTCCTTCGTTCCTGTTATCGTAATAGAAGGAATGCCACATCCTGTTTCAGCGATGTAATCAAAGCCTTTTTTATAAGAGTTAAGCAAGGCAATTTGATAAGCTGTTTTGATGACGGGCGTTGTGGTAGAGTAATCACCAACAAAAAAAGAGTAATAATCCTGTTTTGTGTATTTGCGAGTCTCATTTGAAATATCATTTATAAAAATATTCCAGTGCTTTGCTCCAAATTCAAGACTATCGTTACGGATTGAAAGGATTTTGGGCTTATTTTTCTCAAATAATTTTCCCTTTAAAGAACTGTAGTTTTCATTTATGTGATAGGAAACTCCTTGACAAATTGTCGTCCAGATGGCATCAGGTGAAAGGACTAATGGACGATGTTGATCATAACAATACTGAATTGTACTTACAAAACCGTTTTCTTGAGCAGGTATAACATGGTAAGCTTTTTGTTCTTCGGGATAAAAAAGTAGTTCCTTACCTACTGAGATATGAAATGCCTTGTGAGCAGGAAGCTCTTTCAGAAAGTTTTTTGCCAATGTAACATCATCTACCTGAAAAGTAATTCCTTCAGGCTTTTGGAGAGTTTTTTGTGTGGAGACTTCTTGAGAATCTTTTGGAGCATTAGAATGTTGCTCCTCCTGCTTTTTCTGACATGAAAGTATTGATAAAGTAATTAGCGTGTAGAAAATGCTTTTTTTCATACCAGTATATCTTAAATTAAGTTTAGAATTTGCGTGATTTTAGGAATGACTCTGTAAATTACCATTTTTTAAGTGAAAGTAAGAATGAAGTCATCTTGACTTTTGGTAGCATTACATAGAAATAAAAAAGGTTGCCGATATTTGTTTTGCGAACCATACCAAGCAACCTTTTTATGTACTACGTACTCAGCAAAGATATAATAGAATCAGAAAAAATTAGTTATTTACCTGAAAGAAAACGAGGATTTAAGCCACAAGTGCCTCTTTGTGAAATAATTAACTGTATTCTTTATAAGTTAAAAAGCGGAATTCAATGGCATTTATTACCTGTCAAAAGCCTATTTAGCACTCGTGCTCTTCATTATAAAACTGTTTTCGGACATTATCGCCGTTGGTGCAAGGAAGGTATTTGGAAAAAGTGTTGGATAGAACTTTTAAAAAAATACAAGTCTTCTTTCGACCTTTCATTGGTAAATTTAGATGGAAGTCATTCGTCATGTATTCGAGGTGGCGAAGAGATTGCTTATCAAGGTAGAAAGAAGAGAAAAACTACTGATGCACTTTACTTGACTGATAAACAATGACTTGCATTGGCTATGTCAACGCTAGTTTCAGGTAATCGCAATGATTTATTTAACATTGAGAACACTTTTGGAGAACTCACTAAGGTTTTAGAAGACGCTACTATTTCAGTTGGTGGACTATTTATGAATGCCGACGCTGGGTGGTTCGCCGCTGCGATTTGATGCGGAAAGTTTACATCAATTATGCCATCAAAAAAACATTATCGCCAATATTGCTCCCAACAGAAGGAACACTACTGGCGATAATGTGTCTAGCGCTATTGACGAAGATCTCTATAAGAAAGATACTCTATTGAAAGAACTAACGCATGAATAGATAGTTACAGGTCTTTGTTAAATCGATTTAACACAACCCTTTCAAGTTGGATAGGATTTCACTTTATAGCTTTTATTATCATCTCAATGAAGAAAATCAAAAAGTCAAGATGACTTCAATTAATTAACTTTATCAATTACACAAAATAGAGTTTTTTTCAGTAACCAATTTTTTATCCGCACCGTAGGAGCGACAGTCTTTAATAGAGTTAGTTTTCTGTCGTACCTACGGCGCTTTTATAAAGGACAAGATATAATTCATCACTCCAAACTCATCACTCAAAACTCGCTCAGAGTCCTTTGGCTAAAAATCCACCATCTACAGCCAAATTCTGTCCTGTGATATAGGATGAAACAGGCATGGCGAAAAAGGCAATTGCAGAAGCTACCTCTTCGGGTTCTGCAACACGATTCAGGGGAGTTCTATCCAGAATTTTTTTGAGTCTATCAGGTTGAGAGAGCACCGGAACGGTCAAGGGTGTTTTGGTGTACCATGGCGAAACAGCGTTTACACGAATGCCATACTTTGCCCATTCTACTGCCAAATTTCTGGTAAATTGTAGTTCAGCTGCTTTTGTCATACCATAAGGAGTACCAGAAGCAACATCCACTGACGCTGCTACAGAACTTACATTAATCACACTAGCATCCTGACCTTTTTCCAAAAACTCAAAACATAGTCGCGTCATAGCGATGGCGCTAAAAAGATTGGTTTCAAATACCTTTTGAATTTCTTCTGGCTCATATTCCGTGAATTCTTTTCGGATATTGGTACCCACATTATTCACCAGAATATCAAGAGAGCCCCATTCTTTTAAAATAGGGAAAATATACAATTCACGCTCTTCGGATTGGGTTACATCTGCTGCGATTCCTTGCGCTTCAAAACCTAAAGTGCTCCATTCTTTGATACATTCTTGGATTTCATCGCCATTTCTTGCAATGATAAGAACCTGTGCGCCAAGCTTCAAAAACTCAGTGGCGGTGGCTTTTCCTATGCCTTTTGTGCCACCTGTAATAAGGGCTTTTTTACCCTGCAAATTCCAGTTTGTCATAGTATGAAATATCGAATCTTATGAGTTGGCGTTTATCAAATGCCAATTCTTCCCATTTGATTTTGAAAATTACTTTAATTATGGTGTGAAATGATAACTAAGGTTTAATATTTCGACGAAATAAAGCTAAAACAAGTTCAGATAACCCTTATTTTTAGCTATATTTGTTTACGAGCTAATCCCTCAATATTACTTCTTTTAGGTAGAAGAGCCTTATAAACCTATCAAAATTTCACCACAAATTTGGATAGGTCATACATCAACACGTCTAATACACAACTTATTCATGAAATTATCAGCGGGAGCAGAGTTTATTTACCAAATTAAAGAGCCCACACCTGTCGTTACCATGTTGCGCCCTCGCAGTACTGAAGGACAATTCATACAGGAAGATAGGCTAATTCTGAGTCCCTATACACCCATCGTAGAGTACATAGACTCGTTTGGAAATGTATGTCAACGTATGTTACTTCCCGTTGGCACAGTAACTATTCGTTCGGAAGTAGTGGCAGAGGTTGATGATAATGTTGATGTGAATTCTCAAGCTGCTTATGTTCTCATTGAAAACCTTCCGAGTGATACCCTACAATTTTTGTTTCCAAGTAGATATTGCCAGTCAGATAGCCCTGTGATCGGTAGATTGGCTGTTGATATTACCAAGAAAATATGGTCTGGTTATGAGCAAGTTACAGCCATTAGTGAATGGATTCATCAGAATATTGCTTACGAATATGGTGTGACAGAATCTAGTACAACTGCCTTAGATATTTTGGATTTGAAAAAAGGCGTTTGTCGTGATTTCACACATTTAGCTATATCTCTTTGTAGAAGTATCAATATCCCTTCGAGAATGGTGGTTGGCTATGTGAAGGAATTGAAATTTATAGATTTGCACGCTTGGTTTGAGGTGTATTTGGGCGGTAAATGGTACGCTTTTGATGCAGTTCAGGATTGTACTACGGGCGGAAGAATTGTTATTGCCTATGGAAGAGATGCCACTGATGTGGCATTGATTACGCAATTTGGAAGTTCTGAATTACTAAACATGAAGGTCTGGGTTGAACAGGTATAAAATCTGAAGTATTCCGAATTGAGTGATTGTTTTAAAATTTGTATGTAGGCGGTAGAGACACAGTGCGTTGTGTCTAAAGGGGTTTTATCATAAATTTTAATATTAAAAACGGCGTTCGAAATACTATTTTCGAACGCCGTTTTTGATTCTTTATTTTTGAGTGACTTTTTTAGATCTAAAGTAGAAAGTCTCTATCCATTAAATCTATAAAGAAAAATCACTAAATCGTTCAATCATCAATCACTCAATAGTTCTACAATAAATGCGGTCTTTCCTTTTCAATTTTTAAAATCAATTCGCCAAAAAGAGTATTCGCCCAAGCAAACCATTTTCTTGTAAATTTCGACGAATCGTCTTTGTCAAAAGACTCGTGCATAAAACCAGTGCCAGCGTGTGTATTTTTAATCATTTTCAATTGAGCCGCAATTTCTTGGTCATTTGTAGATGTCATGGCACGCATCACCAAACCAATATGCCAAATGTTGTCAACTAAGGTATGAGGACTACCAATTCCTTCAGCTGCTTTTCCTTTGAAGAAATAAGGGTTGAATGAACTCAATACAAATTTTCTTGTATTTTGATAAATAGGGTCGTTTACGTCCACCGCACCCAAATATGGCAAGCCAAGTAAATTTGGTACATTGGCATCGTCTTGTAACAAATGGTTGCCAAATCCGTCTACTTCCAAGGCATATATTTTACCAAAAGTTGGATGGTTATAAATGGCATATTCTTGAATTGCTTTTTTGACTTCAGCAGATAGGGCTTTACACTCTTGAGCAAATGCTGCATCTTTCAAAACTGTTTCAGCGATTTCTCCTAATTGTTTAAAAGATACAACTGCAAAAAGGTTGGCAGGAGTATAAAATGGAAAAATCGTAGCATCATCAGATGGACGGAAAATGCTATGAATCATACCAATAGGCTTGGTTGGATTGCCATAACCATTGCCCGGTACTGTATCTGTAGACCAGAAAGTATTACGTCCAAATTTGTAGCTTCCTCTGCTATTTTTACGTTGTTGTTCTTTACAAATTCTCAAAACGCCTTTCATCGCTTTTGACCAATCTGCATCAAATACAGAGGTGTCGCCTGTGGTTTTCCAATAATGATATGCCAAACGGATGGTGTAACAAACAGAATCTAATTCCCACTTACGCTCGTGGAGTTCGGGCTTCATATCCGTTAAATCTTTGGTCCACTCGCTATTGCCTTTTTCGGCATAGAAGGCGTTGGCATAAGGGTCGATTAATAAACATTTTGCTTGACGACGAACGACTCCTTCCAACAATTTGCGAATATCTTCATTTTTTTTGGCAAGAGGTAAGTATGGCCATACTTGGGCAGTACTGTCACGCAACCACATGGCATCAATATCTCCTGTAATCACAAAGGTATCAGGCTTACCGTTTTCAACTTTGTAATGAACGGTTGTATCCAAAGTATTGGGAAAACAGTTTTCAAATAACCAAGCTAATTCTGGATCTTTGATTTTTGATTTGAGTCTAGTAATCGTTTCTTCTACTGCTGGACTCGAAAAATTTCTTTTGTCGGCGCTAACACGTACAACTGGGAAGTCGGTTGCACCATAAGAGGTGTTTGAATAAAAGGCTAATCCAAGACCTGCTAATGAGCTGTTTTTGATAAAATGACGTCTGTTCATTTTTAAATAGTTTTTAAAAAGGGCTTAAAGGAAGGACAAATGCCATTCCCTAGGTTTTACAGAAAATGAGTGATTTTGTAACAAAAATTAAAGCGACAAAGTTGTCGAAAAAATCATTTTATGGAAAGATATTACCAGAATAAGTTTTAGGAATGTCGGAAGAACAAATAACTCACTCGAATCATGTTTTACTAAAAATAAAGGTGTATTCCATATTTCAGAAATTAGAAATCTCAAATAGATAATTGGTATCATATCGTAACCACTTACTCAATTACCATTATTTGACAAAATCTGAGCTTACTTGGACCGTTTTTAGATTAGATAATTGATTTTTTAATTTCTGAATTGTAATCCTTATGAAACCAATATTGAGTCTATTTGTAATTTTTTCGGTGGCATTTTTAGCCAGTTGTGTAACACCCACGCGAACGGTGTTTGTTGATAGACGTCCACGAAGAACGGTAGTAGTTCAACAGCCAAGGGAAGTCATTGTTGTAGAAAAACCTGGACGAGGACGTGGTCGCGGTAAAGGTAGAGCACATTGGCATTAATGGCTTTTAAACAAAACATGAGCCATCCCTAATTGAGTGAATTGAGGTTGAGCGAATGAGTGATTATTCTAAGCTGTAGAGACGCAATGCTTTGCGTCTTAAACCGAGTCAGCCGAGCAGAATAATATCAAAAAAGCGGTCAGAAAATCAATTTTCGACCGCTTTTTGACACTATATTTTAAAATGACACTTCTTCAGATGCAAGGCATTACATCTCTACGACAGAAATAGATTTTAAAATAATCACTCAATCACTCAACCACCATTCACTCAATATCAGACTAGTGCGAATCACGAGCAACCTCACTGCCAGATTTTCCTTTCAAAAAACTCATATCAGCCCCCAAATGCGCCTGCTCGACATGGTTGATATATAAACTGACATATCCTCGGTTGATGTTAAGGTTAGGTGCTACCCAATTATTACGCCTATTTTTGAGCTCTTTCTCTGATATTTCAAGCGTAAGGCTTCGATTGTCTACATCCAGCGCTATCCAGTCGCCATTTTGTACCAGTGCAATATTGCCGCCAGCCGCAGCCTCAGGCGAAACATGAAGTACAACTGTACCAAAACCTGTACCACTCATTCTGCCGTCCGAAATACGTACCATATCTTTGATACCTTTTTCTAATAACTTTTTAGGCAAACTCATATTGCCAACTTCTGCCATACCAGGATAGCCTTTAGGTCCAACATTTTTGAGAACCATCACCGAGTTTTCATCAATATCAAGATCGGGGTCATCAATCTTAGCATGATAGTCCTCAATGTTTTCAAAAACTACCGCTTTTCCTCGATGCTTCATCAAAGCAGGAGTCGCAGCAGACGGTTTTATGACTGCACCATTTGGTGCTAAATTTCCTTTTACCACTGCAATTCCAGAATTAGGTTTAAAAGGATTTTCTAGTGAACTAATGATATCAGAATTGTAAATTTCAGATTGCGTAACATTTTCAGCTACAGTTTTACCATTTACCGTAATCGTATCTTTATGTAAATGCTCTAGCATTTGTTTCATGACTGCAGGCAGGCCTCCAGCATAATACAAATCTTCCATAAAATGCTCCCCAGAAGGTTGGAGGTTTGCCAATAGAGGAATATCTTGAGAAAGTCTATCAAAATCATCAATCGATAAATCGACTCCAATGCGACCTGCAATTGCCAAAAGGTGAATCACAAAATTGGTAGAGCCACCAATCGCAGCATTTACCTTGATGGCATTTTCAAATGCTTCTCTGGTCAGTATTTTACTTAAGGTCAAATTTTCCTGCACCATTTCGACAATACGTCTGCCCGAAAGTTGAGAAATTACTTTTCTTCTGGCATCTGCTGCTGGAATAGCCGCATTGTTGGGCAAGGATAAACCTAAAGCTTCTACCATGGTTGCCATTGTGGAGGCAGTTCCCATCACGGCACAATGTCCTTGTGTACGTGCCATACAGGCTTCGGCTTCTACAAATTCTTCTTGAGATAATTCCCCTAATTTGTATGCCTCCGCAAATCGCCAAACATCTGAAGTGCCTATATCTTTGCCTTTCCATTTGCCTTTCATCATGGGGCCACCAGAGATAACAAGGGTAGGTAAATCTACGCTACAAGCTCCCATAACCAGCGAAGGGGTGGTTTTATCACAACCACAAAGCAATACTACGCCGTCGATAGGATTGGCTCTGATAGACTCCTCGACATCCATACTTGCCAAATTACGATAGAGCATGGCGGTAGGTTTGATGAGCGTTTCGCCCAGAGACATCACTGGAAATTCGACAGGGAAGCCACCTGCTTCGAGAACGCCTTTTTTGACGGCTTCGGCAAGGTCACGAAAATGAGCATTACAGGGAGTCAGTTCTGACCAAGTATTACAGATACCAATGACAGGTTTTCCTTCAAAGAAATCAGATGGAATCCCTTGATTTTTCATCCAAGCTCGATAGATAAATCCATCTTTGCCTGATTTGCCAAACCAGTTTTGTGAACGAAGTTGATTTTTTTTCATGTTAAATAGTATTTGTTTTTCGGGATAGATGCTAAATTAATCTTTTCTGGAAATTATGATTAATTTTAGAGAGATTCAATTCGTAATGAAATCCAAAAGAGATAATTGAATTAGAGTATGTTTGAAGTTTTATTTGGTATTTGTAAAAGAAATAGAATTCCTATCGACACTCCTTACTTTTCTTGTCTTGACACAAGAAAAGTAACAAAAGAAAGTCAAGAAATCCTAATCGGAGTGGCGACCCACCTCGCCTGCGGCTCAAACAGTAGGATTTCATAAAATTTAATACAAGCGTTTTCATTTTTATTACTTAGAAAATTTAAATATGCTCTTTTGTTATATTCTCTATTTTGCATTATTTTTTACATAAATTCGCTTAGCGTACAGCTTTTGCTTACTGCGTTTAGCTATTACTTACCTCTCCCAACACCCAATGTACAAAACATTTGAAACCGAACGGTTAATCTTAAAACCGACAGACCTTGAAGATGCTGAATTTATTTTGGCTTTGTTGAATACTCCCAAATGGCTTCAATTTATAGGAGATAGAAATATTCATGATGTAGAGGATGCTATTCATTATATCAACAGTCGTGTGTTGTATCAATACGAGCGACTTGGATATGGCAATTACACCGTGATTCGTAAAGAGGATGGTGTCAAAATTGGCAGTTGTGGCTTGTACGACCGTGAAGGCTTGGAAGGTATCGATATAGGCTTTGCCTTTTTCCCAGAGTATGAAGGAAAAGGCTATGGGTTTGAAGCCGCTTCAAGGATGTTGAAGGCTGCTATTGAAGATTTTTCTCTCAAAAAAATCAAAGCTATTACCAATTTGGAGAACTATGCTTCACAAAAATTACTGGAAAAAATTGGACTCGTTAAGGTAGATAAAATCATATTACACAACGATGAATTATTTCTTTTCGAACTGAATGTTTGAAAAATATAACGCCTTATGGTTTACATTTTGCTTTAACAAGTCTGCCTACTGCATATAGCTTAAAGCCTAAGGCTGATAAAATTAATTTTCTATAAAACTATTTCTCTTACTTATGAAATCAATCGTTCTCTTACTCACAACATTAATTTCTTGCTTTTCTTTAAAAGCGCAAACTATTCATTATTTTGAATCCTTCGACCATCAACGAATTGCCTATGAAGATACAGGTCGAGGCAAGCCCGTACTTTTATTGCATGGCTTTATCAATACAGGCGCCAATTGGCGTCGAACACAGTTGTATAAAGATTTGATTGCCAAAGGTTATCGTGTTATCGTGCCAGATATGCGCGGCAATGGGAAATCTGACAAGCCTCACGAGGAAAAATTTTATCAAAATAATGCCGAAACTAAAGATATGATGGCATTGATAAAATCTTTACAGATTAAAGAATATACAGTGGTAGGCTATTCAAGAGGAGCAATTATCGCCGCTAAATTATTGAGTTTGGATAAACAAGTCAAAAAAGCAGTGCTGGGAGGAATAGGACAGCATTTTACTAATCCAGAATGGGATAGAAGAAAAATGTTTGAGGAGGCTTTTTTAGGTAAAGCATATATGTATCCAGAAGCGCAAGGAGCCGTAAAATATGCCAAATCTATTGGCGCTGACACATTGGTGTTGGGGTATTTACAACGTTATCAACCTGCAACTTCGCCCAAAGCACTGGCAAATTTTAAAGGGAAAACGATGATTATCAACGGTGATGCCGATTTGGATAATGGCGATCCGAAAATTTTGCAAGGATTTTTTAAAAATGCAAAATTAGCAATTGTGAAAGGAGACCATAACGGAACCTACCGAACTGCCGAGTTTTCTGTCGAGATACTGAAGTTTTTGGAGGAATAGAAGTAGATGTAGTAAAGTTTCAGTATGAAGATACCTGCGTTGTATCTTCATACTGAGACAATTTATTCAATGCCTATTTTTTCATAACGTTGTTTATAGTCTGTTGGCGATAACCCAGTAATCTTTTTGAAAACATCTCTGAATGCCTTCGTGTCACTGTAGCCAACATCAAACATCACTTCGGTAATCGTTTTTCGACCACTTTCTAAGGCTTTTTTTGCTGCTTCTATTCTTACTCTTTGTACGTATTCTATTACTGAGTTATTGGTTGCTTTTTTAAATCTTCTTTCAAATGTACGTCGTCCTAGGTTGTGCTGTGCCGCTAATTCTTCAATCGTAATGCGCTTTTCAAAATGCTCTTCGATAAATTCCTGTACCAACTTTATAGCGGAATCATCATGCATTTTTTGTCCGTGAAAAATACTGAACGATGATTGACTTTTACGGTTGATGTCTAGTACGAAAAACTTGGAAGCCAAAACAGCTAATTCTCGACTACTGTATTTTTCGACTAAGTGCAACAAGAGATTCCAGTATGAATTGGCGCCTCCACTCGAATACAATCCATTCTGTTCTGTAATAATTCGATTGTCCATCAAGGTTACCTCAGGAAACATTGTTCTGAAATCATTGGCAAATAACCAATGAGTCGAACAAGATTTGCCATTGAGAAGACCTGTTGATGCCAATAAAAATGCTCCTAAACACAAACTTGCCACCTCGGTACCTTCTTGATAGTTTTGGCGAATCCAAGGTAGAAATGATTGATTGAGACTAATGGCATCGGATAAATTTCCACTCAGGGCAGGAATAATAATCAAGTCTGGTCTTTGTGCTTCTGAAATAACAGCATCAGTATGTATAGAAAATACACCATTGGCGACTTTTACTTCTTTGCTTTGACCCACTAATTGAACCTCAAACAAAGGTTGCTGACCTGCTTGAGACAGAAATTGGTTGACAGCTAGTAATAGATACCGAGGGTCGGCAACTGCTTCTATTACAGCAGTTTCGGGGACAATGATAGCTACTTTTTTCACAGATTTTAGGTTTGAAGTAAGGTTTTTGTTTACTTACAAATGTAAAAATTAATGTTGTCGTAAACAACCTTTATTTTGTCGTATTTACTATCTGTGACTAATTTTTGTAGACAGTATTTTTGTAGAAAAGAAACAATAAATAGATTTTCTGATAAAACATATTCAAAACTAAAAAACTTATGGCTTCTAAAATCTTTGTAAATCTCCCTGTAAAAAATCTCCAAAAATCTATTGAATTTTTTACTCATGTCGGATACACTTTTAACCCTCAGTTTACTGACGATCAGGCTACTTGTATGATAATTTCTGAGAATATTTTTGTAATGTTGTTAGAAGAATCAAGATTTCAGACTTTTACGCCAAAACAGATTCCTAATGCTCACGAAACCTCCCAAGTGCTTATTGCACTGGATTCTGAAAGCAGAGAGGAGGTTGATGCTATTTTGGAAAGAGCGCTAGCCTCAGGAGGAACAGAAGCTCGTCCTTCTCAGGATTATGGCTTCATGTATGGTCGTGCCTACAATGACCTCGACGGACATATTTGGGAAATTGGCTGGATGGATATGGAGAAGTTTATGGAATTGAAACAGTAATTGAGTGAGGAGATAGGCAAAAAAGGGATAGTTTACTTCTTTATTCAAGAAGTAGGTGTTTCCGCACCTTTCCGAAATTGATTGAAATTCTTCGTACACTACTAATAGTATGTTTAAAAATTTTATTTGGCATTTGTTTAAAAAAACAACATTTCCTATCGACACTCCTTACTTTTCTTGTCTTGACACAAGAAAAGTAACCGCAGCGGCGGCCGCAAAAGAAAGTCAAGAAATCCTAAACTCGCCTGCGGCTCAAACAGCAGGATTTCATTTGAAAAAACATAAAGTCTAACTCGCAATACCGCATAAACACTTAATTTCTCTTTATTTAACATGAAAAAAGACAAAATTATTTTCTGGGTTACTACCACGCTCATTTTCTTATTTGAAGGAGTGATGCCAGCGCTTACTTCTCAAACCGAATTGGCAAAGGAAGGGATCAAGCATTTGGGTTATCCTGAGTATTTTGGAAACGCCTTGGTGGTATTCAAAGTATTAGGAACTTTGGCATTGATGATTCCACAGGTCCCTAAGCGATTAAAAGAATGGGCTTATGCAGGTTTTGTATTTGACTTTCTTTTTGCCAGCATCAGTCATGCCGCCGTGGATGGCGTGGGCGGACAAGCATTCTTTCCTTTGATAGTATTAGTAGTTTTGATGGTTTCGTATTTTTATTACCATAAATTGGAGGATGGAAAAGCATAAGTTCTTAAGCGTAGACGAGTACGAATCAAACTTTCCTGAGGAGGTTCAACTAATTGTTGGTCAAATTCGAGATTTGATACGAGCAACTGCGCCCGAAGCACAGGAATGTATTAGTTACAATATGCCCGCGTACAAGTTCAAAGGCGTATTAGTCTACTTTGCGGCCTACAAAAATCATATCGGATTTTATCCGACTGGTTCAGGAATCAAACATTTTGAATCTGAGTTAGGCCATTACAAATGGGCAAAAGGTTCGATACAATTTCCTTTAAATCAGGAGATTCCTTTTGATTTGATTCAAAAAATTGTAACTTACAGACTAGAGGAAAATAGGAGTAAATAAAACACAAACCCTTGCCATACTTGGCAAGGGTTTTCTATTAAAAACAATATTCTAAAATGACCATTCCTCTGTATTCTGGTTTCATCAATTCAAAATCATGTAAAATGAGCGTGCCAATTTGTTGAAATCCGATTTTATGATAAAATCCAATGGCATCTTTACTGCTATCCATCGCTTTCAAGACAACACTTTCTTTTCCTTGTTTTTGGGCTAATTCAAAAGCAAATTCCATCAATTTACGTCCTAATCCATGCCCTTTGTAGGACTGATGAAAGTAGATTCTTTCTACTTCGAGGGCACTACTTTTTTCTGAATAGTCATAATTTACCTTCAAATATCCCACAGGCAAGGAATTTATCGAAAGAATGAAATAATCTGAATTCGGATGCATTATCTCACTATAAATTACCTGCTCGGCGTATGATTTCTCAAGATACCAATCCTTTCCTCCCTCTAGCCACAAATGAAGATAATGTTCAACATAAATACTTTTACACAGCGCTGAAAGGCGTTTGCTATCCTCCAAGCTTGCTTTCATAATTTCATAATTCATAATTTTTGATGAAGTATTAAAGAGTTTTTGTTAGTCGAAGTTCGTACTGCAAGTTAGGCATAAGTTCGTAATAGCAGACTTTTTGACCATAATTCGTTAGGAATTGACGTACCAAAAGGTTTTTCTCAAAATATAAGGAATCATTACCACGATAACCAAAAAGGTTTGTCCCCATGAGCGGAGGCAAGGCAAACGGATGTAACTGTTCTTGCTGTAATTCAAAAGCTTGAACGACGTATCCTTTGGAGGTGAGTCCAAACAGATATATTTCTGGCGAATTATTCAAATTGAAATCGCCATCCACAAAGTACATTTTTGTAGAAATACTGTTAATTTTTCGTTGCCATTTCCTCGAACCATAACTAATAGTAGCATTACCTTTTTTATCCACAAATACCTTATAAAGCGTAGTGTTAGAGTACCATAACCACAGGCAAGAATCTGATTTCGCTGAAGTAGTTTTAGACAGATCAGTTAAGGCATTCTTGAGATTTTCTTGGATAAAGCGTTCTTCTTGATGTTCGTTCCAAAAAACATAACAAAGCATTCCTGACAATAAGGTTGCAACACAAGAAGTAAAGAAGGTGATTTTTTTCATTTTTTCAGGAAAATATCGGCATTATCATGTAAATTTACCCAGAATGATTTGAAAAATCGAAGAACTAAAATTTATTCAAATCGACTATTTTTGACAGATACCTTCTCATAAACGATTCTCCCCGCAAAATGAAGAATTTACGTAGAGTAAAGTATCATTTATGACGAAACAAAGCCATAATACCTATGAACTGTACTTCCTTAGACCAACAACTTTGTCACGTTGCTTTGGAGAATAGCCCGCTATTTGTTGGAATCTACAATCCAGATACGCATAAGTTTATCTATCTCAACAAGACAGGGCTAAAAATGTTTGAGTTAGAAAATCTGGAGCAAGCCAATAACTTTTTCTTGGAAGGACTTCGCAACAATGAAAGTCTCATTCAGTGGGAACTTCAGGTTTCAGAACATCTAAAAACTTCAGCTGAATTTTGTATTGACGACAGTTTTACGAGTCCGAGTGGTACTAAATTTTGGGGACGCATTCAGGTAAAGTTACTTCAAGAACCAGATACTGCTAAGGGGCATTGGTTGGTTAATCTGTCCGATATTCAAGCGGAAAAACATACGCAGATTCAATTTTCTGAAGGAGAGGCTCGTTTTGAGGCTTTGTTCATGCACGCTGCAATGGGCATTGTGATGATGGATAAAAGTAGTAAAATCGTCTTAACCAATCGATTTGCTAATGCGCTTTTTGGGTATGATTCCAATGAGCTTATTGGTATGCCTATTGAAACGTTACTTCCGACGGCATTGGCAGGTACCCATCGTCAACACACCGAAAAGTATTTACACAAACCTCAAATTCGTCCAATGGGTATTGGCTTGGATTTGAAAGCCCGTAAAAAAGATGGCACCTTGTTTTCGGTAGAAATCAGTTTGAGTTTTTTTGAGCAAAATGGTAATCAATATTTTATCTCCTTTATCAACGATATTACGTACAAGAAGAAAATCGAAATGGAGATGATTCTGAAAAACCAAGAGATAAAAAAACTCAATGAGAGTCTCGAGCAGGAGGTCATGAATCGGACAAATGCGTTGGTAGAAACACTCAAGGACTTGGAAGAGTCGAAGCAAGAGCTCGAATTGGCACTGAGTAAAGAAAAAGAATTGGGCGAACTAAAGTCTCGTTTTGTGGCTATGGCTTCTCACGAATTTAGAACACCACTGACCGCTATCTTATCCTCAGCCTCTTTAATTTCTAAATATCCCAAAACTGAAGACCAAGAAAAGCGCGAGAAGCATATTCACCGAATAAAATCGGCTGTAAGTAATTTGACAGATATTTTAGAAGAATTTTTGTCAGTAGGAAAACTTGAAGAAGGAAAAATTGAGGCACATTTAGCCTATGTTGAAATTCCTGAGTTGGTAAATGATACCTTGGCAGACGTGAGCAATTTGCTGAAGAAAAATCAAAATCTACGTTTTGAGCACTCGGGGGAAACAGAACTTCTTACGGATAAATCTTTGCTGAGAAAAATCATCATCAACTTGTGTTCCAATGCCGTTAAATTTTCAGGAGAGAGCTCGTGTATTACAATTCGAACACAAAAAATGCCTTCTCATTTTGTCTTAAGTGTACAAGACGAAGGTATTGGTATATCTGAGGAAGACCAAAAACATTTGTTTGACCGCTTCTTTAGAGGTGTAAATGTTACTAATATTCAAGGTACTGGATTGGGTCTACATATCGTTGCCAAATATACAGAGTTGCTTGGAGGAAAAGTGAGTATTTCGAGTAAACTCAATGAAGGTACAACGGTGACTGTGCAGTTGGATTTGGCTTGATTTAGCCTTCAAAAGAGTCACACAAAGCGGAGGATGACTAAAACGCCACATTCGCGATTCATCGTTCAGTACTAACACAGATTTACCTCAATATTCAATAAAAATCATTTGTTAAAACTTGTCTTAACACAACAATTAAACTTTATGAAGAAGATATTACTTATCGAAGACAGCGATGACATCAGAGAAACCACCGCCGAGATTCTCGAATTGGCCAACTACGAAGTAATTACCGCAGTTAATGGTAAAGATGGAGTTGAAAAAGCCATTCAAAGTCGTCCTGATATTGTCATTTGTGATATTATGATGCCTGTGCTTGACGGTTATGGAGTATTACATATTTTTAATCAAAATCCTGATCTACAAGGGATTCCATTTATTTTCTTGACTGCTAAAACAGAAAGAACTGACTTTAGAAAAGGAATGGAAATGGGCGCAGATGACTATCTGACAAAGCCTTTTCATGAAATCGAATTATTGAATGCGATCGAAAGTCGTTTGAAAAAAGTTGAACAACTTTTGCATGGAGCAGGAAAAGTGGCTCACGAGCATTTGGAAGAACTCTATTCGGAAGCGAACAAATACCGAGATTTAACAGATTTATCGTCCGATAGAAAGGTATCCACTTTGAAGAAAAAACAAATTGTCTATTCTGAAGGAGACGAGCCTATTAAGTTTTATTTCTTAAAATCTGGAAAAATTAAGACCTACAAAACCAACCGTGATGGAAAAGAATTTGTGACGGGGCTTTACAATGAAGGCGATTTCTTTGGTCATATTGCTATCATCGAAAATACAGATTATCAAGAAACAGCAGAGGCATTGGAAGACTCACAAATTATCGGTATTCCAAGAGGTGATTTTATGGAGCTTTTATCTAAAAATCAGCAAGTTGCCAATAAATTCATCAAATTGTTAGCTAATAATATTGCCGATAAAGAGACATATTTATTAGGCATGGCATACAATTCTCTTCGCAAGCGTGTGGCAGACGGTCTTCTGTTGTTACAGAAAAAGTATAAGGCAGAAGAAAGTACGAAATTTACCATGAAAATTTCGAGAGACGATTTGGCGTCCATTGTGGGTACAGCCACAGAGTCACTGATTCGAACACTGAGTGAATTTAAAGCCGATAAACTAATCGAAATTAGCGGTAGTGAAATTACGATTATCGACGAGAAGAAGTTGGCTAATTTAAGAAATTAGGAGAGGACTTCAAGCAAAAAATTAGGCGTAGAAACACGGTTTCTACGCCTTTTTCATGGCTCATGACTACATAAATTCAAAAATTGAATATCAGTTTGTGATTTTTCAAAAGAATATTTCAGTAGCCTGAGCTATTAAATTGTTGGTAAAATCCTGATATCAAGTACCATTCGTGTTTGCCGAATTGCCATTCCAGGAATTTCATTGATTCGACAAAAAGAACGTCTAACGGTTTAATTAATGTTTTGCTAAAGTGGCAAGTACAGGAATGCTTGAGTGGTTGATTACCGTTTCGGTTACGCTACCAAATAAGAAATGACTCAGTCCAGAACGAGCTTTAGTCGACATGACGATGAGATCAGCTTGTAAATCTTCGGCCGCATGAATTACGCCATTACTTGCGCTGTAGTCGTTGTAAATCACAAACTCATGGTCGGTAAGATTATGCTCCTTCTCAAAAGCTGCCATCTTCTCATTGATGGTTCTGGTATCTTCAAAACCATCTGAAGAGTTCACATAAACCACGTATGTTTGTTCAATTTCATGGCTTAAAGTCTTAATGAGTTTATCATCAAAAGGCGTTTCAAAATCGACAGCAAACATTACCTTGCGTGGGTAGAATGTCGAAATCGGCTCTTTGATAACCAAAACAGGGCAATGTGCATGTCTTACCACACTTTCAGAATTGGAACCGTCCAAAAACTCTTTCCAGCCAGTGGCGCCTTCAGAACCCATAACGATTAGGTCAATATCGGTTCTTTCAGAAATCGCCTCGCCCAGTTCCTCATAGTCATCTGTATTGTACACTACAATGCTGATTCCGTCGTATTTAGGCGACTGGATGATGTCTTCCAATTGCTTTTGCGTTTGATTATGAATCGCTTCATTGGTTTCTACATCGTAGGTCGTAATGGGCGCTTCAATAAAATCTATGTTTGGAAGAATAATAAAATCTTTGTGATATAGAACAATTTCTGCCGAGGTTGCACGAGCAAACATGGCTGCTACATCTAATGCTGCTAACGATAGTTCAGAGAAATCAGTAGGCACGAGTATCTTTTTCATGACTTTTTTATAGATTTAATGGAAAAACATAAACTTGATTTTAGTAAGAAGAAGTTATTAATTAATAATTACCCGTTGTTTGAAGATACTCACAATCAGTAGGATACTAATCAAAGTAAACTCGTAGGGATATTATTAATTTCACCCGCCGTAGACTTTAAGCATTACGCAGAAGAATAAAAGTTTAAGAGTGTAATATAAACATTTATGCCTGCTGCCTAAGGCTTACAGCCTAAAGCGTCCTAATGCAATCTTATTTTGCCTTAGAACTTTGCTACTAATATATCATTGATATACGGTAAAGTTGCCGTTTTTCTGGTATTAAAAACATGACAATTGTCATGTTTTTGAATGAAAGCAGTCACGCTAAAAAGATTAAAATTCGTCATGACAAAATCCTAAAGATGGTCAATTGCCAAAGCTAACCTAGTTTTCTGCTAATTTTATATCGAAAGTTTTATTCATACACTTTCTCATGAAAGGCCAGATAATCACACATTTTGAGCATAAAATATCTTTGGGCCAATTCGTATTCATAGATAAGGGTATTGAGTAAGGATTTTTCAAAAACAAGTACATGTGCATTGGAAAGAACCTTAACGCCATATCGATGTTTTTTATCTGAGAGCATTTCTTCCAATCCCAAGAAGCACCTAAATCCATCGATAACAATGGGTTTGTTATGTTCATCTCGAAGTTCAAAAGCACCATCTTTCAGATAAAATACAAATTCGGCATCTTGTCCTTTTCTATACAAATACTCACCTTCTTTGAAACTTAATTCTATACCACTCGCTAAAATTTTACGTTCCGTTTCTCTCATTGTTTCTTTGCTTGCTATGAGTTGGCTAAGTTAGGCGAGATTGCAAGCCCCTGAAATGATAATAGTCACTGGGCAAGCTGACATAAAAATTAGTCGTACATACTACTAATTTTTACTAATTTCTCTGGGTTCAAAATGGTGATTTCACTACCATGCGTTGTAATAATGCCGTCTTCTTTAAATTCTGATAAAAAGCGAATGACAGTTTCTTTGGCAGTGCCAACAATCGATGAGAGATCTTCTCTCGAAATAGAGATCGAAAAGGGCGTTTTGCCTTCTTCTTGATAAGTACTTTTGAGTAATAATAATGCCTCTGCCAATCTCTCACGCACAGGTTTCATCGCCAAATGAATCAACTTATCTTGTGTATCTCCTAGAGCACGAGCAAGCATTTTCATTAAATCGGTCGAAACTTTTACGTTTTCATCTACCAACTTATTGAACTCTGTTGCAGGAATAAAACAAACCTCTGTTTCGTCCAAAGCAATAGCCGAAGCTGTATATTTAGTATTGTCTATCAGCGAACGATAACCCAAGGTATCTCCCTTTTTGGCAAGTCTAATAATCTGCTCTTTTCCGTCTGAGCCCATTCTACTTACCTTTACCTTACCGCCATATACGCAGAAAATACCCAGCGGTCTATTTCCTTCATGAAAGATAACCTGACCTTTTTTATAGGAGTTAAAGCATTTGCTTTCATTCAGTTCTTCCAACTCGTGAAGATGGCACTGCTTGAAGAGTGAACTATCTTTGAATTGGCAACTTTGACAATGTGGAGCTTGCGGTTTCATATATAACACTGATTAGATTGATAAATATCACTCTGCGAAGTTGCAAAAGGTCAGTATCGGAAAATATGAGTTTTATCAGTTTTTGACATCACCTTACTCATATTTACTTCAGAGGTCAAAGGCAAATTTTGGAAAAAATTGTAGAGGCCATGGAAACGCTTACTGACGAGGCTCTGGTGTGTTATCATTGTGGTAACGACTGCCCAGACACTCACATACATATCGAGGAGAAAAACTTTTGCTGCGAAGGTTGCAAAACTGTTTATGAAATACTTGACCAAAATAATCTTTGTAATTACTATGACATTGAAAAAATGTCAGGTAATAGTCCGCAAATGGCTCATTTTGAGTTTTTGGATAATACCGAGATTACCAATCAATTATTAGACTTTAGAAGTGACAAAATTGCCAAAATTAGCTTTTATATTCCTTCCATTCACTGTTCATCTTGTTTGTATCTCTTGGAGAATATGTACAAACTTCATACGGGTGTAAAGCAATCAAAAGTTGATTTTTTGAAAAAACAAGTGGCGATTACCTTCAATCCAGAAGAGCTCACATTACGCCAATTAGCCGAAATGTTGACTTCATTTGGCTACGAACCACTGATTAGTTTGAATGACGTGGTGAAGGAAAAAAACAAACCTTCTTACAAAAAACTATTGACGCAAATTGGTGTCGCAGGTTTTTGTGCAGGTAATATCATGTTGTTTAGTTTTCCAGAATATTTAGGCTTGGATGACATGATGTACAAAAAGCTTTTTGGATTTCTGAGTATGGCATTGTCAGTTCCCGTGGTGGCATATTCTGGTTCAGATTATTTTGTATCAGTGTATAAAAGTCTGAGAAAAGGGATTATCAATATCGACTTTCCGATTCTTCTCGGGATTTTGGTCGCATTTTTTAGAGGTACTTATGAGGTCATCTTTTTAAATGGAGCTGGTTATTTTGATTCTTTATCAGGCTTGATTTTCTTTTTATTGATTGGTAAATGGTTTCAGCAGAAAACGTATAGTTTTTTGTCGTTTGAAAGGGATTACAAATCCTATTTTCCTTTGGCTGTTATTCGATTGACTCAAGGAAAAGAAGAGCCCATCTCTTTGAATGCTTTGAAAAAAGGGGATAAAATTCTCGTAAGAAATGGCGAACTCATCCCTGCTGACTCATTTCTATACAAAGGCAATGCACAAATAGATTACAGTTTCGTAACAGGTGAATCTGCATTGGAAGCTAAAAAAGTAGGTGATTTCTTGTATGCAGGCGGTCGTCAGGTAGGGGAGACACTCGAAATGGAAGTATTGAAAGAGGTATCTCAAAGTTATTTGACCCAATTGTGGAATAATGATACTTTTCAAAAAAGCCAAGATTCTAAAATCAAAACTTTCTCTGATTTAGTAGGGAAATACTATACAATTTCAGTATTGACAATTGCTGCCTGTGTTTCTATCTATTGGTATTTCCACGAGCCTTCAAAAGTAATCAATGCCTTTACTGCTATTCTGATTGTAGTTTGTCCGTGTGTGTTGTCGTTGAGTTATCCTTTTGCTTTGGGAAATGGTTTGAGAATTTTGGGAAAACAGAATTTTTATCTCAAAAATGCTGACATTATCGAGGCTATGGCACAATGTGATACCATTGTTTTTGATAAAACAGGAACCTTAACAACCTCTGAAAGAAGTTTGCCAACTTTTCATAGTCAGCGACCTTTGAACCAGTTTGAGGAGATGTTGGTATCGTCTTTGGTAAGAAATTCGACACACCCGATTTCACAAAAAATCAAATACCTGTATCCTGAACCTACTTTTCTAGAAATAGAAAATTTTCAGGAAATCACTGGGCAAGGTTTGAAGGGATTGTATGAGAACCACCAAATCAAATTAGGTTCGTTTGACTTTGTGAATCCAGACGGGAAAAAACCTGAGAAAGGCTTTAATGCCAGTGTTGCCCATCTCAAAATCGACCATGAGTATATTGGCTATTACTCGTTACCAAATCATTATCGTGCCGATATAGAGAGCCAAATTCGAGAACTCAGTAAAACATACCATACCTATTTGTTATCAGGTGACAACGAAGCGGAGCGTAATCAATTGAAAAGCTGGTTCTCGGATGAAAACAACCTGAAGTTTAATTGTACCCCACAAGAAAAACTTGATTTTATCAAAAAACTACAAGCTCAAGGCAAAAAAGTAGTCATGGTGGGCGATGGACTCAACGACGCGGGAGCTTTGAAGCAATCTAATGTTGGGATAGCTATCACCGACGATACGCTCAACTTTACGCCATCAAGCGACGGTATTTTGGAGGCGAACTCTTTGCATAAGTTTACTGCTATTTTCAAGTACAGCAAATATGCCTTGCGTTTGATACAGTTCAGTTTTGTGGTATCGCTGATTTACAACTTTGTCGGTCTGACCTTTGCTGCCTCTGGTACTTTGCATCCTGTAGTAGCTGCAATACTGATGCCTATGAGCTCATCGACCATGGTGATTATTGCCTCTGTAGGGATGATTTTACGTGGTAAAAGTCAGTTTAAGTACTGATTTTTGTCAACTCTACAGATTAGATAGTCTATTAAATTTGTTCCAAATTCGTAATGGTTTGGCTAATGATAGTGTACGAATCGTTCATCGGAAAATTGCTTTTTTCCTTGTACCGTGTTGTGAGCATTGGCTCGCCTGCTGGCTTTCTGAGCGGTTTAACCTGTATTAGTCAAACATTTACCTAATCTATAAATCCCAATTACATGGCAATTTTAATTTTTTTTGTAGCACACTGGTATCTGTCATTATTCTCGCAGACATTCTTCTTGCACCGCTACGCGGCACACCAAATGTTTACGATGTCTAAGGGCTGGGAAAAATTTTTCTATGTTTTTACCTTAATTACCCAAGGTTCGTCTTTCTTGAGTCCAAAAGCTTACGGTATTATGCACCGCTTGCACCATGCTTATGCTGATACCGAAAATGATCCGCATTCACCAAGCTATTCAAGCAACTTGTTTGATATGATGTGGAAGACTAAGAAGATTTATAATGATGTATTGTACGATAGAGCTGACATTGACCCTAAATTCAAAAAGAATGTACCAAACTGGATGTTTTTAGAAAAGTTAGGTGACCAATGGTTGATGCGTATTTTCTGGGGTACACTTTACACATTGTTCTATATGAAATTTGCTACTTCTCCATGGGAATATGCTTTGTTGCCAATTCATTATTTGATGGGACCTGTGCATGGAGTAGTGATCAACTGGTTTGCACACAAATATGGATACATCAATTTCAAAGTAAACGATACAGCTAAAAACTTACTTCCATTTGATTTCTTGATGATGGGTGAGTCATATCATAACAATCACCACAAATTAGGTGGTCGTGCCAACTTCGGTGTAAAATGGCATGAGTTTGACCCAACGTATCCAGTGATTTTACTGTTGAATGCCTTACACATTATTAAGTTGAAGAAAAATAACGACTTGAATTATATGTAATATCAGGAGTGAAAGAATAGGCTTTAGTCAATAGACTTTTGTAGTGAATTGACTAAAGCCTATTCTTTGACCTGAAACAAAATATGCTAAATGTTTAAAGATATGGGGAAACAATTTGAAGCAAAGACCTTTACGCTCGGTGAGCAGATAACAGACGAGCAGCGTGCTTTTTTTAACGAATATGGATTTTTACATTTCAAAAACTTTTTGTCTAAAGATACTGTCAAATTGTTTTTGCAAGAAGCCCACAGAGTAGAGAAAGAGTGGATTGATAAAGGAATCGAAAAAATGAATGGTACGCCGCTGAAATTTGGTAAAGACCCAGCAGGCAATCCCATGATTCAGCGTATGTGTTTTCTTTCGACACATAGCGGTATATTACATCAATATTTGCAAGACCCACGTTTGAAGGCGCTTTTGACTTTGTTAGAACCCAACAATAATCGTATCGCGGAGGTAGAAAAGGATGGATTAGTGTTTAATCATTATATCAATCAAGACAATAGTAAATTCTCACAAATGGGTTGGCATACCGATAGCCCACGAGATTTATTTTTGGGACAAAAGATTTTGAAAATGCTCAATATTGGGACACATTTGGACGATTGTCCTTTTGAGAACGGTGGTTTGAGAGTACTGCCAGGCACACATAAATTGAGCAAAATGAAGGTTTTGTTTTTGAAAAAACAATTCATCGACCATAATCCAGACCCTAATGAAGTTGGTTTGGACATCGAAGCTGGAGACTTGACAGTACACGACGGTGACCTTTGGCATAGAGTGGAAGTTTGCCCTTTTACAGGCGAAAAATCACGTCGCCGTGTCATGTATTTTCCGATTATTCAAGGCAAATATGCCCCAAAAGACGAAAACAGTTCGACGCCATTTTATCACCGCTTGGCGAAGATTGTTCAACGATAATATTTACTGACACCAATCAATACAGTGATGAATTTCGGAGTAATTTAAAATTCATATCAATCCAATTTTGTTAATACTAAAGCAC
Source organism: Cellulophaga sp. BC115SP (assembly GCF_009905545.1). GTDB lineage: Bacteria > Bacteroidota > Bacteroidia > Cytophagales > Spirosomataceae > Flectobacillus > Flectobacillus rivi. The sequence goes on along the minus strand of NZ_JAAALB010000019.1, from coordinate 29,797 downwards.
AAGGAAAACATCCATTGACCCGTTTTTAGGCAGTTTGTGGTGTTAGCTTTGTGCTTTTTTTCGAGACTTAGTTTGAAACCTAGTTCAAGACATAGTCTTGGACTATCCTATTGTTCAGTTTGTAAACTGAATAAAAAATGAGTCCAAGACAAAGTCTTGAACTAAGGGTAACATAGTCTTGAACTAGATTTATCAAATTATTGCTAGGAAAGGAAAGTATTTATGCCATTCAAAAAGAACTTTTTTAGCGATTTGAGTGTCAAAAGATTGACAGACAACCCCATATTTTAAGCTTTAAACAATGAATCCAGAACAACATATAGATACCAATACACAAACTCCCAGAGTGAAAAAGGCTTTGGAAGGACGTGAGGATGTCGAACTTCTTGTGAATACCTTTTATGATAAAGTACGAGATAATCAAATGCTCGGACATATCTTCGATCATGTAGCAAGAGTGAATTGGCAAAAGCATTTACCTAAAATGTACAATTTTTGGGAAATGATATTGTTTGGTACAGAAGGATACGATGGACATCCGTTACGTCCACATTTTGTAATTAATTCGGTGCATCAGCTTACAATCCCTCATTTTGAGCAATGGCTGAGTTTGTTTTTTCAAACCTTGGACGAACTATTTGAAGGCGAAAAAGCTGAAGAAGCCAAGCAAAGGGCCTATAATATAGCCAATGCATGGGCGCATAAGATTGATTACATGAATAAACTGAATGATTCTCCTACGATAGAAGTATCGCAATCATAGTCTTGATAATAAGAAACTTACCCCAAAAGGTGCAAGAATAACTCTTGTGCCTTTTTTTATGCTCCTCCTCAAACAAGCCTTTTTTACTGACTTTTGTCATAAAACAGACTAATAAATACGAGTAACCCCACTAACATTCCTCATAGCTGAACACAGCAGAAAGCCCCAATTTTGAAGCATAGAAACACAGAAAAACACAAAAAAATGCAAATCATCTTCATCATGATCGGAATCAGTTTGGTGATGGCACTTGTTTTTTTAGGTGCGTTTTTTTGGTCAATGAAAGACGGACAAAACGACGATTTACACACTCCCGCTATGCGTATTTTGTTGGACGACCAAAAAAGTACTCCGAAATAAACTAGAAATCAAACGTTGAGTCAGACTCAATCGACGTAGTAAAATGGGAGGGTAGAATCGCCAAAATTCGCTCTCAATCGCAATTGTTCTCGTAACCAATTTATAATCTAAAAATATGTCAGCTATCAGTACACACATCGAACGCTTTGAGTACGACAATAAGATTGTCCGAAACTTTGCCGTTGCGACGATTATTTGGGGGATTGTGGGCATGTTGGTGGGCGTTATTATCGCTTCTCAACTCTTCAAGCCTGAGCTTAATGTTACGCAATATGGTACATTCGGGCGTATTCGTCCTCTACACACCAATGCCGTTATTTTTGCTTTTGTAGGAAACGCTATTTTTATGGGTGTTTACTACTCCCTTCAACGCCTCTGTAAAGCCAGAATGTTTAGCGATTTTCTTTCGAAAATTCACTTTTGGGGATGGCAATTAATTATCGTAGCAGCAGCCATTACTCTTCCATTGGGTTTAACAAGTAGTAAAGAATATGCAGAGTTAGAATGGCCAATCGATATAGCTATCACTTTGATTTGGGTAGTGTTTGGTATTAATATGTTTGGTACTATTTTCAAACGTCGTGAACGCCACTTGTATGTAGCTATTTGGTTTTATATTGCTACATTTATTACCGTAGCAGTGTTGCACGTTGTGAACTCTTTCGAATTACCAGTTACAATTTTCAAAAGTTATTCTTTGTATGCTGGTGTTCAAGATGCTTTGGTTCAATGGTGGTATGGTCACAATGCAGTAGCATTTTTCTTGACAACTCCTTTCTTAGGATTGATGTACTACTACTTACCAAAAATGGCAAATCGTCCCGTATATTCTTATAAGTTATCGATTTTGCACTTCTGGGCTTTGATTTTTATCTATATCTGGGCTGGTCCTCACCACTTATTATACACTAGCTTACCAGACTGGGCACAATCATTAGGTACGGTATTCTCGATTATGTTGATTGCTCCATCTTGGGGTGGTATGATTAACGGTTTGTTGACCTTGCGTGGTGCTTGGGACAAAGTTCGTGAAGATGCCATCTTGAAATTTATGGTAGTTGGGGTAACTAGCTACGGTATGGCAACTTTCGAAGGACCTATGCTTTCGTTGAAAAACGTAAACGCTATTGCTCACTTCACTGACTGGATTGTAGCACACGTACACGTAGGTGCTTTGGGTTGGAATGGTTTCTTGAGCTTTGCAATTCTTTACTGGTTGCTTCCTCGTATTTACCATACAACGATTTACTCTAAAAAATTGATTAATGTACACTTCTGGTTGGGTACTTTAGGGATTATCTTCTATGCTGTACCAATGTATATTTCAGGTTTTACACAAGGTATGATGTGGAAAGACTTTACGCCAGAAGGAACTTTGAAATACGGTAACTTCCTTGAAACTACGCTACAAATTTTACCAATGCATGCTATGCGCGCCTTTGGTGGTTTGATTTACTTGACAGGTGCTATTTTGATGGCTTACAACTTATTCAAAACAATGGCGCAAGGTTCTTTGGAAGCAAACGAACCAGCCGAAGCTCCAGCTTTGGAAGTAGCTTACACTCCAACAGGAAGCGATACTTACTGGCACCGTTGGTTCGAACGTAAACCAATTCCATTATTGGTAGGTTCATTGGTAATGATTTTGGTTGGTACTGCCGTAGAATTGATTCCTACTTTCATGGTAAAATCTAACGTAGAAACGATTAGTGCTGTTCAGCCATATACTGCACTCGAATTAGAAGGTCGTGATTTGTATATCCGTGAAGGTTGTGTGAGTTGTCACAGTCAAATGGTTCGTCCGTTTAGAAGTGAAACAGAACGTTACGGTCAATATTCAAAAGCAGGAGAATTTGTATATGATCACCCATTCTTGTGGGGTTCAAAACGTACGGGTCCAGATTTGCACCGTGAAGGTGGTAAATATCCAGACTCTTGGCACTATCACCACATGCGTGAGCCAATTTCAATGTCGCCAGGTTCTATTATGCCTCCATACCCATGGTTGTTAGAACAAAAATTGAATACAACTGACATTGAGGCAAAAATGAAAGCGATGCAAAAATTGGGTGTGCCGTATGATGCTTACCAAATTCAAAAAGCACAAGAAGATTTGAAAACTCAAGCAGATGGTATCGCTGCCAATCTTGCGAAGGAAGGTGTGAAAGTTTCTTCAGATAAAGAAATCATTGCATTGATTGCTTACCTACAAAGAATAGGTACAGATATTAAGAAAACTGAAACTGCGGCAAACTAATCTAAGTGAAGAGTTTTGAGTGATGAGTTGTTAGGCATAAAATATTAATTGTAAGTGTTTTATATTTTTTAACTCACAACTCATCACTCAAAACTCGACACTCAAAATTCTCTTTAGCTGCCTTAAAAAATCTAAAGTCATGTTTAAGCAATTTATTGACAAAGTAGACGGCGCTGATGTATATATGATTACCTCGTTTCTCATATTTATGGCCTTCTTCGTTCTTGTAAGTATTTATTTGTTCATTATGGACAAAAGCTACTTGAACAAAATGCAAAACCTACCCCTTGAAGACAGTAACCAAAATGAGCTTCAAGATGTGATTTCTATTTGACAACTTTCTAATTGATAACCAATCCGATGAAGCGATTATCTATTTTAGCAATATTAAGTCTGGTCTCATTCTCGATGTTTGCGGCCGAAGAAGCCAAAAACACTTTTCTTCCAGGACTTAAATCAGGTCAAGAGCTTTTTGTAATTACCTTACTTGGCTTAATGACCATGATTTGTGCAGTGATTATTGTGGTTACGCTCAATCTTAACTCACAAATCAGAAATATTTTCAAACCGAAAACTGAAAGCTCTGAGTTTGAACAGGCGATGCAAAATCGTACTTTCTGGCAAAAATTCTGGAGCTTGAAACCAATCCAGTTTGAAAAAGACCAGATTATGGAGCACCAATACGATGGTATTGCTGAGCTTGACAACCCAACTCCTCCATGGTTTATGTACCTTTTCTACATCACGATTATCGTTGGTATTTTTTATTTGATTGGATACCACGTAATCGGAAATGGTAAAATCATGAACAATGAATATACCGAAGAAGTAACCATTGCTGAAAAAGCACGTGAAGAGTACATGAAAAAGTTTGCTAATTCGGTAAACGAAGACAATGTAAAAGTATTGACAGATGCCAAAGGTGTTGAGGATGGTAAAAAGATTTATACTCAAAACTGTGTAGCATGTCACGGGGCGAATGGTGAAGGTGTTGTTGGTCCAAACTTAACAGATGAATACTGGTTGCATGGTGGTACGCCAAAAGCTATTTTCCACACTATCAACGAGGGTGTTCCTGAAAAAGGGATGATTTCTTGGAAAAAAACATTGAATCCAATTCAAGTGCAACAAGTGTTGAGCTACATTGTGTCGATTCAAGGAACAAAGCCTGCTAATGCTAAAGCTCCTCAAGGAGATAAGGCTGAAGCTGCTGTTAGTATGAAGTAGTAGGGCTAACAGAAATGAATAGCCTTTAATGATAAAGTTATTACGATTCGGACGTTCGAGACTTATGGGTAGTGCATAAGCCTCGATGCGTTCGAATTGTTTTTTAAAGAAGATACATAGTAAGGTTACTAGCAAAACAATATTTGATTAAATAGAAATGTAAAATTCGGGATATTAGAAATTTACATTCAAAATTCACAACTCACAATTCAGCATTGGTATTTACTATTTCTAATTCACTTATGTGCTGAAATTTAACTCTTAAAATTATGAAACCTCCTAAAATTGATACCACCGAATTTCGTGATCATCTTTCTAATGTCACCGAAACAGGGAAACGTATTTGGATATATCCACGTATTGTGGTTGGCCAGTTGTACAAGCTTCGTACTTATTTTTCATGGCTTTTGTTGGGATTTCTTTTTGGAATACCATTTGTAGAAGTTAATGGTGGACCATTATTTCTCTTTAATGTAATTGAGCGAAAGTTTATCTTTTTTGGTGTAACCTTTTTTCCTCAGGACTTCCACCTAGTGGCTTTCGGCTTGCTTACTTTTATCGTTTTTATTATACTTTTTACCGTAATTTTTGGTCGTGTATGGTGCGGTTGGGCTTGTCCTCAAACCATTTTTATGGAAATGCTTTTCCGTAAAATCGAAAATTTTATTGAAGGTGACTACAGAGCACAACAACGCCTTGATGCACAGCCTTGGGATACTGAAAAGATAGTGAAGAAAACTTCGAAGCATGTTATTTTCTTCATTATCTCCTTCCTGATTGCTAATACATTTTTGGCCTATATCATCGGTAAAAGAGAGCTATTTTCTATCATTCTCGATAATCCGCTGAATCATATTTCTGGATTAGTGGCTATTGTCATTTTTACCTTTGTATTCTATTTTGTCTTTGCCAAATTCCGTGAATTGGTTTGTATCGTAGTTTGTCCTTACGGTCGCTTACAAGGGGTATTACTAGACAAAAAATCTATTATTGTAGCTTATGATTTTCTTCGTGGCGAACCTCGTGGCAAAAAGAAAAAGGTAGAAGAGCAACCCAATCCATTGGAAGAGCTAAAAGCATTGGCAAATCCTAACGCCAACAAAGGACATTGTGTAGATTGCAGTATTTGTGTGCAAGTATGTCCAACGGGTATCGATATTCGTAATGGTACTCAGCTTGAATGTATTGGCTGTACAGCTTGTATCGATGCTTGTGATGAGGTAATGGTAAAAACCAATCAGCCAACAGGCTTGATTCGTTATGCGTCATTAGATGGTATTGAGCAAGGAAAAAAATTGTCGTTTAATTTAAGGATAAAAGCCTACACAGGCGTATTAGTAGCTTTATTGGGGATTTTAGCATATATGTTGATAACCCGTAGCGACGTCGAAACAACACTTTTACGCACACCAGGCTTAACATATCAAGAGGAAAAAGGAAATGTTTCTAACTTGTACAATATTGAAATCTTGAACAAGACTATCAATGCTATGCCAGTTTCGTTGCGAGTGAAAGATTATCCTTCTGCTCAAATCAAACTAATCGGCAAACCTCTTCAACTCAATAAAAGCGATTTGACAAAAGGTTCTTTCTTTATTGTGATTCCTAAAAAAGAGTTGGAGTCTCCTTCGATCAAACTCAAAGTCGAGATTTTAAGCAACGGACAAGTAATAGATGAAGTAAAAACCTCCTTCCTTGGTCCGATGGAGTAGTTATATTTCTAATTTAGTGATTTACAATTGAGTGAATTAGTGATTTTATTTTACTTGTAGAAACGCAATGCTTTGCGTCTCAAACCGAGTTAGACATAGCATAGTAAGTCATCCCTAATTTTGACATTTAGGTTATTCTCTAAGTTTTCATCAAAAAAGCGGTCGGAAAATATTTTCCGATCGTTTTTTTGATTCTATTATGCTAGATATAACTTGGCTTAAGACGCAATCATTGGGTCTTAAGCTGCCAGAATACAAATTTTAAATTAATCACTCATTCATTCAATCACTAAATTAGGAATGACTCATGTTTGATACTATATTTCAACATGATACCTCTTTAGACGCAAAGCATTTTATCTCTACGAGTGAAAGGTAGGTTTAAAAAAATCACTCATTCACTCAATCTCCAATCACTAAATTAGAGATTTCTATCACCTTGTTTGTTTAGTTTTTAAAATAGAGTAAACCGCAATAGCTACCCAAACGACATTGACCAAAGCGGAAGGATAGGCTTTATGAGCAACCGTATTTACGATAAAAAACACCCCACCAATCATATTACTCCAAATATATAAGGGCTGGTCTGCACGCAGTTTTCCTTGAATATTAAGCGCATACGCACCTACAATCAACACTGAGCCAATCCAACCTAAGGCTTCTACTAGAATATCAGTCCACAACATTGTTTTTGATTTTTAATGAATCGGCAAAAATACTAAATCTAACACAGACCGACAAAATGGGAAGAGAAGGGTAATCTTTATCTATCCATTTACACGCTGTACACGGAAGTAGGTTATGCCAAAATTGAGAATTTGATTATACGGAATAAACAATTTGTCACAAAACAGATTGTATTCATGATGCTGGTTCTTTTTAAGGATATGGCTAAATTCTGTGTTATGTTTATCGATTACTTTTCTTTTTACCTTACCAAGTTCAATCAATTCGCAATGCCCGTCTTTATTGAGCTGATAATCCAATAAAAAACCAGAATACACAAAAAAGTCATTATCAATTTTGACACAAACATTCATGTAGGTCAATATCTCTTCCGTATCTTTCTTCAAGAACATTTTTCCTGAAAAAACATAGTGAAAAGCATTATCGAATTTTAGCACTAAAAAGCGTTCGTCAAGTCGTAACGACAGCACCAGCCTCTGAAGCAAACTACCCATAACGTAGCTAAAAAGTAACAAACAGGCATTGTAACTAAAAATTGGAATCAAATGCTTCTGTACTTTTGAAAGTACCACTTCGTCAGGATTTGATAGTAGCTTTGGTAACAAGCGAAAATCGACGTAAAGCGATGGATGAAATTTGTTAATGATCAATATACCAAGACATTGAATAACCATCCCAAATCCTAAGGTTGTAGCGATTTCGGCAAAATTACTGGCTCGTAAATGATAATTAGAAAGATGAATCGGAGAATAAGCTTTTCGGAAAAGTCCCCCAGGAAGAATAAAGAATAAAATAATCAGCGCAACGCCGTAGGTGATTCCTGACATAAATGCAGTTAAGGTTTACAGGAAAATCTGTAAAAGAGGTATTAAATTTCGGAAACTCGTTCAACACGGAAAGAGCCTTTCGTTCCAGAAATAGTAATGATATTTTCGCTATTTCTCTCACGGTCGATAGCCGTTAATAATTGCTCAGCCATGTTAGCATCAGACAAAATCAATTTTGAGTTTTTTCCCAAAACTGGATAGTCTGATTCTGCTGAACCAAATAAAAAAGCCATGATATTTTTAAGAAGAGCCATATTCAAGTAGTATTTAACATCATTCAAAATGGAATCTAAACAAATTTACATTCGTATTACTAATATAACTATTTTTTGAATAAAATATTTTGTAAAGGACAAGTAAGTTTGGAATTTTGAATGATGGATTTTGGTTGTATTCTATTGTAAATGAGATGGTTATCTTTGAGGACAACTGAGGTTCGACTTTTGCGAATGTAATAGGTTGATAACTAATGTTTTGCAATTGTTCCTTATAATTCTGCACTAACATTAAAAATAGATGGATGCTAATTACTTTGTGCGTGTTCACTTTTCACTTTGATTCTTAGCCTTTACCTTTGTTTTCTTATTTCTTACCGAGGACTACAACCAACCATGATTGAAAAAAAATTATTAGCATACTGGAAAACGTGTTTGGCGCAAGCCATGAAAGCCAATATTGATGTAGAAGTAAACGAAAAGCTTCGTTTTTCTGCCGAGGTTTGGCGCTTGGGAATGATTGATGAACAAGTATGCGAAACATTTTTTCAGGAACAAGAAAAAAAGCGTAACTACGAAAAAGGCATTCGCTCAGACAAAGATCCTAAATGGGAACGTCCCGAGGCGCTACAGCTACTAGTTTCGCCCAGCTATCTCGAACCTCAGCGAGAGGAGCATCTGTTTTTTACACCAAAACCTATTTATCCTTTTTGGTTTCCGATTTTGCTTCACCGAGGAGGTCATTTTTCGATAGTTGACGAATACTATCCAATTGTTCCTCGCGAATGGATGAGTCCTGTGGGGAATGAAGATACCGATTTTGTTTTCTGTCAATTAGACTCGCTTGAAGAGCTGTTGTCGAATGATAGGAATACTTTTTTACGTTGGGAAAATTATGTTGAATACCTCGAAGAAAGCTTTTTCACTTTGCGAGGACAAGCCATAGATGAGTTTTCGGAAGATGATTATCGTGTGGTTTACGAAACTACGATAGTCGTTCCCGAAAAAGATATGCAGGCGGGTGCAGCCATTGTATCCTTGTACGAACATCTCGAAAATGCCAAGCAATTACCTTCCTTATTGAAGGATATGATTGGTTTGAAGGAACAAAAAAACTTCACTTCACCCGTGGTAGTTTCACAGTGGTTGGAAACCCATTTACAACATTTGGGACAAATGGGCGGTGCTTTTCCTTTAAGTATTTCTCAACGAAATGCCTTGGCAACGCTCAGTCAAGAACGAAAGTCAAGGGTGTTTGCCGTGAATGGTCCTCCAGGAACAGGTAAGACAACATTAATCCAGAGCATTGTTGCTAATCAAATGGTTCAAACTGCCATTCAAGGTCAAGACCCTGCTATATTGTTGGCGTGTTCTGCCAATAATCAAGCCGTACTAAATATCATTGAAAGTTTTAAACCTGTTCGTGCTGAGCGATTTCAAGATTTACAAGAGCGTTGGTTGCCTGATTTAGAAGGATATGCTACGTACTTGCCTGCAAGAAATAAAAACGAAAAAGAACTCGTCAATATCAATTATATGAAATTGGACGACTCTGGGCTATTTGCTCGTCTGGAAGAAGAAGCTTATGTCGAAAAGGCTGAAAGGTATTTTTTAAACATGGTCGAGCGATATACCCACAAGCGTACAGATGATATATCGGAAGCTTACTTTTGGTTGCAAACTGAGATTAAAAGCCTTCAAAAGTCCCTAGAAGAAGGACGGATTTTATGGAAAATAGTTTGCGAAAAAATGGCAGAATTTACCCAACGTTCGATAGACCCGAAACATTGGGCTGATTTAGAAGAAAATCAGGATTTTTGGGTGGCCATTGAGAGTAGTATCGAAGACCAACTGTATCATATTCAGGCTACTGCCAGACCGATGATTCGACAAACGGTTCTGAATTTAGAACCACTAAAAGATACGTCCAGAAGTCGTTTGAAAAGTTTTTTTGAAACAAAATTGAAGTTGATTCAAGAAGTCATAAAAGCTTGGGCTGTATGGGAAAAATGGAAGCGTCAGTACGGAATTTTCTCTAACCCTTGTACGGATGAGGAAAAAGTTTGGGAAAAGGATTTTTTGAAGCTACGACAGTTTAATAGTCGTAACCAATATTTTTTTGACGAAGTAGATACCCAAATTAGATATAAAGCCTTTTTGCTGGCAATCCATTATTGGGAGGGACGTTGGCTAGAAGCTATTACAGATCAACTCAAAAATGAGTCGCCCAATAAGGGTTTGGCAGGTCGCAAACTCATGTGGCGCACTCGTGCTATGTTGACACCATGTTTTGTGAGTACCTTTTTTATGGCGCCTCGTTTTTTCTCGTATCTCAAATTTGCAGGAGAAAATGTAGACGGAACTAAAAAATGGGAAACCCCTCCGATGTTAGAGTTTGTTGATTTTCTGATAGTTGACGAGGCTGGTCAGGTAAGTCCAGAGGTAGGACTAGCAAGCTTTGGTTTGGCAAAGCAGGCGGTAATTGTTGGCGATATTCAGCAGATTGAGCCTGTTTGGAATACCATTTTTAAAATAGACTTAGGAAACTTACTGAAAAACGAATTGATTGAAAATGAGCAAGATGCGTTTTTGAGTAAACTACAAGAAAAAGGTTTTACCGCCTCAAGTGGCTCGATTATGAAAATGGCCTTGGAAGCGACAGACGTTTTTGACCCGATTAGTGCGCAAAAAGGAATTATGTTGTTGGAGCACCGTCGTTGCCATCCTGCCATCATTAGCTATTGCAACGATTTGGCTTACAAAGGGCTTTTGAAGCTCATGAAACTATCGGATGCCTCCCAACAAATTTTTCCTCCAATGGTATTACTCGACCAACCAAGTAGTTCGACTGTAAGAAATAAAGAAAGATTTAATGAAGAAGAAGCAGATGAAATTTGTCGATGGTTATTGACCAACAAAAGTACCATAGAAAGGCATTATACCGAAAAAGCAAAGCAGTATAAGCGCATCGAAGAGTTGGTTGGAATTATAACACCATTTAGAGGTCAACGAAAAATTTTATACAAAAAACTAAAAAAAATAGGGATAGATACTCACCTAATGAAAATAGGCACGGTTCATGCTTTACAAGGAGCAGAGAGAGAAATTATTGTTTTTTCTCCCGTGTATGCCCAAGATGATGCGGAGGTATTCTTTTTTGATAGGAAAAACCGACCAAATATGCTAAATGTAGCTGTGTCAAGGGCTAAGAGTAGTTTTGTAGTGATAGGGAATGCTGGGGTTTTTCAGAAAAATCCGACTTCACCCTCAGGAAAACTCTATCAGTATCTTTCCAAAATTTAACTTTTTTGCTTTGCTTATAGCGGATTGGTTATGAAGTGAAACCCGAATTATGTTGAACTTTGGAATGAAATTTTTGCGTTAATTTATGGAGTGTGACTAATTTTTCGAGAGACCTTACGTTTGAAAAATTATGGCACTCCTCTTCAGAAGAAAATATTGTTAACTAAATGCGTCCAAACGGGTAGTTTTTTCGTAAATAAGATTTTGGCAAGATTTCGTACTATCATAACCACTAATTCCCCGATACGAAACTTCCTAAAGGGCTATCACAGAGCCGAATTTTGTTAACCAGTACACTTCTGCTTCAAATCTATATGAATCAATTCAATCAACATAACGACACACATCTTACCACAACTTCAGGGTTTTCAGAGTTTGTTTATGAGTTTTTTATTAAAGATTTATGGACTTGCTCAATTAATAACCTTGAGAGTTTTTGGTTTGCTCCCCAATTAGTAAAGTTTTTGGGCTATGAAAGTGTGCAAAATTTGGCTCATCATCCCGAAGCATTTCACCCCGAAGATAAAGAAGAATGTATTGCCTCGTTGAAGCATTTTACACAAATGCATCAGCCTGTGTTAGTCTTAGAGTTCAGAGCCAAACACTTTTTTGGTGATTTGATATGGATACGAGCAAAGTGTGGCTTGAGTGATGATGAAAAGGAAATGATGGTTCATTTTGAAAATATCACTTCCCTCAAAATTCAACAAAAAATTCAAAATAACTTAGTGCTTACAAGCCAGTGGGGAAACAACGAGGGACAGCTACAATTATCTAAAGAAATCGTTGCCAAAAGTAGTCAGATGGCTAATATTGGTGCTTGGCAAATAGAGTTGCCAAGGTATCAGATAAAGTGGACCAAAGAGGCTAGAGAAATATTGGAAGTCCCTGTTGACTTTGATTTAGATGTAGAAGGAAGTTTAAGCTTTTATAAAGACCCACAAAGCAAATCTGTTTTATTCGAAGCATTCAAGTCGACCGTCGAAACAGGTATTCCGTTTGACATAGAGCTGCAAATCGAAACTTTTACTAGTAAGAAAAAATGGATTCGTATCATTGGTGAGGGAGAATTTGAGGGTAAAAAATGTAAAAGACTTTACGGTACTTTTAAGGATATCACGAAAGAAAAAGAGAACGAAGTAGAAATAAAAAATACCAACAAACTCTTCAAAAAACTTTCTAACCAAGTGCCTGGAGGTTTGTATCAGTTGAAACGATACCTCGATGGGCGTATGACAATTGTGTACTGTTCGGAGTCGTTGTTTGATTTGTTTGAAACTACCGTAAAATACAAAGAAACAAGCTATGTGGAGGCGTTTTCGAGAATTCACAATAAGGATTTAACAGGATTATTAGCCACTATTGAAGAGTCTTATCAAACTTTACAAGTAAAATCTATTGATTTTCGTTTGGTTTTACCACAAAAAGGAAAAATTTGGGTTCGTAGCGAGTCTACTCCAGAGCGTGTGGAAGATGGCGTAATTTGGCATGGTTACTTACACGATATTACCAAACAAAAAGAAGCAGAATTAGAAATTGTTCGTTCAGAAGCAAAGTTTCGAGCGCTGTATGATTCTACCAGCGATGCGGTTTTGGTACTTTCTCAGTATAAATGCCTTGATTGTAATCCTGCCGCAATTCGACTTTTTGGGGCTAAATCTAAAGAATCTCTTTGTCAAAAATCGGCTCTTGACTTATCTGCCTCATTTCAAAAGGATACAGAGAATATTGCGGATACGTTAAATGAACATGTATTACAGTGTCTGCAAAATCAAAGTCATCAGTTTGAATGGATTTGTCAAAAACAAGAAACTAACGAAACCTTTTTGGCAGAAGTATTTTTGTCAAAACTTAATATTGAAGGCGAACAGTTGATTCAAGCAGTTGTGCGGGATATTACCTCACGTAAGCAAATAGAGCAACAATTACATAATGCCAGAGAGCACGCTGAGGCAGCCAGTAGAGCCAAATCAGAATTTTTGGCAAACATGAGTCACGAAATTCGCACTCCTCTGAACGGTGTGATTGGGTTTACGGATTTGTTGATTAGGACGGGTTTGAATGAAATGCAAAAGCAATATGTGTCAACGATTCACCATTCGGCACATTCTCTTTTGGATGTAATCAATGATATTCTTGATTTTTCAAAAATAGAGGCTGGCAAACTTGAACTTTCGTATGAACAAATAGATGTCTTCGAATTAGGAAGTCAAGTGGTGGATTTGGTAAGTTATCAAGCGCATCAAAAAAACTTGGAGGTATTGCTACGTATTTCGCCAGCTATTCCGAGGTATTTGCAGGCAGATGCCGTACGATTAAGACAAATTTTGGTGAATCTTTTGGGCAATGCGGTCAAATTTACGCATCATGGCGAAATAGAGTTGAAGGTGGAGCTTGTAGAGGCCATAGATCTAAATCACAACATATTAAGGTTTGCTGTGCGAGATACAGGCATTGGTATTGCACCTAAAAATATTGTGAAAATTTTTGAAGCTTTTTCTCAAGAAGATGCTTCTGTGACAAGACGATTTGGTGGAACAGGTCTTGGATTGACTATATCTAATAAACTGTTGTCGTTGATGAACAGTCAGCTACAATTAGAAAGTGAGTTGGATAAAGGGAGTACGTTTTTCTTCGATGTCGAGTTCGAAAGTCATGAGGATGAGGATATTGCCTTTGATTTACAAGGAACTTTTTCTCATGTCTTGGTCGTTGATGATAATAGCAGTAACCGTGCAATTTTGGAGGAGATGTTGGGTATTTCTGGTATTTATGCTAAATCTGTAGAATCTGGAACCAAAGCTATTCAGTTCTTACAAGAAAGACCAGAAGATGCTGAGCTGATTATTATGGATTATCACATGCCCGAGGTTGATGGCTTAGAAACAATCCGAATTATTCGAGAAGAGTTACGCTTGGATATACCAATTATGCTTTTGCATAGCTCGTCAGACGACGATGTAGTGATAAAAACTTGTGAGTTGCTCGATGTTGCCAAAAGAATGGTGAAACCTATTACCATTCATAAGCTATATGAGGCAATACTTCAAATAAGTGGACGTTCTAAAGACAACAGCATTAACTTTGATAGAGTCAGTGGTGACAATAATCTGATGAAATCAGGGGATTACACCATTCTGATTGCGGAAGATAATAATGTGAATATGTTTTTGGCACTTACAGTCTTGAAGGCCGTGTTGCCAGAAGCTCGTATTGTAACTGCCGAAAATGGTCGGGAAGCTGTAGACATGTATGAAAAACACGCTCCCAATTTGATATTAATGGATATTCAGATGCCAGAATTGAATGGCTATGAAGCTACCCAAATTATCCGAAGCAAAGAATTTATTAAACACACACCAATCGTTGCGCTCACAGCAGGTACAGTAAAAGGCGAGCAAACCCGATGCTTAGAGGCTGGTATGGACGATTATATAATGAAGCCATTTGTGAGGGATACCCTCGAACGAGCGCTTAATAAATGGCTCAAGATAGAACAGAACATGAATAATCCAATTGAAACAGCCTTGCTTAGTTCGATTGACACTCAACATTTAGATTTTGCCGATTTGTCTAAAAGAATGGGAGACGACCCTGAGCTTGCTAAAGAAGTACTAGAAATGGTACTGATGCAGTTTGAGACTATTACGGGGCAATTCCAAACTTTAATTGATGAAGAAAACCTAATTGCGCTCAACAAACTAGGTCATAAAATGAAAGGAACCGCTCTATCGGCAGGTATGCGAGAGTTAGGAGTGAGAGCTGGGAAAATAGAAAAACTAAAAGTATTTAATCAGGAAGAATTCAAGAGTCTTTTAGATGAATTTGATGCTGAAATAGAAATAATAAAGCCACTCATTTATCAGATTCTCAACAGCTAAAATAGCATTTTGTCATAAGGCTATCTCTGAAAAGGGATAGCCTTTTTTATTTGCGGTGTGTGGTCGATGAATTTTTGTTTTCATTCAGAAAGTCTTTAAGTTTGAAGAATAACTAAACATTTCAAAAAATACCACCCATGCAAGAGCAAAATTTTCAAAATCACTCCAAATATGTACTTGGCTACCATGTAATCACGTCAGTCTTGTTATTAGGAGCGCTGATTACCGCCATTATTTATACCATCAAGAATGGCAGCGAACAGGCTGTACTCGCAATAACACTCCTATTGACAATAGCAGCGCTTTTAGGGGTATTTTGGTACACAAGAGTGTTTGCCCTACGTGCACAGGATAGAGCAATTCGTGCGGAAGAAAATTTACGTTACTTTGTTCTTACAGGTAAACTTTTACCATCAAATTTGCGAATGGGACAAATTATTGCCTTAAGATTTGCACCAAACGAAGAACTTATCGCCTTAGTCGAACAAGCAGCAACAGAAGCACTTTCTGCAAAAGAAATCAAGCAAGCTATTCAAAACTGGAAGCCAGATTATCATCGAGCATAAGAAAATACTTTAGTGTTAGTGCCTAGTGAGGTAGACTAAAAGTTTGAATAACTTTCATAGAAAACATTTTGCCGAGCGCCCATAGCTGACAGCCAAGTGCCCAATAACTTACCAATTTTATCACCCAATTTTTCAATTCTATAAATACTTATGAAAAAAAAATCAATAACATGGCTGCTTTTTTCGCTTCTTATTACGCTGTGTTTAGAAGGAAAAGCGCAAAAAAAAGTACCGCTCTTTAATTCGGAACAACTGGAGATTTCTTGGAAAGTTACCGATAATGCTTTTGAAGGAAAACGACAATATGTATCTGTTTTTACACTAAAAAATACAGGTAAACAGGCACTTCCAAAATCGGGTTGGAGTTTGTATTTTAACTATATCCGAGATATAGACCCTAATTCTATTTCATCCAATATCGCCATTGAACATATCAATGGTGATATTTTCAAATTGAGTCCTAAAGCGAATTTTGCTGGACTAGAAGCTGGAAAAATTTTAGATGTTAGTTTTCTTTCTTCAGAAATTTTTGTCAATATAGCCGATGCACCATTTGGATTATATTGGGTCAATGAGCAAAAGCCAGAGGAGGGGAAAACTATCCAAAAATATAAAGTAATAGCTCCGACAGAAGACAAAGTAGGGTATTTGACCTCCGCTCAATTGTATGAGAAAAATGCCTTGATTCATCAACTCAATGTCAATGATTTGCCCCCAATTTTTCCTACCCCCCAGTTTTATCAAAAAACTAATGGAAATTTTGAGTTAAATGCGGCTACCTCAATCGTTGCACCTTCAGAATGGAAAACTGAAATCAATTATTTTCAGGAAGATTTACAAAAGGTTTTGGGTAAAAAAATACTAGAAACTTCTCAGGCAAGTGCTAGTTCGATTGTATTTAAAAAACAAGCCGACTTGGCCGAGGAGGCATATCATTTGAGTGTTATGCCAACACAAATTACCATTAGTGCTTCTAGCAAAAAAGGAGCTTTTTATGCCATCCAATCGCTCAAGGACTTATTTCCAGTTGCAGTTTGGAAAAATAGCATGGAAAAAATC
The DNA here is from genome assembly GCF_009905545.1 of Cellulophaga sp. BC115SP. Taxonomy (GTDB): domain Bacteria; phylum Bacteroidota; class Bacteroidia; order Cytophagales; family Spirosomataceae; genus Flectobacillus; species Flectobacillus rivi. The sequence continues at coordinate 12,940 of NZ_JAAALB010000019.1, read as the reverse complement.
CAGATTCCATGCTTGAAAGTGGAAGATGCACCACGATTTGGTTTTAGAAGTTTGATGCTAGATGTGGCAAGAAATTTCCAAAAACCTGCTGAGTTAAAACGTGTTTTGGATTTGATGTCAACTTACAAACTGAATGTGTTGCATTTGCACTTTATCGACGATGAAGGTTGGCGATTGGAAATTAATGGCTTACCTGAATTAACAACGGTTGGCGCCAATCGAGGGCATTCATTAGATAGTAAAAACTTCCTTCCTGCTTCCTTTGGTGCAGGTCCGAATGCAGGACAAAGTTCAGGTAGTGGTTTTTATAGCAGAGCAGAGTTTATTGACATCTTGAAATATGCCACTGACCGCCATATTCAAATCATTCCTGAAGTGGAATCTCCTGGGCATGCCCGTGCTTCGATCAAAGCCATGGACGCTCGTTATGAGAAATATAAAGCCCAAGGAAATATGGAAGAAGCCGAAAAATATTGGCTTCGTGACCCTGAGGATAAATCGCAATATCGTACCGCACAACTTTGGACAGATAATGTTATTTGCGTAGCAAGACCTTCAGTGTATACTTTTCTCGAAAAAGTAACCGACGAAATTATTGCTATGTATAAAGACGCTGGCGCACCATTGACAACTATCCACTTTGGTGGAGATGAAGTGCCTGCTGGTGTTTGGGAGCAATCACCGCTTTGTCAGGCATTGGTAAAAGCCGACCCGACCGTTGACAATATTGATGATTTGTGGTATTACTATTTTGGGAAGATTAATACATTTCTCAAAAAGAAAGGACTGTTTTTGTCTGGTTGGGAAGAAATCGCCATGCGTAAAACGCAATTGATGGGACAAAAAACGATGATTCCTAATCCTCGTTTGGCAAACGAAGGTTTTCAAGTAAATGTTTGGAATAATATGATTGGTTGGGGCAATGAAGATTTACCATATCGCTTGGCAAATGCAGGTTATAAAGTGATTTTATCCTGTGTCAGCAATATGTATTTTGATTTGTCTTACCAAAAAACGTACGAAGAGCCTGGCTATTATTGGGGTGGCTTCGTAGATGTCGATAAGCCCTTCTACTTTATTCCTTTTGATTATTTCAAAAACTCGACAGAAGACAGAAGAGGTAATCCAATAGAACAAAGTTATTTTGTTGGAAAAGACAGACTAACAGATTTTGGGAAAAGTAATATCGTCGGAATACAAGGATTGCTTTGGAGCGAAAACGTTAAATCTCCAGAAAGGTTGGAATATATGTTGCTTCCCAAAATGCTAGGATTAGTGGAAAGAGCTTGGGCGCCCGACCCTCAATGGGCGCAAACTGCCGATAATCAGTTATCTAAAAAGCAGTATCAAGAAGCTTGGAATGTGTTTGTTAATACCATTTCTCAAAAGGAACTTCCTAAAATCGAATCTTTATCAGGAGGTTATCAGTTTAGAATACCTACAGCTGGTGCAAAAGTGGAAAATGGTAAAGTATATGCCAATACCCAGATGCCTTCCTTTGAAATTAGATATACTGTAGATGGCTCGGAGCCAACTGCCCAAAGCAAATTATACACTGAGCCGATTTCTGAGAAAGGAATTATCAAATTGAAGGTATTTTCCCCAAATGGAAGAGGAGGAAGAAGTATAGAAATCAAAAATTAATTTGCTCTGATATTAGGAATATCTTGACAGTAGTATCAAAAAAGGCGTTCGAAAAACTATTTCCGAACGCCTTTTTTGATACACCTCTTTAGACGCAAGCATTGCGTCTCTACAGCGGGAATACTAAATTTTAGAATAATTACTCATTCTCACAATTAAACCTTTCCGATTAACTAGGAATAGTTTCTACCAAAATTTGATTTCCTTTTTTGTCATAGTAAATGCAAGTCATATCCTCTAGCAATACTATCCATTTTTCAATACCAGATTTGGCACAATCTTTACAAAATTGGTAATAGTCTGTTTTTCCAGCTTGATGAGCTTTAAGATCTTCTGCAAAAATAGTTGGAGTACAGTCATCTTCAATGATTAGAGCATCATATACGGGCTCAGATGAGGTTTCAAAGTTATTTTTACCCCAGTAATTCGTGTGACTATCATTTACCCAAGTTTCAAAACCTACAACCCCAAATGCCTTGATTTCTTGAATGTATAAAGGAAAATCTGCGCCAGATTTTACCTTTTCGTGTGCTTCATTGATTTGTTTTACCGTAAACATGTTCGATTTGTTTTAAGTTTGATAGCACAAAATTCGGCATTTGATTTTTCCAGAAATTGTAAAAAATCGTTGATTTTGGGTTACTTATTATTCATTTCCAACTTGGCAAGAAAGTCGCTAAACATCAAATAATTATCGATTTGAGTATAAACACGAATATTTCGTCCATCGTAATTATATTGATATTGCCCATCTGAATTGATTTTTGGAGCCTGTTTTACCACATAAAAACTTGATGACGGGTCTGCCTCAAAATAGGATTGCAAGGCAGTAAAAAGAACCAAAGGACTATCTCCAAGAATATAAGTTTCACCAATGCGCCCAACGCGGCTCATGAGCGTATGAAGCTCCTTGTACAAATACTCTCCCAATTTACCCTGTGGTTTGACTTTAGTCACCAGATGCGAATATGGAAACAGCGCCTGACGATATACGTTTCTTGGAATTTGCCACAGTTTTACGGCTGTTTTGTTAAATACCGCCATGGCGGCGTTCGGGTCAATATTGAGATTATATTCCACTTTTGAATATCCAGGAGGTGGTAGAGCAATATCCGTGTATTCTGGTCCACCAATCCAAATCAAAGTAATTTTTCCAGCAATTTCAGGCTTCGTTAATAGTGCCGAAGCTATCTCTGTGAGTCCAGCACCACAAAGCATATAGAGGGGCTGTTTGGTATCGGTACGCAAGGCTTCGTTGATAATCAGGTCTACACCAGCACTTTTTACGGGTGTATAATCGTCTGACATACCTGAATTTGAGCCAGCCACTACTGGCATTTTTCCTTCCAAATTCATAATTTGAAGAAGCTCTTTAGCTTTTTTTGCAGCGTTTTCTGCCTGTGTAGCAGAAGGGTCAAAGCCATCTTTGACACTCAAATGCGAACCAATAATCCCACGAATATCAACCGAAGGCGATAATAATAAGTGCGCCATTTGGAACAATCCATCGGGGTCACCACTAAAATCATTATCGACAATGACACGCATACGAGGTTTGATTTCGGAAGGAATAGTCTGACCGAAAGGAGTAAGACTAGCTATTAATAAAGAGAGGGACAAGATTATTTTTTTCTTCATGAGATCATAAGGGGATTTGTTTACTAGAAAAGAACGCTTTCATTGGATTTTACTGTGAGTAGCAGTGTTGTAAGGTGGAATAATTATGGATAGAGGAATTTTAATACAAAAGAATATGTTGGAAAATTAATACATTCTTTGATTTTTACAAACATGAGCACAAAATCTGTAGAAGAGTTTTATAATGATGTTAATATTCCGCTTCCTGAAAATTTTAAAAAGGAAATCGGTCATTTTAATGTATTTGCTATCGACGAGTTTATCCGTGGACTTCGAGAGCGCAATATGATGCCTTACAATCGACGTTCTTATTACAAAATCAGCTTGATTATCGGCAAAAATCGTGCTGAATATGCCAACAAAGTTTTTGATATTGAGGAAAATGCATTGCTTTTTGCTACTCCCAAAATACCTTATCATTACCTTCCTCAAGATGAGTTTCAGTCGGGAAATTTCTGCGTGTTTACTTCTGAATTTATGATGAAAAATAAGGTAGGCTTTCCCATTGACGAGCTTCCAATTTTTCGCCCTGATGGATTTCCTATCTTCAAGCTTTCTTCTGAAGACGTAGAGGAGGTTTCTTATATTTTCAAGAAAATGCATAAAGAATTATCCTCTGACTACGCTTTCAAGTATGATTTGTTGCGAAACTATGTCATGGAACTGCTGCATTTTGGTCAAAAATTACAACCTGCCACAGCATTGTATTCAGCTCACAACGCTTCAGACAGAATATCTTCCTTGTTTTTAGAGCTACTCGAAAGACAATTTCCAATAGAATCACCACAGCAAAAATTACACTTACGAAGTGCTAAAGACTATGCTGACCGCTTGGCTGTTCACGTCAACCATTTGAACAAAGTGTTAAAAGATAGCACAGGCAAAACTACCACAGAGATAATCGGCAGTAGAATTGTCCAAGAATCAAAAATACTTTTGAAAGAAACCAATTGGAATATTTCTGAAATTGCCTACAGTCTAGGTTTTGAAGAGATAGCGCATTTTTCTAATTTTTTCAAAAGACAAACGTCTTTTTCACCTGCTCAATATAGAATTTAGCCATTGTTTGAATTTTGCAAATAATGCTTTTCTTTTTGCAAACAAAAGTGTTGAGAGATGTCACAACTTTGTACCATCAAATTTAACACTTACAACAATGAGCAAAATAGCATTAGTTACAGGCGGTAGCCGTGGTTTAGGAAAAGATGAGGCTATCCAATTAGCCCACAAAGGATTCGATGTAGTGATTACCTATCAAAGTCAAAAAACTGATGCTGACGCAGTGGTTGCTGAAATTCAGGCAATCGGGCAGAAAGCAGCGGCTATTTCTTTAGACATATCTAACACTTCAAACTTTGACGCATTTATCGCTGAGTTTCAAGAAGTATTAAAAGCAGAATTTGGTACAGATAAGTTTGATGCACTCATTAATAATGCAGGCGTAGGACATTATAGCGCTTACACTGAAACGACCGAAGCTGATTTTGATAAAATGGTGAACATTCATTTGAAAGCACCTTATTTCTTAACTCAAAAACTTTTACCATTAATGAATGACGGTGGAAGTATTTTGAATACATCATCTGGTTTGGCACGTTTTTCTTACCCAGGCTCTTCAGCGTATGCGATTATGAAATCTGCAATAGATACGCTGACAAGATACCAAGCGGAAGAACTCGGTAGTCGCAAAATCAGAGCTAACTCGATTGCTCCTGGCGCTATTGCGACAGATTTTGGAGGAGGGAATGTTCGTGATAACGTGGCGCTAAATCAGGCTATTGCATCAAGAACAGCCCTTGGGCGAGTAGGTTTGGCGGATGATATTGGAAGCGTGGCTGCGTTTTTGTGTAGTGACGACGCCAAGTGGATTAACGGTCAGCGTATCGAGGTTTCAGGGGGAATTCATAATTAGGACTGTACGAAGGATTTCAAACTATTGCGGATTTGGGATTTCTGATTTCGGAAATGAATTAAAATACTTTTATTTTTTACAAAATATAAATAAAAAAGTAGGTTCCATTTTCGAAATTCAACATCCGATGTTCAAAATAGATTGTACTTAAAACGCTTCGTACACTACTATCAAATAATAGCCATATTGGGACAAGCATGAATAATCCTGAGTTGTAAAACTAGGATTATGCTCCAACTTTTCATTAAAAAGCGGTCAAAATTGTTTTTTCGACCGCTTTTTTGATATTACTCCGCTATGGCTGATTTGGCTTAAGACGCAATCATTGCGTCTCTACAGCCTAGAATATGCATTCATTTACGCAATCTCAATTCATTCAATAAGTTTGTGCTTTAAACTGTCCCTTTCTGAAAATTATATACATCTATCCGAAAATTCTGTAACAATTCTCCTCATAACATCCTCTAATTTTGTATCCAAGAAATCGATATGACATGGAAAATTTAGAGGAACATACTACAATTCATATTCAAGTCTCTGTTACAGGAATGACCTGTGCAGCCTGTGCATTAAGCGTAGAGAAAGTCCTAAAAAAGCAGGAGGGCGTTGAAAATTGTGCTGTCAATTTTGCCAACGAAACTGTGCAATTGACGATTGATGGCGACAAAACTTCTATCGAAAAACTACAGTCCAAAGTACAATCTGTTGGTTATGACTTGATTTTGCCTTCGGAGGATACCCGAACTCAGGTTGAGGCATACAAAACTCAAAAACATGATTCTTTAAAAAGAAGTGCTATCGGTTCTGCGATTTTGGGCATACCTGTTTCTATATTAGGTATGTTCTTTATGAATGAACCGTGGGTGCCTTGGGTGTCTTGGATTTTGTCTACACCAGTGGTTTTTTATTTTGGAAAAAACTTCTTTTTCAACGCATGGAAACAAGCGCTTCATGGGAGCGCCAATATGGATACACTCGTGGCGGTCAGTACAGGAGTAGCCTACTTTTTTAGCGTTTTTACCACCCTTTTCCCTGAGTTTTGGCACCATCGAGGCTTGCATGCTCACATCTATTTTGAGGCATCTGCCATTGTAATTGTTTTTGTGTTAATTGGAAAACTTTTGGAAGAAAATGCCAAATCCAATACCTCTTCGGCCATCAAAAAGCTCATTGGTTTTCAACCTAAAACGGTTTGGCTCATCGTTAATGGCGAAGAACAACAAGTGCCTATAGAGGATGTTCGAGTAGGGGATAGGGTAGTTGTTAAACCTGGAGAGCGTATTGCCGTGGACGGAAAAGTTCTATTCGGACATAGCTTTGTTGACGAAAGTATGATTTCGGGCGAACCTATTCCAGTAGAAAAGTCGAAGGGAACAAAAGTCTTTTCTGGAACTATTAACCAACAAGGAACTTTGAAGTTTTTAGCTGAAAAAGTAGGTTCTGAGACCTTATTATCCCAAATCATCAAACGAGTACAAGAGGCACAAGGTAGTAAAGCGCCAATACAAAAGTTGGTTGATAAAATTGCCAGTGTCTTTGTGCCTGTGGTATTAGGAATTGCGATTGTCACCTTCATTTCATGGATGGTTTTTGGTGGAACGAATGCTTTTTCTTATGCACTTATTACCTCCGTTTCAGTATTGGTGATTGCTTGTCCCTGCGCATTAGGACTGGCAACCCCTACGGCAATTATGGTTGGAATAGGCAAAGCAGCCGAAGAAGGAATGCTCATTAAAGATGCTGAAAGTCTGGAACTAGCACATCGTTTAGACACCATAGTTTTGGATAAAACTGGCACATTGACTGAAGGAAAACCAAGTATCAAAGATAGTTTTGGATTAGAGGACAGCCACATAATTGACCTATTTGTGAGTGTAGAACAAGCCTCCTCACATCCATTAGCACAGGCTATTATTCCATTTTTAAAAGAAAAAAATGGTAAAACTCAAACTTTGAGCCATTTTGAAAATGTTGTTGGGAAAGGAGTAAAGGCTGTTTTGGAAGAAACTACCTATTTTTTAGGAAGTGTCAAATGGATGCGAGAATTAGGGATATATCAAGAAAATCAATTATATCATCATTGGCAAAACTTGGGATATACCACTGTATTTTTAGCAAATGAGAAAGAAATATTAGCAGGAATTGCCTTAGAAGATACCTTAAAACCTGATGCAAAAAATGCGATTTCAGCCTTGCAAGAGTCTGGAATAGAGATAGTCATGCTAACAGGAGATAATCATAAGACAGCCCAAAAGGTAGCGTTTGAACTTGGAATAACACAATTTAAAGCTGAAGTACTGCCAAGCGATAAATCTAAGATTGTCAGAGAGTTTCAACAAAAAGGTAATGTTGTCGGAATGGTGGGTGATGGTATTAACGACTCGGAGGCTTTGGCTCAGGCGGATGTCAGTATAGCGATGAGTAAAGGTTCGGACGTAGCGATGGATGTCGCAAAAATTACCTTGATTTCAGATCAGTTAACCAAAATTTCTGAGGTAATAAACTTATCCAAAAGAACACAGTCCATTATTCAACAAAATTTGTTTTGGGCTTTTATTTATAACATCATCGGAATTCCGATAGCAGCTGGGGTGTTGTTTCCGATCAATGGTTTTTTAATGAACCCCATGTTAGCGGGTGCAGCGATGGCATTTAGTTCAGTATCAGTAGTGACAAATTCGTTAAGATTGAAAAAGTAAAAAAGGAGAAATCATCTCAAATTAATAGTTAAATTATAAAAACAAAAATCATGGAAAAATTACAATTTAAAACAAATATCAATTGTGGTAACTGCGTAAGCAAAGTAACCCCTTTCTTAAATCAAGTGGAAGAAATCGAAAACTGGAAGGTTGACACCTCAATTCCCGAGAAAATATTGACTGTCGAAGGTGAAGACCTTTCAAGTGATAAAATCAAAGAAGTGGTAGAATCTGCGGGTTTTGAGATAGCTCCTATTGCCTAGTTTGTATTTGTTGATATTTTCTTCAAAAGAAATAGGATAAAATCCTAAGAAGTTGTGAGTGCTGGATAGGAATCCAGCACTAGCAAGGAGGCATAATAATATTTTTTTTGTTACAGGATATATAAAACTAATTTTTTAGTTTTATATTGGTGTGTTGTATACTCTAAACTAAAGTTATCCTAAAAATGAAAAAAGTTTTATATCTATTAATCGCCTTTCTCTGCAATTCAATTGTTAGCATTGCTCAAAATTTTAATCAAATTCAGTTTGTCGACGATTATTCAAAACTCTTTCAAGTTACTGTAGAAAAAAATAAAGAATCTTCATTCGTATTTATTTTTCCAAATAATACATTAGATACCTCTGATGTATTTTCAGACTTGACTAACAACAACACGCTTTATTTGGATTATATTCTTGAAAATTATTCATCTTTTGAAAGGTCTAAGTTAGTTGATTATAAAAATGACACAGTAAGGTTGAAGGAGGTATTCATTGAAGAATTAAAAAAGGATAGCTATTTTCAAAAAAATGTAAACCCCCTCCTATATTGGTATTTGAACTCAAAGCAGCGTTCAGGTGCAGGTAAAAATATTGGACTTTTGAAGAAAGAGAAAATTTCTAAAGAACAATTATTTACAATAGCTAGTAAATTCTTTCATGCCGTAATGGTAAAGCCAGATAGTAGTGTCTATTTTAAAGTTTGTGTAGGACTCAATGGATTCAAAGGGAAGCCTGTTAAGAATGAATCTCATCCTTTAGTAGAGGCATTTTGTTTCATGACAGTGATGGACTTTGCTCAAATTGGCGGAACAAACTATTATCAAGATTTTAAGTTAAATGTAAAAAAGCTTTCCAGGGAATATTTAACATTAAGTTCTGAACAACGTTTGACTCTGATTAGAGAAAAGATGTATCAAATTATGGAAAATAATGAAGATTTAAAGAAAATTCTTCTGAGCGAATATGAGAGGAAAAAGAATATCTTAAGTTTTGAATTAGAATGACATTGTTTCAACCTTCCAAATAAATTTTAGCCAACGTTGGTCAAAATACCAATAACGGCTAAAGTCAAAAAGCGGTCAAAAATTGAACTTTGACCGCTTTTTTGATAAACTTATCCCCAAAATCGAGATGTCGCTATCATTTGTGCTATAGACAACTATTTCGATTAGGATGCGACTTAAGTCGTACCCTAATCGAAATAGTTATTCTTTTGGTTTGAACAATCTTGCGGTATAATCTAAAAGCTTTTGATCGCCTGCATCTCCATGCCCAGGCACCACAATTTTAACTTTTGGATAACGGGCTTTTACTTCTAAAACGGTTGAAGACCAAGCTTTCAGATTCGCATCTCCAAGGTAGCCTCTGGTAGCACCCAATTCCTTGATTAAACATCCACCAAACATAATCTCATCTTTAGGGAAATATCCGACTACATTATCCACTGTATGTCCTTCGCCAATAAACTTTATCGTTACATTTTCATGACCAATCGCTAGCGAAAGAGAGTCTTTGAAGCCATTTTGAGGTAAAATTGAATCGTTCTCCTTGGCCAATGCGATGGTTTTTTCATTGGCATAAGATGGTATTTGATATTTGTCAAATATTCCCAAACCTCCCAAACAATCATCATGAAAATGCGTAGGAATAATTGCTTTAATCTTACATTTTTGGGTTTCAGTCAGCCATAGAATGAGTTCTTCAGAACCTTTATCATCAGTCGGCGTATCGAAAATGATTGCCTCTTTGTCGTCGACTACCACAAGACCATTACAAGGCACATTGCCAAAATCATTAGTTTTGAGATAGGAGATATGCTGATATGAATTTGGCGCCAATTGAAGAATGATTAGTTTATCAGATTTATAGACCTGACGCGTATCAAAATCTTTCTTTTTTAAAGAGGTACATTGAAATGTAAAAGCACATAAAAGAATAAAGCCTGCGGTTCTAAGAATGGAGTTCATGTTGTTGCGTATAATTTTTACAAAGCAACGAAATTTGTCTGTTTATTAGTATTATAGAGGCATATTTGTCCTTATTGGTCAAAATAACTACACTATTTCACACTCAAACATTTCTTCCTATGCAATTAACAAAAATACAACGGGTATTAATTGAAAAAATCATTAGAAGACCACAGGTGGATAATACTCTTTATTCTTATGTTTTTGATATAGAATCTCTGGAGCAAACCATTGGTAGAAAATTACCACAGCCCTTATTAGAACTATTGGCGTTATATGATAATATCGGAGATGATATCCCAGTAAATACCGATGTATTTCTTTACGAAGAGGATGAAGATACCTTTGGATATTTTGAAACTCCATTGCGTTGGGAAATATTATATCATTCCAATATGGAGGATTATGAAAATTATAAAGAATTTAGAGGGTTTGTACCTTATATGCCTGACCCGAATGATTATTTAATATTTGGATTTACAAGAATAAGTGCCTCAATCGCCATAGGTTTAAGAAACGAGATAGAAGGGCAAATTTTCTGGATGAATTTTAGAGATCTAGATAATTTTAATTATTTCAAAATTGCAGATACCTTCTTAGAATTTGTAGAGATGCTTTAAAAGAATGCTTATTTTATACCAACTAAGTGTTATATAAAATAAGCATTTTACAGCCATTGTCGGTCAAAAAACTACGATGGCTGAATACGATTTTTATTCTATGGATTTCGAACAAATATGATAATGTTAGAATTAATTAATGAAATAGAAACTGACTTTTCAGATAATATTAAAAATATTATTGATGAATGCCTTATTGATGCTTACAACTCTATTTGTGTTTTGAGGAGCAAACTTTTGGAAAAAAAACTTGAAAAGGAATTTTTTGATGAAGTGAAGCTAAAGTTTATTTCGAATTCCTTTGATCCAAATACACTAGTCCTCCAATCTAAATATACACTCAAGTATGCGGTGTGTATATCTCGATTTTGGAGGTGTTACTCTTATAAAAAAGGAAATTTTATAAGTAAAGGAGAATACAATCTGTTTGAAAAGATGGAAAACGATGATTTAATTGTACATAGAGCACTATATGATGACGAATTAGCATTGATGCTTAGACGATTGGAAGAGATGTTTGTTTCAAGTAATCAAATATATGCACTTATAAGGTTACACAATATAAAAGCAAATTACAAGAGATAATCTTTTACAGCCGTTGTCGGTCTTTGACCTACAACAGGCGGGAAAGCAATCACCAAAATAACGTTTATTTTCCATTCGATTAATTACTGACACTCGTATTGTTGTTCACAATACCAACAATGGCTGAAGTAATAACCCCTGAAATATTACCAAAATATTCACAGCTATGAAATATTACATTTTTGCACCATCAATGAATAAAAAAGTGGTTGGTCATTATCATCAAACAGAAAGTGTAGCTTACCCAATAGAGCTCTACAAGCCACCCTACAGCGGGAAATTTACAAAAGGAGAATTCCTTGATTTTAATCTAGAGGTACAAATAACCCTTCACAAGAAAGCTTTCTTAACAGATTTTATAGATGGTAGTCCACTAGGATTTGGGATTTTTTTAAATGACAAAGTGAAGGAGCTATTACAAGGTTTTCATTTACCCCCTCATAAATATCATCCAATTAAAGTTATGCATAAGGGAGAACAAATAGCTGGATATTACTGGCTTCATTTTTTTGTTGATTTGTATCAATTTATAGACCGAGAGATGAGTTTCTATGAACTAATTGATCAGAGTACAAAAGAGGTATCTCTAAAAGGTAATATTGAATCAGAAGGTCAAATGTATCAGATTTTTAAAAAATATGGTGGTGATTATCGAATAAATATTGAATACTGTTTCAAGAGTCAAATGCCTAAATATGATTTGTTTGCCAATAATATTCATGTGGGTTATAAATATATGTCCGAAAAATTGGTTGATATGATTAAAGAGAAGCAAATTACTGGTTATGATTTTGTAGAGGCTAAAAATCTATTTTTTGAGATAGAAGAAAATGAGTAAGTAGTTCATAGTTTTGCCATTGTTGTTTTTTATCAACAATGAAAGAAAAGACCAGCAAATACTGAAAAGCTTTAATATTAGGCACTCACTTAGGCAGTTTTAAGAATTGTATCCCTTTCTCTAAAAACTATGATTTTATTTAACACACTCAAACACCATTTACCCAGCATTATAGATTTTATTGCAAATCATACTGTAGATTCGGAGGTGAATTTGTCGAAATTGGGCGATTCGTTGATGGATTTGTACACAGGTCGCTTATCGCTAGACTCAATTTTTGAAGAGACATTATATTTTTTGAAAGAGCAGGGGATTACTTCTGAGGAGGATTATCAAGCCTTTTTAGAGAAACATCAGGGTTATGCAACCTTTCAGTTATCGGATACTTCCAAGTGGGTATTTTTATGGGGTAATGAGCCTGAGCGATACGTGCATATTCACCCTGCAAGATATTCTCCCTTCACTATACGTATCAAGTCAGCTACGCTTAAAACTGCGGTGATGCTTAAAATTCGTAACGTACAGCAGTTTGATACCGATTCAATAAATACTGCAAGAAAAAGTATTGGGTTGTCACCAATCAAAAGTATGGAGAAGGCTACCAACATTATTGAAGCCATGACTTTGTTGGAATCTACACTGGCGTAGCTAAATTTACTTTAGCTACTTTCTCTAATATCGAAGCTATTTAAATTTTTCAAAAAGCATATTTTATTGATTAATTCTTCGTCTTACTTTTTGTCTTGATACAAAAAGTAACCGCAGCGGCGG
>NZ_JAAALB010000189.1 GCF_009905545.1 Cellulophaga sp. BC115SP | reverse complement strand
GATGGTAGATCAGTATCAAACTCCCAATCCTCAAGTCTTGAGTCTGTGTACGGCTGTAGGCTTTGCTTGGTCGTTTTAGGGTCTATCACTCTTTTGAAGAACCCCACCCCACTACCATATATCATATCCCGAATACTGACTAACTGAGCAGGTACCTGGTTGTTACCAACAATCATGCTTTTCATCATGTTAGGCATGTTGTCGGTGTGTCCCCATCGGATATGATCCGTTACTGCCGAACCGAATAGACTGTCATGATAGCCAAAAGCGGCATCCCTTGACGTCAATTGCAATACCGCCGAATTGAGTACAAATAGAGAATCCGATAGTTGTTGTACTTTCATAAAATTGTTAGGTGTAGAACTTCAGCTCAATTACACTGTATGGTCTATGAGCAGTCCGTTGTATTCAATCATGAGGTCAATTAGTATTTCAAAAGTTCTATCAGTATCGTAATCGTAGAGGAGCAGAACGTGATTGATTTTAACATTACCGTTGTATTTCCCTTTTCCGGGTAAATTTCGAATGCTCTTGGAGACGTTCGCTTTGTATCCTATTTCTCCATCTACTTTACGATACTTGATAGAAAATTTGTGTACCTCATCGCCCCGTGTGTCTTGGTGAATTTCGGCAAACATCAC
>NZ_JAAALB010000188.1 GCF_009905545.1 Cellulophaga sp. BC115SP | reverse complement strand
GTAAAATGCTATCAAGGTAACGATGGTGTTGTAACTCTCCAAACTACAGGTGGCGCTGGCAATTATAGCTATGCTGTTAATGGAAGTACTTTTCAAACGGCCAATACTTTCAATAATTTGACAAATGGCACCTATTCTTTTGTCGTAAAAGATGGGAACAATTGTCAAAAGACGACTCAAACTACAGTCTCACAACCTGCTCAAGCTTATACAATTTCTTTGGCTTCGACAGAGAACCTTTCTTGTTTTGAAAATAAATCAGGAAAAATAGTGGTTAATAGTCAAGGAGGAACTGCGCCTTACTGGGTTGGTTTAAGTACAAACAACTTACAAGCTAATCCTAGCTTTGAGCAGTTAACTGCGGGTAGTTACACCATTTATGGTAAGGATGCAAACAACTGTAGTTTTAGTCTTGGAGGAATTAACCTAACCCAGCCTTCGGATATTACCTTTTCTACTTTAATGAAAAAAGATGTAGACTGTGACTACTATTCAAAGGGAGAAGCCAAAGTTTTGGCAACAGGCTCAAATGGTGGGTTTAGTTACACACTCAATGGGAATAACAGTCTTGGAAGCCCTGTCAATCCAATAAATAATTTATCTGGTTATTTTAATGAGTTAACTGCCGGTGATTACCGTGTTACAGCAAC
>NZ_JAAALB010000187.1 GCF_009905545.1 Cellulophaga sp. BC115SP | reverse complement strand
ATATGTTTCTAAAAACGTTTAAGTTCATTTGAAAACCTTGATGGTTTGTTTGAAAAAATCCTTGATGAGCCCTTTCACTGCTTGCCATGAATCAGGGCGCACGATAAAGTAGCCCGTTGCTACAAAGAAGCTAATTCCTAGGATCCACAACAAAGCCCTGCCAGTTTGGGAACTAATCGACCCTGTCGTTAGATTTGTTTTGTCGTAGCCGACTGGCAAGGCTTTGTTTAGGAATAGTTTCACTTCTGCCACTGTCACCACGCCATCTGAGTTGTAATCAAGTGGGTTGCTATTGTAAGCCGTTGTACCTTTACTGTAAAGCACAGTATTGTCAGATTTGCCGAATGCTATGGGAAAGTGTACCAAAAAATAGAGCTGATAAGCATCTTTAGGCACACCTCTTTCCTTGATTCTTCGTTTGAGGTATTCTCTCACATAAGGCAATTGCTGGACATGGTTCATCTTGTAAAGTGCTGCGGTACTTGTCCCTAGGTCTTTGGCTGTACTTTCTAAAAACTGAATTAATCCTGTAGCCGTCCCTTTAGGGTTTCGAGCCTGTGGATTGAGCCTTGACTCTGCCCACATGACAATCATGAGCCAATCAGGATTTTTGATACCTAGGTCTGAACAAATCGCCTTAACCGTATTCTCAAA
>NZ_JAAALB010000186.1 GCF_009905545.1 Cellulophaga sp. BC115SP | reverse complement strand
TTTGAGAATACGGTTAAGGCGATTTGTTCAGACCTAGGTATCAAAAATCCTGATTGGCTCATGATTGTCATGTGGGCGGAGTCAAGGCTCAATCCTCAAGCTCGAAACCCCAAAGGTACAGCTACGGGTTTGATTCAGTTTTTGGAAAGTACAGCCAAAGACCTAGGGACAAGTACCACAGCACTTTACAAGATGAACCACGTACAGCAGTTGCCTTATGTGAGAGAATACCTCAAACGAAGAATCAAGGAAAGAGGTGTACCTAAAGATGCTTACCAGCTCTATTTTCTGGTGCATTTTCCCATCGCATTCGGTAAAGCTGACAATACGGTACTCTACAGTAAAGGCACATCGGCGTACAATAGCAATCCACTCGATTACAACGCAGATGGCGTAGTGACAGTGGCAGAAGTGAAACTATTCCTAAACAAAGCCTTGCCAGTCGGCTACGACAAAACAAATCTAACGACAGGGTCGATTAGTTCCCAAACTGGCAGGGCTTTGTTGTGGATCCTAGGGATTAGCTTCTTTGTAGCAACGGGCTACTTTATCGTGCGTCCCGACTCATGGCAAGCACTGAAAGGGCTCATCAAGGATTTTTTCAAACAAACCATCAAGGTTTTCAAATGAACTTAAACGTTTTTAGAAACATAT
>NZ_JAAALB010000185.1 GCF_009905545.1 Cellulophaga sp. BC115SP | reverse complement strand
AGTGATATTATCGCTAGTGTCAACTACAACGATGGTATCACTCGAAACATCAAAATCTTTCGGCATTTGGGTTTAACCTTTGCCTGTATTGCCGCCAGCAATGCGCCTGACAAGCTAATTCCAGTAGGAAAAGAGTACTTTATTCATGCAACCATTGTTCCCAAATTGAGTATTCTCAATGGATTTAACACTGAACACACTTCTTTGTTAGCTTCGGATGCAGACTTGATGGCAGTGGGTCTTAAAACTGGCACAACGCCTATGCAGTACACTCAACAGAACTTAGTGGATTTTCCGACTGAAGGTTATGTTGAGCCAGCTCCAGTAGCCATCGACAATGAGTTAGTTGTAAGGCTAATGGCATACTCGAAAAAGCTCCAGAACATTCTTGATGCTCGAAAAATCCCTTACGAGGGCTTTAAGTAAACCTAATCACTTTTCAATTTTTCTTTTAACTCCAAACCTCTTAACACAAGAAAATGGCATCTATTATCAATATCCATGCACTTGGTGCAATTAAACAAGGTGACGTAATTTTCGCATTCAAATTCAGCGAAACCAGTACTTGGACATTAGCTATCTGTGAAATCAACTCACAAAAAGTCCTTTTTGCCAAACATAGTAGCGGCAGCACCTTTGAACCAATGCACCTTTCTAA
>NZ_JAAALB010000184.1 GCF_009905545.1 Cellulophaga sp. BC115SP | reverse complement strand
TTAGAAAGGTGCATTGGTTCAAAGGTGCTGCCGCTACTATGTTTGGCAAAAAGGACTTTTTGTGAGTTGATTTCACAAATAGCTAGTGTCCAAGTACTAGATTCGCTGAATTTGAATGCGAAAATTACGTCACCTTGTTTAATTGCACCAAGTGCATGGATATTGATAATAGATGCCATTTTCTTGTGTTAAGAGGTTTGGAGTTAAAAGAAAATTTGAAAAGTGATTAGGTTTACTTAAAAGCCTTCGTAAGGGATTTTTCGAGCATCAAGAATGTTCTGGAGCTTTTTCGAGTATGCCATTAGCCTTACAACCAATTCGTTGTCGATGGCTACTGGTGCTGGCTCAACATGACCTTCAGTCGGAAAATCCACTAAGTTTTGTTGGGTGTACTGCATGGGTGTTGTGCCAGTTTTAAGACCTACTGCCATCAAGTCTGCATCCGAAGCTAGTAGCGCTGTATGCTCGGTATTAAACCCATTGAGAATACTCAATTTGGGAACAATGGTTGCATGAACAAAATACTCTTTCCCTACTGGAATTAGCTTGTCAGGCGCATTACTGGCTGCAATACAGGCAAATGTTAAACCCAAATGCCGAAAGATTTTGATGTTTCGAGTGATACCATCGTTGTAGTTGACACTAGCGATAATATCACT
>NZ_JAAALB010000183.1 GCF_009905545.1 Cellulophaga sp. BC115SP | reverse complement strand
AATGGTACACTTATCGTTACTGTCGCACTAGCACATACTTGTGGAGTCACCAATGTATTACACACTTGGTAAATCACTGTTACATTTACACCACCTGGCTCCGTAGCTGATGGAGTGTAACTCATGATACCTGTTGTTGGTGCAAATACTACGGTTCCACTTGCTGTACCACCTGTTCTCGTAATCACATTGCTCGCTACTGGTAAGAAGTCATCATTCGATAGCACATTTACCGTACTAATTGTACCAAATGGCGCTGTTAATGCATCGTTGGCGGCTGTAGCAGTCTGTGGATTTGGATCTGTTCCGTTTGGATTACCATCCTTATCACAGTCCTTGGTCAACCAAGATGGATCCACATTCGCAAGTACTTGGTCTACCTTGTTGTAACTACAAGCATCGTTTGGATCTGTATTATCTGCGGTCGTCAATGGATTATCATCGATACCATTAATCTCATCTTTGTTCGTTACGCCATCACCATCACAGTCACCTGTACTCGTCGCTACTAAAGTCACTTGACTCAAGTTTAAGCTACAAGCACTTAGTGGGTTGGTGTTATCTGCAATTGTAGTTGGGTTACCATCTGCTCCTGTTGCTTCTGCGTAGTTGGTTACGCCATCGCCATCACAGTCTGCATCACGCCATACTGTACTGGTATTGGCTAACACTTGACCGATACCCCATACACATGGATTCGT
>NZ_JAAALB010000182.1 GCF_009905545.1 Cellulophaga sp. BC115SP | reverse complement strand
AAGGCGTTGGTTGTTGTTAATTTATAAGTACCCTTGCTTAAACCTTCAAACCTGCCTGAGCTTTGCCAAACGCCGTTATTTATACTATACTGAAAGGGTGATTGATTATTGTTTCCACTCACTGTAATGACACCAGAGTTTCCTCCATAACAAAGGACATCAGATTTACCCGTCAGCTGTAAGTCTGCTCGATTTTGTTCTTTTAGCTCTACACTCAATACATATTTACAACTTTGTGGAGTATCTCTGATTTCTATCGCATATACATTAGGTGAAAGATTGTTAAAGGTCGAATTACTGGTTTCGGGATTATTATTCAATTTATACCAATAACCACCATTTCCTCCTGCTACATTTACTACCGAAATATTACCATCTGAGTAAGTACAATTAATTCCCGAGACTTGATAATTTGCCTTTATCCCGTTCGGAGCAGAGAGGTCAATATTTTTTCTATAGTAGCACAGCTCATCGCTAACGGTAACCACATACGTCCCTGAGAATAGACCCGAAAATTGCGAATTAGGTGAAGCTGTCTGTTGGGTTGACAATTGATAGTTGTATCCATTTCGACCTCCTTGTACATTCGTTATAGTAATGACTCCATCATTAGAATTACAGGTACTTGGAAATGACTTATTGACATCAAAAGTTATTTTTGAATTTTTGGGAATAATAGTAACAGTATAATTCTTACTACACCCTCTTACATC
>NZ_JAAALB010000180.1 GCF_009905545.1 Cellulophaga sp. BC115SP | reverse complement strand
CAATCCCAAGTGCCCCAAGTTCAGGAAATGTAACGAATGGCGCAGTATGTGGAAGCGGTGTAGTAAACTTAAGTGCAGTATGTTCATCAGGTCAAACAGTACAATGGTATGCAAGTCAAACATCAACAAGTGTATTGACGACAGGCACAAGTTATGCACCAAGTATCACGGCAACGACAACCTACTATGTAGCATGTAGAGATAACACAACGAATTGCGAAACAGCAACAGGAACACGTCAAGGCGTAATAGGAACAGTTAACCCAATTCCAAGTGCACCAAGTTCAAGTAATGTAGTAGGCGCCTCAAGATGTGAAGCTGGTGTAGTGACTTTGACAGCAACATGTTCAACAGGTCAGACAGTACAATGGTATGCAAGTCAGAGTTCAACAAGTGTGTTGACAACAGGTACAAGCTACAGTCCAAGTTTGACAGCAACGACAACTTATTATGTAGGCTGTAAAGACAACACAACAACTTGTGAAACAACATCAGGAACCCGTCAAAGTGTAGTAGGTACAGTAAATCCAAACCTACCAGCACCAAGCTCAAGTAATGTTACGAATGGCGCAGTATGTGGTAGCGGTGTAGTAAACTTAAGTGCAGTATGTTCATCAGGGCAAACAGTACAATGGTATGCAAGTCAGACATCGACAAGTGTATTGACAACAGGCACAAGTTACGCACCAAGCATTACGGCAACGACTACTTATTATGTAGGTTGTAA
>NZ_JAAALB010000018.1 GCF_009905545.1 Cellulophaga sp. BC115SP | reverse complement strand
ATTTGTGCATTTTCGGGGATTGCTTTTTGATAAAAATGCCTGATAATCAATTGTTTATACTCTAAAAGGGAAGCCTAATTAACTTCATAAAAAAAGGGTGCGAAAATTAATTTTCGCACCCTTTTTTGTTACTATATTTCAGAAAATACCTTTTAAAATACAAAGCATTGCGTCTATACAAGTGAAAATTATATTAAAAATAATCACTCATTCACTCAATCACAATTCACTAAATGCTATACTGCAAAACTTTCGCCGCAACCACAAGTACGAGTTGCATTAGGGTTTTTGAATTGGAAACCTTTGCCATTCAAACCGTCAGAAAAATCTAATTCTGTACCTGCAAGATAAAGAATGGATTTTTTGTCAATCATGATTTTTACCCCTTTGTCTTCAAATACCATATCATTGGCTTGTGGTTCAGAAGCAAAGTCGAGGTCGTACATCAAGCCTGAGCAACCACCGCCTTGTACGGCTACGCGTACGTTGTAGTTGTTACTTAAACCTTCTTTATCACGCAATTCTTTGATTTTTTCTGCTGCTATATCTGTTACTGTTACCATGATGCTATATCGATTTTAGGAAAAACAAGTTGTTATGATTTTTGAACCACAAAAGTAATCGAAAAGTTCCGAAAATCTATTTCATAGGTAAATGAACCTCTGCCATCATACAACGAGCCGAACCTCCTCCATTTCCTTCAATCATACTCAAATCGAAGTGTAGAATGGTACAATAATCGCCTAAAATTTTGGTTTGTGCTGGTGTAAGCGAGTAATAAGCGGCATCTGACATAACCAAGTATCGGTCTCCTTTTTCGCTACGAATTTCAAGCATATTGCCTGCAAACTGATTCATTTGGTCTAGGGTAATTTCAATCACCTGCTTACCACTGCTTTCTAGTGAATTTCTAACCATCAAACGTTCATCCAAATCGGGTATTGCTTCCAGACAAATCACGGCAAACATATCGCCGATGCACATCAAGACATTGGTATGGTAAATTTGCTTTCCAGCGCCATCTACTGCCGTGAATTTTACAATTTCATAATTCATCTGAATTGAGAATTCAGTTAAAACCGCGTCATTGGTTCGTGGCGACAAACACGCATAGGCTACTTTAAATTTTCGGTCGAGTACCATCGAGCCTGTTCCTTCTAGGTATTCACCTTTTTCTTCAAAATAGGATAAATCAATTTTTCGGTTGATATAAAAATCTTTTTCCAGTAGGTTAACTATGTCTTGACGTCTTTCCAATCGCCGATTGGGAGCCTGCATTGGATACTCGATGACCGTACCGTTATTGTGAAATGAAACCCAATTATTAGGAAAAATCGAATCAGGTGTATGCGGCTCAGGTGTGTCTTCGACTACAATGACATTGACACCATGTTTGCGGAGACGAGCCACCATTTCATCAAATTCACCTAACGCTTGGGCTTGGGCAGTATCTTGCGTTTGTTGACCAAAAGCTTTATCCTGAAATGCATTTGACTCGGCTGTTTGTTCGTTAAAGCCAAATCGTACAGGACGAATCATCAAGATATTTGAAGTTGTTTGTGAGCGCATAGTTTGATTCGTTTTGTTTGTTGCAAAGTAGTTTATTTGTAAGTAGTGTAGCCGTTAGCACGCAAAAAAGATTGCCTATTGTGCTTTCGGCAATGAGCTATCGGCATTCAGGAAAGATGTTTCTACCACTTCTTTAGCAATTTCCGATAGCTGATTGTTCATTGCTGACACATTGCTAAAATCCCTCTCTCAGAATTGGCATTGACATACAGTGTGAACCACCACGAGCACGCGATAATTCTGCTGAAGGAAGTAGAATAAAAGTATTCTGCATATTCTCTGGCGACTTGCGACCACTCTCAAATTCTTGAATCAAATCAGCTGCTTTGATAGCTTCAAAGCCTAATGCCTTAAAGGCTTCAAGGGTTTTGTCGTTTCTATCATAACCGATTACGACTCCTTCTTTGAGTGCCAACAAATTACAAGAATCTGTCCACTGCTCGCGGTCACCGTAAGGGAATTCATTATTTCCAGAATACACAAATTGTACATCGAGAGGCATACAGCCTAAATCATTCACCGAAATTTCTGTCAACAAATCTTCCAAATAATCAATTACACGTGGTTCTTTGGCATCTTTGCGGAATTGTATAATGCGTAATTCGTCTTTCACCTTAGCTTTAATTAAACCAGCTTTTACGAATATCTCATTTTCTTGCTTAGCTTGTTTTCCAAGTGAGCCGAGTAATACCCAGATATTTCTTTTGACCTGTGTAAAAACCGTATCAATGTGCATGTAGTCACGTTTTTTCGGAATTTTTACCAAGGTAATTTTCTCAACTATATCTTTTTCAAAAAGAGCTTCAATGACTTGTTTGGCAGCATACACTGTAGTTCTTTCCGAAATACCGATCAA
Organism: Cellulophaga sp. BC115SP; assembly: GCF_009905545.1. Lineage (GTDB taxonomy): Bacteria > Bacteroidota > Bacteroidia > Cytophagales > Spirosomataceae > Flectobacillus > Flectobacillus rivi. The sequence continues at coordinate 124,653 of NZ_JAAALB010000018.1, read as the reverse complement.
TAAGTGGTTAGGCGCCACCATCATGACGTCGCCACCTTCGAGAGTGGCAATGGTATCTGACTTTTGGTCATCGGGCATTAAGAACTGATGTTCATTGTCGGGAATTTCGATGATATTGCTACGTATTTCTTCAAAAATTTGATGATTAAAGAAAACATATTGCATCAACAAAGCTTCGCGGGTACGCGCTATTTTGGCTGGTTTATTAAGCAATAAATAGTTGTTGATGGTAATCCCAATATCACGAGTAAAGATAAAGTTGGGAATAGGCGCAAAAAGCATGTCTTTTTCGGGCGTCATGCCTGAGATAAGCGTTTTGGCCAGTTCGGTGGAAGGGTAATTCAATAATGTATTTTGAATAGCAAACGAACAATGTTCAACCGCACAAACGGCAGCTACAAGTCGTGTCCTTATAATAGAGTTGTCTAAAACTTCTGCCAAAAGCCTTTGAACTTCGATTACTTTATCTGATTTGAAATAATGAGGACTTTCTGGTTTGAAGAATTCTCTGGAGGTATCGGCATCTATTTCGTGCAAGCGACCTTTAATTTTGGCTGGGTCGAGGAAGTAAAGTAATGTTTTTACGTAGTAATCATATTCATCTTTTCGCATCGTGTCCAGATGCACTATATCTTCAAAGAGCCAATCTTGAGCTTTTGAAGGAATAACCTTCCCTAATCCACTGTCTGGGCTATGAATCAATAACCTCTTTAGCGTTCCTACTTCCGATGAAACATTGATAGACTTTTCCATAATTTGATTGTCTTTGAAGTTTATTGCTTTTTAGGTAAAAAATGGTAAAAAACTCATTTTTCGCAATAAACGATTTTTTTTCTACAAAGTCAAGTCGAGAGAAAAACATAACGAATTTTTCATTTCAAAGCTGAATAGATTTTCAGAATGGCCTATAATCTTTGACAAAAGATGAAAATTATATAATCGAAGTTTTTTCTGTGTAAAAGAAAATAATAGTAGGGTATTCGTAGAAAATACGCTTAGGGATGCATCCTAGATGTCCTTTTTACAAGAAATTCTAGGATATAAGCTGAATCCAATTTGTAAATTCTTTCGTAAGTTTAGGTATCTATATAGGCACGGGAGGGAAGTTACTTGGATTGATAGTATTAATGGTAATAAGTCATTTGCTCATGACGCATTCGAATAAGCAGTAATTAGGCGGTTTAATTGCACGGTATTGAATGTTTTTTAACCTTACTACAATTCGAGACTTGACTCCCTTTTGCTATTTATTTCTTGTCTTAATATCTTCTATAAAAATATTTCCCCAAGTTATTATTCTGTTGAAATTCTAGCTTTCAAATAATCTGAAAGTGATGTGTCATTTTGTGTTTTCTCCATGCCGATTCATACCGTTTTTGCATGATTGGACTTTGGAAAATAAGTACTTTTACACTTTTTGTTTATGGCATAATTTACTTTCATCTAAGTAATCGTACAAAATATAATTGCATTATTGCCTAGTTCGAGACTTAGTCTCGGACTATCTTTTGCTTCAGTTTATAAACTGTATAAAAAAATAAGTCCAAGACTAAGTCTTGAACTAGTAAGGTATTGTGGGTAAAATTAATTGAGCTCTACTCAAACAACAAAAAGGGAGCCTAATGCAGGCTCCCTTTTGTATTTATCTCGCAAAATAAGATTTATACTATCTCACTTTTGTAATTGTAATCGGCACACAAACTTGAGGACAAGATGAACATGTCGCTGGAGGCGTGATCGTCACGTTGTTCAACGAACATCCATTTGCATCAGTAATTGTAATTGTTTTAGGGCCATCACTGATTTGGAATGGACCAAATACACTTGATGTAGCACCATAATTTAGTGGAGAAGCCGATGTAATACCACCTGATACTGTATATGTTGTTCCACTACCGCCAGTTGGGTTTAATGTGAGAGTGTACTTATCATCTGCACCAGTTCCTGGAGTACCATTGTCGTTACAAATTGTAACTACCCCTGCTGAAATTGGAGCTGCTTTAACAGTCACGTTAAATGTATCTTCGATAGAACATCCTTGAGCTGAAGATTTAGTTACACGATATGTTGTAGAGAACATAGGAGTCACTGAAATCGATGCTGTTGTTTCACCAGTATCCCACAGATATGAAGTTCCACCTGTAGCAGTCAATGTCACAGGAGTACCTGCACAAACTTCTTTGTTTTCAGTAGTTCCAACAGGAGTTGCATTTACAGTTACACTAACTGTTGCTGTTTGGTTACATCCCAATGGACTAGTTACTACAACAGTATAAACACCTTGGTTAGCAGCAGTTGCTGATGCTGTTACAGTTGGTTCAGCTGCGGTTGAAGTAAAGCTGTTTGGACCAGACCAAGCGTAAGTTTCGCCTGCTTGTTTTCCACCTAGAGTAAAGGCAATTGGAGTGGTAGAACATACTGTAATTGTTGGACCACCTGTGATTGTCGTAGTAGGAGCAGGGTTAACTGTTACAGCAACTGATGCCGTACCAATACAACCTTTGCTATCTGTTACCGTAACCGTATAAGTTCCGCTCATAGCAGCTGTTGCAGTTGCAGAAACTACTGGACTTGCAGCTGTTGAAGTAAAGCTGTTTGGTCCGGTCCAAGAATATGAAGGACTTGTTCCGTCTGTTGTCGCACTTAAAGTAAGTGGTACACCCGAACAGTTAACCGCTACTACTGTAGTTGCAGTAACCATTGGTTTAGGATTCACCATTACGTTTACAGTAGCAATAGCACTACAGTTATCACCACTAACACCTGTTACAGTATAGACACCTGCGTGTTGAGTCATCGAAGCACTTGCTGTTACTGTTGGGTTTGCCGAAGTAGAAGTAAATCCATTTGGACCTGTCCAAGAGTACGTTGATGCACCTGAAGCTGTCAAAGTAATAGGAGATTGCTCACAGACAGCCAATGCTGTTGGAGTAATTTTCACATCTGGAGCAGAGTATAGACTGATTGAAGTAGTTGTTGTTGCTGTACAACCGTTGATATCAGTTACACTTACAGAATAAGTTCCTACATTAGCATTTGTTACAGATGCAATTGTAGGGTTGGCAGCTGTAGAAGTAAATCCTGCAGGACCTGACCATGAGTAGCTTGCGCCAGCTGGATTACTGCTTACCGAAAGATTAGCTGTACCATTCAAACAAACTTGAAGTGGAGCATTTGCTGTAGCTGTTGGAATAGGATTAACATTTACCTGAACTGTAGCTGTTGCTGTACAACCCAAAGATGATGTACCCGTGATGGTATAAACACCTGCATTTACAGCACTTGCTGAGCTTATAGTTGGATTCGCTACGGTAGAGGTAAAATTATTTGGACCAGCCCATGAAATACTAACAGTATTAGTAGTAGTTACACCTAAATTGATAGTTGCTCCTGTACAATAACCTTTAGTTGGTTGTGCTGTAGCTAATAGTTCAGGAAGTGGTGCCATTTCAATGATGATTGGACAACAGTTACCAGTCGGACAACCAGCAACTAAATCTAATGAAATGGTATACTCGCCAGCCTCTCTTACTACTAATGAATCTTTTGTTTCACCCGGTATGTTTACTCCGTTTCTTTTCCATTGATAGTTAGTGTATGTACTAGGTACACGTAATGTCCTTGTTTCTCCAGTACAAAGTTTTGCAGGAACAGTGAAACAATTTGTATCTGAGTTTTTACCTCTGTTCACGTTGTTATCACTCGCAGTAACAGTTGCTGTATTGTAAGTAATACCCTCAGCATTTGCTGTAACTGTAATAGTAAGGGTTACTTCTGTTTTATCGCCACTTAGTAAACTACCGATATACCATTTACCTGTTGTTTTATCATAGGTTGTTCCAGATTCAGCTGAGTGAGAAACATACGTTACTGTTGATGGAAGTAAATCTGTAATTTCTAAACCCGTAGGGTCTTCTGTTCCCGCAGCTTTTGTCGCTTTTATTGTATAAGTAACTTGTGAACCTAGTGGAACAGGTGCTCCATTATTGCTACTTGTTTTTGCAATGGAAACATTGATTTCATTTTTATCACAAGGTATACCGTTTGGACGACCATCTCCATCTTCATCAAAATAGTCAGGCCCTGTAGGGCACTTGTCTATACAATCTGCAAATCCGTCATTATCGGTATCAAGCTTAGAATAAGCATAAAATACCTTTATATTAGTTGCTACAGACAATAATCCTCCATTTGCTGTAATTCTAATTTTGTTATAGGCTTTAGTAGTTTTAAAGCCGAACTCATATTTGTTAGAATTTCCAAGCAACCCAAGCTTTATTGTTGAACTGTTACCAGTAATAGTTTCTTGAAGGATAGAGCCGTTATAAGTTTGAATTTTCAAATTACTGAATAAGCTTAAGTCAATAAGCGTGTTACCATCTGAAATAACAAAACCTGCCTCACTACCTGCTGGTCTTGCGGTAGCGCTTGCTACTTCAATATAGCTTGAACAAGCAACTCCAACCAATATCGTTAAATCTGCATTATTGGTCGTATTAGCATCAATTACGTTGTTTTCGTTAGAAACGCCACCAACACATGTAAGACCCCCAACCAGAGGGATAGAACTTGTCGTTGCTCCATTAACAGTATAACTCCCTGTTCCACCATTCACCCATTTGTCAGCACAATCTAAATTAGTTGTTGCCGCAGGGCCTTCAAAAGCATAATATACATTTAAGCTATTGAATAAACCAACCGCACCACCACTATAGAACAATTGAACTTGGTCAAAGTCTTTTGTAGTAGTGAAACTTAAAATTTGCTTTCCAATGCTACCACCTAGTACGGAAGCATTCAATAAACCTCCTGATAAAGTAGCTGTTTCTTGAAGCGTACCATCTCGGTATGTTTTGATTGAGATGTTTGATAAAACGGAAGCTGAGAGTAAACCAGCTCCAGGAGCTACCACAAAACCTACAACATTACCAGCGGGATAGTATTGTTTAGCATCTTGTACGGTTAGACCAACACCACCGCCTAGAAGAGAGAGTGTTAAATCGATTGTAGCAAAATCACGAAGGTCGCCATTTACGACGTTTGAAGTGTTTGTTGCGCCACCAGTAAGAGATAGCGAGGAGTTAATGGTAACGCCAGTTCCAACGATTGGATCCATCGGGATTTTATTATTCTCCAATGTTTTCACCTGCGCATGTGTTTGAAAGATACTGAGTATAGAAATACACAGTACCACAACTACTTGGGTAAACTTGTTCATGAGCATAAAATTAATTGAATTAAACACCTTTTACAGCCCACATAGAAATACAGTCAAAGTCACAATCGAGAGATTGCTCTTTGGTTGGCGGAGATGTTTTCTACTTAGGAAATTTTGATTTTTTGAATACAACTGGCGGTTGCTTGCTTAAAAAGGAGCAAAAATTATGCCATTGAGGCTTAAATTATGACTATACGCAGGAGTTTTGAATGAGTGAGGATAATAGAGGATAAGCATACTAAAATTAGTACGAAATTGAAGTGCGGCAATTTTAGACTATTTGCTCTAAAACCGTGCCAGAGTGTATTTTGCTATGTTTTTTTTTTGTAGAAATTATTTGAAGGTAAAGGGCTTCAAATATTAAAGTTGACACTCTTAATTATGGAGAAAAACTCTATCCTGTAAAGGCTTGATTTTTAGCTTATAACGCCACCTACCAACTAGGTGGCGTTTCGATTGCTTATGAATTTGATCCTTTCAGAACGATGTCATTTTGGCTTGCCCATGTACTCATATCTTGTCGGTTAATGGCAGCTGCCATCATATCTGGAAACAAATCTGGTGTGCAAGCAAAGACAGGAACTCCCACGTTGGAGAGAAATTTAGCATTGTCTTTGTCAAAAGAAGGTGCACCCGAATCGTCTAAAGCTAGCAGACAAATTATTTGAATCCCCGACTCACTGAGCTCCACTATACGTTTGCGCATCTGTGCTTGATTACCTCCTTCATACAAATCCGTAATCATAATCAGAATGGTATCGTCGGGCTTCGTAATAATTTCTTGACAATATCCGAGAGCTTTATTGATGTCGGTACCTCCACCAAGTTGTACTCCGAAGAGCAAGTCTACAGGGTCTTTCAAATCTTCTGTCAAATCAACCACTTCAGTATCAAATACCACCATTTGGGTTGTTACTTGTGGTAACGAAGCCATAACTGCACCAAATATGCCTGAATAGACAACAGAGGCGCCCATTGAACCACTTTGATCAAGGCACAAAACTATATCTTTTAAAGATCGTTTGTTTTTACGTCCAAAACCTACTCTAATTTCTGGAATAATGGTTTTGTATTCGGGCAAATAGTTTTTGAGGTTTTTTCGAATAGTTGTATTCCAATCTATCTCATTATAGCGAGGACGATTATTACGAACGCTTCGGTTGATAGCGCCTGTAATAGCTTGTATCGTTTTTTGCTCTAATTTTAATATTAACACCTCTACTACCTGTTGCACTACTCTACGAGCAGTTTCTTTGGTTTTGGAAGGGATTAATTTGCCTAGTTCCATTAAACTGGCAACTAAATGCACGTTGGGCGTAGCTTTTTCCAAAATTTCTGGTTCTAGCATGAGCTTTTGCTGTAACTCAGGATGCTTTAAGGCGTCACCTTGCATCACTTGCACTACCGACTGAGGGAAATATTTATTAATATCCCCTAACCAACGTGCCACAGAAGGACTGGAGCTACTATTTCCTCCTGCGCCTCCTCCATTTTGTCCATAATTAAAGCTTCGTTTTCTTTCAAAGTCATACAGAGCCGAGAGGGCAGCATCAATCTGACTGTCTAAATCAGACAGTTGATATTGGGTGCCATCAGCTTCATCGCCTCCTAACATAAGGCGCCAGCGTCGGAGTGATTCTTTTTCGTCTGTCATAGTACTTAATTACCGCTGTTTTGTCTAGTATCATTTTCTTTGAAAAACTGCATATCTGCCATTACCTCTGAGTACATAATAGGGGAGATTTGTTCAAAGGGAATTAGTCTTGGGTCACTCTCATGTGTAGGTTCATCTGGACCAGTACGAAATTTAATGCTGCCACTTTTGACAAACATCATATTTCCTATTATTGCATTACCTTCCATAAAACCAATACCAATTTCTCCTTCTTGAGCAAATACCGCTGAAACACCTTCTTGAGCAAAATCCTTATAGTAATTGCCAATACGTCCATTATCTACCACCGAGCCTCTGAGCCACCCTCTTTTTTCAAGACAGGATAAGAGCCTATAAGCAGACATCTCTATGCCTCTATAATTCGTAGAAATTTTGTATCCTTTATGTTTTTCGTTGAAATTAAAAACATTGCGATCTAGCTGTAAAAATGCAGGTTGTAGGTTTTCATCTTTAAGTGTCTTCGACCAATAGTCAATAGTATATTTGGTAAGATCAATAGGATGTACAATTCTTACAAAAAGCCCATTTTCAAATTCTACCTCATCACCATCTTGATTGATACAGGTTTGATCTTCTTGTATTTTGAAAGTAAATAACAATTGTTTTTGCTCGTTGTATGCTCCCCAAATCAATCTGGTTGCATAAACAAACATCATGGGGTTATTGAGGAAGAGGTTCTGCCATTTTTCAGTTTCCCACTGACGCTGAATAATCAGATATTGCTCCAAACGGTAGGTTTGAGATTTTACAAGCTCCTTTATTTCTTTCCCCATTTCTTTAAATTCATTCTGTAATTCAAGAGGGGCGCTTTTAGGTAAAGACTTTAGTGTTTTATTGCTTTCATTTAAAAATAAGATTTTAAAATCATGATTAATAAATGCTCTATATTCTTGACCATCTAGCTCAAAGGTTTTAAACAATCCTTCAAACCCAAAATCAGGAACAATTTGATCGGCTAGGTCATAAGGGTCCATGTTTAGTTCCTCAGCGGCTAGCTCGAATGCCTCTATAGCTGCTTTTCCAATGTTTTTGTACTTAGACTTAAATTTTCTGGAAAGATATTCAACTTCACGTAGGGCTTGCGTGCTTCCGTTGAGAGCAATGGCTTTTACTACGTACTCCGCCATTTTTCCACGATTACTTTCAGTCAACTCAAATACCTTTTTTCTAAGTGTACGAATAACACTGGCATCACCCATTGTACTTGCTAAGGTTAGACAAAACTTAAGATTGGCAGGTGCCCAATTGCTAAAAAATGTATCAATCAAACTACTTGCATATTCGTTTGTTCGATTCATATCGATATGTTCTAGTAGTAATTTTGCTTCAAAGTCAAAACCAATTTCTTTGATTCTACTCATGCGATAGTACAAAAATCTTATCTCATTAGTATTCAAAGGAGTTCCATCTTTAAAGTATAAAGGAGATATTTCTTTGTCATCCAACCATGGCGCTAGTGGAGTCGATAGCTTTATTCTTTTTTCCGCAAATTCAATTTTAGCCCTAATTTCCTCAATTGTACATGGTTTACTAATCATCTGGTTCAGTAGTTCGGTATAACTATCTCGAATATCATCGTTAGGCTCCAGTTCCAAGAAGTTATAGATTATCTTTTTGGTCTCTACAGTATCCAATGATTCTAGTAGACTCATTCCCATTTGTCTTGTATAGGCCTTTTTAGAACTTAGAAGTTCTGTTGCTTGCGGAATAGCATCATTACCAAGTATTGCTAAAAACTTACCTGCTACTTGATTAAGCTCTATAGAGTTTATTTTACTGATGTCCCAAATCTGTGGTAAGTACGTGTGGTAATCTAATTTTTGGACTAAATTCAATGAATATTGTAATTGTTTGGGAGAAAATCGATTGAACTGTACCATATTGGTGTAAATTTTTTCAACATCCTCTCTATCCAATATTTCAGTAATTACGTCAATAACATCGTAAGGTAAGAAATGATGTTTTGACATCTTGAAGAGTCTATCACTGATTATGGGCTTATACTTTGCTGGGTTCAAGTTTGATAAGTAAGGTATACAAATCCTCAAATAAGATTTTGAGGAATATTCATCAATCAAATAATGATTACTATTGATAAAATACTGTGCTTGCTTTTCAAAAATATCATTGTAATATGATTCTTGATAAGTTTGAATTTGATTGGGTATATACTTTAGTAACAATTGAAACAGTTTCCATTTAGACTCATTGTCTTCTGTTTTATGAAATATATTCTCGAATATGGAACCATATTTCTCTCCCTGATAAGCTAGAATGGTTTCTATATATTTAAAGGCATTTTTTAGCTTGCTGTCTTGGTTTCTACTCCATAAGTTAGCCTGAGGAACAAGATTTCGATGAAAATCTTTCAAGAAAAGTTCTATTAAATCTGGTCTTTTAACAAGAAACAAATCAAGTAAAGAGTGATAATCCAAAGAAAATGCCTCATTTAGGGAAATCAAATTAGCATCTGTATTTTCTAAAACATATTCACCTAGCGCTGTAGGCTTATCATTAACTACAAGAGGTTGAACTTTTGACATCCAATATATCAATCCTCCAAAGTCGTTTGTGTAGTTATTTATTTTAGTAAGGATGCTATCTATTTTGGATAGACGAGTATCTTCAGAAATCTGTGCATTTGCCCATGATAATAATGCTTGAAATAAGTACTCAGGTTTAGGCATGTAGCTATTGGCTTTTGGAATAGATAAAAACCAATGTTTTGTATGTCTCAATCCTACTACTCTCTCTTCCCATTCATCCCATTCTTCAATAGATCCCAGAAGAGTTTCTAGGGAAAGTATTTCTATGCTGCGTACATTAATTTCAGGAACTTCATCCGTATAACCAGTTAGATAGTTGAGGAGTTTGTCATATTCTTGTGTTTCCTTTTGATACAAGGGTAGAGCTTTGGTGTTGGCGATGTACGTTTCAAGTGCTGTAGTATTTTTCATGATTGTGTAATGCCTAAAAGTACCTCCAAAATAGTCGATACACTTTCGGTGCGTTGATGGTTAAATTTTTTGTTTGTGGTATTAAATTCTTATGACTAATAGAGCTTACCTTGGTGAAAAAGTCAAGGTAAGCTTTAAAATGAGAAAAGCCACGTTGCAAAATGTGTAATAATACGGAAGAATATTACTCGAGAGTATTTTGTAGCCCATTTATAGAGATGGATTTAAATTACCGCTGTTTTGTCTAGTATCATTTTCTTTGAAAAACTGCATATCTGCCATTACCTCAGAGTAAATGATAGGGGAGATTTGTTCAAAAGGAATTAGTCTTGGGTCGTTTGTGTGCCCTGGTTCATCATATGTATAACTTCCAAAGTCGACACTACCGTATTTTACAAACATAAGGTTGCCAATTCCTCCGATGGAGTCCAGATAACCTACACATATATCTCCCTCTTGTGTAATAATGGCTGTGATACCTTCTTCAGCAAAGTTTTTGTAATAATTGCTGATGAAGCCTGCATCGACAACCGAACCTCTAAACCAGCCTCTTTTTTCAAGTACAGACACGAAGGTGTATCCTGACATTTCAATGCCTCTGTACTTTGAGGAAATAAGGGTTCCTTTATCCGCAGGGTCAAAATTGACTACCTCACGATTGAGTTGTAAAAATGCAGGTGATAGCCCTTCATCCTCTAATACTTCTGACCAATAGTTGATGGTCTCCGTCTCAAGAATTAGTGGATGCACCATTCGAATCATTTGTCCTTCTTCAAACGTTACCTCGTCACCATCTTGGTTGATACACGTTTGATCTTCTTGCACTTTGAAGGTAAATAACAATTGCTTTTGATCGTTGAAAGCACCCCAAATTAACCTCGTTGCATAGACAAACATAATGGGGTTATTCAGGAAAAGGCTCTGCCATTTTTCAGTATCCCATTGACGTTGAATAATGAGGTATTGCTCCAAACGAGGTGTTTGAGATTTCACGATGTCTTTGATTTCCTTTCCTATCTCTTTAAATTCCTCTTGTAAATCCACTGGCGTTCCTTTAGGAAGCGCTTTTAGCGTTTTGTTATCTTCATTTAAGAAAAGGAATTTAAAATCTTGATTCACAAAGGCACGATATTCTTGTCCTTCAACTTCAAAGGTTTTAAACAATCCTTCAAAGCCAAAATCAGGAATGATTTGGTCGGCTAGATCGTATGGAGATATTCCCAGCTCTTCGGCAACAATGGTAAACGACTCGGTTGCGGCAGCGCCAACGTTTTTATTTTTGTTTTTATATTTTCTAGAAAAGTACTCCACATGACGCAATGCCTGTGTTCCGCCATTGAGCGCTAATGCTTTTACGACATATTCCGCCATTTTACCACGATTGTTATCGGCAAATTCTTGCACCTTATTACGCAATTGACGGATGACAGTAGTATCTCCAAAAATACTAGCGAGCGTCAAACAGAATTTGAAATTAGCTAGTGCTCCATTGACAAAATAGGCATCCAATAAACTAGCGGCATATTCGTAGTTTTTGTCAGTATCCAAATGCTCAATAAGTAATTTTGCTTCTATATCGAGGCGAATTTCTTTGGCACGACTCATACGATAATGTAAGAAACGAAACGCCTCAACGCTTAGCTGGGTACCATCTTTGAAGTATAGTGGAGGAAGCACCTTTTCGTCGAGCCATGGCGTTAATGGAGCATTGAGCTTAGCTCTTTTTTGAGCAAATGCTATTTTGGTATTAATTTCTGCTAAAGAATTTTGTTTACTAACTAAGTGACGCAATGATTCCAGAATAATATCACGAGCCTCATCATTCTTTTCTTGTTCCAAAAGTTCAACCAAAATGACTTTTGATTCATCGGTATTGATAAGGGATAAAATCAGAAAGCCCATTTGTCTAGCCTCCAACTTTTTAGACTTTGTTAGTTCAGAAGCGTTTGGAATGGCTTCATTGCCTAATTTACTCAATAGACCAGCACCTAATCTTCGTAACTCTTTCGATTTGTTTTTACTCAAATCCCAGAAATATTCTTGGTGTGAGCGGAAATCAAGTGCTTCAACGATTTTGAAGTATTTTTTGAAGAAATCTTTATCATTCCAGTAAAGATTATTCGGGTCTTGTTGTAGGGCTTCTATTAAAATATCTAAACCATCTTCTTTCAATTCGTTTGCTATCGCTACTAAAAGGTCAACAGGTATTGAGTAGATATTTTGTAGTTCGCTTTGGAATCGTTTTTTAGTTTCCTGAGTTTCTTTTTTTACCAAAAAATTAAAGCAGTGAGCTAACACAGTGATTGGCTCAGGCCCATAACAGTAAAGACTGGCATAGTTGGTACTACACCAATTCAATTCGATGGTAAGTGTTTTTTGAATGGCATCTAATTCAAGTGGGTTATATTTTTCGGGAAACTTGTTCGCCAAAAATTCATACAGTTTAATGAATATATAACTATTCTTTAGGTTTTGCCATTTAGTGAAGATGAGTGGTTCATATTTTGTTGAATCCTCATTAAGTAGCAAATCGGTGATATTCAAAATATTATCATCAACAATCAATGAGTCGATTGTTGACGATAAAAATTCATTTTGCTTAGAGGATAAAAGAAACATTACTAGGAGGGTTTTCTCATTAGCTTCTATACTGGTATTCAGCAAAATTGGATTATAGTGTTGATTATTGAGCAAAAGATAATTTCCCCATTTTGTCAAATTTTGGTTTCCATCAACAAAAAATGTCTTTGTATTTAAAAAGTAAATTAGGAATGCTTCATCGGTAATAAAACGACTTGCTAGTTGGAGGATTTTGGTTATGTCAAGATTATTCTTGCTACGTAGTATTTGTTTGCTGACCCAATCAGTAAAATCACGAAAGCCACCGTAGGTGGAAAATCCCAATGCTTGAGGTTCATTCCAATTGGAAGGTTGAGTCATCAATGCCATGATTTTTTCTTCCCATTCATCCCATTCGTCTACATTGCCCAATAACTGCTCAAACCCTGTGATTACCCAGTAGTTTTGTATAGGAGGTACTGGAATCGTAGGGTCGTCACTTCTCAGATATTCGATGCAGCTATCAGCTTCAACACGGGCGTATGCATGAACTGATTTTTTTAGATTTTCGATAAAGATTTCTAATTTCTCTAAATTTTTCATAGTGGATTAATACCCAAAAGCGTTTCTAACATAGGCAGTACGCTTTCGGCGAATTGAGGGTTAAAATTTTCGTTAATAGTGGTAAATTCTAGTGATTGAATAATAGTGCCAGCTTTGGCTTTTTCTCCTAGTTGTTTTCGTTCGTTAGGTTCAAATTGTGAAAAAGTACGTCGTAAAATGGGTAATAGCTCCGTAAAGTATTCCTGAGGTAGCTCAGCTACCCATTTGTAGAGGAGGTTCCATAGGACATGGTCGTAGATTAAAATCATACCACTTCCTTTGAGGAATCCTTCGAGCCAACCTGCCGAAAAATTGGGTTCTTGTCCTTGTGACAAAGCCCAAGCAAATCGCTCTGCGGTTTCTTCAGTATTAATTTCTTGAACATCAAGTAATAAGCGACAAGTACAGCCTTGAATGATACCATGAACGCCATCTTTGGTCAAAAGTTTTTTAAGCGTATCAAACCATAACTGTGTCAAGTCTTCATTTTCGATTAGCTTAGTTGCTTCATTTACTTGTTTGATATGCTCGAATACTTTTCGCGAATTGTCATCATCGAGTCCGTAGCAGGCATTTGGCAAACCTATACATATACGGGTGAGGAGAGCATCCACAATCTGACGAATTGCACCTAAATCAGTTTTGCGAACGTTTCCATATCTGCTGATTTCCACCATAGGCTTAAGCGCGGTCATTAAGTCTAAGATATCGGCAGAAATGGCAGCAACTTCGTCAATTTTTTTAAGCAAAAATTCAATTGCTACAAACAGCTCGGCAGGTATTGCCTTTTGGATGTTCTCAGCAATTTTTCCAATATTTTGTGATTTTTGACTAGTGTCAATCAAGTATTTTGTACAAGTATCTTCAAGCGTGTTGCCCCAAACTGCTTTATCAATCAAAGCCAAATACATTTCGGGTTTCCATGACAAGGTCCATGCTTCTTTAAATGTTCCTTTGCTACGGGCATAGACTTTTTGTCCCCAATTGATTTCCAAAATATCCAGTCGGTGAATCATTTTACTTCGATTGAGATCTAGCTCTTTTCGAAGGTCTAATTCATAATCTTTCTTTTCGGCTGTAAGTGCCAAACGGTTACTTTTTGCCAACTTTTCAAAATCAAGTTGAAGAGGAACTTTCGGTAATTCGTCGGGAACTTCGCCCAAGCGATTGGCCACGATAAGTTTATCTTTGACCAAACTCAATAAAACTGTATCGCCCATACACATTACTGTTTGGGTAGCTTCGTTGAGTTCGAGTAAGCCAATACGAGAAAGTCCACGTAAACTAGTTAAAGTCTCAGCCAAACGAAATGCCTCAATAACGTGCGCTGTAGATATATCAATTTGCTTTTTTCGGAAAAGTCTCGCTACAAGGCTGAGCCATTCTATGGCAAAATCTTTTCTTTTGCCTTTTTTCCACAAAAAGTCATACCAACCTGGCGAGGTAATACCTGCACCATATCCTGAGTACATGGATAAACGCCCGTTTGTCCATGGAATCCAAGTGGTGGCTACTTTGATTTTAGTTTTGGGTAAAGACTTTAAGAGTTTCGTATCCGCTTTGGCGGTGCTGTCCACATCGAGCAACGCAGGAGCGTGCCAAGCACCACAAACGACTACAATATTGCCGAAAAGTTCGTTTTGAGCTTTTCGGATAATCTCACGCATATAGGCTTCACGGGCAATATTTTCTTCATCCAATACCGATGGAATATTGGCACGGCGAAGTTCCGTCATCATGAGCATTACGGCATCAAAATGCTCTTTGGCACTATTTGCTATATAGTTATGTTCGAAGTGATGCTCCCACCAAAGTTCCGAATTGTCATAACCTGCTATTTCTGCAAAGTAAGAAATAGGGTCTTGATGAATATGCAGGGGCTCTAATGGCTTGGAATCTTCGATATCGTTATCTTCAATATTGGTTTCTTCTACAATATCATTTTCCGTTCTTTGTTCATTCTTCTTTTGTTGAAAACCTATGGCTAAAGGTAGATCCAACATTCTTACTGGAATTTGGCGTTTGTTGGCATAAAGAATAGCTTGCCACTCAGGCGAAAATTCTGCAAAAGGGTAGAAGGTAGCCTGTTGGGGTTCGTCTACGTTGTAACCAAGTACAGCCACGGGAGGTCTGAGCTGTTCATTACCAATCCAAGAAATAATCGAATCTAGTTCTGGAGCGCCTTCAACCAGTACCATATCTGGTTGGATTTGCTCCAACATTTCGATTACATTTTGGGTTGAACCTACCCCATGATGTCGTATTCCCAAAATTGTTAAGGGCATATTTTGCGTGCAGATTTAAGCGTTAAAGATTCAGTTTGTCATGAATAGATATTGTACATATTACAATACAATCTCTTTGCAGGCACGATACACGTCTTTCCAGTCTTCACGTGTTTTGATGACTGTTTCCAAATATTCATTCCAAACGACTTTATCTTGAATAGGGTCTTTTACCACAGCACCAACCAAACCAGCAGCCAAATCTTCGGCATTGAGACGACCATCACCAAAA
The DNA here is from genome assembly GCF_009905545.1 of Cellulophaga sp. BC115SP. Taxonomy (GTDB): domain Bacteria; phylum Bacteroidota; class Bacteroidia; order Cytophagales; family Spirosomataceae; genus Flectobacillus; species Flectobacillus rivi. Next base: position 109,124 of record NZ_JAAALB010000018.1, on the reverse strand, counting down.
TGAGCAGCTAAGGCTAAACCATTATTTACTACCGAAATAGCTTCGGCAGTACTCATGGTACTGGATGGCGTTTTGATTTTGGTTTTACCATCGGCAGTTACGCCAGCACGTAACTCACGGAAAATAGTTACAATTCGTTGAATTTCCTTTAGAGCAGGTGCCTCAGCAGGAAGCTCTAGGGCTTTTTGTAAGCTAGATACACGATGTTGTACAATTGCTATCTCTTCCTTCATCGTTTCAGGAACAGGTAAAATCACTGTATTGAAACGGCGTTTTAGGGCACCTGACAATTCGTTTACTCCTTTGTCACGGTTGTTGGCTGTGGCAATCACATTAAATCCCCTTACTGCTTGCACTTCCATATTTAGCTCTGGAATAGGGAGTGTTTTTTCAGATAAAATAGTAATCAAAGTATCTTGAACATCGGCAGTGATACGTGTTAATTCCTCAATTCTGGCAATTTTTCCTGTGCGCATCGCCTGCATCATTGGAGTGGTTACCAAGGCATTTTCGCTTGGACCTTCTGCCAACAATTTGGCATAATTCCAACCATAACGAATGGCTTCTTCGCTGGTTCCAGCCGTACCTTGTACGAGCAATGTTGAATTTCCCGAAATCGCTGCTGCCAAATGCTCTGCTACCCATGACTTGGCTGTTCCGGGCAATCCATATAATAGTAGCGCTCGGTCGGTGGTAAGAGTGGCTACAGCGATTTCCATCAAGCGACGATTACCGATATATTTGGGTGATACCTCAAACCCATTCGGTAGTTTGCCACCTATTAGGTAGTGTACAACCGCCTGTGGTGAAAGATTCCAACTGGTTGGACGGACATTTTTATCTTGTTTACTAATTTCTTCTAATTCATGAGCAAACTGCTCTTCTGCGTGTTGACGTAATACGTTCATGGTGTTGAAGGTTTATAATCTAACTATGTGTTATAATTTGGTATTGGCTATAGTTTTTGTAAAAATTCCGCTTGAATCATCTTTTTGTAATACAGTGAAGATTTTAGAGGAACTACTACGGAGCGTTCCCACATGTTTCTGTGCGGCTCGGTTTGAATTTGTTCAGGGTAATTATCAAGTTGTTTTAGAAGCTGAGTTGAAAAACATCTTCCTAGAGTACTCATTAAATCATGCTCGTACATTAACGTGTAAAAGGTTTGCGGATTAACAATTACAGAGGCTAAAACTGATAAAATGTACGTTGAAAATTTTGTGGAATATTCTTGATGCGGATTTAATAAGACGAAATCTTTAAGTATCGCAAGATCAATAGAATCATTTTTCATCAAAAGAACTTCTTGTCGTTCCCAATTGAGAAATTGTATTAAATCATGCCAAGCATATTTTGAAAAGTCACAACTTGATAGGAACATATCAATTTGATCAGGTGTAGCAAGTTCCATGCTTTGTGAAAAAGCATTGAGCAATAGTGACTCGGGAGTATCTACAAATTTTTGAATAGGCTTTTGTATATCGTTGTCAAAATAATCGAATATGTATTGTGGATGTAGATAAGTTAAGGTCTCAGAAATCCAATACAATTCATCAGAAACACCTCTATAGGGGCTTATTGGCTGCATTCCGAGGGTTTCTCTCAGCTTAGTTTCTTCCCAGAATGTAGCTATTTCTACAGGTTTTTTCTCTGAATCCAAGTACTTAGGAAGCAAATCTACGATGTGCTTAGCAACGCTATTGGCCCAGTCGCACCCATAAATACCTAGCTTTAGGCGAAGAATGATTTTAATCGTATCGGAAGTAATATCCTTGGGCTTTTTGATTTGGGCTAACTCTTCGTGTACTTTATTCAAAAAATCAAGGTCTTGACTAGATAAACGATGAAAGAATTCATTCAGAAAATCTTTAAGATCTTTTCCTGTTTCTGAACTCCATGAAGCCTCCAAAAGCGCCAGTGCTTCGTTGGGCGTTTCTTTTCTTAACTTACTAAAGTATAACTTTCGAGCAGAGGGTTTTCCTTCTGTCCATACATTATCAACTATAAGCTTATCTTGCCAATCAGGATTGAATTGTGTTAGCCAAAGTCCTTTTTTGCCAATAACAGGATATAGTTTTGATTTGAATTTTGTGAAAAATTTGTTCAGAATCGGAACAATTAGATGATCCTGTACAATCAACTGATTTTGTGTACATTGGAGAAGTAAATACTCTACCAGATAATAGTTGACTTTATCTTCGTTCAAAAAGCCTTTCCAGATAGCATGAATGTTTTTGGAACTATACTCAGAGGTTTCAGTCTCCGAAAATGCCTGATTGGGAAAAGTTACCTTCTCATGCATAGTGCCAGCTTTTTCGTACAAAAGCGTCATGGCAGAAGCTTTTAGAAATAGATCCTCTGTGTTTTTTTCTTCAGCAAGGGCTTTTTGTATGGGTTCTGGCAATGGCTCAAGCTGTAATGGCATTTTGGTAGTGCCCAATAATGCCGTTTTTTTTAGGTGACTCCAATACATAATATCGATAGCGGTATATTGTTGGTCGAAGGTTGATTTTTAAAGTATAATTCTAAGCTGTTGGGCTAGTCCAATAATAGATATTCATAATTTTGAACTAAACCCAATGGCCTAACAGAATCAAACTGATAAAGTACCATTAGTGATACAGCATTACCACCAGTGATAGCCAATAGTTTCCAGATTTGCTCGTTACTTACTGTCGAATCAATCTTCAGAATGGTCTCGTGTGCATCTTGTAGGTAATATTTTCCTTGATGAAAAACGATACATACTTGCTCAATCAGTAAAGGAACGGTATCTGTCCAAGGGTTTTGTGCCAAAATATCTATTGCTTTCGCGTGAGCTTCGTTCCAAGAGCTGAGTCCAGAGATAGGTTCAGGTAGATAGTCTACAGTCGAGATATAGTTTTTTACTGTAGCTCTCAAAGGTGTATTACTAGGATAAAAAGCCAGATCTGCGTGTGCAATACTACCAGGTAAAATGGGTGTTTCTATGGCCATCCCGCCAAAGGCAAAATTTAGTACTAGGGCATTTTTTTGACTTTTGAGCCCCCAGAGCCAGTTCTTTTGCATGGTCAGACCTTCTTCTATAGTGGTTTGTCGACCTATTACCAACCAATGATCGTTGATGGTTTCTATGTCTTCACGCTCCAGTAATTCTTTGGTTTGGATATTCCAGCCAATTCTTGCTTTTACTTCTTCTTGAACCAGTGGAGGAAGTTGATCTAGTCGATTGAATGCTTCAATCAATAAGTATATTTTAGAGATGAGTTCTAATGATTCTTTTTGCCAGTCGTCATTTTTAAAGAAATCTAACTTATTAAAAGACTTGACCAATCCTGCAAGTCCTGTAGCCTGCGAGTCAACTAATCGAGCAGCCATGCGCTCAAAATAATGCGCACCTTTTTGAGGAATTGTCAATAGACCTGCTTGTACTAAATCTTTAAGCCAAAGTTCTAGTTCTGCAATACCATTCTGAACTTTCAGATAGCGTTCTTCTTGTCGTTTGGCTTTTGCTTGTGCTTGTTTTTCGGCTTGTGCTAATAGCACTTCAGGTGATATTTCTTCTTCGGTAGATACTTCTGGTTTATTAACTTTTGCGCTCCTTTTATTCATCCATTCGCTAACCCACGAAGGTTCCTCGATGGCTGAAGAGATTTCGCCATTTTTTTTGGCAACCAAAAACAATAAACCTAAACCATGTTTACAAGGAAATTTGCGACTTGGGCATGAGCATTTGAAGGCGGTATTGGTTAAATCAATTTGAGTTTGATAAGGGTTTTTACCACTCCCTTGGACTTCTCCCCACAATACTCGTTCATTGGATTGAAAATTGAGCCATTTGGGTTCATGTGATAAGTCTCGTCCTGCTTTTAAAGAAGAAGCGTCTGGAGCAAGTTGAGCAACTTGCTCGTCAGTTAAATAGTTCATAGATAAAGTTCAACACTAGGGTAAAAGTTCGGTTTTAAATTTAGCTTGTTTTTTTAGTTAAATACAAGCCTTTTGTCATCTTTTATTTTTGAAAAAATAAAAAAAGTGGTTTTGGTGCAGAAATAAACGATTTTTTGCCTAAAAAAACTGACTTTATTCTGCTAAAAATATATTTAATAGATAATAGATGCTACAGGATAGATTATCACTATTCGGCTAAAATATTGACTATATTTGTGGGTAACTATTCTATTCAAACTATGAAAAAATTATTCCTTCTAACCTTCATTGGTATATTATGTCATCATTTTGTTATTGCACAAACCCTCGACCAATCAAATTTACCTATCCTGAAAATTACCACGAAAAATGGCGCAACCATCCCCGATGAGCCTAAAATTTTGGGCACATTACAACTCATTAATAATGGCAACGGACGAGTAAATACTCCCAACGATACGCCTACAGGTTACGATGGATATTTGGGAATAGAACTAAGAGGGTCGACCTCCAAAGACTTTTTTCCGAAAAAACCTTATGGCTTTGAACTTTGGGCAGATACAACAGGAAAAAGTCAGAAAATAGCTTTTCTAGGAATGCCCGAAGAATCTGACTGGGTACTCAATGCCAGCTACAATGATAAAACCTTTATGCGAGATGCTTTGACCTATGATATTTCGAATCGTATGGGTAGATATGCCACGCGTACTCGTTATTGTGAAATTACCTTGAATGGTCGTTATGATGGGTTGTATTTGGTCATGGAAAAAATCAAAAGAGATAAAAATAGAGTCAATATTTCTAGCATCAAAACCACCGATAGTACTGGCGATGCACTCACGGGTGGGTATATCCTTAAAATTGATAAGGTTAATGGTTCGCCTGCTTGGTCTTGGAAGAATACGATTGGGACACCAAGTGTACTTTTTCAGGTAGAATATCCCAAGTATGCCGATTTAACCTCCAAACAATTGACCTATATCAAAGGCTGGATGACAACTTTTGAAAAAGAACTTTATGCCAATACTGCACTTGACAAAGACGCTGCTTGGCGCAATATGATAGATATGGATTCTTTTGTAGACTATTTTATCTTGACAGAGCTAACCAAAAATATTGATGGTTATCGACTCAGTACGTATTTCTACAAGGATAAAGATAGTAAAGATGCTCGCCTAAAAATGGGACCAGCTTGGGACTACAACTTGGCGTATGGCAATGCTGATTATTATGAAGGATACAAAACTACAGGTTGGCAATATCAAATCAACGCATTGGCATCTCCAACGGGCGACATTTATTTGTCTCCTCTTTGGTGGTCAAAACTCGTGCAAGATGAAGATTTTAGAACCAAAGCTTCTACTCGTTGGGGGGAACTTCGAAAATCTATTTTATCCACAGACCGTATCAATCAATGGATCGACTCAACGGCTACGATTATTGCTCCTGCGGTAGCACGTAATTTTAAAAGATGGCCAGGAGTTTTAGGAACAAAAGTATGGCCTAACTATTACGTTGGAACAACTTTTCAAGATGAATTAAATTTTATGAAAGATTGGATTCGCTCGAGATGTTTATGGCTGGATGGACAATTTCAAAGTAAGTCGCTTGTACTTGGAACAGAAGCCTTTTTTGAGCCTAAACAAAGTTTAACCATTTTTCCTAACCCTATATCTTCTCAAAGTCAGGTCAAATATGAAGTATTATTAAAAGGTCAAGTAGAAATTAATCTTTACGATTTGTCAGGAAAAAAGATACATGAAGTAGTCAACGAAAATCAATCTGTAGGCGAATATCAAGCACCATTCAATAAACAACTTCCCCAAGGAATTTATATCCTCGACTATCACCTCAGTGGAATACCTGTGGATAGGATAAAAGTGGTGGTTCAGTAAATAGGGGATAGGCAAGGAGGCATTAGGCATGGAGTATTTTTTTAGTGGTAGAGTGAACAGACATAGAGTTACAAAGGCACAAAGTTTGACTCATTCACTTTTGTCCTTTAACCCTCCCTCAACTACCCTACCAAAAACCAGAAGAAATAGCTTACCGATGTCAGTCTTAAAAATTCCAGAAAAAAAATCACTGACTTTCGTCATTTTTTTTAAGAAAAATGTGGATAAATATAAACTTTTTCAATTTGTTTAGAGTTGTTCTAAATAAAGTATAGTATTTGAAAAATCCAATAATTAATTTTGTGCCTAAATTAAATAGGTGTTGTCTCCTGACAGATGAAAGTGTACTTTCAAATGATAATCAGTAAGTTTTGATTGAGGAGGCCAATCCTACAACGTTTGTCATAGGTCAAATATCACTACCAAGAAAATGTTAAAGATAAATAACTTACAAGCCAAAATTGGTGAAAAAGAAATTCTGAAAGGAATCAACTTAGAAGTTAAAGCTGGTGAAGTTCACGCTATCATGGGACCAAACGGTTCAGGTAAAAGTACTTTGGCTTCTGTTTTGGCAGGTCGCGAAGATTATGAAGTTACAGGAGGTTCGGTAGATTTCTTTGGCAAAGACCTTTTGGATTTGGCTCCAGAAGAACGTGCTGCTGAAGGTATCTTCCTTGCATTTCAATATCCTGTCGAAATCCCAGGTGTTTCGACAACTAACTTTTTGAAAACTGCTGTAAACGAAATCAGAAAGTACCGTGGCGAAGAACCATTGGATGCAGTTCAGTTTTTGAAAATGTTCAAGCAAAAAATGTCTTACGTAAATATCGACCAGTCTTTGTTGAACCGTGCGTTGAACGAAGGTTTCTCTGGTGGTGAGAAAAAACGTAATGAGATTTTCCAAATGGCAGTATTAGAGCCAAAGTTGGCAATCCTTGACGAAACTGACTCAGGTTTGGATATCGATGCACTTCGTATTGTAGCTGAAGGTGTAAACAAATTGAAATCACCAGACAACGCAACTATCGTAGTAACTCACTACCAACGTTTGTTGGATTATATCGTTCCAGACTACGTACACGTATTATATAAAGGTAGAATCGTAAAATCAGGTACAAAAGAATTAGCGCTTGAACTTGAAGAAAGAGGTTACGATTGGATTAAAGCTGAAGTTGACGCTGCTGAAGTAAGCGCTTAATTTTCGGTAATCTTTGAGGCGTTTTACTCAAAGGTAGTACTGTAACAATCTACCAATTATCAAATCATCGAACAAAATGAATAGTAATACTGATTTGAAGGCACAATTAATTGCTGACTTTAAAGATGCTGAGGGCAAAATGAATGGCGAGGCCAAAAGCCCGATTCATTTGGTACGTCAGCAGGCTTTGCAAACCTTCGATCAATTGGGTTTCCCAACAATCAAGCATGAAGAATGGAAGTATTCTAACGTAAAAAACTTGGTAAGCCAATCGTTTGCGTTTAATGCCCCTTCCGACTTTAGTGCTGCTGATGTAGAGCAAATGGCTATTCCAAACTTGGATGGCAATATTTTGTATTTTATCAACGGTGTTTACAACGAATCTTTAAGTACCATTGTAAGCCCTACAGACGAGGTGGTAATTCTTCCATTAGCGGAGGCTATCAAGTCGCATGCTGATGTGATTGAAAAATATTTCAACCAATATGCTGATTCTGCCGACAATGCTTTTACAGCTGTAAATACTGCTTTTGCTAAAAATGGTGTATTTATTTACGTACCAGAGAAAAAAGTAGTAGAACAACCTATCATCTTGCGTTTTATTGCTGATGCTCGCGAAACTAACGTAGCTGCGCAACCACGTAACTTGATTATAGCTGGCAAACGTGCTGAAGTGAAAGTAGCTGAAGCGTTTCGCTCTTTTGGTGAAAATGTATCGTTTACCAATGCTGTTACCGAAGTTTACGTAGCAGAGGAAGCAAACGTACACTACTATAAAGTACAAAACGAAACAGATCAATCTTATAACATCGGTACTACTGCTGTTTATCAAGAAGGTCGTTCGGTATTTACTGCAAACACTGTTACTGCTAATGGTGGTTTTGTACGTAACAACCTCAATATCAAAATTGATGGTGAGTACGCTGAAGCGAACATGTTCGGTTTGTACATTCCAAACGGAAAACAACACGTAGATAACCACACAGCTGTTGACCATGCCAAACCTAATTCGAACTCAAACGAATTATATAAAGGTATCTTGAAAGATAAGTCAACAGGGGTATTCAACGGTAAAATTTATGTAAGACAAGATGCACAGAAAACAAATGCATTCCAGTCTTGCAAAAATGTGTTGATTTCAAACGATGCGACGATGAATACAAAGCCTCAGTTGGAAATTTGGGCAGACGACGTGAAGTGTTCACACGGAACAACAACTGGTCAATTAAACGATGATGCTTTGTTTTATATGCAAGCGCGTGGTATCTCTAAAGATTCTGCTCGTGCTTTGTTGATGTTAGCATTTGCGCAAGAAGTAATCGACAAAATGGAAATTCCAGCTATTAAAGAATACTTGGAAGGACTTATTGTTGAAAAAATATATCAAGCGTAAGATTGATCTTAAAGAAAAATCAAAATCGTGTCGGGTATTAAGTAGGTGTGAGTGTTAAATTATGAGTTGTAAATGTAAGTTTTTAATTATCTATGATTAAAGATTTTTATTCATAATTCACAAACTCTACATTCATATTTCAAAACTTATTACCCGACATATTTATTTTAAGTAGTGGTACAAAATTAATGTGCTTTTGAGGCAAGTGGTTGGTTATTAGTTACTTGAAAAAGTAGTCATGATAAATATGATTTAATCAATTGAAAATGTAAGATATTCATAATTAAAATTTTACATTCACAACTCATCATTCAGCACTAATTCATAACTCCTACTTATTCAGGTACTATGCAAATCAAACTGGTTCAATCACATGAAGATTTGCTTCGATGCTTTCCTGTCATACACGAGCTACGACCACATCTTACCGTAGAGCGTTTTGTGGAAATGTATGAGCAAATGCAAAAGGAGTCCTATCAAATCGCTTTTGTCGAAGAACCGAATCAAGAAATTTGGTCAGCTGTAGGATTCCGATGTATGAATCTGTTTTATGCTGGCAAAATTATCTATATCGATGACCTCAGTACATTGCCCCAAGCCCGTGGAAAAGGTCGAGCCAGTCAACTCTTAGATTTTGTCAAACAATTTGCTATCGAATTAGGCTGTGATGCCATTCACCTCGATTCGGGTCACCAGCGACACGATGCACATCGTTTGTATCTTCAAAAGAAATTCAGAATTGCTAGTCACCATTTTATTTTAGAACTTCCCAAAAACACGTAACTGCCATGACACTCACCGAAATTGTAGATATTCAAAAAATCAGAGCAGACTTTCCTGTACTAGATCAAGAAATCAATGGGAAAAAATTAGTGTATTTTGATAATGCGGCCACAACTCAAAAGCCTATCGCAGTTATCAATGCACTGAAGCATTATTATGAATTTGATAATGCCAATATTCACCGTGGGATTCACACTTTGGCCGAACGTGCTACGCGTGATTTTGAAGCTACGCGTGAAGCAGTACGTAAATTTTTGGGAGCCGCTTCGACCGAAGAAATTATCTTTACCTCTGGTACTACCAATGGTATCAACCTAGTAGCTAGTACTTACGGACGTAAGTTTATCAAAGAAGGTGACGAAATCATTATCTCAGGACTAGAGCACCATTCTAATATTGTGCCTTGGCAAATGCTTTGCGAAGAAAAGGGGATTAATCTTAAGGTTATTCCTGTAAATGATCGTGGCGAGTTGGATATGGAGGTGTATGACCAATTGCTTTCTGAAAAAGTAAAATTGGTATCAGTAAACCATGTTTCAAATGCTTTAGGAACGATTAACCCAGTGAAAGAAATCATAGCCAAAGCGCATGCAGTAGGAGCGGTAGTGATGATAGACGGTGCACAGGCAACTTCTCACTTAGACATTGATGTACAAGATTTAGACGCAGATTTTTATGCGTTTTCAGCACATAAACTGTATGGTCCAACTGGTGTTGGGGCTTTGTATGGCAAAAAAGCTTTATTAGAAGCTATGCCTCCATATATGGGTGGCGGTGAGATGATTAAAGAAGTGACTTTTGAAAAAACTACTTATAACGAACTTCCTTACAAATTCGAAGCAGGTACACCCAATATCGCTGATGTAGTAGCTCTCAAAGCTGCATTGGAATACATGGACTCAATCGGTCGTGATAAAATTGCGGCTCACGAAGATATGCTTTTACAATACGCTACGGAGCAATTATTACAAATCGAAGGATTAAGAATGATTGGTGAGGCCAAAAATAAAGTTTCAGTAGCCAGTTTTGTGATTGAGGGTATTCACCCGCAGGACATAGGTGTTTTGTTGGATAATTTGGGGGTTGCCGTACGTACAGGTCACCACTGTACACAACCTTTGATGAAACGTTTTAATATTCTTGGAACTACAAGAGCCTCTTTTGCGGTTTATAATACAATTGAGGAAGTCGATCGTTTAATCGCGGGACTTCACCGTGTGAAGAAAATGCTTGCTTAATACCACGAGTTTGAGAAAGTGAATAAATTTGTGAGTGATTTAGTTTGTTCAATTTACTAACCACGCATTCACAAGTCACTAAATGATATAAAAATCAATGACAATCAACGAGATACAAGACGAAATCATCGAAGAGTTTGCTTTATTTGATGATTGGGCAGATAAATACGAGTATATTATTGACATGGGGAAAAAGCTGAAAGGCTTGCCAGAAGACCAAAAAACAGAAGATAATATTATCAAGGGCTGCCAAAGTAGAGTGTGGTTAAACGCTCATAAAGATGGAGAAAACTTGGTATTCGAAGCTGATTCTGAAGCAGTAATTGTAAAAGGATTGGTGAGTATGTTGATTAGAGTTTTGTCGGGGCATTCACCCAAAGAAATTGCAGAATCAGAACTTTATTTCATTGACCAAATTGGTATGAGTCAGCATTTGGCTCAAACACGTTCAAACGGTTTGGTGTCGATGGTAAAGCAAATGAAAAATTACGCTATCGCTTATCAATTAGTGTAAAAGAAAGATATTAGAGAAGTAGACTATCTTTTTATAAACCACTTAACAAGTTTTTTACAAAACAATGACTGAGGAAGAATTAAAAGAAGAAGTTATTGGGGCACTTAAAAAGGTATATGACCCCGAAATTCCTGTAGATGTATATGAGTTGGGGTTGATTTATGACATTAAGGTTTTTCCCGTAAACAACATCTACATTCTCATGACTTTGACGTCACCTTCTTGCCCATCAGCAGAGCAAATTCCTGTTGAAATCGAGCAAAAAGTTAGAGAAATTGATGGTGTTTCTGACGTAAGTGTTGAGCTTACTTTTGACCCACCATATTCACAAGATATGATGTCAGAAGTGGCAAAGCTTGAGTTAGGGTTTATGTAGTCGATGGCTTTAGGCAATAGGCTGTAAGCCTATAAATTATTGCTCAACTACTTTTGTATTAACGAAATTCCAAATTTTTAAATTTGTTTATAAGTAATTATGTATCCAGAACATTTAGTGGCTCCAATGAGAGCTGATATCGTAGAAGGTGGTTTCAAAGAATTGAAATCAGCAGGTGAAGTAGATTCAGTAATGACAGAAAAAGGCACTACTTTGGTGTTTATCAACTCAGTTTGTGGTTGCTCTGCTCGTACTGCTCGTCCAGGCGTGAAAGAAGCGGTTTGGAATGCTGCTAAAAAACCAGATCATCTGTACACAGTTTTCGCTGGTGTTGACCAAGATGCTACAGCTAAAGTACGTGAATACTCATTGCCTTACGCTCCATCATCTCCATCAATTGCGCTTTTCAAAGATGGTGATTTAGTTCATTTTGTTGAGCGTCACCACATCGAAGGCCGTTCAGCTGAAATGATTGCTGCACACCTTGAAATGGTATTCGAAGAGTTTTGTTAATCGTTGGTTAACCAAAACAAAAAATCCCCAAAGTCAGACTTTGGGGATTTTTTTTTGAGAGCATGTTTAAATATTATAAGCCATTAAAAGTGAAAAGGTTTGCATTGACACTTATGAAATCCTATTGTTTGAGCCGTAGGCGAGTTTAGGATTTCTTGACTTTCTTTTGCGGCCGCCGCGCGGTTACTTTTCTTGTGTCAAGACAAGAAAAGTAAGGAGTGTCGAGTGGAAATTTTGTTTTTTCAGCAAATGCCAAATTAAAATTTTCAACATACCCAGCAAAAGAATTTTACTTTTTCTGATATTGTTCGATAATTCGATAAATCGCCTTTTGAGTTTCTAAATTTTTGAAATATTCAAACATGATTTCATGACCATCAAAATTGAGAATTAGTCCTGTTTCCAAGTAATTAAAAGCCTCTCTATATTTTCCTGCCTTAATCAAATAAATCGAAGCTCGATAATACAATTCTGATTCTTCTGGTAATTCGTCGATAGCACTCAACATCAAGTTGGCGGCATCGTCATAATTGCCTTGTTCATGATTCAATACCGACCATTTAATCCAAGCTTCGGTATTTTGTGGGTCTAACTCAGCAGCTTTTTGGTAAGCTTCCAAAGCAGATACTAAACTTCCCAAATTAGCTTCGGCGTCTGCCAATGCCAACCAATAATAAGTATTGTGTTTGTTGAGCTCAAGCGCTTTTTTAAGAAAATGAATAGCTTCAAACCATTTCTTTTTCTCGCACAAACAAATACCTACCCCAAAGTAACCATCATCCCAAAGCGGATCTAATTTGATGGCATCTTTGTAATAGTGCATTGCCTCATCAAAGCGCTCTTGGCGCTCGATACTTGCTCCAAGGCAGCAATACACCTCTGGGCTTTTTTCTTCATGCTCTAAACAATAACGATAACATTCTTCAGCTTTAGTCCAATTGACTAAATTCATGTAGGCATTTCCCAAATTGAAATAAGCAGACGCAAAATCGTCCTGAATAGCCACGGCATATTCGTAGGCATTGGCTGCCTCTTCAAATCGTCCTAACTTAGAATATGCAATACCGATGTTATACCAAGCATTTTGAGAGTACGGGTCGTTGTCAATAAAGCTTTCGTAGTAAGGAAGGCTTTCTTCTAATTTACCAGTTATCTCTAAGCTATTGGCAAGTTCGTACAGCGCATTTTCGTTATTAGGATTTACCTCAATCGCTTGTTTGAAAGCCGCTACGGCATTGTGATGACGCTCCCAACTCTGGTACGCTAAACCAATATGGTAATACACCTCATCTTTGTCTTCTGCATTTTCGAGGGTTTCTGTCAGAATCTCAATGGCTGCTTGATAGTCGCCTTTGAGGCTGTAAACGGTTCCTTTTAAAAAGGTAATATCGTTATCGGATGGATTAAATAACTCGGCACGAGCCAAAATTTCTAGGGCTTCATCATACTCACCAAGGCTGGAACTGAGTTCGGCTTTGCACAGCATCAACTCAACCGAATAAGGATATTGCTCAAGTGCGATTTCGCAAGCTTGAGAAGCCTCTTCGAATTTTCCTTCCTCCATATAATGCTCTACGATTTGCTCAAAAGTATCTAAGTCGAAAAAAGAGCTCTCGGCACGTTTTAACATAGATTCAAAACGTTTTACCGATTGGAGAACATCTTCATGACGGTCTTCAAAGTCTTGTTCCATAATGGTTCTAATTGGATAAGATACAATTAATACGAGGTGAAATAACGTTTTTGAATCTTATCATTTCTTAAAGCTAGAAATGATAAGAGGTTATTAATAGGGGAACAATCTTCCACAATTATTTTTTACAAAACGACTTATTGCTAAGATAAGATTTTATTTTCAAAATCGCAAACGAGATTTTTGCCGAAAACCTATCTTAAATAGCTCGAACCAGTTTTGTATTTTTCTAATATGACTCTGTTTTGTATTGTCCTGTATCTCTACTTAATTGTTTGATTGAAAGTTGATTAGTATATGTATAATGGCAAGAGTAATTAGTCTTATTTACGCCTTATCTAACAAACGACGGTGATAGTTGATTTGTCCGAGGTGATAGGTAAGGTGAGTGGTAAGATGAATCAATAAATAGCCTGTTGATGTTTTTTGTTCGAACACTAATTGAGGATATATTTCCTCCAAAGCCTCTTCTGGTAAAGTATTGAGACTTTCTTTGATTACGTCGAGTGTGTCACTGATTTTGCTAACGAGTTCTTTTTTTGATAATCCTTTCTGAGAAAACTCTAAAGGGCGGTTTCTAACATAGCCAGTTTTGCCAATTTCTGCACCGATATAGGTATTCAAGTTGCCTACTAAATGAAGAACTAAATTGCCCGCAGAGTTATTGATTTCTGGAACTACTGTCCAGATATTCTCTTCCACAGAATATTGGACAATTTCAGCTTTGAGTTTTTGTAAATCTCGCTCAAATAGTTGTATCAAATTGGGTATTACATTCATGGTTCAGGACTTGATTCTGTAGGGGATGGGTTCAAAAAAATAGCTATTTTAGCTAAACTTTAAATTAGTGCTGTATACCTGCTTATGGCTGTTTCTTTGATAAATTTTGAGTCACTCTGGTAATAGTATCCTCAAAACTTCTAAAGTCAAAATTCAACTGTTTCTTGATTTTTGTATTGTCAAAATAAAAATTAAACTTCGAAGAGCGAGCCGTTTCTTTGGTCAAAATAGGCGTACTACCTGTAATCCAACTTCTGAGCGCTTCGATTCTCCAAAGTATTTCTGACATGGTCTCTGACACAACCTTATTAGGCGCTTTTTTGCCCAAAGCATTTGCAATTTGTGCGAAGAAATTTTGGTATGGAATAACGCCTGCATTCAAAATAAATCTTTCGCCAGCAATATCAGAAGTGGCTAATTGATAAACACATGCTGAAAGGTCTAAGATATCGATATAGTTGATTGTGCCTTTGGGGTAATAAGTGGGTTCGCCAGCGGCATATTTAAAAAGTTGTGTTGAACTTTTGTTCCAGTCGGCCTCGCCCAAAATGACTGATGGGTTCACAATAACAGCATTGAGTCCTTCTGCCACGCCACGCCATACTTCCATTTCTGCTAAATACTTACTTTTGGCGTACGTAGAATTGAGCGGGTCTTCTTCCCATGTGGATTTTTCGTTGAGGGTTACTTGTTGTCCTTGCACATACTCCTGAGGTAATTTGCGACCCAAAGCTGCTACAGAACTAATAAAACACATTTTGGAAACTGCTGCATCCAAACAAGCATTTACCACATTGGCTGTACCTTCAATGTTGACTTTGTTCATCAACTCGGCATCTTTAGGGGCAAAGGAGACTACCGCTGCGGCATGCACAACGATGTCGATACCTACCAAGGCTTTTTCCAATGACAAAACATCCAATACATCACCCTCAATCCAATGAATTTGAGTTTGAATATCAGCCACCAGTGACAAATCACTGCTTGCTCTGCGAAGTCCTGCTACTTGGTGCCCTTTATCCAAAAATTGCTTGGCAACAAAGCTTCCAACTAATCCTGTAATACCTGTTATTAATACCATACTGTAAAGATAACCTAAGAGTTTTTTACAGACAAAGAACACGAAGTTTTTCGGTGAAAGTTCGTTTGTAGGAGAAGAATCCCGTTTCTTTGTAATTCTCTCCGAGTGGAAAAACAGCGATAGCAAACATGAGAAAAGCAATTATTGATTTAGGAACGAATACTTTTCAACTTTTGGTAGTTGAACAAGAGGAGCATAATTTTCAGATTATACATGAAGACAGTTATGCCGCCAAAATTGGACAAGGTGGTATTTCGAAAGGTATTATCACTCAAGAAGGAATCGAGCGAGCTATTGTAGGGCTGAATTATTTCAAAACCATTTTGGAAAAAGAAGGCGTTTCCTTGGCAAATGTAAAGGCTATGGCAACCAGTGCGGTACGCAATGCGTCAAATGGTCAGGAGTTTTGTGAAAAAATTGCTGAGGCAACAGGTATTAGTATTCAGGTTATTTCAGGAGATGAAGAAGCGGGTTTGATTTATGAAGGCGTTAGGTTAGGAACGCAAATCGGACGAACATCATCAATGATTATTGATATTGGCGGAGGAAGTGTCGAGTTTATCATTTGTGATGCAAGCAAAGTTTATTGGAAACAAAGTTTTGAAATAGGCGGTCAGCGCTTGATGGACCAATTTATGAATACTGACCCTATTTCACCTCGCTCGGTAGGGTTAATGCGAGATTATTTGGAAGATGCTCTTTTGCCATTGACCAATGCGGTTCACCAATATGCTCCCGAATGTATCATTGGCTCGGCAGGTTCATTTGAGACCTTAGTGGATATGTACTGGCATCAGCTTCATGGCGATTGGCCACCGCGCGAGCAAGTGAGTTTTGAGCTACCTTTGGAATCATTCAAAACATCTTTTTTAGCTTTGGTTTCTCAAGACAGAGAAAAACGAATGCAAATTCCTGGGATGATAGAGTTACGTGTAGATATGATTGTGGTGGGAGTTTGTTTGATAGATTTTATCTTGAAAAGATATGATATTCAGCAAATTAAAGTTTCTACGTATGCTTTGAAGGAAGGGGTATTAGCAAAGTTGTTGAATCAATAAGGTAGCGGGCAAAATAAAAATAATTTTACTCGCTTTAAGCTCTAGGCTTTATGCGGTAGGCTAAAAGTTAAATAGTATTTATCACGAAGTAATAGCAACTTTTGCCTGATGCCTACAGCTTACAGCGTAATAATGCAATTTTATTTTGCACTAATACTTAATTTTCAAAACTAATTATATAATGCCTTTACACGAAATTCAAGTAACTAAAACGGCTCGTTATTATACCATTGGCGAATGGTCAGAAAAAACTCGAAAGGTTATTTTTGTATTGCATGGTTACGGGCAATTGGGAGAGTTTTTTATCCAAAAATTTAAAGAATTAGCCTCTGAGAATACGTTGATAGTTGCGCCTGAAGCCTTGTCAAGGTTTTACCTTAATGGATTTTCTGGTAGGGTTGGGGCAACTTGGATGACCAAGGAGGCAAGAGATACCGAAATTTTGGACTATCTTAATTACCTCAATAAGTTGTTAGATACCCTATTGATGGATTTGAATCCTTTTGACGTAGAGATTGAATTATTAGGTTTTTCGCAGGGGTGCGCCACTGCTGCAAGATGGTTTGAGGTACAATCAGAAGCATTTCAAAGGCTCATTCTTTGGTCTGGGTATTTTTCGGAGGGTATTTCGGAAGTAGTAAGTCCTTCACATTTTGTCGACAAACCTCTGGTGTATGTTTACGGGAACAAAGATGAAATTCTAGTACAAACCCAATTTGATGAATTTTTAACATCATTGAAACAGGCAGTCCCCACCATACATATCATCGAATTTGAAGGAGGGCATCAGATAAATACAAAGGTGTTGAAACAAATTTTTTGAGTCTCTGCTTCATTTTTATCAAACGGTAAAAAGAAAGTCGTTTTTCTATGTTACTTTAGTAAAATGAAGACTCTGTACATTTCGTATAACAAGCTCAAACTCATACCCTACAGTACAGCAACGGGCTTTTTTTTGCCTGACTTATATCATATTACTTAAAATTTTTCGTTAAACTTGTTGAAAATTTAGTTCGCGGAGGCAACTGCTCGTGTAACAATCGCAATAATTTGCAAGCAAGGTAACTCAATAATTAATCAATTTCCTACAAATCAAAATAGCAGTATTTTTCAATTGAGGAAATACGCTTTTACCTGTAAAAACTTATGACTACTCTTCTAAGTATCTTATTACAGACAACTACTTTTGAACCCGACACAACATCTACGACGGTAACTACAGTTACGAAAGTAGGAGAAGATCTAAACTTATTTGGCCTTTTGGAAAAAGGGGGATGGGTAATGATTCCTATTTTTGTATTGTTTTTTATTGCTCTTTTCTTGTTCGTTGAGCGTTACAGATATATCAGTAAAACATCAAGATTGGACAATACATTTTTGTTCTCAATCAAAGAAATGTTGTATGCTGGTAATATTCAAGGAGCGATAAACTACTGCAAAACATCACCTTTCCCGATTGCTCGTTTATTAGAAAAAGGCTTAAATCGTATTGGCTCACCTATGCGTGACATTGAAAATGCCATCGAAAATTCGGCCCGTGTTGAGATTTATAACATGGAGAAAAACTTGGGTATTTTGTCAGCTATTGCCAAAATTGCTCCAATGTTTGGTTTCTTGGGTACGGTTTCGGGTATGATTCGTACTTTCCACAATATTTCGGTAGCTAACAAAATCGACATTAGTACGATTGCGAGTGGTATTTATGAGAAAATGGTGACCTCGGCAACAGGTTTGATGGTAGGTATCATTGCATACTTCTTTTATACCATCTTGACAACGATGATTGACCGTACTGTAAACAAAATGGAAGTTACAGCCATCGACTTTTTGGATATTCTTCACAAACCAGCTTCTAAATAATAGAGCTTTCTAATTTGAAGTAAATATGAACATTAGAAAAAGAGCTAGAGAACAATCTGAAGTAGAAACAGGAGCCTTAGCGGATATCCTATTCTTCTTGATGATGTTTTTCTTGATGATATCAACCTTGGCAAGTCCTGATGCTATTAAGCTTCTTTTGCCAGAATCAAGCTCAGCAGAACAAACGGCTACCAAAGAGAATATTCGTTTGACTGTAGATGAGAATGATAATTATTTTGTAGATGATAACCCTGTTCAAGCCGATCAATTGGAAGCATATTTGGCAGAGCAGGCCAAAGCTAAAAATTCGGAAACGGTGGTTTTACGTATTTCAAAAGATCGTACTGTACAGGAATTAGCAAAAATTTACGACGTGGTTGCCAAGCTAAATTTGGCGCTAGTAATGGCCACCGAAAAACAATAGGAGTAACTACCCAAAAAAATAGCCGTTACGAAAGTGACGGCTATTTTTTTGCCTTGTGAATATCTATTAATTTCACGGTGCATAAAAGTTATAGTATGCATAGTGTCTCTTGATACGAGTATGAGCTTTTAATCGTAAAATCTATAAAGAAAAAATATACGTATGTTTTTGATGGGTGATTGGGAGATTCTATGGAATCATATTATTCATGATGAAGATTTAATCAAACTGCTTGCTTCTACTTTTGTTGGAGCAATCATTGGTGGCGAACGCGAATATCATAGTAAATCCGCTGGTTTACGAACCTTTACTTTGATTGCAGTGGGTTCAACTATTTTTACCATTCTTTCTGAAAAAGTAGGTATGGGTGCATCGCCTGACAGGATTTCTGCCAATATTGTTACAGGGGTAGGTTTTTTAGGTGCTGGAATCATCTTTAAAGTAGACGACCGAGTAAAAGGACTTACCACGGCAGCTATTATTTGGGTAACGGCGTCGTTAGGGATGGCTATTGGCGATGGACATATTTTATTGTCCTTTTTTGGCGCCATTATGGTATTTATGATTTTGCAGTTTTTTATCGTAATGGAACGTTGGATTCATAAATATGGAGAAACACGTAATTACAAAATTGTGATAAAGAAAGGTGATGAAGGCTTTTTGAAAATGGATGAAATTTTTAAACAGTTTAGAATGCAAGCTAAAAAAGGCAAGCAAATTTATAAAGAAGAAACCATTACCTGCTTTTGGTCAGTGAGAGGCAAAACTTCAAAACATGAGCGTTTAGCCAAAAAGCTTATCGCCGAACCTCATGTAATTGAGTTAGAGTTTTAAGGAAGGATAATTATTCTAAGGATTACTTAAATAGAAGTATAAAAAGGCTGAATAATTTTGAAACGATATACTACAATAACAAGCGTTTTGTAGTATATTTATTGAAAAAAGCATCCTAAGCTAATTTATTATATACATTTAGATTGATGATGTTTTCCTTCCCACGCTCCTAAGTATCTTCGATTTGATAAACCAAAATATGATTACTTGGTTCTATTGATCCTATCATTTATACAAACCTTACTTAATCGAGTCGGTTGATATTATGATTTTCCCAACAATACCACAAAACGAAACAGAAAGATTAGATACCCTAAAGGCGTATAAAATACTAGATACACTTCCAGAAAAGGATTTTGATGATATCGTAAGAATAGCTTCTCAAATATGTCAAACCCCCATTTCGACTATTACTATCATAGATGAAAATCGTCAGTGGTTTAAAGCTAAAAGTGGAATAGATGGTGATGGTGGTCCACGCGAGCTATCTTTTTGTGCTCATGCAATTGTACAACCTGATCGCCCTTTTATTATCGAAGACGCGCGTCAAGACGAACGTTTTTCGGATAACCCGCTGACTGTAGGCTCTCCCTATGTGGTTTTTTATGCAGGAATACCACTTGTGGCAGAAAATGGGCATGCGCTTGGTACCTTGTGTGTAATAGATAGCAGCCCAAGAACGCTGAAAGATGAACAAGTGGTGGCTTTAAAAGCCTTAGCCTCGCAGGCAATGGGCCAGCTGGAGCTTCGTAAAAAGACTTTTGAATTGCTGGAAACTAAAGAAAGTTTGGAGTTGAAAAACTCTGCATTGACCGAAGCTAAGGACAATTTGGAAGTAGCATTGAAAGCTAAGTCAACTTTTTTATCGATGATGAGTCATGAAATACGCTCACCATTACATGCAATTCTTGGTAATATTAACCTACTTTTAGAAGAATCTCCTAGGCCAGATCAAGAAGATCCTCTCAATGTTTTGAGGTTTACTGGAGAAACATTGTTGTCCATCATTAATGATATTTTGGACTTTAGTAAGCTTGAAGCTGGCAAAGTACAACTCGAAAAAATTAGTTTTAATGTTCGAGATTTGGTGAAAAATATCGTCAGCATAAACTTGCATCGAGCCAAAGAACAAGGAAATAAAATACTGATTGATATTGCTGACAATGTACCCAGTTATGTAGGAGGGGATCCTACCAGACTGGTTCAGGTTATAAATAATTTGGTCTCGAATGCCGTAAAGTTTACCAAAAATGGTGTAGTTACGATAAAAGTTAGCCTTAAAGAGCAGCTTGTAACGACAAATATCCTTACTGTTGAGGTAATAGACACGGGTATTGGAATACCTCAAGAGGCTGTAAATCAGATTTTTGAAGAATTTGTTCAAGCGTCCAATAAAACCACACGCCAGTTTGGAGGTACAGGATTAGGGTTGGCCATTATTCGTAAAATTCTAGAATTGTTTGGTACGCGTATCTGTGTAGAAAGTGAAGTAGGCAAAGGTTCTACGTTCAAGTTTGATTTGACTGTAGATCAGGTACAACAAGAGGTAGCAAATAAAGATACAGTTGCCAGTTTTAACTTTGAAGGTTTTAATGTGATGGCTATTGACGACAATGAGATAAACCTTATTATCATTAATAGAAGTCTCCAAAAGAAAGGTATTTCTGTAAAAACCTTTAATAATGGTATCGATGCTTTAGCCTCCTTGAAAGCAGGCACGCATTATGATTTAGTAATTGTTGATTTACAAATGCCAGAAATGAGCGGATTTGAATTTGCGGAAGAAGTAAGGAAGTTTTCAGAAATTCCTATTATTGCCAGTTCTGCCGATAACAATACAGAAACAATCGAAATGGCACTTAGTACAGGGATGAATGATTATTTGTTGAAACCACATACGCCACAAGATTTGTATATTTTACTCGCACAACATTTGAAATACGTAACAGAAGAATAATAAAAGGTCAGCATGGTACATCCTGCTGACCTTTTTTATTGGAATTTTAAGTACAAATTGCTCTAGCTTAAGTTTTGAATACTCAAAGCTACTAATAACCATAAAGTCTGGCAATGTTGATTTATATTACGCTAGTATAATTTCTTTTAGCTTCTTCAATAAAAGATAAGAGTTTTTCTAAAACTACTTGTTGATTTTCTTCATCTTTATACATTTCTAAATGCTTGAAAGGAAAAGCCTCAGAGGTTAATTTAGGTAAATAATATAGCCAGCCCATATCCGCTGAATAAGAGTTTTCTGATGAAATCAGTAAGTGAGCGTTGATATTCATAGATTTAAAGGGGTAATTTTCCATGGGAACTTTTGCTTGGGCGTAGTCATAAGCTCGTGCTTTTGTAAAATCGTTTTTTGTTAGTTTGTTTATCAATCTTCTCTTACGAAATATGAAGGCTGCTTTGAATACGGTCCAAAGTCCTACATGTCTTACTCGCTTTATAATATGATTGATTCGATATGGTGTAAGTCCTTTAAAATGATAATGATGATTCCAAGAATCCATAATGAAAAAATGAAGATTTTCCAGTGGATAAACTTCGGATAACCGATTAAGTATGCAAAATGCCAAATGGTCGCCAGAACAATGCCCTATAAAGATTTTTAATTTTCCTTTATGAAAGAGTTGCTTGTCGATGGTATTAGCAATTTTTTCTAGACAAATATCATCCTTTTCCCATGTCTCAAATCTAGGATAATCAATTAAGGTTAAAGGAAGATTGTTGCCTAAGGCTCTTAGAAATTCTCGCGTTTGAGGAGTGATCCCTTTTAGAGGGGGAAAGGCATACACATGGACCAGATCATCAGTTTGCGTATTAGTCAACGCTGTAGTGTTGCCTAAAAGTTGCCTAATCTGTTGTTCAATGTGGGTTGGTTTCATGGCTTCATGAATCCATTCATCGGGAAATTTAATTCCAAATTCTTGCTCCATTTTTACGATGAAATTGACAGCCTCTAGGGAACTTCCACCGCCCATTTTCCAAGTCAAGTCATTTTTAAATGATTCGTACGAAGCATATTGACACCAAAGATTAAGCAGACGCTCTTTGAGATATAGAGGTTCATTTGTCGAAAGTGGCACCACTGGAGCTTTTGCTTGATTTTCTCTTGCTATATTCTCTTTTTCGAGTGCTCTCAAACCTTGATAATCTAGCTTGAAATTATTCAAATAAGGCATACTTTCAAGTAGATAGAAAAAGGAAGGAAACATCTGGGCAGCTAAACTGTCGGCAAGTTTGAGCTTTACGTCTTCTAAAGAAATAGCTCCTTCTAAAACTAGGTAGGCAACAATTTTACTAGTTTCTTCTTGATGCCTGACCAATACCGCAGCATCCGCTACACCTTTTACTGCTCTAATATTGGCTTCAATTTCTCCAATTTCAATTCGAAAACCATTGATTTTTACTTGCCCGTCTCGTCGACCTTTGAACTCCAATAAACCTTCATCATTAATAAGTCCCCAATCTCCTGTTTTTACGGTTCTACTGCCATCATTGTGCAAAATAAAATGTTGGTTTGTAAGGCGTTCATCCTTCCAATAACCTAAGGCGCAGTACTTGCTTTTTACCTGAATTTCACCTAAAACATTTACTTGGTGTACGATTCCGTCTTCGTTTACCAATGTCATTTCACGATCATCCACGGCATAACCTACTGGTACAATTCCATCTGCAATATCTGTGTTTTTATCAATAAACCACTGGCGATAAATTGTTGCATTTTCGGTAGAGCCAATGCCTACATATACACGGCAGGTTGCAGAGAATTCCTGCTTGTAAATGTCGATGTCATGTTTGAAAATTTTATCTCCAGCTAAGTAAATTAAGCGTACAGTATCGAACTTTTGTAAGTTCCTACAACCCATACCCGTCCTGAAAATACTTGGAATAGAATGGTAGATAGTTAAAGCATTTTTCTCAATAAAATCTGGAATAGTACTTACGCCATGCTTTTGTAGGTTGTGGATATACAAAGTCGCTCCCGTAAGCAAAGCACCATAAATATCTCGTATAGCACCATTGACACTAGGTGAGTATAACAAGCTCATCCTGTCCTCAGATGTAATATTTACACTATTGATGTATTGCATAACATCGTGTAAGAGATTTTGTTGATTTTGATAGACTCCCTTGGGCTGTCCCGTGGAACCTGAAGTGTAGAGGATATAGGCTAAATTTTGGGGATTATTATGGTAGCTTGCTGGTGAAACCAAAGGCCAGCTAGCATCAAACTCAATCAGTTCGTATGAATCATCTAAGTCATATACTTCTGCTAACGATGTACGACTAATAATCGTTTTAGCTTGACTATGTGTAATGATTTTTTGGTTTCTACTATGTGCATATCCTGCGTCTAAAGGGACATAACCTCTGCCCACTGCCAAACACGCTAACATTACACAGATAAAATAAGCATCATTTTCTAACAAAATAAGAACAGGCTCATTCTTTGACTGGGAGGATTGAAGCTTACTCGCAATGATATGAATATAACTCAACACCTCTTGATAAGTCAATATATGTGTTCCGTCATTTATGGCAATTTTGGAAGGATAAAGCATAGCAATCTCCTCAAAATGTTCAAATACAGTTGCATTTATCCATGTGGGAGATAAATGCTCAAAGGGTTTGTTCATGATATTAATATCAAATCTTTATGTAAATGTTAAAGACTGCGAATGACTTTATTCCAGAGCTCTATTTGCTCATCAGGAAAGGCCAAGGGTAACACACACTCACAAGTGAAGATTGTATTAGTCGGAAACTTTTCTAAAATCTCATGGCATTCTTGTTCGTTGGTCGCCTGTTCTAATATACTTGCAGGTAATCCATAAATAATTGGGTAGCCAGTTTTTTCAAATAATAGAGAGGACTTCGGATTGAAGGTACAATGAAGATACAATTTGGGGATATCACTCGCAATGCAAGCGTAGCAATCGTTACCATGAATATGAAAGATAATCGAATCCAACACTTTCGCAGCGCTTCGCAAACAAAGCTCATCGGATAGTTGACCATATTGTTGGTATAAGACATGCGATAGTAAATCTGTTTGCATGTTCTGGCTAACATAGTACAACCCTTTTACGCCAATCTCGGCTGCTCGCTCAATTACGCGTATGGTGTTTTGATTTATAACATCCAACGCAGCTAAAATTGCTTCTGGTTCTGTTTGTGCAGCTTTTAGGAAAAGCTCAAGCCCTGCAATTTGGATTAATTGAGATAGGGGACAAAAAATGGTTGCATAAACAGGTACTGTAACTTCACGACAACATATTTCTAGTGCTTGAATGATCTCTGCAAGCAACTGTTCTTGAAAGGTAAATGCTTGTAATTGGTAAAAGTCCTTGACTTCTTCTAGGGCAAATTCTGTAATTTTTCGCCTTCCGACAGCGTCGTTTTCCCAGACTTCATCTTTAGCTCCGTAGCATACAGCCAGCCAATCTCCTGCTGGGGTGAGTTTTAAGAAATCAAACTGAAATTTATTTTGAAAGTCAATAGCTTCTTGGGCAAGCTGTTGCCCGTGTTGGTCTGAGATTGGATGGTGTTTCCAGAATGAAACAGTCATAGTAACAGTAGGTTATAGGTAGTTTTATATGGATTAATAAAAAGGTGAGAGATTTTACTCACAGGTAAAAATAACGAAAAATCCACTCATGTCATGAGTGGATTTTATCGGAAATCTATAAATTTTTAAAATAAATATAAGAAAATTGGGAGTTACTGGTCTGTTTTGGCTTATTTCAAAAAGCCTTTGAAAAAGTTTACATGCAATTTTTCTAAACGATCAGCATGAACCTTCATGCGCTCAGAGAATTTACTATAATCTTTCAATTCCTTTTTCGTCCATGCTACTTCAGATAATGCCGATGCACGTGGAAAAACCATGTATTCAACATAGTCGCTGGTTTGCATATATTCTGTCCAAACGTTAGCTTGAACTCCAATGATATGCTTTTGTTGTTCAGGCGAAAGTTCAGTTGGTGTTGGTTCGTACGAATAGATTTTTTCTAAAGTAGTAAAACCACCAATCGCTAAAGGCTCAGTTTTAGGGTCTGCCTGATAGTGATCTAAATATACATAGCCACCTGGTGTCATGATAGCATCGTGGTTTTCTTTAGCCGCTGCAATACCGCCTTCAGTCCCTCTCCAAGACATTACGATGGCATTTGGTGAAAGTCCACCTTCCAAAATCTCGTCCCAACCTATCATTTTGCGACCTTTTGAAGTAATAAACTTATCGATACGACGGATAAAATAACTTTGTAATCCATGCTCATCGCCCAAGTTTTCACGCTTGATAATTTCTTGGCAAAAACGACTTTCTTTCCATTGTTTCTTAGGGCATTCGTCACCACCGATATGGATATATTCGCTTGGGAAAAGCTCCATTACCTCTGTCAAAACATTCTCCAAAAATTGGAAAGTCTCTTCTCTTGGGCAAAGTACATCTTCATACACACCCCAGTCAGTAGCAGTTTGATAGATTTTATCAGGATTACAACCAAATTCAGGATATGCTGCCAAAACTGCTTGTGAGTGCCCTGGCATTTCAATCTCTGGAATTACATTCACAAACTTAGCTTTTGCATAAGCAACTACTTCTTTTACTTCGTCTTGTGTGTAATATCCTCCATAAGGTTTACCATCAAATTTCTTTGAGTAAGCTCTACCCACAACAGTTTGCGAACGTTTCGACGCTATTTCTGCCAATTTAGGATAGCGCTTGATTTCAATTCTCCAGCCTTGGTCTTCTGTCAAGTGCCAGTGAAAATTATTCAATTTGTGTAAAGCAATCAAATCAATATACTTTTTGATAAAGCTTACAGGGAAGAAATGACGACCCACATCCAAGTGCAAACCTCTGTAAGAGTAGCGAGGTGCATCTGCAATAGAGCAGTTAGGAACTGACCATGTTATGCCCGTAGATTTTTCTTTACTAAAAATTTGATTCGGAAGTAATTGTAACAAACTTTGTAAAGCATAAAAAGCACCTTTTCCTGTGCTAGCTGCAATACTTACCTGCTTGCTACTTACATTAAGCGTATATCCTTCCTCTGCTAGTTGATCATTTTTTACAAACTGAATGCTGTTGCTTATGGCTTTGCTATTGGAGCTAACTACTTTAGGTGTTGTCCCCATTGCAGCGCCTAATTGGTCGGCCAACATAGAGGCAACTTGCTTGAAAGCAGGATCATTAGTACTAACTACGATATTGGTATTACTCTTTATGACAAACTGCCCTTGTTGTGGTGTAACAGTCTGAGGTAAAGGAATAATGTTATATTGATTTTGCGCAGAACTAACAAATACTACGCAAGCACAAATAAGGGTTAATAGTTTTTTCATAAAAAATTGGTTTGATAAAGACGATTCAAAGGTAGGTGAAAAAACTCCAAGGTGTATAAGGAAAAAAGAATATTTTTAAATTTTTTTAATATATAGGTAATATATTTCTTATTTATTTTAAATTAACGATCAAAACCTTAATTTATACAATATGATACTGATTGATAAACTGTTAAAACAAAAAGTGTGGTCGTGGCTATGTGGAGGACTAATTATTGTACTTTGTGCTATACCTTCAAAAGAAATACCTCATTCTCTCAATTTTTATGATAAAACACAGCATTTCATAGCATTTGGTGCATGGGCGTTTTTAACAATGTATGCTTATTCATCAACGTTAGGAGTTATGATAGGAGGAGCTTTGTTTGGATATGGAATAGAGATAATGCAGTATTTATTGCCAGTATCATTTCATCGAGCGTATGATTTAGCCGATGTTCTTGCAGATTTTATTGGGGTATTACTCGGAATATCGTTAGCTATCTTATTTTCCAAGATATTCAAAAAAGGATAAAAGTGTTTTTGTCGGTAATATATTACTTTTTTGTGTTCGAGCAAAAATGAATCATTCTGATTTTGGAAATTACTATAACTTGATAACTATTCATAAAAAAAGCGGTCGAAAAACAATTTTCGACCGCTTTTTTTATACTATAGTGTTTGATGTAAGATGCAAATCATTGCGCCTCTACAGCAAGAATGCAAATTCTTATATAATCACTCATGCACTCATAAATTACTAATCTAGCCTATTACCACTGGACCTGCTTGGTTGATGCCAGAAACATAACAATCAGAATCGATACCTACTTTTGAAAAACCTTCTTGCATAGCTCTGCCAACTTTTTGTGCCGTGTCAAAGTCTTTTGATAAAGCAAACATCGAAGGTCCTGAACCAGAAATAGAGCAGCCAAGCGCTCCATTTTCAAGAGCAGCATTTTTGACAACATCAAATTGTGGTATCAAAATCGCACGAACTGGTTCAATGATTACGTCAACCAGCGAGCGAGAAATCAAATCATAATCAGGAAGCATCAAACCTGCTACCAAACCAGCCACATTACCCATTTGGGTGATGGTCTTTTTCAAAGAAATCTCACGCTTTAAGATATTACGAGCATCCTTTGTATTTACCTCGATATGTGGGTGAACAATGGTGGCGTATAGCTCCTTGGGCGTACGAAGTTGAATTATATCCAGTGGGTCGTAGCTACGAATTACCGTAAATCCACCCATCAAACTTGGTCCAACATTGTCGGCGTGTGCCGAGCCACAAGCAATAAACTCACCTTCCATGGCAAAAGGCAATAGGTCTTTTTGCGCCAAAGGGCGACCCAACAACTCATTTGCTGCAAATACACCAGCTACCGAAGAAGCTGCCGAAGAGCCTAATCCAGAACCTAATGGCATCAATTTTTTCAAGTCCATTTCAAAACCTTGCGATTCGGCACCGATGGCTTCTAGGAACTTGATAATGGCGATACCAGCCGTATTTTTGCTAGCGTCCAAAGGTAAACGACCTTCGTCACCTTCGATTTTATTAATCTTTACGCCTTTCAAATCAGTTTTGCGCAATACTAGCTCATCGCCAGGATTGTCTACCGCAAAGCCAAATATATCAAAACCACAAGCTACATTAGCAACCGTAGCTGGGGCGAATACTTTTATTGAATCATTCATGGTTTATGGAGGTTGAACTTTACGCCAAATAGCTTCCTATTGCAACAATATCGGCAAATACCCCTGAAGCGGTTACTTCTGCACCTGCGCCTGGTCCTTTGATGACCAATGGACGGTCGTGGTAACGTTTGGTGGTAAATGAAATTACGTTGTCGGCGCCATCCATCATATAGAATGGATGCGTTTTGCCGATGCTTTTTACCCCAATCGTAATTTTATTGTCTTCGAGTGTTGCGATAAAACGAAGTACTTCGCCTTTGGCTTCGGCTTCGTCAACCATTGTTTCAAAATAACTATTGGATACTTCCAGTTCGTTGAAAAAGTCTTCTACAGTTGGGGCTTTTTCACAATTTTCTGGTAATAATTTTAAAATGGTTACGTCTTCTGGTTCTAATCTTAGTCCGATTTCACGACCCAAAATCAAAATCTTACGAGCTACATCCATACCACTCAAATCTTCGCGAGGATCTGGCTCGGTGTAACCTTTTACTTTGGCTTCACGAACGATGTCAGCAAATTTGACACCTTTTTTGAAGTTATTAAAGATATATGAAAGCGTACCTGAAAGCACTCCTTCGATTTTCTCGAATCTATCGCCCGAAGCTATCAAACCTTGCAAAGTGTTGATGACTGGCAAACCTGCACCTACGTTGGTTTCGTACAAGAATTTGACGCCTTTTTTCAACACGGTTCTGTGTAATAAGGCGTAATCTTCGTATCGTCCAGAGTTGGCTACTTTGTTTGGCGTCACCACTGAGATATTAGATTCAAACAAACCTAGGTAATAATTATGAATCGTTTTATCGGCAGTACAATCTGCAAATACGGAGTTTGGTAAATTCAAGCGTTTGGCTTCCTCTACAAAAGCCCAAAGTTCTGCGGGCTTACCCATGGCATCTAAGGTTTCTTGCCACGAATCCATCGAAATGCCATCGCTTGTTACGAGCATTTTTCTGGAATTCATCACACCAACTAGATTTACTTTCAAACCACGATATTTTGACAAATAATTAGCTTGTCCTTTCAATTGGTTTAAAAGCGCCTTTCCTATCAAACCTGTACCAACCAAGAATAAGTTGAGAGTTTTGACTTGAGAGAAAAAGAAAGTATCATGGATAACATTGAGTGCTTTTGAAATATCTTTTTTCTCAATAACTACCGATATATTCAGCTCAGAAGAACCTTGTGCAGTAGCCACGATGTTGATACCATTTTTACCCAATACTGAGAAAAGTTTACCACTCACCCCTGTATGATGACGCATACCTTCGCCGACAACAGCGATTACCGAAAGGTTTTCTTGGATATCTACTCCTTCAATATCTCCAATGGCAATTTCACTCGCAAATTCTGTTTCCAAAATTTGACGTACTTGTTGCGAATATTGTGGGTCGATGGCAAAACAAATTGAGTGCTCAGACGAAGCCTGAGAAATCAATACCACTGATATTTTATGTTTTGCTAGAATCGTAAACAGCTTTCCTGAAACCCCAGCCACACCAATCATCCCTGAACCTTGAAGATTTACCAAGGCAAGGTTATCAATCGAACTAATACCTGTAATAATATACTCGCTTGGCTCGGCTTGGCGACTTACAACTGTGCCAATAAAGCTAGGGTTGAAGGTATTGAGTACACGAATGGGAATATTTTTGGCAAATGCTGGTTGCAACGAAGGTGGATAAATCACCTTGGCACCAAAATGTGTAAGCTCCATTGCCTCCGAATAGGTAATGGTAGGAATCGTAAAAGCATTTTTTACTTTACGTGGGTCGGCGGTCATCATGCCGTCTACATCTGTCCAAATTTCGATTTCCTCCGAGTTGAGTGCTGCTCCGAATATTGAACCTGTATAGTCAGACCCCCCACGTCCTAAAGTCGTAGTTTCGCCTTTGTCCGTCGAACCAATAAAACCTGTAATTAATTGTAGTGATTTGGTTTTGGCAAAATGTTCTTGAATCAAACGATTTGTTGTATCAAAATCCACCTCTGCCATGCCAAAGCTATCGTTGGTACGAATCACCTTGCGGGCGTCCAAAAACTGACAATCTACGCCTTGTGCATGAAGAATTTCATAAATGAGGGTAGTCGAAAGACGTTCTCCAAAACTTACGATTAAATCAGCCGTTCGAGAAGAAATCTCACGAATCAACGATACCCCTTTCAATAAATCCTCAAGCTCGTTGATAATCGTTCGGATATTGGCAAATACTTTTGATTGAGCTTTTACATCGATAAGTGCTCTAACTACATTGAAATGGCGCTCCTCGATAGCTTTTACAAGGTCAAAATAACTTAAATCACTTACAGAAGCTCTTTTGCCTGTTTCAATAAGTTGATTGGTTACTCCACCCATTGCCGAAAATACAACGGCGATTTTTTCTCCTTTTTCAAGGTTTCCCTTGATGATGCTTAGAACTGATTGAATACTATCAACGGTTCCACAAGACGTTCCTCCGAATTTTAATACTTTCATATTTTGGTAAAGATGCTGCTTGATAAGTTGGTGTAAAAGCCTCTTAAAAAGCACGCTTCTGCTTTACAACAGCAGTTTAAATGTTTATAATGGAGTACAAATATAGATAAAGCCTTGATATGATTTGACCTTTCGGAAAGCTTTTCCAAGAATAATCTTTGGGGATTTTAGGGGGCAAATAGAATATTTTTCCTGCTAAATAGTAAAATAACGGTATAAATAAATGATTAAATCTTATGCCTAACTAAAATATTTTGCTTTATGCCTATTTCAGAAGTTAAATTCTGGAAACCTCAATGCGTAAAAATTTGTTTTATAATTATAGAATTTCGAACAGTCCGATGTGTCGGTGTTCAATTTTACCTTTTTTAAAACCTTCAACTAGCTCTAAAACACGCATGCTCGGATACCGCTTTTCTGAATTTGTTCCTCAAGAACAAGAAGAAGGGAAAAAAGCTAAGTTCGACCAATTGTTAGATATTTTTAACCAATTGGTCACTATGACCTCAGGCGATGTCTCTGAGGCACTGGCTTGGCTTACCCAACTCGACAAACAATACAACCTTACAGACGACTCTTACGGTATTGCCGATTTTATTGAAGACCTCAAAGAAAAAGGATATATCCGCGAAGAAAAAGACGAAAACGGTCAACAAGCTCAAGTCCTTTCAGCCAAAGGTGAGCAAAGTATTCGTAAACAATCTTTAGATGAGATTTTTGGTAAACTCAAAAAGACTGGTAATTCTGGTAATCACCGTACGCCCTATCAAGGCACGGGCGACGAAATGAATACCGATCGTCGAGAGTTTCAATTTGGTGATTCTTTAGAACAAATTGCCATGACGGAGTCTATCCGAAATGCTCAAATCAATAACGGTTTCGAGAACTTTATGTTGACCGAAAATGACCTCGAAATCATGGATAAGGAATATAAAGCTCAAACCTCTACGGTGTTGATGATTGATATTTCACACTCAATGATTTTGTACGGAGAAGACAGAATTACGCCTGCCAAAAAGGTCGCTATGGCGCTTTCGGAGCTCATTATGACCAAATATCCCAAAGATACCCTCGATGTAATTGTATTTGGCAACGACGCTTGGCAGATTCAGGTAAAGGATTTACCTTATCTGGAAGTGGGTCCTTATCATACCAATACCGTAGCTGGCTTAGAATTAGCGATGGACTTGTTGCGTAGAAGAAAAAACAAAAACAAACAGATTTTTATGATTACCGATGGCAAACCTACTTGTTTAAAAGAAGGTATTCGATATTATAAAAATAGCTTTGGTTTGGATAAAAAGATTCTGAACAAAACCCTCACCCTCGCTGCTCAGTGCCGTCGTTTGAAAATTCCAGTAACAACTTTTATGATTGCGCGAGACCAGTATCTCAAAGAATTTGTACAAGAGTTTACTAAAACCAACAATGGTCGTGCCTATTACTCTTCTTTGAAGGGTTTGGGAGAATTTATCTTTGAAGACTATCAACGAAATCGTAGGAAGGATGTCAGATAAAAAGCCCCTGCTCGAAAGCAGAGGCTTGCTAGGTTGAGATTAAGCAGAAAGGAGCTTCATTTTGAATTTTAGATAAAGAGGTTACTACCTTTCAAAATTACCGAATGTTAAGTATCGCCGCACTTAAATGTATGTGAACGGCAGAATTAGATAAATAAGTGGTCGAATTATAGCGGAATCCTTTGGAAATCGATTGAAAATTCGCCTAGATCCCAAAATCAACAATAATTTATGTCTTACAGAAATCTTTCAGCAACACAATTGCTAGCTATCAAAACCCTTGGCGAATTAAAAAATGCAGGCTATCAAGTAAAATCTATTAAACAAGAATTACGAGATAACTTGATTCAAAAGATTAAAAATAAAGAAAAAGTATTTGATGGAATTTGGGGATATGAAGATACTGTAATTCCAGATATCGAACGTGCTATTCTTTCGCAACATCATATCAACTTATTGGGTTTGCGTGGACAAGCCAAAACTCGTATTGCTCGTTTGATGGTCAATCTCTTGGACGAATATGTCCCAGTCGTAGAAGGCTCAGAACTAAATGACGACCCTTTACAGCCTTTATCACGCTATGCCAAAGATTTGATTACAGAAAAAGGTGACGCTACACCTATCTCATGGTTGCATCGTGACGACCGCTATACCGAAAAATTAGCCACTCCAGATGTATCTGTTGCTGACCTTATTGGTGATGCCGACCCAATTAAAGCTGCAACATTAAAATTACCATATTCTGACGAACGTGTAATTCACTTTGGTTTGATTCCTCGTTCGCATCGTGGAATTTTTGTAATTAATGAATTGCCTGATTTACAGGCTCGTATTCAGGTTTCTTTGTTTAATATTTTACAAGAAGGTGATATTCAAATTCGTGGATTCAAATTGCGTTTGCCTTTGGATATCCAGTTTGTATTTACAGCCAACCCTGAGGATTATACCAACCGCGGTTCAATCGTAACACCACTCAAAGACCGTATTGATTCTCAAATTGTAACACACTATCCTAAGACTTTAGAAATCGGTAAGCGTATTACTTTGCAGGAAGCCAATATCAAACCTGAGCAAGAAGAATTAGTTACAACAAATGCCTTAATTGAGGATTTGATTGAACAAATTGCTTTCGAAGCCCGTCAATCAGAGTACGTAGATGCCAAATCTGGTGTATCGGCAAGGATGACTATCTCGGCTTATGAAAACCTTATTTCTGCTGCTGAGCGTCGTGCATTATTGAGTGGAGAAGAAAAAACTTATGTGCGTGTTGCCGATTTAGTAGGCGTGATTCCTGCGGTTTGTGGTAAGGTTGAGTTAGTGTATGAAGGCGAAGTAGAAGGCCCAGTAATCGTGGCACAAAACTTAGTTGGTAAAGCTATTCGTGCGCAGTTTTTGAACTTCTTCCCAGATCCTGAGAAAATCAAAAAGTTGGCGAAAGACAAAGCTGGTAAAAATCCATACAAACCAATTATCGACTGGTTTATGGATGGCAACATTATTGATATTTTCAACGATAGTTCCGATGCTGATTATTCATCAAGATTGAGAACTATTGATGGCTTGGATGAACTGGTAGAAAAAATATATCCAACATTCGAAGGTCGTGAAAAATTATTTATGATGGAGTTTGTATTGCACGGACTTTCAGAATTCTCAATGATTTCAAAGAAAACCCTCGACCAAGGTCTACAATTCAAAGACTTGACTGATTCGTTGTTCGACTTGGATAACTTCAAATTTGAAGACGAAGAATAGTATTGAGTGATTTGTGATTGAGTGCATGAGTGATTGTTTTAACATTCATTATATCAGTAGAGACGCAATGCCTTGCGTCTACAGCTATGTCATTAACTAGAAAAGCGGTCGAAATTTGTTTTTCGACCGCTTTTCTAGTTCGGGACTTTGTCTCGGACTGCTATTTACTTCAGTTTGTAAACTGTTTTAAAAAATAAGCCCAAGAGTCTTGAACTAGTAAACGACTTAGATAAAAAATAATCACTCATTTCCTTAATCACAACTCACTAAATTAGGCTTTCGGATGCGCCTGCTCATATATCTTTTTCAGTTTTTCCATTGAGTTATGGGTATATACTTGCGTGGCAGCCAAGGATGTATGTCCCATCAAATCCTTAATGGCCGTTAAATCGGCGCCATTATTCAACAAATGGGTGGCATAAGAGTGACGCAATACGTGAGGGGATTTTTTGGTTAAGCTCGTGACCAAAGACAGATATTTTTTGACAATTCGTTGAATCATCACAGGATAACCTTGTTCGCCTTTATTGCTTACAATCAACAAATGATGTTGAAAACCTTCTCTATCTCTTATTTCAATATATTCCTTTATCTGTGCTGAGAGATTGGCATGAATAGGCACAATCCTTTCTTTATTTCTTTTTCCTAAAACCTTAATTGTGTGTTGGTAAAAATCAATGTCTTTTACTTCCAACTCAATAAGTTCTGACAGACGAATACCCGAACCGTAGAGTAATTCCATGATGAGTTTGTCACGAACACCCTCAAAATCTTCTGGAAATTCAACTTGATCCAATAGCATTTCCATCTCGCTTTCTCTTACAAACGTAGGAATATTCTTGGCTGTTTTCATGGCCACAACCTTACGCATAGGGTCTTGGTCAATGATTTTCTTGAAAAGTAAAAATTTATAAAAACTGCGAAGCGTAGCCACTTTTCGATTAATCGAACGACTGTCGAGTTTGGCTTCCGAAAGAGATACCACCCACGAACGAATCATTTGGTGGTCGGCAAGTTGAGGATGATGAAAATCGTAGGTATTGGCAAGGTAATGACTAAACTGCGACATATCATTGCGATAAGCCGTAGTGGTGTGATCGCTACAACGTTTTTCGTGTTGTATGTAGGCTAAAAAAAAATTGACTATCTCTGAATTCATGATTCTAAAGATAGTCAATTTTTTATGAATGCTGAACGGTTATCGGCTTAATTCGCGATTAAATGATAACATTATGAAATGAAATCAAACGTTAATTAAGACTCTAAGTTACCGTACATTTTTTGCTTGTATGAAGCACGAATTACTTCAGTACGACGCTCAACAGATGGCTTTTCGAATGCCATACGTCTACGAAGTTCTTTAACTACACCAGTTTTTTCGAATTTTTTCTTGAATCTTTTAAGAGCTTTGTCGATTGACTCGTTTTCTTTTACGTTGATAATCAGCATATTGTTTGTTTGTTTATTGCCTTAATGATAATTGAGGTGCAAAGATAAGTATTTCCAATTTGATTGTCAAGGGTTTTTATCAAACAAACCTACGCTTTTTCAGAACTGTTACGTAGTAGGCTCATAAACCAACCCTCAAAAGAATACTTTCAATTCGGAAGTCTTTTCTCCCAAAGAATTCATAAATCAGCCTTATCTTTGTGTGCTAGAATTTTCTCGATACACATAACAACTTCAAAAGGCAATAGCTAAAAACGAAAACGGGCTATTTTTTATATATGATTTCTGTAGATAACGTAACAGTAGAGTTTGGCGGTCGTGCGCTATTTGGTGATGTAACATTCAACGTCAACGAAAAAGATAAAATCGCCTTGATGGGCAAAAACGGAGCTGGTAAATCCACTTTGTTGAAAATTATTGCGGGTGTTGACAAGCCAACGCGTGGTAAAATCTCGAAGCCAGCTGATGCTGTTATCGCTTATTTGCCTCAACATTTGTTGACGGAAGACAACTCAACGGTATTTGAAGAAACTTCAAAAGCATTTTCAAATGTGTTGAGTATGAAGGCCGAAATCGATGAGCTAAATCACCAACTCGAAACTCGCACTGATTACGAATCTGACGAATACATGGCGATTATCGAGCGTGTTTCGGAGGTTAGTGAAAAATATTACTCTATTGAAGAAATCAATTATGATGCGGAGGTTGAAAAAATCTTGTTGGGCTTAGGTTTCCTTCGTTCAGATTTTCAACGCCAAACTAGCGAATTTAGTGGTGGCTGGCGTATGCGTATTGAGTTGGCAAAAATTTTACTTCAAAATCCTGATTTGATTTTGCTAGATGAGCCAACCAACCACATGGACATCGAGTCGATTCAATGGCTTGAGGACTTTTTGTTGAATAGCGCCAAAGCGGTAATCGTAATTTCTCACGATAGAGCGTTTGTCGATAATATTACCAACCGTACCATTGAGTTGACAATGGGTAAAATTTATGACTATAAAGTAAATTATACTCAATACCAACAATTGCGTAAAGAGCGTTTGGAGCAACAACAAAAAGCGTTTAATGAACAGCAAAAAATGATTGCTGAAACGACAGAGTTTATCGAACGTTTTAAAGGTACATATTCAAAAACTTTACAGGTACAATCACGTGTGAAGATGTTGGAGAAATTGGATATTGTTCAGGTTGATGAAGTTGATACATCAGCGTTGAACTTGAAATTCCCTCCAGCGCCACGTTCGGGTAACTATCCTGTAATTGCAGAGGGTGTTGCGAAAAGCTATGACGACTATTTGGTATTCAAAGATGTTTCGATGACTATCGAAAGAGGCGAAAAAGTAGCTTTTGTAGGGAAAAATGGGGAAGGTAAATCAACTTTCGTCAAAGCAATTATGAACGAAATCGAACACGAGGGTGATTTGAAAATCGGTCATAACTCGATGATTGGTTATTTTGCTCAGAATCAAGCGGCTTTATTGGATGGAGAATTATCAGTGTTTCAAACGATTGATAATATTGCGGTAGGAGAGATTCGTACCAAAATCAAGGATATCCTCGGAGCATTTATGTTTAGTGGCGACGCTATCGAGAAGAAAGTAAAAGTACTTTCAGGAGGAGAAAGAACTCGTTTGGCTATGATTAAGTTGTTGTTGGAGCCAGTAAACTTGTTGATTCTGGATGAACCTACCAACCACCTTGACCTTAAAACCAAGGATATTTTGAAAGAAGCTCTTAAGGCATTTGAAGGTACAATTATCTTAATTTCTCACGACCGAGATTTCTTGGATGGTTTGGCTACTAAAGTTTTCGAGTTTGGCAACAAACGTGTAAAAGAGCACCTGGAAGACATTAATGGTTTCTTGAGAAATAAGAAAATGGAGAACTTAAGAGACATTGAAAGAAAGGCGTAAATATGAGTACATAACATATTAGGCAGTCGGCTTTCAGCTATCGGCATTCAGTAATATTAATCTGTGGTTATCTAAAAACTATTTGCCTAATGCCTATTGCCAGACCACTTAAATCTTATTTTGCCTAACGCCTACGGCATATAGCGTGTAAATTATTCGTAATTTTGCCCGAAATTTTGAATCAAAAACTTAAGAAGAGAAAACGACTCTTCCGTTTATATAATGACAAAGCAATTTAAAAGAACGACCGTAACAGCTGCCTTGATTTATGCCAATGGTCCTATCCATATTGGGCATATTGCAGGCTGTTATTTGCCAGCAGATATTTATGTTAGATTCCTACGTTCAATCGGTCACGATGTAAAATTCGTTTCTGGAACCGACGAGCATGGTGTACCTATTACGATCAAAGCGAAGAAGGAGGGTATTACACCACAAGAGGTTGTAGATAAGTATTATAAAATCATCAAAGATTCTTTCGAGGAATTTGGGATTTCTTTTGATATCTATTCTCGTACTTCAAATAAAGTGCATCATGAGACTTCTCAAGAAATGTTCAAAAATTTGTACGACAAAGGTCAATTTGTTGAAGAAGTTACAGAACAGTATTTTGATGAAAAAGCTCAAACCTTTTTGGCTGACCGTTATATCATAGGTACTTGTCCAAAATGTGGTAACGAAAATGCCTACGGCGATCAGTGCGAAAAATGTGGTTCAACACTATCTCCAACTGAGTTGATTAATCCTCGCTCAGCATTGAGTGGTGAAAAACCTGTGATGAAACCGACTAAAAACTGGTATTTGCCATTAGACAAAATGCAACCAGCTTTGGAGGAATATATCGCTAGTCATCCAGAATGGAAAACCAATGTATTGGGTCAAGTAAAATCTTGGTTGAACGACGGTCTGCGTCCTCGCGCTATGACCCGTGACTTGGATTGGGGTGTAAAAGTACCGCTTCCTGATACAGATGGTAAAGTGCTATATGTATGGTTTGATGCGCCGATTGGTTATATCTCCATGACCAAAGAATTGACCGACGAATGGCAAAAATATTGGCAAGACCCTGAAACTCGCTTGGTAAACTTTATTGGTAAAGACAATATCGTTTTCCACTGCTTGATTTTTCCTGCCATGTGTATGGCTGATGGTCGCTTTATTTTGGCTGATAACGTACCTGCCAATGAGTTTATGAACCTAGAAGGAGATAAAATCTCTACGTCACGTAACTGGGCGGTATGGTTGCATGAGTACCTTCGTGAGTTTGAAGGCAAGCAAGACGTATTGCGATATGCCTTGGCGGCTTCTGCTCCTGAAACAAAAGATTCAGACTTTACTTGGGGAGATTTCCAAACACGTAACAACTCTGAATTGGTAGGTATTCTTGGAAACTTTGTTAACCGTGCCTTTGTGTTGACGCAAAAGAATTTTGATTCAAAAATCCCTGCACGTGGCGAGTTGACTGATTTTGACCGTCAGACATTAGATACCTTGGCTGAGTTGCCTAATAAAATTGGGGATGCTATTGCAAACTACAAATTCCGTGAGGCTTTGGCTTTAGTGATGGATGTGGCACGTTTGGGTAACAAATACTTAGCAGATACCGAGCCTTGGAAGGTAATCAAAACTGACGTTGAACGCACAGGTACAATTTTGAATATCGGTTTGCAAATTGCTGCAACTTTATCAATCGTTTCTGAGCCGTTTATGCCTTTTACGGCGGCTAAATTAAGCACTGGCTTAGGTTTATCTGGATTGAACTGGTCAGATGCAGGAAATGCGGATTTATTAACAGCAGGAAGTCCAATTGAGTCAATTGGTTTGTTGTTCGATAAAATTGAGGACACAACTGTTCAAGCACAAATTCAAAAATTACAAGACGCTAAAAAAATGAATGAATTAGCAGGAAAAGAAGTTTCGGCTATCAAAGATACAATTCAGTACGATGACTTTGCGAAAATGGATTTGCGTATCGGTACAATCGAAGCCGCAGAGAAAGTAGCAAAATCGAAGAAACTATTGAAGTTGACAGTGAACGATGGGCTTAAGCAACGCACCATTTTGAGTGGTATTGCAGAGCATTTCTCTCCAGAGGATGTGATTGGAAAGCAAGTAACTTTCTTGGCTAACCTAGCACCTCGCCCAATGATGGGAATGGTATCTGAAGGGATGATTTTGATGGCGGAAGACAAAGATGGTTCTTTGGCTTTCTTATATCCTTCAAAAGACGTTTGGAGTGGAGCTTCTATCAACTAGAAGATTCTTACCAATAGCTAATCATACAAAAGGGTTATCTCTCTACAGAGGTAACCCTTTTGTATGAAAAATAGTGATTATTGTCAGTTGTTATGGGACGATAAATGGTACTTATTTAAGATTGTAACCAAACTATGATATCCATTTAGAAAAGAACATTGCTTGCCTAATAACTGAATCGATAGGTGAATAGAATAGGGGTGGAGTATGCTAAAAATAGGATGCAGGTTTGACTTGATAACGTTTACGGTAACGATTGCACAAAAAAACTCTTTCAGATACTAAGAGAAAGTTTGAAAACCTTTTAGATTCGTTTCACAATCAGTCCTAATATACCTTATATTGAATGAATACTCTTCAATAAACTGATTTCTTAAAATTGTACTTTTTAAATAAAATGATTGTACGGAGTTTTTCTTTCGAAATAATCTTTTAGCCTTTCTAAGTAGATTTAGAAGGCAAGATTCTTTTTGAGGAAGGATTCTCTTAGTCTATTAAAACCAAATAAGTAATATGCAAATTCTTCATGCCATCAGCCCAAATGAGGCAAAGGGCTTCGATACGCAAGCGTTAAGAAACAATTTTTTAGTAGAGAAAAACTTCGTTGCTGATACTATTCAGCTCGTTTATACGCACTACGACCGTGTGATTATTGGGGGAGCAATGCCTGTAGAACAAGCATTGGAATTACCAACGTATGATAACCTAAAATCGACTTACTTTTTTGAAAGAAGAGAAGCTGGTATCATCAACGTAGGTGGTGATGGTTCAATCGAAGTGGACGGTCAGGTATTTGCATTGTCAAAATTGGATTGCTTATACATTGGTAAAGGCTCTCAGAAGGTAACCTTCAAAAGTGCAGATGCTACTGCTCCTGCTAATTTCTTTATTTTGTCGGCTCCAGCACACCAAGCATATCCTACAAGTAAACTATCGAAAGAGGAGGCTTCTCCAGTAGCTTTAGGTAGCTTAGAAACTTCAAACGAGCGCACGATTTATAAGTATATCCACAAAGATGGTTTACAGAGCTGTCAGGTCGTAATGGGGCTTACTGTATTGAACAAAGGTAGCGTTTGGAATACAATGCCGTCGCACGTGCATGATCGTCGTATGGAAGCGTATTTGTACTTTGATGTTCCACAAGAGCACCGTGTTTTCCATTTTATGGGACAGCCACAAGAAACACGTCACATGCTAGTAGCCAACCATCAAGCAATTGTATCGCCACCTTGGTCTATTCACTCAGGAGCGGGTACTACTAATTACTCATTTATTTGGGGTATGGCTGGCGAAAATCTTGACTTTACCGATATGGATTTTGCTGCGATTTCAGACTTACGATAATTGCAAGAAAAGTCTTTCAAAATCTGCTACGAAAGTGGCAGATTTTTTTTTGCTTTTACGGAAAGTTCTTGATATTCAAAAGATTGGAATATGAATTATTGAGCCGTCAAATTCATGACTTAGCATAATTTGCATATATGTCTGCAAATTGTGAAGTATGTAGAATGTATAATAAAAATAAGGACAGGAGAAGCTCCCGCCCTTATCTGTTTAACCTCTAAACCTATTTAACTATGAAAATTGATACAAATATATACCTAACGATTGGAATTTACTAAGAATTGTACAAATTTTTTTTATTGTGTCGATTTGATACAAAGAGCATATTTTTGATGAGTTTTGAAAAATTAATGTATATACATGTTTTTTGGGTATGAAGTCATAATTTTTGCGAATAAATGGAGTAAAACTAAAGGGAATAAAAACAAAAAAAGGACGAAGCCAATAGCCATGTCCTTTCAAATCTTACCTCTAAACCTATTTAACTATGAAAAATAACTGCACCTTTTTACAAAATCAAAAACTCTTTATCGCAACCATCTGCCCATTCGCTACTACCTAATCGACTTTGAGTGTAAATGTTTTTAAAAAGTGGCGCCTTCATTGAAGACGCCCTTTCCCGTCTTACCTCTAAACCTATTTAACTATGAAAAAAACGGTGGCTTTTCGCCAAAATCTTTGAATAGCTTTTGGAGGAGAATTAAAAAGTGGCGTCTCCATTGAAAACGCCCTTTCTCGTCTTACCTCTAAACCTATTTAACTATGAAAAAAATATTTTTGAGTCTATAATCGACTTACGAATTTCTTACTTTTAACAGTTACAAAAACCTTTCCAAAATGGGTTTTGTAAGGCACAACAAAAATTTTTATTTTCAGTATTTTTACTTATAAAATAAACGAAAAATGACGCTGTTTGGTTCTATTTTTCTAGTAATAATTTACATACTGATTTTTTGACGCCTGTAACTTTTTTATGTCACCTTTCGCATTTTTAATAATTTGTTTAATCGTTGATTTGTACAAATTATTTTGCTGTTGTTCTATGATGCAAATTTCTGCAAAGTTTTTTAATTCTCCAAATGTTTTTTTCAATTTACGAAGCTAACTATGTCATAACTATTTCAAAATCAGTGAATAGTTGGGTATAAGATGTAATTGTCGGTAAGCATACCAAAATAATATTTTGTTAATTGTGCAAATTACTATTGGAATATTCTGATTGTATCTTTTTGAGAAAATAGAAAAATTCTTTAAAAAGTACAATTACTGATTGTATTTGTTCATCGTTTGATTTACGCCTTGAGTACAAAATGAAAGTACTATTTCACTTGCTCTATCAAGATGCTCGGGTAAAAAGCTTGTTTCTTCATCCGTAAAATTACCTAATACATAATCAGCTTGTCGACCCTTCGAAAAATCACTCCCAACACCGATACGCAAACGGCTGTATTGTTGTGTACCTAATAGCTCTTCAATGTTTCTCAAACCATTGTGCCCACCGTGTGAGCCTTTGGTTTTTAAACGCATTTTTCCATAAGGCAAAGCAATGTCATCTGTAATAACTAGAAGATTCTCAGGTTCTATTTTTAGGTCTTTTAGCCAATAGTTTACCGCTTTTCCACTTAGGTTCATATAAGTAGTGGGCTTCAATAGGTGAATTTGTTTACCTTTATGTCTGAATTCGGTATGGTAGGCAAGGCGGCTCATATCGTATTTTACTTCATGGGTATTGGCTAATTTGTCGATGACCATAAAGCCAATATTATGACGAGTGAATAAGTATTCTGGGCCGATATTTCCTAAGCCAACAATTAAATATTTCATTTTAATAATACTGTTGTATGTTTCTTATCTCTGCTAAATCCAATTTTTACGGGTAAATGCCTCAGGGTAAATCAGGATACGAAACTGTGTTATTTATAGATTAAATGCAATTTTTATGAGATGATTTTTAAAGGAACGTACCAAATAAAAATAAATCAGTCAAAAAATGATACTTGTGTGCCTAATTCTGCAAAAAAAATTGGTGAACCCCGTATCTTTTGGATTCAAAACCTTAATGTGCTCGCTTTTTTATCCATAATGAGTGAAAACTTTTCAAATTCTTGCAAATCATGAATCATCAGATTATGCGTTATGAAAGAAAGCTACTCAATACTTCATCTAAGAGTGTAAAGCAAGGTACGCAATTGGCAAAATTAACTAATTTTGCAAAGTAATTAATTG
Organism: Cellulophaga sp. BC115SP; assembly: GCF_009905545.1. GTDB lineage: Bacteria > Bacteroidota > Bacteroidia > Cytophagales > Spirosomataceae > Flectobacillus > Flectobacillus rivi. The sequence continues at coordinate 65,600 of NZ_JAAALB010000018.1, read as the reverse complement.
CCCATGAAAAACGTAACACGAAATATTAAGTTTATACTTTTGGGAATAATTGGCTCTTTGGGTTCACAGCATATCGTGGCGCAAGGAAAAAAAGCCCTAAACCCACCTGTTAACACAGCCAAATTTATAGAAACCGCTCCGACAGTTAGTGCAGATGGTCGTACCATGATTTTCGAGTCAAATCGACAGGGAGATTGGAAGTTGTTTGAAACCAAAAGGAAAGGAAATGTTTGGTCTGTTCCTACGTCAATACCCAAAATCAGTGCTACTTTTTACGAAAATCAACCACTCGGAGCTCCATGTTTGAGCTACGATGGAAATATTTTGTATTTCTCGGCAGAAAGCAAAGAATCTTCTGGTCACGAAGATATTTTTGTTTCCGTAAAAGAATCTACAGGATGGTCGTCACCATCTCGTTTGCCTAATACCATCAACACCACCGATTACGAAGGATATCCATCTTTGTCACCCGATGGACAAAAGCTGTATTTTGCTCGTGCCAAATACAATGAAAAAAACACGCAAGATGCTCAATCTTGTTACAGAATCATGGTGTCTGAAAAAGCGCCTGATGGCTCTTGGAAAACGCCTGTAGAGCTACCAAGTCCTATCAATTTGCTTTGCGAAAAAGCCCCTCGAATTATGCCTGATGGGAAAACCTTAGTTTTTGCCTCAGTAAGAAAAGAAGGAAAGGGTAATTTTGATCTGTATTATTCTACTCTTCAAGCGAATAATTCATGGTCGCCAGCAAAACCTTTAAATGAAATAAACACTCCACAGGCAGATTTGTTTGCGGCAATACCTGCTTGTGGACAAGAGTTATTCTTTGTAGAAAATAACGATATATATACCACTTCGGTTTCCTTATTTGCTAATCAGACCATTATTGGGACTATTACTGATTCGCTTACCAATAAGCCTGTGGCAACTAGAATCAATATTTTTGATAAAAATAAAGGCAATACTCTGATAGCTTCATTCTTGTCAAATGCCGAAGGAAATTATACCGCTATTGTTCCAGCTAAAGGAAACTATTCTTTTGAAATTAGAGAAGCAGGATATTATGAGAAAAGATTAGGACTGGATCTTACCAATCAATCAAGCTGTGAAGCAAGTGTAGAGCCTATCAAGTTGGTGATGCTCGCTAATCAGACAACGGCAAAGGTCGAGCCTGTTCCAGCCAAAATTCCTGCCAATGTGCCTCAACTTAAATTAGTTTTCCAAGTAGTTGACTCACAAACTCGTTTTCTAGTGCCAGCACAAGTTGAGATTTTAGAAAAGGGGAGTGGAAAAGCTATTGCTACCCAACAACAAGGTGCAACAGGACAAATTGCAAGCGCAGTTGCTTTGGGGCAGGAATACGAATTAGTGGTGAATGCCAAAGGATATAACTCCATAAGGCAGCCCCTCAAATATGATAATCAAAAAGATGCAAAGCCACTCACGCAAATCGCTTTAGAAGCTACTAATGCCAATTTTACGATAAAGGCATTGGATGCTAGCACCAATCAGCCTGCACCAAACTGGAAAGTGATTTTGACAGAAAACGGAACTGGGACTATAGCACAATTTGCGCCACAAACAGGCATGAATTCTGTAAAACTCCATCTTCCAGAAAATCGCCAAGTCAAAGTGTCTATTCAATCTGATTATTTTGAAGATAATGACCTCAATTTCACTGGACAATCAACGAATGATTTGACGGTTAAGTTGATTCCACGTAAGGTTACGCTCATACGATTGAAGGCGATAGATGATGTAACACAAGGGCTTTTGTATGCTTCATTCAAAGTAAAAACGAAGAAAAAGGGCGAGGTTTTAGAAGGTAAAACGAATAAAGATACGGAGTTTTTTGAGGTTAAACTTTTGAAAGAGGACGTATTAGAAATTACGGCAGAGGCAGATGGTTACTTGCCTTTTGAAAAAACACTTGAATTTTCAGATTTTAAATTAGGTGAAAAGAAAGTAGAGCTGATAGCCATGCAAAATGACCGTTATCCTATGACGGTGAAAATTGTAGACGGAGATACCAAGCAAATCATCAAAACTTCGAAAGTGAAAATTGCTGATATGCTCACTGGCGAAGTAAATCCTACTATTCAGGGTTCTGCTGGTGAATTTAAAGCCATGATGAAACGTAAAGGATCTTTTGAGGTAGTAGCAAGTGCCGATGGCTATCGTCCTTTATCTCAAAAAATAGAGGACATTCCCGTAGGAGCAACTCTTACTTTTACCTTGTACAGAAACAAATCTGTTCCTGTAAGCTTTACTGTTTTGGATGCTAAAACCAATAAGCCTGTTGAGGCCAATTTAACGGTCAAACTTGAGAAATCTAATCGAGTGGAGACTTTCCAAGGTAAATCTGAAGTAGAGATACGCATATCAGAAAAAGAAGTATTTACGGTCGAAACTTCAGCGCCAACATTCAAGCATAAGCAAAGTACCTTCAATATGGCGGATTTGCTTGAAAATAAGAAGTATAATTATATTATCCGTCTCGAAAAAGAATATGTACAAGTTGCTGTCAAAGTAATTGACAATGCAACAGGTTCCAAAATTGATGTACAGAAATATGCACTATATGATTTGTCCGATAAAAATGCCAAGCCTGAGGTAATCATTGCAAACGATGGTTCGCCTAGTATTTCGATTTTGCCAGAAAACAAATACCGAATAGAGTTGGTATCGAGCGGATTTGAGCGTTTTTCACAAGAAATCAATAATTTTTCAGGTACGGAGTTAGTTTGCCGAATGACACGAGTGGCATCGGATATGACCGTGACTTTGGCTGCTAAAGATTCGATTTCACAAAAACCATTAGAAGCTATATTTAAAGTAACCAAAGCAGATGGAAGTGTTGTTAGTCAGGGTTTGACCATATCTGGTAAAATGGAGTTTAAGTTTGTCATTCCTGCTTTTGGCTCATATTATGTTGAGACCGTAGTAAAAGGATATTCTGTTAAAAAAGAGAAAATTACGATTGCAGATCTTTCTGCGAGTAGAAGCTTTAATGTCTATTTCTCAAGAGACTTTTCAGTGCTAACCGCTCGTCCAGTTCATGCCGAAACGCGTGATTTATTGAAAGATGCCTTGGTGATAATGACAGATATTCAGACCAACAAAATGGTATCTGCCATGGTAACATTACCAAACGGAGAGGTAAGTGCTAATCTAACGCCTGGACATACTTATAAAATGAAGGTGAAAGCAGCAGGTTTTGAGGAATACGAAACGCAAATACAGGCTACTAGCGATGATCAGCGCAAGGATTTGGAATTACAACCCTTCAAAAAGTATTTTATTCAGTTGTATGCTATTGATGCAGTCAAAAAATCAAGAGTGTCCGCAAGCATAAAAATTAGCGCGCCAGGAGGAGGTACGATTGCCGAAGGAAGTACCGATATTCGTAATGAATATGTATTAGCTTCATTGATGGATAAAGTAAATTATACTATTGAAGTAAAAGCAGAGGGTTACAAGTTATACGACGGACGCTTCACACTCGACGAGAGTATGAAGAAAGATAAGGGTAAAACTGCTATCTGGCTCGAAAAAGAAACCATATTGTCTTTTACTGTTATGGATGCCAAGTATAAAAATGTTGTGAGTAATGTTACAGCACATTTGACCGACTTAAAGTCTTCGCAAGAGTTGGCTTTAAATCTGAAAAATGATACTTATAGTGCGGAGTTGAGTCCTGTAGCTTCATATCAGTTAGATATTCAGGCAGAGGGATATATGCCTTATTCTGCTAAGATAGAGCCATCATCGGCTGACAAAAAGAAAGAAATATTGCTGACTCGTACCAAAGAGAATACGCAAGCACCACCAGTAGTGGCTAAAGTAGAAGCGCCTGCTGCTAAAAATGCTCCAGATGTAGTACAGAAGATTGAAAAAGGAAAGTCTTTTGTACTAAATAACGTGTATTTTGAACAAGGAAGTTTTATTCTTCAAAAAGAGTCCTATCCAGAATTAGACAAGGTAGTGACCATGTTGAAACAAAACCCGCAAACCAAAATCGAAATTGCAGGACATACCGACAACGTTGGTGATCCAAGGTTAAATAAAGCCTTGTCCGAAAACCGCGCTAGAGTCATTTTAAATTATTTTGTGAGTAAAGGTATAGACGATAAACGCTTGACATTTAAAGGATATGGAGGGGCTCAACCAGTAGCGCCAAACGATAACGAAGATAGTAAGAAAAGAAACCGAAGAGTTGAGATTGTAGGGATTCAGTAGGGGAGACATACTTCCTTATCAATGGTATTTTCAACGGATCTTTTGTATCTTTTCCCAATCTTTTTTGGGAGATTCGAGACCTGATAATATTTGCTTAGAGGGGTAACCGAGCCATTCTAATAACTCCAAAATATCCTGAAAGTGTCTTTGTGAATATAGGATAGAGGGTTTGTTGTTAACATCAAAGCAAATGGGTTCATGATGAGCAATTCTGTTACGTAAATTATTAATATCGGTAAGTTTTTGGTAAATATTTTTTTGATTTATCCCTTTGGGGCGATTAGGAAATATTTGTAATAACGTGTTCCCAAATACCTTAAATTGAATACCAGAAAACATAAATCGCCAAAATCCAAAACTTAAACCTGCAACAAGCTTATCATGAGAGTAGTGCTTTCTTAATGAGATTATGGTTGAGTTAACTTTTTCAGCTTGTTCAAAACGTCCCGCATGATTTCTTAATGAAGGGTCATTGAATAAGCCTGATGGTTGACTACTATGCTTAAGCCAATCCGGTTGGTTTAATTGCTGTTGATAATGCTTGTCAATGGCATTTCGTAATGCAATTTCAAGCATTGAAATTGTTCCAAAAAGCGACTGAGATAGCCTTAAATTATATTTATACAATCTAACTGCCTGAGATTTATTGCCTTGTGTGGCTGTTAGAAAACGCCCTAAACGTGGTGTTGAAAGTAACTTTTCGTGAAGTTGATACTGCGTAGACAATTCGTTGCTATTGTTTTTGTGGATAAAAGTACTTATTTTTACAACGTATTCCCCGAAACCGCTGGCTTGCCATGTGTCGGGGTTTTTGTTTTTATTTGGGATAGCTTATTCCCCAAGATTAGATTTTATCTTGTGAAAATACTCAGTCATTCATCAGTCAACAGATGAATTGAAATGTGAAAACGAATTTCGCTAAAATGGGAAGGGTCGATTTGAATAGATAGATCTGGAGCTAATCTAAAAATAGCTTTGAAGTGAGATATATTCATTGTCTTATTTATATGTAGGTGCCACTATTTATTTACTCAACAAATGTAAAAATATTTTTCTAAAATAGATTATTCTCTAGTCATAAACCCTCATTTTAAGGAAAAAGGAAAGGATTCAAAAAGAGTTCTTTCCTTTTTTTATATATTCAAAATCTATTACATTTTTCAACAAATCTATCACCATGAAAGCTCCTCGACTGATAATTGTTTTTTTATTTTTTCTGAAAATAACCACACTTCAGGCGCAAGCCCCACAAGAGCGCTTGTACGAATTACGAACCTATTATGCCACCGAGGGGAAATTAGACGTTTTGCTAGATCGTTTTAAAAATCATACGTTAAAACTTTTCAAGAAGCATCATATAATAGTTGAAGGCTTTTGGATACCCCTTGATAATATAGATAGTAAACTCGTTTATTTGTTGTCATTCCCTAATAAATCTGCAAAAGAAGCTTATTCCAAAGCTTTTGTAGAGGATAAAGCGTGGAAAAAAGTTGTGTCAGAAACCACCAAAGACGGAGAAATCGTCGCTAAAATGGAGAGTGTGGATTTAAAAATGACTGACTTTTCACCCTATGACTGGAAAAATGTGGGTAATCGTGTATTCGAACTACGAGTTTATAAAGCTACGCCCAATAATCTTGGCAATTTGCTCGACCGCTTTAAAAATCATACTATTGATTTACTCGAAAAACATGGTATCCATAATTTGATTTATTGGACACCTACTGAGACCAGCCAAGGAGCGGAGGATATGTTATACTATTTTGTGGTACATAAAGACAAAGCTTCTGGTTTGGCATCTTTTAAGGAATTTGATGCTGATCCAGCATGGAAAAAGGTCAAAGCCGAAACAGAGGCCAAAGCAGGAGGGTTGCTTACCGTCTATTTGAAATCAGAATATCTAATGCCAACCGATTTTTCACCGATTAAATAAGACAAACCAAGAAGGCAAATCAAGATAGCTTGATACGACTAAAACGAGGTGTCTTTATCTATTTTTGGGTGTAATCATTTCCCTTTTTTACCTAACTTGAGAAACAATTCATATATAGCTATGAGTTGTATTAAAAAGCTTAATCAAAATACACAAAAGATAAGGGGCGATTTTCATCAACACCCTCGCAACGATTATGTCAAAATTAGCGATTATTACAGGAGCTACCTCGGGAATTGGTAGAGCAACAGCAGTGGCATTTGCCAATTTGGGAATAGATTTAGTAATCTGTGGACGCCGTATCGAACGTCTCAACGAGTTGAAAGAAGAATTATCATCTAAAGTAAAAGTTCATACCCTAACTTTTGATGTACGTGACCGTGAGGCCGTAGAAACGGCATTGAATAGTCTTCCAGAAGAATTAAAACAAGTGGATATTTTACTCAACAATGCAGGAAATGCTCACGGACTTGGAACTATTCAAGATGGTGATGTAGCCGACTGGGATGCGATGATTGATGGTAATGTAAAAGGTTTGCTCTATGTTTCGAAGGTTGTAATGCCTTGGATGATAGCACGTCAGACAGGGCATATTGTCAATATCAGCTCAATAGCAGGTAAGCAAACGTATCCGAATGGCAATGTATATTGTGCTTCGAAAGCTGCAGTAGAAGCTATTTCAGAAGGAATGCGCTTGGATTTGAACCCACATAATATCAAAGTAACCAATATTGCTCCAGGGGCAGTCGAAACCGAGTTTTCAATGGTGAGATTCAAAGGAGATGCTCAAAAATCTGATGCAGTATACCAAGGATTCCAGCCTTTGGTAGCAGAAGACATTGCAGATATTATTGCTTTTACGGTGACGCGCCCAGCACACGTTGTCTTGGCAGATATTTTGGTATATCCTACGGCACAGGCTTCTCCAGCAGTCATAAAAAGACAGTAACGCCTTACAAACAAGAAAGCCCAATACCATTGGTATTGAGCTTTTCATATTCCGAACTTATTTATGGTAACTAATTATTTCTAAATCCAAACGTGTTCAATTCTAAAACGAATTGCGCACTAAAATGTTATTATCTGAATAACAGTGTATGCAAAAAACTGCGTGAAAATCGATTTTTAACCAATGAGAGGCAATTTGTCAAATTAGTAGCAGATAATTAGGAAATGGACTTTTACTAAAAACGAACAAACTCAACTTTGCATTCTGATTTCTAATCAAAATTATAAATACTTCCTTGAATATGTGGAATATAACTCCGATTATTGAGTGAACGGCACATTAGGAATAAAATCAAAAAAAGAGGGTAATAGCTAAAAGAAGAGGAATAAGACAGATATATTCTGGTCCGAAAGATTTGTTGATAGGGAGAAAATGTTTGCAGAAACTAACCATGTTATGCTAGTTTCTGCAAACTATAGATATACTACAAACTAAGGCGCTGACGTACTGCTTCGTACAATACCACACCATTAGCCACAGAAACATTAAGCGAGCCTACACGACCAGCCATTGGAATACTGGCCAATTCATCAGCTGCTTTTAATAATTCATCCGAAATACCATCCTCTTCAGAACCCATAATGATTGCTGTAGGAATAGTCATGTCTACTTCATATAGATTTTTAGAAACTTTTTCGGTGCAACCTACCACTTGAATCCCTGATTCTTGAAGATATTTTACTGTTTGAGCTAAACTTTCTTCACGACAAACAGGCAAAAAGTTTAAGGCACCTGAAGATGTTTTCATGGCATCAGCATTGATTTGTGCTGCTCCTTTTGTAGGAAGCACGATAGCATGAACACCGGTACACTCGGCAGTACGAGCAATCGCACCAAAGTTGCGAACATCGGTTACTCTATCCAAAATTAGAAGAAGTGGTGTTTCTCCTTTTTCGTAGATACCCGCTACTACGTTATCCAACTTAGCGTAATTGATTGCAGAAACAAAAGCAATAACACCTTGGTGGTTTTTACGAGTAACACGGTCTAATTTTTCAGTAGGAACTTTTTGAACAGGAATACCACGAAGACGAGCGAACTCCAATACTTCGATAGATCCTAATTCTCTTTGTACTAAAATCTTGTCGATTTCTTTCCCTGAGCGCAGTGTCTCCAATACCGATTGAACCCCAAAAACAATATCTTTATTGTCGGGTCTCGGTGCATGATTAAAATATTTGAAAGGTTTTTTAGGCCCTTCAGATTTTTGTTCGAATGACATTTTTTTTGAATATAAATATAGCACTTGGCTATGTTTGGTATTAACAATCAGATAGATATCCTTATAAGTCTTTTCTTTTTGTTAATGAAAAATTTTAACAAAGTTCGTAAAGTTTTTGGCAGTAACCAACAACTACCGCATTCTTATGCGATGCTTTGAATGGTATTTTACTAAAATCTTTACAACTTATCTGTTTGCGAGAAAAGATTATGGTTTTTTTTTAGCAGTAGGTTTATTGAGAAGAAGATGCAAACTAAATCTGGGCGAACCATTGATTTGAATGTTATTACGAACGTTATCTGTATCAATAGCTAAGTTAAGCCCAAATTCTAAGGCATATCTTTCTCTACTAATTTTTAGTGATGAACCTAGCATCGTTAATATAGCATCGCCTCCTTCAAACACCATGACCCCTTCGTTCATTAGTGTCAATTGATGATTTAATCGTTTGGAGTATCCCAAGGTTGCTGCTAAAACCCCTTTACTATTTTCCTGATCATTTTTGAAAAATGCGGTAGAGATATTGACAAATGATTTGCTTGTACCAATACTCAGCGCAGGAGCCCAGTAGGCGCCGCTACTACTAAACATACCTATTTTCCCAGCAGATACAGAAGCATGAAAAAGCCTTGTATCTAAGAAGATAAGCTTGGCTTTATACATATAAAAGAGCCTAGGATAAAAAGGAAATATAGCTCCAGACATCGAAAATTTTTTAATCGGAAACAAAGATATTTCTGTAATTCCCGAATGAATATGTAGTTGTGCTCCTTCTTGACCACCTTCAAATCCTGTTGGACTTAGAATGAGCCTATCCAAAAATCGGTCTTCGAAGTAGTACTTTACTGGTGGGTTTGTAGGGTCGAGAGGTACGATCTTGTCGATACTTGTGTTGTAAATTTTTTTCTTGCGTCCATCAGGTGTTTCAAATCGAACAAATTCTGGAGTTTGTTCTAGAATCTTTCCAATATAGAAAATTTTACTTTTTAAGTAAATCACAGATTCTAGTTGCACATGGGAGGTATCTGTTGGAGTAGGTGCTTGTGCTTTGGTAATTGTGATAGAAATAGATAAAAATAGGAAAAGAAAAATTGTACGTAGATGTGGTGAGTTCATTATGGTAGATTTAGGTATATGGTCGATTCCTAAAGGTATAGTATAATGCAGTATTTTAAAAGAAATTCTTCATTATTCACCTAAAATTAGCAAATGTAAATAAGGCATTTTTATTGAAAATTTATTTTCAATAAAAAACGCTGTAGATTTATGGTTTCATCTACAGCGTTTTGATTTAATTTCTTTAACAAGAGTATGAAAATAAAGCTTATCTAACTCCTACATCTCCATTACGCCATTGGTCTACCGTTGGATACCAAATAGATTGATATTCAGCATATCGCTGTAGTTCATAATGGTCTTCGGTAAATTGGTTCGCTCTTCTGTTAAAGGTAAAATTTACCTCCGAGTATTGACTATTGCGAGTATATGTCCAGATTTCTTTATCCTTAGTTCGTACTATTTTTGAAGGGTCTCCCATGATAATCCACACCATTCCTTTGTCGGTTTTCCAACCTTCTTTGTAGGTACTAAACATTTTGTTGGCTTGTTCTACTCGTTGATAAAATGCCTTGATGGTGCGTTTAGCATTATTTTGATTGCCTTGAGTTACGTTCAGCCAATAGTTATCAAGTGCTTTTTTAGGCTCTCTTGAACCGTAAAGATCAGCTGTTTCGGTAGAGGTGCTCATATAGATAAGCGGACGAGCTAGCTTTTCTGGACGAGTTAGTTTTGGAAAACGTTTATCCACTACCATCAATCCGATACCGAACGCCTCAGAGGTATCTTTAGTCATGTAATACAAAGATTCTGTATCAAATCTGATGATTTTATTCGACTGAAGCGTGTAAACAGAGTCGGTATATAAGCTTTTTTGAGGTACACGTTGCCCTGTAGCCATTGGTGAAAGGGCTGGGTCAAACTCGTATTTATAGCGCATTGTTTTGAATACTGTTGTTTTGCTATCTAAACTTTTTAAGATAACAGAATCACCAGCAGTTACAAAACTTTGTAAGAGAGGTACTGTTCCAGTTTTATCAAAAAACATATAGTAGTCTCCCACTTTGCCAGACTGGAATCTTACAAAACAGTCATTAATTGTTTTATTATTGCTACGGTTGTCTCTGATTTCGGTTAAAACAACGCCTGTGTACAAATCTTTTGGCTTAGGTACGTCAAATGATGCAATGTACCAGCCTTTGTCTTCAAGCAATGTATTTACCGAAAAATTGACATTGCCACTTACCAAAGCTTGTTTGGTGCTGTTGTACTCAGCAAATAGCTGATAATTTACTACCACTTCACGACTTACCTCTGCAAGAGTAGAGGGGCGGTCGAGATAGAAAGTTACATATACTCTGATGTTATTACCATTGTCCAAAAACTTACTTTTGGTAAGAATTCGTTGTAAGGGAACTCTATTCTCTTGGTTATTGGCAGTTTGTTTTACAGATGGATTGGTAGCAGTACATCCACTCAACAAAACTAATGCGGCGAATAGGTAAAATAATTGTTTCATAGTAATTCTAAATGAGTAAGCTCGTTTCATCAACCTACAATTTGTAGGGAATGTTCAAATGATTCAGTGTAAAAAAGCTTAAGAGGTAAATTCTTTAAAGCATTTTTTGAAAGATATATGCTTAGAACTTTACCAAACCGAAACTTATTTCGGATAAATAACGAACCAATTTAAGGAGTATTTTTCTGATGTCAAGCAAAAGCGGTAATTTTGAAAAAAAATACAAAGACTCCAAGTGCCAAAGCGTGGAAACACACACTTTATTGACAAATTGGATTTTACTCAAGAATACAATGTATAAAACTACCGAAATCGCTTCCTCTGAAATTGTATCAGACAATCCTGTTCATCAGCGTTTGTTATTCCCTTATATCGAAGCCGCAAAAATGGTCTCTGGCGACTTGTTAGAAATCGGTTGTGGAACTGGCCGCGGAGTGGCTGTATTGGCTCCTTCGGTAACAAATTATACGGGTGTCGACAAAAATGAGCCTTTGATGACTAAGTTAACAGCTGAGTATCCAAGCTTCAAATTCATCGATATGTTTTTGCCACCGCTCAAAGGTATCGCCGATAATACGTTTGATTATATTGTGACTTTTCAAGTAATCGAGCATATCGAAGACGATTTGGCGTTTATCAAAGAGGCACATCGTGTATTAAAACCAGGCGGGAAGTTGATTTTGACTACGGTAAACCGTAAATATTCATTGAGTCGCAATCCTTGGCACGTGAGAGAATACCTTGCAGATGAATTGAAAAATTTAATCTTGAAAGTATTCCCTACCATCCAAACGAAAGGTATTCATGGTAATCCTAAAGTAATGGCTTACTATGAAGAAAATAAACGCTCAGTTGAGAAAATTACAAGATTCGATATTTTCAACTTACAATACCGCTTGCCAAGATGGATGTTGCAAATACCTTATGATATTGCCAACCGTATGAGCCGTGATATTATTCAGAAAAGTGATGGCAAGTTAGTGTCAGATATTACTTGGCAGGATTATTTTATTAATGACGATGCAGAAAATTGTTTCGACTTTTTCTATATCGCCACAAAGTAGTTAATAATGTAGAATTGTGAGTTATGAATTAGGAGACTGTACGAAGGATTTCCAACAATTTCAGATTTGGGATTTCTGATTTCGGAAATAAAGTAAAATACCTTTATTTTTTTACAAAATTTAGAAGATTATACTTTCGAAATAAACATTTTTCATAATCCTTTGTACACTACTAGTTATGAATTTCTGATTTCGAAAATAGGGGAGTATTCCATAATTTTCCTGAAATATGAGGCAAAAATTAGGCAATATTTCCAATATAAAGGACTAATTCATCATTCACAATTCTCAACTCATAATTGAGCACTAGGGCTTAGGTACTTTCATCAAGAAGTTAAATTGAGTTTAAAATGGATTTTCTTCCACAAAATATTAATGACTATTCAGAACAGCATACCACGCCTGAGAGTGATTTGTTGAAAAAACTGAATAGAGATACACACGTCAAAATCTTACAACCTCGTATGCTCTCAGGGCATTTACAAGGACGTTATTTGGCGGAGGTAAGTTATATGATGCGCCCACGTCGTATCCTTGAAATTGGGACTTATACGGGGTATTCTGCACTTTGTTTGGCGGAGGGTTTGGCAGATGATGGCAAAATTATTACCATCGACGTAAATGAAGAGTTAGAAACATTTACGCGTAGTTTTTTTGACGAATCTCCTTATGCTGATAAAATTGATTATCGTATTGGTGATGCAGGAGAAATTATTCCAACCCTCGACGAAGTTTTTGACTTGGTATTTATTGATGCTGATAAAATGAACTATACCAAATACTATAATTTAGTTTTTGATAAAGTTCGTAAAGGTGGCTATATTCTTTCTGACAATGTTTTGTGGAGCGGCAAAGTTGCCAATGTAGAAGAAGGCAAGAAGATTGATAAGGATACCAAAAACTTATTAGATTTCAACAAAATGTGTCACGATGATCCTAGAACAGAAAATATCTTATTGCCATTGAGAGATGGTATTATGATTTCTAGAAAATTGTAAGAGGCATATTTGAATATTGAGTGAGTTGTGATGGAGCGATTTAGTGATTATGCTAAGCTAAATCTTAGTAGTAGATACGCAGTACTTTGTATCGAGGGATATATCACAATGAAATTTAGCGTAAAAAAGCGGTCGAAAATTATTTTTCGACCGCTTTTTTACGCTATTATGTTAGATATAACTTGGCTTAAGACGCAATCATTGCGTCTCTACTGCTAGAATATAAATATTAAAATAATCACTCATTCACTCAATCTCAAATCACTAAATATTAATATCTGCTTACTTAACTTTTAGTTTTTGTCCAGCAGAAATCGATGGACTTGATAAACCGTTCATTTTTAAGAATTGAGATACCGTTAGTCCATACATTTGTGAAATACGGAACGCCGTTTCTCCTGCTTTTACCGTATGATATTTCGTCTCAGTAGGAGTATATTCTATTGGAGTACGAGCATGAGGTTTTTCAGGAAGAGCAACAGAACTGTAAGTGCTTGTTCCTGGACCTTCGATTGGCAAATGAGCAAATTCTCCTGGAATCGAAATTTCTTGTCCTACTTCAACATTACTGGATGGCAAACTATTCCAGTTGCGAAGATCTGCGGCATTCACATTATAAAACTGAGCAATACGGAAAAGCGTTTCTCCTTTTTGAACTGTATGTACAAGCTTAAAAATGGGCTTATTGGTTGACCTTTCAAACGTTGATGTTCCAGTATTGTCAGGGTTTTTTACTGGTGCCTCATTTTTTTCAGGGGTATTATAAATAGGTTCATCAATAGCTGATGGCTTCGGCTTTTTGTTATCGTTAGGAATAACGTTGTCTTTATTACCAATTAAAGCATCTGAAGCCCCATTTTTATAAACTTTCAAATCCTGACCAACGCGCAATGTTACGCTTGCATCTACGCCATTGAGTTGATATAAGTCTGCTACAGACATATTATACAAACGGGCAATGCTGTAATAAGTTTGTTTTGCCTCAACGCGGTGTGAGCCAATATTCAAGTTTTTCTTTGAATCACTTGCATCGCTTGGCGGTGTTGGATTCGTAGGTTTTGGATTCGGTGTTGGGTACACAGGATCCAAAGGATCAGGGTCTTTTTTTGTAGTACTAGGTGGCGTTACAGGAACATCAGGTTGTTTGGTTGAGGTGCCTGGATTTACAAGAATTGGAGGTGGCATTTTGTCTACACCACTGCTAGTATTGTTATCTTGTTTTGGTGCTTCTTTAGGAGGTGTAGGTACAGGATTTTTATTGGTATCTTTAGGAGGCTGAGGTTGCTCTGAATCTTTGACAATCTGAATATCATCCTTCTCCGAACGGGTGTCGATAAGATAAAGAAGTCTTCCTTTTTGTAACCTTTGAACTGTTGTAATACGGTTTTTCTCCTTTAAGTCATCTAAATTGATACCGTACATTTGAGATACTTGCCAAAGAGATTCATTCCCACGAACTGTGTGGAATGCTACTTGTGCTTTGCGGTCTTTTTTACGCAAATAATATACCTGATTAGGAATGATACGCTCGTTATCTTCCAAATCATTATATTTCAAAAATTTCTTTAAACTAACATCTCCACGTTCAGCTATTTTTTCGGGTGTGTCTCCTTCCAATGCTAAAATCCCTTTTTTCCCATTTATTTCGTAATAAATAGGCTCATTGGGGTTAGTATTGGCAGGCGAGAGTCTTTTGAGCACAGGGAAGCCAATATCTGGTGTAGTGTCTGGACCATTTGAAATGCTGCCACTATTATTATTATAGTTGTTCGACGAATTATTATTATTATCAGTAGCATCGACAATATTCATGAGCTCTTGATACTTCATCGGATCTACAATCAAATAGACTGTATAATCTTTGTCGTCGGGAACAGACTTTGAGGTAAGCCAAGAGTTAGAAAGTTCTAATTCTTGAGTACTTACTTTCAGAAAGGTAGCAATTTCGTAAAGACTTTTACCCTTTGTTTTACTATACTCAAACAGTACTGGATTACTAATAGGAGGATTTTGTTTGGCTTTGTTGTATTCTTGGTCAAGGACAAGCTTATAGGCCAAGAAACGAATAATATACCAGTCCGTTTCGCCAGTAACGGTAATTTCAGACTTGTTTGCCCATTCCATCTCTTTGGCTTTTCTAAAACTGGTATAGCCCAAGCGGTACGACAAAATACTGGCAACCCAGTTGCCCAACAAATCTTTATGTTTCTTAAAATAGCTACAAGCTGCCTTAGTCGATGCCATAAGATGCTTGCGTTCGTCTACTACAGCGTCTACTCGGAGATTAAAATTTTTGGCAGTTTCTTTTTTGAATTGCCAATAGCCGATTGCATCCGAAGTCGAACGTGCATCTGGGCTCAAGAAACTTTCTTGCACACATAGGTATTTTATTTCATCAGGAATTCTTTCCTCTTGTAAAATGCGCTCAACCGAAGGCAAATAGGTTAGCATTCGGCTCACCATTCTATTCAGATAGTTTGAATTGATGGTGAGAGGGCTAATTTCATTTTGGATTTTGGTGCGCGCCTCATCCGTAATCTTTACATTAACAGAGCCAATGACCATACTTGACGGAACATCTTGAGCCATTAATAGGCTTGGGAAGAAAGCAACAAGTAATGTTAGGTAGCGATATAATTTCATGAACTTTTTTAAGAAAAGTAAGATATATTTTGTGCAATAATTTTTAATTCAACTACGGTACTTTAGTGCAAATGTCAGGGCCAAGCGATTTCTACAGAGTTTTGTTTCTTAGACTTTCAAACGTTTTGATGTATTTACAAATACTTAATAATTCAATTCAGAGGCTAAAAAATTAGGAAAACCTCCAGTATTAAAAGAAAATGATAACGAATCAAGTAATGATAGGTCTATATACTCAATTTATGTAGAAGTAAGCTATTAGCTGATAGAATGAGCCATTCTGATACAAGCTAAATCAAAGCAAATTGCACAGGTGCAAAAGAGAAAGAGATTCTTCACATCTTGACAAGCAAACTCAATTAGAGTGCCAAATTGTAAAAGTATCTAAAAATTACTTTAATTTCGCTAGATTTTTATTCAGTGGCGCATTTTATTTGGTGCTTTTTCCCAAATTTAACGAATATACTATAGGATTATGATTTTAATTGAGAATACGGTCATTAGTGATGATATAGCCGAAAAATTTTTTGTATGTGATCTCCTCAAATGTAGAGGGGCATGTTGTGTAGAAGGTGACCTAGGCGCACCGCTGGAAGATGATGAATTGCCAATTATGGACGAAATTTTGGATGCAGTAAAACCTTACTTGTCACCAGAAGGATTAGCCGTTATTGAAAAAGAAGGTACTTATGTAAAAGATTGGGAAGGCGATTTTTCAACGCCAGTAATCGAAGGTCGTGAGTGTGCTTTTGCTTTATATGATGATAAAGGTATTTTGAAATGTGGTATTGAACAGGCATATTTCGATGGTAAAATTTCGTGGAGAAAGCCTATTTCTTGTCATTTGTACCCTATCCGTATTTCAAAATATGACCAATATGATGCCTTAAATTACGATCGTTGGCATATTTGTTCGGATGCCTGTTCACATGGTGAACAATTGGGTGTGGAGCTTTATAAGTTTTTGAAAGAACCTCTTATCCGTAAATATGGCGAAGCTTGGTACCAAGAATTGCTGGAAGAAATCAAAGACCGTCAGGAGGAGTAATGGCTACCGACAAATCAAGCATATTCGAGGATGTGTATGCCGTTGTGCGTCTTATTCCTCAGGGGAGAGTGACTAGCTATGGTGCTATTGCTCAGTTTTTAGGAAAAAAGAGTGGCGCCAGATTAGTGGGTTGGGCTATGAATGCTTGTCATACCGACCCTTCTATCCCTGCGCATCGTGTAGTAAATAGTACTGGTATGCTCACAGGAAAAGAATTTTTTGGTGGTAATCTTATGCAAGAACTATTAGAAGCAGA
Source organism: Cellulophaga sp. BC115SP (assembly GCF_009905545.1). Lineage (GTDB taxonomy): Bacteria > Bacteroidota > Bacteroidia > Cytophagales > Spirosomataceae > Flectobacillus > Flectobacillus rivi. The sequence goes on along the minus strand of NZ_JAAALB010000018.1, from coordinate 48,613 downwards.
AGGTCTTGTAATCAAAAATGATAAGATTGTCGATTTTAAAAAACACTTGTGGATTCCCTCAGAGGAGTTGTTGTAGTGCCAATAAAGCACAAAAAAAAGGCTAACCATTGGGTTAGCCTTTTTTGATTAGCCCCTAGGGCTCATTTGATAAGTAATGCTAATGTTTTGTGTATTTTCATCAACAATGCCGGCGAAAAAACCTGCGAATACTGCGGCGGTCGGAATATCAATCTCATCGAGTTTTTGAATATCCCAATTTACTTTGCGAGCGTTTACACTCAAATGGAGTACCAAAGTCTTAGCGTCGGTTTTCAAAATATCCCAAAACACTTCCTTTTTGTCTTCCAACACCATTTTTAATTTAGTGTTGTTGTCCACGAGCTTCCACTTTCCTTCGTGTTTGTCACCACCTTCGTCTGTGTGAATCACAGTGCCATCGGGCGATAACTTGAAGCATTCTTTCGAATAATCACGCAAATTTGCTACTTCTCCTCTTTGGTAAAGCATATCCTTTTTGGCATCTGCTTGGTAATTTACCTTGTTGATTGTCCAAGTCTTAGACAATTGATGGGTTAGTTCATCTCCCTCTAATAATTCAGTGATGATAGATGGACTGTCCTGAGAAGAAAGGTCGTGTTGTTTCTGTTTGACTTTACAAGCAGATACAAGCATGCTAATCATAGCGAAAAACATGCAGAGTAATAGCGTCTTTCTCATACAATATATGGTTGTTTAAGTAGAGCAAAAAGCCTCTTTCGGCCTGATGCGAGACTACTGCACCTTCCCGTATTCAAGTAGTAGTCATTCTTGAATATTCATTGTGCTCAAAAAGTAAGATAGCACAAAAAACAGTCATTCGTAACCAAGCTGTGCGGAGTCCTGGGGAATGAAAGCGAATACCTTAATCGTGATTAGGTTTTGGATTATTTTGTGAAAATGTTCGTATCCGAATAAGCTGGATAATTGATGTGTAATTAAGTAAGAAACTGTTTTACAGTTGTTTAAATTTGACGTGTGAAATTTGGATTCAAAGAACGTTTTTGGACATTTTCACAAGAGTGTATGCAAAGGTAATACATTTTTTACCACTTTTCCAAACCGTTTAATAAAGTCCGTTACTCCTCTAGGTAGTTCAGGAATAACTTTTTAGATAAGCTGAAAAATAGAAAAACGGGTAAAAATGTTTCACAAAAACACCTTTTACCCGTTTTTACTTTTAGAATATTTTGTCTTCTCTAAAGATTTGAGATATATTGTTTGCCCCCCAATCCTCGCATTTGTCTTACGATAAAATTGGTTCTGCGCTGTACATAACCCGAAGGTTTTTTGATAGAAAAGCGATTGGGACTAGGTAATACGGCCGCTATACGTGCTGCTTCTGCTCGTGTGAGCGACTTGGCCGAATGCCCATAATATTTGAGTGAGGCTGCTTCTACACCAAATGTCATTTTGCCTGTTTCGGCAACATTTAGGTACACTTCAAGGATACGCTCTTTTCCCCAAATCAATTCTATTAACAAGGTAAAATATGCTTCCAACGCTTTGCGTACATAGCTTCTGCCTTGCCACAAAAATACGTTTTTGGCTACTTGTTGCGAAATAGTACTAGCTCCTTTGATTTTTTTACCTTTGAAATTATGACGAAATGCACCCCACATGGCATCAAAGTCGAATCCATGATGTTCTGGGAAAAGCTGGTCTTCAGATGCTACTACGGCTAGGGCTACTTCTTTCGAAATATTTTCGTAAGGTTCCCAATCTGAATAGATTTCCGAATCGCGTCCATCTGCAATGGCTTCTATTTTGCGATCGAGCATGGTAGGGGTAAACCAAACAGGTACAAATTTAAAAATCAGCACCAATGCCAACGAGATACCCAAAAAATAAAGGATGGCTTTGAAGAAAAGACGTTGTAGGTATTGCGCAAATGTATGTTCTTCTCTAAATGTTTTATAACGTTGCCACCAACTAGGTTTGGGCGTGGTTTCTTCCATTGGTTCTTGCTCAGTGATTTTGAATGTATTTTTTCCCATAAAGCAATCTGTATATCAAATGAGGAGTTGATTTGTACGAGTAGATTAGGTTTTTGCCATAAGCTGAGAAACACAAATTTACTCAAAAATATCATTGGTTTTGTTATAATTTTAGGAAGTATTTCTAGAAAAAATACAAAATATTGATTTTGAATGATAAAGCGTTTTTTAGCATTCTGCCTATCATTGGTCTGTAAAAAAGATTCTAGCAAAACTACCGTCTCGGAGAAATGATATTTTGCTCTATTCCTCTACAAATAAGTCTGAGGCAATACGGTCGGCAAAAAGTTTTCCTGCTTCTGTGAGCTTGAGTGTATGCTGATTAATTTCAAGATGCCCAGCTCTTAAAATTGGCTCAAGATAGCTTTTTTGTAAATCTAAAAAAGAGCTCCCAAGAATACTATCCAAATAATCAATTTTACAGCCCCAGATAGTTCTTAGTCCTGTCAACAAATATTCATTGATTTGGTCCTCCTTAGTAAGTATTTCAAGCGTTGCTGGAATAATTCCTGCGCTGATTTGCTGAACATATTTGGTATTATTAGCAATATTATACTGGCGACTAGCTCCATTAAAACTATGTGCCGACGGACCAATGCCAAGATATTCTTCTTGTTTCCAATAACTGGTATTATGCTTTGAATACTGCTGATTTCGGGCAAAATTGGAAATTTCGTACTGTTCATAGCCCATTCTTTGAAGATTTTCAACCAGAATGTTGAATTGCTGTGCCGAAAAATCATCGTCAATATTGGGCATTTTGCCTTGTTTTGTCCATTTTCCAAAAACCGTTTGTGGTTCGATTGTCAGACAATAGGCGGATACGTGCTGAAGATTTAATGCTTCAACTTTCGCCAAATCTGAATATAAAATTTGATGGTCTGGTGCTGGAATCGCATAAATCAAATCAATCGTAATATTATCAATTCCTGCATCCTGTGCTAGTTTGACACAAGTTTCGGCCTCGTGTGCATTATGTGCACGATTCATTTGTTTGAGATGTGGCTCATGAAATGACTGAATACCAATGCTGAGTCGGTTGATGCCAAATTTTTTGAATATGGCTAGTTTTTCAACACTAATATCGTCTGGATTTGCCTCTAGGGTAATTTCAGCATCAGGCAAAATGGTAAATGTTTGGTGTAAAGTAGAAAAAATGACTCCTAATGAAGTTTCATCCAAAATAGAGGGCGTGCCACCACCAAAGTAAATGGTTGTTATATGGGTATTCTTGAGGTAGTTTTTCTGTAAACGGATTTCTTGACAAATCGCCTCGACTACGGCTTCTTTTTGGGATAAAGAGGTACTAAAATGAAAGTCACAATAGTAACATGCTTGTTTACAAAAAGGAATATGAAGGTATATATGCATACGTTTGAGTGCGATGTTAATTCCCAATTTTGGGGTAAATAAATGGCAAAGGTAGGAAGTTTATTCGATAAAGTTTTTGAACTTTTCCAATAGCAAAAAAGGCAGACTTGAACATAAAAGCTATCAAATAAGTAGATTCCTTTAAAATAATTTTAGGTTTCGTTATGAAAAAACTAACTTTGAAGAATCTCAAAACAAATTAGTTAATCAGTCTATTCAATTTCGTTAATAATGCAGTTTAAGACAACAGCCTTAGAAGGAGTTATCGAATGCTACCCAACTAAGTTCGAAGACGAAAGAGGTTTTTTTTTCGAATCGTACAATCAAAAACTTTTTGAAGCAAATGGTGTTCCAGGGAATTTTGTTCAAGACAACCACTCTTGGTCAAAGCCTGGCGTCGTTCGGGGCTTGCACTTCCAATATGATCCTTTTGCACAAGGCAAATTGGTGCGTGTAATCACTGGAAAAGTCATTGATGTCGTGGTAGATATTCGCCGTAATTCTCCAACTTTTGGTCAACACGCCAAATTTGAATTGGATTCAAACGTGGGCAATATGTTATTTGTCCCTGCTGGATTCGCACACGGTTTTGTGGCTTTGGAAGAGACTGTATTTTTGTACAAGTGTACTGAATACTGGCACAAAGCTTCTGAATCGGGTATTATTTATAATGACCCTGACCTTGGCATCGACTGGGGCGTAGAAAACCCAATCGTATCCTCAAAGGATTTAGTATTGCCAAGCTTCAAGGATTTGAAGTAGTCAAAAAGAAAGTTTTTCATATAAAGCTTTCTTGCTATTATCTTGAAAATTATCTAGAACAAAACCCCTTCAACGCTATTTGTGAGTTGAAGGGGTTTTTGTTTAGCGATTAAGATTTGATGGAATTACGTATTTGTACCTTATCTCTGTTTTCTTTTCTCTAAAACTGCTTCAAATAACTAATTTTGGTAATCACATGATTTTCTACACGTACTCTTTCCATGTATGGATTAAAGGATTGTTGGTTGAATACCAGATAGATATATGATAAAGGCTGGTATTCCCACGAAAACCTAATGTTGTAATTCTGTGAGCTATTTTCAGAGTTTCTTTGGTAAAATCCTATGAGTTGTAATCTAGGATTAAGCGCAAATCTTCCCTCAATGGAATATAAATCTACATTGGTCGTCGTTTGGTTTTCACCTACTTTCGAGAAATGATTTCGGTTAAATCTCCCAGATAATGACACATGAGGCATGGGCGCAAACTGTAAGGTAGCGTCTGCTCCATCCAAATGACCATTAAAATAAGAACCTCCCGAATAGCCTACTTGTAAATTGAGGACGCGCGAAGGGTCCGTACTGTAATACATTTGATGACGCACATAGTTGTACTCACCAGCACCAATTTTTACCCCAAGTGGTTCAAAGGCTTCTGTCAAATACTGATAAGTAGGGTTGATACTATACCCAAAATATCCGCCACTTTGCAAGTTCAGCCAAATGGGGTAAATTGTCCAAACTCGTTCAATCAGTTTGCCTGTGGAGGCTTGATGGTAGAACTCTGGAAAAATACTTGGTTCCCAAGCTCGAAGCCACTTTTTGAAGGGCAAATGTTTTCCGCGATACCACCAAAAAATCCCTGGTGTTGTAGCAACTACATCGTTACGGGAGACAAAACCCAATTCGGGGTCATAATCCTTGGTGACAATCGACTGTGTCCACCAGATTTTGAATTGATTATTGACAAAAAAGTATTGCGCATACGCCGTCATACCATTTTTTCCGGTAATACTCGACGACGACTGCGATACCAAGGTATTTAAAGAGTGAGTATCCGAAAGCCTAAAAAAAGCATCAACAGTACTTACGATATTGGTGCCATCGGGTCTATTTTTAAGGGTTAATAAGCCACCTACACGATTTTGTTTACCAAAATTTTCAGAAAAACGCCCTACAAAAAAGTTAGTTGCAGGTGAATCTCCAAGTTCTTTTTGTCGCATCAATATAGCTCCAAAGTTTCTTTTATCTGATCGATATACAAGTCTGCCGCCAATTTCGATAGGAATAGGATTTCCTTTATCGTCCAAGCCAATTCGGCGACTAAAAAATGGCTGAATACGCATATTACCACCTGATTCGTCAGGATTTCGACTAATGCCTACACCAAAAAGAGAAGCATTTTCGAGAAAGAATTGGCGTCTTTCTGGAAAAAATACTGAAAACCTACTCACATTATTTACCTGACGGTCGGCATCGGCCTGAGCAAAGTCGGTATTGATTGTTAAGTCAAAAATGGTATTAGTATTGATAGCCCATTTCATTTCTCCGCCTACTTTAATATTCGTCTCTTCAGGTTTTACCGAAGCATCATAGCCCGAATAATGGTCATACGAAGTCAAGAAATAAGGTTGAAAACGGATGTTTGAAGTTGGGGGAGGAGGTTTTAAGTTGGTCAATTTTCCTGCGTAATTCATACGCATAGCAGTAAACGAGCGAGGAAATGCCGAAAGGGCAGAAACCTCGTTGCTTAGTCTTCTATTTCTATAAATATTTATACCCCAATTTTGAATAGAATCTGCCGTCTTCGGATAACGAAGGGTTTGCCAAGGAATGGCAATTTCGGCTACCCACCCAGAATCGCTTCGGCTTGTACGTACACGCCAAAGCCCGTCCCAATCCATGTCATAATATAAATCATCAAAGGACAATAAATCTCGTTGTACGCCATAAGGGTTAGTTCCCAACGAAATAGCATTTCGTTGATCATTAAATCCATCAAATGACAGCATGATTAAATCGTGCTGAAGTGCATTGAAATCTCTTTTGAAATCGGTGGCTCTAATGGCCTTTTTCCCTAAAGAATCCTTTGAAGTAATACCGAAATATAGAAAATGATTGTTGTACAATACTTTCACTTCAGTATGGTGGTTGGGCTTATTACCTTGAAAAGGTTCTATTTGGGTAAAGTGTGGGGAGCTTGGCGCCAATTTCCATTCTTCATCATTGAGTAATCCATCAACTTTTAGTTTATGATGTATCTGAATAGCTTTAAGCTCTTTTTTGATGGAATCTGGTTTAAAAACTTCAGCATCTTGTGCGGTTACCCCAGTCCAAACCAATAATAGTGGGAGGAGAAATCTTTTCATTAATTATTTAGGATAGTATGTGAGTTGAGATTAAACGTTGAAAGAGAGGAGTAGAGATATTTTTGTAAATGATGGAAAACCAATTGACGGTAGATGTAGTATGAACTGTTTAATAGAAAATAGGCAAAGAGATACGTATGTAGTGTGAAACTAATGTCAATATTCTCTTTGCCCAAGTTAATGGGTAATATAAAAATCAAATTTTGGCTTTCGACTTTCAGCAATGGGCTTTCGGCAAAAATGTTCCCAATGAATGCAAAAAAGCTTTTTGGCTTAATGTCTAAAGCTTACAGCCTAAAGCAGACGAATGATAATGCTAAATCGAAAGTTTTTTCATGTATTCGGCGTCATATTTTAAGCTAATCAATGACGATTCTGGGTATTCTTCTTGTTCAACCATGAAATATTTCATACCGTTGTCTAGTGCAGCTCTAAGCGTTTTTTGCATGTCAACGCTTCCTTTACCAAGGTCGTTTTGAACAGGCTTGCCATTTTCCTTTTTGTAATCTTTTACATGACAAAGCTCATAACGCTTACCGTATTTTTTCAAATGCTCTGCTGTATTTACACCTGCTACATCAATCCAGCACAAATCTAATTCGAACATTACCTTTGAAGGGTCAGTGTTTTCCAACAAGTACTCTTGAGGCATTTTGCCATCTAGCAAGTGGAAAGAGTAATCGTGGTTATGATAACCAAATTTCAAGCCAGCTTTATTCACTTGCTCACCCACTTCGTTAAATTTATCAGCAATACGCTTCCAATCGTCCCATGTTTTTTGAGCACCCAAGTAAGGACAAAGGATGTATTTCAAACCAGCTTCTGCCGCCAAGTCAATACTCTTTTTCAACTCTTCTGGTTTTTTGATTTCGCCCGTATAATTGAAGTGCGTACTGACCATTTTTACACCGATATCTCCCAAAAATGACTTGATTTCTTTAGGAGTCATACCCCAAAGAAAACCTTTTGCACCACCGTAGCTTTCAAATTGTTTGTAGCCCATTTGTGCCAATTGAGTCATTACGCCTTTAGGGTCTTTTGGCAACACATCACGAACACTGTACAACTGCACACCGAAAGTTTTGATGATTTTGCTATTCGAATTGGCGAATAAGTCTGATGAATTGAGCGCAAATGCTCCAGCGGTAAGTAGGCCAGATTGCTTAAGAAAATTTCTTCTTTGCATGAGTTTGAATATAGTTTAAACGTAAAACAAAACCCCTTTGTGGGGTTTAGGGATAGTTATTTACAAAATTAAGGACAATAATCTGTTTCTTACCAGTTGTTATTGGGGTAACATCAATTTGTGGATGTTGACATTGATTAAATTGTTTTGCCTTCAAGAAACAATCGGATAAAAACTTAAATCATAAATTAACAATCTCTGAGGGTTTTATAGCTCAAAAACTAAACAAACCTGTAATTTTGTTGCTGTTAATGCGTCTCTGCACGAACAATTCATAATTTAATATTATCTTTGCATCCAATGCAACGGAAACTTATTCTTTCAAGCCCCCTTTTAGAGATTACTATCAGCCGTCTCTGTCAAGAATTGATCGAGAATCACCAAGATTTTACTGATAGTGTCATCATTGGTTTACAACCAAGAGGTATCTTCTTTGCTAAACGTATTCAAGAAGAATTGTTAAGCATTACAGGCAAAAATATTCCATTAGGACAATTAGATGCTACTTTCTATCGTGACGATTTTCGTCGCCGTGAGCCCCTCAAGCCCAACGCTACTAAAGTGCCTTTCTTGATTGAAAATAAGAAGGTTATTTTAGTAGATGACGTATTGGCTACAGGTCGTATGGTACGTGCTGCACTAGATGCAATGACGGCATTTGGTCGCCCTGATAAGGTGGAATTGTGTGTGTTGGTCGATCGTATCTACAACCGTGATTTACCTGTTAAACCTGACTATGTTGGCAAAAAGGTAAATACTATTGATACCGAAAAGGTATTGGTTGAATGGAAAGAACAAGGCCATGAAGCCGATAGAATTTGGTTGATTACAAAATAATCTGATGGCACGATTCTTTTTGAGTCGTGTATTTTTTTGACTTATTTCATCGCATACTGCGTTTTGAGCTATAAATTACCATGCAAAAATTAAGCACTCGCCATCTTTTGGGTATCAAAGACCTAACTCCTGAAGATATCGAACTCATCATGGCTACTGCCACCGAGTTTAAAGAAGTTATCAATCGTCCTATCAAAAAAGTGCCTTCGCTTCGTGATGTGACAATTGCTAATGTATTTTTCGAAAACTCAACTCGTACACGTCTCTCTTTTGAATTAGCAGAAAAACGCCTATCGGCCGATACTTTAAGCTTTTCAGCAGCAGGAAGTTCTGTAAAAAAAGGAGAAACACTTTTGGATACGGTCAATAACATTTTGGCCATGAAAGTAGATATGATTGTGATGCGTCATGCTAGTCCAGGAGCACCACATTATTTGTCAAAACATATCAGTGCCAATATCGTTAATGCTGGCGATGGCACGCATGAGCACCCAACACAGGCATTATTAGATTCGTTTTCGATGCGTGAAAAATTGGGTGATTTAGCAGGAAAGAAAATCGCTATTATCGGCGATATTTTACACTCTCGTGTCGCATTGTCCAATATTTTTGCCTTAAAAAAACAAGGTGCAGAAGTAATGCTTTGTGGTCCTTCTACCTTGATTCCTCGACATATTACTGAACTAGGCGTAACAGTTTGCCACGATGTTAAAAAAGCTTTGGCATGGTGCGATGTAGCCAACGTATTGCGTATTCAGTTGGAACGCCAACAAATCAAGTATTTCCCGTCTTTGCGTGAGTATTCTTTGTACTATGGTATCAACAAAAAAATGTTGGATGAACTGGATAAAGAAATCGTACTAATGCACCCAGGACCTATCAACCGTGGGGTTGAACTTACTTCAGATGCCGCTGATTCTCATCATTCTATTATTCTTGATCAGGTAGAAAACGGTGTAGCAGTGCGTATGGCAGTGTTATATTTGTTAGCAGCGCAGAACTAAGAAATAATACTAAATTGTGAGGGAGTATTTACTGTATAAGTATTTTAATAATAGGTTTTTATATTAGATGTGACTTTTGAGAGTTTCAGCATCAATACCCAAATGTTCATCAAAAAAAGCGGTCGAAAAAATAATTTTCGACCGCTTTTTTTGATACTATATTCCGAATGATACCTCTTTAGACGCAAAGCATTGCGTCTTTACTGTTAAAATATAGATTTTTAATAATCACTAAATCACTCAATTACAAATCACTAAATGAGTGAGGAATCATGTTAACTTAGCTTTAGTTTGTTGTGGGTAATTCAAAAAATCAAGTTACTGAGATTATGACCACAAAGTACGGATACATCTTTTATTTACCAATAGTTTAATCAAAACTAAGTAGATTATATTTTTCGATAATCTTAATGGTTTTATCAGCATAATATTTGCCTCCCAAATGATTATAACCTTTTGAACCTAGCTGAAAAGCAAACTGATAAGCCGCATCGTATTTCGAAAATCCTCTATCCAGACGATTCTGATAGTCTCGTACGGCTCCTGAGTAGTCTCGTTTCCATTTTCCTGTTTTATGTAAAAAAACTTCTTCTACCAAAAACTTGATACATTCAGCTCGTGATTTGAAAGAGCGATACCAATTATCTTTCCTGCGGGCTTCATCATAAATATATTGCCCTTGTCCTGCGTTTTTTAGGATTCTTACCCTTCCGTTATGTTCATCTGCTTGTCCTTTTAGTTGGTAGCCATCTGCTGAGGGTTTCCATTGTTTGATGCCAAAATAATTATTAGCAGCAATTGAAATAGGACTATATCCATAACCACTCTCTAATGCTGCCATCGCCATAATTACACTAGCAGGTACACGATATTTGTGTGCGAGAGGAATCACTTCATTTTGAATACTACTAAAAAATGTCCATGCTACTTCGTTGGTAGGCTGTTCGAAGGGATATACATTGGTTACTACCTTATTGTTTTCATCAAAAGTATCTGAAAAAGTAGGTACATTGGGATTAGGATACACCACACTGGCGCCCGAAAGAGCAGCTGTAATACTCCCACTATTGGAGTTATAGCTTTTGTCAGTCGTATTGTTTGGCAAACTAGCGTTTGTGTATTCATACTTAGTTTCTTTAGAGATTTGATTTTTGCCAGCAATCGTTATTTCCCCTTGGACTTCGCTAAGGGTATTGTTATCAGGAGAAAAACCGACAAATTTTAGCTTTTTGGTACTGGCGTACACAAACTTGAATTTGAATTCGGCGTGATTGTTGGAAACGTAAGTAGAACCAAGGCTACTGCCGTTGACAAAAACACGAATTCGATGGATATTCAAACGTGTAGCAAAATTGAAAGACACCTCTTGACCCGTTTGGGCGTATTTGGGATAATATACACTGAATCCCATTGAAGTATCATTAGATTTTGCAGAGATTGAAAGTAGGTTAAATATTAGTAAGGACAAATACATAAAGTCCTTGCAACCACTTAATGATATAAGTAGAAAAAGACTATTTTTTTTCATAACTCGGTCAATACTTAGGAAATTTATATCACAGACCAGTAGCTATTTACTCAACTACAAGTCAGCATGTTACAAGAATTTTCAAAAACCGTGCCTATTATATAAAACCAAATTGTGAATATTTGATTATTTTTTATTGAGATTTAAATGTGTGTAGTGCTAAAAGTTACCAAATGTTTGTTTGTGTGTTCTGAGAATAGATTTTACCACTTACTCATTATTAAATTTTCTGATAAATTTTTTCTAAATCTTTTGCGATTTCCGTTGAAGAAAACTTTTTGATATACACTTGTCCTTGTATAACTAAGTTTTTTTGAAGAATAGGATTTGAAAGTACTCGTTTTATTTCTTCTGTCATACCGCTAATATCATAAGGGTTTACGTAAAGTGCCCCATTGCCTCCAGCTTCTTCTAGACATGAACCCGTAGCAGCTATCACAGGTACTCCTGAATGCAATGCCTCTACAATAGGAATACCAAAGCCTTCAAAAATGGATGGATATACGGTTAAAGTTGCATTTTGATACAATGCAGGCAAATCCGCAAAGGGGACACCATTGATAATATGAACTCCCTTGAGATGTTTTTGTCGAATATAGTCTTCAATTTGATTTTGATAGGCACTTTTTCCACCAACAAGTACCAAATCCACATCGCTGTTTTGAAGTTCTTCAAATGCTTTTACCAACGTAAGTTGATTTTTACGGTCGGCAATGGTAGCTACGCACAAGATATATGGCTTGTGTAAATTGTATTTCTGGGTAATAGCCGAAAGTTGCTCAGTTGTTAACTTATTTCTAAAAGCTATATCACAGTCCTGATACACCACCTCGATTTTGGAAGGATTAATGTGTAGCATCTCAACAATATCATCTTTGGTTTGTTGACTAATAGCTACCACACAATCTGCTTTTTCACAAGCAGACTTAAATTTTTGTTTATAAATCCAACGGTCAATCGTAGGATATAACTCTGGATATCGGATAAAAATTAAATCATGGATAGTTACCACAGTTTTGATACCTGTATTTTGAATTTGCCAAGGTAATTCATTGCTCAAACCATGAAAAATATCGATGTTGTCTTTTTTGAGTTGTTGGTTAATGCCCCAGCTTCGCCACAATGATTTTGGCATAGAGGTTTGTGGTAGCTCAATATGCAATCGTTCATCAAATTGTACTTTACTGTTAAGCTTGGGCGTATAGGCAAAATATTCGTGTTGCGAAGGAGAAGCCAGCAAAGATTGAATAATAAATCGGCTGTAGTTTCCTAATCCTGTAAAATTTTGGAAAGCTCGTTTTGCATCAAATCCTATACGCATACTTTTGGGGGCTAATGGTGAATCCTGAAAAAAACAAAATTACCTAAACTTTCTGGCTACGAGAATGTATTTATTTAAAAATGTGTTATAACAATCAGGCATCTTATTTTCATAAGTAGTTTTACGAACCATATCAATCGCTTCAAAATTGTGTAACTTTGTAGTTCGATAAAAAAGTGCTTTAGAAATTAGTAAATAACTTGTCTGAGAACCACCATCAAACAAGGAAATTCATTAGAATGGACGGAATTCAAGAATATACATTACCAAACGGTATTCGAATTGTACATCGCCAAGTAACGCATACAGCGATTTCACACATGGGTTTGATGCTCGATATGGGTAGCCGTGACGAAAAACCTCATCAACAAGGCTTGGCACACTTCTGGGAGCACATGGCTTTTAAAGGAACAGACAAGCGTTCGTCATTACAAATTATCAATCGCCTTGAGGTAGTAGGAGGGGAATTGAATGCTTATACTACCAAGGAAAAAATCTGTTTTCATGCTTCAGTACTAACTCCTCACTATGAGCGAGCATTAGAACTTTTATCAGATATTACTTTTCATTCTGTATTTCCAGATAAGCAGGTAGAGCGTGAGCGTGGGGTAATTCTCGAAGAAATGTCGATGTATTACGATTCGCCCGAAGATGCCATTCAGGATGATTTTGATGATATTATCTTTTCAAATCATCAACTAGGACGTAATATTTTGGGAACACAAGAAAGTGTAAACGGTTTTACCCGTCAAGACTTACTTGATTTTATCGCTGAAAATCTGGATACAAGTCGTATTATTTTCTCATCAGTGGGTAATATGCCTTTCAAGAAAGTAGTGGCTTTGGTAGAAAAATATTTGAAAAATATTCCTGCCAAAAGTTCTAGTTTAGTAAGAACTCCTCCAGAGCTATATACGCCTAAAAATGTTGATCACAAACGTAGCATCACGCAGGCGCATGTAGCGATTGGTCGTACTGCCTACGAAATTACTCATGCCCAACGATTGCCATTTTTTATGCTTATTAATTTATTGGGTGGACCAGGCATGAATTCACGCTTAAATTTGGCTGTGAGAGAAAAAAATGGCTTAGTATATTCGATTGATGCAGGCTATACACCATTTATTGACACAGGCTATTGGGGTATTTATTTTGCGACTGAGCCAAAGCACTTGAAAAAAGCTAATGCGCTCATTCTGAAAGAACTAAAGGTGCTGAGAGAAGTCCCTTTGACCAAAACACAATTGCATAATACCAAAGAGCAATTGATGGGTCAGATGGCGATGTCCGAAGAAGGCAATATGAGCTTTATGCTTATGATGGCCAAAAGTCTGTTGGATATTAACCGTATCGATACATTAGAAGAGCTTTTTGCTCAGATTCGTACGGTTTCGGCTACTCAGCTCCAAGATTTAGCCAATGAACTTTGCAGAGAGGAAGATTTAAGTTATTTGACCTTCCTTCCTGAGAATTAGAATTTACTATTCTTTAAATTGCTTATAATGAGCGATTTATGGTTTGATATGTTTTTCTGAAATCCTATTGTTTGAGCCGAAGGCGAGTTTAGGATTTCTTGACTTTCTTTTGTTACTTTTCTTGTGTCAAGACAAGAAAAGTAAGGTGTGGCGAAGGGGAATTTTGTTTTTTTCGACAAATACCAAATGAAATTATTAAATATGCTTTCAAAAGGAAAGAACATTGTCCATAGCACAAATCTCAATCTTACGAAGGTGGCACCTCTTCTAATAGTTACAACAGTAGCTATATTTCATGTAATTCACAGTTGAACATAACAATGACAAAACAAGAACTTTTCGGACAAATTTTGTCCAAAAAATCCTATTTATGCGTTGGTCTTGATACCGACCTTCAAAAACTTCCAAAGCACTTGTTGGATACTGAAGATCCCATTTTTGAATTCAACAAGCAAATTATTGATGCTACCAAACAATATGCAGTAGCTTACAAACCTAATATTGCTTTTTATGAGGCTTTTGGCGCAAAAGGATGGGAGAGTCTTCAAAAAACATTAGCCTATATTCCCAAAGAATGTTTTACTATTGCTGATGCTAAAAGAGGCGATATTGGTAATACTTCTGGTTTATACGCAAGAGCTTTTTTTGACCCAAACTCTTCAGGGCTTGATTTTGATTCGGTAACAGTAGCGCCTTATATGGGTGAAGATTCTGTTACGCCATTTTTGACTTTCCCTAACAAATGGGTGATTCTTTTGGCGTTAACCTCAAATGGCGGTAGCAAAGATTTTCAAACGCTTTCGGTAGGAGATAAGGCATTATTTGAGGAGGTTCTAACCAAATCACAAGAATGGGGTACCGATGAGCAACTGATGTATGTGGTTGGGGCTACCAAAGCAGATATGCTTGCACAAGTACGTGCACTTGCTCCTGAACACTTCTTGTTAGTACCTGGCGTTGGTGCTCAAGGTGGAAGCTTAGAGGAGGTTTCTAAATACGGTATGAATAGCACTTGTGGCTTATTAGTAAACTCTTCTCGTGCTATTATCTATGCTTCATCTGGCGAAGATTTTGCTGAAAAAGCTGCCGAAGAGGCACAAAAAGTACAAGCCGAAATGGCTCAGTATCTGGATTTGTATTTGAAGAAATAAAAAATATTTCAATGTTTGGATTGGCAATTAGTCTAAGAATATAAGCTTAGACTAATTGCCAATTTTCTTTTTCCCCTGTTTTTCAACTGTTCTCCTAATATTTTAGCCCAATTATCGAAATATATTAACTATATGAAAAAATGTTAATATATTTGTTTGTTGATATATAGACTTAAAATATACAAAGAAAAACTCATTCATATTCCTTAGCGTGTCAATGAGATTCTATTGAAAAATCACTTTATTACTAAAAATGAAGCTTAAAAGACTCATAGCAATTGCTATTCCATTCTCGATAATATCGGGGATAGTGAATATTTTGGGTATAAAGTTACTCGGTGTTGTCACCACCAATGTTACGGGCTTGTTTAGTTTGGGCGTACAATGGTGGAGTGATAACGGACATCAGTTTCCTTTTACGCTTACTATATATATATTGAGTTATTTATTGGGGTCATTTTTTAGTTCATGGTGGTATCATAGTTATCAGTTGGTCCCCAAAATGCGGAAAAAACTCATCACTCCAAGTGTGAATCTGTTGATTGTTCTTGTCGCATATTTTATGAAGGAGCCTTTTATCCCCAGTTTGGTATTTGCCATGAGTAACCACAATGCCTTTGCTTCCAATTTTACTTGTGCCAAAGTAAAGCCATCGCAATTAACAGGTTTGGTAATGGATTTGGGGGTGGAGTTATCAAAACTAAGATTTACTAGTTCCGAATCAAGAGGGTGTCTGTGGGATAGTATATTGACAAGACTTACCATTATTGTATTTTTTACGATAGGAGCTGTCGTAGCGGTAACAAATCAAACCATGAGCATGATGTTGGTGGCAGCTGTATTCTATATAGGTCTTATCATTAGTGTATTGCTACGGAAGTTTTAAAAGGTTTTTTTGAGATGTCGAGTAGACAAGCTATGCGCATGATTTACGTCTAAGACATATTGGTTCAAAATACGAAGCGAGTTGTAGAAAGTAAACCTAAAATCCCCTGTCATTTCCAAATGACAGGGGATTTTAGGTTTTATAATTTTTAATATTAGTAAGGGATAAAGTCGAGAACACTATCGTCTGTCAAGATATGGTGTCTGGTGACCCAATCTTTAAGGTCTTTCATGTGTTCATGTTTAACGATTACCTGAACCTTTTCACGGTTTTCTTTTAAAATCAGGAATGCCGTACTCAAAAATTTTGAATAAGTTACATAAAAAACATCTTCAGGACGATATGGCATAGAAAATGGCTTATTAATTTGGCGAGATCTCATATTCATATATTAATGTTAAGTTTTGGTTTTACTCATCCTTGTGTGATACGCAATAGCTTTACAATTGTCAATCGAACCATCAATCCACCATTCAGGCGGTATTGTAATATCTCTGATAATCCCTCTTTCGGTAAGCTTTACGCAAGCAACTTTGTATTTGTGTAGGTTAATAATGTCTTTATTTGTGATAATTCTGCCAGAATCCTTATCACGGTAAATAAACTTATAATTCATCGGTTAGTATTAATTCATGGGTTGCTATTGAATTTCAAGAAAAAGAAGGTTTATTGATGAAATTTCTCTAGTAATAGGTAAAATGATATTGTTTTGAACTAATGCAATACTAATATCAAAAATGGCAAAAAGCAAGAAAAAAAAGCTTAATTTATTATTTGTGTATATTTTTCGCCGTAAATCATGATATATTCAACAATTATCATTGTTGATAAATTGAGCAATAAAATGACAAATTTGTATTGAAAATTAATAAATAAGAAGGACGAAAATTAGTATCAAAAATTTGTGCTTTAAAGGGTTTTTTCTGCGCCAATAAGATATTAGGTGCTTTTCTTGGCATGAAACTTGTTTTAATTATACCAAAGCAGTTTATGGGTAAAATTGCATGTAAGGGTGTCAGTTCATGAGGTAATTTGAGTATTGGTTAGATATTTTGAAATATTTTTCAAAAAAAAGTCTCATAAAATTTGTTTGGCACGTTTATTGTTAATACATTTGTAATGTAAATCAAGAACAACAAAATAAAGGTTTACAACGTGAGCCAATTAGGCTTACAACTTAGATTAGAAATAGCAATTGAAGAACGTTTCAATTCAAAAATATTTGGTTAGATATTGACCGCTTTTTCGACGTAGTGCCGCACACGCTACTGGAATGGTGATTGAGCCGCTACTCAATCACCAAAAAAATTCAAGGTTGATGATAAATCAACTGAGTGAGTAAAGTCTTATGACTCGAAAGCAAACAAACTTTAGAGCTTCGGCTCGCGGGTGGATTACCCAAAAGATAACTACTTAGGCGGATTGCGTAAAGGCTCGGAGCATTGCTGCGGGTCTTTATTATTTTATACCCATCCCAAAATTCCTCAATTAAGTATTTCCTGTTATTTTTTAGCTTTCCCAGTCTTTTTCCTTTTATCTCATCCACAAATCTTTAATTTTAATATATTTTTTCTAATCCAATAGCATTGGCGCTTTTGGGATAGATAAAATCTTACTTCAAACTAAAACTAAATTACCATGAAGCAATTTTTCCGAAAACTTCCAACACTCATGTTGGTCGCAAGTGCATTTTTGACTCAACCAATCTTTGCTCAAAAGCTTTCTCCACAAAAAATCAAAGCGCTCCAAAAAGAAATTATCGAGGAAGTTGATAAAAGAAAAGAATTTTCTGCGCAGGTCAATGATATGATTTTCAGTTTTGCCGAATTAGGTTTTCAAGAAACCGAAACCTCGCAGTATTTGATTAATCTTTTAGAAAAAGAAGGCTTTACGATTCAAAAGGGTATTTCTGGAGTCCCAACGGCTTGGATTGCTACTTGGGGGGCAGGTAAACCTGTCATTGCCATCGGATCGGATGTCGACTGTATTCCCAAAGCTTCACAAAAACCTGGTGTGGCCTATCACGACCCAATTGTAGATGGTGCCCCTGGGCATGGAGAAGGTCATAATTCTGGTCAGGCACTGAATATTACTTCTGCCTTGGTGCTCAAAAAAATCATGGAGCGTGAAAAACTTTCAGGAACCTTGATGCTTTGGCCTGGGGTTGCTGAGGAATTGGTGGGAACAAAGGCTTTTTACATTCGTGATGGTTATTTCAAAGATGTAGATGCGTGTATTTTTACCCACGTTAACAGCAATTTGAGCGTAAAACATGGTGATGCAGGAAATAATGGCTTGGTTTCGGTAAAGTTCAATTTTGAAGGCGAAGCTGCTCATGCCGCTGCGAACCCTTGGCGTGGTAAAAGTGCTCTTGATGCAGTAGAATTGATGAATGTGGGCTGGAATTATAAAAGAGAACACCTTTTGCCAACACAGCGCTCACATTATGTAGTAGTAAATGGGGGCGACCAGCCAAATGTAGTTCCTTCTAAAGCTTCGGTTTGGTATTATTTCAGAGAACGTACTTATCCCAAAATCAAAGAATTGTATGATTTTGGTAAAAAAATAGCTCAAGGTGCTGCCATGATGACAGATACTAAAGTCTCGTGGGAGGTACTAGGAAGCGCATGGCCCGGGCATTTTAACAAACCTATTGCCGAAAGAGCCTTTTCACATATCAAACGTGTAGGCTTACCTACATGGTCAGATGCTGATCAGCAATTAGCGAAGGGAATTCAGCAGGAACTTAGTTCGCCAGAACAGAAAGGACTTCGTGCCGAAATCGATACTGTTTTGGAGGTTGTAGGCTCGATGGGCGGAGGTTCAGACGATATTGCGGATATTTCTTGGTCATTGCCGACCATTGTATTGGGTTATCCTTCAAATATTCCGGGTTTGCCGGGGCACCACTGGGCAAATGCCATCTCGATGGCTACTCCTATTGCACACAAAGGAATTACAGCAGGGGCGAAAGTAGAGGCGCTGACAATTTTGGACTTATTAAACGAGCCAAAGCTCATTGAAAGTGCTTGGGATTATTATAAAAATGTTCAAACCAAGGATATTAAATATGAAGCGTTGATTGCTCCTACAGATAAACCTGCGATTGCGATTAATGCCAATATCATGGAAATTTACCGTCCCAAACTCAAGCAATATTACTTTGATCCTACTAAGTACAAAACCTACTTGGAACAGTTAGGTATACAATATCCTACTGTTCGAAAAGTAGAACAAAAGAAAGACTAATCTCATTTTATCACAGCGTAATATAGTCCAAAAAGGCTCTATTACGCTATTTTTCAAATGAATGAAATTTCATTATTAGCGTTGAATAAGGTTGTACCAACGTTGAGAGTGGTTAATACTGTTGTTTCTTGCATCAAATTTTAAGAGTTAGTCATAGAAATTCCATCTTTTATGTAAATCTTAGAAAAATACTAAACATTTCTATTGTGGATAAAATTAATTATACTAACTTTGAAATGTCAACGATTCACAATTGTGGCGGCAAGCGTGGATAATAGACTCATTTTAATTTATGTTAATAATTAAAATAAAATAACTGTGGCGGCAGTGATGTTTATTGGCGTTATTAAACAACAATAGCCTAAGTAATCTTAAAGTAATCCTCTAAATAGGATAACTAAAAAAAACAAGAAAACCCTTGGAGTGGCGGCTTCGAGGGTTTCGTTTTTTATAGGGTTTAAGAAAATATTTCCTTTGAAAAAACAAAAGTACTTTATGTATATAAAAAAATCGACTCCCATTTCTGAGAGTCGATTTTCTTTTTTATTTCACTTTCAACACTAAGCCACCCAATGGAGGAAGGTTTAGTGGAATCGAATAAGCTTTTCCTTGCCAAGAAACTTCTTCTGCAAAAATTGGCTCTGGGTTTGTCTTGCCACTTCCACCAAATTTGGTGTCGTCAGAGTTCAAAATCTCTTGCCAAACACCTTGCATTGGCACGCCAATACGA
This sequence comes from Cellulophaga sp. BC115SP, assembly GCF_009905545.1. Taxonomy (GTDB): domain Bacteria; phylum Bacteroidota; class Bacteroidia; order Cytophagales; family Spirosomataceae; genus Flectobacillus; species Flectobacillus rivi. Next base: position 28,712 of record NZ_JAAALB010000018.1, on the reverse strand, counting down.
TAATTATTATGAGGAATTGGTGTTAGATTTAACACGATAATGAGCTGCTCTTTGTGAGAATTGCCTTTTCTTGCATAAACTACTACTGAGTTGTTGCGGTCCGAGGAATCAATCCATTCAAAACCTTCTGGTGCAAATTGCTTATCAAACATCGCATGTTCGTTGCGATAAAGTAAGTTTAATTCTCTAACCAGACTTTGAACTCCTTGATGATACCCATGGTCTAATAACCACCATTCAAGACTTTTTGAGAAATTCCATTCTGAGGTTTGCCCAAATTCACCACCCATGAACAATAATTTTGTACCTGGGTGTGTAAACATATAAGTAAACAGCAATCGCAAATTCGCAAATCGTTGCCATTCATCTCCTGGCATTTTACCTACCAACGACTCTTTACCATACACAACCTCATCATGAGATAGCGGTAGCATAAAGTTTTCAGTAAAGGCATAAACTGTTGAGAATGTCAATTGGTCTTGATGGTATTTACGATACATCGGATCTTTTTCGAAATACTTCAAGGTATCGTTCATCCAGCCCATCATCCACTTTTGACCAAAACCTAAACCTCCTGTATATACTGGACGAGAAACTCCCGTAAATGAAGTAGATTCTTCGGCAATCGTTTGTACGTCTGGGAATTCGGCGTAAAGAATTTCGTTTAGTTCACGGAATAACGAAATAGCCTCAAGGTGGTGATTGCCACCAAAGATATTAGGTTCCCATTCGCCATGATTACGCGAGTAATCTAAGTAAAGCATCGACGCTACTGCATCTACGCGTAAGCCATCGGCGTGGAAACGCTCTAGCCAATAAATAGCATTTGAAATTAAGAAACTACGTACTTCATTACGACCATAATTGAAAATATACGATTTCCAATCAGGATGGTAACCTTTACGCATATCTGGGTGCTCAAAAAGATGTGAGCCATCATACTCATAAAGTCCGTGGGCATCGCCAGGGAAGTGAGATGGTACCCAGTCGAGTATGACACCAATGTCATTTTTGTGACATTGTTCTACCAAATACATAAAGTCTTGTGGTGTGCCAAAACGCGAAGAAGGAGCAAAGTATCCTAATACTTGATAACCCCACGATGGTTCGTATGGGTGCTCCATTACTGGCATAAACTCAATGTGTGTAAATGCCATTTCTTTTACATAAGAAACTAACTGGTCTGCCAGTTCAATATACGATAGTTTTTCTTCGTCACCTTTACGACGCCATGAGCCGATATGTACTTCATAAACAGACATTGGAGACGAAAGGGAGTTTTTACTCTTACGAGTAGCCATCCAATCGGAGTCTGTCCACTCATACCAGTTATCCCATACAATCGAAGCTGTTTTGGGAGGTGTTTCGAAGTAATGCGCATACGGGTCGATTTTTTCAAGTTTACGACCGTCATGGGCTTCAATACAATATTTGTAAGCCTCTCCCTTGCCGATATGAGGGATGAATCCTTCCCAAATACCAGATTCGTCCCAACGGACAAAAAGGTGGTGAGAGTCTTTATTCCAATAGTTAAAATTACCGATTACCGATACGCTCTTTGCTGAAGGAGCCCAAACAGCAAAATAAGTACCAGCTACGCCTTGGTATTCGGTAGTATGCGAACCCAGCTTTTCGAATAATCTAAAATGCTTTCCAGATTTAAACAACGAAATATCAAAATCAGAGAAACGAGTAAACGCTTCTACATTCTTTAATTCGACTGGAGGAGCTGCGGGCGTTTGGTCAACAACAATTGAAGTTTCGACAACTGGTGCTTCTTCAGTAGTTTTTTTTGAGACTCTTTTTTTTGCAGGAGCTTTGGTTACAGCTTTTTCTTCTTCAGATTGAGTTTTTGCCTTGGTGGTCTTAGCCATATTTTCTGAAATGGTTAATGGATTAAATTTCAAAAGGAACTAGATGGACTTTAGTAAAGATAGAGGTTGTCATAGTACAATCATTGAGAATAGGAGAAAATTTGACGTTTATAGGAATTTCTTTTTCGTTATTCAAATCTTCGGCTATCCTTTTAGAGGTGATAGTTTGATATATCATGCAAAATTCTGAAGGAAATAAATAAATTGGCTTTGGGCTTTGAGCTATCTGCCATAAAATTAATTACAACCAATAATCTAACGATTGGTTATTACTGCTAAAATAATATTTTTTAAAAGTTTTTCACAATTTCAATTCGATTTATTCGCATTTGCTTGAGGCAATGATAACCCAAATTTCCATGAAAGAATACGAACGGTAAAAATGATGAAGATGGTAATTTGGTTTGAATAAGATTCTATACCTGAGATGTTTTTGATTTGGTAAAACGTGAAAAAGCCTACTAAACAAGCGGTTGCATAAATTTCTTTTCGAAATAAAACAGGAATTTCGTTCAGTAATATGTCTCGAATCACGCCTCCTGCACAGGCTGTACAAGTGCCCAATAAAAAGCTACTTAATACTTCATTATTTTCAGAAATACCTCTTTGGTAACCCAAAACATAAAAGCATCCTAAGCCTAGTGCGTCAAAGATTTGAAGTGGAATATCTACCTTAGGAATCCATGTCGCAAAAAGAATCGCTAAGATGGCGCTGATGAAAATAATAAAAATCAAGGTCTCGTCATGAATCCATCGTACAGGCTGACCCAGAAATACATCACGAAGCGTACCTCCACCAACGGCGGTTACAAAAGCAACAACAATAACCCCAAACCAATCCAATCGTTTTTGAATACCAGCATAAGCGCCCGATATACTAAAAGCCACCGTTCCCAAGATACTGATGATTTTGTAGAGGTGTTCCATAATTAATGATGAATGAGTGAATTGTGAATGACGAATTAGCTTTTACGCTTATTTAGAGAAATTTCTAATGATAGTAAAAATGGCTTACTTTCTCAAAGATATTTTTACTTAGCTTAATGCTCAGGTTTTAGTAATCGATGACTAATTGATAACTAATGAGTTTAATTCTTAATTCGTCATTCACAATTCACCATTAAAAACTATACGAATACGTGTGTTTGATTTCTTTCAAAACGAATGTGGTGTTGAGGACACCGATGTTTTCGAGTTTTGAAAGTTTGTATTTAACAAAGTCATGATATTCGTCGAGACTTTTGATATAAATCTTTAGTAAAAAATCTACTTGACCCGCCATGTGGTAGCATTCATGGATTTCTTCTAATTGCTGAACAGCCTGTTCGAATTTCTCGATAAACTCTTCATTATGATAGCGCATAGATACCTGACAGATACACATAATAGGGTTATCGAGCAAGGTTTTATCAACAATTGCTACGTATTGCTTGATATATCCAACGCTTTCGAGGCGACGAATTCGCTCATACACGGGCGAGATTGTTAGCCCCAATTGATTGGCGATTTCTTTGGTTGTTACTTTAGCATCTTGTTGTAAAATCCTGAGGATTTTTTTGTCTATTTCGTCTATTGCTTCCATAAAAGTAATTTTTTCTACCCAAATAATATTTTGCCTTCTTGGAAAAGTAAAAATTATGGTAAAAATATTATAATAAAGTAATTTTTATTGAAATAATCTATATGTTTTGATAAATATAACTGAAAATATAAATTTGTGCCAATATAATTACTGAAAAAGTTATTCTTGTCAGTAATATTTTTGAATTACACTCATCAACTACTATGGCAAAAGACAAAATTTTAGTAATTGGTGCCAATGGTCAAATTGGTACAGTATTGCTTGAGCAATTACGCAGCATACATGGTGCAGATCAAGTAATTGGCTCAGATATAGTAGCTCCTCGTGAGGAGAATGGTCCGTTTGTCGTTTTGGATGCCACCAACGTTTTGGCTTTGGTCGAAACAGTTCACCGTCATGGTATCACTCAAATCTATCATTTAGCCGCAGTACTTTCTGCCAAAGGCGAGTTAGATCCTCTTCGTGCTTGGGAACTTAACATGAGAACTCTCTTCAATGTTTTTGAAGTAGCTCGTGAGGTAAAGCTCGATAAAGTATTCTTCCCTAGTTCAATCGCCGCTTTTGGCGATAGCGCTCCACAGTACGATACACCACAAGCTACCTATTTAGATCCATCAACGGTATATGGTATTAGCAAAGTAGCTGGCGAAAACTGGGCTGGTTATTATCATAAACGTTATGGCGTAGACATTCGCTCGTTGCGTTATCCTGGCGTAATTAGTTATCAATCAATGCCTGGCGGAGGTACTACAGATTATGCTGTGGAAATATTCCACGAAGCAGTTCAACATAAGCCATATACGTGCTTTTTGCGTGAAGATACGCTTTTGCCTATGATCTATATGGACGATGCGATTCGTGCAACGCTAGAATTAATGGAAGCGCCAGTCGAAAATATTCGCATTCGTAGTTCGTATAACTTGGCTGGTGTGAGTTTTACGCCTGCACAAGTTACTGCCGAAATAAAAAGGTATTACCCTGATTTTGAGGTGCAATACCAACCAGACTTTAGACAAATGATTGCCGATTCGTGGCCTAAATCTGTGGATGACACGGCGGCTTATCAGGATTGGGGTTGGAAACCACAATTCGACTTGGCACGTATGACACAGGTCATGATTGAAAAATTATCTGAAAAATACCAACAAAAACTCTTAATTACTCAATAATAACCAAGTATTATTTATGTACGGAAGTGTAAAAGAGGCTCTTCAACAAGAGTTAGATATCATCAAAGAAGCAGGACTATACAAATCAGAACGTATTATTGTGAGTCCTCAAGCTGCTAATATTCAAATCAATACAGGTAAGGAAGTACTCAATTTTTGTGCTAACAACTACCTAGGGTTATCGTCTCATCCTGAAGCAATTAAGGCAGCACATGAGGCAATTGATACCCATGGATTTGGTATGTCTTCGGTTCGTTTTATTTGTGGAACACAAGATATTCACAAAGAATTAGAGCAAAAAACTGCTGAGTTTTTGGGTATGGAAGATTGTATTCTTTATGCCGCAGCATTTGATGCCAATGGAGGTGTGTTTGAGCCATTATTGAACGAGCAAGATGCGATTATTTCTGATGAACTAAACCACGCTTCAATTATCGACGGTATTCGTTTGTGTAAAGCGAAGCGTTTTAGATATAAGCACAACAATATGGAAGACCTTGAAGAGCAATTAAAAGCAGCTCAAGGAAGTCGCCGTATTTTGGTTGTGACAGATGGCGTGTTCTCAATGGACGGTACAATTGCGCAGTTAGACAAAATCTGTGATTTGGTTGAGCAATATGGCGCCATGATTATGATAGACGAATGCCACTCATCGGGCTTTATGGGTAAAACGGGTCGTGGTACACATGAGTTTAAAAATGTAATGGGGCGTATCGATATTATTACTGGGACTTATGGTAAAGCATTGGGAGGAGCCTCTGGTGGATTTACGGCTGCTCGCAAAGAGATTGTAGAAATATTACGTCAGCGTTCTCGTCCATACTTGTTCTCAAATACGCTTGCACCAGCCATTGTTGGCGCTTCTATCAAGGTATTAGAGGTATTGAGTAGCTCGACAGCGTTGCGTGATAAATTGGAAGCTAATACAAAATATTTCCGTCAGGCCATGACCGAAGCTGGCTTTGATATTTTACAAGGTGAGCATCCAATTGTGCCGATTATGTTGTACGATGCTAAACTTGCTCAAGAGTTTGCAGCGCGTTTATTAGAAGAAGGTATCTATGTAATTGGGTTCTTTTATCCAGTTGTACCTCAAGGCAAAGCACGTATTCGAGTACAAATTTCAGCAGGACATGATATGGAGCACCTTGAAAAAGCAGTTGCAGCTTTTACTAAAGTAGGGAAGGAGCTTGGTGTTTTGAAGGCTTAGTAAGAAGTTTGTGATTATTTTATAAAAAATAGTAAAAAACACCTGTGATTTGACATGAATCACAGGTGTTTCCATAGTTTTAATACGAGGCATTTATTACCTTTGTGTCTCATAAACAACAATTTATTATTTATTCGGGATAGGTAGTAAAAAATCCCCCTTGCCATTTGGTAAGGGGGATTTTTGTTACATCTTCATTTTCTCAATTTCTCGAATCACGTTGACAATTCCTTTTAATGGAATTTTTACCCAATCGGGTCTATAACTAATCTCATAGCCAAGCTCATAAACGGCTTTTTCTAATAAATAAATCAAAAGTAAGAAGTTGGTTTCATTATTGTTTTTGAAAAGCGGATGAGGATGCCCAAAGGTTTCCAAGTATTTTTCCAAATACGTCTGCATAATTAAACGATACCAGCGGTCAGCGGCAGTTTGTACTCTAAATGCATCCATATCTGCTGTTTCGTTTGAATTAAGCATCTTTGCCGAAATAGCATAATGGTAACTTCTAATCATACCTGCCACATCTTTGAGTGGTGAGTGCATGATTTTTCGATCGGTGATGGAGCTTTCTGGCTCTCCTTCAAAGTCGATGATGATATAATCATTTCCAGTAGCCAAAACTTGTCCTAAATGATAATCACCATGGATTCTTATTCTGAGCGAATCTAAGTCTTTGGTTAGAATCTGGTCAGCAAATTCGTCAATCAACTCTTTCGCTTCCATGAAGTCCCAAGCTAATTTACGAGTCACTGGGTCAGTAATACTTGTATATTTTTCTATCAATAAATTATAGCGTCGATCCAGTAAATCGCATAAGCGTTTATGAATAAATTGGCGATAAGTATCATCAAACTTTTGGGTAGCAAACATCGGTTCAGCCTCAGGCGCATATAGTGCCAAGTGCATTTCGGCAGTGCGTTGTGCCAGCAATTCTACCTGACTGAAAACATCCTCTTTAATAGCAAAGGTTTTATCGACAAACGCCGTTACAAAGTCTGTAAGCTGGTTGCCTGTCATTTCCCAAGTATCAGCCTGATTATCGACCATTCGTTGCATCATCCCAAGGGTAATTTCGCTTTCTGACTCTTGTTGCCAAGTTATGCTTCCTGCAAATGCTGGAATAAAAGCAAAATCAGAGTGCTCGGTCAAAAACTCAATCATTTCAACTTCAGGGTTGGTTTCTTTAAAGAGTTTTCGATAAAGTTTGAGAAAATATTTTTCTCCAAAAACCATTGCCGAGTTGGAAGATGATAAGGTTAATGCCTTTGAAGTAATAGGAGCATTGATGTCTTCACCTGACAGTCCTTTACCACGCACAAAATCAACCTTCCCGTCTTGTTGATAAACTGATTCAGCGTGAGAAATTTGATAAAAAAGAGCCTGTTGAAAACGTTCATCATACAAGGCATCAATCACAAAACCTCGTTTTTCGTTGATATATGCCAAACTGATGATACCAACAGGTGCTATAGCGTTAGATTGTGAGGCCTCTATAAATGATACAGGTAGTAAATAACGCTCAATCTCCTGATTGTCATAGCCAACTTCTACAATACAAAGCAAGGCAATAGAGTCTTTGATAGGGATTTCGAGTGCTGATGCTACCTTAAAATACTGTTGGGTTCTGGCTTTACCTGCAAACCATCGACAACTATTCATGTAAGAGGGAAGAATTTCGGTCTCAAATTTTGAAAATAGTGCCTTATCATTTTTGATATCCTCCCAAGCTTTTAAGGAGCTGAGATTTGTCGAGGTGATTTCATTCATAGTTGATTGTTTACAAAAATGGTATTTTAATGGCTTAAATTTAGAATATATTTAGGTGAAAAAAAAGCATTATCACAGGCTCTAAGGAGTGATTGGGTAGTAATAAAGTATAAATGGGTATGATATAGGAAGCTGTTATGGGAGAAATAAAAAATGTAGCGTTAAAGAAAACCAAAGCGACTCATTTAGGACTAAAACAAACAATTTGTGATTTATGATTGAGTTTTTAAATTACAGTTTGAAAAATTTTATAAAAATAATAAATTCATAATCAGATGATTAAAAAATAATTTCACTTTTTTTATAAAAAACATTTGGAGTGAATGACTTAAAGCTGTAATTTTGCACCACGAAAAACGACAAGGAAACATATTCTAAGCGTTTTTATCCCCATCAGGTCCGTTCGTCTAGGGGTTAGGACACGTCCCTTTCACGGATGAAACACGGGTTCGATTCCCGTACGGACTACAAATATTAACAAGAAGGCGTTGATATTTAATTAGTATTTATTGTTTTGAATTGCCCCATCAGGTCCGTTCGTCTAGGGGTTAGGACACGTCCCTTTCACGGATGAAACACGGGTTCGATTCCCGTACGGACTACACAGAAGTATTTCTTCTACTGATTTTAACCATATAGTACCTTTCGTAAAAGAGGGGTACTTTTTTTTTGAGTTTACACCTAAGTATTCTGATAAATAGATGATTAAATGGAGCATAATTCATGTTTTAGGACATGATTTTTTTCTATTCTCCATTATACACTTATTTATTCTCCAAAGACCCCCTCCATTCTCCAAATTTGTTTTTTTTCATGTGTTTTCATGAAGCGGGTATGTCTCATCACTCAAAAATTTTTCCGTGAGACAAATACATCTAAAACATGAATATACACTATAATTTTCAAGTCATGGAAATTCGCTTTTGCGAAGATGGCAAGAAGCCTAATTCAAAAGGACTCGTAAATCTTAAGGTAGGAATAGTACTTGAAGGATACAAAACCGTATGGATTGCATCTGGAATTCAAGTGCCTGCTAATACATTAAATGTTGATTATCAGGTATGTATGAGTAATGATGGTCAAATAGATAAGTCAAATCTTGAGATTTATAACAATCGTCTATTTAATATTAGAAAGAAGTTTGAAGCTATAAAAATGAGCTTTGAATATGAGAGAATAGCCTATTCTCCAGATGATATTATTCGACAGTTCAGAAGTCCGGTACTTAAACCGATTACCTTTTTAGCTCTAATTGAAAAGACCCTCGCTGAATACACAATTCATTTAACCCATAATACAATTAAAAGTCATAAATCAACCGCTGAGAATGTTAAGGAGTATATTGCATATTCGAATCAATCAACTATTCTCGCCAGTCAGGTAAATACAGATTTTCTGAGAAAACTTGAAATTTATTTCAAAACCGTCCATATACCTAAATCGCACTCACATGGAGCAAAAATGAAATCTACCTCCATCAAAAAAATTATCACATTTATAAAGAAGGTCATAAGCTTCGGAGTAGAAACAGAAGTTCTGAATGCCAAAGAGCTGAAGTACAAGGTTAATACCAACGACGTCTCACAGGATTACTCCCACCTTACTCAAGAAGAAGTACAATCACTTGAAAAGCTTTCTCCCTTTGTTTCTGAGAAATACCAGAAAGTTATTGATTCATTCTTGTGGATGTGTTACACAGGCCAAAGTCATGTAGATACAAGTGGTTTGAGTGAGGCGCAGATTCAGAAGTTAGACAGTGATTTAAGCGACTTAACAATGTTGGGAGGGAAGAGGTCAAAGACTAAGATTGATTATTCTGTAGTAGTTAATGACAAAGCTCTGATTTTAATCGAAAAATATGGCAGTATTGAGAATATCCCTGTTCTACATTTAACAACTATAAACGAGGAACTCAAGATTGTAGGTAAATTATTGGGGCTCAAGGTAAGCCTATCGACCAAAATTGCAAGAAGGACTTTTGGTCAATATTGGTACAAAAAAACAGACATAGCAGATAAGTTTGTATCCAGAATGTTGGGACATAACAAAGCGGATACCAAAAAGTATTATGTAAACCTAGACATGGAGGATGTTGCCCATGCCGTAAAAACTGCAAAAGTGCTTAATTAATTTGGATTATATAAATTACTTTTGCTATCTAAAATTCAAACACCGTTAAAAATGAAAAAGTTAATGTATCTACTACCATTACTACATTTAACCCCCTATTTCATCTCAGATACATGAAAACTCTATACTATTTCACATTACAAATTATTATTAAACGTTCATTCCTAATTTTATTCAAAATGAGATTTTTTAGCCTATTAATTAGTGCGCTACTATTGTTCACATCATGTTCAAAAGAAGAACCCGTAATTGCAGACTTTGAGTTTGTTGAAAAAGAAAAAGGTTTAGTTCTATTTACCAATAAATCTTCAGGAGCCGAAACCTATGAATGGGATTTCGGTAATGGGCAACGGTCAAGCGAAAAGAACCCAAGTTTTCAGTATGATACGAATAAGGAGTATGTTGTCAATTTAACTGCCAAAGGCGCTGGAGGTCAGAATACAAAGCCTAAGTCTATCAAAATATCATCGATACCAGCTCCTGTAATGATTAGTTTTGATTATGTCGAAAAGGATAATGGTTTTGTAACTTTTACTAACAAATCCACTGGCGCTGATTCTTATGAATGGAATTTTGGAAATGGTAAATTATCAACAGAGACAAACCCTACTGTTCAATTTGATGACAATAAGGAGTTTTCTGTGAAACTTACTGGAAAGGGTGCTGGAGGGACTGCCAGTGATACCAAAACAATTAGGGTATCAAAGGTTATAGAACCAAGTGACTTGCTAATTGGTAGCTACTCTGGAAGTCTAAATTATACTTGTTGTTATCTATCCACGGTTAACTCACGATCTGCAAAGCTTAAAGTTGTTAAAGTAGATAAGAATACAGTTAATGCAGAACTAATACAATATGGAACTTATCTTAATGGTAGGTACTACAGCGATATAATTAGTGATATTTTTAAGTTCACAAGCATCAAAGCTGAATCAACTTCAAAGTTTCTGATAAATGAGACCAACACCTCTCTCGATGGAAATAACCAAAGAAAATGTATTGGAACAATCGCTCTTGATGGAAGGAAACTAACTATACATTTTGAAGCAGATTTCTATACGCATAAGTATGACTTAGTGTTGACTAAAGATTAAAAAACATGAGTCATCCCGAATTTTTAGGATTGGGATTATTCTCCAAGTTTTTATCAAAAAGGGGTTGAAAAATATTTTTCGACCCCTTTTTGATGCTACTATGTTAGATATGACTTGACTTAAGACGCAATCATTGCGTCTCTACTGATGGAATACAAATTTTAAATTAATCACTCATTCATTCAATCGCTAAATCACTAAATTAGGGATGACTTATGTTTAAACAAGATATGGTCTTATTAGAAATCTAAGATTATAAAGACAGCCTTATTAAATTGTTATTAACCTATTTTTGGCTCAATAGTTCATTGAGTAAGTCGGGAAGGTTTACAGTGGCGCAAGCAATATGTTCGTCAGTTGCACCATAATAAATATAAAGCTTGTCCTTTAACACTATTGCGCCAGACGGAAAACAAACATTGTTGACCAATCCTGCTTTCTCCCACTCAAACATAGGACTAAATAAAGGGTAAGGAAGTCTTGCGATTTCTACACAAGGATTTGTTAAATCGAGCAAGGCCACACAAGCTGAATAAACGTATCCTTCAAGGGTGTCATGTACACCGTGGTAAATCAGTAACCATCCTTCTTTAGTTTCTATTGGCGGGCATCCACCTCCTATATAACTAACCTCATGTTCATACTTCGGTGACATTAGGATATGCGCATTAAAGTCTAAAAAATAACTTTGCCAAAATGATGGAGTGAGGCTCTCTAGTTTATCCACCTTTACTATCTGAATATCTGGTTTTATTCTATGAATAAAATGGAAATATCCATCTATCTTTCTGGGGAAAAAAATAAGGTTCTTATCCCAAACAAAACTTTGATGGTCGTCGTGAATAAGCTCTTTTTTATATTCATTATATCTTAAATATTTGTCATTTAATGGGGTTTTAGTTTGCGATAAGTGTGCAAATTCATGAAATGGAATACACGGAACTACAATCCCCACCTTTTCGAATTTTTGTAGGTCATCCGAAATTGCTAACGCTCCTAGAGAATTATTCCCATCGTAAGCAGTATAAGTCATATAATAGAGGTTATCAATTTTTACAATTCTGGGATCCTCTATTCCATGTGACTCGAAAGAATTTTGCGGATACAAAATAGGCGTATCTTGGCGTTCACTGATAGACATAGGTCCATCGAGTTTACAATATCCAATTGTAGAGTAATTGTCTTTACTAACGGCTCTATAGAATAAATGAATCACGCCATTTTCTATTAACACAGCTGGATTTAGTACTCCATGGCTTTCAAACCCTAAAGATGTTTTTTCCAATAAAATACCTTCTTTTTTAACTTCTATCATTGTTTTTTTGCTGAAAATGAGTCATTTGTGTAATGGCATTTGTTTGTCCAAATCTTTTATAATCTCCAAGCCTTCGTTGAGTATTGTCATATAACCATGAATAGGATTGTTTATTATACCTTCTTTATTAACCTAGATACCGTTATTTAAAAAACATGTCTATTATTCCTTTACCTTATTTGATAGCTTCAAAAGTTGAGTGCTAAGTTGATGTAGGAGCACTAACTGTTTTTCCTGTGTGTCAAAAAGCGTTTTTATTTGCTCTTCCAGCAGTAGATCCATTTTTTGATGTAAGCTTCTTATTTGCATTTCAGCTTTTAGATTAATTAAATAGTCATTTTCGTTTCTCATTCTGTCTTTTTCCTCTTGTCTGTTTTGACTCATCATAATAATTGGAGCCTGTAGTGCAGCAATACACGAAAGAATCAAATTCATGAGAATAAACGGGTATGGATCAAACTTTAAAACTCCGACACTAAACACATTAAATAAAATCCAAAAGACCAGAATTACTCCAAAAAAGCTAATGAAACGCCAACTTCCTCCAAACAGTGCAACTTTATCAGAAATTTTCTGCCCTTGGGTTAGTATCTCTATTGGGGGGTTAAGTAGATTGTATATAATTAATTTTTCGGCACTTATAGCTTCTTCAACAATCGTATGAAGTTTTCTCAGATGCTCATCTTCATCATTAATTAATTGTGTTACATCTTTTTTTTTATATTGATGATTCTTAATACTTTTTCCTTCTCTCATCTTAGTCAATATTTTTTGCCTATATTTTCCTTATAATCTATTTAAGTCTCCGTCTTCAAAAATTCTTAATAGACCTATTCAGTACGCAGTTTTTCAATCCCATAAAAGCGCTATGTTGACTTTGTTGTAGAATAAATCTTTGATTATAAAGCTTGGTATTAAGCTTCAATTGAACACCAAATATGAAAGTTTTTTTACCAATGAAGTTATATCAATCAAGCTTTTGTTTATATAATTCACAGCTTTTATAAAATATTATTTACCTAATTTAGTGAAATTTAATAAACTGATTTTCAGTATATTAAAATATGAATATTGTCACTAATGTAATTGTTTATTAAAAAAACAGTACCTTTAAACTGGATACAGGGTGCATCTATAGGAGATTTTTCTATAAGTTATAAGAACTTTAAAATTTAAGAAAAATGTTACTATACATAAAATACATGATTAGCCTTCGTTGTAAATTGTTGGTCAAAGAAGAGTTACTAAGAATGGGCTTACACTATATCTCAATTGACCTAGGTGTAGTCGAAATACTTGAAAAGCTCTCTGACGAGCAGTATGAAAAACTGAAGGTAAATCTACAGAAATCAGGATTAGAGTTATTAGACGACAAAAAGAGCATCTTAATTGATAAAATTAAGAATGTCATCATTGAGATGATTCATTACAGCGAAGATATACCCAAAGTTAACTACTCTGACTATATCAGCGAGAAGCTTCACTATGACTATACCTACCTTTCAAATATTTTTTCAGAGGTAAAGGGTATGACGATTCAACAGTTTATTATCATACACAAAATAGAGAAGGTAAAAGAATTGCTACTTTATGGAGAACTAAACTTGACCGAAATATCTTATCGACTTCACTATAGTAGTGTGGCCCATCTTTCTAATCAATTCAAAAAAGTAACAGGTTTATCGCCTTCTTTTTATAAGCAACTAAAACAAAAACGAAATAATCTCGAAACATTAGAGAGCGAATCAGAGACTGTCTAATTAGAAATGAGATATAAGCCTTGTTCGTAATGTGACATTATGGTGTCTTTTTTCGATGAAACCTTTCAGAAAAAGCAAATGGATCAGTCTGTTGATTATTAAAAGCTTACGTACAATTCAATCTTCTAATGTACGCCTCAAGTATAGTAATAAATATGCTCCTCAATAACACAGTAGTTTGTTTATGTGAAATATGTAACTAATTCAGAATTTATGTAACTAATATGTTCTTTATTGTTCTCACCTTTACAATACTCTAACATTCAGTTAAATACTACCTATGAACACAGCACATGTCATCACTGTAAATATTCTTCAAATTACTATGGAAATCATGGAGAAATATCCAGAGCTATCAGAATATCTTACCGAGATGCCCATAACAGTACCCAATGAAGAATCTCCCCTCATAAATTCAGAAACACTTTCCGATTATTTACAGTCATTAGAATATCTTTTAAAAAACTACTCATTTAGTCATTTGTAATTCTTACCCAACTCATCTAAATTTCTTCTTACCATGTCAAAAGAAAAAAAAGCCTCTGAAAAGTCAGAGAAAAAAACGCCCATCAAAAACCTTAAAGAAAAACGTGCAGATAAAGCTCTCAAGCGAGAAGCCAAAAACAAGAAAAGTGAGTAACAGAGCAATGTAAGGATCATTCAGGAATTACTTATTGTATCGACGGGTTCGATCAAAAGAATACTGTTTTGTTCCTAGCATATCATCCATTTACTTTAACTTCTAAGCAACATCATGAAAAAACTAGAAAATAAAGTTGCCATTATCACAGGAGGGGCAGGAAGCATCGGAAAAATAACTGCAAAACTATTTATGGAGGAAGGTGCAAAGGTTTTTTTGGTAGATACCAACGAACCAGAACTCCAAAAGATTGAAGATGAGCTAGGAGGTGTGCGGATTAGATACTGTGTTGCAGATGTTTCCAATTCAGATGATACACATCGTTACGTGATGGAAGCTCTAAATGAGTTTGGAGGAATAGATATTTTTTTCAACAACGCTGGGGTAGAAGGGGTTGTTCAATCCATCATCGATTATCCAGAAGCTGTGTTTGATAGGGTGATGGAAGTAAATGTTAGAGGCACCTGGCTGGGTATCAAGTATGTAGTGCCTCACATGAACAATGGCGGAAGCATCATTATCAGTTCTTCCGTTGCAGGACTAACAGGCTTTGTCAACCTCAGTGCCTATGTAGCAAGCAAGCATGCTATTGTTGGGATTATGAAAGTGACCGCATTGGAAGTTGCTCACAGAAACATTAGAGTAAATGCTATACATCCTTCACCTGTAAATAATCGAATGATGCGTTCAATTGAAGAAGGGACATCAGTAAATAACTCAGGAGATGTTAAAAGACTTTTTGAAGCGAGGATTCCTATGAAACGCTATGCTGAACCTATTGAAGTGGCTAGTCTGGCCATGTTTCTCGCTAGTGATGACAGTCAGTTTATTACAGGAACCTCTCAAGTGATAGACGGTGGCTTGTTGGCTGGATAATCAATTAATATTTTGTCTCAAATTTGTCAACAAATTTCCCATATTAGGATGAACAAACATCATAGTATCGATACTATTTACTGTTTAAATGCATTAATCCGTGAATTATGTAAATTGAAAAATGTTTTCTGTAAGATAAAATAACCAAATACTTATCACATTTGTGAAGTAATTGTCAATCAGAATTTATGTAAACTATTTGCTCTGATAACCATCATTACAATTAAGGAAAGGCTTTGAAAATTAATGATGTAGAGATAGTTAAGGCGAAACAAAATGAAATGAGAGCAATAAACACTAGTATGGTCAAAGAGACAATCTCTCTAAGATGTGAGCCAATCAAGCTACTATAAAATCATCGAAACATATCTCCTTTAAATCATCTTCAACCCATACTTAATTGGAAAACTCAGAATTTGAAAAAGCCAAGGTTTTTATCATTGTCGAAATCGTTGAATACGTTCCGAATTCAGTAGTAATAAAGACTATTATACGTAAAACCACGGGCAATGTTACAGTCGCTTCATTTGACTCAGGCGAAGCTCTATCTGGAAAAGTATCAGCTTTCGATACATTTATTCAAGTCATTGAGGGACAAGCAGAAATAGAAATTGATGGTAAATCTAATCTTCTTGCAGTAGGGCAATCTATTATTATTCCTGCGCATAAACCCAATACTATTAGGGCTAATGTGAGATTTAAAATGTTGTCCACTGTAATCAAAAGTGGTTACGAATAAAATATTATCTGAACTTCAACTCACGGTTGACTATCAATCTAATTATTAACACGTTACATCCTGACTTATAATCCTTACACGAAGACTTAATTTTTTAAACATAAATAAATCATGAAATCAAATAATATAATTATAGGAGCTTTAGTGGTAATTGGTGCCGGTACTTTAGCAGGAATTATTCTTGCCAACTCCAAGGATGGTATCGGAAAAAACCTACAGTATAAAGGGAAAGAGTATCTTGTTAAACTAAAAAGGATGTATGAAAACCTTCGTAAGAAATCAGCTAAATACGACAGCCCACCCTACGTAGAAACCGTTGTATTAAGAAATAACCCTAAGTAAGACACATGGAATCATTCAAGAAAGCGATATAACAAAACAAAAATAAAACCTTTAACCTCTATATCTTACATAGACCTATTATTGAGTGTTCTACGAAATTCAAATTTTATCTCACTTGCTTTTAATGTTGATAATGCTGTGACTATACCCAATACAGACAAAAATTTGAGTTAATGAGCTAATATAATGGAAAGTGCTTGGAATAAAAGAGGAGTAAGATTTTGCTCCTCTTTTGAAGAAATCAACTGATAAACACATAATTATAAGGTTAGGGCTTGTGTAGGTAGATGGGTAAAATGATTTTTTTAATAATAACTAAGTGTTAAGCTTAGGCTAAAAGTTCAATTCTTTTTTTGATGAAATAATGGAAGTATTTTCACTTAACGTCTATTGCCAATAATTAAAAATAATACCCAGTCAATTAAAGTATGATTTTTTGATTACTAAGAAATATACTATCACAATTCGTTATTTGTATTACTCCTTATCAATACCGTAACAAATCCAATATTATCTAAATTTGACAACCATGAATAGTAACGAAGTACTTCAGAAAGACGTTCAAGAAGCCATAAAATGGGAGCCACTGTTACACGCTGCAGAAATAGGTGTTACCGCCCAAGACGGAGTTGTCACACTTTCAGGAACCGTAGATAGTTATATCAAAAAATCGGAAGCTGAGCATGCAACTAAAAATGTACCAGGGGTAAAAGCTATAGTTGAAGATATTAATGTAAAGTTTGTGCTATCCGATATCAAAGACGATACTGATATTGCCATAGAAGCTCTCAATAATCTGAGCAGTAGCTGGGCGGTTCCCAAAGATAAAGTCAAGATAAAAGTCGAGAATGGTTGGGTAACACTAGAAGGAATTGTTTTTTGGAATTATGAAAAGCAAGGGGCTTATCAGGCCGTCAGAGGGGTTTCTGGAGTAACGGGTATTACCAATAGGATTCTTATAAAATC
This sequence comes from Cellulophaga sp. BC115SP, assembly GCF_009905545.1. Classification (GTDB taxonomy): domain Bacteria; phylum Bacteroidota; class Bacteroidia; order Cytophagales; family Spirosomataceae; genus Flectobacillus; species Flectobacillus rivi. Next base: position 11,245 of record NZ_JAAALB010000018.1, on the reverse strand, counting down.
TGGGAGTCACGATGAAATCGAAACAAGAAGGATCGAGGATGCACTCAGTAGATGCAGTTCACTCAACGGATTAGACATCAGAGTTAAAGTGGCTGGTCACTCAGTAACCTTGAGCGGTCATGTGCATTTTTTGTTTCAAAAAGACGAGGCAGAGCGTGTTGCTTGGAATGCCCCAGGTGTATGGAATGTCGATAATGAGCTAGGTGTGCAGTATAAAGTACAAAAATGGCTTGGAGAAATTAATTTTTAGGACGAATCCAAACTTCTGTCGATATCCTAATAAAGAAACAAATCTCTATTTTTTAGAATATTACATGCAACGACATTTCCTGTATGCCTCTAATTGTTTGGACACTTATTCACTAATTTATTGCTAATGATGAAATTACTGTACCAAACTATAGGGCTTACCATCGCTACTTTAATTTGTACAAACGCACAAAATTTTAGTGACAAACGAGATACAGTCATGCTGGGTTTCAAAATAGGTATGAATTATTTTAAAGTATATAGAGTACGAAATCAAGACTTTGTTACGGAACCTAAGTTAGATGTTGTAGCTGGTGTTTACCTTGAAATACCTATTACTATAAAAATGGGTATTCATCCAGAGATACTATTTTCAGAAAATGGCTTTGGGGCTTCTGGAAAGTTATTGGGACAGCCTTACAAATTTTGTCGAAGTACCTCCTATATTGACTTTCCTATCTTCTTTACCTACAAGCCCAATAAATTATTTACTATTTTGCTTGGTTCTCAATATTCTTATTTGATTAAGCAAAAAGACTATCTTCTCTCAACCGTTCCTGCTCAAGCGCAGGAATTTATGAAAGGAAATCCCAGAAAAAATAGTTTCAGTATAGTATTAGGTGTAGACATAGTGTTGAATCATTTCGTTTGGGGGATAAGAGTAAACAAGGATTTAAGCATGAATATGGCAGCCAGAGCATCCTTGATACCTTTATACAAAAATATCTGGATTCAGGGGTTTGTAGGATTTTGTCCTTATTAAAAAGTTATACGTATATTGATTATCGTTACTTTAAAACTTGTGAGCTTTATCAGAGCATATAACAAATATGAATATCTATTTAAATTGAAAGGAAGGTTTAGTAACATAGGTTAGGGAGAACAGAGGGTAAATCGTCCTGTAGTTTTACGGGACGATTTTTTATTTTTGATAATCAGTGAAATATATAAAATTGCTTATTCAGGATGTAAAGCATCTTGAGTTAAATTAAATAACTTTATATCGTCTAATAACTACTAATCAATCTCTTAAGTGGTACTACCATTAATTACCCAGTCAGCTGCCTTAGCTTTCATACAATCTTGCTTGCCTGCTCAGACAGTGTAGTTTAATGATTCTGTCAAAGGAAGCAACCACACTCATAAACAAAATTTTCAGAAAATGAGAAAGAGAATCTCCCTTATCCAGCCACAATCGCTGATTGAAACAGAATTGACTAATTCAATCGAATTCATGCAGTTAGATGAAAAATCAATAGATTTACTTTTACCTGAAATACTATTTATTACCTCCTATCCTTCTCGCGAATGCGGTATAGCTACTTATTCTCAAGACTTACTGAGGGCGTTAAATAACAAATTCCAATACTCCTTTTCTTTAAAAGTATGTGCTGTCGAATCAAAATTGAGCGACTATTCTTACGGGAATGAAGTAAAATATGTTTTCAACACAAGTTTTCCTAAACTTGCCCTACGATTGGCAAAGGATATTAACGATGATGAATCTATCCAAATTGTTGTTGTGCAACATGAGTTTGGCTTTTTTAATCAGCATCCAGAAATATTCTTGAAGTTTTTGAGTCTCCTAGAAAAGCCTATTATAATTACATTTCACACAGTTCTTCAGTCGCCTGATGAGACGCTCAAGTTGCATGTAAAGCAAATTGTTAACGTGGCATCATCGGTTGTGGTAATGACCAAATTTTCTTCAGAGGTACTCAAAAGAGACTATCAAGTAAACATCAAGAAGGTAGCGGTGATACCTCATGGTACTCACTTGGTATCACAATTAGATAGAGATTTACTTAAGACTAAATACCATTTATCAGGAAGAACGGTTCTTTCAACTTTCGGTCTTTTGAGTTCTGGAAAAAGTATAGAAACAACCTTGGAAGCCTTGCCTGCTATAGTCTTACAAAATCCGAGTATACTTTTTTTAATCATTGGAAAAACTCACCCCACAGTTGTTCAACAAGAAGGTGAAGTGTATAGACAAATGTTGAAAAATAAAATTACTGCTTTGAAATTAGAGAAGCATGTCAGGTTTATTAATGCCTTTTTACCAACCCATACTTTACTAGAATACTTACAACTTTCAGATATTTATCTATTCACCTCAAAAGATCCCAATCAAGCTGTGAGTGGAACCTTTTCTTATGCTATTAGTTGCGGGTGTCCAGTTATTTCCACTCCAATTCCGCATGCCATAGAGGTTTTGCAAAACAATTCTGATTTGATTTTTGACTTTGGTAACAGCATACAACTCACTGAAAAAGTAAATAGTTTATTAAGAGATAACTCCCGAAGACAAAAAATAAGTTCAGATGGACTCCATCGTATGGCGTCTACTGCTTGGGAAAATGCAGCTATTGCACATGCTATTCTCTTTGAAAAAACGAGTAATCAACAAATTCACTTACATTATCGGATTCCTGATATTAACTTGGAGCATATCAGAAAAATGACGACAAATTTTGGGATAATTCAGTTTGCTAAAGTAAATCACCCTGACCTAGATACTGGTTATACATTGGATGACAATGCACGTGCTTTAGTGGCATTTTGCCAACACTATGAAATTACGAAAGACTCCAATGACTTAGTATATATTAGTATCTATTTTCAATTTATCCGGTTTTGTTTACAGCCAGAGGGCTACTTTTATAATTATGTCAGCGAAACTTATCATTTTACAGCACAAAATACTACCTCCAATTTGGCTGACTCCAATGGTCGTGCTATTTGGGCATTGGGTTACTTGATTTCAATTAGACATCTACTCCCTGTGGGACTTCTTTTGGAAGCTGAAAAAACCTTACAGGATGCCTTGCCAAGTATGAGTAAAGTACACTCTACTCGAGCTATGGGATTTGCCATTAAGGGCTTATATTATGCAAATTTATGTAAGTCCGATTTTGAGTATGTACCTTTAATTGAGCAACTATCCGATAGATTAGTACAAATGTTTCGACATGAGGCTAATCACAAATGGGAGTGGTTTGAAAGCTATCTAACTTATGCAAATAGTATTTTGCCAGAATCAATGCTTTGTGCTTGGTTGTCTACACATAACCCCATTTACAAAAATATTGCAAAATCATCCTTCGACTTTTTACTCTCAAAAATTTTCACTCCTAATTCCATCAGAGTTATTTCTAATAAAAACTGGTTACAAAAAGATGACGAAAAAAAACTTCATCATATTGGTGGCGAACAACCAATCGACGTAGCCTATACCATTTTGGCACTCCATAAATTCTATGAAGTTTTCGAAGAAGAAGAATATTTAAACAAGATTGAAGTAGCTTTTAATTGGTTTTTAGGAAATAATCACTTGAAACAAATTATCTATAATCCTTGTACAGGAGGATGTTACGATGGTTTGGAGGAACATGCTGTGAATTTGAACCAAGGTGCTGAATCTACTATTAGTTATCTTATGGCTAGGTTGACGGTCGAAAAACTATTTGTAACCATCAAAAAAATCAGCGCCATCAGTCGTACCGAAATCCATTTACTTATCAATTATGCAGAGCAAAAGGTTATTACAGAATAAGATGACACACTCTCTAATAGAACCTTGTCAATAGTATAAATACAGATTTTGGAATTAAAATCATAAAGACTCTATATAATTTCAGATGAGTAATTGTTGTTTTACCAACATCCTTCATGAAAAAACTCTATCCTTTGTTAGGGAATCATTTTGGACTTAACCATACATTCCTACTGGGGTATTCTCACCCGATAAAAGCTTGGATAGTTCGTCTATTTTTTATACTTAAAAACTCATAAATATGTACACAGATTCGTTTGGGTATCATGGTTTAACTAACAATCAGGTCTATTCGGCACGAAACAAGTACGGAAATAACGTTCAAAACTTCAAGCAAGAAAATACTCTTTGGATCTCTCTAAAAGGTTTATTAAGAGATCCAATGGTCATTTTATTATTTCTCACAGCTTGTATTTATTTCATTAATAGGAAGTTTGGCGATAGTTTTTTTTTGACATCAGCGTTGGTATTAGAATGTGCTATGTCATTATATCAGGACACCCGAAGTCGAAATGTACTCGAAAAACTCAGGGGAATTACTCAACCGAAGTCAAAGGTGATTCGAGCAGGCAAAATTAAGCAAATCAGAAGCGAAGAAATAGTTATCGGTGACTACCTCTTGGTTGAAGAGGGAGGTATTATTACGGCTGATGGACAAATTATCAACTCGCATGATTTTTCTGTTGATGAGTCAACACTCACGGGCGAATCCTTACCTATTTGGAAAAGTATTCACTCGGAGTCAGATATGGTTTTCCAAGGCTCTATGGTATCAACTGGTACAGCAGTTGTCATTGTAAAAGCAATCGGCAATCAAACTCAACTTGGTAAAATAGGAAATAGTCTTGAACTCATTAAAGATGAGAAAACTCCATTGGAGATTCAAATCACCAATTTTGTTCAGAAAATGGCATTGATTGGTCTTTTTGTTTTTATTTTTTTCTGGGGGATTAACTTTTATCATTCCAAAAAATTACTTGATAGCTTGCTACAAGCACTTACTTTGGCGATGAGTATTTTACCTGAAGAAATACCCATTGCATTTACCACCTTTATGGCTATAGGCTCTTGGAGGCTAATGAACCTAGGGATTATTATAAAACAAATGAAAACCGTCGAGACCCTAGGAAGTGCTACTGTTATTTGTACTGATAAAACTGGCACTATCACCGAAAACAGAATGAGCCTAGCTAAGATTTTTTCACTGGATACCCAACAGACTACTGTGGTAAATCACTTGTTAACTGATTTTGATAAGGAGGTACTGTCTTTGGCCACATGGGCTAGTGAAGTAATTCCTTATGATCCAATGGAGATAGCTTTGCATGATGCGTATTCGAATTTTGTGAAGGTAGACAACCGACCTAAGTACAAAATGGTACAAGAGTATGCTCTTGGAGGCACGCCACCTATGATGACTCATATATTTGAAAACGACATAAATCAACGAATTATAGCAGCTAAGGGAGCTCCAGAGGCACTAATCAAAGCGTCAAATTTGACAAAGCAACAAATACAACAAATTGAAGAAGTAAACATGCGCTTGGGGCTGGAAGGTTTTCGTGTTTTGGGAGTTGGCGAGGCAAAGCTTTTGTCTAAACAATTTCCCTCAGACCAAAAGGATTTTAGCTTTGAATTTAAAGGGTTAATTGCCTTTTATGACCCCCCAAAACCTAATATTAGATCTGTGCTAGAAAGCTTCTATCAGGCTGGTGTTAAAGTAAAAATTATCACAGGCGACAACTCTGCCACTACGGTTGCTATTGCCAAACAAATAGGACTTGAAGGCCATGAATTCTGTATTACAGGAAACGAACTTATGGAGCTTTCTGATGAAGTCTTGCAAAATAGAGTTTCATCTATTAATATTTTTTCAAGAATGTTTCCCGAAGCAAAACTCAGAGTGATTAATGCACTAAAAGCAAACCACGAAATTGTTGCCATGATTGGTGATGGTGTAAATGATGGCATGGCGCTCAAAGCAGCACATATTGGTATAGCTATGGGTAAAAAAGGGTCAGAAATAGCCAAACAAGCTGCCTCATTGGTTTTGATAGATGATGATTTGACAAAATTAGTCAATGCTATTGCTATGGGAAGACGAATTTACGCCAATCTCAAAAAAGCTATTCAATATATTATCTCTATACATATCCCTATTATTCTTGTCTTATTTATTCCTTTAGTGTTAAATTGGACTTATCCCAATATTTTTTCTCCTGTACACATTATTTTTCTGGAATTAATTATGGGACCCACATGTTCAATTATCTACGAAAATGAACCTATGGAGAAAAACATTATGAATCAAAAACCACGACCAATTACTACTACTTTTTTTAATTGGAACGAATTAATTATCAGTATTTTACAGGGACTTGTCATCGCAGCAGGAGCCCTCTTTACTTATCACTACGCAGTGACTTTTCAAATGGAAGAAGCCTTGACCCGAACTATGGTTTTTACGGTACTCATTGGGTCAAATATTTTCCTCACACTTACTAATCGTTCAGGATACTATTCAATATTTATAACAATTCAGTATAAAAACAACCTAATATGGTGGATTTTGGGTATTACCGTATCGCTGTTAGTCAGTATATTATATATCAAACCAGCAAGTGCATTTTTTGAGTTGGTGCCCCTCAATTTTACTCAATTTGTAATCTCCGTTTCAATAGCGTGTATCAGTGTACTGTGGTATGAATTTTTTAAGTGGGGCAAAAGAATTTTATAAAACGATGTTTTTCTTGTTTTTTGTTCACTTTAAAGTTCTCCTTTGTAGGCTATTTGATGTCTAATAGGTCAATAATTTGATGAAGGTATTTACTTTACCTCACGACCATTGTACTCTATATAGAGGATAAGCCTAGTTGAGAATGGATACATTCGATTATAACTGAGTTGATGAATGGAATTCTGTATTTGGTAGTTCACAATGCTTCAGATTATTAAATAATGTGATACACTTTGTAGATCTTACTATATTCAACAAATTGTAAAGTATTTAAAATCAGTGATATATGTATTTTAAAGTGTTAAGTATGTAACACTTTAGGTCTTGAATAATCCCAACTTTGTGTTATCAATTCAATTAAACATTTAGACAGTATGAATTTGTTAATATGTAAAGTACTAATAAGAGTTATATCGCTTATTGCACTGACGCTCACTCTTTCTTCTTCATTTCTATCTTGTACCAAAAAAATATCCTTTTTAACTTCTTCTGTGGTTCCAGCTGCCAGAGGCACCATTCAAGTGCATAGGGATAGGAATATGAATTATGTTATTCACGTAGACATAACAGAGTTAGCAGAGGTTTCACGTTTGACACCTCCCAAACAATACTATGTAATCTGGATGGAATCAGCTAGTAATACTCCTAAAAATATTGGTAAAATCAGTAGTACAAAGGGGACTGTGTCAAGGCAGTTGAAAGCTAGTTTTGAAACGGTATCAGCCACAAAACCTACCCGTATTTTTATTACCGCAGAGAATGACCCAACAATACAATTGCCGAACAACCAAATGATTCTTTCTACAGATTCGTTTTGATACCCGTTGTTTAAAGAAGTCTATTAATACCATTAATAGACAACAGCGTATTTGAACAGGATTTGACTTTATGGATGTTAGAAATAGCATCATGAAACTTTTTAACTTCATTTTTACTTTAAATCTCAATAACATGAAAACATTTTTTTTGACTTATATCCTTTTAGGAGGATGTGGTTTGACAACTGTGTCGAGCTGTAATAGTCCAATCAAAAAAGTAGACCATGCTAAAGCTGCTGTTATGGAAGCTGATAGTAATTTAATTAAAGCTAACCAGGAGTACCTTAAAGAAGTGGCACAGTACAAGCAAGAAACAGCTGAAAAAATTGCGATGAATGATAAAAGTATCGCAGAGTTCAAAGCAAGAGTTGCACTTGAAAAAAAGAGCGCAAAAAAAGATTATCTATTAAAAATAGAAAAACTTGAGAAGAAAAATAGTGACCTCAAGAAGCGCATGGACGAATTTAGGGCGGACAACAAGAAGAATTGGAAAGCTTTTAAAAAGGAATTTAATCATGATATGGATGAAATAGGTAAAGCCTTTAAGGATTTAACTGTAAAAAATGTTAAGATTCCCAAAGAATAGTAATCTCTCTATTTTCTATCAAATCTTCAAAAACAATGTACAACAATCAATTTGTTGTGTATAGTTTAGTCTCTGATAACACATACTTTCGGGCTACTGCATCTATTTTTTAGATATAGATAACTACTAATGAGACTACTAACTTTATTGACTTACTTAAACATTAATATTATGAAAAGTTTTCTTATGTTGATAACAACATTAATTATTTTGTTATCGTCACCCCTTTATGCACAAACAGAGGTAAGTTTTTTCAATTTTGGTCTAAAAGCTGGAGTAAACTACTCTAACGTTTATGACACACAAGGTGAAAAGTTCATCGCTAGTAGCAAATACGGGGTAGTATTTGGAGGATTTGCTACTATTTTATTTGGAAAATTTTTGGGTATTCAGCCAGAAGTATTATACTCCGAAAAAGGTTTTAAGAGCACTGGACGAGTATTAGGTAGTGATTACGAAATGACCAGAAACACTGACTATGTCGATGTTCCTTTATTACTAGCGATTAAGCCCATTCCTGCGGTGGCTATTTTGGTCGGTCCTCAGTTTTCTTTTCTAGTGAAGGAGAAAAATACATTTAAGACCTCTACCACTAGTGTGGAGCAAGAGAAGGAATTTAAGAACGATAATGTTAGGAAAAACTTACTCTCACTTGCAGGAGGAGTTAATATCAACTTTGGACACTTTGTTTTAGGCGCAAGAGTTGGTTATGATTTGCAACAAAATAATGGAGATGGTTCTTCTATTACTCCAAGGTATAAAAACGGATGGTATCAGGCAACGCTTGGATTTAGATTTTTGTAGACATTACTATAATAGCATAGCCTAAATCTTACCGATATGAGAGATTTATCGATGGACTTTATCTACTTTTCGCTGATACATCTTTGTGTCTTGTTCTTTGCTTTCATGCTGTATCAATCATATAGATGGAGAAAATTGAAGCGAAAAAGAAGAATAATACGAGAACAAACGCTTGCTGATGAGACTGCAGCCATAGAAAATACTCAAAATGAATAACACTTATCAATCATTAATGACAAATAGATGGGGAATTTACTTTATACGATAGCTGTCATACTCGTCTTATTGTGGGCTATTGGTTTTATTGGATACAATGTGGATGGAATAATTCATATTCTGTTAGCCGTTGCAGTTATTGCTGTGGTATTGAGAGTCGTTAGAGGAAAGCGTCCTCTTTGAACAGGATGTTTTTTCGTGATTAGGATTTCAACTCCTTTCATGAGTATCCTAATATCTCTAAAAGTTTATTTTGACTAATGGCGATAAAGAGTTCCCAATGTATCACACAATGAGTATAGTCTGGCTAATTCTTGAACAAAAAGTAGTATAATTTTTTAATAAAAAATATTCATCATTATGAAATCAGTAAAGCAACAAGTTACAGAAAAAATTTCATCTGCCATTTACAAAGCTGTCATCACTTCAGATACAGATAAAAAACTGAAAAAATCAATAGATAAGTACTCCAAGAAGATTGCTAAAAGGGTGATCAAGTTAGGACTTAGAAGTAAGTTGGAATTAAATCATAGTTAACATGCCACTTTTGTACAATCAAATTTATATGTGTCGATTGATTCCCTTTATATAAGTTGTGATTTATACAAAACACATGCGAGTTTCAGTAATATACATTATGGATAAGTTCACATTTTTATATAATTAGCTGGTTATACTTAAAATTGATTCCTATTTGATTAGATAAAATAGTTCTTTTTCTGATAGTACTCAAAAGCATGAATCAATCCAATATTCAAGTCGTTAGAAACTATTTACCTCTTACGTATATACAAATATTTGACATATTTTGTGCTAAAGCGAAGGTTTCTTGATTATGAATACCATGACTAGGATTATTCTATTTATAATCAGTACTTTAAGTAGTAAGATTATTATTCAAATTTATTAAATACAACAAATCATGAAAAATAGCAGTGTATTTTTAGGAGTATTAGCCGCTTTTGGCTTAGGTACTTTAACTGGGATGTTGATAGCCAGTTCAAAGGACGGAGTAGGAAAAGACTTGACGGAGAGAGGAAAGAACTACTTGGAAAAGCTTAGGAAAAACTATGAAAGTGTTAAGGATGAAATCGCTCACAAAGACTTCAGTATTTTAATTGAAGATGAAAAATCTCCTGTAAAGAATATATCTAAATAACATTTGTTTAGGTCTGTCATTGTTAATCTATCATCAAATTGATAATTATATTTTCTCTGTGTATCAGAGTGATAATTTATATGTGTCTAAATTAATTTCTTGTGATAGTATCTTATATTGATAAATGCATGCTATAGTGGTACTTTACACTTTAGCAATTCAACTATTTTAGCAAAAATAAAAAAAGAAATTACAAGTAATAATAAAGCATAGATAATAGAAGAAGCAATTATAGAAAGGTAAAAAAGTTGTACATTGTCAAATATCCTGCAAAACCTTTGATTCATCTATTTCAAATAACAAAAAATAAGGTTTAAAATATGAAAATGTTTAGATATTTTTTACATTGTTACTGAAAACAATTTAAAAGTCCTGTACAATTATGGGGCTTTTTTATTGAAGTGTTTGAAGCGTTTTCGACTGAAATAAAATACTTCTCTAAAAACAACCTAAAGATAACATCATAAAGGCTAATGTAGGTCTATCAAAAAATCAAAGACACATTACATCATATCTAATTCAAAAGGCGTAATATTTTCTAGAAAAATTGAAATACTCCAAAATAGAAGATATTACATGATACTCCACTTTCCCACAATTCCACGACAGATGTTTCTCTTTATATTTCTTTTATAGGAATCTCATTTAAATACAATTAATAATGTTCTTACTTCTCCACTTACATAAAGTCGTTATTTTTAAAATTAATCATTCAAATTACATCCATGTTTGACGGTTATTCATTTGAATATTTCGTTGTCAGGTACTTTTCACCAATAATACTCTTTCTTTTCCTCTGCAGTACCTTCATTTGCCCATCTTTCATAGACGTATGTCCCATCTTCAAGATACCCAGCCACTCCATCAGGTCTCGTTCCATTTCCAAATTGATAGATAGGAATACCATTGTAATAGTCTAAAATGGTTTTTGTATCAATACCGTGTTGGTTTGTCTGTGGTGTATAAGGGTCAGTGGTGAATGTCCATGTACCATTTTGTTGGTATTGATATACAATCGTTCCATCGTAAAGGTATCCAAACGCAAATTGCCCCGTAGGTCGTTTTGAATCCTTAAGCTTGTACACGTCTTTTCCTTCCCAGTTTATTTGCACTGTTGCTG
>NZ_JAAALB010000179.1 GCF_009905545.1 Cellulophaga sp. BC115SP | reverse complement strand
ATTTTAGCTGAGAAATACACGCAAATGGTGCCAAAGATTGATGAAAATGGACAACCCGTTTTAAAATCCAATAAACCAGTTTTGGAGGAGCAGCAGTTTGATTTTACGTCACCTGTTCTTTATCATACCGACAGTAAAGTAATCCCATTTGAACTCTACTTATTGATTGAGTCGTACCGTGCGAGTAAATCAGAGGAAAGTTTGACGCTGATCAATCAAGCTTTACAAGGATTTACTTTTGAAGGTAGTCTTGCAAACTTCAAGCTTGCTGTTACGAATGTGCAATAAGATTGTAGTAATGTACCGGGAAGCTCCCACCGACAAATCTGATTGGTGGGAGCTCTATGAGCCGTTTGAAGAAACACTTTCAGACGGCTCAACTATTTTGATCCCGACTGGATATGTTACAGATTTTGCAAGTGTACCAATGTTGCTGTGGTCGTTCTTTCCACCAATAGGCAAATACAACCGAGCGGCCTTAGTACATGATTATTTGTATGATTTACAATACCGACAAAAGGAACTAGGAGAGAAGGCAGCCAGAAAATTTGCGGATGACCAATTCCTATATTTGGCTAACAAGATTTTACCAAATGATAACTTTCGCCACCTTCTTATGTATTTTGCAGTCAGAATCTTTGGGCTTTATGCTTGGCGAAAACCTAAATAATTTATATTGCGATATACCAAGACTCTTTAAACAATGATTGAAAAATTTATTGACTTAGCATATTTACAAAA
>NZ_JAAALB010000178.1 GCF_009905545.1 Cellulophaga sp. BC115SP | reverse complement strand
ATTTTAGCTGAGAAATACACGCAAATGGTGCCAAAGATTGATGAAAATGGACAACCCGTTTTAAAATCCAATAAACCCGTTTTGGAAGAACAGCAGTTTGATTTTACGTCACCTGTTCTTTATCATACCGACAGTAAAGTAATCCCATTTGAACTCTACTTATTAATTGAGTCGTACCGTGCGAGTAAATCAGAGGAAAGTTTGACACTGATCAATCAAGCTTTACAAGGATTTACTTTTGAGGGTAGTCTTGCCAACTTCAAGCTTGCTGTTACGAATGTACAATAAGATTGTAGTAATGTACCGGGAAGCTCCCACCGACAAATCTGATTGGTGGGAGCTCTATGAGCCGTTTGAAGAAACTCTTTCAGACGGCTCAACTATTTTGATACCGACTGGATATGTTACAGATTTTGCAAGTGTACCAATGTTGCTTTGGTCGTTCTTTCCACCAATAGGCAAATACAACCGGGCGGCCTTGGTACATGACTATTTGTATGATTTACAATACCGACAAAAGGAACTAGGAGAGAAGGCAGCCAGAAAATTTGCAGATGATCAATTCCTATATTTGGCTAACAAGATTTTACCAAATGATAACTTTCGCCACCTTCTTATGTATTTTGCAGTCAGAATCTTTGGGCTTTATGCTTGGCGAAAACCCAAATAATTTATATTGCGATATACCAAGACTCTTTAAACAATGATTGAAAAATTTATTGACTTAGCATATTTACAAAA
>NZ_JAAALB010000177.1 GCF_009905545.1 Cellulophaga sp. BC115SP | reverse complement strand
TTAACGGAACAAGTGCCGCACAATCAAACAATACGAGCGTATCGGTTGGTCAATCAGTAGTGAAATTGACAGCAAAAATGTTCTTACGTGGCGCTTATGATACAAGTGTAGGATTGATGTTAGATGGCTTACGTAGCCAAGGCTTGATTCCATTAGTACAACCTTACGGTAAAGGCTCTTACACAGATATTCCTCACATTGGAGCTGAAGAAGCCACTACCACATCGGTATTGTCGGTAACAGGTAACAATGCGATTATTGACTGGGTATCAGTAGAGTTACGCGATAAGAATAACCCAAGTACGATCTTGTATAGTCGTTCAGGTTTAGTACAACGCGATGGCGATATTGTAGATGTAGATGGAGTAAGTTGCTTGAGTTTTGTAGGGGCCATTCCAGAGAGCTACTATGTGACAGTTCGTCACCGTAATCACTTGGGAGCGATGACTGCGAATGCGATAGCATTGACCTCAAGCTGTTCAGCCTTAGTTGATTTTACAAGTCCAAGTTTGAGCTTGTACAAAAAGGCAACAACAGATCCAGAATACACCGCTTATCCAACGGTAGACCTAGGTAGTGTTCGAGCACTATGGGGCGGTAATGCTAGTCCAGACAGATTTGTGATTTACCAAGGACCAAACAACGACCGTACCTTTATCGGCAGTGTTGTGTTGACAGATGCAGGTAATACCGAAGGCTTGAATAACTACATGGTGACAGGTTACTTACGACCAGATATTAACCTAGATGGTTTAGTA
>NZ_JAAALB010000176.1 GCF_009905545.1 Cellulophaga sp. BC115SP | reverse complement strand
TACTAAACCATCTAGGTTAATATCTGGTCGTAAGTAACCTGTCACCATGTAGTTATTCAAGCCTTCGGTATTACCTGGATCTGTCAACACAACACTGCCGATAAAGGTACGGTCGTTGTTTGGCCCTTGGTAAATCACAAATCTGTCTGGACTAGCATTACCGCCCCATAGTGCTCGAACACTACCTAGGTCTACCGTTGGATAAGCGGTGTATTCTGGATCTGTTGTTGCCTTTTTGTACAAGCTCAAACTTGGACTTGTGAAATCAACTAAGGCTGAACAGCTTGAGGTCAACGCTATCGCATTGGCAGTCATTGCTCCTAAGTGGTTACGGTGACGAACTGTCACGTAATAGCTCTCTGGAACTGCCCCTACAAAACTCAAGCAACTTACTCCATCTACATCTACAATATCGCCATCGCGTTGTACTAAACCTGAGCGACTATACAAGATCGTACTTGGGTTATTCTTATCGCGTAACTCTACTGATACCCAGTCAACAATCGCATTGTTACCTGTTACCGACAATACAGATGTGGTCGTGGCTTCTTCTGCTCCAATGTGAGGAATATCTGTGTAAGAGCCTTTACCGTAAGGTTGTACTAATGGAATCAGGCCTTGGCTACGTAAGCCATCTAACATCAATCCTACACTTGTATCGTAAGCGCCACGTAAGAACACTTTTGCTGTCAATTTCACTACTGATTGACCAACCGATACGCTCGTATTGTTTGATTGTGCGGCACTTGTTCCGTTAA
>NZ_JAAALB010000175.1 GCF_009905545.1 Cellulophaga sp. BC115SP | reverse complement strand
CGAAGTATGTGGGGATTTTATCTCAGAAGATAGAACTTGATAAAGAACTTCGTGAATCACTATTTAAGAAGGATTGGGTGGTATATGCCAAACGCCCTTTTGGCTCACCCAAGTCGGTGGTGGAATATTTGGGACGTTACACGCACAAGGTTGCCATTAGCAATCATCGCTTAAAATCCATTGACGAAGAACGAGTTACTTTTTCTTATAAGGATTACCGTAGTCAAAGCGAAAAGAAAGTAATGAGTTTGACTCATCAAGAATTCATTCGTCGTTTTGCTCAACATATTTTGCCCAAACGTTTCGTGAGAATCCGCCACTATGGAATCTTGAGCAGTACATGGAAGCGAGAAAAGTTTAAGCAGATACAGGCGAATTTTAATATTAAACCTGCGGAAAAACAAGTTTACCAAACCCTCAACAGAAAATGTAGCTGTTGTAAAACAGGAAATTTAGTAACAATAGCGGTCTTTGATCAACGAGGGCCGCCAACATTTTATTTGGGCGATTGCCACAATGAAAGCAACCATGAAATTTAACTTATGGGTAAGGGGAATTGTATGCCTATAAAATTGAAAATGGCTCTCTACACCCTCTGAAGCCTAAAAAAACAAAAAAGCAGGCGAAAACCTGCTCCTTCAAATATCTTCAAGTCGAACGATAACTCCATAAAAGAAACCACCCAAGCCGACCGCTACCAGAGCTTAAGTTCAACATTGGTTTCATGGTTTGGCTTTCAGCCACCACGAAACCTTAGCTATT
>NZ_JAAALB010000174.1 GCF_009905545.1 Cellulophaga sp. BC115SP | reverse complement strand
TGGTCATCGTAGCAATACAAAAAGGCTGCTTCTGTCAAATTGGCTTCGGTCAAGCCTGTAATCACAGCACTCAGTTCTGGAGGTAATACCGCTCGCAACTGTCCATAGTCATCATAGACATAATAGGTATTGGCTACTTCATTATCACTATTGATGACACTTTTCAATACCACACGACCATACTTATCCTTGTACTCTCGTACTCGGTTTTTGTTGACAGTCTCGCTTTTGTTCCCCTCTTGAATCGTCTCGGTTACAGTCAATTGGTTTTTACCATAATATCCCGCCCTAGTAATTCCCTTGGCTAAAGAACCAGCCTCAAAACTACTCTGACTTACACGAATTTCATGAATGGTGTTAGCGGTATTGAAAGTATAGATATTTCTGGTAGTACCATCAGCTCGGTTCCAAGGTGAGCTATTCAATGACCAAAGGCTCTCATCGCCTGGCCCTGCTACCTTCAATACTCGACTAGAAGGCATAGGTTCGTACACCGTTTGACTATAGGCTCTATTGCCAGCACCATAGTAGGTAGCAGTAGCAGTGGCGACACCCGTATTGTAGTCCCCCTTACCACCATTGACAGGGAGAGGCAAATACTGTTTTACGGCACGACCGTGGTCGTCGTACTCGGTGAGTTGTACCAAGTCTTGACCTGCTCCTCCGGCATGGACATCAACAGTTTGAGTACTTTGTCCCAATCCATCAAAGTAGGTAATGGTACTTTGAGCTTGGTTGGGATTCGAAAGGTTGGCTCCACCTGC
>NZ_JAAALB010000173.1 GCF_009905545.1 Cellulophaga sp. BC115SP | reverse complement strand
TTTTCCATTGCCTCTGGGTCAAATGCCTTGATAGTTACGCCCTCTGCCAATAATTCTTCGATATTGTACAAGGCTGGTGCCTCACGAATATCATCAGTATATGGTTTGAAAGCTAAGCCCCACATCGCAAATACTTTGCCTTTCAAATCACCACCGAAGTGTTCTTTAATAGTTGGGATTAACTTCGTCTTTTGACCTTCATTTACGTTCATGACAGCCTTCAAAATCTGGAAGTCATATTGGTTGTCAGAAGAAGTTTTTGCTAAAGCCTGAACGTCTTTAGGAAAACAACTACCGCCATAACCAATACCTGCAAACAAGAAACGTTTCCCGATACGTGAGTCTGTCCCAATACCACGACGAATATCGTCTACATTAGCACCTACTTTTTCGCAAAGGTTAGCAATCTCGTTCATAAACGTGATTTTAGTAGCCAAGAACGCATTTGCAGCATATTTAGTCATTTCAGCCGAACGCTCATCCATGAAGATAACAGGATTACCCTGACGAACCAATGGAGCATACAACTTGTTCATCACAGCTTTTGCTTTCTCAGAACGAGTACCAATTACCACGCGGTCAGGCTTCATAAAGTCCTCTACAGCCACACCTTCACGCAAAAACTCAGGGTTTGATACTACATCAAAAAGTTCTTCAGAGGCATTTTTAGCAATAGCAGCGTGTACTTTTTCAGCCGTACCTACTGGCACAGTACTTTTATCAATAACCACTACATATTGGTCTAGGATTGGACCTAAATCATCAGCAACTTTCAAGATATATTT
>NZ_JAAALB010000172.1 GCF_009905545.1 Cellulophaga sp. BC115SP | reverse complement strand
AAATATATCTTGAAAGTTGCTGATGATTTAGGTCCAATCCTAGACCAATATGTAGTGGTTATTGATAAAAGTACTGTACCAGTAGGTACAGCCGAAAAAGTACACGCTGCGATTGCTAAAAATGCCTCTGAAGAACTTTTTGATGTAGTATCCAATCCTGAGTTTTTGCGTGAAGGTGTGGCTGTAGAAGACTTTATGAAGCCTGACCGCGTGGTAATTGGTACTCGTTCTGAGAAAGCAAAAGCTGTGATGAACAAGCTATATGCACCATTGGTTCGTCAGGGTAATCCTGTTATCTTCATGGATGAGCGTTCGGCTGAAATGACTAAATATGCTGCAAATGCGTTCTTAGCTACTAAAATCACGTTTATGAACGAGATTGCTAACCTTTGCGAAAAAGTAGGTGCTAATGTAGACGATATTCGTCGTGGTATTGGTACAGACTCACGTATCGGGAAACGTTTCTTGTTTGCAGGTATTGGTTATGGCGGTAGTTGTTTTCCTAAAGATGTTCAGGCTTTAGCAAAAACTTCTTCTGATAACCAATATGACTTTCAGATTTTAACGGCTGTCATGAACGTAAATGAAGGTCAAAAGACGAAGTTAATCCCAACCATCAAAGAACACTTCGGTGGCGATTTGAAAGGCAAAGTATTTGCGATGTGGGGCTTAGCTTTCAAACCATATACCGACGATATTCGTGAGGCTCCAGCCTTGTACAATATCGAAGAATTATTGGCAGAGGGCGTAACTATCAAGGCATTTGACCCAGAGGCAATGGAAAA
>NZ_JAAALB010000171.1 GCF_009905545.1 Cellulophaga sp. BC115SP | reverse complement strand
TTCAAATAGACCTTTTTTGAAAAGTCTAGTTTTGCCAAATCCACTTCGTTTAATATCAACTCTTTCTTGAGGTAAAACTGGTTAGCACGCATCTGCTCAAGCTTTGACCAGTGGTTTGCTTTAAGTCCTGTTGGGCCATTCCAATACAAACTATAATTACCAAAACTTGGTAAAGCTTTGGGGTATCCGTCTTGGAGTCCGTGCCAAAATAATATTTTGGGAGATACCTTTTTTGTGAGCTGGGCAAATTGCTCGGTAACACCTTCTTGGCGTACTTCAGCTAAACCAGTTTCTGCATTGACCAGAGTTGTCGAAAACTCTGATATAACTTTGGCAACGCCGCTGTACATTTGTCCACTGTACTCTGGAGTAATATAATCACTCAGTTCTGTGGGTTTATCTTTGGTCAGTGCATCCGCTGAGTCTAATTTGTAACCTAGTTGGATTCTTGTATTAGGTTCAGGCACTTTGATTTCACCAATTAATCCTTTGTCGCTCCAGTCCACTACGGCTGGTTGTTGCAAATCATCTTCCCAAAAATTGATTTCTAAAGACTTCTGTACTGGGTTAAAGTTAAACTTGAGATTAGGCAGCTTTCGAAGCTCAAGAAAGAACTGCTCTACAGTCAGTTCTGGTAAATGCTGGTTTACCGTGACAGTACTAGCACCGTCCATGGCTCGAAGGTTAAACAGAATCAATTTGCTGTAGGCTGGATGATCTAAAAAGTCACCTGTAATTGTAGTATTGGTTATTTCAGCAATCTTTTGAATGACCCATTTTACAAAAAACAT
>NZ_JAAALB010000170.1 GCF_009905545.1 Cellulophaga sp. BC115SP | reverse complement strand
ATGTTTTTTGTAAAATGGGTCATTCAAAAGATTGCTGAAATAACCAATACTACAATTACAGGTGACTTTTTAGATCACCCAGCCTACAGCAAATTGATTCTGTTTAACCTTCGAGCCATGGACGGTGCTAGTACTGTCACGGTAAACCAGCATTTACCGGAACTGACTGTGGAGCAGTTCTTTCTTGAGCTTCGAAAGCTGCCTAATCTCAAGTTTAACTTTAACCCAGTACAAAAATCTTTAGAAATCAATTTTTGGGAAGATGATTTGCAACAACCAGCCATAGTGGACTGGAGCGATAAAGGATTGATTGGAGAAATAAAAGTGCCAGAACCCAATACAAGAATCCAACTAGGTTACAAATTAGACTCAGCGGATGCCCTAACCAAAGATAAACCCGTAGAGCTCAGTGACTATATTACTCCAGAGTATAGTGGACAAATGTACAGTGGCGTTGCCAAAGTTATATCAGAGTTTTCGACAACCCTGGTCAATGCAGAAACGGGTTTAGCTGAAGTACGCCAAGAAGGTGTAACCGAGCAATTTGCCCAGCTCACAAAAAAGGTATCTCCCAAAATATTATTTTGGCATGGGCTAGAAAACGGATATCCAAAAGCTTTACCAAATTTGGGTAATTATAGTTTGTATTGGAATGACCCAACAGGACTAAAAGCAAATCACTGGTCAAAGCTTGAGCAGATGCGTGCTAACCAATTTTACCTCAAGAAAGAGTTGATATTAAACGAAGTGGATTTGGCAAAACTAGACTTTTCAAAAAAGGTCTATTTGAA
>NZ_JAAALB010000017.1 GCF_009905545.1 Cellulophaga sp. BC115SP | reverse complement strand
TTTTTAAGATGGATAAAAATGCAAATGTCTCATTATCAAAAAAATATGCCTACTTAAAAAAGCTGGGTATAGTAGCCGTAAGCTAAAAGCATTAAGCGAATTAATACAGGTAAAGTCAAATTTTGATATAAAAAAAATACATTCACAATTCACAACTCATAATTCAGTACTACTATTTATTCACGATTATTGCTATAACGAAAGCTCCCAAATATATGCGTAAAATCCCTTTTGTATTTCTATTTCTTTTTTCAATTGCTTCTCAAGCTCAAGTACTCAAAAAGAAAACTACCCTGCTGATGGGCGGAAGATTTGATATTACTGTTGTTGCGAAAGATACAGCCACTGCCAAACAAAGTATTGAGGATATCATTTCTGAAATTTCTAGGATAGAATATTTAATTTCAGATTGGAAAAGTACGACTCAAATTTCGGATGTAAATCGCAATGCAGGAATCAAACCTGTGAAAGTAGATCCTGAAGTATTTGAGTTGACAGAAAGAGCACTACATTTTTCGGAAATAACAAACGGTGCTTTCGATATTAGTTTTGCGGCAATGGATAGAATTTGGAAATTTGATGGTTCTATGAAACAAATGCCAACGCCAGAGGCAGTTAAAAAATCAGTAGAAAAAGTTGGTTACCAAAATATTGAGCTAGATAAGGAAAACAGTACAATTTTTTTGAAGAAAAAAGGAATGAAAATTGGCTTCGGAGCATTAGGTGAAGGTTATGCCGCCGACCGCTGTCGCGAAATGATGTTGGCAAGAGGTATTCAGGCAGGAATTGTTAATGGCTCTGGCGATATGAATACGTGGGGAAGCCAACCAGATGGCACACCTTGGACTGTCGGAATTACCAATCCTATGAAAAAAGATACTGTTTTTGCTATCGTACCACTTGTTAAAAGTGCCGTAGTTACGTCGGGAAGCTATCAGAAGTTTGTCGTATTTAATGGAAAACGCTATTCGCACATCATCAACCCAGTAACGGGGTATCCCGCTACTGGCCTTTGTAGCGTAACGGTGTTTGGTCCTAGTGCCGAAACAGCTAATGGCTTTAGTACTTCTGTTATGGTTTTGGGAAAAGACAAAGGGTTGAAGCTATTGAAAAAACACCCTGAATACAGTGCTATCTTGATTACTGATGAGGGAAAGGTGGTAACTACTAAAAACTTGAATATTAAAGATTTTACCTTGAAATAGGAGGGTGAAGATTTTTTGATTAGGGTACGACTGAAGTCGCACCCTAATCAAAAAATTAATAACAATCCGAAAGAATTTGTTCGTGTGCTTGGTAGTGACTCAATGACTGAGAAAGCTCTTTTTCACAGATTTGTTCCAGTACGACCATCACATCTTTTTGCATAGCCAATGATCCACAAATCATAATTACGCCTCCATTCTTTAATATAGTGGCTATTTGATGGGCATCTTTTTTAATCAAATCTCCAACATACAACTTTTCAGTCTCACGAGACAAAGCAACAGTAAGGGTATTCAATTTCTTTTGTTGACTGTACTCGTCCAGCTGAGATTGATATAAACCGAGCGAAGATTTATCTCTGAACCCTGCATACAAATGACAAGGAACCTGCTTATTATTTTGACTAAGCATTCCTAAAAATGGTCCAATACCTGTACCATTACAAATCATGATGACTTCTGGACTATTTTTAGGGAAATGGAAATGGCTATTTTGAACAATTTTAGCTTTGAATGTATCTCCAGCTTTGAGTCGATGCAAAAATCCTGAGCCTAGTCCATTTTCGTGTAATCTCACACTTAACTGAATCTCACTTTTATCGATAACTCCAATCGAATACAAGCGTTCACGATGGTCGTTAGCTGGGTATATTGCCAGTAAATCCCCTGATTTCACTTTTGTCCATCTTTTCGTTTTAAACTTAATCAAGAAGGTATCGTCATGTTGATTAGAAGTATTTGACACTACTTCTAAATTCCTAAAGTTGTTGGGTTGCTTCAGCGGAGCTTTACTCGAAATACTGATGCCTGTTTTAGCTGACCAAGCTTCTGCCCAAAGTGCATAATCTTCCTCCGATTTGTCATTTACCGTATGAATATCCAACAATGGCTTCGCCCAAGATTTACTGCCTAGAGAGTGATGTACCTCATAAGCAAATTGACAGAAATCTGGATAAGCACGAGATCCAAAACCGATTACAGATATTTGAATAGAGGAAGGTTGAGAAATGTCAGTCGATAATAACTCTTGAAACTTGCTTGCACTATTTGGCGCATCACCCGCCCCATAGGTAGAGGTAAACACAACCAAATGCTCGGCACTTGGGTAGCTCTGATATTCATTGAGAGTCGAGATATAGGTTTTCTCTCCAAGTTTAATCAATTGTTGATAAAAACCATTGGCAAAATCCCATGTACTGCCATTTTCAGAACCTACTAAGATAACAAAACGGCTTTCTTCAGCTGTAAATTGGTTTTTAGATTTTCCAGAGAGTCTTTTAAACGTAATAGCAAAGCCAGTGTATATAAAAAATAGGATATTACCAGAAGCAATAGCCAAAATGATAGCCAAGATGATGCTCGCTCTACCAGTGTGTAAATCGAGGCTGAGCGTACTCATAATTTGTGTAAAAGGATATGCTTGCTGAGCAAGAATTTCTCCTGTAATTTGGTTTACGACAATTTCTCGGTCTTTGAGCTTGATGGTAAAATAATCTTCAGGATCTTCTGAAAAAGGAAATTCTATGCTTTTTACTTCTGAGAGCGATGTGTTTTTGAAGATTGGAAAATCTTCCAGTTTCTTTTGAGGAGTATCTTTTATCTTATCAAAATCAACCTCTAAGTTTACTTTAGCCACAGGAAATACTTCGAAGCGAACTAATGAGAGATAAGCCCCTGTAAGCGCAATTAAAAGAATTGGTAGTAAAGACCAACGACTCAATATGACATGGTAATATTGTGCAAAGCTATCTTTAGGAATTCCTTTAAAAAAGTTGCGTATTCCCTGCTGACGCTGAATAAGGAGTAAGATACCTGAAATAGTGATTAAGAATAGAAGGAATGCTGTGAGTCCTACAAAAAAACGTCCTAGTTCATGTAAAAATAAAGAGCGGTGTAAAGCATTAATCCATTCAAAGAAGGCACCTTTCTGCTTGGTTGCTCCCAAAAACTCTCCAGTTTGGGGATGAATATATCCTTCCTGAATATCTTTTGGAAAATCAGAACTTTTGGCTACTAAAGAATGAAAATCATCTACTTCTACCTGACTAATTGAAGGATATTGCTTTTTCCACACAGGAATACTTTCAGCCAAAGTTACTTGACTAAGAGATGGCGTTGTTGGTCTGTTGATTTTTTCTAAAGCTGGCTCAAACGACAAAATGATACCAGTAATAGCGGCAAGGGCTAGAAAAAGAAAAGAAGATACCGCCAACGTAAGGTGACTGTATCTCCAGATAGAAAGATTCATATTTTGAGAGTTGGTTGAATTAAATGCAAACGGAGAAATACATAAGAATCTTGAACAGTTGTTATCTTTTCCTCGAATAGGTTACTTAATACATAAAACACTGCTCTAAAATTTTCCCATCAGTTGTCAACAGAATTGATTAACTGATGGGAAAAACACAAAGTAAAGCCATGTTATTGAATTACACGCTATCACTTTGTGCCTGTTGTCTCCTATTCTAGTTTGCAGGACTAAATCTTACATAACGGATATAACCCGTTCCTTCACTTTTAGCCGCTAAGCCATCAGTTGTTAGTGGAACCTCCAAATCTTTTACGTAATAGGGCTTATCCTCAACGGCACTCTCAAAACGAATTTTGTAATTTGAGTTCAACTTCGCATTTTCGATTTCAAGAACAACCACACTACGGTCGCCACCTGTTACCGATGCACCTGTGATAGCGCTTAAGTTACTTGGCTTTTTTGAGAATGCTTTATGCCATTCTTTTAGGTCTTTGTACCATTTTTTGTCAGAACCTAATACATACAAAGTTTTGTCATAAGCTCCTTTAGCATCTACGATAGATACAACCATATAAGCGCCTTCGCCCATATAGTTAGTCATTTGAATCATACATTTGTATTTCGTTGTTTGTGCTTGTGTTGTGTTAGAAACACCCAACGATACGATTAATGCAATAACGGCTAGTTTTAAGAATTTGAACATTTTACTACTTTAAAAAAGTGATAGATATTTTAGATTTTGAAAGTGATTCGTTTTCTGAAGCTAAATCAAAAGCTGTTTCGTTGAAATTAGTAACGGCTTCTTTTTTAGCACCAATAGATACCAAGTATTTCATAACGGTATCGTCTTTAGCAATCATTGCTGCTTTGTGAAGCGCAGTGATTCCTTCCGAGTTTTTTGCATTTACGTCAATACCTAGTGCCTGAATACGTTTTAAAAGACCTAAGTCGTTTTTCATAACGGCCAAGTGATATAAGGTATTGCCATTTTTTTGTGGAGTGCTGGCTGTTAATCCTTTTTCTTCCAACATTTTTAGTTTGGCGTCAAAGTCTTCTGTTTTTGGCCCAAAGCCACCACGACCCTCACCACCACCTTGAGGTCCGCCTTGCGGAGCACCTTGTGGCCCTCCAGGACCGCCAAAACCACCTGCACTATAAGATTGTACCAAATAGGCTAACAAGTTTTCACCGTCTTTGTTTGTTACTTTTACATCAGCACCTTTTTCTATCAAAAACTTAACAACTTCAGGAGAGTTTCCTTTTACAGCTAGTGAAAGAGCCGATTCTCCTTTATTGTTGGTCTGATTGATGTTTGATACTTTTGATGCAAGTAAACCTAAGGTAGCTAAATCTCTGTTAGATGCCGCTGCAAATATAAACGGAGTATTACCTTCCTCGTCTGCTTGGTTTACATTAACACCTTTTGCCAAGAAATGCTCGATAATTTCCTTTTGATTAGGTCTACGAACTAAGAAATGTAAAACGTTTTCGCCAGCTTTAGTTGTCGCTGTAGGTTTTACTCCTAAACTTTCTAAGTATTCAAAAAACTCTAAACTAAGGGTTGTTCCTCTTCTACCTCCTTGCGATGCAACCACAATAGCGTTGTCGTTTGGCGTGATACCTTTTTGTACTAAGGCTTTCAAAAGGTTAACGTTTCCACTACGAGCGGCATAACCAAAAATATTATTTCCGTTTTTGTCAACACTTTTAATATCTAAACCTTTTGATACCAAATAATTAGTGATTGCCAAATCTTTATCTCCAGCAACAGCTAGTAATAAAACGTTTGCACCGTCTTGGTTTACGTCTTTTTTCAAATTTGCTCCAGCTTTCACACAAAGGTCGATTACTTCTGGTGTAAGTCCGTTGCCAGCAGCAAAGTTTAATGGAGTAGTTCCATGAGCATCAACCATACTTGCTTTTGAACCCTTGTCGATTAACAACTGCATGATTTCGATATTGCCCTTTGCTGTAGCCCAGTGCAAATAAATACGACCATCGTGAGTAATTTTGTTTACATCATTTCCAGGTTGTTCCAACAAATACTTGATGGTTTCGTTCGGCGCGCCAGAGTTGATGGCCATTACTACAGCATCCATCGCTTGACGGTTAAGTTCAGAAGGGTTACTGCCTTTTGCTACCTCAGCTTTTACAGCTTCAGCATTTGGTTGGTTTCTCCAAAATGATTGTTCTAATAAGGTATTTCTTTGAGCGCTTGCAGCGAAACTGAAAAGTGCCAAAGATGCAGCAATGAATATTCTTTTCATTTGAAATATGTATGTTTTATCGGGTTGAAGTTTTGGGACTCAAAACAAATAAGTTTTTCTTATTTAGAATTAGTACAAATATAAATTAGAATCTTTGTTTAACCATAATACTCTATTTTAAATTTAGCTAAATCACTTTATTTACTTGAAAAGAGCATTTATTGGCTTTGACCATAAAAATGATGAAAAGTAAAATTCTGTAACATTTTTTTAGGAAAATGAATAACCTACTGACAAATCGATGGAAAGAGTCGATAATGCGTAATGAGATGCTTTAAGTCAATAGCCTGCATAAAATTAGAATAAAATCATCAGTAGTAGTAAACACCCAGAGTCATTTCCTGCTAACAGGTGTATTTATTCGACCGAATGCCATATTGGATGTATGAATAACGAGATGTTTATTTAGATAATAGGGAGTAAAGAGGGTATTGTAGTCCAATTGTTTACTTATTTCGAACAGAACTGCGCAAATCAGGGCAAGTGAACAAATGGTTATTTCTTAACTTGTCGTATCATATTTGCGTTAACACTCACAAACCTCGAACATATTGATTCTGTGAAAACAAAAGCATCTTTGTTTATTCTTCTTTTGGTACTCTTTCATACAGCCCACTTACAGGCACAATCGCCTATCCGCAAGTGGACTTTTACACAACCCAAAATGGGTTCTCCTTTCTCTGTTGTGGTATATAGCAACGATTCTATTGAAGTTGCTACAACCATAAAAAAGGCTTATCTGTTGGTGGATTCGCTTAATGGCATTTATAGCGATTATGATTTGCAGAGCGAATTGAGTGTATTATCACAAAAAGGCGAAAGCCCCAAAGTTTCGAATGCTTTATGGGATATTTTGGAGAAATCCCAATATGCCTTCTCGAAAAGCAATGGTGCGTTTGATATTTCTATCGGACCTGTGGTCAGACTTTGGAGAAAAGCTCGAAAGCTCAAACAACTTCCCAGTGACTCTGCTATTCGAAATGCACAGCAGCGTGTGGGGTTTAAGTTTATAAAAATGAATCCTTCCACTCATGAAGTGAAGTTGCTTCGAAACAATATGCAACTCGACTTAGGAGGAATAGCAAAAGGATATATAGCCCAAAAAGTAGTAGATTTTTTAAAAAACGAAGGTTTAGGCTCGTCACTCGTAGATGCGGGAGGAGACTTAGCCATGGGACAAGCACCACCAAGTAAAAAAGCTTGGAGTGTTGGAGTAAATATCCCTTCCTCAGAAGAATTATTACCTCGATATTTATTTCTTCAAAATACTGCTATTGCCACATCTGGCGATATGTATCAATACGTAGAAATAGACGGAAAGCATTATTCACATATCGTGAATCCCAAGACAGGATTGGGACTTACACATCAACGTAATGTGACTGTTATTGCTCCCGACGGTGCTACTGCCGATTGGCTTGCTACAGCTTGCAGTGTTTTGTCAATCAAAAAGGCTATCAAGCTCTGTGATAGTTTTCCTAATACAGGTTTACTGATTGTAGAGAAGAAAGGTAAAGTGATTCTTAAATGGCAAAACAGCTATTTTGAGAAAATGATGGAATAGGGACAAAGTATCAAAGGCACATAGGCACAAAGTGTGTATCACGGTAGAGACGCAATGCTTGCGTCTCCATAGGTATATTCTAGGGCTCAGACGCAAACATTGCGTCTCTACTAATATAAAATTTTTAAAAATCACTCAACCACTCAATCACCAATCACTCAATAATCACAAACAAACTGTGAGGGTCTGTTGGGTAGTCTTGGAAAAAGAAAGAGTATTTTAATAAAACATATTTCTATTTAGTTTACAGTCATCTCAATTCAACTTTGCATATCAACCTCATAATTTTTCTATGAAAAAAACTCTTTTGACCTTGAGTTTATTTACCGCTGTTTTTGGTATCTCCGAAGCTCAAAACTTCCAATCTTATGAACAAACCATTCCTAATACTACTGTCAAATTTAAAATGGTAGCGATTCCAGCGGGAGAACTATCCTTAGGTAGCTCCGAAAGCGAAGCGGGACATGAGCCAGATGAATCACCACAAGTGAAGGTAAAGCTTTCAGCTTTTTGGATGGGAGCAACCGAAGTGACTTACGACGAATATCAACTGTTTTTTGAAGAGGAACGTGACCCTGAGCCCAAGCCCGATGCCATTACTCGTCCTAGTCCTCCGTACATTGATTTTACTTTGGGCATGGGAAAAGTAGGTGGTTTTCCTGCTAATTCGATGCAGCAGTATGCAGCTTTAATGTATTGCAAATGGCTCTATCATAAAACAGGTATTTTCTATCGATTACCTACAGAGGCCGAATGGGAATATGCTTGTCGTGCAGGAAGTAAAACTCGTTTCTTCTTTGGAGAAAATGAAAAAGACCTTGCTCAATATGCTTGGTATGGTGCCAACGCCGAAGGACATTATCATCGAGTAGGTGAGAAAAAGCCAAATCCTTGGGGATTATACGATATGTTGGGCAACGTAGCCGAATGGACAATGGACCAATACGATGAAGGATTTTATCAAAAACTAAGTGCAGGACAAGAGAATCCTTACTCAGAAAAGTTAAAACGCTATCCGAGTACTGTGCGAGGAGGCAACTATAAAGATGAAGCAAAAGAATTGCGAAGTGCTAATCGCCTAAAATCAGACCCTATTTGGAATCGTCGTGACCCACAAGTACCCAAAAGTAAATGGTGGAATGCCGATGCACCTTTTGTAGGATTCCGTATTGTACAACCTCTACAACAGCCTTCGGCAGAAGAAGTCGAAGCATTTTTCGCAAAAGTATTAAAGTAGGTTATGAGTGAACAGGAGCACAGGCACAAAGTGCTAAGACAAATTGCCCTTACCGAAAGACCTAAAACTATTGCGGATTTGGGATTGCTGATTTCGGAAATATGGAAAATTACCTTTATTTTTTATAAAAAAGTATCATACAATTCCGCAATCCAACATCCCAAATCCAATATTAAAATACCTCTCATTTTCTAAAACTAATTCTAACTATGAGTCAAACTAGACGCGATTTTGTTAAAAGTACATCGCTAATTACTGGAAGTTTAATTGCTGCTCCGTTTTTGTCGGAAGCAAGTATGTTTAATAGTCTTGTCGACGATACCATTAAGGTTGCCTTGATAGGTTGCGGTGGACGTGGTACAGGTGCTGCTATTCAGGCGTTGAGCACTAAGCAAAATGTGAAATTGGTTGCAATGGCTGATGCCTTCCAAGACCGTTTAGACAATTGCTACAAAGAAATTACAGGCGATGATTTCGAAAATTTGAAATCAAAGATTGATGTCCCTGCCGACAGACGTTTTGTGGGATTTGATGCTTATCTCAAAGCAATTCCTTTGGCAGATGTGGTTATCTTGACTACGCCTCCAGGTTTCCGTCCTTTACACTTTGAAGCGGCAGTGAATGCAGGTAAACACATTTTTATGGAAAAACCTGTTGCTACAGACCCTGCTGGTGTACAACGAGTACTTGCGGCTGCCGAAAAAGCAAAAGCGAAAAAGCTGAACGTCGTAGTAGGTTTACAACGCCATTACCAAACTTCTTATCGTGAACTTATGAAGCGCCTTCAAGACGGCATGGTAGGAGATATTGTATCTGCTTCGGCTTGGTGGAATAATGATGGCGTGTGGGTAAACCCAAGAAAGGCTGGTCAAACCGAAATGGAATATCAAATGCGTAACTGGTATTATTTTAACTGGTTATGCGGCGATCATATCACCGAACAACATATTCACAATATCGATGTAATTAACTGGGTCAAAAACTCTTATCCTGTCAAGGCTAGAGGAACTGGTGGTCGTGAGGTACGAAAAGGAAAAGATTATGGCGAAATTTTTGACCATCATATCGTTGAGTTTGAATATGCCGATGGGACAATTCTCAATTCTCAATGTCGCCATATCAAGGGAACTTGGGCAAAAGTAGATGAATTAGTAGTTGGTACGAAAGGTAAAATTATGTTTGATGCAGGACATATTACCGACTACAAAGGAAATACCTTATTCAAACACAATGGTAGCAAAGATCCTAACCCTTACCAAGTAGAGCACGACGAATTGTTTGAAGCAATCGCCAAAGGGCAATATAAGTTTGCCGATGCCGAAAATGGAGCCAAATCAACCATGACTTCTATTCTTGGAAGAATGGCTACTTATTCTGGTCAGGTAATAACTTGGGACAAAGCTATAAATTCAGGTTTAGACCTAGCACCAAAAACATTTGCTTGGGATGCCGATATGCCACTCAAACCAGATGCAAATGGTTTGTATCCAGTAGCAATTCCGGGTAAAACTAAGTTTGTGTAGTATTCAACTCTGAGTTATTAGTTTTCGGCTTTTGTCGAAAACTAATAACTCAGAGTTGAATACTACTGACCTATAGAGGTCATTATGTTTATCAAAAAGATTTATAAAGTCGTAGTTAAAATTATTTGTTTACATCTAGTCTATACAACTACCCTATGAAGTCAAAAATATGTATGCTCTCGATATTGCTAACTTACAGTCTCATGGTAAGGTCGCAAAGTAATAATCCTTTCAAGCTAGACTTATTAGTTGGTATAGCAAAATCATCCTCGTCTTTTGGAGGAGGTATTTCTATTGAACCTAAATATTGCTTTAACGATAAGGTATCTGTAGGATTTAAATTTGAATCAGCTAATGCCTATGGTAGTATTTCTTCAACAGGACCTATTGTTTCTGGGCCAATAAATAGCGTATCGTCCTATTTAATTACATCCGAATATTGTATTGGAAATTATGGAAGACAAAAACGAACTCGACCTTTTTTCGGCGTAGGCTTTGGTATTTACAATGCAATTTTTGAGGCTGAAAATGCTAAACGTAGGTATGATAAAATGGGAGCCTCTCTTAGAGGAGGAGTTGACATTAAACACTTCAGATTATCAGTAGAACAAAACTTCATTCTGTCTTCTTCTCAATATGAACTTAATTTTCTTACACTTAAGCTTGGTGTCACAATTGGAAGTAGGAAAAAATCGATTCCTGAATAACTGATAGCTTGTAATTAAGCTCTTTATATTTTTATTATGATTGTAAAAAGGAGTTATTGAAATAGCACAAGTATTAATTTTCTCGTTAGTAAAGAATGAATTATTGTTAAATTTTTGGCAATGCCAACGAAGTTTAGTAACATAGTGTCCTCAGAGATAAATTTGAATCTTATGTTATATTTTCAATACTCCGTAGAATTTATAATACAGCTTTCTTAACATTAAGATTCGCATTACAATCTAATTACAACAAGCTTATGCAAAACAATCAGTATTCACCTTATTACTCACAGGAGGCTGTTCAGTCCGAACAGGCTCGTTATATGACCAAAGTATTTGCTTGGATGTCTTTGGCTTTAATAGTTACAGCAGCGGTTTCATTTGGTGTAGCAAGTACACCTCAAATCGTTGACATTATTTTTAGTAGCAAGTTTACCTTTTATGGATTGATGATAGCTGAATTGGGGGTTGTGTTGTGGTTATCGTCGCGAGTGGCAACTATGTCGGCTACTTCTGCTACTGTCTGGTTCTTTCTGTATTCGATTTTGAATGGATTAACACTATCGGTCATTTTCTTTGTATTCACTGCTGATTCGATTGTTTATGTATTTGGTATTGCAGCCTCAATGTTTATGGCAATGGCGGCTTATGGCTATTATACCAAAAAGGATTTAACCTCTTGGGGTAGCCTTTTGATGATGGGTGTTATCGGTTTAGTAATTGCAGGTGTTGTCAATATCTTCTTGCGTAGCGATATGTTTGGAATGATAGTTAGTTCTATTGGCGTATTGATTTTTGTAGGCTTAACAGCGTACGATACTCAAAAAATCAAAGAGATGAATATCATCGGCAACGAAGGCACAGACGAAGATCATAAAGAAGCTATTATGGGGGCATTGACCTTGTATTTAGACTTTATCAACTTATTCTTATATCTACTTCGTTTACTCGGAAATAGAAGAGATTAATACAAAAGCATTTTTCTTAAAACTCCTCATCTAAACTTAGGTGAGGAGTTTTATTTTTGAAGAAAAGTACAGAAGTGTAATTGACTTATTCATGAAAATATGCTCAAATACTTATTGGTTTAATCACAAACTGCTCATGAAGATTTTCAGAAATATTATTTTAGGTTTCTTGGCGCTAATTGTAATAGCCGCCATCGGGACTTTTACGACAGTAGACAGAACAGAATTGCACCAGACCGAGTTTTATGCTCAAATGCAAAACTGGTTGGCTAATTATACTCCAGATACTGAGCCACAGTATGATTCGGTATATGTAGGTTGGGCAAAAGTAAACCTAACACCCTCACAGCCATTGGCTACAGCAGGATATGGCAATCGCGATGGCAAACCTTATCAGAGTGTACATGACTCTATTTATGTGCGAGCTATGGTGTTTGATAATGGTCGTAAGTTTGCGATGGTTTCTTGTGATTTGCTGATTATTCCACCCGAGGTAAGATTAAGCTTGCAAGATAAACTTGGTAAAATTGGTTTTTCATGGGAGCATGTGTTTATAGGCGCTACACATACGCACAATAGCATAGGTGCATGGGGTAAAAATGCTATTGGAGAATTATTTGCTGGAAAATACCATCCTGAAGTGGTGGAGGACATTGCGAATAAGATTGTCAAGGCTATCCAATTAGCTGATGCAAATACGACCGCTGCTGAAATCGGCTATGGGCAAATAGACGCTCCAGAGTTGGTGTTCAATAGGTTGGTTCATGAAAAAGGTACGGTAGACCCGACTTTACGTGTATTGAAAATTCATAAAGACAATGGACAAAATGCCTTGATTTGTGTGTATTCGGCACATGCTACTACGCTTAATGCTGATAAAATGGTTTTGTCAAGAGATTATCCAGGGGTTTTGGTGGATAAGCTCGAAAAAGACCAAGCCAATTTTGCAATGTTTATGGCTGGCTCTGTTGGCAGTACAGGTCCAATAGGAGAGGAGATGAAAGATGATTATGCTCAACTCAATCGTGTGGCTGATGGTCTTTACCAAAAAATTGCTAAAGTTAGTCCACAAATTAAAACTGGGCTTGTGGATAACCTTCATGCTTCGGTGATTCCGTTATCGATGCGTGACCCACAAGTACGAGTATCGCAAGACCTACGTTTTCGTCCTTGGGTATTTCAAACATTTTTTGGAGAATATCCTGCCGAAATGAAGGTGTTCCAATTGGGTAATACCATTTTTGTAGGTACACCTTGTGATTACAGTGGCGAATTGATGCCAGAAGTCCTCAAAACCGCTAAGGCTCAGCATCTAAATCTCATTGTTACTAGTTTTGATGGAAGTTATGTAGGATACATTACCGAAGACAACCATTATGATTTGAATAAATACGAAACTCGAGTAATGAATTGGTATGGTCCTCAGAACGGGCAATATTTTCAAGAAGTGATCAATAGTATTTTGACGAAAAATGCGCCAACCGTTAAGATACAAGAGCCAGAAGAAAATTGATTTTAAAATTTGGTTATTTTACTGGAAGATTTCGAGAAAGAAAGGCAGATATTAATTCTATGTAAACAAAAGTAGCTGTCTAATTTAGAATAATTCTGAATTAGCTGAAATCCTGAAAAACATCTAAGTAATCATGCTCAAGCACAATAATTCCCGAGCTTTTTCAGGTAAAAAAAACACTTCATGTAAATTTTTATCAGTAAATTGCGACTTGATTTCTGAAATTGTTGCTATGCGACCATTAAAAAGCTGTGATAGCAAAAACAATCTCACAACGAGCAAAACACAAGTCTCTCATTCAGAATATATTGACTAAAAGCACCGAGAGAAAAGAGCCGTTGTAGGCAAATTTCAAAACTTAAAGACAAAGAAATGAACTATCAACCATCAGACTACCTTCCGATTATTGTCCAAATAGGGGCAGCACTTGCATTCATCGTATTGACAATGGTGGCTACTCACTGGTTAGGACCTAAAAGACATAGCAAAGCAAAAGACGATGTATTTGAATGTGGTATCGAGTCAGTGGGAAATGCACGCACGCCTATTTCTGTAAAATACTTTCTTGTGGCTATCCTATTTGTGCTTTTTGATGTAGAAATTATCTTTATGTATCCATGGGCTGTAAATTTTAAGACATTAGGATGGGACGGCTTCTTGGAAATGGTAGTTTTTATGGGTCTTCTTTTAGCAGGCTTTATTTATGTATTGAAAAAAGGAGTGCTTGACTGGGAAAAATAATTCTCAAAGCCTCTTTCTCTATAAAACCTTCTGCCTCAACAGCTAGTTAGGTAGTAAGACATCAAATATTATTAATTGAATAAGACAATGAGTGATAGAATAATAAAGACAGTAGATGCCCCACAGGGACTAGAAGGTCAAGGATTCTTCGCTGGAAAACTAGATGACTTGGTTGGTTTGGCGAGAGCAAACTCACTTTGGCCTTTACCATTTGCTACCTCATGTTGTGGTATCGAATTTATGGCAACCATGGCTTCGCACTATGACTTAGCTCGTTTTGGTGCAGAACGTCTTTCTTTCTCAGCACGTCAAGCCGACGTTTTGATGGTAATGGGTACCATTGCTAAAAAAATGGCTCCAGTTGTAAAACAAGTGTATCTTCAAATGGCTGAGCCTCGTTGGGTGATTGCTGTTGGTGCTTGTGCTTCGTCTGGCGGTGTGTTTGATACTTACTCTGTTTTACAAGGTATCGACCGTATTATCCCTGTCGATGTGTATGTACCAGGATGCCCTCCTCGTCCAGAACAAATCCTTGATGGCTTTATGGAAATTCAGGAGCTAGCTAAATCAGAACAAAGAAGAAGAAGAGAATCTCCTGAATACAAGGCGTTGTTGTCTTCTTATGGTATTGAATAGTTATAAAGCAACACTTTATAACTAAATATCCCTTTTTCATTAGTCTATCATTTCAGCGTTTACAATGACAAACGAACAAATTGCTCAAGACTTAGTAGCGAAATTCGGAGAGGATAAAATTTACGGAATCATGGAAAATTACGGTCTTTTGAACGTAACTACCTCTGTAGATACTATTGTACCTCTTTTGCATTATTTATATCAACATCCCACTTTCAAGTTCCAATTTCTTACTGATTTAGCGGGTATCCACTTTCCCGATGCTGTAGGTCAGGAATTAGGTGTCATCTATCACTTGCATAGCCTCGAAAACAATGTACGATTGATTATCAAATTGTATGTTCCTATCGAGTCTCCAAAAGTGCCAACCATCACAGGGCTTTATGCTACAGCTAACTGGATGGAGCGTGAAGCATTCGATTTTTATGGAATTATCTTTGAAGGACATCCAAATCTTATTCGCATTTTGAATGTAGAAGATATGGACTATCATCCTATGCGCAAAGAGTATCCAATGGAGGATGCTACTCGTCAAGATAAGATTGATGCTTTATTTGGAAGATAATAATCGGTAACTATCGGGTTGCTATTCGGTAGCTCATTCACCCAAGCGAAATATGTCAGATGTTGCTTTAGTGTCGAGTCCTAATGTAGGAATCGCCAAATCAGAAGAAAACAAAAAATATGTTAATGAGTTGACCACCCTCAACCTTGGTCCTACTCACCCTGCCACCCATGGTATTTTCCAGAATATCCTTACCATGGACGGGGAGACAATCATCGATTCAGAACAAACTGTAGGGTATATCCACCGTGCGTTTGAAAAAATCGCTGAACGTCGTCCTTTTTATCAAATCACAACGCTTACCGACCGTATGAACTACTGTTCGTCACCAATCAATAATATGGGTTGGCACATGACTGTAGAAAAACTGTTGGGTATTGAAGTTCCTAAGAGAGCACAATATATGCGTGTGATTATGATGGAGTTGGCTCGTATTGCTGACCACATTATTTGTAACTCGGTACTCGCTGTAGATACTGGTGCCATGACTGGTTTCTTGTATGTAATGCAGTGGAGAGAGCATATATATGAAATTTACGAAGAACTATGTGGTGCTCGTTTGACTACCAACATGGGGCGTTTTGGTGGTATGGAGCGTGACTTCTCTGCCGAAGCTATTCGTAAAATCAAACATTTCCTAAGTGAATTCCCTAAAGGTCTTAGAGAGTTTGAAAGTTTGGTTAAGCGTAACCGTATTTTCATGGATAGAACTACAGGAGTAGGTGCTATATCTTCTGACAGAGCTTTAAATTATGGCTTCACGGGTCCAAACTTACGTGCAACGGGTGTTGACTACGATGTACGTGTCATGAACCCTTATTCTTCTTACGAAGACTTCGAGTTTGAAATCCCAGTAGGTACAACTGGTGATACCTATGACCGCTTCTTGGTTCGTGGCGAAGAAATGTGGCAAAGTTTACGCATTATTCAGCAAGCCATGGATAACCTTCCAGAAGGACCTTATCATGCTGATGCTCCTCATTATTATTTGCCTCCCAAACAAGAAGTTTATAACAACATGGAAGCACTAATCTATCACTTTAAGATTGTGATGGGTGAAATTGATGCTCCTGTGGGCGAGGTTTATCACTCTGTAGAAGGAGGTAATGGTGAATTAGGTTTTTATTTAGTTTCTGATGGTGGACGTACTCCTTACCGTTTGAAATTCCGCCGCCCTTGCTTCATTTACTATCAGGCTTTCCCTGAAATGATTAAAGGCTCAACACTTTCTGATGCTATCATTACGATGTCATCTATGAACGTGATTGCTGGCGAATTGGATACCTAGTGTTTTTCCATTTCAAACAAATCGACCCAATAGTTTTAGTAGAAATATTTAGTTAGAAGCGAAAAGGAATATTCAAAAGTATTCCTTCCGAAATGCTAATACCGAACATGACGAACACACAAACCGTTCAGTTTCCAGCAGATACGTTGGAGAGGGTACACAAAATCATCAAACGTTATCCAGAAGGTAAACAAAAGTCAGCTTTACTTCCAATTTTACACTTAGCACAAGCTGAGTGGCGTTGGTTGAGTTCTGAGGTAATGGACTATGTAGCTGGCTTATTAAATATTAAGCCAATCGAGGTTTATGAAGTAGCCACATTTTATACGATGTTCCACCTTGAGCCTGTGGGTGAGCATGTAATTGAATACTGCCGTACAGGCCCTTGCTGCCTAATGGGCGGTGGTGAAGTGTATGACCACTTAAAGAAAAAATTGGGTGTTGATACTGGTGGTACTTCGGCAGATGGCAAGTTTACAGTAAAAGAAGTAGAATGTCTTGCTGCTTGTGGCTGGGGACCAGTTTTTCAGATTCGTGAGAAGTACTATATGAACCTTACGACAGAAAAGGTAGATGCCATCATCGAAGATCTTTCAAAATAATTATAATAAATCATTTGATACTTAATTCCTCTACCTAATGATAGCTTTTTTGAAAAATACCTTTAGAAGACCTTATCACCAAATTAGACATTATGTTGCGCCTCAAGGTCCAAAAGACTTTGATAGCGAAACATTACCACTAGTTGATAAGGATGTTTCTTTGGAACAAGTAATAAATAAAGTTAAAATTGAAGGGTCGTTGCCTTTTGATTTAAAAGAAAAGCTAGCATTCTGGAGAGAAAATGGTTTTGTGGTTCTTGAAAATGTTTTGCCGACCCAATGGTTAGATAATCTTTGGAATGAAGTTGAAGAAACCATCGAGAATCATGAGAAGTATGATATGACAGCTTTGGTATATCAATTTAATAATACTAAGGATGCCAAGCTAAAGGATATACCAAAAGATAAGTTGAAAAGCATAGGTGCTCGTATTAATGATTACCACAATGCTTCGATTGGAGCCAAAAAAGTAATGACTCATCCCAATATTGTAGCCTTTTTGCGTGCCGTATTGGATAATGATCTTACTGCTTTTCAAAGTTTAATCTTTAAGTATAGTAGTCAACAAAGTACACATCAGGATTATCCTTGGGTAACATCGGGTGTTCCGAGCCATTTAGCTGCTGCTTGGATTCCCCTAGAAGATGTACACCCTGATTCTGGTCCTTTGTTCTATTATCCTGGCTCTCATAAATTGCCAAAGTTTCATTTTGGAGTTACAGGTATTTTGTACAAACATGGTTTGTCGCTGTTTAGCCCTGATCAATTTGGTAAGTATTTGGATAAAATATGCGCCAAGTTCGGAATTCAAAAGAAAGTACTTTTGATTAAAAAGGGTGATATTTTGATTTGGCACGGAGCATTAGCACATGGCGGAAGTCGTATCAATAATGCTGAAATGACACGCAAGTCATTTGTTTGCCATTATTCAACAGTACAGGCGCAACCTAAGCACCGTGCAGAAACTAAAGATGTGTCTCAGACAAGCTATTATAATGGGGTAGCAATCTATGCAAACCCTGCAAATTTGGCACAAGAAGATATTATTTCACAAGGAAAAGATTGGACAGAATAAGCACTTTTTACTTTTCTTGAAAATAACATTTCATGCTTTAATGTATTTTTTAATCACATGAAAATATTAACCCAACATATTGATGTACCTGGTATTGAAACCATCGACGTTTATCGTAAGCATGGTGGATATTCAGCGGTAGAAAAAGCCATCAAGACAATGGCGCCAGATGAAGTAACTGAAGAAGTGAAAAAATCAGGTTTGCGTGGTCGTGGAGGTGCAGGTTTTCCTGTAGGAATGAAATGGTCATTTTTGGCTAAACCAGAGGGTGTACCTCGCTATTTGGTTTGTAATGCCGACGAATCAGAGCCTGGTACGTTCAAAGACCACTATTTGATGATGAAGTCTCCACATACCTTAATCGAAGGTATGATTGTATCTTCTTATGCTTTGGGAGCCAATACTTCATACATCTATGTGCGTGGTGAGTTGATGTATGTGATTAACATCCTAGAAAAAGCGATTCAAGAAGCTTATGATAAAGGATTGTTAGGTAAAAACATCTTAGGTTCAGGTTATGATCTAGACCTTTTTGTACAACCTGGTGGTGGTGCCTATATCTGTGGTGAAGAAACAGCTTTGCTAGAGTCTTTGGAAGGTAAACGTGGTAATCCACGTAATAAGCCTCCTTTTCCTGCGGTAAAAGGTTTGTATCAGTGCCCAACCGTAGTTAATAACGTAGAATCTATTGCCGCTACTTCTTGGATTGTAAACAACGGCGGTGAAGAATATGCTAAAATAGGCGTAGGACGTAGTGCAGGTACCAAATTGATTTCGGTTTCTGGACATGTACGCAAACCTGGCGTTTATGAAATTCCACTAGGTATTACGGTAGAGGATTTTATCTATTCTGACGAATGGTGTGGAGGTATTCGTGATGGACACAAGCTCAAGGCTGTTGTAGCGGGAGGTTCGTCAGTACCCATCTTACCAGCAGAATTAATCTTGAAAACAACCAACGGTGAAAATCGTTTGATGACTTACGAATCGTTATCTGATGGTGGTTTTGCTACAGGTACAATGTTAGGGTCAGGTGGTTTTATCGTAATGGACGAAACTACTTGTATCGTACATAATACGTTAACATTTGCTCGTTTTTACCATCATGAATCATGTGGACAATGTTCTCCATGTCGTGAAGGTACAGGCTGGATGGATAAAGTAATTCATCGTATTGAGCATGGCAAAGGTCGTATGGAAGACATTGATTTGTTGGTTGATGTTGCGAAGAAAATCGAAGGAAATACCATTTGTCCATTAGGAGATGCAGCAGCATGGCCAGTGGCAGCAGCCATCCGTCACTTCCGTGATGAGTTTGAATGGCACGTAAAACATCCAGAAGAAGCTACAAAGCCTGGTGCGGTGTTTATGCGTGAAGGTGCTAGTTGGACATTGTAAGATTTGCCCATATTTTTCTATTAATAAGTCTTTTTAAATTTGATTATTTAAGGCAAAACCTTCAAATTCTCAAATCTTCAAATAAGAGAACAATGAAAGTAACTATTGATAACATCACTATTGAGGTAGAACCGGGTACCACTATTATGCAGGCGGCTCGTCAAATCGGTGCGCATGTTGCCCCTCCAGCGATGTGTTACTACGAACCACTCAAGGGTTCGGGTGGTAAATGCCGCGCTTGTTTGGTGAAAGTAACTGCAGGTTCTGAAAAAGACCCTCGTCCAATGCCAAAATTAGTACCTTCTTGTATTACTCAAGTTCAGGATGGTATGATTGTGGAAAACACAACCAGTCCACAAGTGCTTGAGGCTCGTAAAGGTGTAGTAGAATTCTTATTGTTGAATCACCCTCTTGATTGCCCTGTGTGTGACCAAGCCGGGGAGTGCCACTTACAAGATTTTACTTTCGAACATGGTGTTTCTAAAACTCGTACCATCGAAGAACGTAACACTTTCGAACCACAGGATTTAGGTCCATATATTCAATTGAATATGAACCGTTGTGTGCTTTGCTATCGTTGCGTGTACACAGCAGACCAAGTTACTGAAGGACGTGTTCATGGGGTAATGCACCGTGGTGACCATGCCGAAATTAGTACTTATATCGAGAAAGCGATTGATAACGATTTTTCAGGAAACGTGATTGATGTTTGTCCAGTAGGTGCTTTGACTGATAAAACGTATCGTTTCAAAAACCGTGTATGGTTTACTAAGCCTGTAGATGCTCACTGTGATTGTGGTAAATGCTCAGGAAAAGTAACTTTATGGTATCGTGGCGATGAAGTAATTCGTGTAACTGCTCGTAAAAATGAGTGGGGTGAAGTACAAGACTTTATCTGTAATACTTGTCGTTTTGAACGTAAGAAAACTTCTGATTGGACTATCGAAGGCCCAATGAAAGTAGCTCGTCATTCTGTGATTTCA
This sequence comes from Cellulophaga sp. BC115SP, assembly GCF_009905545.1. Taxonomy (GTDB): domain Bacteria; phylum Bacteroidota; class Bacteroidia; order Cytophagales; family Spirosomataceae; genus Flectobacillus; species Flectobacillus rivi. The sequence goes on along the minus strand of NZ_JAAALB010000017.1, from coordinate 107,764 downwards.
GCGAATAAATATGGTGCAAGCTCTATCAAACCTGCTTTCCCATTGAAGCAAGCTGCTGAACAGTATAAGCAAATTGACGATAATCGTGATCGTTCATTTTTGGAACCACAAAAGCAGTTGAAATAATTTTTGTCGCTACTGTCAACAGTAGTCAATAGCACTAATATTGTATATTCATGGAACTTACATCCACAGTATTTACCGCAAAAGCCATATATGTAGGTGTTATCTTTGCTATCACCTTGGGCGTAGCAGCGTACTCTACTTATTTCGAGCGTATTTTTGCTGCCTTCTTTCAAGACCGTGTTGGTCCAGATAGAGCGGGACCATTTGGTATCTTACAGCCTCTTGCCGATGCTGTAAAGATGTTTATGAAAGAAGATTTTATTCCTGCTAATTCAAGTAAATGGCTCTTTATTCTAGGCCCATGTTTGTCTATGTTTACAGCACTTATGACTTCTGCTGTAATTCCTTTTGGCGATACTATTGACTTAGGTAATGGTGTGAAATTTGACTTGCAAGGTATCGATGTAAACATCGGTATTTTGTGGGTATTTGGTATCGTATCTCTTGGTGTTTATGGTATCTTAGTAGGTGGTTGGGCATCTAACAACAAGTACTCTTTATTGGGAGCTATCCGTGCGGCTTCGCAAAATATCTCTTACGAATTAGCAATGGGTCTTTCAATCATCTCTATCTTGATGATGACAGGTTCTTTGTCAACCAAAGCAATCGTTGAAGCGCAACAAAATGGACACTGGAATATCCTTTACCAACCAGTAGGGTTTATTCTTTTTATTATTTGTGCTTTTGCAGAGTGTAATCGTACTCCATTTGACTTACCTGAATGTGAAACTGAATTGATTGGTGGTTACCATACAGAGTATTCTTCAATGAAATTAGGTTTCTATTTGTTTGCAGAATACATCAACATGTTTGTTTCAGGCGCAGTAATGGCTACTTTGTATTTTGGAGGTTATGACTATCCATTCTACGAAACAGTAGTCAATTCATTTGGCGAAAATGTTGCAAACTTTATTGGTTTCGGCGCATTAATCGGAAAAGCATTATTCTTTGTGTTTGTGTTCATGTGGGTTCGTTGGACATTACCACGTTTCCGTTATGACCAATTGATGAACTTAGGCTGGACAGGCTTGATTCCAATCGCCATGTTCAATGTAGTATGGACGGGTCTTATCATTTTGTTACCAGCTGAATTTAATTTGTCAAGCTTGGCCTCAATCGGTATCGCCATTGCAGGTATTCCTGTTTTGGTTGTAGGTTTGTTTATTTATCACTCGATTGCTGGAGGAAAGAAAAAGAAAACAGCATTGGCTCGTTAATCCCCAATAGCCTTCAATATCCCAACTTTTACTGACTTAGTATGAAATTAAGTAATAGAACGAAAGTATTAGAACAAGAAGAATTGACGCTAGCAGAGCGTATATATTTGCCAGCGATTGCAGGTGGGATGTTAACTACCCTCAAGCACTTCTTTCAAAAGCCAGTAACAATTCGTTATCCTGAGCAAAAAAGATATTTAGGTCCTATATTTCGTGGGCACCATATCTTGAAAAGAGATCAAAACGGAGCAGAACGCTGTACAGCTTGTGGTCTTTGTGCCGTAGCTTGTCCTGCCGAAGCAATCTCTATGGTAGCCGAAGAACGTAAAAAAGGAGAAGAAACTTTGTACCGCGAAGAGAAATACGCTAAAGTATATGAAATCAATATGCTTCGTTGTATCTTCTGTGGACTTTGCGAAGAAGCTTGTCCTAAAGAGGCTATTTTCTTACGCCATGACAAAATGGTACCTGTTTTCAACGACCGTAACGAAGTAATTTTCGGTAAAGATAAACTCGTAGAAAAAATGGATGACCGTTATCTACGTGATGGTTGGAAATAAGAAACATTTATAGATTTAACAGCAGAAGGTATTTTTACCTGTTTAAATTCGAAAAATATGCAATTTTGGTACTTTCTTACAGCCCTTACGTTAATTAGTGCGTTGATGGTTGTACTTTCCAAAAACCCAATTCACAGTGTATTGTATTTGGTGTTTACGTTCTTTTGTATTTCAGGACACTATGTATTGCTCAACGCGCAGTTCTTGATGGCGGTTAATATCATCGTTTATGCTGGAGCTATTATGGTATTGTTCTTGTTTGTAATCATGATGCTCGATCTACGACGAAACTCCCCTGATTCGAAAACTAACTTAACAAAGTTGGCTGGGGCTGTTGTAGGTGGTACTGTCTTAGTAATTTTTATTGCAGCAACACGCAAAATCAATCTAGGTACAGGTGCTGATAATGCTTTATATGATTCTCAAACGGGTATGGTTGAGAATTTAGGTAAGCTCTTATATCGCAATTATCTTCTTCCTTTTGAGTTAGTATCAATCTTGTTCTTTGTAGCAATGGTGGGTGCAGTAATGCTAGGTAAGAGAGAAGCAGGAGAAAGAAATTTCTAAATTTTAGATATATCAACAAAAAAGGGAGCTTTCGGCTCCCTTTTTTGTTGATATATCTTTTAATAAAATGTTAAGTTATAGTCTAAAATTCTAGAAATCATATCCAATCGAGAATCCTGTTACATTGGCTTTGGTAGAAGGTTGTGTAACACCTTTCAATGAGTCTGTAGAGCCTAAGTTAAGTCTTTCATACCGAATCTTTATCGTAAGCTTTTTCATCTTTGCAGAAGCCTCTATTGAAGGCGATAAGTGCTTAGACAAGTTAAATTCAGTATTAGGAGCAGTAAGGTTTTTTTCATCTGTTTTGAGCTTTGATAAAGCTGGATAGCTAACACCTATTCTTAAAGTTAATTTGACTTTTGATTTAGAGGTATAATTCAATTTTGCACCAAGACTTGGGGAGAGAAACTTATATTTTTCTTCAAAAACTGTTTGTTCTCCTTCCTGTCCATATATCAATGAACGGCTCCACATTTTGCCTTCTAAACCGATAAATGGCTCTATGCTTATTTTTGAGGTATCACTAAGTTTGAAAGGAACACCTGCATCTATATTAGCATAAAAACCAGAGAGGTTAGCCTTTGGTTGATTATAAAGCGGATTAATACTAGCAGAGTAGGGCGGAGCTGTTTTATAATCACTAAAATTTATGCTTAAGGCGTTTCCACTTGACTGCGTTGCATAAGGTTTATTGATATTTTTATAAGCCCCTAAATCCAAATTGATATTTAGCTTGCTTGAGGGTTTTAGCTCAAACTTTATTCCTGCTTTTCCTGTCGTATAATTTTCAATCCAGTTAAACTGTTCAATAGATACTTGAGGTGTGATAGTCAATGGCTTTGAATCATCCACGGACTGAGCAATTGTGCCTGTACTTGCACCTCCCAGTAGTAAACTTACGAGTAAAGCCTTTTTCATGAATGTATAATTTGTTTGAATATGTAAAAAATTAGGTCAGTAATTGACGCTCAACTAGGTACGATTCTGTACGTATACTTTATTATAACACAAAGTTGGAGAAAATATTTGATACTTTGTGTTAAAAATTCTTAAGTGTAGATATAGATATTGATTTTGGTTAGAATGATTCTGTATAGCCAGTTGAAAAGCCACTCCAAATTTGGAAACACAGGCGATAATCCTTAGTTTTACTATAGTTATCAATAAACCATTTTGTTGTCTTATAACCGTGCAAAACAAGCGGTATAGGCATTTTAATTTATATTTCCGTAGGGAAAATTACATCAAAACCAAATAAGTATATTGGAGCCGTCAAACAATAATCTATTGGGAAAAAAGTTAGCTGTTTACTCTGATCATTTGTCTATGTATGACCAGTATGGAGCACTAGCTTATGGGGTAATTCTTCAAATTATTCCAAACGAACAACTAGCACAGGAGGTGCTGGTATCGTTATTTAGTTCTATATCCTTGCAAGGATGTAATGAAAATGTGGTGAATAAAACTATTTGTATTATACGTAATGCAAGAGCAAAAGCTGTTGAATATAAAACAAAATATGCAAGTTCGACTTCACCTCCTATTAACGAAAACCTAGTTTCGGAGGATGCCATTCCAAAACTAGTGTTTGACTTATCGTTTAGACAAGGCTTAAAGCCTGAAGTGATTGCCGAAAAACTCAATATCTCAAGAGAAAGAGTATTGAAGGCTTTCAACGAGTATTTTAAACTATTTCGTTAATCCTAATTTTGAACTAAATTGAATACGCAAACATACATAGAAAGTGGTGTTCTGGAAGCATATCTGTTGGGTGTGGCTAATGAGTCAGAGCAACAACAGGTAGAGCAATATGCCTATGAATTTCCAGAAATTGCCGATGCCTTAAGCCAACTGAGCGTTACCATAAATCAGCATTTTATGGTACAAGCCGTACCACCTCCCCCAGTTATTCGTGATAGATTGAAATATAAAGAAGAAACGAATGACCTCAAAAAATGGGAGTTTACAGAACAGGGAGGGCATCATGAAGAAAAACCTAAAGCAGATACAAGTTATCTGGAGGTGGAATACGATAATACACACATCAAAGTGCATAAATTTTGGCGACCAGCCTTCATTGCGGTATTTGTGTTGTCAAAGATATTTTTGGTTTTGGCTGTGTACTTTTATTTCAAAGCAGAGTCTTTGATAAAAGAAAACACCAAGCTTCAGCAAGAAATTGAAACAAAGGTAAATCGTTAGTAAAAGAAACACCTGCCCAGAAAATCCAGACAGGTGTCGTTCACTAACCATTTATATATGATCTTTATTTAGAGGTTAAATCACCTGTCTTCCCAAGGACAGGTGATTTTTTTATTTTTCAAATTTCAAATTCATTTATTTATTTTACGCCGTCTTGTTGCCCACGAGCTACAGCTTTATCTCCCACAAGTTTGCCGTATTTCAATCCATATTCACAATCCATACGGTAGTGAATACCTCCCATCAAACGTGACATAGATGCTTCTGAAGCCATATCATTGAATTTGCTTGCATCCGTCGGGAACAAATATCCTAATACTGTAGCTGCTGCCGCAGAAAATGTTGAGTGACCTGACGAATAAGCAGGAAAGTTTGGTACTCCTGTCAGGGTCTTAATACTTGGGTCAGCTTGACTAGGACGAGGAAAGTAATAGTATGTTTTAGTGTACCAACAACTAATCGCAGCGTCCATCATGGCTGTATTCAATAAGGCAAGGTTGCGTGCTGCACGGAACTCAGATTGTTTTTCTGCTACAATATATTTTTCTGCAATCGCATTCCAGTGACCTGGAGGCGTATAAGTTCCCGCTCCATCTGCCCAGAAATGTACGATAGCGATATTTTCACGAGTAGCTTTGGTAGTAACATACTCCTTTACCTCTGCTACTTGCTTTTTGAACTCCGCAGAATTGTAAGAGAGTGGAGGATACTGAATACTCAATTGCTGTAACTCAGGGTTGGTCATGTTCCAAGGTTTAACATTACCAAAGAATGGAAGCATTGGTGGACGAGGAGCATCTTCTAAAGATTTCCAAGCTACTTCACCTTTTTCTTCAACTCTTTTTGAAAGACTATCCCATTGTGCTTTTACTCCAATAGCATTACGCATACCATCTGAACTGTAACGAGCTAGAATTTTGGTCACAATTGCTTTTCCTAGTTTTTCTCCTGCCTCAATATCTGAGCGAGTAGACGCACCAGCCCAAAGCTTAAACCATTTTTGCTCTTCTTTCTTTTTGTAAAGGAACAAAGTATCTTCTGTAGAAGGGAAAAGACGTTTCAAGAATTCATACGAAACGGCTGCCATTACTGCATCTTCAGATGGATACGAAGGAAGAGTAGATTTGCTTACAATAACAGGAGTAATGCTAGCATCTACCTGATAAGGTGCTTTTCTTTTGTATTGCTGTTTGTAAGCCATAGCCGCAATCAATGCATCATATTGTGCCACAGATACATACGCATACGAGCGTGATGCATAAGGAGGGTTGGCAAATGGAAATATCGGATCAGCATTAGGGTTTGCCGAATTCGGAATCGGATATTCACCTGTGGCATTTTCGGCAGGAGGAAGGTTACGCTTCGCCACCAAACTACGCATAATCTGATTCCAGCGCAAAATGCCGCCGCCAGCCCAATAACGAATAGCCAAACGTTGATCATCGCTGATATTTCCCATGGCTGTTTTTACTTCCTGAAGCTCCTTTTGGTAGTTCGCCGAACTTACATCTTCGGGTGCTGTCAATGCTACTTCTGTAGCTGTTTGTAAAATATATGGTTTCCAAGTTCCAGCATCAGCGTCAACTTTTGTTGGAACAAGGGTATCTAATTCGGTACCGTCTCTTTCTAAGCTTTTTTCACAAGCCCAAATAACTGCTAATGCTGCCGTTGCTGCAATTAGTTTTTTTATAGATAAAAATGAAGATTTCATGATTCAAGAATTATAATTTTAAAGAGAATAAAAAAAGTCATCAATGTTTTGATAAACTATCTATGCATACACTGATTTATTAATGACCACTTTTATGCTCATCTGTCGACATATTACCTGCATGGTTAGTATCTCCTGGACGACAAATTGGCCCAGTTGGGATACCGCCACCTCCTTTATTTTTACGTAAGTCAATATATTGAAGAATACTGATAGAGAAAGTTGTAGATTTTCCTACGTTTCTACCTGCAACTACCTGTCCGATAGTCCCCATAATTTGTAAGTCTTTCAATTGTGGAATGCGATACGCTGCCACCAAGCCAATACGAGTTAAGTCCATTTTAGCACACAAACCTGGCATATCATTTCTACGAATGTCAATATCACCATTTACGATATTTTGCTCGTAAGTAGCTTCCAATTGCCAACGATATGAATAGTGACCAAACTTAGCTCCCAAGTTTACTACATCTGGCATCATCATTTCATTAGTGAAGTATGCTTGGTCAGAAAAGTACATCTCACGGTCGACACGAACATTACTACGATGAATATAAGCGCCTTGAGCTGTAAGCGCCAATTCGTGAGGAAGTGTGTAATACAAAATTCCACGAGCAAATACTGTCTTACTTTGCATACCTATCGACAATGGCAAGAAGTCAGCAACATAATTGTTTGTAGGAAGAGAACCACCCACAGAGCCAATTACTGACAAGTTCTTGATTTGAGCGAGTCTATATTTCAACGCTAGCGTAAGGTCTTGTACTCCACTCATGCCTTTCAAAGTACCTTTTGTTGCCTCGGTTTTCACATACGGAAGCATAAAAAGAACATTAAAACGGTCTGAAATACCATAGTTACCCATGGCCGTAATAGTTTGGGTATTTACATTACCTAAGTTTTTATTTTCTCTGAAAAGGGTTCCTTCCCAGTATTTATTCCATGTGTCATGTGTATAGCCAATTCCACCACAAAAATTATTTTTTGCCATGAAAATACCATCTGTCATATTTTGTGCAAAAAGCGATGAGCTAAATGCAAGAATGCTTGATACGAGTAATAGTCTAAATTTCATACTGTTATATATAAATTGGAATTTTGCTATCAAAATAGTTCGTAATTGGGTCATAGGGTGCATCAAAAAGAGCACCCCGACCGGTCTAAATAGAGTTTAGAAGCGATGAGAAAGGGTTGCCGAAATAAAGTAATCCGCAAAAGCAGCATCGCCATGCTTACCGTATTTCAAGTCAGCTACACTCTGGATTCTGTTGCGAGTAGTAGCTATAGGTACTGTGAGAGCAAAAGTGTTTTTTCCTTTTGAGTAAACAACACCAGGCTCTACTGAGATGATATAACCAGGACGGCGGAAGCCTTCGCTTTTGCCAAAAACGTCGTGTGCAGGAACACCCTCGATACGACCGCCAAAGCTTACCGCTAAACCAGCTTTTGGAAGTAGTGAATAACTAGCTCCAACGCGACCTGCAAATTGATCGGCTACAGAGTGATATACCACGATTTCATTTGCAGCGGCCTCTTTAGTTCCTGACGTTAAAGTATTGTTTACGTTACGTGGGTTGAATAAATAAAACCCGTTGAAATAAAGAACAGTCTTAGGAAGTATCTGCTGATAACCTTGAATTTCTAGGTTTGCGCCCCATCCGCCATCTCCAAGCTGAATCGATTGGTCTACGGCCTTAGTAAGTAGATACTCTTTTCCTTCTTTATCTAATTTATGAAACTGATCTTGCACATTCGAATTGCCAGTCGGTGCTTTTACACCAAGACCTAAAGCAATATTGCCTTTTGCATGATCTAATGGGTCTAATAACCAGTAAGTAGCTGTCAAACGCATATCACCAATACCTGTTGAGTGAGTATCAAAGTATTGTGTATTGGCAGCAGTGTTACCATAGTGTTCGTATTTAGATGCACGAACATTGACAGCAAATGGAATATTTAGAGCAAAACTTAAGCGGCTGTTGTAAGCATAAGAGATACCTAAATCAAATCCTTGAGAATCGTTGATTACTTCAGTATTGTTTAAGGCTCTTTGAGTTTGTTCTTCTGTACCCACAAAGTGTCTGTGAGAATGAAGGTTTCTAAACCCTAATGAAACCTGCCATTGGCCAGGTTGTAACATTGATGAAGAACTAGTACCACTACCAGTCGAGCAGCTCATGTGACGAACGGCTACACATCCTTGTGAAAAATTTTTAAAATTTATTAGAAAAATGCAAAAAAAGATAATTGCGATTGAGGAGAATTTTTTCATATAATGCTGAATTTAAGCGTTTTGTATGGACATAGGAGATCTGTTGGGTAAATTTTACCCAAAACAAATTATACAATAGCAATTGCTACTGCCAACAAATCGTACAAATTAGCATTGCCATGGAGGCGGCGATTGAGTATCTACAGAACGAGTTTCTGGTGTGAATAAATGAATGGTGTTGTGACGTGGTTGTACCCAGTCAATGACGAATACGATATGCTTCTTGTCAGAAGACATGTATTCCTTCAAGAAGTTTTTGAGTAATTGAGAAGATGATTTTTTGGAGAAGTCGCCAGCTTTGTCAGCCACATGCTCGTTGATATGCGAAGCAAGGTTGAAAAAGCGATCACGAGCAGATTGGTCTATTTTACAAACCGTATAAAGGGTATCATTGACTAATTTCTGAGAAATCATCTGATAATGAATATCTCCTTGTCGGATAGTACCACTTACCTTTTTATCTGTGCTCCAATCTGTTTGATAAGGAAGTGACAATGGCATTTTGAGAAGCACATAATCTTCTTTACCCGAAACAGGCTGAACCGTATGCGCAAACGAACTTTCGGCTCTATTGGTCTCAAACCAATAGACTACCGAATACCCCATCATGTTATACAGAAGGAGACCAACCAGTAATATGGAAAGAATACGTTTCAACGGATAGATATTTGCACAATGATTCTAGAACAAATTTACAGAAAAATATACCAAAAAAATCAGGGTAAAATTCGATTCTTAGGAATGTACAAGTTTTATAGGGAGCCTGAAGGAGATAAAAACTGTTTTGTCTGATTATTTTGATCATATAAAAGCCCCAATCAATTGTTATGATTAGGGCTTTTGAAAGAAAAATACATGCTAGATTATTTCAGGAAAGCTAAACTATTAACATTTCTGCCTATTTTTTTTCCTTCTTTTAACCCAACTTCATTATCTTGACGAGTATGAATTCCTCCATAAAAGCGTGACATAGCTGATTCGTCGGCAAATTCATAAAAGTTATTAAAGCTTCTTGCTTTGAATGGTGTACCTGTAGCAGCATCATTTCCTCGGCCTACGTGCGAATTGTCTACGAACTTAAAATTATTTCCATATACATACGTCAATACTTCGGCAGCAGCACCCGACTGTGTCGCATGGCCTGAAGAATAACCTGGAAAAGGTGGAGCTGGCCAAAATGGCTTCCATGAAGGATCTATGGCTCTTCTCACCATGGTGTAAGGGCGTTCGTTATTGAACAAAAATTTGCATTTCCAACAAAGAATAAAAGCATCGGCAACGGCGATTCCTGTGCGAGCAAATCCCTCAACAGCTTTTCCTAAAGTACTTTTTGAAGTTTTGGCCGCGATGTTGGCCAAGTTGTATGAATGTCCTGGTGGCGTAAAAGTCTCAACAGGGTTATCTGCCCACCAAACGGCAATTTCTTTTTCCTCAGAAGTTAAAGTTTTATTTTTGGTATAAACCTCAAGATATTGAGCAAAGTACTGTGATGTAATACTCGTTGAAAAAGCAATCGGTGCTGGAGGGACAAGTGTGGTATTTACAGGAACAAAAGTACGATTGTTGCCCCAAGTCGGTTGCATAGGAATTTTCTGTCCATTCTCGGTAGCCTGCCAAGCCCCAGGAAAAATAGGTACTATGTAGCTTGAAGGGAAATTACGCTTATATCCTTCATGCCCACCATCGGTTTTTGACCATTCGAAAATGGCATTAGCAATATTTTTTCCAAAAGTAACGGAGCGTTCGATTTCGTCTGTGTTTGAGCTACCTTTAAAATAGGCAGTCATTGCTGTTTCTAGCGAATCTATTTTTTTCTGATTATTGGAAGCTTGTGCTAAAGAGCTTTCGGTATAGAGCGCTTTTAAAATAGTAGCTTGTCCTGCATTGAGTGCCAATGCCCAGTTATAGCTTTTTCCAGATTCGATGGTAGGAAGTTTACTTAAATTAGAAAGTTGACCTGCTAAGGAGTTATGATCCAACAATCCTGGAACAATAGATTCGTACATCGTAAGTCCACCTAGTCCATAAGCTCGTGCAGCCACAGGGGGAGTGTAGCCACTTGTGCTTTTGGTTAAATTGAGCTGAAGCTCTGCCCAATTAGTGGCTATTTCATACGTAAAGGCATCGGCTGGGTTGGTCTTATTTGAAGGATTGACATCTGAGTTTTTAGAACATCCAGCAAGAAAGACTGAAAAGAGGCTAAGTACAAATAGCTGTTTGAGTACAGACAATCTGTAGTTGAGTAATTTTTTTTTCATTATATTTTTCAATAAGCTACTACTAAAAGCAGTGTGATTTGGATTCGGCGGTTGATTGCGTAAGTATTATTGTGCAAAAATAATGCCTAAGAACGCGTTGTTTTGATGATATAAATCAAAACGATGGTTTGGTAAATGTAACTTTCTAAGAAGATACACAAACGAAAAAATATACCGTTTTATGGAATAACTAAGGATTTCGACAAAATCTATGAGACATTCATTAATTTAGTATTGTTTTTAGTAAAGAAGACATCGTGCTTGTAAAAGCGAATCCTTAAGTTGTAAGTATTTTTAGAAATTTTTGAAATGAGACTTGACCAAGAAACCATAGAGCGAATTAAACAGGCTGCGCAGGTTGCAGATGTGATAGGCGACTATGTGTCGTTGAAGAAGAAAGGGGCGAATTTATGGGCTTGTTGTCCTTTTCATGGCGAAAAATCACCTTCTTTTTCCGTATCGCCAGCCAAGGGTATTTATAAGTGTTTTGGCTGTGGAAAAGCAGGAGACTCGGTGCGCTTTATTATGGACATCGAAGGTTTAGGGTATGGAGAAGCGCTTCGTCACCTTGCCAAAAAATATAATATAACTATTCAAGAATCTCCGTTGACGGATGAACAATTACAAGCACAAAATGCTCGTGAGAGTTTGTACATCGCCTTGAATTATGCCAAAAATTATTATCAAAATAACTTATTTCAACACGAAGAAGGGCAGTCGATAGGCTATCCGTATTTTAAAGAAAGAGGTTTTTCTGATAAAACGATCAAAGCTTTTGAGTTGGGGTATAGTCTTGATATTTGGGATGCTTTTACCAAAGATGCACTCAAAAATGGCTATAGTATTGATGTACTTGAAAAAGCGGGGTTGACAATTCGGAAGCCAGAAGAAAACAAAATGTTTGACCGATTTCGAAATCGTGTCATTTTCCCTATTCATAATGTATCGGGTAAAACGATTGCTTTTGGTGCGAGAATCCTTCGAGCTGACAAAAATCAACCTAAATATCTCAATTCTCCAGAAACCGAAGTTTATCACAAATCCAATATTCTTTACGGAATCTATCAAGCCAAAAATGCTATCCGTTCAAAGGATGTTTGTTATCTGGTGGAAGGATATACCGATGTGATTTCGTTGTACCAAGCAGGTATCGAAAACGTAGTGGCTTCTTCAGGGACATCCTTGACGATAGAGCAAATACGTTTGATTGCGAGATTTACGCAAAATATTACTGTTCTTTACGATGGTGACCCTGCGGGTATCAAAGCCTCACTGAGAGGAATGGACATGATTTTGGAGGAAGGCTTGAATGTAAAATTGGTAGTTTTTCCACAAGGAGAAGATCCCGATAGTTATGTTCAAAAAATTGGTTCTGATGCATTTGTGCAATATATCTCAGACCATTCGTCCGATTTTATTACTTTTAAAGCTGAATTATTCCTGAAAGAAGCAGGTAACGATCCATTCAAGCGTGCTGAGTTGATTAAGGATATGGTTGGAAGTATTTCCAGAATTCCAGACTCTATTAAGCGTTCGGTGTTTTTTCAAAAAACTGCGAGCTTGATGCAAATCGACGAAGGGTTATTGATTACAGAAAGCAATAAGCTAGCACTTGAAAAGGTTAAACAAAAAGAGAAAGACGCTCAAAGGGATAATAACCGCCAACGACTTCAAAGTGACTTGCCTTCGGGGATAACCTTATCGACTTCAACCAATAACGTGCCTGCCTTTGATGAAGGTATGATGAGCTTTTCGGAAGAGGATAATTTTGGGTACGAAGAGTTTGGAGGAGCACCAGCCACCGTGCTACCAACGCCTGAGCCTAGCCCTTTACCTCAGATATCGAACTATGCCACAACTTTACATGAACAAGAGTGTATTCGTTTATTGATCAATCATGGTACACGAGAGGTAGACCCAGCGGTAGCACCAGGAATTACCCTTATGCAATATGTCTTAGGGGAAATAGATGGTTTACAATTTAATACACCTATTTATCAGGAAATGCTGATGCTTTGTCGCCAGAAATTCCTCGAAGGTACGGTGGCAGATACTCAATACTTTTTATCCCATCCGATTGCAGAAATCCAATCCGAATCAATTAACCTAGTAGCAGAAAAGCACTCAGTTTCAGAAGCATGGTTGAGTAAGCATGAAATATTTGTACCAACTGAATTAGATAAACTGGCTGATATGGCCTATACGAATATCTTACGTTTGAAAAAATCATTTAATGACGATCATCTAAGTTCATTAATGAAGCAACTTGCACAAACCAAAGATCCTCAAGAACAAAATACTTTATTGATGCAATTTATGCAGGCCAAAGAAGTAGAGAAGCAAATTGCTAAAGAATTAGGAACTGTAGTAGTTCGATAAAAACATATTTTACATAACAGATCCTGTTAACAAATAATCGTTACCAACAATTTTAAACCGCTATTGGTCTATGAAAAAAACACTTTTTTTGGTGCGTCATGCACAAGCATCGAGCTCGGTAAGTCCAGATATATTTCGTCCACTCACACCCAGTGGAATGATTGATGCCGCACGCATGAGCAGACATTTGGCTGATAAGTTGACAGGAATTGAATTAATTCTTACCTCCAATTCAGAACGTACACGGATGACAACACAAGTTTTTTGTGAACAACTGAAGTTGGATGAAGGAATGATTCAAGAAGAGGCTTCTTTGTATGAAAGCACCCCCAAATATTATCTCGATGCTATTAATGCTATACCAGAGAACATTACAGTGGCAATGTTGGTAGGACATAATCCAAGTATCAGTTATTTTGCTGAATATCTAACACATGAAGATATCGGTTCAATGCCAACTTGTGCAGTCGTAGGAATGACTTTCGAGAATTTAACATGGGCAGAGGTATCCAAGAGAACAGGACACATGTTTATATATGATTCACCTGATTCGATTATTAGTATAACCTAAAACTTTGATATTAAAGAAGAGGTTTTCTTTATATCAAATCAATTTATAAAACCGAGTGATACGATGAATAAGAATCAAAAAATCCTTCGTTGGGTATTTGTTATTTTTACAACTATTGTCGTAATTCTGGCTATTGATATGGCTCGAAATACCACAGCACCGTGGAATAAGAAGAAACAACTTGTAAGGGCTTGGGGAGGAGATTCGACTAGTACCAGTACACAAACAGATACGGTTGCAAACACCAAGTAAGAGTCAATAAAAAAGGCTAAATCTCATAAGATTTAGCCTTTTTTATTTTTCAAAAGTCTTAATTATGCACCAGCAATAGTTTTGAATTCTTCAACATCGATAGCTTTTTTCTCAACTTTTACTTTTTCAACAATTACAGCAGCAATTTTATCTGCATATACTTGGTTGAACATATTCATAAAGTTGTCTTTCTTCGATTTGTCAGTCAAGTAACCGTTAGCGATACGCTCGATCATTTCTTCCATTTGAGCATCGCCAGGACCGTACATACCGAATTGACCACGAACCATATCTTTAGTTTTTTCGATTACCTCAGGGTAATCTACTTTTACTTCAAATTTGTCAGCGATTTCGTTTTTGATAAAGTTCCAACGAACGTCACGTTTTACAGCTTCGAAATCTGCTTCGATTTGTTCCATTGTAAATTTACCTTCGTTTACTTTCACCAACCACTCTTTCAAGAATTCTTCTGGAAGTTCGATAGAGATGTTTTCAAGAAGTGCTTTTTCAGCATCGATTCTCAACAAATACTCAGATTCACGAACGTAGTTAGATTCGATGATAGAAAGAATTTCTTTTCTGAATTCTTCTTCTGAAGATACTTTACCAGCACCTAATACTTTGTCGAACAACTCTTGGTTCAATTCAGCAACTCCTTGACGAGTGATATCTTCGATAGCGAAAGATACTTCACCAGCTAAAGCAGCTACATCATCACCTTTTTTATTAGTTGCTAAACCTTTTGATTTTTCGTCAACAAACACGTTGTCGATATCGAAAGTCAAAGTAGCACCTTTAGCAGCACCTACGAAAGTAGCTTTAGCTTCGTCTTTGATTGATTTTGTTGGAATAGCAGACTTTTCTGACCATTCACCTTGAGTAAAAGTTCCGAAAATCATATCGCCATCTTCAACTGATTCAGCGTGGATTTGCTCAGCAAATTGCTTTTTCAAGTTGTCGATAGTTTCTTCAACTTCTTTCTCAGTTGCTTGAATTTCGTAAGAAGTAACAGCAGGAATTGCGTCGAAATCTACAGTGAAATCACCAGCTAAACCTAACTCATAAGAGAATGTAAATTCTTTTTGAGTATTCCAGTCGATAGACTCTTGGTCTTCAACTACTGGCATTGGGTCGCCAACGATGTTCAATTTGTTTTCTTTGATATATTCTTGAACAGAACTACCCAACAAGTTGTTGATTTCTTCTAATAAAACAGATTTTCCGAACATTTTTTGTACAACAGTCATTGGTACAGTTCCAGGACGGAAACCTTTGATGTTAGCACGTTTACGGTAATCTTTAAGTGTTTTCTCAACTTGTGATTTGTAATCCTCCTCAACCAATGCTACGATAAGCTTGGCGTTTACGTTGCTACTTTTTTCGAGCGTAATGTTCATTTTCTTGAGATTTCTGATTTGCAATTAAGGATTGCGGCTTGATACTTGAAGGTGGATAATTTTTGAAAATCAAAAATTTACGTTTAAGTAATGCGAGAATGAGTCATCTCTGAAATGGAGGATATAGAAATGGATAGGCGCTGTATCTGTAGGCTGTCCTAAACTTTTCTACATTTTCGTTTACTTAAATGTGTAAATCTGATTCCGCAACCCGTGTATCCACAATCAAAAAAGCCCTCAAAACCTTGTCGGTTGAGAGGGCTTTGAGATAGTACGGGCGGAGGGACTCGAACCCCCATGCCTCGCGGCGCCAGATCCTAAGTCTGGTATGTCTACCAATTCCACCACGCCCGCTTGCGTTTTGGAGTTGCAAAATTAGTGAAGAGATTCGTCATTCCAAACTTTTTACGAAAAAAAAATGAAAATATTTTTTCTGTTTTTTGCTGTTTGTGTCGCAACTAATTGTCTTTCAGTTGATTGTTTTGAGATATTTTTTAAAAAATAAATTCAAAATTTACTACTGATTTATTCATAAGGTTTCAATGACCAATCTCCGCTACTTTGTCAATTACTTGGGCCATTGTCCATTCATGATTTCTGTACCTGAAATCTTTTTGGGATCTAAAACTACATGTTTGACTGTTTTGCGTTTCCAAGTATAGATGATATGTACCATTCCATCGGTCGATTGGATTATGGCTGGATATGAAAATTCCCCAGGTTCGGTTTCTAATTCGGCAACTGCAAACCACTTTTTACCATCTTTCGAAATAGCGACATTGATAGGGGAGCGAGGTCCACCCCATTTGCCTTCATACCTAATTGTATGATTATATACCAAAAGATGCCGACCATCTTTGAGCGTAACAGCATCAGTTCCTGAATTGGGATTAGGAAGGTTTGTTTTTTGAACTTCGCTCCAAGTCATGCCATTGTCATTTGAATATGCTTCTAATATGGCATCGTTTTGACTACGACATAGTAGCTGAAGTTTGCCTTTAGGGTGAAACAGTACACTTGGTTGGATAGCCATAATATTTTTGCCATCGTTTAAAAATGCCGTTTTACGCCATGTTTTTCCTAAATCTTTGCTATATTCAAAGTACAATTTCCAGCCATCTAGCTCGGTGCTAGTAGGGCATAAGATTGTTTTGTTGTGTAACCAAACGGGTTTGTTCTTGATAGGACCTAAAATTCCCTCTGGAAGCTTTTCTGGTTCAGACCAAGTATTACCCTCGTCTTTTGAACGTCTAATCATTCCCCACCAATGAACAGGGTCGGGGCCTACTTTGTAAAATAATAATAAATCACCTTGGGGTACTTGGAACAGCACGGGGTTCCAACAAGGGTAGCGTACATCCGAAGATTGAATACCGTTGGCTAGTTCGATGGGCTTAGACCATGTTCCATGGCTATATCTGCTGGCATAAATAGAAACATCTGGATTTTTTTCGTGTGTACCCGCAAACCACGTAACCAAGAAACCATCCTTAGTTTGTACAATACTTGAAGCATGACATTCGGGAAATTCAGTTGTTGGAAAAATGAATTCTGAATTGATAATGCCTTCAGGAGACGTTTGTGCTTGACCGTTGTAAAAAAATAGAAGTATGAAAATGCTTTTACTGAGCAATCTAAATAGAAATTTCATAGAAATAATACAGTTTGTTAGAGATGTGGTATTGAAGTTACAGAATTCTTGGAGAACTCATATCGAAGAAGCCTAATAATAACTTAGACTAACAAGTTTGAGAAATAATGAGCAATTTTGACTGTCTTTTTTGCCTAAAATTAAAATTGATAAACTCTTAAAAATATGGAAATAAGTGCTAATTGGGTATTTATTCTAATCATCATACCCATATCTGGGATTTTAGTAGGTGCTTGGGATCTTACCAAAAAGAAAATCTACATCTGGCTTTTGGTAATGCTCTGGGGAGTTGTGGGAATACTATTTTTGTTTAGTAAACGTGGATCCTCACCTGAAGAAAAACTGGTGAATATTCCTATCGAGAAAAAGCACTATTATGGCTCGTATGTAATTGCAAGAGAGTTTTTTTCGGGCGACCAAGTAGACTGGCAATACAATCATTTTAGATTTGAAATAAAAGACAACGATTCTATCTATTTCCATTTGACTAATGGGGCCAAAATCAATAAAACTCACAGAGGAGGTATTTCTACCACCAAGCTGGATTCAAATGAAAATTTGATGTTGCACATGGATACCCCAACACACCACATTCTCAAGACAAATCCACGCTTGTATTTCAAAGACAATGAACTGTTTTTAGTTTTTAAATCAAAAAAATATCATAATGTCTATTTCAAAAAAGGCGAATGGAAAGAAATTGAGTAGGTTTATTGAGTGAATTAGTAGTGTAGTAAGGATTTCTATTACGGATTCGGGATTTCTGATTTCGGAAGTAAAGTAAACCTTTTCTGTTTTTATGAAATACCATGTAACAGGTAGATTACACTTCCGAAATCCGACATCAGAAATCCGAAATTGACAAATCTTAGTTCCTTTCACACACTATTAATTCTCCGTTCGAGTTATATTGTTGTTCCTCCGTCGGCTTCGTAGATTCCTCCTGTGCAATAACCAGAGGCTTCGGAGGCAAGGAATAAGGCTAAGCCAGCGATTTCGTCTACAGTTCCCATGCGAGCAATAGGTAAGCGTTTGACGAAATGGTTAAGTACTTGTTCATTTTGCCAAAGTGCTTCTGAAAACTTAGTTTTGATAAGCCCTGGGCAGATTGAATTTACTCTGATACCGTCACTTCCCCATTCTTTAGCCGTAACTTTTGTCAGCATATTCAATGCCGCTTTCGATACAGAATAGATGCCCAAGCCTGGGTCGGGGGTGAGACCTGCAATAGAGCTAATATTGATGATAGAACCTCCTCCACGTAGTTTCATGATAGGATGCACTAATTTGCTGATTTCAAAAGGAGCTTTTACATTGATGTTCATAATTTTGTCGAATGCCCACTCTTCACAGTCTAGTACAGGACCATATACAGGATTGGTGGCGGCATTGTTGACAAGAATATCGATACCGCCCAGTTCATCAACTACTTTTTGAATGAGAGCTTTACAACTTGGAATATCGCCAGCGTTGGCAGCCATACCTACACAGAATCCTCCTGCTGCACGAATACTTTCTGCTACTTTATCTAGTTCTTCTTGTTTTCGAGAGTTGATCACCACTTTGGCTCCACAGGCCGCAAAATGGCGTGCAATGGCTTCTCCGATTCCTTTACTGGCACCTGTAATAAGGGCTACTTTATTTTCAAGACTAAAAATTTGATTGGCATTCATTTTTTCAATAGTTAAGATTGCTTTTGAGTAAAATATTATGCTTGCATACTAAATTTAAATGAATTTTTTCAAAAACACAAGATAGAGGCACTTTGTAAGCCCTGTTTCAATTCCATTGCAAATGTCTTATCTTGCAGAAGGTTTATTGCTGATTGAATACAGACTATTTCTTAACGTAATTTATGAAACCAGAAACTAAAAAAGATAAAGCTTTGCCTCCATTTGTGTCTTCATGGTCACAATTATATTGGATTGTTGTCGGCAACCTTGTACTGATGATATGTTTATTCCAACTATTCAGCGAATATTTTCGCTAGACCAAAATACCACTAGTAAAAGCTTGGTTATAGTTTATGAATTTTGTACTGCTAAATCGCAAGCTTTGAATTGTAAATGATTAAATAGATGAAGAATATAGACTGGTTAGTTTTGGTGGCTACCCTTGGTGGAATTGTAGGATTTGGTATGTGGAAGGGGCGTGCTTCTAGGCAAAATATTGAAGGCTTCTTGTTGGCTGACAGACAATTACCTTGGTATCATGTCACGCTTTCGGTGATGGCCACGCAGGCAAGCGCTATTACTTTTTTGTCGGCTCCAGGGCAGGCATATACCGATGGTATGCGCTTTGTACAATTTTACTTTGGCTTACCTTTGGCCATGATTGTGCTGTCGGTAACTTTTATACCGATGTTTAAAAAACTCAACGTTTATACCGCTTATGAGTTTCTGGAAGGTCGTTTTGATTTAAAAACACGTGTACTGACTTCTTTCTTATTTTTGATTCCTAGAGCACTTTCTACAGGGGTGACTATTGCGGCGCCTTCGATTATTTTATCGACTATTCTGGGTTGGGATTTGTACTGGACCAATATCATGACAGGTTTGGTCGTAACGCTTTATTGTATGTATGGGGGCTCAAAAACCATTTCATATACCCAAATGCAGCAAATGTTTGTGGTATTGATAGGAATGTTTTTGGCTGGTTATATGGTCGTACACCTTTTACCTACGGAAATTGGTTTCGTGGATACGTTAAAAGTTGCTGGTAAAATGGGAAAACTCAATGCTATCGACTGGAAATTTGATTTGAATAATCGCTATAATGTTTGGTCGGGTTTAATTGGTGGTTTCTTTTTGCAGTTATCTTATTTTGGTACAGATCAGTCGCAGGTAGGTCGATATCTATCTGGGGAATCTGTAGGTGAAAGCCGTATTGGTTTATTGATGAATGGTATGCTTAAAATACCGATGCAGTTTTTGATTTTATTGGTTGGAGCCTTGGTTTTTGTCTTCTATCAGTTCAATCAACCACCGCTATTTTTTAACCAAACAGGTTTAGATAAAATTGCCAATACGCAGGAATACCGACAAATAGAAGCCAAACATTCACAGATTTTTCAAGAAAAAAAGGTAGCAGTTGCTCAAATGTTCGATGCCCTTAAAAGTGGCAATGAGCAACAAATCGAGCAAACAAAAGTCAAGGTGACTGAGGCCGATAAGGCAAGCGGTGAGTTGAGAACAGAAGTAAAAGATTTATTGAAAAAGACTAGCCCCGAAACAGATACCAACGATACCAATTATATCTTCTTGTCATTTGTGACTAAATACCTTCCTGTTGGGATGGTGGGACTATTGATTGCGGTGATTTTATTAGCTTCTATGGGCTCGATGGCATCGGCATTTGGTTCGCTTACCTCTTGTACTATTATTGATATTTATAAAAGATTGCTACATCCTGAAGATACCGATCAGCATTATTTGACCGTATCACGCTGGGTCACGCTTGGTTGGGGGATTTTTTGTATTATCGTGGCGCAATTTACTGTCAATATTGGTAGTTTGATTGAAGCGGTAAATATCCTTGGTTCATGGTTTTATGGAACAATCCTTGGGGTATTTTTAGTAGCTTTTTATTTCAGAAATATCCAAGGAAATGCTGTGTTTTGGGCAGCAATTTTAGCCGAAATTATCGTGATTTATACTTGGTGGATTGATTTAACTGCCTTTTTATGGTTAAATCTTATTGGCTGTGTATTGGTGATTGTTTTTGCGTATTTGATTCATTTACTAACACCTAAAAAGATTATAGGCTAATGGTTATTAGTTAGATAGTTAGCTTATTGGGTAGCTACCACTGACCATTCCCTAATTCTATAAAGATTGATATGTTTTGTAAGTATCTTTACAGCTTAATTTTGTGTTCTCTTAAAACAAACAACAAACCATTACCTCTGTCTCATGATTACCATTCAAAACCAATACCTCAAAGCAACGATTAATCCCAAAGGTGCTGAGTTAGTGAGCCTTATACAGTTATCTAGCCATATCGATTATATGTGGGAGGGAGATGCTGCTTATTGGGGTAAACACTCGCCTGTACTTTTTCCAATTGTTGGTTCGCTGAAGGATAATACCTATTTCTACGAAGGAAAAGCTTATCAATTGGGACGTCATGGATTTGCTAGAGATAGCGTATTTGAAATAGAAACGCAGACAGAAGATACGGTAACTTTTTTGCTAGCTTCTGATGAAAATACAAAAACGGTATATCCTTTTGACTTTGAGTTTAGATTAAAATATACTCTTCAAGAAAACCAATTGGAATTACAATACATTGTGGATAACTCTGGGGATAAGTCACTTTGGTTTTCGGTGGGGGGGCATCCAGCCTTCAAAGTTCCAATAGAAGAAGGGCTTGCGTATGAAGATTATCGATTAGTTTTTAATAAAACCGAAGACTTTGCTCGTTGGCCTTTGTCACCCGAAGGTTTGATTATGGATACGCCAGAAAGTACCGTGGTGACCTCTCATGAAATTCTGCTTACAAAAGAGCTATTTCAACAAGATGCTTTGGTCTATAAAAACTTACAATCTGATTGTATTACATTAAAGTCTAATTCGGGGCAGCATCAATTAGAGTTTGGGTTCAAAGGGTATCCTTTCTTAGGAATTTGGGCGGCTAAAAATGCCAATTTTGTTTGTATAGAACCATGGTGTGGCATTGCCGACCATGTAAGTCATAACCAAGATATTACTCAAAAAGAAGGTATTATCGCTTTAAACCCTTCCGAAACCTTTACTCGTTCGTGGAGTGTAAAACTGATATAGGAAGATTTTAGGAAAATAAAAAGGTACAAGATTTAAGGAATAAATGTATAAAAACATTAACTTAAATCTTGTGCCTTTTTTCTTTATTTTCAGGATGTTAGAGAAAAGTCAGTTAACCTTCAATACTATCTTTTATGAATACCAATATGAAAAAACTACTACTTCTTTTGCTTGTCTTTCAAGCACTTCTTATTAGTTGTAAAAGCGGACAAACGCCTAATTCTTCTTCTAAGTCAACTGTAAATGTTACGTTTTTGCATCTCAATGATGTGTATGAAATCGCACCGCTTGAAGGAGGTAAAGTAGGAGGAATGGCACGCGTAGCTACAGTTCGCAAGGAGTTATTAGCTCAAAACCCCAATACGATTACGTTGTTGGCTGGAGACTTCCTAAATCCGTCTTTAATAGGAACTTTTAAGCATGAAGGGAAAAGTATTAAAGGCAAACAAATGGTGGAGGTAATGGATGCCATTGGAATGGATTGGGTAGGATTGGGCAATCATGAGTTTGATGTAGACGAAGCCGAATTATTAGAACGAATCAACCTTTCTAAATTTAATTGGTTGGCTTCAAATGCTTTTCATAATACCCCAAATGGCGCAGAGCCTTTTGCCAAAAATGGTGTTCCATTTCCGAAGACTACAATTTTGACTTTCAAAAATGCTTCAGGAGCCTCTGTAAAAGTGGGAATGTTCTCGGTGGTATTGCCAGCCAACAAGAAGAACTTTGTAGTATATGACGACTTTTTTGAATCAGCTAAAAAAGCGTATCAAGAACTCAAACCCCAATGTGATTTTGTAGTGGCTATTACTCACCTCAACAAGGTAGATGATGCAAAACTAGCTGAAATGTTACCAGAAGTAAAACTTTTGATGGGTGGGCACGATCACGACAATATGATTCAGAAAGTAGGAGATGTTGTTATTGCCAAAGCGGATGCCAATGCAAAAACAGTTTATGTACATCATTTTTCTTTTGATACCCAAACGAAAAAAGTGAGCCTTACAAGCGAACTACGCAAAATAGACGACACCATTGTGGAAGATGCCTCTGTGGCAACTATTGTACAAAAATGGGAGCAAATATTGGATGCAGCTATCAAGAAAATGGGGCTTGATAAAAATGATGTAGTTGCCACACTCGATACACCTCTTGACGGTCGTGAAAGTAGTATTCGCAATTTTCAAACTAACCTTGGTACTGCTATTGCCAAAGCGATGTCAAAAGCATCAAGCAAACCCAACGACTGTGCGATATTTAATGGTGGTTCGGTGCGTATCGATGACCAAGTGGGCGGTAAGGTGACACAGTTGGATATTATGCGTGTATTGCCTTTTGGTGGAAAAATCGTGGAGGCCGAAATGAAAGGCCGCTTGCTTGAACAAGTATTGAATACAGGCCTGAAAAACAAAGGTAATGGGGGATATTTGCAGTGGGATAAAATTACCTACGATGCTACAAAAAACGAGTGGACAATCAATGATAAATTATTGGATGTCAATCAAACCTATTACGTGGTGTTACCTAAATTTTTGATAGAAGGAAAAGAAACAAATCTAGGGTTTTTGACAGATAAAAATCCTGATGTATTGAAGGTAGTCGAACCCGATGCCAATGATACTAATGACGTGCGCTCAGATGTGAGAAAGGTATTGATTGCGTATTTGAAGACAAAATGATTTTGATGATTTGAAAACGAGGGAATTTGAAAATTTGAAAATGAAGAGATTTTTCCTAATAGGGTGCGACTTAAGTCGCACCCTATTAGGAAAAATGCAATAGTTTATCTTTTAGAATTCGAAGATTAAAAAAAGACATTTTCAAATCTTCAAATCCCCCAATTTTCAAATTAATAAGAACCTACTTCTTCTTTTTAATAGGATTCATTACTGGAAGTTTTGCAGTCCATTCTGCCACGCCTTTTTCGATAGCATCTTTGAAGAAACCGAAGTTTGCGTCGCTTTTACCTAACTCAAGGGCTTTTTGTGCCAATGGAACAGCCTCTACGAAATTGTTCATTTTAGCCAAAATTTGAGCTTTTGTCCATACATTTCTGAACGTTTCTACTGCTCCAACTGACGAGTTAGCTAATTTTAACGCTTGCTCCAACTTACCTTTTCCTAACAAAAAGCCAGCTGCATTATTCATCGTATTGGCATTGTCAGTAGCAGCTTTTGCAATAGCAGCTTCAATCATTTTGGTAGTTTCAACGCCAATTTTAGCAGAAACTTTTTTGTCAGCCCAAGAAAAGTTTAAGTTGGCAGTACTATCTGTAATATCAGATAAATCAAAACTAAAAGACTCAACTTTAGCATTACCACTTGCCGAAGCTTTTACACGAAGAGCGTCTTTTTCTTGGCTATAAGATTGCTCAGAAGCAGTAATATCTTTGTTGAAAATCAACGTCCATTCGCTTTGCGAAGGAATTGAGAAAATAGAATATGTGCCAGCCGCTAATTTTTGACCATTGATTGTTACATCATTTGACAAAGTGATTTGTGTAGCAGCGTTTGCACCTGTACGCCATACTTTATCGTAAGGAACCAAAGCGCCAAAGATTTCACGACCACGTACATTCGGACGAGAATATTTGATAGCAATATCAGTTGTTCCAACAGTTTGAGAAACCGATGCTGCCGAACTAGGTTGTGGCAAACGCAATTGAGCCGAGGCTGCAAATGAGCCTGATACGAGTAAAGCTAAGAGGATTTTTTTCATGAGATTGGTAAAAATGATGATTAGAATGAATTGAATACAAAGCTAAAAGTCTTTCGTGGAGATAGACTATTTTTTCGCTCAAATGCTCAGAAAGCTAGCTATGTAAGGTTGATTAAGATTTTAATTCGAGACACAATATCCTTGCTATCCCAACAGAATATCCTCAACTTTGTAGGCTCAATTAAAAATCCTTATTCCATGCACAGAAAGCAACTTCTTCAACTGCTAGAGCAATACACGCCTGCCGATGCTACAGAACAACTACACTATGAGGCTATTTGTGAGTTTGTTAACCAACAACCAGACTGTTTTGAACGTACTCTACTGATAGGTCATGTAACAGGTTCGGCTTGGATTGTTGATGCTGAACGTCAACACACTTTATTGACACATCACCATAAATTGAATCAGTGGTTTCAGACTGGTGGGCATTGCGATGGTGACCCAGATGTATTGGCAGTAGCCTTACGCGAAGCGGAGGAAGAAACTGGTTTAACATCTGTAAAGGCTATATCTCCTCAGATTTTCGATATTGATGTACATATCATTCCTGCTCGTAAAACCGAGCCTGAACACTATCATTATGATGTTCGTTTTTTGATAGAAGCTGACAAACACGAACCTTTGGTTGTGAGTTCAGAATCAAAAGATTTGGCTTGGGTAGCAATTTCAGAAGTATCTAATCTTAATAATAGCGAATCGATTATGAGAATGGCTAGAAAGAGCTTGGCAATTTGAAAATGAGATAATTTGAAGATTTGAAAATTTCAGTTTTAAAACTGTTAAAAAAATTAGCCCAAGACTAAGTCTTGAACTAGGGATGAAAATTACCCTCATTTTCAAATCTTCAAATCACCCAATCTTCAAATTATAATATTAGTCCTTCTACCAAGGCATCTATATCATTCATATCGTTGTACACGTGCGGTGCGATACGAATAGCTTGTCCTCTGAAAGAAACCTGAACATTTCGAGCTTTGAGTGATGCTTGAATTCGAGCAATATCTGCTTGTGGTGGAATACGTAAGCCAACCAAGTGTTTGCTACGATATGGTAGGTCATCTACCCAGAAACCTTTTTCTTGTAGTAATTTTAAAGGTTCTTCTAGTAGTTGATGGCAATAGGCTTCAATATTTTCGACGCCCCAATCAAGAATCTGTGTCAGCGAAGCACAAAACATAGGATTCAAGATAAAATTACTTCTTTCGCCGACGTTATAGCGATCGGCAAAGGGACGGTATTCGGTTTGATAATTAACTAAGTTTTTGAATTCTTCTGAACCTACTCTATTAATCCAGTTGCGTTCTAAAGGGCGACCTTCGTCGAAAGCAGGACCAAAATATGTAGCACCTGCCGAATAGGGACCCAATAACCATTTATAACCTACGTTAATGATGGCGTCTGGTTGTACCTGTTGCACATCAAAAGGCATCGCACCGATCGACTGAGTACCATCCAATATCAACCAAGCTCCAACTTCACGACAACGAGCCCCTAATGTTACTAGGTCAAATCGTGTACCATCAGCCCAGTGTGTTGGCGAAACTACCACCATACAAGTATTTTGATTGACAGCGTCTAATAAACGCTCATTCCAGATTTTACCACGATTTTCTAAAGTGTCTGGAGGTAAAATATAGCGAATAGATAAGCCTTTGTCTTCAGCAATTTCTTCCCAAGCATATACATCTGAAGGGAACTCTTCATGCACCATCAAGATTTCCTGTCCCGATGCCAAACCTGCCTTGAAGGCTAAGTTTTTAGCAACGATTGCCATTCCATAAGAGGTCGATGGAATGAGGGCAATGCGTTTGGGTTCAGGGCAATTAATCAGCTTTGAATAGGCTTCTTGTACTGGAGCAGTAGTTTCAAAAAAGCTCTCTTGCGTAATACGTTGTGGCTGAGATTTACGCAAAATTCCTTGAATACCTGCCTCCTCTACCGACTTCAGGTTGGGCGACATGGTAGCGCAATTGATATAATGAATTCCGTCTTCGAGACTAAAAAGATGTTTTTGACAGGTTAACGACATTTAGTTTGAATTTAGAAGTGAACGTCTTTCAAAGATAGAGTTTTTTAAAGAATATTTAGGGGATAGGGGATAGGGGTGAGTTTTTTTGAGTGAACGGGCACAAAGGCGTAGAGGCACAGAGTGGATAGGGATTAGGCAAGGAGGGAATAGTTTTTTTATTGAGTGAACAGTCGCAAAGGCACAAAGGTGCAAAGTGGGTTTAAGGGATAGGTAAGATAGCAAATTCCTAGTTCAAGACTTAGCCTTGAACTTACTTTTTAAATAGTTTTAAAACTGAATCAATAACAGGTGAATAAATTTACCCGCTAATTGGAATCATTGATTTAGAACTATCTATATGTCAACTTTAGAGAGACTATATCCCTAAATCCACTTTGCACCTTTGTGCCTTTGCTACTGTTCACTCAATAAAAAAACTAATGCCTCCTTGCCTAAACCCTATCCCCTAACTCACCCTGTGCCTTTGCCCCTGTTCACTAAACAATGATAAATATTCCTCCTCAAAGAAACATTTATTATCACAAATCGTTATATTTAAAAAGTTTAATAAATTCTTGGATAGTTTAAATATATAGATCAAATGGAGCTACCTATTTTTAATTATAACTATACAAACGAAGGTAAAGGACAAAAGAAGGATCTGGAGGTGGTGAGAGACGAAAGATGGTTAGGGAACTCCTTGGTAGGATATATGGTCGACGAACAAAATGGTGAATGGCTAATCTCCTTGATTTTTATTTCAAATGACAATCCTTTAAAATTTGCTATTCGACGATTGGAGCGACATCATTCTGTCGAAAAGGCTAATCAATATTCGATACTTTCTCAAAAAACAGCTAGAATGCTGCAACCTTGCTATCAAAGTTTTAGCAACTAAGCAGTGAATTGTGAATGATGAATTGTGAGTTAGAACTGTACGGAGGATTTTCAACAATTGAGGATTTGGGATTTCTGATTTCGGAAATAAAGTAAAATACCTTTATTTTTCACAAAATATAGAAGCTTACACTTCCGAAATCCCACATCCGATATCTGAAATAGACAATTTGTCATTCACAATTCATCACTCACAACTCACATAAAGTCTGAGACTACCAGACCTCGTTCTCTTACTTGTTCTTCTTTTTCGAGACGTAGTAAAATCCTTCTGAAAATTTCTTGTAAACTGATGCCTTGATGTTGAGCAATAAAAGGCAAAAAGCTATTTGAGTCCAAATTTGGCATGGTATTAATGTCCAAAATATAGATTTTTCCGTCCGACACACGTACATCTGTCCGTGACATTCCTCTTAATCCTAAGGCATGATGCACTCGTAATACCATTTCCTGCATAGCTTGGCAAGTCTCTGCATCTAAGTCATGATACAGCACTTTTTCGGTACGACCGTATTGCTGTCCCGCAATGTACACTTCTCGTTCGTCATCAGGACGAATTTCTAAGGGATTCAAACAAATATAATCGCTCGCCTCTTCGTTAGGAATTACACCGACCGTAAACTCTCGACCCGAAAGATACGGTTGGATAATCATTTCATCTTTTTCCAATAATTGCTGATAAGGAATATTTTCCTTGTCAAATACCAACATATTTTGGTGAAGACTACCAAAGCGAGGTTTGGCAATAAAACGAGTAAAGGTTGAAGTACTAACTTCGCTCAGAGGAATAATTGCAGGCGTGGCAACACCCACTTTGGCACATACCTCTGGTAAATGTAGTTTATCTTTAGCCAATATCTGTGACTGATAATTGCTAGCGGTATGTTTTATTCCATTATCTTCGAGCCAACGAACGATGTCATGTTGTCCTTCGTCGCCAAAACCATAACATACGTTGAATACAATGTCAAATTGTTTAAGAAAATTGGCAAATTCGGAAGTGAATCCTACAAAATGAGTAACATAGGGGTAATATTCTTCGGGTGTGGAAGCTAAAAAATTAGCTACTGTACGAGCAAAAATATTTTCCTTCCATGGGGTAAAGCTAGAATCCGAGTAAAGGTAGATAAGCCTTTTGGTTGTCATGGGTAAAAAGGGTTTTAATTTCGACCCAAAATACTTGAACAAAATGGAGAAAAGGTTATCGGTATGTTATCTAATTATTATTCTTTTTTCCGTTGTTTATCAGTACGTTACATATATTTTTCTTTAATGCTAAATTAATAATTCCATAATCCGAAATGCCAGTTTAGCATTGCATCTTTGCCCCTTAATTATGTTATCAAATCAATTTATTTTGAAAGCGTTTTATCGACCATTTTGGCTTTTTTGTATTCTACTAATTGCTTGGAATTCTAGTGCTCAAACTTATATCAAGGTAAAAGGAAAGGTGGTTGATGCCAAGACCAGCGAAGTTATTCCTTTTGCCAGCGTATTGATTCAAGGTACCAATCGTGGAACGCAAACCGACCTCAACGGAAATTTCTTTATTGAAACCTCTCCACAGCATCCTTCTATCAAAGTTTCGATTATTGGGTATCAGCCCCAAACCAAAACCTTTCAAACTGCCAAAGATGTCCAACAACTTACTGTGCGCCTTCAATCGCTCAATACCAGTTTGGACGAAGTGGTGGTAAAAGGAAAAAAGGACAAATACCGTAATAAAGATAACCCTGCGGTACAACTGGTACGCAAAGTGATTGAGCACAAATCCATGAACCGCCCTGAGGCGCTCAATTTTTATCAATACAATAAATACGAAAAGTTAGAATTTGATTTGAGTAATATTTCTGAAAAATTTAGAAACAAACGCTCTCTTCGCAAATTTGACTTTGTATTTAATCACCTCGATACGTCTAAAATCACTGGGAAGGTTACGTTGCCTATGTATCTCAAAGAGACTATCTCTGATGTGTATTATCGTAAAAATCCAGAATCTAAAAAAGAGGTTATTACTGGAGATAAAATGACTGGTCTGGGTGGCTATGTGGATAACAATGGGATAAAACTTTATCTGGAGGCATTGTATCAAGAGGTCAATTTTTATGACAATAATATCCTATTACTTGCGAAGCAATTTTTAGGGCCTACTTCGCCGATTGCGCCGCAGTTTTATCGTTATGCCATTATTGATACAACCGTTTATAAAGATGTAAAATGCATTACCTTAGGATTTGCACCTCGCAATACCAATGACCAACTGTTTCAAGGGCAAATGCTTGTCGCAATGGATTCGAGTTATGCGGTACGAAAAGTAGAAATGGGTTTTTCGAAAGATATTAATGTCAACTTTGTGACTGACCTCAAAATTGCACAGGAATTCGAGTTTGTAGGGGATAAGGGCTTAATGCTTACCAAGGACGATTTAATTATTGAGTTTAATCCTTTGAAAAAAGAAAATGGCATGAGCTTGTTTGGACAAAGAAGCGTGTCCTATCATGATTATAAACTTGATTTACCGATTGAAGCAAGCCGTTTTGAGGGGTATCGTACCGAAGTCCTCAAAGATGCTACTCAACGGAAAGATGATTATTGGTCGCAAGCACGTCACCAACCACTCAGTACCAAGGAAATGGGTATTTATACCATGGTAGATAGTGTCAAAAGAGTGCCAGCCTTTCAGCGATTTATGAATACGGCGTCCTTTTTGATGGAAGGTTATAAGCCATTAGGTGCTATAGAAATAGGTCCCGTAAATACTTTTTATAGCTTCAACCCTGTTGAGGGGCTTCGTCTACGTTTGGGAGGGAGAACTACTGCCAAATTTAGCGAACGAATGGCTTTTGAGGTATATTCGGCGTATGGTTTCCGTGATCAAAAATGGAAGTATTTTGCCTCGGCAACGTTATCACTGACCGACCATAATATTTATACCTATCCGATTCGTCATTTACGCTTGTCTTATCAAAATGACTTGAAAATCCCAGGACAAGAATTACAGTTTGTTCAAGAAGATAACTTTTTACTTTCTTTCAAAAGAGGTATCAACAACCAACGAACCTACAACCAAGTATGGACACTCGACTGGCTACGAGAATCGAAATCTGGGGTAGCGTGGAGTGCGCAAATCAAGAAAACGATTCAAACACCAACAGGCTCGTTGACCTACGAAAATGGACTAGGACAAACCGTACCGCAACTCGATAATACTGAATTTGGGGTAGGTTTGAGATATGCGCCCAATGAGCAGTTTTATCAAGGGAAAAACTATCGTATCCCGATTGTGAATCAATATCCCGTTATTCAATTACGCTATAATTATTCGCCAAAAGGATTTTTGGGAAGTGAATACGAATATAGTCGCGTGATGGCACAGATGTACAAACGGGTAAATATTCCGCCATTGGGTTATACCAATTTAACGATTGAAGGAGCTAAGTTATGGGGGAAAGTACCATTTCCACTATTGCTCATTCATAGAGCCAACCAAACGTATTCGTATCAGTTAGAATCCTACAACTTGATGAACTTCTTGGAGTTTGTGAGTGACCAATATGCCACGATATTCTTCGACCATCATTTCAACGGATTTTTCTTTAATAAAATCCCCTTATTGAACCGACTCAAAATTCGTGAAGTTGCCTCATTTACTGGTTTGTGGGGAAGCGTATCCGACCAGAACAAACCTTCGTCGGATAATCAGTTACTGGCGTTTCCCAAATATACTAATGGCGACCCTATTACTTATTCCTTAGACCATCGACCTTATATGGAGATGAGCGTTGGGGTAGAAAACGTATTTAAAATTCTTCGAATAGACCTTCTCAAACGTTTATCTTATCTCGACCATCCTAATGCGCCTAGTTCGCTGGCAGTTAGGTTTAGAGTGAAGTTTGATTTTTAGGAAAAAGTATTACAATTAACCCATAGAGACGTCATGCTTGGTGTCTCTATGGATTAATTGTAATAAAGGTAGATGTGTTAATATAATTAAGTGTCTTACAATACTGTATTTAGTTTTACCTTTCCATTACATTGAATCACGAGATAATTCTCATTTTTAGCAGATATTATGTATATTAAAGTCACAGATTTATTTGTAAAATACCAATACATAATAAACTGTGACAATGTTTAGTATTTAATAAAATTAATAATCGTAAGCAAATTGGAATGTATCACTTAGACTTTTGGTACCAGTTTTACTAATAACCTCTTTTGTTATAAGTCTTTCGATAAGTAAGTCGGATATAAGTTGAGCTGTCTCTATATCAATTTCTCCAGCTACAGGAAAAAGCTTTAATGGTCTTATGGTCTTTAATTTATTTTTCCTAAGATTATACTTTAAATGATTTTCTATTTCTTCAACCAGCTTTATTCTTTCATAACGCGACGAGAGTAATTCTATTTCTTCCGCATGAGTATCCAAAATACTAAATCGATTCATTAAAAAGTAAATGAAGTCTTCTTTTGTAAATAAAGCAATAAATTTATTATCCTCACTCATTGTATAATTTCGACATGTTGCTCTCATCCATATGGTGTAGAGTAGAAATATGTTATTTTGCGTTGATTCTAACTTAAAGCTTTGCTTAATCATTTCGTCTTTTTTTTCAATATACTTGGTGAAAAACCAAATTATAGCCGTCAAAGACAGGCATATTATCCATACGAGAGTAAACTCTTCGTTATAAGTATATAGAGTTTTAAGGATTGGATGATCTTTAACAATTGAAGGAAATAACCAAATAGTTGTCAGTACTGAGGTTAGTGCTAGACTCGTGATTTTAGGCGTTATATTTTTTTTGTGAAAGGTATTAACACTATCGTTCAATTTTGATTTCAAAGAAGAATTTTTTGCTTCGAAATTTTCAACTTTTACTTCTTCTTTTTTTATTGAAGAAAGCTCTGTCAAAATATTAACCAAGGCTAACATTTCATTTTGCTTTGATTGCAATACTTCTGATGATGCACTATTTAAATACTCTAAAGCTGAGTTTATTTCGTGGAATTTACTTTTCTGAGTATCATCCTGAAAGTCTCCCATATTTTTGTCAGGATGATACTCTTTAATCAAATTCTTCAATATCTTTTTAATATCTTCACGACTTTGTGCATTTAAACTGAAATGCTCTATTATTTCTTCGACAGATGTAAATTTCATGCAAAATTTTTTATATGCAATTTACGGAATTCTCTTAACTATATCAAATCAATGTTTTTTGCATCAAACTAAGCTAAGCAATCAGGAAGTATATGTGCAAAGCTTCTCTTCCACTCCCTTTATTATCAAATTGTTAACTCAATAATTCGTAACCTATTCATAATATTTGGGTAACAATAATTCTCTACTTTTACATCACAGAAAACGCTAGATATTACTAGTATTCTGGACTCACTAAGCTTATCAATAGCGAATGCACATACCAAAGAAAATACTGTTTATCACAGGGTCGATTAACCAAACCTCGCAGATGCACCAAATCGCTCAGCAATTGCCTGAGTATGATTGTTGGTTTAGTCAGATTTTTGCAGACTCGCCATTGGTGAACTGGGTGATTGAAAACACTACTTGGGCCGACCGTACTGTATTAGCAGGGCAATTTCGTCGTAATTCGGAGACTTATTGCGCTGAGCACGGTTTACAAATGGACTACAAAGCCCAAAAGAACCGTTATGATTTGGTGGTTTACTGTTCGGATTTGATAATTCCTGACAGAATGCTTCAAACCAAAACTTTGTGGGTACAAGAAGGCATGATAGACGAATGCACCACTATTAGTAAATGGGTCAAAAAGTTACATCTTCCTCCTTATTTGGCTATTGGAACATCGCTGAACGGTACTTCCAATATTTGCGATGTGTATTGCGCTGCATCGGAGGGCTACAAAGGATATTTTTCGAAAATGGGAACCCAAGCTCACAAAATTATGGTCACAGGTATGCCTAATTTTGATAACTGTGAAAAGTTTGTGGATAATACCCTCGATATGAAAAACTATGTGTTGGTAACAACTTCGGATATTCGTGAGTGTTACCGACCAGACAATAGAATAGGCTTTATCAAACGTTGTGTTGAAATCGCCAACGGACGACCATTGGTATTCAAATTGCATCCCAACGAGATTTTTGAAAGAGCCATTGCCGAAATCAAAGAAAACACACCCGAAGGTACTTTCATCTATACCAATGGCAATGTTAATCACATGATTGCCAATTGTGATGAATTGATTACACAATATTCGACGCTTGTATATGTGGGTATAGCCTTGGGGAAAAAAGTACATTCATATTTTGATGTCGAAGAGTTAAACCGCTTAGCCCCTATTCAAAACGGAGGGACTTCAGCGCAAAATATAGCTCGTGTTTGCCGTGATTTTTTGGAATTTAATGGTAAAAAAGAAGAATTTACCAAACAGTACCAATACACTGCAACACCCATTATTAAACCTAGTCTTTGCGAAATCGCATGAGTCAAACGCCAGTTATCACCATCGTTGTACAGGCTCGTATGAGTTCGAGCCGATTGCCAGGTAAAGTAATGCTTCCTATCTTAGAAGAGCCCCTACTTTATCGCATGATAGAGCGTCTTAGAAGAGTAAAGCGTATATCACATATCGTTATTGCAACTTCTGACCATACTCAAGACGATGTCATAGAGCGTTTTTGTAAAAAATATCAAATCGATTGCTACCGTGGAAGCCTTAATGACTTACTCGACAGGCATTGGCAAGTAGGACATCTGACAGAGGCAGATGTTGTTCTCAAAATACCGTCAGATTGTCCACTTATCGACCCTCGTATTGTGGATAAAGTGTTAGATGTGTATTTGTCCAATCCAGAGCAATATGATTATATAAGTAACTTACATCCTGCTACTTATCCCGATGGCAATGATGTAGAAATTATGAGTTTTAAAGCCCTAACCAAAGCTTGGGAGGAGGCCGTTCGCCCTTTGGAACTAGAGCATACCACGCCTTATTTCTGGGAAAATCCAGAGAAGTTTAAGTTGGGAAATGTACTTTGGGAAACAGGTTTAGATTATTCGATGTCACACAGATTTACCATAGATTATCATGAAGACTACCAATTTATTAAGCGGATTTTTGAAGAGTTATATCCTCTCAAGCCTGAATTCTCTTTGGAAGATATTTTAACATTATTGACTCAAAAGCCTGAAATTATGGCACTTAATGCCCAATGGGCAGGTGTCAATTGGTATAGAAATCATTTGGGCGAGTTAAAAACTATCGATGCCTCTATGACGGTTCAGGTAGATGCGCAAGGTATTGCGTCTTCCCCAGAAGTGCAGAATCCAAATGATTAATAGAGAGGTTGTTAGAAAATAGAATACTCTTTATATTGGCTTATTTGGTGTAAGCCACAAAGCATTGCATTTCTAAGAATAGATAATTCTTTAAAAATATAAAAGAGGGATTAGATTGAAAAGTTACACATTTTCTCAATCGCAATTCACTCCATAAAATCCCCATGAACGAGATAAAATTGAAAAAATTGGAGCAAACAGCTTTGCGGGTACGTGAGCATATCATCAAGCTTTCGACTGACGGAGGCTGTTTTGTGGGTGCATCGCTTTCAGCAACAGATTTAATCGTCTACCTCTATACTGAATTCCTCAATTTAAACCCTACTAACTTGGATGACCCCGACAGAGACTATTTGTTTTTGTCGAAGGGGCACGATGTGCCTGCCCTTTATGGTACGTTGGTCGAAATGGGTGTTTTAGAAGCAGAGAGACTGCAAAATCACTTATCTACCAACGACCATATCTATTGGCATCCCAACACTCAAATCTCTGGTATTGAGTTTCATTCGGGTTCATTGGGACATTTGCCAGCGGTATCAGTTGGTGTGGCAATGGATTTGAAAATTAGTGGTTCACAAAATCGTGTGGTCTGTATCTTGGGCGATGGCGAGCTTAATGAAGGTTCGGTTTGGGAGGCTGTTATGGTAGCACACGCACACAAATTGGACAACCTTATTTTTGTGGTAGATCGTAATAATTTCCAAGCCAATATGGCAACAGAAGATCTCATTCCACTAGAGCCATTAGTAGATAAATTTGAAGCTTTTGGATGGGAAGTATGTCGCATTGATGGACACAATTTCTTGGATTTGGAAGAAGCATTTGCGGATTTGCCATACAAAAAACATAAACCAAGTGTAATTATCGCCGATACGATTCGTGGAAAAGGCTTGCCAAGTATCGAGGCTCGTGCTGACCGTTGGTTTTGTAATTTTTCATCTACCGAAATCGAGCAACTTTTGCAAGAACTCCACGGCGAACACACGACTACCTTAGTCTCAGAAACCTTGGTGGTAAGGTAGAAGGAAGGTATATCCCGTAGAGACGTTGCACCGCAACGTCTTATTGAGTGGCTGAGTTTTCTGTTATTAATTCACAACTCGCTCATTCACAATTAACTAATTGAATTTATGTACGAAGAACTACTAAAAAATATAGCCATCGACGACGAGCGTATCGTAGTCATGACAGCCGAAAACCGTGCTTTGATTCGTAATTTGCCTTCAGTTTTAGGTAAAAGATTTATCGATACAGGAATTACCGAACAATGTATGGTAGGTGCCGCCGCAGGGCTGGCATTACGTGGAAGAGTGCCTGTATTACACGCATTGGCTTCTTTTCTTTCAATGCGTGCGTTTGAGTTTGTGCGCACCGATGCAGGAATCCCCAATTTACCAATCAAGTTGAGTGCCTTTATCCCAGGTTTTTTATCAGACGGAAATGGTCCCACACACCAAGCTGTGGAAGACGTATCTCTGATGCGTGGGATTCCTAATATGCAAGTTTTTGCACCTGCCAATGAGCAAGATTTGGCCATTATGTTACCCGAAATTCTTGCCTCTAAACATCCAGCTTATATTCGTATTTGTCACCGTCCTACCTCTTTTCAACATCAAAAACACTTTGAAATTGGCAAAGCTGAAGTTATTGCTGAAGGTACAGATATTACCTTGCTGACCTACGGTTTTATGCTTGAGCAAACGCTGATTGCTGCCGAAATTCTTAGAGCAGAAGGCAAGTCTGTAGGTATCGTCAATCTTCGTAGTCTCAAACCTATTGACGAGGCTTATCTTGTAGATTTAACGCAAAAAACAGATTTGTTAGTAACCATTGAAGACCATTTTGTTACAGGAGGTTTGTATTCAATTGTTGCAGAAATTTTCTTGAAAAATCAGATACAAGCACCTGTTTTACCCATTGCATTATTTGAAAAATGGTTTAAACCAGCACGCTTGCAAGAGGTGCTAGAATACGAAGGATTTACAGGAAAACAAATTGCAGAACGTATTTTGGGTTATCATACTGAAGCTATTCAGCCACATATCGTAGCCTCTGAATTTGCTGAATAATCCCCATCCGTAGAGACGTTGCACGCAAGGTCTTTTAGGCATTAAGCCGTAAGCTGTAGGCATTAGGCAAAAGGTTATGCTTGCCTAATACGTAAAGCCTAAAGCCGAGCACTTAATTTTAACATAAAAAACATCGCATTTCGAGAATCATAATTTATTCAATGCCATGCCCAACGGAGTAAAATTCAACGACCATTATCCTAATATTACCATCTCGGATATTTTATATGAACGTGCTTTGGCAGTTCAAAAACCTATTACCCAAACTCTAGCGAAAGGTCCAGGACAATTTACCAAAGGTATTGCACCGAAGTATCTGGTAAAAGGAAAAGGCTCACACGTTTGGGATGTCGATGGCAACGAGTATATCGACTACAACGCTGCGATAGGTCCAGTATCTTTAGGGTATTGCTATCCAGCAGTTGATGAGGCCATCCAAAGCCAATTAGCGGATGGCATTTCGTTCTCTCTGACGCACCCTTTAGAAGTAGAATTATCAGAACTGATTCAAGATGTTATTCCAAATGCAGAAGCAGTCAAAATCTCCAAAATGGGAGCTGATGTCTGTTCGGCAGCGATTCGTGTATCTCGTGCTTTTACAGGTCGTGAAAAAATCTTTTGCTGTGGCTATCACGGTTGGCATGATTGGTATATCGGCATTACAAGTCGCAATGCAGGTGTACCCGAAAGTACTCAAAATATGACTTATACTTTCGAATATAACGACATCGAGAGTATTCGTGCAGCCTTAGACGAAGACGTAGCAGCAGTGATTTTAGAGCCATTTATTTTTGAAGCGCCTAAAAATAATTTCCTTCAAGAATTAGCCGAAGCTTGTCGTGAAAATGGCACTTTGTTGATTTTTGATGAAATGTGGACAGGCTTTCGTATTGCCTTAGGTGGTGCGCAAGAATATTTCCAAGTAAAACCAGACTTAGCGGTTTATTCAAAAGCTTGTGCTAATGGAATGCCAATTGCCTTGTTGACGGGTCGTGCCGATGTGATGGAGCTTTTCAATAAAGAAGTATTCAGTTATACCACTTTTGGTGGCGAAACCTTGTCATTGGCAGCTTGTATTGCAACCATTCGTGAATTACAGGAAAAAAATGTCCCAGCTTATTTAGCTGAAAAAGGCGCGATTTTACAACAAGGATATAACCAGATTGCAGAGGAGTTTGGCTTATCAGCATTTACCAAGTGTATCGGCTATCCATGTCGCTCTATGGTAACATTTAGTCCCGAAGCTGGCAATGGCTTAGAGCTAAAAACGCTCATGCAACAAGAAATGATTAAGCGTGGTATCCTATGGGCAGGTTTTCATAATATGTGCTACAGCCATAGCGACGAAGATATTGCTTACACTTTGTCTGCTTATCGTGATGTGATGCCAATCATGAAAAAAGCGATTCTTGATAAAGATGCAATGCCATTGATTCGTGGAGAAGTATTGGAAGCTGTTTTTAGAAAAACCTCAAACTACAATATCAAACCTGCTTTGCAGAAAGCCTAATCATGAATCAGCTTATCTCGAATCCCTCTTTGGCTGTTCCTCAATTGTTCTCATTGGCAGGTAAAACAGCTATTGTTACAGGTGCTACAGGATTGATTGGACAAAAACACTGCGAAGCACTCGCTGCCGCAGGCGCCAACGTGGTAGTAGCCGATGTTCTAGAATTACAAGCCAAAGGTTTGGCTAATCAATTAGGAGAAAAACATATCGGTCTAAAACTCGATGTAACAAACCCTAATAGTTTAGAAAAAGCCAAAGCGACTATTCTCGAAAAATATGGCTCAATCGATGTGTTAGTCAACAATGCGGCTATCAACGATATGTTCGAAAATCCATTGATGGCAAAAGAATTGTCCGCCTTCGAAAACTATCCTTTGGAGTCTTTCCGAAAATCACTTGAAGTAAATGTCCTTGGGGTCTTTTTATGCTCGCAGATATTTGGTTCAGTAATGGCTGAGGCGGGTGCTGGTAGCATTATCAATATCGCTTCTACCTACGGTATGGTGGGGCCTGATCAACAAATTTACTGTGACGAAAATGGGGAACAGAGTTTTTTCAAATCTCCTTCGTATCCAACAACCAAAGGCGCTGTTCTCAACTTCACTCGCTTTTTGGCAGCCTATTGGGGACATAAAGGCGTGCGTGTGAATACGCTATCGCCAGGAGGTGTTGAAAACGGTCAGAACGAATTTTTTATCAAAAACTACACAAATAAAACTCCACTCGGTCGTATGGCTCAGCCTAACGATTATCAAGGTGCATTGGTATTCCTTGCTTCTGATGCTTCGGCTTATATGACGGGCGCCAACCTAGTGGTCGATGGTGGGTGGACAAGCATTTAACCTAACTGTGTGTAAAGGATGTTATAAATTGTCCATTTCGGATATCGGATGTGGGATTGCGGAAGTATAAAACATTATGAAAAATAAAAACGAAGTTTTTTCAATATTTCCGAAATCAGCAATCCCAAATCAGCAAAAGCCATAGCGTTTCTGACTACACTCATTATTCTTTGGTTCAACCACAAATTACTCAATGGAAAAATTACAACATATAAAATTGCTCCTTACCGACTGTGATGGGGTATTGACCGATGCAGGGGTGTATTATGGAGAAAACGGAGAAGTATTGAAAAAATTCAATATCCGTGATGGGATGGGTGTTGAACGTTTACGCAACAGACAAATTGCAACGGGCATTATCACTGGCGAGCTTTCGCCTTCTGTACGCAAACGTGCTGAAAAACTCAAGATTACCGAATTGCACATGGGTATCAAAGACAAACTAGCGGTACTCCAACAAATATTGGTGAATCGTAATATCCTGCCCGAACAAATTGCCTATATCGGCGACGATGTCAATGACCTCGAAATCATGAAGCACGTAGGCTTTACGGCTTGTCCTGCCGACGCCCTTAAGCAAGTTCGTAGTCAAGTAGACTATATCTGCGAAGCTAAAGGTGGCGAAGGATGCTTCCGCGAACTAGCTGAACTTATTCTAGAAGCACAGACTCCAGAAGTGATAACTGAAATTTTATTAGAAGCGTAAAACAAGGGGTTAGGGGAGAGGCACTAGTCATCAGTATATAAATACTCCTTGCCTGATGCCTCTTTGCCTAATGCCTCAAAAACTAATAACAACGCATGAAATCAATTGAACTTAACACAGGAAAAGTAATTGGCGAAGGTGCGCCATGTTACATCATTGCAGAAATTGGTATCAATCACAATGGCTCGATTGATATTGCTAAAAAACTCATCGACGAGGCAGTCAATGCTAGAGTGGATGCGGTGAAATTTCAAAAAAGAACTCCAGAAGTATGTGTGCCTCGCGACCAATGGGAAATCATGCGTGATACACCGTGGGGACGTATGTCATATATCGACTACAAACGTAAGACTGAATTTGGCGCAGTAGAGTTTTCTATCATTGACCAATATTGCAAAGAGCGTGGAATGGATTGGTTTGTATCGGCTTGGGATGTAGAATCTGTAGATTTTATGGAGCAGTTCGAAACGCCTTTGTACAAATTGGCTTCAGCATCGTTGACAGACTTTGAATTGATTGAGCGTATTTTGAAAACGGGTCGCCCGTTGATGATTTCAACAGGAATGTCGACCCAAAATGAAATCGTAGAAACAGTTCGTTTTATCCTTGATTTTGACCCTGAATATCCTTTGTCGATTGCTCACGCTACATCTGCTTATCCTTGTAAGCCAGAAGAGCTGAATTTGAACATGATTCATACCCTAAAAACGATGTTCC
This sequence comes from Cellulophaga sp. BC115SP, assembly GCF_009905545.1. GTDB lineage: Bacteria > Bacteroidota > Bacteroidia > Cytophagales > Spirosomataceae > Flectobacillus > Flectobacillus rivi. Next base: position 67,023 of record NZ_JAAALB010000017.1, on the reverse strand, counting down.
CTAATCATCCTATTGGGTATTCTGGACATGAAACTGGCTTGGCTACTACTGTGGCAGCGGTAGCAATGGGGGCTACTTTTGTAGAAAGACACTTTACGCTTGATCGTGCTATGTGGGGTTCTGACCATGCGGCGTCGGTTGAACCACAAGGTTTGTCTCGCCTAGTAAAAGATATCCGCGACGTAGAAACAGCAAGTGGTGATGGTGTCAAAAAAGTATATGATTCTGAAGTAGGTCAGATGAAAAAATTGAGAAAGCATATTTCTGCTGAGTATAATAAATAGCTGTCGGCTTTCAGCTTTCGGGCGAAAAACCGACAGGAGAAAGCTGATTGTTCATGGCTCAAAAAAGACCTATAGATTCAACTCTATAGGTCTTTGTGCTAAAAAACGGAACCCTCATTCAAATGACAACGGTTGAAATCACTACTTCCATTTTGGTAGTTTGGATTGTGCTTATCATTTTATTCGAAAGACTTTTTCCATATCGCAAAGGACTCCCATTTTTCAGGGAGGGCTTTTGGGTTGATTTAGTGTGGTATACTCTTATCCAAAGCTATTTTCTCAAAATTCTTATTTTTCAAGGCATTATCGAGCCGATTCATCAGGCTTATCCTTGGTCTTCTTGGGTGTCGGTGAGTCATTGGCCTTTGGCATTACAGGTGCTCTTTTTTCTGGTAACACATGATTTTTATATCTATTGGTTTCATCGATTTCAACACGCCAATGCCTTCTTTTGGCGGACACATGAGGCACATCATTCGGGTAAAAATGTAGACTTTCTGAGTGGCTCACGCTCTCATATTGTCGAGATTATTATTAATCAAAGCATTGAGTTTTTACCGATTATTTTGCTAGGGGCATCGCCAGAAGTATTACCTATAAAAGCCTTATTAGATGCCATGTTTGGGATGTTTATTCATAGCAATATCGATGTCAAATTAGGTAAATGGAAATACCTTTTCAATTCGCCTGAATTACATCTTTGGCATCATGCCAATTATCAAGAGGTATTTCACGCCAATTTCTCTACCAAATTTGCTGTATGGGATTATCTCTTTAAAACAGTATATGACCCCAACCATAAGCCAGGGAATGCCTCTGAAAACTGGGGATTATACTATGATTACCCCAAAGATTATTTCCTACAACATGCCTTTTCAGTCAAAAGATTTGAGGAAAAAAAGCTTTTGAAATATCCGCTATTCAAAAAGTATTATTTCTTCAGAATCAATCTTTGGAACTGGTTTTTGGAGAAAATAAAAAGATGATAATAGCTGTAAGGCATGTGTATTCGCTTGGCATAAGACGCAAAACATTGCGTCTCTACTGCGGTTTTTAAATAATCACTCAATCACAACCCACTCAATCACTCAATAATTCATGCAATGGATTTACTTATTAATTGCCGCGGTATTTGAAGCTGCTTGGGCATTTTCTTTAAAATATCTTGATTTTCAGAAAATCAAAACGATTCAATGGGATACCATTTTCTCCATGAATACTTGGGGGCTTATTTCACCTTTACTGGGATATATCTTTTTTGGAATAGGGAATATTTACTTTTTTGCGCTGGCACTCAAAATGCTTCCTACAGCCGTGGCTATGGCCGTTTGGACAGCCCTTGCCTTGGTTTTTATCAAACTAGCAGATGTTTTTATTTTACATGAAAAATGGGTTTGGCAAGAAATCGGATGGATAGCCCTAATTGCCATTGGTATTGTTGGGCTCAAAACATCGGGAAAGGCTTAAAACAAAAAACGGTAAGACAAAGCCTTACCGTTTATAAACGAGAACCACTTATTTCATAACTAGCTACCAAAAAAATATTCTCAGTGCATGACGTAATAGATGAGCGAACCTAATGCAATTGGAAATATGAGAACTTAGAATGAGGTAAGACCTAAAAGGGCTTTTATGATATTAATGTTAAACACTTTGCCTAATGCCTACAGCTTATAGCCTAAAGCATACTTAATAACTTATATAGGTATTGGTAAACGAACCGTCATCATAAAGGTCGACTACGGCATAACCTGCTTCGGTGTGTTGGTATTTGCCAAACCACCATCTGCCCGATACGGCGCCATTACAGCAGTATGAAACGCCGTTGTAGTCAACTCTGTCGGTTAGGTGAATATGTCCTGAAACGGCCAATTTTACATTTTTATGGTCGTCAAAAAGATTCGAGATACGTTTGGCATCGGTATGCATCCAACTACCAGGTACTTCCCATTTGCCGTTATTGCTATTGTCACCATCAAAAAAAACACAAGCCGCCAAAATCGGAATATGCGAAATCACCATTACGGGCTTGTCGTCGGGAGTGGTTTTTAGGGTTGACTTTAGCCAATCATATTGTTCGTCGTCGAGGTGTGCAGTGTACCAAGAGCCGTCTTTTTTGCGCTGAACGCTATCAAGCATGACAAAACGCCATTGGTCGGTATCATACGAGTAATAGCGTTTGTGCATCGACATTTCGTCCATAGCCCATTTTTTACCATCCTCGAAGGTTTTGAAACTATCACCTTCGCAACAGATGTCGTGATTGCCCACACAACTGATAACAGGTAAATTATTTTCACTTTTAAGTACTTCATTAAAAAGCTTCCACTGTTTGTCTGCATTGTGTGGTGTGCGTTTATGAGCATCCATCACACAGTCACCAGAGTTGATAATAAGGTCTGGTTTGACATCCAAAGACTGAATATGGTGTAAGCAACGTTCAAAGCCTTTTGCTGCTCCAATCAAAGGTTGGATATGCACATCGGTAATATGAGCTACACGAAGTACACGTTTAGGAGCGCTGGGTTTTTGAGCATTTGCTAACGAAGGAAGTGATAAACCTCCTGCGGTAAGAGCCAATTGTCGAAGTAAATCTCTTCTTTGCATAATATGCGATTGCTTGGTTAGAAATAGCTAACAAGTAGTGCTTGGCTAACACCTCTACCTCCTCAGAAGCACAGTGCAAAATTGTGATTTTAGTATAACTTGATGATTTGTAATAAGTTAAGAATTTGTAAAAAGAGGAGGCTCAATATGAATTTCTTGTCAAATTTTGGAGACATCGAGAGAACTTAAATGCAATCAAAAAAGATTTAACATAAACAATTCATAAAGTTTTTTTACTTTTGTCGCCCTTTAAAGAAATACAAAGGCGTTAATTATCAGGAAGTTGGAGTGGGTTGTAGTGGAATTCATGCAAATAAAGACCAAAGCTACCAGAATATTATATTGGCTGAACGCCAAGGATCCAAAGCCTAATCATGTAGAATAAGATAGAAAGGGATTTTGATATAAAGTGTTGATAATTAAAATTTTGTATTCATAATTCACAACTGCTGGTGTACGAAGGATTTCAAACTATTGCAGATTTGGGATTTCTGATTTCGGAAATAAAGTAAAATACCTTTGTTTCTTGCAAAATATAGAAGATTATACTTCCGAAATCCAACATCCGATATCCGAAATAAATAGTTTTTATAATCCTTCGTACAGTACTAACTCATCATTCAGCATTAATACTTACAGTCAAAAAAAAATAAAATTATGAACCATCAACAGTTGCGTAAGGAAGATTTTGGAAATGATTTCGTGTGGGGCATCGCAATGTCGGCCTTTCAAAATGAAGGAGCATGGACTGAAGGAAATAAAAGTGAATCTATTTGGGATAGATTTAGCCATAAAAAGAATAAAATTTTAGATAAAACGAATGCCGATGTAACTACCGATTTTTATCATCGTTATCGTGAGGATATCCGTCTTACCAAGGAGCTAGGATTTGAAGTGTTTCGCTTTTCGTTTGCTTGGGCAAGGATTCTCCCCAATGGTATTGGTACGGTCAATCGTGAAGGTATTGATTTCTATCATAAAGTGATAGATACTTGTTTGGAATTTGGTTTGGAGCCTTGGCCAACCATTTACCATTGGGATTTACCACAGATTTTGGAGGATATGGGTGGCTGGACCAACCGCCACATCGTAGATTGGTTTGTGGAATACTGTGAGATATTGACCGAAGAATTTGGCTCAAAGGTAAAACATTGGATGGTACTCAATGAGCCAGCAGGTTTTACTGGGCTAGGCTATATGACTGGCTATCACGCACCTGGACGCATGGGTATGAGTAATTTTTTACCAGCAGTACACCATACAGCGCTATGTCAAGCTGAAGGGGCAAGAGTAATTCGCAGAAATGTGCCAGATGCAGTGATTGGTACTACTTTTTCATGTTCGCATATCGAACCGCATACGCATCGCTATGCCGACTTGAAGGCCGCTAGAAAAGTTGATGCTTTACTCAATCGTTTGTTTTTAGAACCAGCATTGGGTATGGGATATCCTATCGAAGATTTACCATTTCTGAAAACCATGATGAAAAAGTATGTCTTTGAAGGCGATATGGAGCGTTTGGTATTTGATTTTGATTTTATTGGTATCCAAAACTATTTTAAGTTGGTAATGGAAGGTGCTTGGTGGATGCCCTATATCAATGCTATGGAAGTAAAACCTCATAAGCGTGGGGTGCATCATACAACAGATTTGGGCTGGGAGGTGTCACCAGATGGAATGTATGAAATTATCAAGAAATTTGCTTCGTATCCTCAAATCAAGCAGTTGATTATTACCGAAAATGGTGCTGCTTTTAAAGATACCCTTCGCCACGGTGAAATACATGACCCCGAGCGAACAGCTTTTTATCAAACGTATTTACAGAGTATTTTGAAAGCAAAGCAAGAAGGCATCAATTTGGGAGGATATTTGGCATGGACATTAACCGATAATTTCGAATGGAGAGAGGGGTATCAACCCAAGTTCGGCTTAGTATATGTAGATTTCGAAACCCAAGAAAGAATTGTAAAAAGCTCTGGAAAATGGTTTAAGGAATTTTTAACAGCCGAAAAAGAGAATAAGCAAGCTGATATATTAGTTTCGGAAAAGGTTACTTGTTAAGTGATGAGTTGTGAGTTAGGACTGTACGAAGGTTTAAAATAAAATTGATGTAGTGGTAACTCTTGCAGTTACCGCATTCGAAATGGCAACCGCAAGGGTTGCAGCTACGCCCAAAAAAAACAATAAATAAGAACTCTGTTGAACAAAATAAAATCCTTCGTACACTCCGCAATCAAAAATCCCAAATCCCCAATAGAAAAGTGTTATTTCACCGTAAATCCTCCCGTACCGATTTGATAACCTTCAGCATATAATTCTACCTTATAGTTACCCGCACGATAAGCGATATTACCACTACGTTGATAGGTAATCTCTACATTTTGGTTATTATTCTGAAAGAAAATAGATTTTTTAGCAGTGAAATTTGTCTCTTTTCCAAATACTGTAAAACTTCCCGAACCAGCCGCCGTGTCAAACAATACCGCTCCATCAGGGTCGAGTACACGAAGGTAGATAGCTTTTTCGTCTTGTTTGGCGATTGGGTTGGGCATTAAGCTAAACGCCACCTTGATTTTGCTCACTTTTGATGCCCTGTAAGTACCACCATCACGTTCTTTTCCTCTGTCCGATATAGCCAATACTTGCACTTCTTGCGCTTGCAAGGCGGAGGCTCTACTCACTTTTGCCGAAAGCTCAGAGTTTTTACGAGATACATTTTCGACTGAATCGCTCAAAGATTTTTTGATGCCTTTCAACGAAACATTTTCGGTACTCAAGTCGGTATTTTCAGAAGTTAGTGTACGATTTTTTTCTGCCAAAATGCCATTTTCTTTACGAAGGCGATTCAATTCGGCGTCCTTGTTGTTGAGGAGACTAATATACTCGGCTATTTTGCCATCATATTGTTGTTTCGAAAGTTCACCTGCTGATTTGAGTCCAGCAACATCAGCTTCTAACTGTTTTTTGGCAGCTTCTAACTCTTCTACTCGTCCACCCAAAGATTTGATTTCTGCAATTTTGGCATCCATTTGCATCCCAATCGAGTCCAAACTCATACGTGCCGACGAAATTTCGGCTACACGCTGGTCTATCATTCGATTTTGGTCTTTACTAATACCTTTTGCTTCAAATAGTAAATAGCCTAAAACAGCTGACAAAATAGCAAATGCACCTGTACCAGCTTTCCAGAGACTATTGTTGGACTTGTTTACATCCATAAAAGAGTTGATTAAATATGAGAACTTTCGCTAAGATGTTTGTTGAAAACGATAAATAACTCGTTTTTTTCAAAACTTGAAAGCACTTTTCAAAGTCCGAAATTAAACAATTTAGCCTGATTCAAGAAATCTCTTTCTCGAAACTGTATAAACAAATATAGAATTTTGAAGATAGCCTATTATCCTGTTTCTGGTGGTTTTTCAAAATACCTTAGTGTCGTACTAATATTTGTGATTAATTTTAGAGATTGTATGACTAACTTGAGATTTCTTATAAATATTTTCTTTTTAACTCAAGATGATGTCGTCTTTGCACGTAACTTTGGCGACATTTCAAAATGGCTTTAGGCTGTGAGCCATAGGCTTTAGGCAAAAATATTTCTATAATTTTATTAAAATACACTTTTAAGCTTAATCATATTTTTTCTATCGAAGTAATACAGACTTTATTCTAGTGCCTACAGCTTATCGCCTAAAGCATATTAATGCAATTTTACTCTATATTTTACTTAGATTAGGACATAATTCTATAGCTGATTGCTAAAAGCTGGTAGCCAATTTATATTTAGATAATTCGCACAAACTTATTTCAAAATAATGCCCAAATACGATTTTTTAGTCATAGGCTCTGGTATTGCAGGACTTTCCTACACCGCCAAACTTGCATCGCATTTTGCTGATAAAAAGCAAGATGTCAAAATCGCAGTCATCACTAAAACGGTGGCCGAAGAAACCAATACCAAATATGCGCAAGGAGGTATTGCAGCTGTTTGGAATAATGAGGATTCTTTCGAAAAACATATCGAAGATACCATGATTGCGGGTGATTTTTTGTCAGATCCAAAGGTTGTAGAAATTGTCGTAAAAGAAGCACCTGCTCGTTTACAAGAGTTAATTGACTATGGTACTGAGTTTGATAAAAAAGCCGATGGTTCTTACGATTTGGTAAAAGAAGGCGGACACTCGGATCATCGTATTTTGCACCATAAAGATTCTACAGGTAACGAAATCGAACGTGCTTTACTGGCAAAGGTAAAATCTTTCCCAAGCGTTGAGATTTTTACCCATTATTTTGCCATTGATTTGATTACACAACACCACTTGGGTGAAAAAGTAACGAAAGATACACCTGACAAAAAATGTTATGGCGTTTATGTATTCAATACTTTGACAGGCAAGCCCGAGACTTTTCTTGCTAAAACGACACTTTTAGCGACAGGTGGTATTGGTCAAATATATCAAAGTACTACCAACCCTACAATTGCTACGGGCGATGGTATTTCGATGGCATATCGTGCCAAAGCTTTGGTAGACAATATGGAGTTTATCCAGTTTCACCCAACGTCACTTTATCAGCCTGGCAAAAAGCCTTCTTTTTTGATTTCGGAAGCGGTGCGTGGGCATGGCGGTATTCTGAAAAATAAGGATGGTGAGACATTCATGGAAAATTATGACCCTCGTTTATCTTTAGCGCCGCGTGATATTGTTGCAAGAGCAATTGACTCTGAAATGAAGAAGAATGGGGTCGACCATGTGTATTTGGATACTCGTCATTTGGAGGCGGAAGATTTCAAGCATCATTTCCCAATGATTTATAACTATTGCAAAGATCATTTGGGTTTGGATATTACAGGCAATGACATGATTCCTGTGGTGCCAGCACAGCATTATTTGTGCGGAGGTATTAAGGTAAATGAATATTCGCAAACGACGATTAATTACCTTTTTGCTGCGGGCGAATGTTCGTGTACAGGCTTGCACGGAGCAAACCGTTTGGCGTCTAATTCTTTGCTCGAAGCGATTGTTTATGCGCATCGTGCATTCGAAAAAACGATTGAGATTTATCAGGAAAATACTATTCCTGACAATATACCAGACTGGAACGATGACGGTACGACACATCCCGAAGAATTGATTTTGGTAACTGAAATGACTCGTGAATTGGAGTCTATTATGAGTAATTATGTTGGTATTGTAAGAACTGACCGTCGTTTGAAGCGTGCGTATGACCGTCTGGAACTGATTTATATTGAACATGAAGAGTTATATCGTGAATCCAAACTATCAGTACAGATTTGTCAATTGAGAAATATGATTAATGCAGCTTATTTGGTGATTAAACACGCCATTGCTCGTAAAGAAAATAGAGGCTTGCATTATAACTTAGATAATATCAGATAAGTGAGGAGTTTTGAGTGAAGAGTTTTGAAAATTATTCTTTAAATCTACGTTCCATCAGTAGATACACAATGCTTGCATTTGAAGCAGAGTAAAACATAGCATAGTAGTATTAGTATCAAAAAAGCGCTCGAAAAATATTTTTCGAGCGCTTTTTCCCAATAGGGTGCGACTTAAGTCGCACCCTATTGGGAAAAAGTAGAGGACTATCCTGTGAATCTCCAAATTCGGTATGCCTCATGTTTAATGAACAGTTAAAAAACAATCACTCCATATCATTAGCTAAACAATTCTTTTAGTTTAAGGGCAACCATAACATTTCCTGCAAATTTTAATTTTCCTGTGATTACTGCACTCATTGGGTCAATATGACCATTGATAAGGCTTTGTAATACTGTAGTGGTTGTTCTAAATGAACAATCTGCTGTTTGGTAGTCGTCGCTTACATGACCCTTTGTACAAATCATGATACTTCCTTCTGGCAAGTCAAAACGAACTGTGCCACCCATTTGCATTAATTTTTCTTGATGTTGTGCGATTTGATACATTAATCTTTCCATAGTCGTATTTTTTACTTGTTTGAGTTCTTATATCAAATCTAATAAATGTAAAAATTAAATACAAGCGAAATTTCGCTAAAATATATATTTTCGCAAAAATATATTTCAAAACACTTCAGAAAACCTATTCAGGGCTAATAATTTCCTGTTCACCAGTATATTAGGACTTCTTGGTAACGAAACTTCCTATATATCAGTCAATATTTCATAGTAAATCCAACCACATATTTGAGCATTCAGATAGTATCTTTGTGAATAAGTAACCAACATTCATAACAGACTAAATCCTATTTTCGCTCAGACAAAGCGATGTTTATCACATGCAAAAACTTTTTACAACCTTAGTGGGGCTATTATGGCTATTGTCTTTTGGTACTATTGCGCAAAATTTTACCCTAAAAGGACAAATTATCAATCAAACTACGCAGTTGCCTATCGAAGGGGCAATTGTTCGAACTACACCCAATGGTTATGCGATTACCAATTCTTTGGGAGAATTTTCTATATCAAAACTGACTTCTGCTGAAGTGCAGGTGCAAGTTTCGCATATTGGTTATCAGAAATACGAAGCCAAAGTAAAAGCTAATCAAACGCTTAAAATTGCTTTGCCCGTAGCGATGGTTCAGCTCGATGAGGTAGAGGTACATCCCGAAAACGCGCACCAACAACAAACAATCAGCAGTATAGATTTGCAATTGCGTCCTATTAATAACTCACAAGAAGTATTGCGTTCGGTGCCGGGATTATTTATTGGTCAACACGCAGGAGGCGGCAAAGCCGAACAGATTTTTTTGCGAGGATTTGACCTTGATCATGGCACAGATATTCGCTTGACAGTGGATGGTATGCCCGTAAATATGGTATCGCATGCACACGGACAAGGATATGCCGATTTGCACTTCGTGATTCCTGAATTGATAGAAAGAGTAGATTTCAAAAAAGGACCATATTATGCCGATAAAGGTAATTTTACGACAGCAGGTTGGGTAGATTTTAGAACAAGAAATGTCTTGGACAAAAACTTTGTAAAGGTTGAAGCAGGGCAATTCAATACTTACCGTGCTGTAGGTGCTTTTAATCTTTTAGGACAAAAAGCCAAAGAGCGCAATGAATCAATGTATGTAGGAGGGGAGTATAGTTATTCTGATAGTTATTTTGACTCGCCTCAGCATTTTCGTCGTGTCAATGCTGTTACCAAATACAATCGACAATTTTCGAGTAAATCACAACTAACTTTGACTGCTTCTACCTTCTGGAGTAAATGGAATCACTCAGGACAAATCCCCGATCGTGCGGTAGATGCTGGGCAAATTTCATTTTATGGAGCCATCGATGACACCGAAGGGGGCGAAACCAGTAGAACAAATCTCAATGCGCAATTGGTAACACAATTAGGCAATGGCGTGTTGAAAAACCAATTATTTTACTCCAACTACAACTTTTTGTTATTTTCTAACTTTACCTTTTTCAAAGAAGATCCTGTAAAAGGAGACCAGATAAAGCAGCATGAAAACCGTAATCTTTGGGGAGGAAACACCAGCTATTCGTTGGAACATGGTAATGGCGCTAGTTCAAATATTGGTATAGATTATCGACAAGATTTTGTCAATAACCTCGAACTATCACGAACTGTAAACCGCACTTTTGTCAGTGATTCATTGAAATACGGCAAAGTCATGGAACAAAACTTAGGCTTTTATTACGACTACACCATGCGACTATCAGAGCGATTGACAGCCAATGTAGGTTTGCGATATGATATGTTCTGGAATCGTTATAACAACTTTTTGAGTGATTCGAGTAAATATACTTTGAAAGCCAATGCTTCGATATTGAGCCCTAAATTCAACCTATATTACACACCAAACAATCGCCTGCAATTGTATTTGAATACGGGTAAAGGTTTTCACTCAAACGATACACGTGTAGTGGTAGCTACCCAGGGGCGTGAGATATTGCCAGCAGCTTACGGTTCTGATTTGGGAGTTGTTTGGAAACCGTTTTCTAAATTGTTGCTCAATATGTCGGCATGGTATTTATGGCTCGACCAAGAGTTTGTATATGTGGGTGACGAAGCCGTCGTAGAACCAAGTGGCAAAACCCGCCGTATGGGACTAGATTTTTCGTTGCGTTATCAAATTACAGATTGGTTGTATGCTGATATGGATTGGAACATAGCCAAACCAAGAGCGTTAGGTGTAAATGAACTACAAGCATTTTTGCCTTTGGCTCCAACCCGAACTTCAACAGGAGGCTTGAATGTAAGAACACAGAATGGCTGGAGTGGTTCGTTGCGATACAGATACATGGCCGACCGACCAGCCAATGACGATAATACCATTATTGCCAAAGGATATTTTGTCAATGATATGCAGGTCAATTATCAATACAAGGCATACAACTTTGGCTTATCTATCCAAAACCTTGCTAATGTTCGTTGGAAAGAAACGCAGTTTGCCACCGAAAGTCAGCTGAAAAATGAGACAGAACCCGTAAATGAAATCCATTTTACGGCAGGAACACCATTTTTTGCCAAGCTGTCGGTAGGTATATCATTTTAGAATAAGAGCTAGAAAAAATGAAAAGGGTAGGATATAAACCGTTAGTCTATATTCTACCCTTTTCTTGTAAATGTCTTAAAGCTTACTGATGAATTTTTGCTTTCAAGAAATTAATCAGCACATCCAAACCAAGGTCGAAGCTATGATTGTTTGGGATTACGATGTCGGCTACTTTTCTATAAGGCTTAATAAATCTCTTATAGGTAGGATTTACGTGATTTTTCCAACGATACATCACGTCCATCAAATCATATCCTCTTTCTTCGGCGTCGCGTTTGATACGGCGATTAAGTTTGATTTTGTTGGTGGCATCAATAAATACCTTCAAATCCAACTGGTTGGCTACTTCAGGGTAATGGAATACAAAGATACCTTCAACAACTACAATTGGAGCTGGCTTAAAGCATAACATTTTAGGAGTTACTGCTTTATTATTGAAAGTGTATTCTTCTTTGTGTACTTCCAATCCTTTTTTCAACAGCTCAACATCGTGGGCAAAAGCCTCTCCATCAATTGATTCGGGAAGGTCAAAATTTTCAACACCATTTTCATCTTTCAATTGAAGATGACGTGGGCGATAATAATTGTCTTGAGAAATCAAACAAATTTTATTTTCTGGAAAAGCCTCAAGCAATCGCTTCAGGAACAAAGTTTTGCCCGAAGCACTGCCACCAGTAATACCTACGAGATACGGTCGTTGGGGAATAGCCATTGATTGGATTAATGTTAAAGAAATTTTACTACTAGAATTCTACCCAAACGGGCAATGAACTATGCTTATACACATAAACTCCCCCAGCCGATAGAATAGTTTCTTTGAATGGGGGAATTCTTAATAGCGCTGAATCAAGAGAGAGGAGTGAAGAATTCAACATCCACTTTCGATTTAGACTATTGTATATTTCAGCAAAGTTCGGAAAGATTCACGACTTTATTTTCGTCCAGTAATAATTTTCTTATCTAAAGCTGTCCAAAGTTGGTTGCGATAGGTATCTCCGAGAGGAATAGAAGTTTCGTTATCCAAGAAAATTTGGTTGCCTTCCACAAAATCTATTTTACCCAAAGAAATAATATAAGAGCGATGAACCCTCAAAAATAAGTCTGGCGAAAGTGCTTCCTCTAAGTCTTTTACATTGAGCAGTGATACGAATTTTCCACGGGTGGTATGCACTGTTACATAATTTCCTAAGCCTTCTACAAAGAGTATGTCATTGAGTTCAATTTTCTGGATTCTACTTTCAGTTTTGATAAAAACATAGTCATCTGCTGTACCCGGGCGCTCGCTTTCTGTGCTTCTTCTCAAAATAGACTGAGTTTTATCGATGGCACGTACAAATCGTTCGAACGGAACAGGCTTTACCAGATAGTCGATATTATGATATTGGTATCCTTCAAGCGCATATTCTTCATAGGCAGTAGTAATAATGAATCGGCAGCGACTGCCCGCCAATTTCATGAGTTCAATGCCCGATAGTTCAGGCATTCTTATATCTACAAAAGCTAAATCAACGGCCTGGGTTCTGATTAATTCTAGTGCTTCAACGGGACTTGTAAAGGTGGCTAGTAAGTTTAGTTGAGGCAAACGATTGACATAGTTGCTTAATACATCAATGGCGGCGCGTTCATCATCTATAACGATACAATTCAACATTCTAATAAAGTATTTAAAGTACTAAGTGCAGCGTCAAGCTAAAGAAATCGCCTTCGTCACTGGTGGTTAGTTTGTGCCTGTTAGGATAGGCTAGTAGTAGACGGCGGCGGGTATTGCTCAAGCCAATACCTCCTGATTGTTTTTTAGCTTCGGAACACTTTTTATTATAAGTTTTAAATGTTAAGTGGTTTTCTTTGACCGAAATTTCTATCAAAAGTGGGTGAGTTGGGTTCGATAAATCTCCAAATTTGAAAGCATTTTCTACAAAGGTTAATAGAATCAAAGGCACAATGCGACGATACTCTAAATTGCCTTTTATTTCTAACTGAACATGCAACTGATTATCGAATCGAAGTTGGTTGAGTTCGACATAATTCTGAATTTGAGCAACCTCCTTATTCAAGTGAACTTTTCCTTCTTCGTCGTCATCTTTTATCGCATAACGCATAATTTCAGATAATAATAAAATACCTCGTGAGAGATTTTCTGAATATTGCACCGATTGCGCATAAAAGAAATTAAGCGTATTGTAAAAAAAGTGTGGACTGATTTGTTTTTTTAGATTAGTTAACTCAGCTTGTTTGATGGCGTCGTTCAAGCGTTCTTTTTCTAGTTTTTCAATTTGCTGTTGTTGTGCTTGTTCAAAAAAGCTTTGAGCATACCAAAAGGCTAGTGCCCAAGAAATAATAACTGTATAAGTACTAGCTTGAAACCAAAGGTCTTTGCGCCAGTGCGAATATTGAGAGGGGTCAAACCATTGTGGGATAAAGACAAAATGAACCGTTAACGTCCATACAACAACCATTCCAATGCTGAGCCCCAATCGTGGTACTAAAATTCCTGCTGAGCTTGGTTGGGCTTGGCGAGGGAGTACATATTGGGTAACTAATATAAAGACACAAAGCTTACAAACACCGTGTAATATGATTGGTACAATCGTCTTGAAGCTGAAGGGTACTTCTATTAGCCCATAGTACACTGCTACTTCACAAAACATGTATAACAACCATACCAAAAGATATATCCAGATAAGCCTCAATTTGTTATTCATTCCCAAATTTACCATGAAGAAACGCACTTACCATCAAAAAAAACATCATTTTATGAATTTCATAACCTAAGTTAAGAGAAACATTTATTTAGCCCTATTTTGAGAATAGCTTCACACAGAAATCTGACTTGTTGACCCTCTTTATATACCTGTCTACGTAAATAATTTTTAGAATTGTGTATTAATATTGAAATTTGATTTCCAAATAATATTTGGTATGAGTACACCTCAAAAGCATTTAAAGTTAATAGTCTCTACTCCTATTTTCCCTTCAAAGGACTCACTTGTTGAGTCCTTTGTAATTTATAGCTATCTCCAATTTGGCAATTTCCTCTTTACTTCCTATCGCTTAAAGAAACTTACAAGCTATCTTTGCGGTTAAGTTTAATAAACGATAGTGATAAGATACCAATTCTTATCTAAATGGCATAAATGTTATTTGCCACTAATTTCGAAAAACAATCATGGGCGATTTAAAAATCAATAAAGAAGAAATTCTCAAGGCTTTATCTACGGTTCCTGAACCAGATTTGAAAAAAGACCTTGTTACCCTCAATATGATTAAGGATATTGAGCTGGGTGTTGGAGAGGTACGTTTTACCGTTGTACTTACTACACCAGCGTGTCCTTTGAAAGAAAAAATCAGAAAAGACTGCGAAAACGCTATCCACGAACACGTAGACCCCAATCTGAGAGTGGTTATTAATATGACTGCTGACGTAACTACGACTCGTTTTGGTAATTCTACTTTGTTGCCTGATGTCAAAAATATTATCGCAGTGGCTTCAGGTAAAGGTGGTGTGGGTAAGTCTACAGTAACAGCTAATTTAGCCATGGCGCTTAAATTGTCTGGTGCTAAGGTTGGTATTATCGATGCCGATATTTCTGGTCCTTCGATTCCTGTGATGTTTGGCGCTGAAGATTTGCAACCAATGGTACAGCAGATAGACGGCAAAAACATGATTCAGCCAATCATGCAGTACGGCATCAAGATGATTTCGATGGGCTTTTTGGCACCTCAAGACAACCCTGTGCCTTGGCGTGGTCCGATGGCTACACAAGCTTTGCGTCAGTTCTTTGGTGATACACACTGGGGAGAATTAGATTACTTATTGATTGACCTTCCTCCAGGTACTTCAGATATTCACTTGTCGTTGGTACAGCTTGTGCCTGTAACAGGTGCCGTGGTAGTAACAACTCCACAAAAAGTAGCTTTGGCCGATGCTACTAAAGGTTTGATGTTCTTCCGTCAAGCGCAAATCAACGTTCCTGTATTGGGTGTTGTGGAAAATATGGCTTATTTCACACCAGAAGAATTACCTAATAATAAGTATTATATCTTCGGAAAAGATGGCGGTAAAGCATTGGCTGAAAAATACGAAACCGAATTATTAGGCTCAATTCCATTGGTACAAGGAATCCGTGAAGGTGGTGATGAAGGTAAACCTGTAGTAATGGGTGATTCGATTATGACACAAGCCTTTAAAGATCTTGCCGAAAACGTAGCACAACAAGTAGCTATTCGTAATGCAACGATAGACAAAACTACGCCAGTGCAGTTGAAAGTGTAGACGATAAATACATATAGCTAAATTTCCTAGCCATCTGTCGGCTTTAGTATCAAATAATTACGATATTTGTATTACTAGCAAAATCGAATAGGGCAGAAGCAAAATTCTAGCTTAAATATATTTATGGATCTTGCTAAAAGACCATACAACCAACTTGTTATAAAGCATGGAAACAACGTTTGAGAATTCTCTAGCAGAAAAAGTAGAATCGGCCTTGAATAAGATTCGTCCTTATTTGGTAGCTGATGGTGGCAATGTGGAAGTTATCGAAATCACAAACGATTTGGTTCTTCGATTACAATTTGTGGGCGCATGCAGTTCGTGTTCAATGTCTGCCATGACTTTCAAAGCTGGTATAGAGGAAACCATCCGTCGTGAAGTTCCTGAAATTGCTCGTGTCGAAGCTGTTGTGGCTTAATTCACTTGAAGCTTTGTCCAAAATATATATAGCCCTTGCAAATTATTTTGCAGGGGCTATTCGTTGTGTAGGAGCAATAATCAATTTCGGATTGGGGATTTCAGATTTCGGATTTTAATAATAGTACTTGTTTATAATAATAGATACTTCCGAAATCAAATATCCAAAATCCACAATACTTAATCATTCACTCAATAATAACCGTATGAAAAAAATTGCTTTACTATTTGCCTTTGTAGTAGGTTTGGTACAGACGCAAGCACAGGTACGAGGAGGTATTAATTTCTTTAAAGGAACACTCAAAAGTGCCTTTGCTCTGGCTCAAGCTCAAAACAAACCACTTTTTGTTGAAATTTATGCGATTGGTTGTCCTCACTGTGAAAATTTCAAAAAGACTTTTGATGCTAATGCCAAAGTAGGGGCTTTTTACAATAAAACCTTTATCAATTATCAATTGGAGGTAAACTCTCCTGAGGCAAGAGCTTTTCGTCAAAAACATAATATTTATGTATTGTCAACACCCCTGATGAGTTTTTGGGATAAAGACGAAAAATTACTGCATATCCAGTCGGCTGGTGATGAGCAAAACAACGAAGCTTATATCATCAATATGGGCGAGCGTGCTATTAATCCACAAATGCAATCGGCCATTTGGAAAAGCTATTTCAAACAGGGAATGAATGATGATAATTTCTTGATTGAATATGCCTACACTTGCCGTTTGCTATGTGATACAACCGACAATCTTGCGGCAATGCGCACGTATGCACAAAAGCAAAAACCAGAGATGCTGTCTAGTCCAACCAATTTTGTGGTTTTACAGAAAATCATCATGGACGACGAAAACCCTTTGTTTGTCAACATGATGAATCATTTGGAGGAATTTAATAAAAAATTTGGTGCACAAAATGTCAAAGTTACAGCCGAAAATATCGTGATGTATAGTTTGTATTGTAGCCGAGCACAACAATATTCGCCTGAACGATTCACTCAAATGAAAGAATATCTTCGTCGTTTGGGTATCGACGAGCAATCCATTCGTGGGCGTTTTGTATGGACCGAATCGACTATCCTTTTCAAGGCAGGCAAAGACATAGAAGCAGCTAACTTGATAGATGCTTTTTGTAAAAATGTAAAGCAAATCGATAAGAAAGATGCAGCATTTATCGAGAATTTTGTCAAAACAAAAACAACTAATCCTGCAGCACTTGAAAAACTAGACTGGATTTTCAAGAAGAAGTAGAGTAGAGCGTATTAATGCAATTGCATTTTGCATTAATAGGCTATGGGCTATAAGCCGTAGGCGTTAGGCAGAAAATGTATTCATGATTTTATTAGAAATACTTTTATGCTTTTACCTACCGCTTAAAGCCTAATGCCTATTGCATATATATTACAAGTTTGCTTCTATTTCATTTTTATTGCCTCAACTTCTTCAAAACCCTGCTGTCTCGTCTAAATTTGCTATATTGCACGCCAAAAATAGCATTCTCTTCAACGTTTAATCCCGATTGCTTAATCGGGCGTTTCAAGCATGAATATAGGTATCTTCTTTGGCGGGCCCGCTCGTGAACGTGAAATTAGTTTTGCAGGTGGTAAAACGGCGATGGAAAACATCGACAAATCACTTTTTACGCCTGTTCCAATTTTTGTAGACGGCACAGGAAACTTCATCATTCTCAATGAGTCGCTGGTATATTCTAGCGCTATTCGTGATTTTTATCCCCCAAAATCTTATCAAGGCGACTACACGATATACTCAGAATCGTTAGGGCAATTGTCTGATGAAGAACTTGATACCATGCTTCAAACCATTGGTACACGTATTTCACCCGACAAGTTTAAGTCTCACTTCGATTTTGCCTTTATTGCTATGCACGGTCCTGGTTGCGAGGATGGCAGTATTCAAGGTTTGTTGGAATGGTACGGTATTCCATATTCAGGTCCAAGTGTGATGGGCTCTTCGATTGGGATTGATAAAATTGCCCAAAATGACTTGATTCGCTTGGCAGTAGGTCTTAACAAAAGAACAGCAACATTGACTCGCCAATCTTTTGAGCAAGAAGAGGCTAGTATTTTGTTCGAACAAATCAAAGCACAAGTTGGCTTACCATTTGTGGTGAAAGCTCCACACCAAGGGTCATCTATTGGGGTAGCTTTTGTGAAAAAAGATGAGGTAAGTGATTTTGTAAAAGCGGTAAAACAGTGCTTCTTTATTAGAGAAGTAAGTGCTGAAGAATGGAATACCTCTGACAAGAAAGAATATGTTCAGAAAATGGCGAATCTTGATGAAGGGATCGGTTTGCCAGTGGCATTGAACAACGAATTAGTATATCATCCTGCTGAATTATTGACGAAACTTGATGCACATTTTGCACAGGCAAATACCAAAGCTGAGTTGATTTCGAGTAATGCCGAAGATGCTGTTTTATTTGAAAGTTTTGTAAAAGGACAAGAATTTAGTTGCGGGGTAATCCAAACGCCAGATTGCGTGTCGGTAGCATTGCCGCCAACCGAAATTATAGCTGGTGTAGAGGTATTTGATTTTAAAGCAAAATATCAATCTTCTGCAACACGCAAACGTATTCCTATTGAAACTACATTAGATAATCTACATAAGGTACAAGCAGATGTCAAGAAAGCTTTTGACTCCTTAAAATTTGGCGTTTGTACACGTATCGATGGCTTCTTGACACCAGAAGGCGAAGTGCTATTGCACGACCCAAATACTATTCCTGGTATGTCGCCAACGTCCTTGATTTTTAAACAAATGGCTGAAATCGGTTTGAATGTGACCGATGCGATTACTTATTTCATTCGTCAATCAATTCGTGAGCGTATTCGTACAGGAAAAAATACCATCAAGTTTCAGTTATTATTGGAAAAATTAGATGCAGCTATTGCCACACGTATTGCAGGTTTGGCTTCTCGCAAGCAAGTAGCCTTTTTGTTTGGTGGGTTTGATGCAGAAGCGCAAGAGGCATCTTTTGCCGAAGCAAAAAAGGCGTATGGTCGTTTGGCAGCTAGTGCTGACTTGCTACCTGTTCCTATTTTTGTGACAGGAAATGACGCTTCTTCAGCCAAATATTACAAACTTTCTACGAACATCATGTTTAAGGAATTTGCTGAAGATATTGTGAAGGCATTAGATGGTTCAGTTCATCCATTGATTACTCAGACTCGAATCAATGCGGAGGCAATTACACTACATTTTACGGGTAAATTGGTTGGAACTGTGGAAGAAATCGACTTATCCACAATCTTATCAACATGCCAAGCACAGCACAACTTTGTAGCTGGTTTAGAGATTGCGCTGTAGTATTTAGTGAATGAGTGATTATTTGAATTCGTAGAGACGTAATATTTTACGTCTTAAGCCGAGTCAGAGATAGCGTAGTAGTATCAAAACATGAGTCATCCTGAATTTTGAAACAAACATGATTCAATAATTTTTATCAAAAAAAGCGTTCGAAAATTGTTTTTCGAACGCTTTTTTTGATGCTAGATAGAACTCAGTTTTAGACGTAAAGTATTACGTCTCTACGGTTGATATACCAATTTTAACATAATCACTAATTCACTCAATCTCCATTCACTCAATTGAATATAAATAACTCAACTTATTTTACGCTAAATACGCCTTGTCCAATTTTAAATCCTTCAGCATACAATTCTATTGTATAATTACCAGCATTGTACCTTGAGTTTTCGCCACGACTAAAAAGCATTTCAACACGTTGGTCATTACTCGTATATTCTATGACTTTTTTGGAAGTGTAAGCTGTTTCGATGCCATTAAATTGGAAAATTCCCGAGCCTAATGCACTATCCGAAATCACAGCACCCGTTGGATCTAGAATACGAAGAATGATTTCCTTTTCATTTTGCTCTGTTAAAGGGTTAGAAGGAAGCGTGAAAATAATCAATAACTGATTCATTTTCTTTGATTTATAATTGCCTCCATCTTGTACCTTTCCTCGAGAACTCACTGCCAGTGCCTGAATATTGATGGCTTTTAATTGAGCACCAATTCTAACTTTTTTGCTTAGTTCTTCGTTTTTACTACGTTCTTCAGTAACAGATTGAGTCAGGACTTCACGCTCGGCACGTAAGCCTGTATTTTCACGTACAACGCCTTCCTTCTCTTGTGTAAGAATACCTTTTTCCTTCACCAAACTTTCATTCTCTGAACGAAGCTTATTGATTTGTTGGTCTTTTTCAGATAGTAAAGCAATGTATTCTTGGATTTTCTCTTCGTAGGTATTTTTGTCAAACTTACTGGTATTTTTTAGTTCGGCTTTGTCATGATTTAAGCGAGCTTTCAGGTGTTCCAGTTCTTCAACTTTGCCGCCAAGCTCCTTAATTTCAGCGATTTTGGCATCTAGTTGTGTTGAAATAGAATCCAAACGAGTACGTACCGTGGTCAGTTCTTCAATTTTTTGATTAATGATAGATTCCTGACTTTCAGTTTTTTGATTTGCATTAAATAGCATATAGCCTAAAACCAAAATAACAACAGCCGCAAGTCCCAAAAGAATTTTGAGAAGGCTATTGTTGCTTGAGTTAGGCGAATTTTGATTATTCATAATAATAAAGTACTAAAAATGAAAAGATATATTTTACCATAAATTACGGTTGCAATAATAGATAAAGTTTTGAACCGAAATAAATTTTCATTTGAAATATCAATATTTTGTGTGTATTGATGAAAATAAAGGATTATCGATTGAAATTCAATGTAATGGTGTGTGTTGCAAAGCTGTCCAAACGTAGATATAGATGGACAAATTGAAAGTTAGCAGAAACAAGGATAAGGCTTATAACTCAGAAAGCTTTACTAATGTACGTTTTTCTAAGCATATAAGCATCATGTAAGTGATACCATTTACTGGATTATTATAATGTTTGCTTTTAGCAATAAGCTGTAGGCATTAGGCAAAGAAGTTTCTATTACTTCATGAGAAATACTATTTCACTTTTATCCTACCGCTTTAAGCCATCGTGTAGAATTAAGTTGGTAAAATATTAGTAATCAAAAAATAGACTCAAAACTCACTACTCATTCTTACTTTGATGGGCATATTACCTTTTGGTTTGAGGGTAATTTGTGGGTCAGGAATCACATTTTCCATTTTTTCAAAATCAAAATGTTTGACTAATAGGGCTAACATAATTTGCATTTCCATCAAGGCAAAATTGTTTCCAATACAAAGTCTAGGTCCGCCCCCAAATGGTAAATACGCATAACTTGGGCGTTGTTTTATTCGCTCTGGTAAAAAATTGTCAGGATTAAATTCCTCTGGATTTGTCCAATAGGCTTTGTTGCGGTGTAGCAAATACGGACAAAAAAACACTTGTTCTTTAGCAGGAATCAAATACTCCCCAAGTGCTTGGTCATTCATCACTTGCCTGCTAATTGCCCATGCTGGAGGATATAGCCTTAGCACCTCGTTCACTACTTGTGCGGTGTAAGTTAGTTGTCGGATATTCTCAAAATTGGGTAAATTCTCTCCTAATACCTCATTCGATTCACGACGCATTTTTTGGACTATATCAGGATGTTGCGCCAACAGATACATGGCCCAAGACATTGCCATGGCGGTGGTTTCATGACCAGCAATAAACAGCGTAACTATCTCGTCTCGTAGTTGCTTGTCGGTCATTTGTTCGCCCGTTTCTTCGTCCTTGGCAGTGATAAGCATTTGCAATAAATCATCAAATTGTGCCTCTGGATTAGATTCAAGGGCATTTCTGCGAGTACTAATAATTTCTTGAATGACAGCATCTAACCGCTGAGACGAAGCTTTGAATCGCTGATTGATTGTGGTGGGAACCCACATCGGGAATCTTACAGGGGTACGCATCTGTAAGCTCAAAATTTCATTGAGGGTATCAATATCCTGAGAAATATGAGCGATTTTATTGGCGTCTATACCCGTGCCAAACAACGATTTGGTGACAATTACTAAGGTAGTCGCCATCATTTCTTTGGTCATAGGTAGGATAGAAGAACCATTTTCTTGTTGGAGGCTAGCTTCCCAGCGTTTAATCAAAGTCATCGTCTCGTCGTTCATGATATCGACTAACAAGGCCAAACGCTGCTTATAAAAAGCAGGCTGTGCTAGCTTACGTTGGCGATGCCAAAATTCACCATGACTCGTCAAAATACCATTTCCTAGCACCTGTCCAAGAACTCTGTAAGCACGTCCTTTGACGAAGGCTTTGCTGTTTTCTTGTAACACATATTTGATGTCCTCTGCGTTGAGCAGCAAGTTGACTTTGAGATACACAATCCGTAATTGTGCAATACGCTCGTAGTTATCTTGAAGTTTAAGCAAAAAAGTAAGCGGATCCCGTCCAAATTCTAATGCGTGTCCAAAGAAAAACACACCCTTGACCACTGGAGCTTTTTTAAGAAACATAGATTGTCCGTAAAATAAAAGGAGTTGAGTATTGGTGCTTTATGAATGATTTTAAAAATTACCCATTTCAGATATCGGATGTTGGATTGCGAAAGCGTAACCTACTTTTCAGTATTTTCGAAATCAGAAATCCCAAATCTGCAATAGTTTAAAATCCTTCGTATAATCCTATATGGATGAATAACTATCTGTAAAATAAATGATTGTGTAAATGTAAAACACTCAATCACTCAATATCAATTCACTCAATTTAAAGATATATCTGTACCATTTTGCGCCAATAGCGAGCTTTGTGAGCTTCTTCGTCCCAGACGTACAAATGATGGTGAATATCTTTATGGTTAAGAATTTCGCTAAAATGAATGTTATTTTCCAAAAACGCATCTTCTTGTCCGATGGCTAAAATAATATCCATTTTGCGTAAATCGGCAAGTGTTTGCTCGTCCTGAAGATTCGGAATAAATTGAATAGGCGTGTTGAAATAAATATCCTCATCGTGGTAGCCACTAAACAAATCCCTAAAATATCCTGTCGCCCAAGTCAAGTCATAGCGTCCACTCATGCCTACCGCTTTACAGAAATAATGAGGATATTTCATTGCTACATTGATAGCATGGTAAGCCCCCAAGCTACAACCTGCCGAAATCATATCACTAAAAGGATTGATTTGATGCATAAACGGAATCACCTCCTGTATAATATACTGTTCGTAAGCAATATGACGTACAATGCGTTCGCGAGGAGTGATATATTCGTTGTATAAACTTTCGGCATCTACGCTATCTACACAAAAGACCTGTAAATATCCAGCTTCGATTTTGTCTTGAATGGCAGCAATTACTCCCCAGTCTTCATAGTCATAAAACCTTGCAGCCCTTGTAGGAAAAAATAGTACACGTGTTCCAGTATGCCCAAATACCAGTAACTCCATGTTTTTTTGAAGGTTTGGACTAAACCATTGGTGGTATGAGCGGGTCATGATAGCGGAATTTTAAAAGGGATTGATAGGTCAGAAATTTAATAGGAAATCTTTTAAACTTGTTTAATTTGAGATAAATGTTTCAATAAAATTTCCTTCAAAATAGTATGTCCTTGTGTATTGAAATGCAATCCGTCGTTTTCGTAGTATTGTGGATTGGGACGATTGTCGTATCCTAAATAATTATCATAAATATTTACAAAATGCCAATAGGGATTCTGACGAGCTTCAATCTCGTTTTTGATAATCATATTAGTATATTTTACTTGGTCGTTGAGATACCAACGAATCGGACTGGGCTTAATCGAAACATAAGAGCAATGAATATCGCCATAGCGTTCTTTGACTTTTTCAAAAAGCTGAAAAAGAAAGATATAAATTTCCTCTGGATGGCGATTATTGCTCAAGTCATTGTCTCCCGCATACACGATAATATTATCGAGAGACTTTTGGTATTTGAATACTCTATCAAAATACCAAGTACAGGCTGCTAGTGTAGAGCCACCAAAGCCTAAGTTTACAGGTTGGAAAGGTACAAAGTCTTGGTAAAGCGATTGCCAAAGCGTAAAAGTCGAACTTCCATAAAAAGCCGTTTGGGGTTGATATTCTAAGGTTTTTTGTAATTTCTCTAATCGTTTAACTTCTTCTTCGTACCAAAACATGACTTTAATGGATAACAGGGTTATGATATTTGGGTGTGGACTGTTGACTCTCAGAAAGCAAAACAGCATAAAGCCATTTGCTAACCACCTTGAAGGTTACAGCATCATTCAAATATAGCCAAAAGACTTTAAACAAAAGGGCTGGCTGTGTCAATTTTACACGAACTCTTGTGTAGATAGGATAGACGATTTATCTAAATGACCTATAAATAGTTATTTGTTTTAGATAAAATTGCCTTAAAGCACTACGAAAAATACAAAATTGCTTATTTTTGCACTTTCATTCTGACGAGGTTAGTTGTAGGGTAACACACATAAACTAAAGCCCTAACGAGCAACTAGCCGAAAATGTATCAAAACAATGTCATCCAAAAAAATCCAATCAGCCCTCATTTCGGTTTATTACAAAGACGGACTCGCTCCAATTGTTGAACTCCTCCACAAGAACGGGGTAAAAATTTACTCAACAGGTGGTACTCAAACTTTCATCGAAGAAATGGGTATTCCTGTAACTGCCGTAGAAGATCTTACTAGCTATCCTTCTATTTTTGGTGGTCGTGTAAAAACTTTGCACCCAAAAGTATTTGGTGGAATTTTATACCGTCGTGACAATGAAGGCGATGTGCAAACAGCAGCTCAATTCGAAATCCCTTCGATTGACTTGGTAATTGTGGACCTTTATCCATTTGAAGAAACTGTAGCAGGTGGTGCTTCTGAAGACGACATCATCGAGAAAATCGACATCGGTGGTATCTCATTGATTCGTGGTGCTGCTAAAAACTTCAATGACGTATTGATTGTTTCTTCTCGTACACAGTATGCAGAAGTATTAGCATTGTTGGAAGCTAAAAATGGTGGAACTGACTTAGCAGACCGTAAGCGTTTTGCCATGTTGGCATTTGGCGTGTCATCTCATTATGATACGGCTATTCATGCGTATTTCTCTGGCAACACAACAGATATTTATGATTTCAAAGCTTTACCAAACCACTCGTTGCGTTATGGTGAAAACCCTCACCAAACTGCTACATTCTATGGCGATTTGGAAGCGCTTTTCGAGAAATTAAATGGTAAAGAACTTTCTTATAACAACTTGGTTGACGTAGATGCTTGTATTACATTGTTGGATGAGTTTACTCAAACTTCATTTGTGATCATCAAGCATACTAATGCTTGTGGTGTGGCTTCTGCCGAAACGGTAAAACAGGCGTACTTGAATGCATTTGCTTGTGATACTATTTCAGCGTTTGGTGGTGTGTTGGCGACTAATGGCGAAGTAGATGCTGAAGCAGCTGAGGCAATGAACTCATTGTTCTTCGAAATTTTGATTGCTCCTTCGTTCACGCCAGAAGCACTTGAGATTTTGAAAACGAAGAAAAACCGTATCTTATTGAGACGCAATGAAGTGGCATTTGGTAAGAAAATGTTCAAAACTTTGTTGAATGGTGTTTTAGAGCAAGATAAAGATTTAGCTACAGAAACAGCACCTCAAATGCGTACTGTAACTGAAAAAGCTCCTACTGAAGCAGAATTGAAAGCTTTAGAATTTGCGTTGAAAGTTTGTAAGCATACAAAATCTAACACAATTGTATTGGCAAAAGACGGTCAATTAATCGCCTCAGGTGTAGGTCAAACTTCACGTGTGGATGCCTTGAAACAAGCCATCGAAAAAGCAAATGAGTTTGGTTTTGATTTAACTGGTTCAGTAATGGCATCGGATGCGTTCTTCCCATTCCCAGACTGTGTTGAAATTGCTCACAAAGCAGGAATTACGGCGGTTGTACAACCTGGTGGTTCTATTAAAGATAAAGATTCTGTTGCTTATTGCGATGCCAATGGCTTAGCAATGGTAATGACTGGTGTGAGACACTTCAAACACTAGAAAATATACAACGCCTCAATCAGCCAGATTGAGGCGTTTTTATGCTCTATTGGGTAGGTTCGGTGCTACCACTTACACAATATGTAGGCTTCAAAAGAATCGTAAAAACACTTCCTTTTTCTTCAATTATTTTTGATTTTATCTTCAAAAAAATATTTCCTGAAAATTTCGAAAGTCAAGCCCTTGAAAATGCCCTTTTTTTAGGCTTTTAAAGCCCTTAAAGTGCCGTTATTTGTAGGTAAAGCAATACTTTTTTCGTATTTTTACGTTTTAAAGCAAAATTTCAAAGAAAGTGACTTGTTATCCTTACAAAATTTTCAGCATACAAACCCACGAATTGCTCAGGTTTTCAATCGCTACCCAAGTCCACTCAAGGAAGCACCTTATACTTCCTTTACTTTCTGGTACGTTTTATCATTAACAAACTGTAATTTATAACTAGCTACGCATGCTTATTGCGCCCTAATTAAAGTAACAACTTCAAAGAAGATATGTCAGAAATTCAAGAAACAATCGACAACAAAGCAAACTATGGTGCCGACAATATCCAAGTTCTAGAGGGTTTAGAGGCAGTACGTAAACGCCCATCCATGTATATTGGAGATACGGGTATTAAGGGACTTCACCACCTAATTTGGGAAGTTGTAGATAACTCAATTGATGAGGCTTTGGCGGGTCATTGTGATACAATCAAAGTAACCATCAACGTAGATAACTCGATTACAGTAGAAGATAACGGCCGTGGTATTCCTACGGGAATGCACTCTAAAGAGAAAAAGTCTGCTTTGGAGGTTGTAATGACAGTATTACACGCAGGGGGTAAGTTTGATAAAGATACCTATAAAGTATCTGGTGGTTTGCACGGTGTAGGTGTATCTTGTGTGAACGCCTTGTCTACCGACTTGAAAGTGACAGTATATCGTGAAGGAAAAATCTTCCAACAAGAATATAAAATCGGGGTGCCTCAATACCCTGTAAAAGAAATCGGTATTGCAGACCGTACAGGTACAACCGTACATTTCAAACCAGACGATACGATTTTTACGGTTACTGAGTACAAATACGAAACCGTAGCAAATCGTTTGCGTGAGCTTTCGTTCTTGAATGCAGGTATCAAAGTATATTTGACGGACCTTCGTGATTTGGATGAAAATGGCGTGCCAAAATCAGACGAATTCTTCTCTGAAGGAGGTTTGCGTGAGTTTGTAACTTATTTGGACTCTACTCGTGAACGTTTGATTGCTGAACCAATCTACATGGAGGGTGACAAAAATGGCGTTCCTGTACAGGTGGCAATGATGTACAACACTTCGTATTCAGAAAACGTTGTGTCGTATGTAAACAACATCAATACCATCGAAGGTGGTACTCACGTAGCTGGTTTCCGTGGTGCGTTGACTCGTACTTTGAAAAACTATGCAGATAAATCAGGTGCTTTAGATAAACTAAAAATTGATATTGCTGGTGATGACTTCCGTGAAGGTTTGACTGCCGTAATCTCAGTAAAAGTAGCTGAACCGCAATTTGAAGGTCAGACTAAAACAAAATTAGGTAACGGTGAAGTTTCGGGTGCGGTATCAGCAGCGATGTCTGATATGCTTGAAACTTGGTTGGAAGAGCATCCAAAAGAGGCTCGCCAAATCGTTGCTAAAGTTATCTTGGCAGCACAAGCTCGTCATGCAGCTCGTAAGGCTCGTGAAATGGTGCAGCGTAAAACGGTATTGGGTGGTAACTCATTGCCAGGTAAATTGGCTGACTGTTCGGATAGTGACCCTGCTACTTGTGAGTTGTACCTTGTAGAAGGGGACTCTGCAGGTGGTACGGCAAAACAAGGTCGTAACCGTGCATTCCAAGCAATTTTGCCTTTGCGTGGTAAAATTTTGAACGTAGAAAAAGCGCAAGAATATAAAATTTACGAAAACGACGAAATCAAGAATATGATTACAGCGTTGGGTGTAAGCTTTGGTAAAGATGGTGATGAGCGTGCTTTGAATATCGAAAAGTTGCGTTATCACAAAATCATTATCATGACCGATGCCGATGTCGATGGTTCTCACATTCGTACGTTGATTTTGACGTTCTTCTTCCGTTATATGAAGGATTTGGTAGACAATGGTTATATCTATATCGCTCAACCTCCTTTGTATTTAGTGAAAAAAGGTCAGCAATCACGTTACTGTTGGACAGAACCACAACGCGATATTGCAATTCGTGAATTGGGTGGTGACAAGGAAAGTTCAGTAGGTGTACAACGTTACAAAGGTTTGGGTGAAATGAACGCCGAACAGCTTTGGGAAACAACCATGAACCCAGATACTCGTACTTTGAAGCAGGTAACAATCGAGTCAGCAGCTGAGGCTGATCACTTGTTCTCTATGTTGATGGGTGACGAAGTAGCCCCACGTCGTGAGTTTATTGAGAAAAATGCCAAATATGCGAAAGTAGATGTTTAGTCATCTTGCTATTTAGTAAGTTGTGATTGAGTGAATGAGTGATTGTTTTTCATAAATTTTACTAGTGGAGATGCCATATTTTGTGTCTAAAGCTCATGAACTATTTGCTAAAATATTCTATTAAAAAGGCGGTCGGAATTGGTTTTTCGACCGCCTTTTTAATATACACTAGAAATGAATCGGCTTAAGACGCAAAACATTGCGTCTCTACTGTTGGAATACAGATTTAAAAAATCACTAAATCACTCACCCACTCAATCAGCTATTATCCATGCAGGCTACCACGCATACCATACCACAAGATTTATTTCAGACGGGAGATTTACCTGAATTGAATGTCTTTGATTATCATGCTGCCGAAGATCATCTTAATAGCAAAGTGACTTTGCGTCAGCATGTGATTAGTTTTTTGGTACATGGACAAAAGAAAATACATTTTTCGAATGATACTGTACAGGTTGATAAGCAATATGCTGTAGTGATGGCATCAGGCAATTGTTTGATGTCCGAATGTTTGGGCGATAGTAATTCTTATCAGAGTGTGTTGTTATTCTTTTCGCCAGAAAATGTATCTAACTTTTTTCTGAAATACCCTCAATTTGTTCGAGCGAAAGCAGAAGGACAAAATGCTTTTTTTGTCTTAGAACAAGATAACTACATTCAGCATTTGGTTGCGTCGCTGAGGTTGTATCTTCAAAAGCCTCAGTTACTCAATTCGGCTATATTGACCTTAAAATGGGAAGAAATTATGCTTTATTTGATAGACAAATATGGCGACTCGTTTGTGGTGTTTCTACAAGGACTGTTACTCAATCAGCAAGAAGTTTCCTTTAGAAAAGTCATAGAGGATAATCTTTACACCAATCTTAATTTAGAAGAGCTTGCTTTTTTGTGTAATATGAGTTTGTCTACCTTCAAACGTCATTTTATGAGTATCTACCATGAAAGCCCCGGTAAATGGTTACAAGCCAAGCGCCTCGCACGAGCCAAGGAAATGTTAAGCCAAGGAGAAATGAAAGCTTCGGAGATATACCAGTTATTTGGCTATGAGAATTTATCTAATTTCAGCGCTGCCTTTAAGCATCAGTTTGGCGTAAGTCCAAGACAGATTGCTTAGTTTGACCTTTTTTCATAAGTAATTAAACCGAAAGCAATACCCCTATTAGATTTCAATCCTGTAATTTTGTAGTGTACAAAAGGATATTAGCAGAAAGAATAATCTTACTAGCTGAAAAACCTTTATTCTTATCAATTAAAACCTTATTAATATGTTACGCTCAAAATTATTACTTATTGTAGCTTTTGTTTTAACAGCTTTTGCAGGTACTTATGCACAAACTTTTACTTTAAAAAGTAACGATATTGGTGGACAGTTTACCAAAAAACAAGAGTTTAATGGTTTCGGATGTAGTGGTGAAAATATTTCACCTCAATTGTTGTGGGAAAATGCTCCAGAAGGAACAAAGAGCTTTGCCATTACGGTATATGACCCAGATGCACCAACAGGAAGTGGTTTTTGGCATTGGGTAGTTTTTGATATTCCTGCTAATGTTAAAGAATTAAAATCAGGTGCAGGTGACTTGACAAAAGGATTAGCTCCAAAAGGTGCTATCCAGAGTGTTACTTCGTATGGTGCCAAAGGATTTGGAGGAGCTTGTCCACCAGTAGGACATGGTATTCACCAATATATTTTTACAATTCATGCTTTGAAAACAGATAAATTGGGCTTAGACGAAAATACAAATCCTGAGATTGTAGGATTCTATTTGTGGCAAAATACCTTGGCGAAAGCGTCTATCGTATCTTACTACAAAAGATAATAAAGCTTCGCAAACGAGAAAATCAACAGATTTATCTTGACAGTTTATCAAACATGAGTCATCCCGAATTTTTAGAATAGGGTTATTCTCCAAGTTTTTATCAAAAAAGCGGTCGAAAAATATTTTTCGACCGCTTTTTTGATGCTACTATGCTAGATATGACTTGGCTTAAGACGCAATCATTGCGTCTCTACTGCTAGAATACAAATTTTTACATAATCACTCAACCACCATTCACTCAATCAGGAAAGACACATAACTTTGATGTTGATGAGAGACAAAGTGAGGAGTAATCTTTTTTAAATACAATTTTGAAATAAAGTAAGCCAGTAACAAGTTATAGTTTTAGCAAGAGTAGGAGACTGACTTTAAAAAAATGAGTCGCAAGAGCCTTATCTATATCCGTTATACCTTTCTATTGATGATAGAATCATATTTTTTCTATAATAGGGTAAACATTTCGCTCCATAAATTTTTTAAAAGGCTTGGCATTTGTTAATTTAACGTTTTGTTAATATTACAATGAATGATAAACCTTAAATTTGTCTATTCCACCATTTACAATGTCAGAATTTAATTTTAAACAGTTTCACATTCGTTCAATGAATGCCTCTTCTGCTGAGGAAAGAGCCACAATAAACCAAGAATTGAAGAATTTATACGCTTCTTTATCTCCAGAAGATCAAAAGGAATTTAATGCACAATTACAAACCTTTTTGGTAAAAGAAATGGGTCGTTTACGTTCTGATTATGAAGCAATTAAGGGTGG
The DNA here is from genome assembly GCF_009905545.1 of Cellulophaga sp. BC115SP. Lineage (GTDB taxonomy): Bacteria > Bacteroidota > Bacteroidia > Cytophagales > Spirosomataceae > Flectobacillus > Flectobacillus rivi. The sequence goes on along the minus strand of NZ_JAAALB010000017.1, from coordinate 35,937 downwards.
AATGCAAGAATAAAATAGCAAGGTTTTCGTTAAGGTTTTATAGTATAACCTCTGAAAATTTATGCAACGACTAAGAAGAAAATATCGTAAACGCGGTGAAATAGGTTCTCTAGTCGAGAATCTTTTTTCATTTTTGGGTAATTTTATGAATACGAAACAAACACCAGAGGAAAAACGTCGTCTTGAAAAAGTCATAAATCGCTCTTATGACGTTATAGAGAAGTCGGATTATATCAGTCGAGATTTGAGTTGGTTAAAATTCGATGAGAGGGTATTAGACCAAGCACGTGACTCTCGAAGAAATGTATTTGACCGACTGAAATTTTTGGCGATTACGGCTTCAAATCTTGATGAGTTTTTTTCGATTAGAGTTGGTTCTTTATATAACTACATCGACTTTGGTAAGGAGCGTAGCGACTATTCTGGTTTGAGAGAAATTCCATTTAAAAAAACTTTGATGGCTGCTACTCAGGCTTTTGTCCAAGAAAAACAACGCCTTTATAAAGAAGAAATCGTACCACTATGTACTGAAAACGGCTTTAGAATTATTAAGATTGGTGATTTGTATTCTGAAGAACTTGAGAAAGTAACCGATTACTTCAATCGCACGATATATCCAATGCTTACCCCAATGGTGTTTGACCAAACGCATACTTTCCCAAGTTTGCTGGCAAAAACGCTAATTTTTGGGGTGGTTACTCGCATACCTTCTGGCGAAATTGATTTTATTAAAAACGAACCTCTTAAAGGTGGTGAAAATAGTAAAATTAGTTTCGTACAAATTCCACAAAACCTTAAACGTTTTTTTGTTTTTGAGCGCGAGGATGAAATTGTCTTCTTCCCAATCGAAGAGATTATTCGTCATGAAATGTGGAAACTCTACAAAAATGTAGAAATTGAATCGATTGCCCTTTTCCGTATCACACGTAATGGTGATTTTGATGTGGTAGAGCATGAAGATTCAGAAACAGATTTTATCGACGAAATCAAGAAGAAAATCAAAGACCGTCGTTTGGGTCGTGTAACGCGTATCGAAATCGAACCTGATTGTTCGCCGTGGATGCTCGAAATGATGATGAAACGTTGGAAGCTGGAAAAAGATGGTGTTTTCTACAATGGAAACCTTATCGATTTTACGGCTTTTTGGCAAATCATTAAATATCCAGAGTTTAAAAGCCGCTTGGTTCAGCAGCATCCTGCGGTACCTCCATTGGGCTTATCAACGGTAAAACAGGCCGATATTTTTGAGACAGTAAGACAAGGAGATATTCTATTGCATCACCCTTATAACAATTTTGAACCTGTCTTACAATTGCTTGAACAAGCTGCCGACGACCCTCAGGTTTTGGCAATCAAGATTACGTTGTATCGTATTTCTAAAAATTCTCGTATTGCAGATGCACTCCTTCACGCTGCCGAAAATGGTAAACACGTTTCGGTATTGTTTGAAGTGAAAGCTCGTTTTGATGAAGAAAACAATATCCGTGAAGCCTTGCGTCTTCAAAATGCAGGTTGTTTTGTAATTTATGGTATTCCAGGTCTAAAAACACATACGAAGCTTTTGCAGGTGATTCGTTCTGAAGGTAATCAAGTGGTAAGTTATGCTCACTTGTCGTCAGGAAATTATAATGAAGATACAGCAAAACTTTATACTGATATTGGTTTGTTGACAACCAATGAGGTAATTACACGTGATATTTCAGAATTTTTCAATGTAATCACAGGGCATTCGCAGCCACATAGTTATAAATACTTGATTACGGCTCCTCGTGAGATGCGTAACAAATTGGTAGATATGATTCGTAATGAGGCCAAAAATGCTCAAGCGGGTTTGCCTAGCGGTATTTGTATCAAAATAAACTCATTGCAGGATAAAATCACCATCGATGAGCTGTACAAAGCTTCTCAAGCTGGTGTGCCAATCCAGTTAATTGTGCGTGGGATTTGTTGTATTCGTCCAGGACGCAAAGGTTTATCAGACAATATCAAAGTACGCTCAATCGTAGGAGATTTCTTGGAACATACTCGTGTATATTATTTCCACAACAATGGAAGTCCTAGAGTATATGGTGGTTCTGCCGACGTTATGGTGCGTAGCTTTGACCGTCGTATTGAGTCGCTATTTGAGTTGGTGACCAACCAAGTACGTCAACAGGCAATTCATATTTTACAATGTAATTTGCGTGACAACGTCAATACGTATGAAATGCAAGAGGATGGGTCATACAAGCATTTGGCTAATCCAGAAGATTTAGGAATTGAACCTTTTGACATTCATAAGGTATTCTTTAATGTAAAACTAGAAGATGTAATGAAAGCTCGTTTGTTTGCAGAAACAGCAGAGCCAGAGCATATTGAATTAGAAAGTATTTAGTCTAATTTTCAGAAAGAAACTAACAAAGCCCTCATTTCGGTGAGGGTTTTGTGTTTTTATGACCAATGAAAAAATCATTTGAAGCATATCAGTTACATACAGGCGATGTCATCGCCTCGATAGGAGCGGCATCTGGGGTGTGGGAAATAGGCTTAGCCAGCATGCAATCAGGCTTAACATTTTATATCCAAGATATTGATGAATACAGTTGTAATGAAGAAGAAGTCGCTTATGCAAAAGCGTATTGGGAACGTCAACTTGGGCGAGCAATAGACGGGACATTTTACGCAATATTAGGAACCCCACAAAAAACAAATTTGCCTAAGAATACTTTCGATAAGGTATTAATCATCAATGCCTTCCACGAATTTCAATATCTGGAAGAAATGTTGCATGAAGTATCACAAATTCTCAAGCCAGTAGGAAAACTTATTATTGAAGAAGAAATAGCCTTGACCCAAGGACAAATACATGAAGGCTGTGGGTTACCTCTTTTTTCAGAAACTCAACTCGTAGATTTACTAGAAGCAAATCAATTTAGATTGGATAAGATAGTAGAAAAAGAAAGCTATTTAAAGGTATTTATTTTTGAAAAAAAATAGATTTAGAGTAAGTACGTGGTATGTACTATCGTATGATTCAGGTCTTAATGTAGACCTTCTTTCAGCAAATCTTTGTAACCACCTCTAAGGTTATAAATTTTTTTGAAGCCATATTCCTTCAGAAGCTCGGCTATCTCAGAGCTTCTTCCACCTGTAGCACAATATAGTAATACAGGCTTGTCTCTATCTAATGACTCAATTTTCTCTAATATATCTGGGTCAAAATAATCGATACATTTGGCTGATGTTACTTTCCCTTCTTTCCATTCTTGAGGAGTGCGCACATCAATAATTTGTATGTCGGGATTATTCTTAACTATGTCTGCAAACTCGTGTGGACTTACATTGAGATTTTCCTCAACGACACAGCCCGTCAGAAATGCAGTACAACTGATGAAGTATAATATAAACAGAGGTCTCATAAATGGTTAAGTGGTATTTTTATTGCAAGTTATAGTGATTAGAGGAATTTTTTCAATACTAAATTTTAGAAAGTTATTAGAGTTTTAGTTTGGCATAGAAATCATGGGTATTTGGACTATGTTTTGTATGGCGATTTGGCGAATGAGTGATTATTCTTTAAATCTACATTTCATGAGTAGAGACGCAATGCTTTGCGTCTAAATAGGTCTCCTTCCGAAATATAGTATCAAAAAAAGCGGTCGAAAATTATTTTTCGACCGCTTTTTTTGATTGAAGGAAAAAAATACTTGGGTTAAAGCGTAACACGGATTTATTGTTAAAATTAACAATATGACTAGCTCTTGACTGACGATTCCACTTAGTGACATAATACTAAAATTCAGGATGACAAAAATAAAGGGCTACCAAAGTAGCCCCCATCGATAGGTTAGAAGTAAGCAATTTTTTATACATTAAGCGGTGTAATGTCTGAAAATGAATAGGAAAGGCAGGAATTCTTGCTAGTACACTATCTAAATAAGATAATTGGAGCTTTTCCACAAAGCAAATCTATCCCTGTGTTTGCCGTATTCAATATTAACTTTAACGGAGGTGCATAATGTGTGTGTCAGTACCTCTTTAGGTGTAATATCTTGGTATCTCAATCGATGTAATTTCAAAATTTAATTAGTAAGACAACTTTTTCAAAAAAGGTTTAAAACGTCTATCCTAATTTTTGGTGTAAACTAAATACATTCCTCCATTCCTAGAGGGCTGATTATCAGTCTTGAAGTCGCCAAGGTGTAAGTAAGTTTTCCCATCAGTATCTTTAAATATCTTAAAATCTTTGGTGGCATTTAAGAGAGTGAAATATCTCAACTCACAATTCATTAAATCTTCTGGTCCTGCCATTTTAGTACTTCCTAATTGTGTTACAGTTGCTTTCCCAGTCTGAGTATTCTCATCAAACGATAGGATTTTCAGTCCGCCAAAAATCGAATTGACAGCAGATTGACCATTTATAACATAGGTGTCAGAAGTGTTTTCGACCAATTGGCTGGTAATGTTGAGTGTTATATCATGTGGCATTTTGCTAGATGAACATGGTTGATCAATAACATCACCTAGAAAAACATATTTGAGTGTCCAAGTGCCTTTTAGGCTATCCAAATTACTGATACTTCCCTTAGCAGTGGCATCATTCTCTATTGGATGACAAGCACTTGCTCCAATCATAATAAGCAAAAATAGAAGCCTAATTTTCATGATTTTTGAAGTTAATGCGTTTAGAATCTTTTTCATTTTTGAATAAAGAGTACAATTGCAGTAGTATGGTTGGAACGTATCCTATAAATTTGTAAAAAAATGTAGAATAAAACTCCCTCAAAAATCTTGAAAAATCTTGCCGTATTTGCCTCTGGATCAGGCTCGAACGCTGAGCGTTTGGTAGAATATTTCAAAGATTCAGATTTGGCTCAAGTCAAACTGATTCTTTGTAACAATCCTTCTGCTGGTGTAATCCAACGTGCAGAACGTTTAAATATTCCTTTGGTATTGTTTAATAGAAGCGAATTTAAGTCAGATAAGATTGTAGACTTATTGAAAGAAAACGAAATTGATTGGGTAGTTTTAGCAGGTTTCTTGTGGCTGATTCCTTCGAATTTGGTAGCGGCATTTCCTAACAAAATCATCAATATTCATCCCGCATTATTACCAAAATTTGGAGGGAAAGGTATGTATGGACATTTTGTACACGAAGCGGTGGTAGAAAATAAAGAAACCGAATCAGGTATTACAATTCACTATGTGAATGAGCGTTATGATGAAGGTGCTATCATTTTTCAAGCATCGTATCCTGTAACACCTACTGATACCCCTGAAGATGTAGCTAAAAAAGGACAGGTATTAGAACATAAACACTTTCCTGAAGTCGTAGAAAAATTGTTGAAAGAAGAGATTTAAGATAAGCGACTTTTAATCATGAGCCATTCTTAATTATTGAGTGAATTGAGATTGAGCGAATGAGTGATTATTTTAAAATTTGTATTCTAGCGGTAGAGACGCAATGATTGCGTCTTAAGCCGAGTCATATTATCAAAAAAGCGGTCGGAAAATATTTTCCAACCGCTTTTTTGATGAAAATTTAGAGAATAATCTCAATTCTAAAATTCATAACTAACTTTACTTCCAGCCACCTCCCAGTGCTCGGTATAATCCCACTACGGCATTGTATTGCTTTTTCTTCACGTTAATTAGCTCAATTTGTGACTGTAGTGCATTTTTTTGAGCAGTAATTACTTCCAAATACGTAGCACGACCCGAACGGAAAAGGTCTGTCGAAATCCCAATCGAATTTTTCAGCGTGTTAACTTCTTCTGATTTTAATTTATAAATATCAGCGTTGGTTTTTATCAAATAAAGGTAATTGTAAACTTCAGTAAAGGCATTTACAATACTTTTCTGATAGCCAATATAAGCGGTTTTTTGTTCGGCACGTGACGCCATCAAATCTGCGGCCAAGGCTCTTCTATTGGCAATAGGAGCCATTAGACTCCCTGCAAGACCGTATGCAGCTGAAGCTGGATTTAGTAAAAGCAATGCCTTGAAAGACTGTAAGCCTAAGTTGGCATTGATGTTAAAAGAAGGATAGAATGCCGCTTTAGCCGTAAATAAATCGGCATTTCGTGCCTGCAATTCCAACTCTGCTTGACGAATATCGGGTCTGTTTTTGAGTAATCCAGATGGTACTCCAGCCGAAAGTGTTGGTGGAATAACTTTCTCCCAAGCAAATTTTGGTCGCTTGATAGGCTGTGGATAACGACCCATCAAAAAGTTGATTCGACTTTCATTCTGGATAATTTGTTGATTTACTTCCACTTTCATAGCAGCTGAGCTCAATAATTGAGCTTTCAGTAGTTCTACCCCTAGCTGATTGGCTTCACCTGCTTGCTTCATTACTCTGACAATGTCGAGCGAAAACTGCTGTAGTTTAATGTTTTCTTCTAAAAAGTCTAACTCATTATCTAAAATCAAAAGCTCAAAATAGGCATCTGCAATTTCGGCTACTAGCTGAGTTTGCACTAAATTTTTCCCAAATTCTGAAGAAAGAAATCGAGCCAAAGCTGCTTTCTTTTGACTTTTGAGTTTTCCCCATATATCAATTTCCCATGAAGACTGCAATCCAAGCATATAATCTGGAATGAAAGGTTGTGGGATGCTTTGTTTGTCATTTAGGTTAGTCGAAAATTGCGTGTCATAATTTCCAACTCCATCGATGGTATAATCTCCAAACTTTTTTCCACCTGCAATGACGCCAGCACTAACTTCTGGAATACCCAAACCTCGACTAAAACGAATCCCTGCACGAGCTATTTCTACTCGTTGAACAGCCACTTGCAAATCAAAATTGTTTTGCAAAGCCGTATCAATTAGCGCAGATAGCGTAGTATCAGCAAAAAATGTCCCAATATTGGGTATCTCTTTTTGTGTTGAGTCAGAGTAACTGGTAAAAGTACTAGAAGCTACCAGTAAAGGCTTGTTTTGTGGAATTTCAGGCTTGATTTTGCAAGCACTGAATCCAAGCATTACAAGGGCGAATAAAAGACCTTTTTTATATCTAAACATAAGCTTCTTCAATTTTTTTATTGTTTTTGGATTTCTTTTTACCAGCTAGGCTTGCAAAAAGTACATAAAGCCCAGGGATAATGACAATACCGAAAACAGTACCAAATAACATTCCGCCTGCCGCAGCTGTACCGATGGTTCGGTTACCAATAGCCCCAGCACCTGACGCTGACATAAGGGGTAGTAATCCAGCAATAAAAGCAAAAGAGGTCATCAAAATTGGGCGGAAACGAGCTATAGCCCCTGAAATTGCTGCTCGGACTATGGTTCGTCCCTGAGATTGCTCGTGCATAGCAAACTCTACAATCAAAATGGCATTTTTACCCAACAACCCGATCAACATAACCATGGCAACTTGGGCGTAAATATTGTTTTCCAGACCGAAGATGTACAAGAAAAACAAAGAACCGAAAATCCCAATAGGTAATGAAATCAATACAGCTAGAGGTAGAATAAAGCTTTCGTATTGTGCAGAAAGCAATAAATAGACAAACAACAAACAAATTAAGAAGACATAAACTACTTGGTTGCCAGATAAAACTTCTTCACGTGTCATGCCCGACCATTCGTAGGTATAACCACGAGGAAGTTTAGCTTTTGCCACTTCTTTGATAGCTTTGATGGCGTCACCTGTACTATAGCCTGGGGCAGGCTCACCATTGAGCATTGCCGAAAAATACATATTATATCGTGTCAATTGCTCTGGTCCATACACGCGCTCGATTCTACTAAAAATGGCGTAAGGAACCATTTCTCCATTTTTGTTTTTGATACGCAACTTCATAATATCCTCAGGCTGTGCTCTAAATTTAGGGTCAGACTGAACCATTACTTTGTACATTTGTCCATAAGTAATAAAGTTGGTTGCATAAAAACTACCAATCAGAGATTGAAGGTTACTCATGGCGTTGTCTACCGAGATACCTTTTTTGGCGGCTAAATCTTGGTCAACATGAATGAGATACTGAGGAAAGTTAGGGTTAAAGCTCGAAAACACATTTTTGATTTCAGGACGCTTTTGGAGTTCTTCCATAAAATCATCCGCCACCTTGGCAATATTTTGAAGATTACCTGTCCCTGTTTTATCCAATAAACGCATTTCGAAACCACTGGCATTACCAAATCCAGGTACAGCAGGAGGAGGGAAAAATTGAATATCGGCACCTTTGATATGTTTTGTTTTAGTAATTAACTCATCAATCAATTTGTTTGCGGTAGCTTTTCTTTCTTCCCAAGGTTTTAGGTTGATGGTACTCATACCAAATGAGGCACCCACACCGTCGGTCATCATACTAAAACCTGATAAACTTGATATAGAAGATACCTCTGGTAAGGTTTGAGCTATCTTATCAATTTGGTTCATGACCTCTTCTGTTCGCTCAAGCGTAGCACCTACAGGTGTGGTTACACTAGCATAGATCGTTCCTTGGTCTTCAGTAGGAATAAAGCTGGTAGGTAAGATACTAGCTACACCCCACGAGCCGATACTAAATGCGATTAGTACTCCCAACGTCACTAATTTACGATTGACAATCGCTTTGAGTAATGAGCCATAGCGACCAGTCAGTCGGTTGAATTGATGGTTGAAAGCATCAAAGAAACGAGTTACAATCGTTTGCTTTTTCTCACCATGATGAGGATTCTGTAAAATTAGGGCACACAAAGCAGGTGTGAGCGTAAGAGCATTGACCCCCGAAATTACAATCGCAATCGCCATAGTCACTGAAAATTGTCGATAGAATACCCCAACAGGACCATCCAAAAATGCTACAGGAATAAATACTGCCGACATCACTAACGTAATAGCGATAATAGCGCTACTGATTTCGTTGATAGATTCGATAGTGGCAAGTTTAGCGCTCAGATGCTTTTCTTCCATTTTGGCATGGACAGACTCTACCACAACAATGGCATCATCGACTACAATACCAATCGCCAAAACCAATGCGAACAAAGTAAGTAGGTTAATCGAAAACCCAAACAATTGCATAAAAGCAAACGTACCAATCAAGGATACAGGTACGGCAAACACAGGAATCAAGGTAGAACGGACATCTTGCAAGAATAAGAATACCACAATAGCTACCAAGATAAATGCTTCAAACAAAGTTTTGACTACTTCATGAATCGAGGCATCTAGGAATCTGGATACGTCATAACTTAGCGTATAAGTCATTCCTGGAGGAAAAGAAGTTTCCTTCAAAAATTCCAGACGAGCTTTAATATCTGCAATAACCTGACTTGCATTCGAGCCTGGGCGCTGTTTAAGTACAATAGCAGCTGATGGCTTTCCATTTTCTTTTGATAGTACATCATAATCCAATGAGCCAAATTCAATATCAGCCACATCTTTTAAACGGAGCATTTCGCCACTATCAGTTACTTTGATCACTACATTTTCATACTGTTCTTTTTGGGTCATTTTACCCGTGTAGCGCAATACATATTGTAGTGATTGAGCCTGACGACCAGAACTTTCACCGATTTTACCTGGGGCTGCTTCTACGTTTTGTTCACGAAGTGCTTTGATAACATCTTCTGCCGAAAGTTGATAGGCATCCAAACGCCCTGGCTTAAGCCATACACGCATAGCATATTCTCGCGAACCCATGATGTCGACAAAGCCTACACCATTGATACGCTTTAATTCTGCCAATACGTTGATGTCTGCAAAGTTGTAAATGAATTTTTCGTCGAGCGTAGTATCTTCACTAATCAAGTTGATGTAAAGAAGCATACTATTGACTTCTTTTTCGGTTACAACCCCAGCTTTGATTACTTCTTCAGGTAATTCATCAAGCACGGTAGTCGCACGGTTCTGTACGTTTACCGCTGCTACGTCGGGATCGGTACCTACTTCAAAATACACTTGAATAATACTTGTACCGTCGTTACCCGATACCGAAGTCATATAGGTCATGCCAGGTACACCATTAATGGCTCGTTCGAGAGGAGTCACTACAGCTTTGGCACAAACTTCGGCGTTGGCACCTGTATACTTGGTTGTAACAGTTACGGCTGGAGGAGCAATATCTGGATATTGCGTCACAGGGAGGCTAGTCATTGATAATAAGCCCAAAATCACAATGAAGATGGATATTACCAACGATAGCACGGGTCTATTGATGAAATTACTAAACATAGTGAAAAATCTTAGGGTCTCTACTAATTGGAATCTGTTTTAGAAAGCTCTTTGGCAATCGTTTTGAGTGCCACAAACTTCGGTTTGATTTCCGAACCTTCTTTTAAGTTTTGAATACCATCATATACCACTCGGTCGTCTGTGTTTAGTCCTGAATCTATGATATAGAAATGTGGTAAACGTTTGGAGGTTTTAATAGCCCTAGATTTTACTTTGTTTTTGTTATCGACTACATACACATACATGCGGTCTTGAATCTCAAAAGTAGCTTTTTGAGGAATAATCATTGCATTGCGGTAGCGTTGTAAAATGCGAACTTTACCCGTTGCACCATGTTTTAAGACTTTTTGAGGGTTTGGAAAGCGTGCACGAAAGGCAATATTACCAGTGCTTTTGTCAAATTCCCCTTCACTAGTTTCTACATGACCTTTGTAATCATGTTCTTCACCGTTGGCTAGTAGGAGCGTTACTTGTGGCGCTGTGTCTTTTTGCTTTCGAGCATTATCAGCAATGTCTAAATATTCTTTTTCAGAAACATCAAAATAGGCAAAAACTTCATCGTTTTTAGAAATGGTTGTCAATAAAGTTCCGTCTTCCATCAAACTCCCAGGTTTGTTTGGAATACGGTTGACAATCCCATTAAAGGGTGCTTTTATTTGAAGATAAGTGAGTTTGATTTTGGCAAAAGACTCATTGGCTTGCGCTTCTTCCACTTTGGCGCTAGCAAGCTCTACTTTGTTTTGAGCAAGTTCAAGTTCAGTTTTCGAAACTACGTTTTTATCAACTAGTTTTTTTACATTACTAAAGTCGAGTTCAGCGGCTTTGAGTTCTGTCATGGTACTTCTGACTACTGCCTTGGTACGCATGTACTCTTCTTTCAATTCGGGGTTGTTGATGGTAAATAACAACTGACCTTGTTGTACATATTTACCTTCATCGATGTAAATTTTCTCTAGATAGCCTTTAATGCGAGCTCTGATTTCTACATTTTGTACCGCATTGATTTCGGCTACGTAATCATTGTGCAAAAAAGTATCCACCACAATTGGCGAGGTTACTGTAAAGTTTTCAAGCGTGATGTCAGCTTTTTCTTCCTTTTTGTTGCAGGATGCCAATAGTACGCAAAGGCTGGCTGCGAACAGAATTCTCTTCATAATTTTTCTATTTGTCTGAATGAGATAATCTTCAAGTGACAAAAGGATGTACTCCTCCTGTCTTTTGAGCTTATCAATATATTGAATCAAAGTGCTTATTGCTTTAGTTGAGTTAAGGTATCTATTGAGCTAAACCATTGATTATGTGGATTTTCAATGCTACGTTATTACTAACAAACTGTAACAATTTTATAAATTCAAAAATTATGGAAAGGAGAAATTATGAGCTATAGCCTACTGTATTGAATAGGAAAGTAGTTGGAGATGCTCCGACAAGCATCTCCAACAGTTGTTTTTTGTTTGTTGATTAATTGGATGAAGTATAATTCAAAAAGTATCATTTTCTGTTTCAAATCTCTGAAACAGAGGCTGTTTTTTGAATCTAGTAGGTATTCTAGTGGAAAGATAATATGTTATAACCGAGGAGGGGGTGTAAACTGCTTTAGTTCTACACCATAATAGTTTAAGAAATACCCAGTTGTGATTCGTGTCAATATTGATACTCCTAACCAATGATTTGGTTCTTCTAACAAACACAGATTTGAATTGGATGAAAAATCTTGATTTTCGTCTTCTTGATTTGAATCAGAAGTCGTTAGGTCAAAATCATCCGATGGATGTTGTGTTTGTTGTGAGCTAAGAGGAGCCAATTGAAAAGACTTGTATAATCGTTTTGGCGTATAAAATCTTTCTTTTGTACAATTTTGACTATTGTGAGCTACAACTGAATTAATGTGTATGAACATCAATAATAGAATGAAAATAGAAAATATTATATGTGGTTTACACTTAATCATTCTACTGATTTTTACAAAAATACGATTTTATAGTTGATAAAAGTCGATGTTTGTGTGATTTTTTAGATAAATGAATAAAAATAGGATTTGAAAAGCCTATTTTTATAGATGAAAAATGATGTTCATTGATAAAATAGATATTTAAATCGTGGTTGGGTAATATTTGAATTATCCAATTAATCAAGTACTTGCTAGTCTTTAAGTAAAATGATTTGGACAGTCAGCTATCAGATAAATAACAACATTCTATAAAACTAGAAATGAAAAAGCAGATACCTTGTAAGGAATATGCTTTGGATATTGCTGAAAGCTGACTACCAATCGCTAATACTATTATTTTACTTCTTCGTAATCGATATATTCGCCGCCATTAAAGTCATCTGAGTTTTTACCTGACTTTGGTGGTACAAAATCCACATCTACTTGACCATCACGTTTTTTAGGACGGTTGGTGTTTGTATTGGGATTATATTGTTGTTGAAATTCCTGTTGGGCTTTGTTGATTTGTGAAACCACAAAGCCTCTCAATACCCATTTCAATAATTTTGGAAATACAAAGAAAATGAGCACTACTATAAGAACGAATTTGAGCATTTCAATAAACAGTTTTGATAAATGACCGATAAATTCCCATTAATGGTTTCTTGGGCTTTTGACATCAAAGTTAATCAAATGTTTAGTTGACTTTATGGCTAATTAACAAGTTTTTATAAACGGTTGTTTGATTAGACCACAGGCATAAACAAAGGTATCAATGCCGAATGATTTTGTATTCGGAGGTGAACCTCCATAATTATGGACATAAAAAAAGGAGTTAACGTTGTGCGTTAACTCCTTTTTAGGTGAGAAATTTGTCACAACCGAATAACAAATGTCTCTATTTCTTGGGACTAAAGATAGTCTATCCTTTATTTCTAACGTAATTTTAAGGTTACCAATGATACCACAACCAAGATAATACATACAATCCAGAAGCGGGTGACGATTTTGGATTCGTTATAGCCTTTTTTCTGGTAGTGGTGGTGGAGAGGTGACATTAAGAAAACACGACGTCCTTCGCCATATTTTTTCTTGGTGTATTTAAAATAACTTACCTGAATGATTACGGATAAGTTTTCGACCACAAAAATACCACACAATACAGGAATCAATAGCTCTTTACGGATTACGATGGCCAATGTAGCAATTACACCACCCAGCATTAAACTACCCGTGTCGCCCATAAATACTTGTGCAGGATAGGCATTATACCACAAAAATCCAACACATGCTCCCACAAAGGCGGCACAAAAGACGGCCAGCTCTCCACTGTTTGGAATAAACATGATGTTGAGGTATTGTGAAATAACCTTATTCCCAGACACATAAGCCAAAATCGCTAAACCTATACCGATAATAACCGAAGTACCTGCAGCTAGTCCATCGATACCGTCAGTAATGTTAGCACCGTTTGAAATAGCCGTAATGATGATAATAACTACAAGAACATATAGGATCCATGTGTATTGGTCCATCGAATCGGGCAACAAATAACTATAATCAAACTGGTTATTTTTCAAGAAAGGAACCGTCGTGATTAAGTCTTTGGAATCGGTGAACTTTTGAACTTCTCCAATATTGGCAGCAATAGTGGCTTTTTCGTAAGTACGTACTTTGATATCGTCGTTAAACCACATTGTAAGTCCAACAATTAGTCCAAGCCCAACTTGTCCAACTATTTTAAATCGTCCTGAAAGCCCTTCTTTATTTTTACGAAATACCTTAATATAATCATCTAAAAAGCCTACTGCGCCTAACCATACGGCTGTTGTAATCAACAAAATAATATAGACGTTGTGAAGCTTAGCAAAAAGCAAGGTTGGTACCAACAATGATAACAAGATAATAAAGCCACCCATCGTAGGCGTACCTTTTTTTTGCATTTGTCCCTCAAGACCCAAATCGCGGATATCCTCACCGATTTGAAGTTTACGGAGCATGTTAATAACCGTTTTGCCCCAGATTGCTGCAATACCCAATGAGGTTATCGTGGCAGCAATGGCACGGAAGGTGATATATTGAAATACCCCTGCACCTGGGAAGTCAAAATGTTTATCTAAATAATCAAAAAGATAATAAAGCATGGTTCAGTGGATAGAAATTTGATGAAAAAGGGATGTTTGATTTGTCAAATTTCTACTTTTTTGTTGAATAAACTCTGTTAAAAAATGGAAAAGTTTTGCCTAAATAGGAGCATTGAGCTATCTATAAGACAATTTGCCTCTAAATATTTTGATCGTCTCAAGTCTAGACTATATACCAAAAGCTTCTCGGATGATAACTCTATCGTCAAAATCGTGCTTTACTCCTTGAATATCTTGATAGGTTTCGTGTCCTTTACCTGCTACCAAAATAATATCTCCATTTTCAGATAGCTCATTAATGGCAAAATGAATCGCTTCTTTTCTGTCGATAATAGTTTTAGTTTTTTTGAAGTCGATAGGAGGGACACCTTTTTGCATTTGTGCCAAAATCTCCTCAGGGTCTTCAAAACGAGGATTGTCCGAAGTCAGAATAACTTTATCACTGAGTTCACAGGCTATTTTTGCCATAATTGGGCGCTTAGTCGCATCACGATTTCCTCCACAGCCTACAATCGTAATTACTTGCTGATTCCCATCTTTGATTTGCTTGATGGTCTTCAGAACATTTTCGAGTGCATCTGGTGTGTGTGCATAATCTACAATACCAACTTTGCGAGTATCAGGCGAAACAATTTGTTCAAAACGTCCTGGTGCAGTTTGTAGGCTCGACATATTGATGAGTACTTCGTCTTTGTCTTCACCCAAAAGTATAGCTGCACCATAAATAGCCATAAGGTTGTAGGCATTGAAAGTACCAATTAATTGAAAATGAACTTCTTTGTTATCAATTTCCATTTCCAACCCATAAATACTATCTGAAACAATACGACCTTTTACGGTAGCAAGCGTTTCGAGCGAGTAAGTGCTAATGCTTGCTTTGGTGTTTTGTACCATCACTGAGCCACGACGGTCGTCGATATTGACTAAGGCAAAGGCTGTTTTTGGCAACATATCAAAAAATCCTTTTTTGGCTTTGATATAATTGTCAAAAGTTTTGTGAAAATCTAAATGGTCGTGGGTAATGTTTGAGAAAATGGCTCCTGTAAATGATAAGCCCGTAATACGGTGCTGAACAACCGAGTGTGAGCTCACCTCCATGAATGCATAGGTACAACCCGCCTCTGCCATTTCTGCCAAAAGCTTATTCAAATTGATAGAATCGGGAGTGGTATGCGTAGAAGGAATTATGGTATCGTCGATTTGGTTTTGAACTGTCGAAATCAAACCGCAGCGGTATCCTAATTTTCTGAAAAGTCTAAACAGTAATGTAACCGTGGTCGTTTTGCCGTTTGTGCCAGTAATCCCTACTAGCTTAAGTTTGCTAGAAGGATTATCATAAAAGTTGGATGAAGCATAACCCAACGATTCGGCCGAATCGCTTACTTGAATATAGGTTACATTAGGATGAATCACTTCTGGTAAGTCCTGACATAGAATCGCGCTAGCACCTAATTCTATGGCTTTTTCGATGTACGAATGACCATCGGTTTGAGTGCCTTTTAGGGCAGCAAAAAGCGTTTGTGGACCAACCTGACGAGAGTCGATGGTGAGTTGAGAAATCTCTACTTCGGGATTACCCAAAACAGAGATTGTTTTTACTTGTTGGAAAATTTGTGTAACTGTTTTCATAAGGTAACATAAAAAGCGCTTTGTGAGCGCTTTTCAGGAATTATATAAACTTTTTACTTTTAATCGCAGGAATCACTTTCGAGTCAATCAAGAATAGTCGTTGCTTGTGGCTACCTACCTTGACATAGAAGTTGATTTTGAGTGGAACATCAAAAGAGCCTTTCTGAATTTTGATACTCAGAGGACGTTCTATACCGTTTTGCTTTGATTGTTTCTGGATTTCTTCAATATCTTTACTCGAAAATTCTTTCTTGCCTATAATGCGTTGATTACCAAGGGATAGCTCTACGAGAATATGCTCAGCGCTACGGATTTCACGACTGAGCGAATAAAATACCCCAACTTCGGTAATTTTCGATTTGTTATTGCTATTGCTCAGGTCGTCGTCGGCATCATCAAAACCGTTGGCATAAAAACTCACGTTGGTAATAGTTACGTGAAGTTTATCGTCGAGAGACTCTATGACATCATTGGTTTCTTTCAGTTCAAATTCAAGCTTTTTTACCTCATTTTGCTTTTGAGCAAGTACATCTTCTAACTGATGAATGGTAGTATTTTGCCCTGAAATAATGCTATCTTTTTGCTTGATAATTTTCTGGAAACTGGTGATTTTAGTTTCGTATTCACCTATTGTTTTATTCAACCGAACCTGCAATTCATCTTTCTCTTTTGAAAGCTGATTGATTTGGCGTTGGAGCATTTGAACCATTTCTCTACGTTGTTCTTCGCTTTGCTCCTTACTTTCTTTTTGAACTGTCTCAAGTTGTTGTTTTAGCTCATCGATTTTACGTTGTTTTTCTTGAATTCCATCTCTGTTATCCTGAATATCTTCCCTGAGTCGTCCCATATCGGTATTGATGGTTTTGATTTCCTCAGTATTCATTTGCATCTGACTCACTTGGAGTTGTGCTTGGATATATTGATGATAGAGAAAGTATCCTAGGAGTAGACCTGCTCCAACTATAACGCTGTTTCGTATGGTCTTATTTTTTTGTGGTGGTTCGGTTGATTGTGGGTTCGGCACAAAAGATGTCATGCGATTAATGGCTTGATAAATAGCTTGTGATTTTTAATACGGGAAACTAAAAATACGAATATTTACCTACATACATTGAAAAAATAGCAAAAAATGCATTAATACGTTCTAGGCTATAAGCCGTAGGCGTTAGGCAAGCACAATTTTTAGCCTATGGCATATAGATGCTGGCTGAAGCTCCTATTATTTCTGTCTTCAAATAACGAATTACTATTAACTAATAACGTCTCTTGTTTACTGAAGAATAAGCTCGATGGTACGCCCTGAGGTAAAGTTTGCGCCAGGAGGGATACTCTGACTTGTGACTTTCCCAATTCCTTTTACTCGTACTTTCAACCCCTTATTTTCTAATACATACATGGCATCGCGCAATGACATACCACGAGTGTCGGGTACACGGTTCTTCTTATTGTATTTGATTTCGTAATTGAACGAGTTTTGACTGTCTTGTTTTACAGCAGTCCAGCCTTCAGTTTGAGGGCTTTTATCGATCGACATTTCATCATTAAATACCTTAATATCTGACGAATGTGCAATGACTTTTTGTTTAGCAAAATTTAGTTTTGAGCCGTCTTCCTTAATCAAGAGCTTATGCATTTGAATATCATTGGCATAAATTTTATCCGCAATCTCTTTAAATACAGGAGCACAGGCATCACTGGCATATAGGGCTTCTAACTTAACGCCACGAGGGTTGTCAATCACTACGGCAATACTATATTTGGGTGATTCGGCAGGGAAAAAACCCATAAATGAGGTATAATACATTCCTTCTCGGTATTTGCCATTGATGAGTTTTTGAGAAGTACCCGTTTTTCCAGCAATTTTATACATAGGATTGTTGATGTTTTTGGCAGTGCCATGCTCAACAACACCTTCTAACATCTTACGAACTTTTTCTAAAGTTTTTTCTGAACATATTGGGTCTGGATAAACTGTTTGCCCAACATGAAAATCTTGCACAACTGCGTCCGCAATTTTGGTGCTTTTCACAATGATAGGTTGAATCCATTTGCCATTATTGGCCACGGCATTGTAAAAAGTAAGCATTTGTAATGGCGTGATAAGTTCGCCATAACCAATGGAGTTCCAATACATGGCTGTTTTGTCACCAGCTTTTGGCTCGTTGATTACGGGAGAAACATCTGGTTTGAGCTGAAATTTGAGTGGTTCATTTAAGTGAAACTTTTTCAGATACTCATAATATTTTTTTTGCTTTGCATCACCAAAATATTTCTGCATCAAGCGCATAATCCCTACGTTGGAGGATACTTCAAAAACCTCTTGCGCAGGAATCGTCCCGTGACCACCCTTTTTTGAATCTTCGGTGGTGAGTGTTCCGATTTTGATAGTACCGTCGCCCGTATTGACTAATTCAGTATTTTCTAAGCCTCCTTCTTCCATAATAGCAATCATTGATGGAAGTTTGAATACCGAGCCAGGGTCGGTACGGTTGAGTACGGCGTGGTTATAAGTTTCGGAATAATAAGAGCTATCTTTGCCAACTTTTGAGAGATTGGTCATTGCCTTGATTTCGCCAGTGGCTACTTCCATCACAATCACACATCCTTTGTCTGCACGGTACTTGCGAAGTGCATTCATGAGCGATGTTTCGGCAACGTCCTGAATATTGACATTGAGCGTACTGTGAACATCTAGCCCCTGAACAGGAATACTTTTTTCGCCACCTTCTACAGGTCGCCAACTTCCTCCGACAATTTTTTCGAAGACACCTTTGCCAGATGTTCCCGAAAGCTCAACATCGAAAGCATTTTCGATACCTACTTTTTCTTTATCTTTTTTATAGCCAATGGTTCTTACACCCATTTTTTCAAATGGATTATAGCGCACATTTACTTTCTCAAATACAACGCCTCCCTTATACTTACCCGCTCGAAACACTGGCCATTTTCTCATTTTCTTAACATCCTGATAAGAAATTAAGTCATTGTTGAGGACGATATAGGTGATTTTACGACGTCTTGCTAGGTCGATTTGAGAGTAATATTCTTCGGCAGTTTTATCATGATAAAAATTGGCTAAAGAATGACAAAGTGAGTCTATACCATCGTCATAGATTTTAGCATTTTTCTTATTCCTTCTACTTACCAAAGGGTCAAAACCCAATTTGTATTTGGGAAGAGAAGTAGCTAATAAACTACCATCATCGGCAAATATATTTCCACGAACAGCCTCAATCGTACGCTCTTCTACATAAGACATTTTTGCTTTTTCACGCCATTTATTACCCTCGATAGTTTGTAGAAAAAATATCTTCCAGATAATACCCGCAGCCAATAAGAGCATAAACAAAAACATAGCACGAATACGTATGACGATGTCTTTCTTGATATTCATAACAAAGGGATTATTGATTGAAGAACCCATTAATACGGGCTCGACGAGATTACAAAATGCTTGATAGATACAAACTTCTATTGGTTGAGTGCCTTATTACGTTTTGGACTTTAAGCCATAGGAATTAGGCTTAAAGCTTACCAATCTTTAACAATGATTTTGGTAGGAGGGGTTTTGTTTTCCTCAATGCCCATAGACTCCACTCTTTTGATGATTTCAGACTGTTTTCCTGCTTTCATAAAATCAGCTTGTTGAGTGGTATAGTCAGCACGTAGCTCTTCTACTTCAGCTTTGGTTTTGTCTATTTGGTGAATCAAACTCTCAGAGTGTAGCGACGACGCAATGTAGAGTACAATCAAAAAAGATAGCCAAAGCAAATAGCGCAATTGATAAGCAGGGAACTCCCCCCCAAGGAGGCGATCCATATTGAAAATTGCATCAATAATCGAAAATAGTCCCTTGCCATTACTCTTGCGAGTTGAGCTAGATTTGGGTGTTACATTCTTCGAAACGTTTCTTGCCATTGTAGGAGAAGGTTGAGAGTCGTTACTTAGACAATGTTGCAATACGAAGTTTGGCACTACGAGAGCGGTTGTTGCGAGCTAATTCATCAGCAGAGGCCTCAATAGGTTTGCGAGACACAGCTTCGAGCGGTTTGTCAACAGTTCCGTAAACGATGTCTTTTTGAAGTTCGCCATAGAAGTTGCCTGATTTGATATAGTTTTTCACAAGACGGTCTTCTAACGAGTGGAAAGTCATAATACACAAACGGCTGTCGGTATCGCGCAATAATTCTGGTGTTTGTTCGAGGAACTCCTGAATGACATCCAATTCCTGATTTACTTCAATACGAATAGCTTGGAATACCTGTGCAAAATAGCGGAACTCCTTAAATTTTGGGGCATATTTTTCCAAAATTGCTTTGAGCTCACCAGTAGTATTGATAGGCTGATTCATTCGTTCAGAGCAGATAGCACCAGCAAGTGTACGAGCGTTTTTGATTTCGCCGTACATACCAAAAATTTTATGCAATTGCTCTTCAGGATACTTATTAATAACAGTATAGGCCGATACTTCTGCTTTTTGATTCATACGCATATCTAGCTCGCCGTCAAAACGAGTTGAAAATCCACGAGTTGGCTCGTCGATTTGGTGCGATGAAATACCAAAGTCAGCCAATATCCCATCTACCTGTTTGACACCGTGTAGGCGAAGATATTTTTTGATATATCTAAAGTTGGCTTCAATAAAAACTAAGCGTTTATCCTCAATAAGATTGGCATTCTTTTTAGCATCTGGGTCTTGATCAAAAGCATAAAGTTTGCCTTTTTCGCCAAGTTTTTCCAAAATTGCTTTAGAGTGCCCGCCTCCACCAAAAGTGACGTCAACATACACGCCATCGGGGCGTATATTGAGTCCTTCTACGCACTCATGAAGCATTACAGATTCGTGATACATGATTTTTAGGGTATGAAGTGATTAAAGCGAGTTTTGAGGGGATAGGCAAAAAGGCATTAGTATCCATTAAAAGAGAGTATTACTAAGGAATAGTAACGAGTAAAAATTTCTAGTGCCTAGTGCCTTTTTGCCTAGTGCCTTATCATGCACAAGCTCAATTCCCACAAAAATACAGAAAAACTTATCAGCATTCTAGTGCAATTTGAGAAACCTTTTTTCTTTCCTAAGCCAGCATCATACTTAGCACGCCAAGTATCATAAGAATTTTGCAGGCATCACTCAAAAAAGCAAAATCTTTTGATTTGTCTGCATATACCAAGCGGTAGGTCAAAAAGCCTAAAGGAAGCATCAATGCCATAAAAACATATCCAATACGGCTATGTGGGAGCTGGGTTGCCAAAATGAAAAGTAAAGCAGTGAAGATGGCGATAAGGCCATAAAGGAGTAATTTGGTGCGGGCGATTCCCCAGATGATAGGCAGAGTTTTACAACCGTGTTTTTCGTCACCTTTGAGGTCTTCCATGTCTTTGATAATCTCTCTAATTAGAGTAATTTCAAAAGAGAATATTGCATAAATCCACACCTCGCGCTGATGCCCAGGATAGTGTACTGCCAATACCAACAACGAAAATCCTGTGAGAATTGCAATCATTAAGTTACCCCAAAACGGCAAACGTTTCAATTGATTGGAATATAACCACAAGCAAAATACGGCTAAGAGATTGACTAAGAAGACTTTTTTGCCCACTAATAAACCTAAAAGAAGTCCTGCTACATTAAAGATTTGGTTGATAACCATAGCCCAACGGCGTTTGATATATCGTCCAATAACAACCCGATGAGGTTTGTTAACCAAGTCTATTTTTATATCATAATAGTCGTTGATGATATAGCCAGATGCCGCAATAAAAAGCGTTGATAACACAATCAGAGCAAGCTTGTAGTCTAACAATACCTCGATTACATTGCTCCACGTCAAATCGGCTTCTAGGATCAAGAAGATTCGAGTGAAGTATTGGGTGAAAGCAATAATCAGCAAATTAGGCCATCGAATAAGCCGAACAAATGCCAAGATAGATTGACCCAAAGTGACTTTATGAGAAGTATTTTCCATGAAAACAAAATTACACGCTTTGTTCTATTTGTTGTTATGAGTTAACGAGGTATCTGTTAAAAGCTAATCTAGAATAAATCTAATGTTTTTTACAAAATAGATTTATTAGCTATCAGCAATATGGTCAATTATAGTATTCTTTAATTTCATAAAGTCTCCCAAATGAAAACTTTATGATGTTAAGTGTTTTATTTTCTGAAATCCTGTTGTTTGAGCCGCAGGCGAGTTTAGGATTTCTTGACTTTCTTTTGCGGCCGCCGCTGCGGTTACTTTTCTTGTGTCAAGACAAGAAAAGTAAGGAGTTGCGAAGGGAAATGTCGTTTTTTTGACAAATACCAAATAAAGTTTTTAATATGCTCTTATCTACCTAACATGAATACCCTTGAAGAAATTCTATTGATTCGGGAGAAAATTTTGATTTTTCGGTGTTGTATTCTCAAATCATGTTTTAATAAAGAAGGAGGAAAATTATAAATTACGTTTGTTAAGCAAAAAGATTTTCAGGATTCATGATATATCCGTTATCCTTTTGGCTTATTCCCAAATGATTACAGCCCAGAGATTAAGACTCTTGGCTAAATGATGATACCAAATGGTAACTGTTCCATAAATATTATTCTATTTTGTAGTTTTAAACAGTAACGAGTAATAAAAATCGATCCCCATTAGCTTGTTCGTTATCTCGACTATCTAATGTGAAGTACATCAGACTACCATCAAACACTCAATCTCAAGTAATTCAATGAAAATCGGAATAGTATGTTATCCCACTTATGGCGGTAGTGGTGTTGTAGCCACAGAGCTTGGAAAAGCACTTGCCAAAGCAGGGCATGAAGTACATTTTATTACCTACAGTCAACCGTCGCGTTTAGATTTTTTTAATGAAAATATTTATTACCACGAAGTAAGTGTATCAAGCTACCCTTTGTTTCAATACTTGCCGTATGAGTCGGCTTTGGCGAGTAAAATTGTCCATGTGGTACTGACCGAAAAGCTTGATTTGTTGCACGTACACTATGCGATTCCACATGCTTCGGCAACGTATTTGGCAAAGCAAATTCTGAAATCCAAAGGGGTACATATTCCTTTTATTACTACGCTTCATGGTACTGATATTACCTTGGTGGGAAAAGACCCTTCTTTCGAGCCTGTGGTAACTTTTTCAATTAATGAGTCTGATGGAGTGACTGCCGTGTCTGAAAGTCTCAAAAATGATACTTATGAGGAGTTTGAAATTATCAGTAATATTCAAGTGATTCCCAATTTTATCGATTTAGAGCGCTTTAAAAAACTCAGAAAAGACCATTTCAAAATTGCGATATGTCCACATGGCGAAAAACTGCTCATGCACACGTCCAACTTTAGAAAAGTAAAACGTATTGAAGACGTCGTGAGAGTTTTTCATTTGGTAAATCAGAAAATACCAAGCAAATTGCTATTAGTTGGTGATGGTCCAGAGCGTACTTCTATCGAAATGCTTTGTCGTGAGTTAGGGGTGCAAAACGATGTACGCTTTTTGGGTAAACTCGATGTTATTGAGGAAGTTTTGTCACTAGCAGATATTTTTTTACTATTGTCAGAAAAAGAAAGTTTTGGTTTGGCTGCGCTCGAAGCCATGGCCTGCGAAGTGCCTGTGATTTCGTCAAATGCTGGTGGTATTCCTGAAGTAAATGTTCATGGTGTAACTGGGTTTATCAGTGAAATTGGCGATGTAGAAGATATGGCCAAAAACACTATTTACATTCTTGAAGATGAAGAACGTTTGCAAACCTTCAAGAGAAATGCCCTCGACCGAGCTAAAGAATTTGACATTGCTAATATTTTACCTTTGTACGAACAGTATTACGAACAGATTACAGCAAAGAGCTGGAAATTTCCCGAAAAAATGTTTGTAGACTAAAATCTGTTTATGCTAGCAACTAAAATAGCAAAAACTTAAATGTACAATAGGCACAAAGTGTATAGATGAGTGTAGAGGGACTACTGGGTCACTCTACATTCTATTTTAAAGTAAAAGGATGCTAAAAAAATCAGATTTAGGCTTGTAGTTTGATGTCAAAAATCCGATTTAATATTAACAAGATTCGTTATCCATTAACAACTAGACCGTGAGTGTTGTATAGAAAACTTTCAGCACTTCCATTGATGCCTATGACACCCAATATTCCTGAAACTACCAAAAAGCGTGTGGTAATCATTGGCGCAGGTTTTGGTGGTTTAAAAATTGCCAGAGACCTAGCCGATAGCGAAGACTTTCAGATAGTGTTGATCGATAAAAACAACTATCATCAGTTCCAACCTCTTTTTTACCAAGTAGCTACCGCAGGCTTAGAACCATCGGCCATTTCATTTCCGCTTCGCTTGGCCTTTCATCATTACAAAGACGTTCATGTCCGTATTACCGAAGTAACCGAATTGCGTACCGACTCGCAGGAGATTATCACGCAATTGGGTGCTATTCGCTATGACTATCTAATTTTGGCGATAGGGGCAGATACCAATTTTTTTGGACAAAAAAATATCCAGGAAAAGGCGCTACCGATGAAATCAGTGGGAGAGGCTTTAGGTTTGAGAAACAGGTTGTTAGAAAACTTTGAGAATGCATTGGTTTCCGATAGTGACGATGTCCGTCAAGGATTGATGACAGTGGTAGTTGTGGGAGGAGGACCTACGGGTGTGGAAGTGTCAGGTACTTTGGCTGAAATGAAACGCCATGTATTGCCGAAGGACTACCCTGAATTAGATTTTGATTTAATGAAAGTATATATCGTTGAGTCAGGAGGGGAATTGTTGGGACCGATGTCAAAAAATGCACAAATCAAATCGAAGGAATATTTGGAGCAGTTGGGTGTTAACGTTTACCTAAATACCCGTGTAACCGATTTTGATGGCAAGTATGCGTATTTGAATAATGGTGAAAAAATCCGTACCAATAATTTGGTTTGGGCGGCAGGAATTAAAGCTAATTTTATCGAAGGACTAAACCCAGAAATACTAGCTCGCGGAGGACGAATTAAGGTCAATAGATACAACCAAATAGAAGGTTATCAAAACATTTTTGCCATTGGCGATGTTGCCTTTATGACCGAGGATGCCTATCCAAACGGTCACCCGCAAGTGGCACAGCCAGCCATTCAACAAGGAAAGTTATTGTCTAAAAACCTTCCAAGACTTTTAAGAGGCAATCCATTGGAAGAATTTACCTACAAAGATTTGGGTTCGATGGCTACAGTTGGGCGTAACTTGGCTGTAGTGGATTTACCCTTCTGGAGATTTCAGGGGTTCTTTGCATGGTTGACATGGATGTTTGTACACCTTATGTCGATTGTAGGTGTCAAAAATCGTCTTTTAATCTTCATCAACTGGCTTTGGAATTATGTTACCTATGATCAGTCTTTGCGACTAATCATCAAACAAAAATCGCCCAAAGTAGATGATTGATGAAGAATAAAACAGATTAGAACAGTAGGAAAAAAAAGTGAATTGTGACAAAAATCAATAAAAATTAGGAAATAGGAACTTTAAAAGTTTGTATCTTTGTTGTTATAATTCAATAATAAGACCTCATTCCTATTAAAATTATTGTTTTAGTGCAATTTTAATAGAAGGACTACTCATCACGTATATCACGATATGGAAGCGAATCAGAAAAAAATGAGACCCAAAAACAGTGGAACCAAACAATTGTTTGAAAACCCAATTTTAGAGAAACTGTCTAGAACTCACATTGCTGTTCCTGTAACGATGTTCTTTGTATCTGGAGCGGTTTTAGGATGGTATGCCTTTACTTATACAGACCTTTCAAACGCTTTGATAGGTACGCTGTTTGGTGTTGGTGCTATCACATTTACTTTTATCGAATACTGGGTTCATAGAAGTGTTTATCATATTGACCCAACTACTGAGGCTCGTGCCAAATTCCAATATGTAGCACATGGCGTACACCACGAATATCCAAAAGATAAAACTCGTTTGGCTATGCCTCCTGTATTAGCTATAGTAGTGGCTGTAACCTTGTTTTCATTATTTTTTGTATTGATGGGCGAGGCTGCTTATGCATTTTTTCCTGGCTTTATTTGGGGATATGCTAGTTATTTGTTGGTTCATTATGCTGTTCATGCGTATGCACCACCAAAAAATTTCTTGAAGCAATTGTGGATTAACCACGCAGTACACCATTACAAAGATGGTAATGCTGTATTTGGGGTTTCTTCTCCACTTTGGGATTATGTTTTTGGTACAATGGATACTATGGACAAATCAAAAGTTTCAGAAAACTTGTAAGAAATATAGATGAACTGAGTGATTATTTTTTAATATGTACTTCATCCGTAGAGATGCAATATTTGCGTTTAAAGGTTTGTCATCATAAGTTTTAGCATAAAAAAAGGCGGTCGAAAAACTCATTTCGACCGCCTTTTTTTATGATTCGTTCTTGATATTTTTCCTTGCAAACAAACTTTTCTTTATGGTATAATAGATTAGTTTTAACCATCTACCTAATGAAGTGAGGTCACTTCGGAAATAAAGTAAAATACCTCTATTTTTTACAAAACATACAAGATTACACTTCCGAAATCCAACATCCGATATCCGAAATAGACGGTTTTAGAATCCTTCATATACTTTAATCCAACCGCTATCAGGGCAATCTTGTAGCATTTGTAAGGTTGTTTTTTGCAAAACAGGATGAACCCAATCAGGGGCAACATCGGCAAGAGGCACTAACACAAATTTGCGTTCTTGTACAAATGGATGAGGAATTACCAGTTGAGTATCGTCAAGAACTAAGTCGTTGAAATAAATAATATCAATATCAATACAGCGTTCGCCCCATTTTTCTACACGCACTCTCCCTAGTTCAATTTCTATTTTTTGGATTTTTTCTAAAACCTCATGCGGAAGTAAAGAAGAATTTTCAATTTTTAATATCAAATTCAAAAAACCTGCTTGATTTAAGTTGCCCCAAGGCTCTGTTTCATAAATATTTGAAATAGAAAGATTTGTACTTATGTTTTGTCTAATAAGTTGTATTGCTTGATTCAAATTCTCTTCACGATTACCCAAATTTGAGCCCAGAGACAGAAAAAGCGTTTGGAGTTTTGGCGCTTGCATTGTATTTTTAATATAAACGATATACGCTGATAAACCTATCAGCAATTAATTTTTGGATGCTTACTCTATTGCCAGAAAGCAGTACAAAGTTAGTTTTTGTAGTACTAGTTTAACACTCAAACGTGGAATATTATGAAGAACAGGAATGTAAATAGGGGCAACTTGCTTATTTCAGAGCCTTTCTTGGGCGACCCTAATTTTGAGCGAAGCGTAGTGTTAATTTGTGAGCATCATAATTCCTACGGGTCTTTTGGTTTGGTGCTCAATCAAACTTCTAATCTAGTACTAGCCGATGTCCTAGAAGAAAATGTATATCCTGACGTTCCTTTGTTTATCGGAGGACCTGTCCAACAAAATACCCTACATTTTGTGCATCGTCGACCTGATTTGATAGATGGTGGGCAAGAGTTACTCAAAGGCGTTGTTTGGGGTGGAAATTTCGAACAAGTCAAACGTCTTTTGAACAATGGAGTACTTCACCCCGAAGATATTCGTTGCTTTTTGGGCTATTCGGGTTGGAGTGGTGAGCAACTCAAAAATGAACTTGAACAAGATTCTTGGATTGTCGCTTCAGCTACCTCCGAAATTGTATTTGATACACCTTCAGATTCTTTTTGGCGAACTGTTCTTAAAGGAATGGGCGGTGATTTTAAGGTAATGGCCAATTATCCTACAGATCCGCGACTAAATTAATATTGAAGGAATGTAACACCCTAAGTTGTGTGTTTTCGAAATAGACTTTTGACATAGTATAGGGCAGCTGACAAATAGGCTTGTTGGCTGCCCTATTTTTATAGACAAATGTTAAAGTATCTAAAAATGGAATGATTCTGGCAAGAAAATGTTTTATTTAGAGCATTAATTCAGAATAAGTAAAAGAAGAGATTAGTTCAGTTGTAAACTGTTAAAAAAAGTAAGTCCAAGACTAAGTCTTGAACTAGCAATATTTCCGAAATCCCAAATCCCAAATCCGAATTAGGTTAAAAAATTCATAATTAATCAAGTATGACCGACCCCAACGAACTATCTGTATTTGAAGATGACCCAGATATTCCAGAGCTTACCACAATTTTTACCAAAGCACAAGACCGCTATATGTTATTAGTTGGAGCTTTGGGGGCGCTGCTATATATGGTGTATTTTTTGAATCAAGCAGAACTATGGTCAGGGCTTTGCATGTTGACACTATCTTCTTATTTGGGTTGGATTTATGTGAAACATAATAAACCACAACCTAAGATTATTCTTTCGCAAGAAGGCATACAATTGCTTGGTCAACCTTTTGTTTCGTGGGCTTTGGTGCACGGGTTACATATCAAGCCAGAGGTAAAGAAAAATGTATATACCGAAAACCTGATTTTTGTCAATAACGGACGAATTCAAGAAATACCCATCAGCCAACTCGATATTTCTTCGTGGCGATTAGAGCATTTGCTCGAAATATATCAAGGTCGTTTCCGTTATGGCTCCGTTACGATTTTGCCCGACGATGAAGAAAAACCTCAATTATCCCTTGAATAACTATAGTCTGTATCATATTTCCCCTTCATAACTACCTGAATTAATTCCTCCAATTGTATGAAATCTAATTATTTACTATTGTCTGCTTTACTACTGAGTATGAGCTCTTATGCCCAACAAATCACGGTAAATTTTGAAGAGTACGAGCCCAAATCTACCTTAGTGGTACCCGAGCATATTACCACAAAAGCCAAATTTCCTTTTATCGACGTTCATAATCATCAATGGAATTTGCATGAAGAAAAAGAAAATTTGGACAAGTTAATTACCGATATGAATGCTCTCAATATGAAGTTGATGGTCAATTTGAGCGGTAGAGGTTGGACAAGCGACGAAGCCAAAAGTACTCAAACTCTAACCAAGCAAATCGAGCAGATAAAACAGTATTATCCAAGTCGTTTTGCGGTATTTACGAATATTGATTTTGCCAATATCAATACCAAAGGCTGGACTGAAAAAGCGGTTAAAACTTTAGAAGAAGATGTAAAGCTGCGTGGTGCTAAAGGGTTGAAAATTTATAAAAACCTTGGGTTTTCGGTAAAAGATGGAGATAAATTGGTACGTGTCGATGATCCACGACTAGATCCAATTTGGAAAAAAGCAGGTGAATTAGGCATCCCTGTACTAATTCATACGGCTGACCCAGAGCGTTTTTGGCAACCTGTCGACCGTTTTAATGAGCGTTGGCTCGAACTCAAATTGCACCCAGACAGAAAGCGAAATGCAGGCGAAAAGTCTAATGACTTTACATGGGAGCAGCTTATTGAGCAACAACATAATGTTTTCAAGAAAAACCCTAAAACTAATTTTATAGCAGCGCACATGGGTTGGTATCCGAATAACTTACCCAAATTGGATAGCTTGATGGACGAAATGCCCAATATGTATGTCGAAATTGGAGCAGTGATAGCGGAGTTGGGTCGTCAGCCACATACGGCTAAAAGATTTTTTGAAAAACGTCAAGACCGAATCCTGTTTGGAAAAGACTCATGGGTTCCTTCTGAGTATGCTACTTATTTTAGGGTATTAGAAACCAACGACGAGTATTTTCCTTATCATAAAAAATATCACGCATTCTGGAGAATGTATGGCTTAGGTCTTTCGGATGGAATTTTGAAAAAAGTTTATTATAAAAATGCCTTAAAACTTATTCCAGGACTAGATAAAAGTCAATTTCCTGAATAGGATGAATCGTTATCTGTTATTGGTATATCTGTCTTGCTATGCTAGTGCTGGCTTCCAAACCAGTACTAGCAAATGCTAAGGCTTCCAAGCCGTAACTTCCAATGGCAATATCCCTTAGGCAAGCGACAAGATACTTTTTTGATTTTGTAACAGATATACCATTAACTGATAACATCTTTAACATTACACCATGAGATTTTTGCTTGTATTATTATTGAGTTTAATAAGTTGGAGTGTTTTGAGCCAAAATACTCGTCTGGGGCGTATTCGGAAAGCAGTGGATAGTACGGGTAAATACACTCCGATCAAATATTTGGCAATAGAGTATGCTAAAGGCTATGCTCGAAAGCTAAGATTCTTTGAGGAAAGCGATATATCGTTCCAATTGAATGGAAACAAAACCCGCTATACTGGTCGTATTGAACAGATTGCTGATAGTACTTTTTTCTTTACAGATGAAGAAAGTCATGTTACTTCCGAAATAGCCTTGAAGAATATCGCAATGATATTTTCACCCTATCGTCATATTCCTTTTGTATCCAAAGGAGCGGGGACTATCGCAGCAGGAGGGATAATGTTTTCACTAATTGATGTGCTTAACCAAGTACAGCGCAACCAACCCATTAAACTTAGTCCTGGGTTATTGGCGTTTAGCGGGGTATGTATTGGAATCGGTCTTATTGCCAAACCTCTATCTTATCCTCAATACAAAATCAGCCAGAAACGACGCTTGGTCGTGCGATTCATGTAACAAATTAGGAAAGATTAGGTTCATGGATTAATTTTGTTATTCTTCTGAAAAGAATCCAAACGCTGGCGTTTGCTAATGCTTTGGAAGATTCTAATTAACCAAATAAACGATGCCAAGGTTCGACTTTGACATCCACAATCCGACATTGACCTTGAAAAAGTTATTATTACACAAAGTACAACAGTCTTTCCAAACGGAAATTCCTTTACCGTCTTCAAAATCAGAATCTAACCGTGCTTTGATTATCAACGCACTTGCCAAAGGGCATGATAATTTGTCAAACTTGGCAGAGGCTCGTGATACGCAAACCATGATGCGTTTATTAGCGTCCAATGACCCTATTGCTGACGTTATTGATGCTGGTACAACCATGCGTTTTTTAACAGCCTATTATGCGGTAACTGGTCAAATCAAAACCATGACAGGTACACCTCGTATGTGCGAGCGCCCTATTGGTATTTTGGTAGATGCCTTGCGCGAGTTAGGTGCTCAAATTGACTATGTAAAAACTGAAGGCTATCCTCCATTACAATTAAATGGTTTTGATTTTAAAGGAAACAATCGTTTGGCGATTCGTGGCGATGTAAGTTCACAATATATTTCGGCATTGTTGATGGTAGCGCCTTTGTTGCCAGAAGGCTTAACTTTGGAAATTACAGGAGAGTTGGGTTCAAAACCCTATATCGAAATGACCTTGAAACAAATGGAAGCATTTGGCGTACAAGCTCAGGCAGATTGGGACGCAAAAACGATCACTGTAGCACCACAAGCCTATAATCCTATCCAGTATGCCGTAGAATCAGACTGGTCTGGGGCGAGTTATTGGTTCTCGGTAGTGGCTTTGTCAGATAAGGCTGATGCATCTTTGGAATTGTTAGGATTAAAAGAAAACTCTTTACAAGGCGACTCAGTAGTTACTGACATTATGAGTCACTTGGGCGTGAAATCAGAGTACACGGGTCGTGGGTTTAAATTGACTAAAATCGAGCCTGCCACTTCATTAGAATGGGATTTTACGAACTGTCCAGATTTAGCGCAAACGATTTGTGTGGTGGCTGCTGCTAAAAATATTCCGTTGACCCTGACAGGAATTGAGTCTTTGAAAGTGAAAGAAACAGACCGTATTATGGCGCTTCAAAATGAGTTAATCAAATTTGGCGCAGCCTTGAAAGAAGTCGAAACCAATCATAAATACCAATTGACTCCTGCTGCGGCTGAGCGTCAAGTGGTGCCTGTATCGGTGCACACTTATGACGACCACCGTATGGCGATGGCTTTTGCTCCGTTGGCATTGGTAGAAGATGTAGTAATCGAAGAACCAGACGTGGTCGTAAAATCATATCCAAGTTTCTGGAATCACTTATCTAAAATCGTAACGATTGAATAATGGTGAATAAATGATTTTTCAATAAAAAAGAGTCCGTGGAACTAAGGTTTTACGGACTCTTTTTTTGTATTGTGAATATGTGATTCCACTTAGTGGGTGAATTTATTCGCCCGTAACAAAAAGGTTTTAATTGATCTAAAAGGTTGACACTACGATAGAAAATACCAATAAATCAGACTTCTTATGAGCGAAATAAAAACTTTTGTATAGTCCTGATTCATATCTCTACAATTTATACTAACCCCTCCCATAACCACTCTGACTTTCAAATAGATATAAAGAAGTTTAGAGTATTGCTCTAAAAAATTTCTTTGGTCTAATGAGAATCAAATAGCAAGTTTTCATGTATATTTAAAATTAAGTAATTGATAATCAATGTATTAGTTTTGTATTTTGTTTGACTGTTTTACAAAAAGCTCAAACAAAATCGACCTTTTTTAGACATTCATTCTTTATTCTTTACTAAAAATATTGATAGACCTTAAACAAAACTTGTATGTTTGATTTGTCCTCAGACAGTAGTTCGGATGCTTTTATGAACATCCGATTAATTCATCCACTACTGATTGGCAATGAATTTATGACACCTCCTATTGCCTTGTCCGAAGAGGCACAAAATGATTATGAACTAATTTGCCGTTATGCCATCAAACAAGGTTGGATTCGCTGGGCAGATTTTCATTTACACCTTAAAAATCCTTCTCATGCCGTTGTGATTACTGACCCTCAACAAACTATTCTGTTAGCCAGTACTGGATTTGAGCGTATGACAGGTTATACGCCTAAATTTGCCAGAGGTAAAAAGCCCAAGTTTTTACAAGGCAAAGATACCGAGGCTGAAGTTCGAGCTTTGATACGTGAGCATATCCAAAAGCGAATTCCTGTAGAAGGTGTTTTGACGAATTATCGACCTGATGGAGAGCCTTATTTGTGTAAAGTGCAGATTATTCCAATGTTCAATAAATCGTATGAATTAGTCAATTTTATTGCTTTGGAAAATGAGGTATTTCCCAATACTAAATCATAACCAATAAAGCCCAATAGAACATTTTACCGAATTTTGTAGTTTTGGTTAAAACATCATTAACCAAGCTTATGGCGTATGTCCATAAGTAAAGACTAAAAATCAGCATTAAAATCATTTTCCAATGAAAAAAAGCATTATTCTCTCCGCTTTGTTTGGGCTATTAGTAAACACTTCCTTGTTGGCCAACACAGCTCCAAAGAAATCTTCTAAAGCACAGAAATCCATTAAGTTAAAAGCTGATGTTGATAACGGAGGTTTGACACTCCCAAAAGGTATTGGCGCCCTAGTAGTAGCCGATGGTTTGGGTAAAGCTCGTCACTTGGCTGTAGCTCCTAACGGCGATGTATATGTTCGTTTGAACAAATTGGTAAACGGCAAAGGTACTGTTGTGTTGAAAGATACTGATGGCGACGGAAAGGCAGACCAAAATACTTCTTTTGGCAATTTTTTGGGTACAGGTATCGTCATTGGTAACGGCTATTTATATGCTTCGTCTGACACATCGGTAGTGCGCTATCCAATGAAAGACGGAAAGATCGACGAGGCTGCTGGAGAAACAATCGTAACTGGATTGGAACACTACAGCGAACACGGTTCGAAGTCTATCGAGTTGGATGACAAAGGACATTTGTATGTAACTTTTGGTGCACCATCAAACGCTTGTCAGGAGAAAAACCGCCAAAAAGGTTCTAAAGGAATGGATCCTTGTCCTATTTTGGAATGGCATGGTGGTATTTGGCAATTTGATGCCAACAAGAAAAACCAAAAACAAGCTGATGGCGTGCGTTATGCAACGGGTTTACGTAACGTAGTAGGCTTGGATTGGAACAAACAACAAGGTGAATTGTATGCAATGCAACACGGTCGTGACCAATTGAATACCATGTTCTCGACTTTGTACAATGCCGAACAAAATGCAGAATTACCTTCTGAAGAGTTTTGTTTAGTGAAAAAAGGCTCTGATTTCGGTTGGCCATATTGTTACCATGATCGTTTCCAAAACAAAAAAATGTTAGCGCCAGAATATGGTGGTGATGGTAAAATTCAAGAACGTTGTGAAGGCAAAGACCAGCCTATTATGGCTTTTCCTGCTCACTGGGCACCAAACGCCTTGTTGTTTTATACAGGAAATCTATTGCCAGCTAAATATAAAAATGGCGCATTTATTTGTTTTCATGGCTCGTGGAACCGCGCTCCATTAAAACAAGGAGGCTATTTTGTGGCTTTTGTTCCTTTTGGCAAAAATGGAAAACCATCAGGAGAATATGAAGTATTTGCAGAAGGTTTTGCTGGTGGTAGCGAAATCAAAAATCCTAACGAAGCAAAGGCGCGCCCGATGGGCTTGGCACAAGGTCCTGATGGTTCATTGTATATCAGTGATTCGGTAAAAGGAAAAGTTTGGAGAGTTATCAAAAACTAAGAGTATGATTAAATTTTATAAGTCATTAAAAATAAAAAATTTGTATTTATTTTTCTGAAATCCTGTTGTTTGAGCCGCAGGCGAGGTGGGTCGCCACTCCGATTAGGATTTCTTGACTTTCTTTTGCGGCCGCCGCGCGGTTACTTTTCTTGTGTTAGACGGGCACGCCTAGTGAAGAAAAGTAAGGTGTAGCGAAGGGAAATTTTGTTTTTCCGATACGTGCTAAATAAAATTTTTAAACATATTCTAAACATCATCTCATGTTCAAATATATTGTTACTGGTCTGTTGTTGGTAGGAATGTTAGGTTCGGCAGTTTCAGCAAGATACGGTCAAAAAAATACAATACATAAAGCCATACAGGCAGACTCAGGTCAGCTAGTTTATGAAAACTATTGTCTAGCTTGTCACCAAGAAGATGGGAGTGGAGTACCTAATCTGAATCCTCCACTGATTCAAAATGAATGGGTTTTGGGTGATTCAGTACGACTGATTAAAGTTGTTTTAAATGGCTTGAAAGGCGTAGAGGTAGCAGGAGAAAGTTATTCAAATGAAATGCCTTCTCATGATTTTTTAAGTGATAAAGACATTGCTAATGTGCTTACGTACATTCGTAAAAGTTTTGGTAATAAAGCAAACGCTATTACTCCTGCTATGGTAAAAATGCAAAGAGCTAAGAAATAATATTTTTAGTAAAATACTTGATTTTCAGTAAAATAGCTTTTCTGTTAAGGCTTTAATTCTTTAGTTATAAACTTTTTTGGAGTTTAGACACTTTTGAATTAAAGCCTTTTTTTGCAACTAAATATTGAAATTTTATAATTTTATGTAAGAATATTATTAAAATAGTGCTAAATTTGAAATAATATTTGCTATCCCGCCATTTGTAGCAGATGCCTATCTTTATTGAACCCAAACTTTATTTCCTAAACAACCTCTATGAAACAGTTTTCCTTAGCTTTTGCTATGATGGGTCTCCTTGTCATGGGATTTTCCTTTTGTGCACAGTCTCAAATCAAAGCTCGTTCGAGTCGCGATGTTCTATTTGATGTAAAAGTAAATGATGATAGTCGAGCCGTACTCAGCTGGGTGAGTACAGAGGGGCATCGTCCTGCAAGATTCATCGTACAACGAAGTAAAGACAACGACACTTTCTTTGACATTCGTGAAATTCCAGTAAAAGAAAACATGGCCGATGAAAGGTTACAGTTTACGTTTACTGACTCCAAAATCCTTCGTTATTCAGAATATTATCGTATTGTAGAATATGAACAAGACGGGCAGTTTAATGTTTATACCTCGATTGCAGCCAAAATTACATCGCCTGTTATTGTTGCTAGACAAAATGATCGCAATGTGATTACAGTTACCGTAGAAAGTAATACCAACGTTACGGCATTAGTAGGTACAGAGTCTGGTTTGGGCGTTCCTTGTGAACAAGAAGCTAGTTCTGATGCTAATAGTGTTGTGTTGAAGTCGCTATACCCTTTAAATTCTGGAAGTTATATCGTCAAACTCCGTTCTCCTGGAGGCGAAAGACAGTTTAAGTTTACCGTGAAGAGTGATGAACGTATGATTTCGGATTAGGTTTTTGGAGGGTATAGGGGTGAGGATATAGGGTTTAGTTTTTTTCGAAAAAAGTGGGAGAAAATAGGTTAAATGTGAGTAGATAGGATGTGGGAGCGTTTTTCCCTAACCCCTAACCCCTAACCCCTAACC
>NZ_JAAALB010000169.1 GCF_009905545.1 Cellulophaga sp. BC115SP | reverse complement strand
GCAGGTGGAGCCAACCTTTCGAATCCCAACCAAGCTCAAAGTACCATTACCTACTTTGATGGATTGGGACAAAGTACCCAAACTGTGGATGTCCATGCTGGTGGAGCAGGTCAAGATTTGGTGCAACTCACCGAGTACGACGACCAAGGTCGTGCCGTAAAACAGTATTTGCCTCTCCCTGTCAATGGTGGTAAGGGGGACTACAATACGGGTGTAGCTACTGCCACAGCCACCTACTATGGTACTGGCAATAGAGCCTATAGTCAAACGGTGTACGAACCCATGCCTTCGAGTCGAGTATTGAAGGTAGCAGGACCAGGCGATGAGAGCCTTTGGTCATTGAATAGCTCACCTTGGAACCGAGCTGATGGTACTACTAGAAGTATCTATACTTTTAATACCGCTAATACCATTCATGAAATTCGTGTAAGCCAGAGTAGTTTTGAGGCTGGTTCTTTAGCCAAGGGAATTACTAGGGTGGGTTATTATGGTAAAAACCAATTGACTGTCACTGAGACGATTCAAGAAGGAAACAAAAGTGAGACTGTCAACAAAAACCGAGTACGTGAGTACAAGGATAAGTATGGTCGTGTGGTGTTGAAAAGTGTCATCAATAGTGATAATGAGGTAGCCAATACCTATTATGTCTATGATGACTATGGACAGTTGCGAGCAGTGCTACCTCCCGAACTGAGTGCTGTGATTACAGGCTTGACCGAAGCCAATTTGACAGAAGCAGCCTTTTTGTATTGCTACGATGACCAAGGTCGTTTGGTTTACAAAAAAGTACCCGGTGC
>NZ_JAAALB010000168.1 GCF_009905545.1 Cellulophaga sp. BC115SP | reverse complement strand
AAAACCTCATTTCTGGCAATCCTATCATTGTTAATGAATCGGTAATGGATGGCTTTGGAAAGATTCGTAAGGATTTTCAAGTTGAGGTCACCGACGCCAAAACGCCTATCTTTTCAGTTGTTGCCAAGGATGCTAACAAACCAGCTTCAGACGATTTTAATCCTACGACTGATGCCGTTAAAATCAATGCCAAATTACCCAACTTCTTTGATATTGATATTGACTTGGCGCTGAAGCGTTCGGACGTTCTAAAGATTTTCAGAAGCTACGAGCGTCTGATCACCACGGGTAACATGACCAAAGAGCAGGTTTTGGCTATGCCTTGGGAATTATTTTTTGTCAATACTGTACTCCAGAAGTCAGGCGAAGGTTTGGCGCTTTATGGTACTTACAGAGGAGTATTTAATCAGTCAGGATTTGGCTCTATGAGTTCAATTGATGGTTTGATTAAAAAGTTTACAGCTGGTCGTGGTACTGGTGGTGACATTCCTAGCGCAAACGTTGTGACCTCAGCGGCAACACCGTTGACTGACCAAAACATTTATGATGAGGTAAAAGCTATCTGTGCTTTGACCGACTCAAATCCAGCTTTGGCAGCCAAACCACTCAAGTTTAAAATTTCGCCATCAAACAAGCGCAAGTACGACACCAACCGCCGTGCCAAGTACCCAAATCACGTAGGACCAAACGAAGTTGCTAAAACGGTAGACGATTACGACAACATCATGTTTGATGTAGATCCAGCGTTGGCGTCAAGCAACTTGATGTTTATTTCTCCTGATTTGTTTTTCTTGACAAATGAGG
>NZ_JAAALB010000167.1 GCF_009905545.1 Cellulophaga sp. BC115SP | reverse complement strand
CCTCATTTGTCAAGAAAAACAAATCAGGAGAAATAAACATCAAGTTGCTTGACGCCAACGCTGGATCTACATCAAACGTGATGTTGTCGTAATCGTCTACCGTTTTAGCAACTTCATTTGGCCCTACGTGATTTGGGTACTTGGCACGTCGATTGGTGTCGTACTTACGCTTGTTTGATGGCGAAATTTTAAACTTGAGTGGTTTGGCTGCCAAAGCTGGATTTGAGTCAGTCAAAGCACAGATAGCTTTTACCTCATCATAAATGTTTTGATCAGTCAACGGTGTTGCCGCTGAAGCCACAACGTTTGCACTAGGAATGTCACCACCTGTACCACGACCAGCAGTAAACTTTTTAATCAAACCATCAATTGTACTCATAGAGCCAAATCCTGACTGATTAAACACCCCTCTGTAAGTACCATAAAGCGCCAAACCTTCGCCCGACTTTTGAAGTACCGTATTGACAAAAAACAATTCCCAAGGCATAGCCAAGACCTGCTCTTTGGTCATGTTGCCCGTGGTGATCAGACGCTCGTAGCTTCTGAAAATCTTTAGAACGTCCGAACGCTTCAGCGCCAAGTCAATATCAATATCAAAGAAGTTAGGTAATTTGGCATTGATTTTAACGGCGTCAGTTGTAGGATTAAAATCGTCTGAAGCTGGCTTGTTGGCATCCTTAGCGACAACCGAAAAGATAGGTGTTTTGGCGTCGGTGACCTCAACATTAAAATCCTTACGAATCTTTCCAAAGCCATCCATTACCGATTCATTAACAATGATAGGATTGCCAGAAATGAGGTTTT
>NZ_JAAALB010000166.1 GCF_009905545.1 Cellulophaga sp. BC115SP | reverse complement strand
TGAATTCCCTAACAAGATGGCTGTGCTTGCACACTGGTTCTAGGTAGTTTTTGACTGCCAGAAACCCCATCTTGCTTTAAAAAAGGTTATGCTAAATATTGGTTTAGATGAGAGTATAGGATGTAAACTTGAGTTATGACATTAAATTGAAGGTAGATTGCATAAAGTTTTACTAAACATTGCCTATACTTTTCATAAGGCTTAACGGTTGATTGAATATAGTTTGCATAAAGTTTAGCTAAACCTTACTTATACCTTTCATAGAGTTTAACGGTAGATTCAAGGTAAAGTGAGAATATGTGTCTTCTGGCACTCGGTGATAAATATTAATCTAACTGCTAGCGGTTTTTATGATTATTGCTTATCCAACATACCAATATTTTAAGCAGATTGACGTAGTGTTCTAACATTCTTGAGCACATTCCTAAGAGTTCTTTATTCAAATGCCCCCCACCCCTATTCAATATTTGAATTAACACGTGTAAACGCTGTTAACCAAGCGTTTACACGTGTTAACAGTTGCGTTAACGCAGTAAAACTGAACGTTAACGGCGTTAACGTTCAGCATTTTTTTAACTCAAGAGAGTACATATACATACTCGTATCGTAAAATTTGAAAGAACACCTTCAATTATATCATCAAACAACTATAATATGGATAACATATCATTTAACTTTATATCTTCAGTCGTTGCGGGTCAAAAAAGCAACAACGGCAAAAAAGGCATTCTAATAACTGATATACTATTAATGCGAATATTGGGTTAAAAGATATAATGGAATAGTGCAGTTGCTAATGCTCCAAAAATATGTACCATCAAT
>NZ_JAAALB010000165.1 GCF_009905545.1 Cellulophaga sp. BC115SP | reverse complement strand
AATAGCGGAACGACAAGTACCTTTGGAACAACTGTGGTGAGTGATACCTTGGCTACGGGATTGAGTTTTGTATCAGGCTCAGGTTCAGGATGGAGTTGTAGCAGTAGTACGCTAGCAGGTGGTAGAGTGTTGGTAAGTTGTACAACGACGACAGGTATCGCAGCAGGTGGTAGTAGCTCATTGAACTTGACAGTAGTAAGCTCAGTGACGGGTACCGTCGTGAACAAAGCATGGGTAAGTGGTGGTGGAGACATCGTAGCCAAACGACCATCAAATCCAGTAACGACAGTGATTAATGAACCAGCTAAACCAAATCTAGTGATAGCTAAAGCAGGACCATCGTCAGTAACCGTGGGTAGTAATTTTGATTATACTTTAACAGTAAGTAACAATGGTACAGCAGGTACTAGTGGATTGATTACCGTAACAGACAATTTACCAACAGGCATAGCCTTTGTAGGTTCAAGTAGTGCAGGTAGCGTTTGGAGTTGTAGTGCGAGTGGTCAGTTGGTGACTTGTACGAGTAGTGCATCCATCATTGTGAATGCCAACTCAAACATCATCTTGACGGTACAGGCAGTAAGTGCGGCGAGCTCACCAGCCATCAACACAGCGTATGTGAGTGGTGGTGGAGACCCAAGTACGACACCAAAACCATCAAATCCAGTAACGACAACGATTAACCCAACACCGAAACCAAGTATTTCGATTGTGAAGTCAGGACCAGTAACGGCGACCGTAGGCACGAATTTCAACTATACTTTGACGGTAAACAACACCGGAAATGCAGCGACGAGTGGTACGATAACAGTAACGGATGTTTTGGCGACGAACTTACA
>NZ_JAAALB010000164.1 GCF_009905545.1 Cellulophaga sp. BC115SP | reverse complement strand
TGTAAGTTCGTCGCCAAAACATCCGTTACTGTTATCGTACCACTCGTCGCTGCATTTCCGGTGTTGTTTACCGTCAAGGTATAGTTGAAATTCGTGCCTACTGTCGCCGTTACTGGACCTGACTTCACAATCGAAATACTTGGTTTCGGTGTTGGGTTAATCGTTGTCGTTACTGGATTTGATGGTTTTGGTGTCGTACTTGGGTCTCCACCACCACTCACATAAGCTGTGTTGATGGCTGGTGAGCTCGCCGCACTTACTGCCTGTACCGTCAAGATGATGTTTGAGTTGGCATTCACAATGATGGATGCACTGCTCGTACAAGTCACCAACTGACCACTCGCACTACAACTCCAAACGCTACCTGCACTACTTGAACCTACAAAGGCTATGCCTGTTGGTAAATTGTCTGTTACGGTAATCAAACCACTGGTACCTGCTGTACCATTATTACTTACTGTTAAGGTATAATCAAAATTGCTACCCACGGTTACTGACGATGGTCCTGCTTTTGCTATCACCAAGTTTGGTTTCGCTGGTTCATTGATTACTGTCGTTACTGGATTCGATGGGCGTTTGGCTACGATGTCTCCACCACCACTTACCCATGCTTTGTTCACTACCGTACCCGTCACTGAGCTTACCACTGTCAAGTTCAATGAGCTACTACCACCTGCTGCGATACCTGTCGTCGTTGTACAACTTACCAACACTCTACCACCTGCTAGCGTACTACTACTACAACTCCATCCTGAACCTGAACCTGATACAAAACTCAATCCCGTAGCCAAGGTATCACTCACCACAGTTGTTCCAAAGGTACTTGTCGTTCCGCTATT
>NZ_JAAALB010000163.1 GCF_009905545.1 Cellulophaga sp. BC115SP | reverse complement strand
AGGCATTGGCCTATATAGCTGGGGTTATTCAAAAATCATTGATACCTTCTGAAATAGTGACTATTTCAAGAATTGTGATTATTGATGAAAGTAATCCAGAACTTGAGATACTTCAGCGTGGATTTCATGTTGAACATAGTACTTTAGAAATAAAAGATACAACCCTTTTTGGATTATCTATCAAACATGCTTTTATTTTAACATCAGCTAATAGAAAGCAGGTAGCATAATATTCATACGACGAATTTTATCGACATAAAAATAGTAGTATTAACGTTTAATTCAATACTATCATGCCAAATTTCATGTTTATATTCAATTTTATAGAAGCTTGTAATGGTTTGTTTGCAAGAAAGAGAACTGTTCACAAGGATTTGCAACCATTGTATGATATGATAAAATCTAGAACTTATGTTGGTTCATGGAATGATAAAGCTAATTTGAATACTGATTATAATAGATTTAAAAAAGACTTTAAAAAATCATTAAGAGAATATCATACCACACATGGGGAAACAAAGTAAAAGTGTAAAAGGTACCGTTGCTCAACCTAACCAAGAAGGAAAACTAGCAATGTATGAGCACCAGGAAAACTACGAAGACAATTTATTGCCAGAGGCACAAGAATTAGCCAAGTTGAAAGAAGTCGATCCAACTCTTTTACCTTGGCTAATTTCACGTATTGAGAAGGAACAAGATGGAAGGCTGTCATTTAATGAAAGGCAGATAACTTTATTGGAGGAAGAGACTAAAAGAAATTATAGGCTAACCTCTACTTCATTATACCTTGCTTTTTTTATAGCATTAGCAGGCATGGGTTTTTCTGCATACCTTGTTTACTCTAATTTACCAATTGCAGGGTCTATTTTTGC
>NZ_JAAALB010000162.1 GCF_009905545.1 Cellulophaga sp. BC115SP | reverse complement strand
AATTTTTAACCCTCTAAATCACACACCTCATGTACAAAATCCTATTAGCTCCCAATGTAAAGGGCATTAGTGAAATTCTAGTGAACTATGACAACATTTCAGAAATGAAGCAAACTGCTGAAATCTCCTACGCAGAAGTCATCGACATTTCGAAAATTGTAGATAGAGCTCGTTTCCCTCAAGCCGAAGGAATTTCCCAAATCAACAAGATTTGGAGAGCCGAAGGACAATTATTCGACGATTGGTATAATGAACCAGATACTCTTTTGGTTGAATACCTTTTGGAGAACCTCGGCTTGGCTTTCACCAGTATTCAAAAAGTTGATCCTCAATCTGGACAATTTGTAACTTTTAAGACCAATGAATAAGAAAAAGATAAACTTCAATATCCCTTTCAAGGGATTAGATGATAAAGCAGTTGTAGAAAATGCTCAAGAATTAAACATCGGACAAATCCTAGCCTCACGTATTGCCTATAGCAACAGAGGTGCTGGAAAACTCATGTTTTTGGGCTTTGACATTTACAAAGGAAACGAGTTGGAGTTGGACGCCTCAGATGTTAGTTTACTACGAAACTTCGTAGAAGAAGACGAAGCCATGACCAACCTACTCAAGTATAGAATCCTTGAACTTTTGTAATGTTTAGTCAACTCTATCTACCCATTAAGCTCCCGCTCTGGAAGGTACGCCTTCTACAGGGCGGAGCTCTTTTGTTTGTATGCCTACTCATTGCAGTGGGATATTTCTATTATCAGAAAGATACCCAAGTAGCTAAAGCCGAAGGGCAGAAAATAGAAATCAATGAGAGAATTGCCCATCGAGAGCAGCAAAGGACAACCCTGCAAAAAATTGCCTACGAAGCATTCAAAAACGGACTTTCTACCCAAGAACAAATCCAAGAAAAGCACCATGAAGACGAACGCAA
>NZ_JAAALB010000161.1 GCF_009905545.1 Cellulophaga sp. BC115SP | reverse complement strand
AATTTTTAACCCTCTAAATCACACACCTCATGTACAAAATCCTATTAGCTCCCAATGTAAAGGGCATTAGTGAAATTTTAGTGAACTATGACAACATTTCAGAAATGAAGCAAACGGCTGAAATCTCGTATGCAGAAGTCATCGACATTTCGAAGATTGTAGATAAAGTTCGTTTCCCTCAAGCCGAAGGAATCTCACAAATCAATAAGATTTGGAGAGCAGAAGGTCAGTTATTCGAAGATTGGTACAATGAACCAGATACCCTTTTGGTTGAGTACCTTTTAGAGAACCTCGGTTTGACTTTCACCAGTATTCAAAAAGTTGATCCTCAATCTGGTCAATTTGTAACTTTTAAGACCAATGAATAAGAAAAAGATAAACTTCAACATCCCTTTCAAGGGATTAGATGATAAGGCAGTTGTAGAAAATGCTCAAGAATTAAACATCGGACAAATCCTAGCCTCACGTATTGCCTATAGCAACAGAGGTGCTGGAAAACTTATGTTTTTAGGCTTTGACATTTACAAAGGAAACGAGTTAGAGTTGGACGCCTCAGATGTTAGTTTACTACGAAACTTCGTAGAAGAGGACGATGCTATGACCAACTTGCTCAAGTATAGAATCCTTGAACTTTTGTAATGTTTAGTCAACTCTATCTCCCCATCAAGCTCCCGCTCTGGAAGGTACGCCTTCTACAGGGCGGAGCTCTTTTGTTTGTATGCCTACTCATTGCAGTAGGGTATTTCTATTATCAGAAGGATACCCAAGTAGCTAAAGCTGAAGGACAGAAAATAGAAATCAATGAGAGAATTGCCCATCGAGAGCAACAAAGAACTACACTCCAGAAGATTGCCTACGAAGCATTCAAAAACGGACTTTCTACCCAAGAACAAATCCAAGAAAAGCACCATGAAGACGAACGCAA
>NZ_JAAALB010000160.1 GCF_009905545.1 Cellulophaga sp. BC115SP | reverse complement strand
GGACTGTAGCTTGTACCTGTTGTCAACACACTTGTCGAACTCTGACTTGCGTACCATTGTACTGTTTGTCCTGTTGAACATGTTGCTGTCAAAGTCACTACGCCAGCTTCACATCTTGAAGCGCCTACTACATTATTAGCACTTGGTGCACTTGGAATTGGGTTAACTGTTCCTATTACGCCTTGACGGGTTCCTGTTGTTGTTTCACAATTCGTTGTGTTATCTCTACATGCTACATAATAGGTTGTCGTTGCCGTGATGCTTGGTGCGTAACTTGTTCCTGTTGTTAATACACTTGTCGAGGTCTGACTTGCATACCATTGTACTGTTTGACCTGTTGTGCATATCGCTGTCAAATTCACTACGCCACTGCCACATACTGCACCATTCGTTACATTTCCTGAACTTGGTGCACTTGGGATTGGGTTTACTGTCCCTACTACTGCTTGACGTGAGTTCGTTGCTGTCTCACAAGTCGTAGTATTATCTTTACAACCTACATAATAAGTCGTCGTTGCAGCTATACTTGGTGCATAACTTGTGCCTGTCGACAACACTACTGTCGATGTTTGACTTGCATACCATTGTACTGTTTGTCCTGTTGAACAAGTTGCTGTCAAATTCACTACACCGCTTCCGCATACTGCACCACCTGATACATTACCTGCACTTGGTGAACTTGGAATTGGATTTACTGTGCCTACTACTGCTTGACGTGAATTCGTTGCGGTTTCACAAGTTGTTGTATTGTCTTTACAACCTACATAATAAGTAGTCGTTGCCGTAATGCTTGGTGCGTAACTTGTGCCTGTTGTCAATACACTTGTCGAGCTTTGACTTGCATACCATTGTACTGTTTGTCCTGATGAACATACTGCACTTAAGTTTACTACGCCACTACCACAGACTGCGCCACCTTGTACACTTGATGA
>NZ_JAAALB010000016.1 GCF_009905545.1 Cellulophaga sp. BC115SP | reverse complement strand
TGGAGCTTGGTAACTACAAAACTCTTGCTTCCCTTTCTTTTTACCTAATTTGTCCCATTTTTTAGTAGGGTAGAGTACTCCTATTTATAACTCCATTTTCAAATCTTCAAATCCCCAAATTTTCAAATTTGAATCCTATCGCCAGTATTTGGGGTACTTTCGTGTTTTGTGAGCATTGTTAAACATCAATGCAACCAAAACCAATACGATTGCGCCTGTCAGCAAAGGAGTAAACAAGAAGCTCCATGAGGCATGTGTCAAAATAATGACCATTACGTCAGCTCCTGCTGGCGGATGCACCGTTTTGGTGAGTTGCATGATAGCTAATGAAATCCCTACGCCCAATGACATAGAAAAAATACTGTCCCCTACCCAATACAGACAACATAAGCCCACAATCCCAGCAATCAAATGTCCTCCAATGATATTCCTTGGCTGAGCCAAAGGGCT
The DNA here is from genome assembly GCF_009905545.1 of Cellulophaga sp. BC115SP. GTDB lineage: Bacteria > Bacteroidota > Bacteroidia > Cytophagales > Spirosomataceae > Flectobacillus > Flectobacillus rivi. The sequence continues at coordinate 130,133 of NZ_JAAALB010000016.1, read as the reverse complement.
ATCTGGAACACCAAATGCCAAGATACAAGTAGCTCCAAAAGGAGCAATTAACATAGGGGTTTGTGTCCACTCGGCTATTAGACCAATACTCGCAATACCAATCAAGCCACCAATGGCCGAACTAAAGGCATGCGTCCATTTAGGACGAGCGGGGCTTCGCTCGTTTGTTTTAAACTTCGATAAATAATGTTTCATGGTTTTGTTTCAGATGCTTAGCCTATAGGTTAAGTCATATAATATTAAGACAAAATTACACAAGAAGGTTTCATTTGCAATCGGAAAAATACAAGCATTTAACTACCTAGTAATCAACCTAAAAGAGTGATGATGGAAAAAATACAAATTCAAATTATTTTGAAAGGATTTTAATGGTAGAATTTTAAGATGAGATACTTTATTTTCTTGATAAAAAAATCTAGAAAAAATGCCAGAATAAGTATTAATGCAAAATAAAATTGCCTTAATACGCTCTAGGCTATAAGCCGTAGGCATTAGGCAAGCACAACTTTTTGCTTATGGCATATAGCTTAATGCCTATTGCGGGTAAAATTTATTTTGCCCTACAAATTACTTTAACATAACCATAAAATAGGATTAATACTCAAGCAAAAAGTAGAACCTACTTTTGTGGTTCTTTTATCGATAACAAATGGTTCTTATAAACGAAAAGCCATAAGTTAGGGATATGAATTGTTAAAAAAGCTTGTATCTTTTGAACAACTCTGTATAGTTTGATAATCAGCGATTTGTCCAAAAACAAAACATCCAATTTTATGAAAAAGTTTATTTTATCAGCATTACTGGCGTCTGCCTCTTTTAATAGCTCTTTGTTGGCACAAACTTTTGAAATAGAAGGTCATCGAGGTGCACGAGGATTGATGCCTGAAAATACCATTGAAGCATTTAAGAAAGCAATCGATTTGGGTGTCAATACACTCGAATTGGATGTTTGTATCACCAAAGATAACAAAGTAGTGGTTTCGCATGAGCCTTATATGCTGGCTCAATATATGTCAAAACCCGATGGGACTCCTGTGAGTAAGCAAGAGGAAAAATCACTGAATTTGTATCAAATGACTTACAAAGAAATCAAGCAATATGATTCTGGGATTCGTGGTAATGCGGGCTTTCCTGAGCAGCAAAAGGTTTCTACTTACAAGCCACTTTTGGTTGATATGATTAAAGCTTGTGAGGCATATATCAAGAAGAATGGTTTGCCCCCTGTTAAGTATAATGTCGAAATTAAATCAGGCGAAAAAGAATATGGCATTTATCAGCCTGCGACAGTTGAAGAGTTTTCCGATTTAGTTCATAAAGACTTAAAAAAACTCCTTCCTGCCGACCGTATTATCCTTCAAAGTTTTGACTTTACCGTTTTGAAGCACTGGAAAAAACAAATTGATGCGGGCAAATATATGCCAGTGCAATTATCAGCTCTTACGGGTGAACTAAGTCCAGAGGCAACATTTGACGCTTTAGGTTTTTTGCCAGTTTATTATAGCCCTTATTTTAAGCTAGTTACCCCAGAAAGAGTAAAAGCCTGCCATGACAAAAATGTAAAATTGATGCCGTGGACAGTCAATGAAATTTCGGATATGAAAAAAATGAAAGAACTCGGTACCGACGGACTCATTACGGATTATCCTGACCGTGTAAAAAGTATTCAATAACCCCAATTTCTCATAAAAATCAATGAAAAAATTCCTTCTTTTTAGCATTTTATGTTGTTTAGGCAATGTTGTTTTTGCCCAAACCTATACGCTCAAAAATGCTCATTCGCATAATGATTATGAACATCAACAGCCTTTCTATCAAGCTTTTGGCTTAGGATTTGGCTCGATTGAAGCTGATGTTTATTTACAAAAAGATGAAATTTTTGTTTCTCATGAAGCAAAAGATATTCTTCCTACTCATACTTTCCGCAAACTTTATTTAGAACCTATTTTAAGAGAAGCGTCTATCAATCCCAACGGTGTTAGACCATTTCAATTGCTGATAGATTTAAAAACAGAGGGCTTGTCAACATTGACCGCTTTGCAAAAACAGTTGCAGCCTTATCGTCAGTATTTTGATAGAAAAAACAACCCCAATGCGATTCAAATCGTGGTAAGTGGCGAGCGTCCTGCTCCTAGTACATGGGCACAATTTGATGAGATTTTTTACTTTGATGGCAGAGATAAAGAAACCTATCCTACCGATTTGCAGTGGCGTGTTCCGATGATTAGTGCCTCATTTAGAGATTTTTCTAAATGGAATGGTCTAGGACGTTTGCCTGCCAATGAATATAAGCGCTTGGAATCATTTGTAACTAAATGGCATTCTGCTCACAAAACAATACGTTTTTGGGGCGCACCAGACAATCGAACAGCCTATACCACATTTATCAAACTAGGAATGGACTGGATTGGTACCGACCATTTGGAACAATTGAGTGAATATCTTCAAAAATTGCCAAACAATCTTTCGCTTGTAAAAACAACACATGAAGCTTATTATCCTACCTTCAAATCGGATGGGATTCAGAAAAAATCAAAAAATGTGATTTTGTTGATTGGTGACGGAATGGGTATTGCTCAGATGTATGCAGGTTTTACAGGGAATAAAGGTGATTTGAATGTTTTTAGAATGAAACAAGTGGGTTTGTCAAAAACCAATTCTGTTGATAATTTCCATACTGACTCAGCTGCTGGTGCTACAGCGATGGCAACAGGACAAAAAACAAACAATCGCTATTTGTCGGTTGATACCAAAGGTGATAGCATTGCAACCTTACCAGAGGTGCTGAATCGTTATAAGATTCCATCGGGCGTAGTCGTTGCGGAAGAAATTACAGGAGCCACTCCCGCAGGATTTTATGCGCATCAACCTGAGCGCAGTTGGAGCAGTGAGATCATCAAAGATTTGTTGAAAAGTCCTATCAAATTGGCTATTGGCGGTGGAAATACTTTAATTAGCGAGGCACAGAAAAAAGCAAATCCAGCGACTTTGTTCTTAAATGATTTATCTCAATTGAATCCCGCAAACCCTAGCAAAGCCATTGTGTTGGTTCAGGATTCATTGGTGAAACCCAAGCAGAAAGGACGTGGAGAGTATTTGTCACAGGCTTTTGATAAAGCTATTGCACAACTTTCGACCTCAAAAGACGGCTTTTTCTTGATGGTAGAGGGTTCTCAAATCGACCATGGTGGTCATGCCAATCAATTGCCATTTGTGGTAGACGAAATGATTGATTTCGATAAAGTAATTGGTAAAGCCATGGCTTTTGCTGATAAAAATGGTGAAACAACGATTATCGTTACCGCCGATCACGAAACAGGTGGCTTGACACTTCATGATGGTAATTTTAATACAGGCCAATTAGAAGGTAATTTTGCCACACCTGACCATACAGGCATTCCCGTAATGGTATTTTCGTATGGACCAAACTCTACGTTATTCCAAGGTTTTTACGAAAACAATACCATTTTCAATAAAATCTTGCAGTGCTTTGGTAAAGGAAAGTAACCTCCTTGAGTATAATTAACCTAATCATTTTATCAACGCCGTAGTTGCAACAGAATTTAACTAGTTTTCTGTAGCAGCTACGGCGTTTAGCATTAAAGTAAAACCCAGCTATTTCATATTACAGGATAATAAAGTATTACCCCATAAACGGGATTTAGAAATTTTAAAAATAAGTATTACTTTTGCGCAAGCTTTAAATAGCTGATTTACAAATTATTCACTTCTATAACTCCTACGGTCATGTAATGCTTTTATAAAACACATTCAATACATTCTCTGCTTTATTGGGCAGGGACTATTGGTATTATGTTTTATATAAAGTTTTTATATCATGACTATCTCACGTAAGTACAACCGTACCTATCATTACCCCTTTTCCCCTGGTACTAGTTCTGATGACCGTATTAACAAGAACTACTGGGAGGATTTATCACGAATTTCTAAAGTTATCCATACCGAAAAACTTGATGGTGAGAATAACTGTATTTCTCGTCATGGCGTATTCGCACGATCTCACGCTACTCCAACTCAATCGCCTTGGACAGTACAATTGCGTCTCCGTTGGGCGTCAATGAAGCATGATTTAGGAGATTTAGAGATTTTTGGAGAAAACCTTTATGCCATACATTCAATAGAGTATCAGCGTTTGGAGGACACATTTTTTGTGTTTGCTATCCGTGAAAATAATCAGTGGCTCTCTTGGGAAGAGGTATGCTTTTATGCAGGAGTTTTGGACTTACCCACCGTACCTGTATTGGCAAGGGTATTGCTCAACAATTATACACAACAGCTTTATGAGCAAGAAATATTGACCTTGACTGCACAACCAAGTCAATTCGGTTCTGTAGATAGCCAAACGCAGCTTTTATGTACTTGTGAGGGTATTGTTACTCGAAATATAGAGGCTTTTGAAGTAGATAACTTTCAACATCATGTGTTCAAATACGTGCGTAAAGGTCACGTAAAAACAGATGAGCACTGGACTAAAAATTGGAAAAAAGCAAATGTTAACTATAGATAATCAAACATGGGAATATTGGAGTACTCGATACGATTGGGTGCTCCAGATGCACAATGTGCCACAAGACCCTATCCATCATGCAGAGGGCAATGTGGCAATACATACCCAAATGGTATTAGAGGCATTAACTTCATTGCCAGAATACAAAGAATTGACACAAACTGAACAGAACATTTTATGGTATGCAGCATTGATGCATGATATCGAAAAACGTTCGACCACTGTCATCGATGAGCATGGGAGAATATCATCGCCTGGGCATGCTAAAAAAGGTGAGCGAACAGCAAGACAAATTCTCTATCAAGACTTTGCGATGCCATTCGAGTACCGAGAACAAATAGCCAAACTAGTTCGCTATCACGGTTTACCATTATGGATTTTTGAAAAAACTTCACCAGAGCAAACGCTCATCAAGGTCAGCTTGGAAGTTAATACCAAACTACTAGCGATGCTGGCAAAGGCTGATGTGTTAGGTCGTATTTGTGAAGATCAAAAACTACTTTTGGAAAAAGTAGAGTTATTTAAACTCCTCTGTCAAGAACAACAATGTTGGGGAACTAAGCGAGTATTTCCTTCAAATTATAGCAGATTCGAATTTTTTCGTCAAGAATCTCTTTATCCTGATGTCCTATTGTTTGATGAATCAAAAGTAAAAGTGATTCTTTTGTCAGGTGTAGCTGGTACAGGCAAAGATTACTGGATTCAAAAAAACTGTGGAGATTTACCCGTAATAAGCTTGGATGATTTACGACGAAAACTTAAAATTTCGCCAACAGATACGAAGGGAAATGGGAAGGTGATTCAACTTGCCAAAGAACAGGCGAAGGAGTATCTTAGAAGCCACCAAAGTTTTGTTTGGAACGCTACAAACATTACTATGCAAATGCGCGAACAGCTAATATCATTATTTGTTAGCTACCGTGCTTTTGTAGAAATAGTCTATCTAGAAGTTCCGTACAAAACCTTATTACAACAGAATTCTAAACGTGAGGCAGTCGTTCCAGAAAAAATTATACACCGTATGATTGAAAAGTGGGAAGTGCCTAACCTTTGGGAAGCACACGAAGTAAAATACGTCTGTAAATAGACAATCAATATTGTTCAGCCTTTAGCAAAAATTCACTGCTGTTAATGAAATGTTAAAGGATACGAACTTGTAGGCGATAAACGTTAATTTTGAACTATGAATTCAAAGACCTTACGCATATTTGTTGCGCTGTCAATCTTGCTAATGGCTGGCGTTATTGTAATCCAATATTTTTGGTTTAAACAGGCTTACAATATCCAAGACCGAGATTTTGACCAGCGTGTGACTTCCGCTTTAAGAGTGGTAAGTCGTCGTATCCTTGACTTTAACCATAATCCCAATAATAAACTTTTGCAGCCAGTCGAGCGTGTAACCTCGAACTATTACACTGTACAGACCAATGATACTATCAACGCAAAAGTATTGGAAGAATTCTTGAAGCAGGAGTTTGCCAGAAGCGATATTCGTCTCAATTTTGAATATGGGATATATGATTGTTTGAGCGACAGAATCAATTACAAATCATTTGTTTGTCATTCCGAAAATTGTGATAGAAGTGACTCTACAGCGCACTATCGTTTTCCTGACCTCAATATCCATAATTACTATTTTGGCGTATATTTTCCTGATAAAAAATTCTTCTTATTAGGCGATTTAGATAACTGGTTTATTTCATCGACCATTCTTTTGGTGGTAATGGCTTTCTTTGTGTATGCCCTTATGGTGATTTTTAAACAAAAACGCCTTTCTGAAATTCAGAATGATTTTATCAATAACATGACCCATGAGTTCAAAACGCCTATTTCTACTATTTCTATTTCGTCTGAGGTATTGATGAAGCCCGAAATTGTGAATACGCCCGAGCGCTTACTCAGCTATGCTTCAATTATCAGAAAAGAAGCCTCACGACTTAAAAAGAATGTAGATACAGTTCTTCAAACAGCCAATATCGACCAAAAAATAGATAAGCTCAATTTGGAAGAAATAGATGTACATGAGCTATTAGAAGATTTGAGTATTAACTGTGAGCCGATTTTTAAAGAAAGAAAAGGCGAGTTATTACTTGATTTACGAGCAAGTTCAACATTAATCAAAGCAGATAAACTACATATCAGCAATGTTATCCACAACTTGATTGATAATGGGCTAAAGTATTGTGAGATTATTCCTAAAGTAAAAATTAGTACTTATAATCAAGGAAATGATGTAGTGATTAGTATTCGAGATAATGGAATAGGTATTTCGGAGCGTGATCAAAAATACATCTTCAATAAATTTTTTAGAGTACACACAGGCGATGTCCACAATGTGAAAGGCTTTGGCTTAGGATTGTATTATGTCAAAGAAATGGTTGAAGGACACAAAGGAAAAGTTGAACTCAAAAGTAAATTAGGAGAAGGCAGCGAGTTTCGCTTGTTCTTTCCGCAGGTAAAGAAGATTTAGTAAATTGATCGATTATTTTAATCATATATTTCTGAGGTAGAGGCACAATGTATTGCGTCTAAAGAGGTATAATTATGAAATATAGTAAGTAAAAGGCGGTCGGAAAAATAATTTCGACCGCCTTTTTACTGCTAAAGCGAGTAAATCGTCTTGCTATACGGGTATTAATACTATCTTCAAATTTTCAAATTACCAAATTATCCTATAAAAATCAGGCATAAACTTTATGAATTTCAAGGGATATTTTTACATTTGTAAGGATAGAACTATATGTTAACCTCATATCCGTTATTTTGTAGTAAATGCGAACCTTACAAGTTTTTCTACCAATAGCTACGGCTTTTTGGCGAGGTTATTTTTCCATCAGTCGCCGAAGTTTGTTGCTTTGTACACCTATAATCTTGATCTGCTTTTCACTTTCTATCAATGGTTTTTCTCAAAAAAAATCTGTAGAAACGGTCTCAGACGAACAAATTCAGCTCTTTATCCAAAAAGCGCAAACTAGCGGTTTGTCTATTAGTCAAATCGAAAAAGTAGCGCAACAACAGGGATATAGCCCTGCCGAAATTGCTAGGATTAAAGAACGAGTAGAAAAAGTAAGAACCGAACAAAATAAGGTTTTGACCAATGTCACTCCTCCTGAAAATACTTCTAGAACTCAATTAGGGCAACTTTCTGAGCCTCAGTCATCCAAGATTACTTCTGCTATTTTTGGCAAATCTCTTTTTACAAAAGAAGGATTAAGTTTTGAACCTAATCTACGTATTGCCACGCCTCAAAATTATCAATTAGGTCCCGACGACGAGCTTATTGTGGATATTTACGGTGCTGCGCTAGATAACTTTCATGTGAAAGTAAGTCCAGAAGGAACTGTCAAAATATTGAATCTTAGCCCGATTTATGTCAATGGACTCAGTGTAGAAAATGCCTCTCAACGTATTGTATCACGTTTGCGACAGTTATACCAAGGGCTCAATGTGGCAGGAAGTGGCGTATCGGCACAAGTGACTTTGGGCAATGTACGAAGTATTAAGGTAACACTTACAGGCGAAGTTAGCCGACCAGGCACTTACACGGTTTCGTCATTGGCAACGATATTCAATGCTTTGTATGCGGCGGGTGGACCATCAGAAAACGGTTCTTTTCGAAATATCCGTTTGATTCGTAACAACAAGGTTTATCGCATATTAGACTTATATGACTTCTTGCTTCGTGCCGACCAAAAAGATAATGTGCGTTTACAAGATCAAGATATTATCCGAATAGGAGATTATACAGCAAGAGTTGAGTTACAAGGAGAAGTGAAGCGTCCGATGATTTTTGAAGTAGAAAAAACAGAAACACTTCAAGATGTTTTACGCTTTTCGGGAGGTTTTACAGACAAAGCTTATACGTATTCGATTCAGTTGAAACGTAATACCGCAAAAGAATTAAAGCTTATCAATGTTGCACAGGAAGAAGTGGCAAGCTTTATTCCTAAAAGTGGCGACAAATATACCATCGGAACGATTTTAGAGCGTTTTGAAAATCGAGTAAAAATAGCAGGTGCTATCTTTCGTCCGGGTGAATATGCCATCGAAAAAGGTACTTCTACCGTAAAAGAATTGATCCAAATAGCCGAAGGACTCAAACCAGAGGCATTTATGAATCGTGCAAGCCTGCGTCGTTTGAAAAGTAATGACCAATATGAATTAGTTAATATTGATTTAGGGAAAATTTTGAGTGGACAGAATCCAGATATTCCTTTGAAGCGTGAAGATTTTCTAACCGTTTATTCTACACATGATTTACAAGAAAAACGTGTGGTAAAAATCGAAGGAGAAGTCAATCAGGCGGGCACTTATGAATATATCGATGGCATGACTTTGGGCGATTTGATTTTACAAGCCAAAGGATTTACCGAAGGGGCAAGTGCTTCGAAAGTGGAATTATCACGAAGAATCAAAACAGAGCTATACTCAGCAGGCAACGACCATAGCGTAGAAATTCTATTTTTTGATTTAGATAAAAATTTAAGTCTTGAATCCAAAGAAGCTTCTATGTCGTTGATGCCTTTTGATAAAGTTTATATTCGAACTGCTCCCAATTACGAAGCACAAAAGTCAGTTTATATCGATGGAGAAATAGCCTATCCCGGTTCTTATACCATTAAGGATAAAGCGCAACGTATTAGCGATTTGGTTCAATTGGCAGGTGGTCTTAAAAAAGGTGCTTATCCACAAGGTGCCGTTTTTCAGCGAGATTCTTCAGTAGTGGCGATTGATTTATCTTTAATTTTGGCGAATCCACAGCAGTCCGAAAATTTGCTTTTGTTGGCTGGTGATAAAATTACCATTCCAAGGCTAGTAGAAACTGTCAAATTGACGGGCGGTTTGCTCAATCCAGTTGCGGTAGCTTACCGAGAAGGGCAAAGTTTACAGACGTATTTATCGCAAGCTGGGGGGCTTAGTCCTTTGGCACAACGAAATCGTATTTATGTAAAATATGCCAATGGGATGTCTGACAAAACCAATCATTTTTTGTTTTTCAGAAAATATCCTAAAGTATTGCCGGGGTCGGAAGTAATTGTACCCGAACAAGATAAAGAAACGCAATCTAAACTTAGCGTGGGCGAACGTATCGCCATTATGAGCGGCATTAGCTCTTTGGTTTATGTGATTATTAGTATCACCAATGCGATTAAGTAGTAACTGATAGGCTTTAGGCAATAAGCAGTAGGTTAAATGTTTATATTATTTCATTCAAAAAACACTTCTATATTTTTTGCTTACGGCTTATTGCCAAAAGCTTAATGTATAGAATTCATTCTTTTCTTCATTTGGACACGAATAAAAACCATATAACCATATCAATCAAAGACCTCATTTCGGGTTTGGTTCAGGGCAAGCGTTTTATCTTGTTGATGAGCCTTTCGTTTGGAATCTTGGGTGCACTATATGCGATTTCGTTGCCAAACCTATATACTTCTGAAGTTAAAATTTTACCAGAAATTGATACCAAAAATATCGAGAGCCTTGATAAGTTTAAGTCCTTGGCAGGACTAGCAGGAATTGATCTGGATAATTTGAATAGCACCGAAGCTATTCGACCCGATTTATATCCTCCTATTTTGCAAAGTACTCCTTTTTTACTGAGTACATTCAAAACGCCCGTATTAGTGGCAAAAACGCAAGAAAAAACGACGTTGTTTGAGTATCTCAATGGCCTTCGTAAACAAAAATTATCTTATCGGATTTTTGGAGAAAGCTCCTCAGAAACTATGGGCGTGTCATCTTCACAGACACCCGAAAGTTCGCTATTATTGAACAAGCAAGAAGTATCTATTTTGAAAGATTTAAAAGAAAATATCATAGCTTCTTTAGATAAAAAATCAGGTGTAATAAGCATTAGTGCTAAAATGCCAGACCCTTTGGTGGCTACTATCGTGGTAAAATATGCTCAAGACTATTTGAATCAATATGTAAAAAAGTATCGTTTAGAAAAGACACAAAAAGAAGTAGATTTCTTGGAAAAAAGAGTTGAAGAAGCTCAGAAACGATACCAACTTGCTCTGCAACGTTATTCTGCTTATCAGGATAGTCACAGAGGGTTATTTTTGAATACGGCCAGACAGCAAGAACAGAAACTACAACAAGAGTCAGAACTAGCCTTTTCTTTATTTTCAGAATTAAGTAAAAAACTCGAAGAATCAAGAGTAAAAGTTCAACATGACACACCTGTTTTTCAGGTACTCGAACCAGCACAAGTGCCTCTTAAAAAAAGTGAGCCTAAACGCACGATTATGGTACTTGCCTTTATGATTTTGGGAGGGATGATTGCTTGTTTAGTATTGGTTTTCAGACATTTTAAAGTGTCGAATTTGTTTTCTTAGACACTTCATATTTGGCTTTTTCAGAATAATGTTTTAATATTGAGATTATCGGTTATGAGAATGTGCTCATAATCAGAATAGTACTACCAAAGGTCATGATTATAGTACTATTTCAATCTTCCTCAAAAACTTTTTAACGAATGCTCAAGGCTGAAAGCCGAAGGCCCAATAATTAGATAACACACCTATAATATCTTATCAGACCTGCTCTACTGCGAAAACTCCATGGCTATTTATTTGAAAATTGGAGAACCGCATGAATACTATACCTCATAAATTACCCCTTGTATCTATCATTTGTACCTGTTACAATCAAGCTACGTTTGTTGAACAAACGCTAAACTCTATATTGTCTCAAGACTATCCTCATCTCGAAGTTTTTGTGTCCGACAATGGAAGTACTGATGATAGTGCTCGTCGTATACAGGACTTTTGTCAAAAAAATATCCACGATTTTCAAATTTCCTATCATCTTGAAAACGTAGGAATTTGTAAAGCCTTTAATCAATCATTCGCTAAAGCTACTGGGAAGTATATCATAGACCTTTCGGCTGATGATATTTTGCTACCGCATTGTGTAAGTCAACAAGTGCAGTTTTTTGAAAAACAACCAGACGAAATTGGCGTCATATATTCGAACATTGAATGGATTAATGCACAGGGAAAAAGCAAAGGTAAAGCCTTTGGAAACTTACCTCCTCCGAGTGGGAATATCTGGCTAAAACTTCTAGCAAAATCATTTATTCCTGCACCTGCGATGATGATGCGTAGAAGTTTGCTTTTGCAAATAGGCGGATATAACGAGCAACTAGCTTATGAAGATTTGGACTTCTGGTTAAGGTCATCTCGAATATGTCATTATGCGTATTTACCACAAGTACTCATGCAAGTACGAAAAGTACCTAATTCAGCTACTTCAGGTTTTAATGATGCAGAAAAAGGCTTGTTGGAGTCGGCATATCGAGTTTGTTTGCTTACACAGTTTAAGCTTGATTCTCGTAAAGAGCACAAAGCTTTGGACAAACGAATTTTAAACTATTGTCTAAGAGCCTATACTTCTCAGCAATTTGAGATGGCACTACGTTTCGCTCATCTATTATCAAGCCCAATTTGGAAAAAGATTATCACCTATTTAATCAAGCAGAAAATAGCTCTCAGAGTCATAATACGGCTTTATCATCTTTTCAAATACCTAAACTAGTCTACTACTTAACAAAATCATTCTATGACTATATCACAACCCCTTTCTACACTGATTCAGCAAAGTAGCTTTTTAGTTACGGGTGGCGCTGGATTTATTGGGTCACATTTGGTGGATTTTTTACTAAAACACCATGCACAAAAAGTTGTCATTGTGGATAACTTTTCAACAGGTACATTCGAAAATATTCAATCTGCCTTGAGGTTTGCTAATTGCCAATTAATTGAAGGAGATTTGCAAAATCGCATTATTTGTGAAATGGCCTGTGAAGGAATCGATTTTGTTTTTCATCAGGCAGCCCTTGGCTCAGTGCCACGCTCTATTCACGATCCTATTAGTACACATCAGGCCAATGTCAATAGCTTTGTGAATTTATTAGTAGCTATGCAAAAAGCGCAAGTCAAAAAAATGGTTTTTGCCTCTTCCTCCTCTGTATATGGCAGTTTACTTGCTGATGTCAAACAAGAAGTTACCGTTGGTGAACCACTTTCTCCTTATGCGGCTACCAAGCGTATCAATGAAATTTATGCGGATATTTTTGCTCAAACATACCAACAGGATTTGATTGGTTTGCGCTATTTCAATGTATTTGGTCCACGACAAAATCCTAATGGACCTTATGCTGCGGTGATTCCTAGGTTTATTCAGGCGGTTTTGGAAGATAAAGCAGGGATTATTTTTGGCGATGGTGAGCAAAGCCGTGACTTTACTTATATCGACAATGTGGTATATGCTAATATTTTGGCCCTATTCACCAACTCTCAAGAGCATCGCTTCTTTAATATTGCTTGTGGTCAGTCCATTTCTTTGAACCAAGTATGGAATGCCATTAATATTTGTTGTGATTCTGAACTCCCAATATTATACCAGCATCCTCGACAAGGAGATATTTTGCATAGTAAAGCCGATATAAGTCGAGCCAAACAATGCTTGGATTATCAGCCTTTGGTGTATTTCAACGAAGGTATTCGTCGAACAGTTTCTTGGTATCAAGCACAGAAAGTCCATGCTTAGCCTTTTTCCAAAACTACAAAGCCTATTTAACCTGCAATTAAAAGGGCTTTCGTGTCAGCTAGGATGGTATATTGTACAATTAGGAGCGACATTTATCGGTAGCATTTGGCTAATACGACACCTAGATAACTCACATTGGGGAAGCATAAGTTTGCTGGTATCTTATCATGGAATGTTCAGTGTTTTTTCGGGAATTTGGTTAAAAGATTGGGTAATCAAAGCTATCGTAGAAGGCAGGAAAATCGAAACACTTTTGGGTAGTGTGGCATTTATAGCGGTGTTATTATCAGTCTTTGGATTTGTTGTTTGTGGAGTAAGTTTTATGCTATTTTTTCCACAATATTCATTTTTGAAAAACCTCATGTGGATACAAGCAGGAAATTTGCTGACAACGCCCTTTCATGTTGTGTACTTTTATTTTGATGCTATCAAAAAGCCTCAACTAATCAACCAAGTGAATGCTTATTATGCCATTTGTGCAGGAATTTGTAAGGTAATTTGTGTCGAGATAAAGCCATTTTCATTTTCCACTTTTTTATGGTTTCAATTAGGTTGTAGCTTGGGGTTATCAATGGTCTATTATGGGCTTATTAAGAGCGAAGGGCTGGGATTTCGAAAATGGCAGATTCAATGGTCATTAGTGCTAGAAATGAGTAAAGGAGCATGGTCTGTTTTTGTGAGTAAAATCATTGGTTTAGCCCAATCCAAAACGGATGTGTTGTTGCTAGCAAGCTTGTTGAATCTGAGTGATACAGGCAGGTATAGTTCTGCTTTACGCTTGGTTGAAGCTAGCTATTTTGTCCCAGTATTGTTATTTACCCATCAATATCCTCGCTTGGTGGAGGCAAAACGATTGTCGGAAATGCTATTCTTCAAAAAAATGCGCCAGTATCTTCAGGTAAGTGTAGGGACGAGTATTGTGTTTGTAGTAATGATGTGGGTGAGTGCCCCTTTGTTTGAAAGAATTTTAGAAGTGCGACAGTTGAGTTGGCTTATTGGAGGATTATCGTTAAACCTACTGTTTTATATGTTGGACATGGCTCGCTCAAGCTTGCTATTTACGAATAACTTGACCCATTTGATGATACCAATTCAGGTGATTTCATGCTTATTGGGAGTTGTCTTTAGTTATTTATTAATACCTGTTTGGGGGATTTATGGTGCAATCATGAGCGCTTGGATTACAGGTATATGGCAATGCTGGTTGAGCAATTATATTTTTCGAGAAACACGTTTTATACCTTCCCTGTTATGTTCGAAACCTTATTTTATGGCTTAAGTTTTACAGGAGTTTGTTATTACATTTTTACGAAACGCCTATTTGATTTTTTGAGTTTGTCCTTCTTTAGTTCATTGGTTTATTTTATTCCAGGGTTTTCAGGTTTGATTATTAATCCATACGATACCGATGAAACTACTGCTATTTATCCCCCTTGTTATTGGGTTTATGATTTGGTCTTGGGGATTAACTTATTTACAGTGTTGATAAATGATAGTTTTTTACAAGACAAATCCATCAGTATAAAAGGAGAGTTTAAGCCTAGCCTAGCTCTAGGAGCACTTATGATGGGCGTGATAGGACTAGCTGGGTCACTGATTCAATTTCCTGATTTGTATTTGAATCGTGCGGAAGTAAGTAAGGGAGAACTTCAAGAAATCCTTAGCAATCGAGCAGACCGTTGGAGTGTGCTCTGGGCGATGGGTGCAAGTCTACTGGCCATGATAGCGTTCAAAGCAGGCTATCGATTTTACCAAATACTAGCAGTTGTACTCTTAGGTTTGGATTTGTTTTGGGGAGGAAATCGCTCTTCCTCAGCATTTGTAGTTTTGGCATTATTAGTGTTAGCAACTCAGCATGAACCCAAACGATTAGTGAGCTATTTGAGTCATTGGAAAAATTTAGGAAAAAGTCTATTACTCACAAGTCTAGGATGTATTTTCTTTATCTCAAAACTCATATTGCCTTTATTACAAGCCAATCGTATGGACTTGTTTGAGGAGATTTATCCTTCTTGGCAAGACGTATTGTTTCATGCTTTTGTGGTAAGCGAGCCCGCCGCTATTCAAGCAAATTTGTCAGAAACCTTGCGTAAAGGAATAGAGGTAGATTGGTATCATCCTGTGGATATTGTTGGTCAATTGATTATTGGTGGCGATTGGCTTGGAATGCAGTCTAATAGTCACTATTTGAGCCAAAAGGATTTATTTCCACAACTTGAATATGGCTTGGCATATAATATTTGGGGAGATATTTGGGCAAGTGGCGGTTGGATTGCCTTAATTGTTTTTATCTTTTTTTACCATATTGTTTTGGTACTTGGCAATCTCCTCATTAAGCGTTCAACGGGATATTCTTTGGTCATTATCGCTTTATTTTTCTCGATATGGGCTTTTTATATTCATCGAAATAATCTTTTGTTTCAACTATACTTACAAAAACGAGTTTTGATTTTTGCGATAGTGCCTTGGCTTTTTTCGCTGATCAATATTCGCTGGAATAGTTCTCATGCTAAATCAAGCTAACCTATGTGTGGAATAACTGGACTTGTTGATTTTCGTTATAAAAGCTCTCGTCAAATACTACATCAAATGTATTCATCTTTGAGCCATCGTGGTCCAGATGCCTCTGGAGAATACTGGAAATCTATGCCATTGTACCAAATAGGACTAGGGCACACTCGTTTGTCACTTTTAGACGATAGTACTCTGGCCTCGCAACCCTACCGATGGAAACATTGGGTATTGGTATTCAATGGAGAAATATACAATTTTAGAGAAATCAGACATACTCTTCAGCGAAAAGGCTACTATTTTGAAAGTGAGTCTGATACAGAGGTATTAGTTAAAGCATTTGATTATTGGGGCGAAACTGCTGTTCAGCAATTGACGGGCATGTTTGCTTTTGGATTGTATAATCAGGAAAGCCAGCAATTGATTTTGGTAAGAGATAGGGCGGGTACAAAGCCACTATATGTGTACCAATCAAAAAACGTAATCTTATTTGGTTCTGAACTAAAAGCCTTGATGGCTCATCCTGATTTTCCAAGAAAAATGCAAAATCAATCTGTGGGACTATATTTTCAGTATGGCTATGTTCCTAGCTCACATTGTATTTTTGAACAAACTCACAAGGTACGAGCAGGACAGATTTTAGTGATAGACTTGCAACAACATACCACACGTTATCAAACCTATTGGTCGATTTTAGATTCTTTCAGCCAACCAATCGCAAGGCAATATCACGCTGAATCATTTTTATTGCATGAGCTAGACCAAAGACTCGATACTGCTTGCCAAACACGCATGACAGCCGACCACCCTATAGGTTTATATTTGAGCGGAGGTTACGACAGTTCGTTGGTAGCGTATTATGCTCGTAAGCATAGCAATTTTCACAAAGCTTATTGTTTAGGTTTTGAGGAAAATGAATACAGCGAGATTCCTTTTGCCCAACAAATAGCTCAACATTTAGGAATACCCTTTGAAGGGTTTATCCTAGAAAATCAAGAGTCTATATACCTTACAAGGCAATTGCCTGAAGTATTTGACGAACCCTTTGGCGATAGTTCGGCAGTAGCTTGTTTGGCGTTAAGTCAGCGAGTGAGGTCATCTGTCAAAGTAGTGGTATCTGCTGAAGGTGGCGACGAACTTTGGGCTGGATACCCACGCTATGTACAAAGTTTAAGACTTCTTCAGGGATTAAAGTATGCTCCAAATTCAGTGGTCAGATGGTTGCTAAAACCATTTAAACACCGCAAATATGCCAAATTGAGGCATATTTTAGCACATCCTCAAAATCCAGTTTGGGTACTCGATGCCGTGAGTCAGACACTTAGTAGTAATTTGGTGACGTCATTAGTACAAGATTTTATCCCGAATTCAGAATATACTTTTAGAAAGGCTTTTCCCAATGACCCCATTCATGCGATGCTGTATTGGGATTATTCTCAGTATCTAGTCGATGATTTGATGGTCAAAGCTGACCGTACAGGAATGGCCGTTGGTCTCGAAATTCGAGAGCCTATGTTACATCATCCATGGGTAGAATGGGTATCGAGTTTACCGAGTCAGTACAAAATCAAAGGCTTGGAGCAAAAGTATTTATTGAAAAAATTAGCACATCAAAAAATCCCACAGACACTTTTGGACAGACCTAAAAAGGGTTTTGGTGTCCCATTAAGTAAATGGCTGAGAGGTTCTTTGAAAGAGCTGGTATTGGATACATTGACAACCTCTGCACTGGAGCAACACGGATTACTCAATACAGCGACTGTGAATCGTTATCTCAAGCATTTTTATGGAGGCTCGGATAGCTATACTACTACACTTTGGCACCTATTGCAATTTCAACTTTGGTATAATCGATGGCTATAAAACCTAAAATATTGTTTTTGATTCCCAGTCTGGCATGTGGAGGCACCGAAAAAGTGATCAGTACACTCATTAATCATTGGGATGGTGAGCGGTTTGATATTCTGTTAGGTGTCAATTCAAAAGAGAGACCATTTTATTCCATAACCAATACTGCTGTATCTATTTCTATTTTTGGTAAAAGTAGAGTTAGATACACTTGGATAAAGCTTTTGAAACTCATTTGGAAAGAGCGCCCAGACTATATTTTTAGCGTCTTGGATTTTACAAGATTAATGATTTTGTTAAAACCATTTATTCCAACATCGTGTAAGCTTATCGCTCGTGAGTCAAATTACCTGTTCGAATGGTTAAATACTCCACAGAAGATGCTATCTCAATATTTGTACAGCAATATCGATTTATTGGTTGTGCAATCGGATTTGATGGAACAACATATTATCCAATATTTACCCGAAATAGCCCCGAGAACTTTGGTTATTCCTAATCCCATTGATACCGCTTTGGTCAGAAAACTTGCTCAGATGCCCTTGGAGTATAACCTTCCTAATTGCCCTGTTTTTATTACGATTGCAAGGTTAGATACCATCAAAGGACATCTACGAATTTTGGAGGCATTGACCTTGCTCGATTTCCCATTTTGTTACTTTATTGTGGGAGAAGGACAAGAGAGAGAGGTCATAGAAGCCTATATTAAACAGCATCAACTTGAATCGAAAGTTGTTTTGACAGGCGAACTAAAAAATCCCTTTCCTCTACTCAAAAACGCTCATGTATATCTGCAAGGCTCATACTCGGAGGCTTTTCCGAATGTCATTTTAGAAGCACTATGTTTGGGGATAACTCCTATCGCCTTTGATATCTCTGGAGGAACTTCCGAGATTATTCGTTCTGGTGAAAATGGTTTTCTGGCAATGGAAACCAACGATTTTGCAAGCTCCATTAATCATGTATTAGAGAAACCTTTTTTATCACATAAATTAACAGAAACAATTCATCTATTTGATTTAAAGAATGTTATGGATATTTATAGCAAATTGCTTTAAGAATATAGATTCGATTAAGTACTCAAAAACTACATCTGATCAACAATGATTTACTAGAATCGTATGCCCATCAAAATCACCTATATCATTACAAGTTTAGGCATAGGCGGTGCCGAAAATATGCTTTATAAATTGTTAAAATATACCGACCGAAAAGAGTTCGTACCATCGGTAATTTGCCTGACTTCGGAGGCAGATTTGTTAGCATCTATTCAATCTCTAGGAATAGAGGTATTTGTTTTGCCCTTTCAAAGTCGTTGGTATAATCTTCCCTTCATCACATTTGAATGCCATCGTGTACTTTACAAACTTCGCCCTGACATTGTTCATACTTGGCTGTACCATGCCAATCTACTGGGGGGAATAGCCACTTATTTTTTGCCTCATCGTCCCATCATTGTATGGAATATTCGAAATACTTTGAGTGGAGTAACGTCTTGGTCTCAAAGGGCTTTCTTTCTACTCATAAAAATAACCTCTCGTTTTATCCCTGATTATATTGTGAGTTGTTCACAAAAGGGTGCAGAGGAACACCATAAGGCTGGGTTTTTGCAAAAAATCAAAGTTATCCATAACGGCTTTGTGGATAACAATCCTATTGTACTTGAGAATCGTTCTGTCATGCGCATTGGAATGATAGCGCGATTTACACCTGAAAAAGACCATTACACTTTTCTAAAGGCTGCATATCTTTTCTTACAAAAAAATACCAATTGTCGATTTGTATTAGTTGGGAAAGGTTGTAATTCCGAAAATCCACAACTTCAAAAATGGCTGGTGCAGCTTGAACTAAGCGAGTATGTCGAACTACACGAAGCACAAATATCGCTGGATAAGCTTCTGAATACCTTGGATATTTTTACACTTAGTTCTTATTCTGAGGGTTTTCCAAATGTGATAGGAGAAGCCATGATGAAGGGAATTCCTTGTGTATGTACTAATGCTGGCGACGCACAAATACTTGTGGAGAAATCGGAATTGATTGTTCCAATACAAAACCCCAAGGCGCTTGCGGAGGCTTGGCTTTCGGTATTATCTATGCCTTTAGAAAAGCGTGTTGAACTTGGATTAGACTTACGACAAAGAGTGTTGGAGCATTTTCATATTTCCAAAATTGCCCAACAATACGATGAATGGCATTGGTCTTTACTTTATCCCTAACAAAATATGTGTGGAATTAATGGAATTATAGCGCTACGACCGGTAGCATCTATGCCTAGATTATTAAAAAATATGAATCAGAAACTACAACAACGTGGTCCTGATGATGGTAGCATTTGGACGAGCAGCGACTTGACGATGGGCATGGGAATGCGTAGGTTGGCAATTGTTGATGCGAGTTTTGCCAAACAACCTTGGCAAGAGAAAGATATTTGTTTGTGTTTTAATGGCGAAATTTACAACTATCGAGTTCTCAGACAGACGCTCATTGGTTTGGGGTATCACTTCAATACTAAGTCAGATACTGAAGTACTGGCAAAGGCCTATCTTCATTGGGGAACATCCTGTTTTGAGCACCTCGAAGGAATGTTTGCCATTGCGATTATGGATTTCAAGCTCAACAAACTTTTTTTGGCAAGAGATATTAATGGAGAAAAGCCTTTGTATTATTTTATTAACCATGAGTTTGTGATTTGGTCGAGTGAGCTAAAAGGGCTTTTGACTAGCTATGAAGTACTCAGAAAAGAAAAGGCATTAATTAACCCTGAAGCACTTAATTGGTATTTTAGACTAGGCTTTATTCCTGCGCCATTAAGTATTTACCAATCTATTTTAAAAGTCAAGCCAGCACTGTGTTTAAGCATAGATTTGTCAACGCTTCAGGTTAGTACATTTGATTTTTGGAAAATGCCTGATTATGCTCCACATTTCAATTATCACGATGCCGTATCCACTTTGGATCGATTGATTCAAGAAAGTATGCAACAACAAATATGTATCAACCATCGGTCTGGATTATTACTTAGCGGAGGAATCGATTCGAGTATTCTGGCGTATTGGTTTAAAGAGATGAATCCAAATGTTTGTTGTTTTTCTTTACAAACACATTCAGATAGAAATGATGAAAGTTTTGCAGCGCAAAAAATAGCTCAATATTTAGGGTTAAAGCATGAGATTATTCCACTAGATTTTGCACAAGTACAAAAACAACTTAGTGAAGCACTTTGCTATTTTGACGAGCCTTATGCCGACTCTTCAGCGATAGCTAGCGATACCATCCATCAGTGGGTCAAAAATGATATAAAAATCATGTATGGTGGCGATGGTGCAGACGAAGTATTTGGAGGCTATCAGCGTTATTTGATGCCATTTTGGGCAGAAAAAATTCGAAGCTATGCTCCTTTTTTAAGAAGTCTAAATCGTTTGCCTTTACATCAATTACCAGATAATAATCGAGTAAATACTTGGGTTAAATTTTTGGAAAAAATAGGTACAAGCCCCTCAGAAGATATATGGAATATTAGTCAAATGGGAATGACAGAATCTATACTAAAGACAATATTACTACCTCATTGGCAATATCAACCCCATACACTTCAAGAGTTGTTTGAGACCTTGCCATTAGAGAGTCCGTTGACATTGGCAAGGCTTTGGGACAAACAAATTGCATTGGAAGGAGATATGCTTGTCAAAACGGATCGTATGAGTATGCGTGCTTCCATCGAATATAGAACTCCTTTTTTGTCGAAAAACCTTTGGGAATTTTCACAAAAAATCTCTGATACGTTACTTATCCAGAAGGGTGTTACCAAATATTTATTGAAAGCCTATCATTCGACACTTTTTCCAGAAGGTTTTCAGCAAAGAAAAAAGCAAGGGTTTGAAGTTCCAATCGCCACTTGGCTGAGCACAAGTTTTAAAAAAGAGCTTTTGATGCTAATAAGTAGCGATTTTCTTCAAAAACAGGGCATTTTTGATACTATAAAAATGAGAAAGCAAGTTCACTTTTTTCTTCAAAAACCTAACAGGTATAAGTTTCAACTTTGGAGCATTTACTGTTTCCAAAAGTGGTATGAGCAAACTATAAACTAAAAAATCACTAACAAATATATTTTAACAGAAAGTTTACTTTACATATTATAAACAAGGAATCTTAATATACCATCTAATTCGATTAAAATTACCTACAATAGTAACTTCTGTAGTTGCTTGCATGAGATTTAATGCTTGTATAACAAATTTTAGCCCCACCCCTCGTTGTAACTCCCAATTGGGGGTATTAATGTTATTCACTATTTCATTAATTATAGGTAGACTGTTTGCTAAAAAATCATTTTCAATAAGAATTACCATATTCTGTGATTCTTTGCTGATTTTCATTTTTATGAAACTTCCCTCGGGTGCATTTTTGACAGCATTATCAAGTAAATTTCTAATTACAAGAGATGATAAATTACGGTCAATTACTAAGGTCGTAGATTGCTCAATATCTACTAAAAGAGTTATATCTTTAGCTTTTGCCAAGGTTTGATAAACAGGTAAAAAATCTTGTAAAATTTTACTTAAATCTGTTGAAACAAAATAGCTTTTCAACTCTTTTTGCTGAATTAAACTCCAATTGAGTAAATTATTGAGCATTAAATCTAAATGTCGACCTGTATCATCAATTTCTTTTCCAATAATTTGTAATCTTTCCCAATCTTGTTTTTCAATGAGGTACTTAATGACATCTGCTAAACCCTGATAAGCACTTAGTGGGCTGCGTAAATCATGAGCAATCATTCCAAAGAGTTTTTCACGGTTTTTATATAACTCCTCTTTAGCTTTCACTTGAACGATTCTATTGCGAATCAAAAACACAGGAATCATTAACAAGGCTCCTAGTAGAGTGAACAGCGAAATTCCCCACCATGACTTGTACCAGATTTGGGATACCTTGTATTTAATGGTATTGGTAGGAGTTATTTTACCATCTGCGGTCATGCCTCTTATCTCTAAGGTATGCTCTCCAGCATCTACCTCCAATAATTCAATATCATCTCCTTGTTTTAGATTTAACCATTCGCCATCGTCTACTCTATAAAGTACCCCAAAAAGTTGTTGCTCAGAGGCAAAACTAGCTACATGAAATACAAGCTTACGTAGTTTAGGTGCGAAAGTGGATACCATATTGCCAGAGGAAATATAGGAAAAATGATGCTGGCTGTTGTCGTAGGTAGCATCTACTCCCCAAACCAGAGGTTTTATTTTATTTATATCAGAGAAGAAATAATTACGATTATAAATAGCAGATAGTCCTGCAATTCCTCCCATCAGCATGAGTGAATCACCAGGCACCATATAGGTACTTTCACGATTAAATTCATTATGTACTAGCCCATCTTTTTCGAAGTAAGTTTTAAGTAAATTATTTTTAAGATGATACATGGTCAAACCATTTCCTGTTCCAAACCAGATGGTATAGAATTTTGGGTCATACAGAATACTATATACGGTATTAGAGTTGAGTCCATTGTCAGTATTTAATTGTCTAATAACTTGATTATTATTGTCAAAAAAATAGGCACCAGCTTGTCGACTACCAGCTATCCAACCATCATGGTATCGCAAAAGGCTAACAAAACTCCCTTGTTTAAGCTGTACTTCTCTTTTGGTAAATAAATTAACCTCATAAAGTCCCAATTCTGTTGCTAACAATAGATGACGAGATTGGGGTGACTCCAAAATACCGTTAATAATATCATGGTTTCGAATGTGTATGGGCTTGATGGTTATTATTTGTCCATTGTATTGAGCTGTACATAAGCCATGATTTGTCCCCAGATAAATAGTGCCATCTGCCATTTTTTTACAAGTAGATATTGTAAACTGTAAATAAAAATCACTATTATGAATGGAATTGGGGTATTGAAGCCTAACTAGTTTTGTTTTATTCGTATTCTTATTCAATAATGTTGCTCGGTGCAGAGGATCATTTTGAGGATACAATGGAAAAAAGACAGTCAAACTATCGTTAATAGCAACAGAACAATTATAATAAAAAACCCTTTCAGTTTCATTTTTAGACCAATTAGCTAGGATGATTGTATCTGTTTTTAGTGAAAAAGCTTGTACTCCTCTAGGTGTGCCAACCCACCCTTGATCTTTCTTTTTGTTGTAGTAGATAGCTCTAGTTTCTATTGAGCATTTAATTTTTTTAGCGAGAGGTCTATCTACCGACCATTTTTGAATCCCCCAATCGCGACTGCACAGATAGAAATTTCCAAATGAATCTTCTACAAGTCCTTGAAACGAACCTATTGAATATTTTTTATTACTATTTAGTTGAACTATATCATCAATCCGTTTTTTATTAGACAAAGTGATATTAAGTGGGCTATAAGGATGCGAAAACATGACTCCATGGGTCATAACTTTAGCTCCATCTACGGTATATTTAAAGACATATTTCAAGTGTACTTTTCCATTAACATTGCTAACTAAATAAGTATATCCATCACGAGCACATAATAGTAATTGGTTTTTACAGTTTTTAAAAAACACCATTCCTATTAGATTCGCTAATTGAGTTTTTACGACGCAGAAGTTTTTTATATCCAAAAATGTTGGAATGCTATTTATAAGACAACTAATATGATGTCCGTCATATATAGGCCATTTTACTAAAGGTCCGAATCTAGATAGCATTAGCGTAAGAGGTGGTTGTGATGCTGTCTGGTTGAGTCTATCCAAGTGCAGAACATAGATATTAGTTTTATCCTTGGCAAAGCTAAAAACTATTAATTTATGCTTTTCTTTATCATAAACTAATGCCTTTACTGGTTCCTGAAGTAATGGGTTATCTATATGAATATAGTCTTTGACTTTGTATACACGTTTACCATCAAAAATATGTAAGCCATCTGTATTGCCTATCCATCCTAATCCATTTCGATCAAAGACAAAACCATATACATCTTTATTATAGAGACCTTTTGATTCATCAAACGTATCTATATTATAGTGGTTGTTTAAACTTGGAAGTAATTGAGCATAAATAGCTCCATTGTCTAACAACAAGAAAATCGTAAGATGCTTTATACACCCAAAAGCAAATCTTAACGTATTACTATACCTTAGGAAATTAGGTTCCTTTTTCATAATTTCAAATAATAGCTTAAATATGCAAAATGTGGCTATGTCAAAAATTTAGGGTAAGTTATTCTTTAAACACTAACAAATAACAATCCATTTTTATAGGATTACTATAAAATATATTTTAATTTCTCTATTTAACGCTTCTACATCATTTACGTCACTCCTATATGAAAAGACCTACTTGGCACCTGCTTTTTGTCGTTAATGCTGATTCCTTCTTTGTATCTCATCGTCTATCAATGGCTTTGGCTTGTATTAAAGAAGGGTTTAAGGTAAGTATCATTACTAAAGACACAGGGCATCGCACCTATATCGAATCGCTCGGTATTGATTTTTATGACTTTCAACTAAATCGTGGAAGTAAGTCTCCTTTACAGAATTTGAAAGAAGTATGGTTTCTTCGAAAATTATACCGTCAAATCAACCCCGACCTTATTCATCACGTTGGTATCAAGCTCATCTTGCTCGGATGTATTGCTCGTTTGGGATTAAACAATAGTCTTGTTCTTAATGCTGTTGCAGGTTTAGGTTCGGCGTTATCTCAAAACAAGGAAAGTATTTTAAAAAGGATATTCTTTCTTATGGGTTTCATGTTTAGAAAAAGTTATCAACATTTTCTTTTTCAGAATGAACAAAATGCTCTGTTTTTCCAGAAATTACTCCATCTAAAAAAACAACAAATCAATTTTATCAAAGGCACTGGTATAGATACCAATTATTTCGCATATACGCCAGAATCAACTCACGTGCCCTTAAAGGTTCGCCTTATCGCAAGAATGTTGAAAGATAAAGGTGTATGGGATTTTATTAAAGCTGCAGAGCTTCTTCGGAGTAAATGGGAAGGAAAAGTTACTTTTGAACTTATTGGTCCTATCGACGATGCCAACCCCAGCGCATTGACCCAACAAGAACTCAAAGCCAATGTGGATAACTTTCACACTGTGTGGAAAGGAGCGCAATACCCCATACTACCATTTTTGCAAACAGCCCATATCATTGTATTGCCATCCTACCATGAGGGCTTTCCACGCATACTTTTGGAGGCTTCGGCAGTTGGCAGAGCCATTATTGCTAGTGATTGTGAGGGTTGTAAAGCCTTGATTGAACACCAGAAAAATGGCTTAATTACCCCGATTGGGCATATTGAAGCTCTAGCACAACAAATTGATTATCTGCTAGAAAACCCACAAGTTAGACATTGTTTAGGGTACAATGCTAGACAAGTCGTTGTGGATAACTACACAGAGCAACAGCTCAATCAAGCTTTTATTACACTATATCATCGTTTACTGTGTGGTAAATAAGACAATTTTAACCAACTTTGCAGTGGATTTACCCACATAGTTATCCACAATCAATTGTGGATAACTATGTTAATTAGTAGCATCAAACATTTTTTGTACATATTTTATGTTGAAAATTCTTAACATCGTTGGCGCTCGTCCCAACTTTATGAAAGTAGCGCCATTACATCGTGCTTTTGAAAATCACCCAGCTATCGAATCAAAGATTGTTCATACAGGACAACATTTTGATGCCAAGATGAGTGATGTATTTTTCGAGCAGCTTCAAATGCCCAAACCACATTACTTCTTAGGTGTAGGAGGAGGCTCACATACAGAGGTGACAGCACGTACAATGTTGGAATTTGAAAAGGTTATTCTTCAAGAAAAACCAGATTTGGTATTAGTGGTAGGAGATGTAAATGCAACTTTGGCTTGTACTTTGGTGGCTATCAAACTGCATATTCCTGTGGCACACGTAGAAGCTGGTCTTCGTAGTGGTGACCGCAAAATGCCAGAAGAACTTAACCGTATTTTGACAGATAGCGTATCGGATTACCTATTTATCACGGAACAATCAGGTATCGACAACCTTAAGAATGAGGGTGTTCCTGACGAAAAAGTTTTCTTTGTAGGAAATGTCATGATTGACTCATTGGTGCACTATCTTGAAAAAGCACAGCAAACTCCTGTACTTGAGGAATTAGGGTTGACAAAAGATGAATTTGTAGTAATGACCATGCACCGCCCTGCCAATGTAGACACTGCTGAAGGTCTCTCTTCGATTTTGACAATTATCGAAAATACCGTTCCATTCAAAAAGGTAGTATTCCCGATTCACCCACGTACGGCAAACAATCTCAAAAATCTTGGGCTTTGGGACAGACTTCAAGCTATCGAAGGCCTAGTTTTGACTGACCCACAAGGCTATTTAGAGTTTTTGCAATTGATGCAAAATGCTAGTCTGATTATTACTGATTCAGGAGGTATTCAGGAAGAAACTACTTATTTAAAAGTACCATGCTTGACATTCAGAGATACAACAGAACGTCCTGTTACCGTAGAAATTGGTACAAATCAATTATTAGCAGACTTGAATCCTATTACAGTACATGAAAAATTTGTAGAAATTTTGGAAGGAAAAGCCAAGCAAGGAGCCATTCCTCCGCTTTGGGACGGTCATACCTCAGAAAGAATTGCGGATATTTTAGTAGAAAAACTTGGTCAATAAATCGTGACTTACTAAATATAAAAAGGTCAAAACCCTCGAATATCTCATATTCGAGGGTTTTGTTTTTAAGCTATCTGATATGAGTTTAGAATCTTGGGCATCATGGTTAAACCTTATCTTTTAAGAATAATCCAAGAACCAAAATTACCATTTTCAATTATCCAACTATTTAAACTCGAGCACTTTTAGTCATGAAAAAATTATTGATGATTGCCGCTATTTTTAGCTTTACTTTGGGTACAACCTTGGCTCAAGATGTTCCTACTAAAAAAGGAAAAAGAGAATGGAAAGCCGACTCAACTGGTCGTCAGAGAGGTCCTCGTGGCGATGGACAAGGACGTCCTAAGCGTGATTCTTTGATTCGTAAAGAAGGAAAAAGAACTCCAAGACCAAACAACTAATTAAAAAAGGGCGATTGCATAGTTTTAGACTACTCAATCGCCCTTTTTGATTATTAACATTAAGTTTTTTCGATACTTATGTTCTATTTTAATGGAATACCTCTTACCGTCAAAAAGGAAATTGCATTAGAATCGCCTCTAGCTACCGCTTTTTGCATTGCTTTTACTCCATTCGGAATATCACCGTGTTGACCATATTCTAGCCCAATGTTATAGTAAAAACTTCCATCTTTGGCATCCATTTGGGCTCCTTGTTCCCACACCTTAATTGCATCTTGCCATTTACCTTGCGTTTTATATGCTACGCCTAGATTTTTGTAAGCAGTCATGGCTTTTTTATCCACTTTTAAGGCTTTTTGGAGTACCTCTATTTCTTTTTCATGATTCCCCTGATGATTGTATATCGTAGAGATATTGACATAAGGGTCTGCAAATTTTGGGTCTAGCGACAAGGCCTTTTCATAGTATTTTCGACCTTCTACCTCATCACCTTTTTTACACAAAGCCAAACCCATGATATTGTTGGCAAACTGGTTTTTATTATCCGATTTGTCTAACGCAATCTGACTTTCGGTAATTGCTTTGTCATATTCTCCTGTATAGAAATAGGCTCCTCCAAGCATCCAGTGCAGGTTTTTCATTTCTTCAGGTTTTAATTTCAATGCAGCTTCAAAGTTTTCTACGGTGAGTTTATATTTCTTTTCGTCGAAATAAATCTGCCCTAAAGCAGTGTGTACATCTGCCGTTTTGAAATTGGTTTTGTGGGTTTCTTCAAAATAGAATTTTGCTTTTTCATTATCTTTTTTCAAAAACCAATACCAACCTAAATTGCTTGTGACCATCGGGTCGTTAGGGTATTTCTCAAAAACTGGCGTAAATAGCGTGAGCGTATCTTTCCATTTGGTAGACTGGCGGAATGACAAAAAGGTAAATGCCAACAACACAATGGTGGCGATACTCGGAAATGCTTTGTTGGTCGAAGCTTTTTGATAGAGGTAATTCGCAAATAGACCTATCAACATCAATGGTCCAATAGATGATACATAGAAATAACGGTCGGCCATCAACGCACTACCTACAGGCAATACTTGCGAAACAGGAAATATCACGATTAAGAAATATAATCCTCCCCACCACACCAATTTGTTGCGACGACCAAGGAAATATACCAAAAGAGCAATGACAATAATACCTGCAAACGAAGAATAGTAAGAACTTGGAATCACGCCTGTTGGCTTTTGTGGATATGGATAAAACGCTAACATATTGGCAGGCACAAGCATTTTGAGCCAGTAAGTGAGCATTCCATAATTTATCATAAAGAAACGCTCTCCTAATGAATAGGACGAACTGATTACCTTAGTGGCATTGGCACCAGCCTCACTTTGTGCTTTGATGGAAATCAAACCAAAAATGAGTGATATTAGGAAAAAAGGTGCTTTTTCGATACCAATCTGAATCAGATTACGACGATTTAATAAGAAATAGTCAGTCAACAAAAATACAACTGGTAAAATTACAGCCATACCTTTCGAGAAACATGAAAGTATGAACAAGACTAAGGCAGACCAAAGATGCTTGTTATTCCATTGGGTTTTTCCTGATTCTTCAAGGGCATCACTATATTTAAGATACTGTCTAAAAGAAAGCAATAAGAATAAGGTATAAAGGACGTCTTTTCGCTCTGCTGCCCAAACTACCGACTCAACGTGTAATGGGTGAATCGCAAAAAGAACCGCCGTAACTGCCCCGACTAAAAAGTTTTTACTCAGTTTTTCAATAACCTTAAATACCAAAATACTATTTAGTATATGGATAATGGTATTGTTGAGGTGATACACCCAAGCAGTATCTTTTACTAGCGTATATTCCAAATAATAGGTAAGCATGGTCAATGGATGCCAGTTACCTAAATAAAAGTCGCTAATAAGTTTATAAAAGTTATCAAACGAAACCTTGCGAAGGTCTTCATCATTTACAATGTAAAACATATCATCCCAGACAAATCCATTCTGAAAGCCAGGAAGGTATGCGATTAAAGTGGCACCTACGATAATACCCAAAAAGATTTTGAAATTACGGGGCGTATTTTCGATAGGTGGGGCGATAAAGTTGACGGTTGAGGCGGTTTTTGTTGGCTGCGACTCTACAGATTTGGCGCTCTGAGATTTTGCAGGACTTGAGGGTTTACTCTTTGCCATGAATCATTGATTAATTGGATTGCTACTAGCTAATTGCGTATCTGGGATAAAATTAACTACTCATCAAAAATTGTGCGAGAAATTAACTGTATTTATTTCAAAATTACTCAAGCACTTTTTCTTATCGCCAAAATCATACTCCATAAAAAAAGCACTGGTGTATAAAACCAGTGCTTTTCAGTACTTCGCTCGAAATAATTCCAATCATTACTACTTTTTGAAGCGTACTTCTTGAAAGTAGTATATCTAGTTGCTTTTTTGTAAATGAATAACTACCGTTGGTGTTGCGGATACACCTGTATTGTTCAAAAGTGTTGTGGTTACCGCTGTCGGAGCTGCAATAATCGCTGTAGCCGAGTTTGGAGTTGTTTGTACAGTTGCAGTCGTTACCTGATTGGCAATAGCTGCACCTTGAGTCGTAATCCCATTTGTGATAGACTGTACAATAATCGTATTATTACCATTATTATTCAGACTCACTAAATTTCTAAGGTTATTGGCTACGCCAAGTGATGGAGAGTAACTTACTGTTGAAAGATTAACGGGTGCATTGAGACCAGACTGCGAAACAACAGGTGTTGCCAAAGCTGTAATATTGGGCGAAAGTGGTAAAACTTGTGCCTTTAGACCAACAGATACGCCTGTTAGCAAAATTACAAAAGCGAAAAACTTCTTCATATTGATAATGGGTTAAAGGGGTGATGCAATAATAAAGCTCTATAGAACAGAACATCTTTATTATTCGCTGTTAATCAACTACTTATTTGCCATATATACGAAGAAGTAATTCGTTCAGATTGCTTAAAATTTACACTTTGAGAAAGTGTAAACTAAATCTTGCGTAAGGCCTGTTTGGTAAACTCGCTCAAAACCAATTTTCCACTTATTTCTGCTCTTTCATACAGTAAGGTATCCCAATGATTTGTATTCTGCCACAAGATTTTTTTTAGTTCTTGTAATCCTTCTGGATTATAAGTAGCCAATTGCTCAGCCATTCGTCCTATAGCTTCGTCCATTTCGGCTATGGTTTCAAATACTTCATAAAATAATCCTTGCTCCAAAGCCCATTGTGCCGAATAAAATTCAGTAGGTTTTAGGGACATTTTTGAAAATGAGGAAAGTCCAATTTTACGGCTCACGGCTGGTTCAATAACAGCAGGAATAATTCCGATATGGAGTTCGCTCAGTTTGACACTTGCTGCCTGAGTAGCAAAGCAATAATCGGTAGCAGCAGCCAAACCAACGCCTCCACCAACAGCCTTGCCTTGCACGCGACCGATAATAATTTTCGAAGATTTTCGGCAAGCATTAATCACTTTAGCAAAACCGCTAAAAAATATTTTACCATCTTCCAAATTATCAATGGCGAGTAACTGATTAAAATCTGCCCCCGAACAAAAAGTTCTCTCTCCGCCACTTTGCAAAATAATGATTTGCACTTTAGAATCTTCTGCCAATTTTTCTATGGCATTTGCTAAATCTTCCAAAAGTACAATTGGCATAGCATTGGTTGGTGGATGTGAAAAAGTGAGCGTTGCAACACCCGAAGAGGCAATAGAGATATCAAGGTTTGCTGATGAAGAATTTTGCATAATTAAAATATTTTTAGAAATTTCAGGACTTTTTCATCAAAATATCATCTTTAGTTCGTTATCTTGTTAATATAAAGATGATAAAAAATCGATAAACCTAATAGTCTTTAAATACTTTTTATAGGCTATTTAATTGAAAATTATACTTTATCAACAAACCTTTAACTATAAAATGTACAATTCAAAAAATGATTTAGTCCGCCTTGCGGCCAAAGAATTTGCCGAGCGCCATATACTTCCACACGTGATGGAATGGGACGAGGCACAACATTTCCCTATCGACTTGATGCACCAATTAGGGCAACAAGGGTTTTTGGGTGTTCTAGTACCTGAACAATACGGTGGCTCTGGTTTGGGCTATCAAGAGTATGTGAGCATCATTGAAGAAATCGCCCAAGTGTGTGGTTCAATTGGTCTTTCGGTAGCTGCCCATAATTCTCTTTGTACCAATCATATTCTACAGTTTGGTAACGAAGAACAAAAACAAATGTATCTTCCCAAATTAGCTTCTGGCGAATGGATTGGTGCTTGGGGTTTGACCGAACCTAATACGGGTTCAGATTCTGCACGTATGACCTGCGTGGCACGTCGCGAGGGTGACGAATATGTGCTCAATGGCTCCAAATGCTGGATTACGCATGGAAAATCTGGCAATGTTGTAGTAATTATGGCTCGTACAGGCGAATTGGGTGCCAAAAATAATGCAACAGCCTTTATCGTAGAAAGAGGAAACCCAGGCTTAAAGTTTGGTAAAAAAGAAAACAAACTAGGCATGCGTGCCTCCGAAACTGCTGAAGTGATTTTGGAAGACTGCCGAATTCCTGTATCTGCTCGTTTGGGTGAGGAAGGTGATGGTTTCAAACAAGCTATGAAAATTTTGGACGGTGGGCGCATCTCCATTGCAGCTTTGTCACTAGGGATTGCCAAAGGTGCTTTGGCCGCAGCCGCAAAATATGCACAAGAACGTCAACAATTTGGACAGGCGATTGTACAGTTTCAAGGAATCAGTTTCAAATTGGCCGATATGGCTACTAAAGTTCACGCTGCCGAGCTGATGACTCGCCATGCAGCCGAACTCAAAATGGAAGGAACAAGTATGACCAAAGAAGCCGCTATGGCTAAATACTATGCTTCTGAAATTGCAGTAGAGGTATCTACAGATGCGGTTCAAATCTTCGGAGGATATGGCTATACAAAAGATTTTCCAGTAGAAAAATTCTATCGTGATTCCAAACTTTGTACCATCGGAGAAGGTACCACTGAAATCCAAAAAATCGTTATCACACGAGAGTTTTTGAAGGACTATCCTTTGTGATTTAGTGATTATTTTAAAATCTATATTCTAGCAAAAGAGATGCAAAACATTGCGTCTAAAAATGATTCATCGAGCATATTAGTATCAAAAAGCGGTCGAAAGTAATTTTCGAGCGCTTTTTTTGATGAAAACTCGGAGAATAATTCCAGTGCTAAAATTTGGAACGATTCATGTTTATTTTTCTTATTGTGATTATAGGTAATATTTCATGGCTTAACTTGCATTCAGATTTTAATACAAATATTTTCAAAAAATCCTGATTAAAAGAGTTCGGTTTCCAGTATGTCATCAAATCCCATCACTACACAAATTGACTTTTTTCAAAAAAGACAACAACATTTTGAATCGCTTCAAGCTCAAACACAAGCTCAATATAATCAATGGGCAATTGTCCGAGCTGTATATTTTATTGCTTGGTTGGGACTATCTTATTGGGCATTCGAAGCATTATCTCCTTGGGTATTTTTAGGGATTTTGTTCCTTGGTTTTGGGATATTTCTTTGGATGATCAACAAGCATTTGGCCATCAAGGCACAAAAGCTGCGTTATCAGCTATTAGCCAATCTTAATGAAGACGAATCGCTCCGCTTGCAGGGGAAATTTGTGCGGCAAGAAACAGGGGAGATTTACGCCCAAGTACAACATTTTTATGCTTCAGATTTAGATATTTTTGGAAAGCATTCCATATTCAAATTGCTCAATCGTACACGTACCTACAAAGGCGCGGAGGTATTGGCTGATTGGCTACAAACTCCAGCCGAGCAAGCAACAATCTTAACTCGTCAAGAGACCTCATCTGAATTGAAAGAGCTGATTGATTGGCGACAAGATCTAGAGGTAGACGCTTGGCAAATTGAAGATGTACATCAACCTATTACCCCTATTCTTGAGTGGCTTCAACTACCTTCATTTGAGATTTTAAAACAAAAATCTTTACAATATTTACTCTACTTGCCATATCTCAGTATTCCTGTAGTGTTGGCATGTATCATTGATATTTTGCCTTTACAATGGATATTGGCAGTGTTTATTATTCATGGATTTATTCTTAGAAAAGTCAGTGGATTACTTAGTCAATATCTCGATAAAACTTCTTCGGTGGCTAATGTGCTAAAAGCGTATGCGAATTTGTGTAAAAGTATTGCAGTACCCGCATTTAAACATCCTCATTTACAAAAGCTACAAGCTGAAGTCAATCAAGCTACTGCACATATTCAAGAATTGAGTGTGTTGTTGGAAAGAATTGGCAATCGACAAAACCCTATTTTTGCACTCTCTGTGGGTATGTTGACACTTTGGGATTTACGTTATTTTATTCATTTGGAAAATTGGCGTGC
The DNA here is from genome assembly GCF_009905545.1 of Cellulophaga sp. BC115SP. Classification (GTDB taxonomy): domain Bacteria; phylum Bacteroidota; class Bacteroidia; order Cytophagales; family Spirosomataceae; genus Flectobacillus; species Flectobacillus rivi. The sequence continues at coordinate 96,197 of NZ_JAAALB010000016.1, read as the reverse complement.
CAAACATCAAAATCATTTGGGACATTGGATTACTATTGTGAGCGAATTTGAAGCACTGAATAGTTTGGCTGGACATAGTTTTGCAAATCCCTCTCATGTTATACCCCAAATTGCTAATAAAGATTTTATCATTCATGCTACACAATTGGGGCACCCTTTAATTAAGGCCGAGAAGCGTGTTTGTAATGATATTCAGATTGCTGGGCTTGGCCAATGCGTGATTATTACTGGCTCAAATATGTCTGGAAAAAGTACCTTCCAACGTACAGTAGCTCTCAATACTATTTTGGCATTGACTGGAAGTGTGGTGTGTGCCCAACAGTTTGAATGCTCAGTGATGCAAGTATTTACTAGTATGCGTACTCAAGATTCTTTGGAAGAAGATACATCATCATTCTATGCAGAACTCAAGCGCTTAAAACAATTAATCGATTGGGTAAACGAAAAGCAAAGCTTACCAACTTTTTATTTTCTAGACGAAATCTTAAAAGGTACCAATTCAAAAGACCGTCACGATGGCGCAAAGGCCCTGATGCTCCAATTGCATCAAGCTCAAGCCTCAGGTTTTATTTCGACCCATGATGTTGATTTGGGAGACGAGTTTAGTGAAAAAGGTTTTGTTAAAAATTATAGTTTTTCATCAGAAGTAAGAGATGGCAAATTAGTTTTTGATTACACACTCAAACAAGGAATTTGTAGAAGTTTCAATGCAAGTCAGCTGATGGCTCAGATTGGGATAAAGATGTAAGGAAAGGGTAAAATTAAATTGATTTTACCTGCAATAGGCATTAAGCTATACGCTGTAAGCTAAAAGTTAAATAGTTATTTATGAAAGAATTTAAGCTTTTTTGCCTAATGCCTTACAGCCTAAAAGGTATCTTTTTAGGGAAATGAGGAATAAAATAACTTTTATCAATCATAAATATGCCATTTTATGATTGATAAATTCAGTTCATATCAATCATCGGTGGGTTATGGATAGACTAAATCTCATAAAAGGTCTTTGCTCCTCTATGGTTTGCGAAGTACAATTCCTTTCGAGTTATCTTATTGCTATTCATTAAAAAAGGCGGTCGAAAAACTAATTTCGACCGCCTTTTTTAATACTATATTTCAACATGACACTTCTTTGAGACGCAAAGCATTGCGTCTCTACTGGTGAATTTAGATTGAAAGAATAATCACTCATTCTCTCAATCTAAATTCACTAAATTTTACTCTACTGCTGGTTTCTTACGGAAGTACTTGGTACGAACTCGTTCGTTGATGTAATACATACAAGGTACGATTACAAGTGTAAGTACTGTCGAGAAGCTCAAACCGAAGATAATAGTCCAAGCCAAAATACCCCAGAATACCGCACTGTCACCACCAAAAGCAATATGTGGATTGAATTCGGTAAACATCGTTACGAAGTCGATACTCAAACCTACTGCTAATGGTACAAGACCCAAGATAGCGGCAGAGGCTGTCAACAATACTGGAGTCAAACGCACACTACCAGCTTCGATAATGGCTTCTTTTAATTCATATCCACGACCTCGAAGCTCGTCGGTAAATTCTATAAGGAGGATACCGTTTTTCACTACAATACCCGCTAAGGCAATAATACCTACGCCCGACATGATTACAGAGAATGTCATTCCGAATACCATAAAGCCTAACAATACACCAATCAATGATAACAAGATGGTACCGAAAATGATGATTGGTTTTGAAATAGAGTTAAACTGAATGGTCAAAATCAAGAAAATTAACAAAATAGCACCACCAAAAGCCGTTCCTAAGAAGTTGGCAGTTTCGGCTTGTTCTTCTTGCTCCCCACCCATTTTCACAGTATATCCACTCGGAATTTCTATATCCTTAATCAAATCATTGATTTGTGCTACAATTTGGTTAGCGTTATAACCTGCTACTACATCCGAACCTAGCGTTACAACACGTTGCTGATTCTTACGATTGATTTGACTAAAGGTAGTTGAGTAACTAATCGTTGCAATGGAGTTCAATGGTACTTGGCGCAAAACACCTCCCATGGTCATATCACGATAAGTGATATTCAAACTCAACAGTTTTTCGATTTGATTACGGTCGCTTTGTTTGATACGCAACTGGATTGGATATTCATCTTTATCATCACGGAATTTTGAAATCTCCGAACCAAATAACGCTGTACGAATCGCCAAGGCTACTTGTGAAGAAGAAATCCCTTCTCTTTGAGCTTTTTGCTTATCAACGTCAACGATGATTTCAGGCTTGTTGGTAATCAAATCACTTTTTAGTTCATCAATACCTTTGATTCCTGACTTTTCGATTCTTTCTTTAACGTCTTTTTCAAGTTTTTGTAAAACCGTAAAGTCATCCCCAGCGATTTCAATGGCAATTGGCTTACCAGTTGGAGGACCATTACGCTCTCTTTCTACTGAAATCTCACTGCCAGGAATAGGAGATTTTTTAAGCTCATCACGAATTTCTTGCAAAATACTTTCCGACGAAATTTCTCCACGTTCTGTCTTTTTCACAAATGCTACCGTCACTTTTGATTTTTGTGGAGTAGCCGAACGATCTGGGTTCGTTGGGTCACCTGCGTTTTTACCTACGTTCGAGATTACTGAGTTAACAGCTATTTCGGCTTTGTTTTTCTTGATAATATTGAATACTCTTTTCTCAATAATCTTCGTGATCGAGTCAGTTTTGCGTGCATCGGTACCTACAGGCATTACGTTGTAGATATACACATAGTCAGGGTCACCACTAGGGAAGAAAATTACTTTTGGTTGCACAATTCCCATCATGATGAAAGTAAATATCAATAAACCAAAAGTAGCAATTACAACACCAATCGGACGTTTGCCATGAATTACCCAAGCAACAACCGCACGATAACGATTTTTGAATGCAGGAAGTGCTGTTTCTTGGAAAGGTACGATGATTTTTGGCGATAAGATAAAGTGGTTGAAAAGGTATAATGCAAGGATAAACACAAACAAGTTACCAAGTCCAAAGTTGATGAAATAACCCACTACCGCCAACAATCCCATAACAATCAGAGGCTTTTGCAAAGACTTAATACCTTCTACATGGTGTGTTTCTTCGTCGTGGCGTTTCATAAACGATACCGCAAACACAGGGTTCATTACATAAGCCACCAACAAGGAAGCAAACAACGTATAAATCAAGGTAATAGGTAAGAATTTCATAAACTCACCTACAATACCTGGCCAAAACAATAAAGGTACAAATGGTGCAATCGTGGTAAGCGTACCTGACAATACTGGTAAGAATACCTCTGATGCCGCTAATTTTACGGCTTCAACAATGCTCAACTTACGGAATTGGTTAAAAATACGGTGTGAGTTTTCGATTACCACAATGGCATCGTCTACCACAATACCCAAACCTAGTAAGAAAGCAAATAATACGATAGTATTGAGCGTGAACCCTGAGAAATACAAAGGAATAAAGGCAATCAACGCTGATAATGGTACCGACAGACCTACAAAGATGGCATCGCGAACACCCATAAAGAACATTAGGACGAATACTACAAATAGAAAGCCTAGAATTACGGTATTCACTAAGTCATCAATATCGGACTTTGTACGTTCTGATGAATCGGCAGTGATTTGTACTTTTACACCTTGTGGTAAACGAGTTTCCTCATATTTGTCCAAAATCTTTTCAATTTGCTCTGAAGCCGAAATCAAGTTGGCTCCACTACGCTTAATAACGTTAAGGGTAATAACCGAACGGTTATCTAAGCGAGCAAAATCCTGACGCTCCTCATGACTGTCTATTACCTCTGCAACGTCACCTAAGCGAATCATTGCACCTGATGACGAACGCAACATGATGTTAGCGATTTGGTCAACCGTTTTGAATTCTCCTTTTACACGAAGTGTACGGCGTACGCCATCGACATTAAGATCACCACCCGAAATGTTGATGTTTTCACCTTGAACAGCCATTTGAATATCTGTAAAAGATAATCCTGAAGCCTGCGCTTTGTATAAGTCTAGGTTGATTTGAATTTCACGATTCAATGCACCGACGATATCTACACGGGTAATTTCAGGTAAACCTTCAATCAAATCTTGTAATTCTTCTGCATAATCTTTTAGCTTTCCTAAAGGATAATTACCCGCCAAGTTGATGTTCATAATCGGGAATTCCGAGAAGTTCACATCTTGTGCCGTTGGTCCTGAATCTAGCTTTTGAGGTAAATCTTTCTTCGATTTATCTACCGCATCACGCACACGCTGTAACGCATCCTCAACCTTTACATTGGGGTTAAATTCAATCAAAATAACCGAGACATCTTGCAAGGCATTTGATTTGATACGTTTTACCCCTTGAATCGTTTTTAATTGCTTTTCAATGGGTTTGTTGATTACGTTTTCAATATCCGCAGGAGTTGTACCAAAGTAGACAGTTTGCACATAAATCTGTGGTACTTTAATGTCTGGGAATTGCTCTTTGGGAAGGCTTCCGTAGATACCTAAACCCGCTAAAAACACCATAAAGGTGAAAAGGTAAACAGTGGTTTGGTTGGAAGCAAGCCATCCAATCATCTTATAGATTCCACCACTACCATGAGGTAATTCTTGTATATCTTTTTCTTGATTTTCCATTTTAATAGAGATAGTTATACAGCCATTGGCTTGGCGCTATGGTCTGCCGACAAGCCAATGGCTTGCCTATTTATCTTTAGAAATGCTATTATTGAGATTGGAATGTGGATAAATAAAAGTTATCCACATTCTTAAGGCTCGTGTGGATTAGTAACTCAAAGGAGTTCCATCAACTAAGTCTTGGTATCCTTGCGTAATCAAAAGTTCACCTGCTGAAAGTCCTTCAAGGATTTCGATATTGCCATTATAGCTCAAACCAGTTTTTACTTTACGACCACGTGCTACTTTTTTACCATTTTCGGTAACAGCTACATAAACGATATTGCCTAATTCTGTATTCTGAATTAAGTTTTGAAGAATCACGATTGAGTTTGCTTTTGACAAGTCATTAATCGTCATGATAGCTACTTGGTTAGGCTTTAATTGACCGCCCAAGTTTGGTACTTTAGCTTCTACGCCAAAAGTTCTTGAAACTGGATCAACTAAGGCGTCAACTACGCCTACTTTTGTATTCAATTCCTTGTTAATATCTGGGAATTTCACATTTAGGGCATCACCACGTTTTACAGAACCCAAATAGGTATCTGCTACTTTACCTACAACTTTCAAATTACCTACATTTACTAATTGGAAAATAGGTTGTCCTGGCATACCCATTTCACCTACTTTCTGGCGAACAACCTCAACTGTTCCAGCGATTGGCGCATATACTTTAGTCATCGCCAATTGAGCTTCCATCGTTACGATACGTTTTTCGAGTGCTTCTTTATTAGCTTTTGCTTGAAGGTATTGTACTTCAGTACCAATTTGTTGATCCCAAAGTGCTTTTTGCTTGTTGAAAAGTGTAACGGCTAAGTCTAATTGTTGCTTGATTTCAGCCATAGACTGTTTTAAAACAGTATTGTCGACAGTGGCTACTAATTGTCCTTTTTTCAAAGCTTGACCTACCGTTACTAAAACGCTAGTCAATTGTCCACTCATTTGTGGGGTAACCTGTACAATGTTTTCAGAGCTTACCAAACCTTGAACTTCTACGAAATGCTTGAAGCTTTGTGCTTGAATTGGGCTTACAGATACTGCTACGATTTTCTGTTCTTCTTTTTTCTCTGTTTTACCTAACTCTTTTTCTAAGCCTTTAATTTTAGCTTCAATTTCTTGCTTCTGAGATTTTAGGGCTTCTAATTCCGCTTTTTTATCAGTTGATTTATTGCAGGCTGCCAATAAGAATAAGGCAGAGGCTATTGCTAAGTATTGCTTTTTCATTATTTCTTTTTTGCGATTTTTAGTATTAGGGATTATTCTACAAATAACTTGCCTTTGGCTTTGTCAAGATCAACTTTAGCAATTAGGACGTTATATAAAGTAGCAAAATAATTGTTTTGAGCTTCTTTGTATGATGATTCAGCATTGACTAATTCTAAGTTTGTGCCAACACCTTGTTCATATTTGATTTTGGTTACACGAACAACCTCTTTTGCCAAATCCATATTATGCTTTTGTTCTTGAAGCGTTTCATAGGCATTTTTCAAGGTAATTTGACCTTGTTTTACCTGTAAGTCAATACTATTTTGTAAGAAGGTAAAGTTTTCTTTAATCTTCTGTACAGCATTGGCAGATTGGATAATCTTGTATTTTTTGGCAAAACCATCAAAGATTGGAACTTGGATAGAGAAGCCAAGTGTAGCGGCGTTAAACCAAGGTTTCGTAATTAAGTCACCAAATTGTGGACGACCCGTCGAATAGCCATACGTACTTGTAAGAAATACTTTTGGCAAATAACCTGCTTTTTGGTTTTTCAAATCTAGTTGAGCCAAACGATCTTGTGTTTGCAACATCGAATATTCTATACGGTCACCATATTGGAAAGGAGTTTCGTTTTCTGGTAAAAACTCATTTAAGTTGACACTGCTCAATTTGTCGGTAACTACCACTGGTTCAGTTAGGGGTAAACCCATCTGAAATTTGAGCAAGTTGTAACTTAATTCTTGTAAACGTTCTACATTTTTGTACTCAATAGAAAGATTATTCTTTTGTACCTCTAAACGTTGTACGTCAAGCTTTTCAACAAATCCTTGTAGATTCAAGGCTTTAGTCTGGTTGAAAAGAGAGTCAAGGCGACCCATATTGAGCTTAAGAATTTCTAAACGCTCTTCATTGACAAGAATACCGTAATAGGCCTTCGTAACATTTTCAGCAATTTGCTGTTTGGTTTGCGTGAGAGACTTAGCCGATAGTTCTTTGTAAACATCTGCGGCTTTTAAGCCTAAGGTATACGAACCATCAAATAATAACTGGCTCAAGCTTGCAACGGCATTACCACTATTACGTACACCAAATTCAGCTGCTACTACATCGCCTTCTTTGGCATTTGGGTCAAATGTTTTGGCTGGAATAAATACCCTTTGGATGATAAGGTTGTTGGTGTAACCAATATTTGCATTTACTTGTGGCAAGCCCATTGCTTTGATTTCATTTACCTTAGCACTGGCATTCAATACATCAAGTTGTGCGGTTTTTACATTCGAATGGTTCTTTACTGCATAATCTATCGCCTCCTTAAGGGTGTAGCTTTGTTGGGCACGAGCTACTACCGAAGTAAGCAATATACTGAAAGTCAGTAAGCTACTTTTAAGTTTAGTTTTCATTTTTGACTAGATAATTAGTAAATTTTTAAAGAACATATATGCTACGAGTATCTGTTAAAAGAGGATTACTCAAGTGCCTTAAGTAATAGAAAGGCAATTACTCATTAACTCAATAGATTGAGATAGTTATTATAGAGTTTGAGACCTTCGTCCGACAATACACCTCTGATGAAATGGTCAATCAAGGCGATTTGAACTTCAATAAACGAAAATCTATCAGGTGGAAAAACTTGCATGTCAAATGCAATAAAAATTGATTCTAAGTGTAGTTTGGCTATAATTTCTACTTTAATTTCTGGTCTAAACAACCCGTCAGCAATACCTTTTTCAAGGTCTTTAATCATCTGAGTCAGAATAAAATTCTGTTTGTGCTCCATGAATAAATTCCATGCACGAGGGTGATATTTCTTGATGTCGTAAAGCATCGTTGGATTGATTTCGCAAAACGACTTTTTGAGCATTTCAATAGTTTTAACCATTTTTTCGACCACATTCTTCGAACTGTCATTCATGGTTTGGTACTCACACTTATCTTCTTCTAATTGATGTACTGCAACCTGAAAAACTATCTCGTCTTTATCCGAAAAATGTTGATAAATGGTTTTCTTAGAAATCCCCAACTCTTTGGCAATGTCGTCCATCGTTATAGATTTTACTCCATAACGCATAAACAAACGACCGCTAGTTTCAATAATTCTTTCCTTCATTTCTAATATGTAAAATTGCTAATGACCTGATTATATGGTAGGTTTTGCAAGTTTATCAGAGGTTGGAAACTTTCATGATTTGAATAGTTTCTGAAGGCAAAACTATGGAAACTTTAAAAAGGTTCAAAGTTTTCTGTGATTTTTTGTAGAAATGTTCTACCAGTATGATGAATGGAAATGGGTATGGATAAGTGGTAAAATGTTGATAAAGAAGATTTTGTATAATGTAATTATATTATGAAATTTTATAACAAATTGTATTTTATTTAGGCTTACTTGAAGAAGGAGAAGGAAAAGGAGAATGGATAAACATCAAGATGTTAATGAATTACTATAAGAAAAACTATAAACTTTCAAAAAGTTTGTGATATAATCAGAAGGTACTCAAAATCAAAGATATGAAGTCTTATGTACTCTTGAGATAAACAATTTTTTCTGAAAGCTTACAGTCAATCAATGATGATACTAGAATTAAGTTAGTGGGCAAATACCCGCAATAGGCATTAAGCTTTATGCCGTAGGCTAAATGTTGAAAATAGTTTCTCTTAAAATAATGAAAGCTTTTTTGCCTAATGCCTACGGCTTACTGCATAAAGCGTTACATTCATTCTTATCTACCAAAGTCATCTTGTAAACGAACGATGTCTTCCTCGTCAGATGGTGTTTCTGGGTCAGTATGTTGCCAAATTTCTGCAACAACTCCCCACGACTCCAAACCGATTAATCTATGGCGTTCGCCTTTATCCATTTGAATAAAGCTACCAGATTCTAATCTTTTTACTTCATCGCCTTCTTCGTCAGTTGGGCTGATTTTTACGCCTACAGTCGTTCCTGCAATGACTTTCCAAATCTCAGCACGACGGAAATGGTATTGCCAAGAAAGGCGTTTTTCTGGTGCAACAACCAAAATCTTTGGGCTTAATTTATTAGTAATCTGAATGTCAGACATTTCCAAATGAGGAAAATACGTACTAGCAAAAGCAGGAGCTTGAGTTTCGTCAATAACAAAAAAACCACCCCAAGGACGGGTTTGGTCTTGTTTAACTACATTAAAACCAAGCGTATTTAATTCCGCAGCGATTTGTTCGAAAATTTCTTCTTTACTTGAGTTGGGAGAGATGTTTAGGTTCATAAGATAATTGTTAATTGAATGGATATGTAATCATCACAAAGAGATCATCTTGTGAAATTTATACCCTGTTGAGGCGCTATGCAATACAACATAGCGTGATTATACACACAAAGTTACAACCCTTTGCTTACAGATAAAGCACCTTAAAATAATTTCGTTTTTCCTTAAAGAATATCTCCATTTTGTACAATTCATTTTTAGTGCCGTTTGTTAAAATACTGAATGCTAAGTATTTGATGCCATATCCTCTAATTTGATATTTGCATAAACCTTGTATGTCAAAAATTAATAGCTCAACATCCCTCTTATGAACAACAATTGCCCAACCCACTTGACCATTGGGAGGAAATATTTCTATTTTTCCCAAGACATTATGTATTTCGAAGGTTCTATTAATTACACCTTCGTGCATTTACAGACAGGTAGAAAAGACGTTATGGCTCAGACCATAGGACGCGTTGCTACCAAAACCGACGAAGGATTTGTTCGAATTAGCCGTAAGCACCTCGTCAATCGCCAGTACATTCGCGTTGTACATCGCGACTATGTTGAATTGCTCGATAAGAGTATTTTACCAATTGCCCGTCGTAGACGAGGTAATCTTTAGAAACTGATTGGAAATAACGAGATACTAATGTGAAAATTTATACTGTTTTACCTAATAAAAAAGGAGTGACTCGTATGAGCCACTCCTTTTTTATTAGGTAAAATTTTGAAAAATTAGAACTTTATGGAAATCTCAAATCCAAAATAATACTTACATACTCCAACCTTGACGATATTCTCTTTTTACAAATTGATTAGCTTCATCAAAATTGGTAATACGCATATTTTCACCATCCCATAATAGTTTTTTACGTCCTGGATAATCATATTCTTGTAGCCATTGTTTATCCTTTTTCGGAGTACGATAGAAATAACTACGAATGGCCAAATTACCCATCAATACTGTTTCGGACATAGGGCCTGCATAGTCAAATGATGAACTTAACGGTTGATGTTTGCCATATCCATCACGACAAGCTTGTAGCCATTGCTGATAATGTCCTTCGTTGTCGGCACCCACAACTCTTGGAATAGAAATAGGAAGTTTATCACCCTTTTCCTTGAGTTTGGCTTCTGGCCAAAGCGATGGATTTGCACCATATACGCCACACATCATTACACCTTTAGTCCCTATTAGTAACACTCCGCCGCTCCAGTCACCTAGTTTTACATCGGCAGGAATTTCTTCTGGACGTTCAGGCATAAGTCCTCCGTCATACCAAGTCATTTTTACAGGCTCTTTTCCTTTTCTTGGAAATTTGAGGTGAATCATAGATGACGCTGGGAAGCTTTCTGGAAAATAACCTTGTTTAAAAGGTCCTGTCCACACGTCGCTAATGCTACATTCTACTTCTGAAGGATACCCGAGTCCTAGTACACGATAAGGAGGGTCCATCATGTGACAAGCCATATCGCCTAATGAGCCTGTACCGAAGTTAACCCAACCACGCCAGTTGAATGGGTGATACCCAGGGTTATATTCTTCATAGGCTGCTGGTCCTAACCACAAATCCCAATCCAGTTCGCTTGGTACATCAAATTTGCCTTGAGGTTTGGCTAAGCCTTGTGGCCACACAGGGCGGTTTGTCCAAGCATGCACTCGATTTACTTCTCCAATCAGGCCAGCTTTGTACCATTCCATCATACGACGAACTCCATCGCCCGATGAACCTTGATTACCCATTTGCGTTACCACCTTATTTTCACGAGCTGCAATGGTCATTTTACGAACCTCTGCAATGTTATGAGCTAAAGGCTTTTGTACGTAAACATGTTTTCCCATTTGCATAGCCGCCATAGCAATCACATAGTGCGTATGGTCTGGTGTAGACACAGTCACGGCGTCAATGTTATTTTTTTCGGCTTCTAAAAGTTTTCTGAAGTCTTTGTAATACTTAGCATTAGGGAATTTTTTGATGGCATTAGCCGCCTGACGGTCATCAACATCGCATAAGGTAGCGATATTGTTACGACCATTATCCCAAGCGCCGTTCAAGTCTGTCCAACCTTTGCCACCACAACCAATAGCTGCGATGTTAAGTTTGTCAGAAGGTGCCGTGTAGCCCTTGCCGAGCACATGACGAGGAACAATGTAAAAACTTCCGAGTGTCAAAGAAGCGGCTTTGAGGAAGTCTCTTCTTGATGAACTGCCAGCACTACCTGATGGCAATTTTGTTGAATCAGTCATTTTAATAGAAAATTAGGTTGAAAAAGAAGACGCAATAGGTCGTTTTGAAGGACTTATAAATATACTTAAAAAGTGCTTTACTCAAAGCTATTATGAAAGGAATTACTTGTTGTCCTTATATGTCGGTATCGGTAAATTGTTACAAAATCCAAAATACTAGATTAAATTTGTAAAGCCTAAAAGGCTTATTCTGGTATTTGCTTCAGCTCAAACTTTTAACCAAAGACTATTTCCGATGAATTTTGAAACATTAGCTATAAAAAGCACCCAAATGACCGATGCCAATGCAGGTGCAGTTGCTTCGCCTATATATCTCTCGACTACTTTTGAAAGAGAAACTGACGGCTCGTATGCACATGGGTATATCTATGCGCGAAATGATAATCCAAACCGCCAATTGCTAGAAAAAAGTTTAGCTGTTCTTGAAGCTGGAGAAGTAGGATTTGCCTTTGCTTCGGGAATGGCCGCTACAACTGCCTTGTTTCAGTCTTTCAAGTCTGGTGACCATATCATTACACCCGATGACGCCTATTTTGCTACAAATGTATTGATCGAAGAAATTTTTTCGCACTGGGGACTTACGCTGACCAAAGTAGATACGACCGATTTGGAGGCAGTTAAGGATGCAATTCAGCCTAATACTAGATTGATTTGGCTTGAAACTCCCTCTAACCCTCAGCTGAAGGTTTCGGATATTGCAGCCATTGCAGATTTGGCACATCAACATGGAGCTTTATGCGCTGTAGATAATACTTGGGCGACGCCTGTGCTACAACGCCCTTTGTTGTTAGGAGCCGATATTGTCATGCATTCAACTACAAAATATTTTGGTGGACATGGCGACGTATTGGGTGGAGCCTTGATTTTAAAAGAAGATGGAGAATTAGCCAATAAAATTAGAACAATCCAAAAATTGACTGGTGGAGTTCCTTCTCCATTCGAATGTTGGTTGGTGGCAAGAGGAATCAAAACATTGTCTTTACGGGTAAAAGCGCAAACTTCCAATGCTCAACAATTAGCAGAATATCTAGCACAGCATCCAGCCATCGAAGCCGTGCATTACCCTGGCTTGCCATCACACCCGCAATATGCTATTGCTCAAAAACAAATGTCACAGGCAGGAGCCATGTTGTCGGTACAAGTAATGGGAGATGCTATCAATGCAATGAATGTGACTGGAAAACTACAATTGTTTACTACCGCAACGAGTTTGGGAGGAGTCGAAAGTTTAATCGAGCATCGCAAATCGGTTGAAGGACCAACAAGTCCAACGCCAGATAATTTGCTACGCGTTTCAGTAGGTTTAGAAAATATAGAAGATCTAATAGCTGACTGGGCTCAGGCGCTTCAGTAATCAATTAGAGCTTTGAGCTTTCAGGATTCGGCTTTCGGGTAAAAACAAAAAATAGCATTTTCCCGATTTTGTTCGATTACTGATAGCTCAAAGCTTATTCTTTAACTATACTTTTAATCAAGTTCTATTTCTTGGTGCATCTGTGGGATTTCGATGTGTTGGTATCCCTCTTTCTCTAATTTTCCTTTGAATATTTCTTGTGTATCTAGCTCGCCATGAACCAAGAATATGGTTTTGACTTCTTCTTTATTTTGACATGATAAATAAGAAATAATTTCTTGATAATCAGCATGAGCTGAGAAAGAGTCCATCACTAACACTTCTGCTCTGACATCATGATTTTCTCCGAAAATATGTACCTGTTTCGCCCCCGATTTTAACTGTCCTCCCAAACTATCTGGAGAAGTATATCCTACCAAAAGAATACAACAACGAACATCGTTTATATGATTAGCAATATGGTGTTTGATTCGTCCAGCTTCTGCCATACCTGATGCCGATATAATGATACAAGGCTCTGGGCTATCGTTCAATTTTTTGGATTCTTCCACTGAACTTATGTAGTGTAGATTCGGGAAGCCAAAGGCATCACCATCGCCTTTTTCGAGATAAGCTAATATTTCAGGATTAAAACATTCGGGGTGATTTTTCATGACCATTGTAGCGCTTACCGAAAGCGGCGAGTCTACATATACTTTAATTTTGGGTAAATGCCCTTCGGTTTCAAGCTGATCTAGTGCATAAACTAGCTCTTGAGTACGGTCTATTGAAAAAGCAGGAATAATCAGTTTGCCTTTTTGTTCTACACAAACTCTTTTTACAATTTTGAGCAAACTTGACTTTACATCAGCTTCGGGCTCATGCAAACGTGAACCATACGTAGACTCACAAATGATATAGTCAGCTTGTGGAAAAGGTTCTGGACTTTTGAGAATTTTGTCGTGTGGTCGACCAATATCTCCTGAAAAGAAAACATGAATCGATTTTTCACCTTCTTTGATTGTTAAAGAAATGGCCGCCGAACCAAGAATATGCCCCGTATCGGTAAAATAGGCTGATACTTCTTCACAGATTGAAACCTCTTCACGAAAATTGACGGCTTGCATTTGCGCTATAGTTTGTGCTACATCGTCTTCAGTATATAGATTTTCGAGTAAAGTTTCGCCCCTTTTTTCACGACGCTTATTGATTCTTGCCAAGTCATTTTCTTGAATCCTTGCCGAATCTCCAAGCAATAACGTAGCTAAATCTTTGGTAGCAGAGGTACAAAAAATCGGTCCTTGAAAACCTTTGGCAACCAATCGAGGCAACAAGCCCGTATGGTCGATATGAGCATGCGATAAAATGACATAATCTATTTCGGATGGTTCAAACCCAAATTTTTGGTTCATATCCTGTGTATTCAAACCCTGAAATAACCCACAATCTAGTAGAATTTTAGTGCCTTTTTCAGTAATTAGCAAGTGCTTCGAGCCCGTCACTCGTTGTGCGGCTCCGTGAAATTGAATTTTCATATTATCAAGTCTAGGAAATTTTAAGTTACTTAGCTGTTCATAAAACAAGCCTTATTTTTACAATTTATCAAAACATTTTTTCAATGCCTCTATCAAAGCTAGAATATTGGGCAAAACGCCTTTATCAATCACGCAATTGGCGAATATTCTTTACGGCAATATTGCTATTGATGGTTTTAGATATTGCTTTTCCAGTGAAAGTTAACCCTCTATATTCTACAGTAATTACTGATTCTGATGGCAAAATATTGCATGCCTTTCTAAATCCTCACGATAAATGGCGAATGCAAACCGAACTTAAAGAAATAACCCCTACCCTTGAAAAGGCTATAATCTTTAAAGAAGATCGTTGGTTTCGTTATCATTTTGGCATTAATCCTATAGCTGTGGGTCGTGCTTTTTTCAACAATATTATCAAAAGACGACGCACCTCTGGTGCTAGTACCATCACCATGCAAGTAGTACGGTTACTCTATCCACAAGAGCGAACCTATTGGCATAAAATCACCGAAATGATTCGAGCCATACAACTTGAATTACATTATTCTAAAGATGAGATTCTCCAAATGTATTTGAGCCTTGTCCCTTATGGCTCTAATATCGAGGGTCTAAAGTCTGCGTCCGTTTTGTATTTTCAAAAGTCGCCAGATGTTTTGAGTTTGGCAGAAGTGACGGCCTTAACCATTATTCCTAATCGACCTTCGAGTTTGAGATTGGGAAAAAACAATACTTATATTTTACAGGAAAGAAATAAATGGTTGCAGCGGTTTGCTGAGGCTGATTTATTTGCGTCCCAAGATATAGAAGATGCCTTGGCAGAGCCTTTACAAGTACGACGACACGAAGCTCCTAAGCTGGCTCCCCATCTTGCCTATCGACTCAAAACTACTTATCCTAATGAGCCAACGATACATTCGAGTTTGCATAGAAATCTACAATTGACCTTAGAAAAAATCGTTCAAAACTATGTTAATAGATTGTATGGTATCAATATCCACAATGCGGCGGTTCTGCTGATCAATAACCAAACCAAACAAGTAGAAGCTTACGTGGGTTCAGCGGATTTTAATAATCCTATAGATGGTGGGCAAGTAGATGGTATCCGAGCGATTCGTTCACCTGGGAGTACGCTCAAACCTTTATTATATGGAATTGCTTTTGACAAGGGCATTATTACACCAAAATCAGCCATAAACGATGTGCCGAGCAATTTTGGAGGCTTTGAGCCCGAAAATTTTGATAAACAATTTCATGGAAAAGTTACAGCCGAATTTGCTCTGGCAAATTCTCTTAATATTCCTGCGGTAAAATTGTTGAAAGATATTTCTACAGCTAGTATGATTGAAAAACTAAAGAAGGCAGAATTTCAAACGATTAAGAAAAGTGCTTCGAAACTAGGATTATCACTAGCGTTGGGAGGTTGTGGTGTTACTTTGGAGGAATTAACCAATCTTTTCAGCAGTTTTGCCCATCAAGGAACATTTACGAAGGCTACTTTACTAGCAGAAGAAAATCCCAATAAACCTACAGAAATCCTTTCGGAAGATGCTACGTTTTTAATAAACCAAATTCTCAGTCAGATAACCCGTCCTGATTTACCCAACAATTATGAATATACCTATCGAATGCCCAAAATTGCTTGGAAAACAGGGACTTCTTTTGGTAAAAAAGATGCTTGGAGTATTGGTTACAACGCCAAATATACTTTAGGAATATGGATTGGAAATTTCTCGGGAGAGGGCGTGCCAGAGCTTTCAGGCGCCAATATTGCTACACCACTTTTGCTAGATATTTTTAATACGATTGATTATAATTCTTCTGCCAAATGGTTTAGTCCAAGCGCTAATTTGGCCATGCGAAAAGTTTGTGCTGAAACAGGTGCTATTCCAAGCGAACATTGTAATCACCAAATCACAGACTACTACATTATGGGTGTATCTAATACGCAAAGTTGTACGCATACCAAAGCTGTTTGGGTAAACCCCTCAGCTACGATAAGTTATTGTGCCGTTTGTATGCCAGATAGCGGTATGGTACAAAAGCAATATCCTGTTTTTGCGCCAGAGCTAATAGCATGGTACCAAACACGACATATTCAGTATGAACAAATACCACCTCATAATCCACAATGTACCAGAGTTTTCAATAACAACGCCCCTATCATTTCGTCGCCTAATGATGGCGCAGAATATTGGATAGAACCCAATGAAGCGGTAAAGCTACAACTGAGCTGTCAAGTCGGCAATGATGTGAAAATGATCTATTGGTACATTAATGATAAGCTTTATCAGAAAAGTGCACCTCAACAAGAAACATTTTTTTATCCAGAGGCAGGAAATATAAAAATTTCATGCACCGACGACAAAGGCCGAACATCTCATATTTATATACAGGTAAAAAGAAATTAGTGATTGATTCAAAATCAATATGCTTTTTAAAGAGTGTTCTCTCCGTTACCTAAAATCATAAATCAACCTTCGTGATGCAGGATAATATACCCTTTAAAAGTTAGTTTATGTGTGAATATGCCCCAATAGCGAGATTAATGATATTCCTTGCATTAAAGCTCAACAACTAAATCCTAACTCCTACTTACAATTTTACTTGGTCTGTTTAAATAGACATCATTTGAGTAAAAAGGGTGTAGAAATAAGAAAAAACGTCAAATCCTCTAATTTTTTTTTATAACTATTTGTATATTAAGAAGAAAGCCGTAATTTTGCAGTCCGTTTCGGTAGCAGCACAACGTTTGCCTGTTGTGAGATAGAGCAAGATGCTGTAAATCAGAAAGTTCAGTTACAAATTTTCTTACCCAAACGCCCGACTTCAATCAGGTAGGGAAAGCTTCCACCCCAACTGGCAGAGAGGAGTCAATCTTGGCATTAAATTTCGCAGTATTGCGAAAAAGTTTAGCGTCACAATCCAACATTTAAAGACATTACAAAGAAATGGCAAAAGAAATAGCTGGCTACGTTAAGTTGCAGTGCAAGGGTGGTGCAGCAAACCCTTCACCTCCAATCGGTCCTGCTTTGGGTTCTAAGGGTTTGAATATCATGGAGTTCTGTAAGCAGTTCAATGCCAGAACACAAGATAAACCAGGTGTTATCCTACCTGTATTAATTACTTACTACAAAGACAAATCATTCGATTTCGTAGTAAAAACTCCTCCTGCTCCAATTTTGATTTTGGAAGCTGCTAAGGTGAAAATTGGTTCAGCTCAGCCAAACTTGAAAAAAGTTGGTTCTGTAACTTGGGACCAAGTACGTACAATTGCTGAAACTAAAATGCCAGACTTAAACTGCTTTACAGTAGAAGCAGCAATGAGCATGGTAGCAGGTACAGCTCGTTCTATGGGTATCACAGTTACAGGAGAAAAACCTTTCTAATTTGAAGGTTTGATGATTTGGAAATGAGAAGATTGAAAAATACGTCATTTCAAAATCTAAACTTTTTCAAATTAGCACATTTTCAAATTTTCAAATTGAAAAGAAATAATGGCTAAGTTAACAAAGAAACAAAAAGAGGCTCTTTCGAAATACGACAAGACGCAAGCGTATTCACTTACGCAAGCGGCTGAGATTTTGAAAGAGATTTCATATACGAAATTCGATAGTTCAGTAGACATCGACGTTCGTTTGGGGGTTGACCCTCGTAAAGCCGACCAAATGGTACGTGGCGTAGTAGCATTGCCTCACGGTACAGGTAAAGATGTACGTGTATTAGTACTTTGTACTCCTGACAAAGAAGAGGAAGCTAAAGCTGCTGGTGCTGATTTCGTTGGTTTGGATGAATATATCCAAAAAATCGAAAAAGGTTGGACAGACATTGATGTAATCATTACTATGCCAACTGTAATGGCTAAAATCGGTCGTTTAGGTCGTGTTTTAGGTCCACGTGGTTTGATGCCAAACCCTAAGTCAGGTACTGTGACTTTGGAAGTAGGTCAAGCTGTGAAAGAAGTGAAAGCTGGTAAAATCGACTTCAAAGTTGACAAAACTGGTATCATTCACACTTCAATTGGTAAGGTTTCATTCGAACCTTCTAAATTGGCTGAAAACGCTCAAGAATTGATCAACACTTTGTTGAAATTGAAGCCATCTTCAGCTAAAGGTACATACGTGCAGTCAATCAATTTGTCTTCAACTATGTCTCCAGGTGTTCAAATTGACAAAGCAACAGTTAACGGTTTGTAATCATGACGAGAGAAGAAAAAGCAGTCATTATTGGTGAGTTGAGCGAAAAGTTCGCTGCTACTCCATACTTCTACATCACTGATACCGGCGGGTTGACCGTTGCAGAAGTAAACGCATTCAGAAGACTTTGTTTTCAACGTGGTTTAGAATACCGTGTTGTTAAAAATACTTTGATTGCTAAAGCACTTGAAACAACTGGTGTTGATTACAGTGCTTTCAATGGAACAGTTTTGAAAGGTTTGTCAGGTGTAATTTTCTCACCAGAAAACCCTAAAACTCCAGCTAAATTAATCAAAGACTTCAAAAAAGAAGCTGGTAAAGATAAAATCCGTTTCAAAGGAGCATCTATCGAAGGTGGTTTGTTCATCGGAGAAGATCAATTAGTAGCTCTTGAAAATGTGAAGTCAAAACAAGAGATGATTGGCGACATCATTGGATTGTTGCAATCTCCTGCGAAAAACGTTGTTTCTGCTCTTCAAAGCAGTGGAGGCAAATTGGCAGGTATCTTGAAAACTTTGTCAGAAAGAGAAGGATAATAACCGACCATTGGTCATTCTTCCTTGAAGGCATACTCTTTGAAAGAGGCTTCCAAGCACAATATAACGCATATTAGTAAATCAAAATCGTAAACAATTAAAATCTATTAATACAATGGCAGATTTAAAAGCATTCGCTGAACAATTAGTAAATTTAACAGTTAAAGAAGTTAACGAATTAGCAGCTATCTTGAAAGATGAGTATGGTATCGAACCTGCTGCTGCTGCTGCAGTTGTTGTAGCTGGTGGTGGTGCTGGTGATGCTGCTGAAGCTCCTGCTGAGAAAACTTCTTTCGACGTAATCTTGAAAGCTGCTGGTGCTAACAAATTAGCAGTAGTTAAATTGGTGAAAGACTTGACTGGTCTTGGCTTGAAAGAAGCTAAAGAAGTAGTTGACGGCG
This sequence comes from Cellulophaga sp. BC115SP, assembly GCF_009905545.1. Lineage (GTDB taxonomy): Bacteria > Bacteroidota > Bacteroidia > Cytophagales > Spirosomataceae > Flectobacillus > Flectobacillus rivi. The sequence continues at coordinate 76,851 of NZ_JAAALB010000016.1, read as the reverse complement.
CTCCAAAAGCTATCAAAGAAGGCGTTTCTAAAGAAGAAGCTGAAGGTTTGAAAAAATCTTTAGAAGAAGCTGGTGCTGAAGTTGAAGTTAAGTAATTAACACAATATACAGTATAAAAAAAGAGTCATAACCAAAGGTTATGGCTCTTTTTGCTTTATATCAACTTTTACTAATGATTTTAATCTTTCATTTGTACAAGAATTAGTCGTGCAGGAAGGTTTGCTATTATGTTGGATTGGTACTCTAAAACTGATTAATCCAAAGTCAAACATCCGATATCCCCAATATTCGGGTATCTCTCATGTTTGTGTTTATCTTTAATTCCTTTTGGGTGTATTCCTTTTTACAAACTCATCAAATGAAAATCCTCCAGATCCTATTACCGAAAATACCATAAGCATAATTAACACAAACACCGATAACCATAGCTCAGAGTTTAAATAACTAAAACCATTTCTGAGGTTGGTAAAGAAAACTGCTACAATCATGATAGGAAGCTGTGCAATCGACGCTGTACGAGTAAGACAGCCCAGCAGAATCATGAGTCCTCCTACTAAGTGTGCAAATGCTACATAATGCACTGCCACCACTGTCCACGCATTAAAGTGTAATCCCTGAATCAAAGTTGCAAGATAAGTGGTATCGCCAATAAAGCTAACCCCTTTCATGAAAAGCAAAACGCCCAAAAAAATACGTACGATGTCGAGCCAAGCTGGGTGATGTGTGTCGCCCCAGTGCTCAATTTGTTCGAGGGTTGTCTTAGTCGTAAAAAGGTTTGATTTAGAGGAAGTTAAATGTTTTAAGTGACAATGTCAAGTATATTTGAAGATGAATATTTTAAATAAGTTTTAATGGTCTTCAGAGGCTTTTTTTGTTAAAAATGCCCTGTATAGTGCATTTTCTTTACAACTCCAAATTTTCTTGCTAAAAACTTGATAATCAAAGATTAATTTGGTAATTTTGCAGGCTATCAAAGATTTTACGGATTTTGCATCCCATTTGATAAGTACTTGGTTCCGAAACACTTTTCTTTTTTCGTAGGAAGATTAGCAAAGGGAAACAATGATACTCACATCTACGAGGCTCCATTTGGCACAAAAGCCAAACCTATCAGTTTTGCAAAGAAGAACCTTACTTACCATTCTTTGCTCATTGATACCAACTGGTAACAGTAAACTTTTACAGTAAACTTCAAAACAGTAACAGCCTTGGCACACATGACAAACACTGGCAGACTCGCGTTCGCCAAAGTTAAGAATTTGCTTGAGTACCCAGATTTCTTGGATATTCAGGTGAAGTCATTTCAGGAGTTCTTCCAATTGGAAACTCCTGCTGAAAATCGTAATGACGAGGGTCTATTTAAGGTTTTTGCAGAGAACTTCCCTATCGCGGATTCTCGTGAAAACTTTGTTCTCGAATTTATTGACTATTCGGTTGACCCTCCAAAATATTCGGTAGATGAGTGTATCGACCGTGGTCTTACTTACTCGGTACCTTTAAAAGCGAAACTTCGTTTGATTTGTAATGATGACGACAACGAAGATTTCGAAACTATTGAGCAAGAAGTATTCTTAGGAAATATTCCTTACATGACTGAGCGCGGCTCATTCGTAATCAACGGAGCTGAGCGTGTAATTGTATCGCAATTGCACCGTTCTCCAGGGGTATTCTTCTCTCAAAGCCGTCACACAAATGGTACAAAGTTGTACTCAGCTCGTATTATTCCTTTCAAAGGTTCTTGGATTGAATTTGCAACTGACGTAAACAACGTAATGTATGCTTACATCGACCGTAAGAAAAAGTTCCCTGTAACAACTCTTTTACGTGCGATTGGTTTCGGTTCAGATAAAGAAATCTTAGACTTGTTTGGTCTTTCTGAAGAAGTTAGAGCTGACCAAGCTACTTTGAAAAAAGCAGTAGGTCGTCGCTTGGCTGCAAGGGTATTGAGAACTTGGCAAGAAGACTTCGTAGATGAAGATACTGGTGAAGTAGTATCTATCGACCGTAACGAAGTATTGTTGGAGCGTGACTCTGTTATTTCTGCCAATGACATCGAAACTATTTTAGATGCAGGTCTTGATACAATCATTCTTCACAAAGAAGATATGAACGTAAACGATTATAACATCATTTATAATACGTTACAAAAAGACTCTTCAAACTCTGAAAAAGAAGCGGTTGAGCAAATTTACCGTCAGTTGCGTAACACAGAAGCACCTGATGAGCAAACAGCTCGTGATATTATCCAAAACTTGTTCTTCTCTGACAAACGTTACGATTTAGGTGAGGTAGGTCGCTACAGAATTAACAAGAAATTGGGACATGATATTCCGATGGAAACAAAAGTTTTAACAAAAGATGATATCATCTCTATTGTTAAATACTTAATCGGTTTGATCAACTCTAAAGCTGTAGTCGATGATATTGACCACTTGTCAAACCGTCGTGTTCGTACAGTAGGTGAGCAATTATATGCTCAATTTGGTGTAGGTTTGGCTCGTATGGCTCGTACAATCAAAGAACGTATGAACGTTCGTGATAACGAAGACTTCAAGCCAGTAGATTTGATCAACGCTCGTACGCTTTCATCAGTAATCAACTCGTTCTTCGGAACTAACCAGCTTTCTCAGTTCATGGACCAAACAAACCCATTGGCTGAGATTACTCACAAGCGTCGTTTATCGGCCCTTGGACCTGGTGGTCTTTCTCGCGAACGTGCAGGTTTTGAGGTTCGTGACGTTCACTATACGCACTATGGTCGTCTTTGTACGATTGAAACTCCTGAAGGTCCAAACATCGGTTTGATTTCATCACTTTGCGTTCACGCAAAAATCAACTCGATGGGCTTTATTGAAACACCTTACCGTGTTGTTGAAGGAGGTAAAGTACAGGTAGATCAAGTTCATTATTTGACAGCAGAAGAAGAAGATGGTAAAAACATCATTCAGGCAAATGCTTCTTATGGTGATGATGGTTTGTTTGAAAGCGATCGTGTAAAAGCTCGTTTTGAAGGTGACTTCCCAAGAGTTGACCCACAAGAGGCTCAATTCATGGACGTTGCTCCAAACCAAATTGTATCAGTTGCAGCATCTTTGATTCCATTCTTGGAACACGATGATGCCAACCGTGCCTTGATGGGTTCAAACATGCAACGTCAGGCCGTGCCATTGTTGCGTCCTGAAGCTCCTATCGTAGGTACAGGTCTTGAAGCTCGTGTAGCACTTGACTCTCGCACATTAGTTGTTGCAGAAGCAGATGGTGTTATTGCTTATGTAGACAGTATCAAAATCGTTGTAAAATACGATATGTCTCCTAATGAGTACCTAGTAAGCTTTGAAGGTGATACAAAAGAATACAAATTGATTAAGTTCCGTAGAACTAACCAGGATACTACAATCAACTTGAAGCCAATTGTTCGTAAAGGACAACGTGTGAAAAAAGGAGAAGCACTTTGTGAGGGTTATGCAACACAACAAGGTGAATTGGCACTTGGACGTAACATGAAAGTAGCCTTCATGCCTTGGCAAGGTTACAACTTCGAGGATGCGATTGTAATTTCTGAGAAAGTTGTTCGTGATGATATCTTTACTTCAATCCACATTGAAGAGTTTGAACTAGAAGTTCGTGATACAAAACGTGGTGAAGAAGAATTAACAGCTGAGATTCCTAACGTTTCTGAAGAAACTGTGAAGAACTTAGATGAAAATGGTGTTGTACGCGTAGGTTCTGAAGTAAAAGAAGGAGATATCCTTATTGGTAAAATCACACCAAAAGGAGAGTCTGATCCAACTCCAGAAGAAAAACTACTTCGTGCTATCTTCGGTGATAAAGCTGGTGATGTGAAGGATGCTTCTAAGAAAGCACCACCATCATTGAAAGGTGTTGTTATCGATACCAAATTGTTCAGCCGTCCTAAGAAAGATAAAGACGAGCGTGAGAAAGCGAAGAAAGAATTGGCAATTTTGTCAAAACAATTGTCAAGAGACCTTACTTCTATTCGTGCTACGATGATAGGCAAAATGGTTGAATTGTTAGAAGGTAAAACTTGTAACGGTATCAAACATAAATTCGGTTCGGTTATCCTTGAAAAAGGAATCAAGTTTACAGCTCGTAACATTGAAGAAGCTTTGTTCCCAGCTAAAAACTTGTACCGTGACGATAGCTCATATAGCGTTCCTGAAGAGGCTAACTTGTTGGCTGACTTGATTTTGGAAGAGGCTAGTGAAGACGATGCAGCTAACAAATTGTTGTTACAGTTAGTGAAAAACTACAACGTTCGTCGTAACGAACTAGTAGGTCGCTTCAAACGTGAAAGATTCGTATTAGAAGTAGGTGACGAATTGCCAGCGGGTATCGTGAAATTGGCGAAAGTATATATCGCTAAGAAACGTAAGTTGAAAGTGGGTGACAAAATGGCGGGTCGCCACGGTAACAAAGGGGTTGTAGCTCGTATTGTACGTGACGAAGATATGCCATTCTTAGAAGATGGAACTCCAGTAGACATCGTGTTGAACCCACTAGGGGTACCTTCACGTATGAACATCGGTCAGATTTATGAAACAGTATTGGCTTGGGCAGGTGAAAAATTGAACAAGAAATACGCTACTCCAATCTTTGACGGTGCTACAGAAGCTGAAGTTGCTCACGAATTGACATTAGCAGGATTACCATCTTGGGGTCGTACATACTTGTATAATGGTCTTAGCGGCGAGCGTTTTGACCAACCAGTAACAGTAGGTATTATTTACATGCTGAAATTGGGTCACTTAGTAGATGACAAAATGCACGCACGTTCAATCGGACCATACTCATTGATTACGCAACAACCTCTTGGTGGTAAAGCACAATTTGGTGGTCAGCGTTTTGGTGAAATGGAGGTTTGGGCACTCGAAGCGTTTGGTGCTGCTAATATCCTTCAAGAAATTTTGACAGTTAAATCCGATGACGTAGTAGGTCGTGCAAAAGCATACGAAGCTATCGTTAAAGGTGAAAACATGCCAAAACCAGGTATTCCAGAATCATTCAACGTATTGATCCACGAACTAAGAGGTTTAGCTCTAGAAATTACGTTAGAGTAATAAATGACAAAGAAGCTAGGTGTTTGGTTACTAGGTATAATACCTCCTTTAATGTTTGCCTATTTCTGTTTTTATCATACACAAAACCTTGTGATCTATGATGACTACACGATGGTAGCAGGAGCATTTTTAGGAGAACTAAAAGCATCAACTATTAGCGAAAAACTTACTGCGTTGTTTGCACAGCACAATGAGTATCGTTTTCCTATTTTGACGCTGATGAGTATGTTTCAATATAAAGTGTTTGGTCAGATTCATTTCAACTATTACCCTTATATTGGAGACTTCTCATTGCTAGGATTATATTTAGTAGTATATAGTACCTTCAGAAGAGTTGAAAGTAGTAGTAAGCTGTTGCCAATGGTATATCTTATGTTTCCTTTACATATTTATATCATTATTACCTGGGCAAACTCTTCATGTCAGTACTTATGGGCTTTGTTTTATAGTATTTGGACAGTATATCTATTGTTACAGAAAAATTCTAAGTGGAATTACCTTGCATTTGGAACTGTACTAATGGGCATTTTTTCCTTTGGTAGTGGCATTTTTGCCCTACCATTGGGAGCTGTCATCTTATTAGTAGAAAAGAAATATAAGTTGCTATTGGCATGGTTGACTTATGCAGCGATAATAGTCGGATTTTATTTTCATGGTTACCAAAAGCAACCATTTATTGAATTAGGACTAAAGACGTTTCAAGAGCATCCAACTTATATTCCTTTAGGTTTTTTGTACATTTGGGGTGGATGGGCTGATTTATCCTTGTCGTCATTAAGTTTTTGGAAGGCTACAGTACCAGGTATAGCAGGGTTTTTAACTCTCCTTTTGGTATTTTTTGTTTTGTGGAAATCTTTTCTCAATATGAGAGCAAAAGATCAAACGACACGTTTTGTAGCATCATTTACATTTTATGCGCTTGGATATCTACTTTTTACAACCAGTGTAATCGCATTTGGTCGAACAGGAAGTGATCCAGAATTTACGATGTTAGTTTCCAATCATCGTTATTATGCTTTCATGGCACTGGCATTAGTGTATGGATATTTTGTGATGAATGTAAGGTATGCACATTTTGCTAAAATTGCTCTAGGGTTTTCTATGGCAGTCTTCTTTTTAGGATATGCAAAATTTTGGGGATTAATGTCCTCGCGTGCCAAACTTTTAGCAGCAGTAACATTTAATCATTATTATGATGGTGTTCCTCCTACTCATCCGCATTATAACCCATTCTACTTTATCAAAAAGACGAACGATTCGTTAATGAATCATTATAAGGCTTATGTTTTTCCGGCAACACCCTTGCATAAAGAATGGAAATCATTTGCTGAAAAACCGACTTTTGAGAAGGAAACTTTGACTTTGCAATCTGTGGTAACAGATTCCACTTTGATATTAGACGGTAATAATCTGGAGCAATCTGGACTTAATGGAACTTATTACTTGTTGAAGTCGAAAGAACATTTATTTGTGTATAACCCAAGTAGAGTTCAGTTGGCATCCAAAAAACCATATTTACAAAGCTCAGAATACAATACGATTATATCAAAAAGCGAACTGTACAAAGGATCTTACGAGTTAATCTTGTGTGATTATCAGGAGTCAAAAGCAAAATATTATAAGACAAATCTTACTTGGGATGTTTTATAAATGAATAACGCTTTTCATAAGTGAATGAGTACTCACGCTTAATCGTAAGGTTATTTTTCTGAAAGTCAATTACCAAGGAGAAGTAAGGCCATGTGTTAATTTCTCCAAACCCTTAGATATTTTAAATTAAAAACAGATTTAAAAATGTCATTCAAAAAAAATAGAAAATTAAATAGCGACTTCCAGAGAGTAACAATCTCGTTGGCATCGCCAGAGTCAATTCTTGAAGGTTCGCATGGTGAGGTTACTCAACCTGAAACCATCAACTATAGGACTTACAAACCAGAGATGGGTGGTTTGTTCTGCGAGCGTATCTTCGGTCCAACGAAAGACTGGGAATGTCACTGTGGAAAATATAAGCGTATTCGCTATAAAGGTATCATCTGTGACCGTTGTGGTGTAGAGGTTACTGAGAAAAAAGTACGTCGTGAGCGTATGGGACACATCGAATTGGTGGTTCCTGTAGCACACATCTGGTACTTCCGTAGCTTACCTAACAAAATTGGTTATTTGCTAGGTCTTTCTACTAAAAAATTGGATCAAGTTATCTACTACGAAAGATATGTGGTAGTTCAACCTGGTATCAAAGAGGAAGATGGTGTTAACAAAATGGACTTCTTAACAGAAGACGAATATTTGGACATTATCGACAAATTGCCTCGCGAAAACCAATTGCTTCCTGACGAAGATCCTCAAAAATTCATCGCTAAGATGGGTGCAGAGGCACTTGAAATGTTGTTGAAACGTACTGCGTTAGATGACCTTTCTTATAGCCTTCGTCACTCGGCTGCTAATGATACTTCTCAACAACGTAAAGCTGAAGCTTTAAAACGTTTGAAAGTAGTTGAAGCTTTCCGTGAAGCAGGTACTCGTATCGAGAACAAACCAGAATGGATGGTAATTAAAATGGTTCCTGTAATTCCACCAGAATTACGTCCATTGGTACCGCTAGATGGTGGTCGTTTTGCAACGTCCGATTTGAACGATCTTTACCGTCGTGTAATTATTCGTAACAACCGTTTGAAGCGTTTGATCGAAATCAAAGCTCCTGAAGTAATTTTACGTAACGAAAAACGTATGCTTCAAGAAGCTGTTGACTCATTGTTTGATAACTCACGTAAAGTTAACGCTGTTCGTTCTGAAGGTAACCGTGCTTTGAAATCTCTTTCTGATATGTTGAAAGGTAAGCAAGGTCGTTTCCGTCAAAACTTGTTAGGTAAACGTGTTGACTACTCTGGTCGTTCGGTAATTGTAGTAGGTCCTGAATTGAAGATGCACGAGTGTGGTTTGCCAAAAGATATGGCTGCCGAGCTATTCAAACCATTTGTTATTCGCAAATTGATTGAGCGTGGTATCGTTAAAACGGTAAAATCTGCTAAGAAAATCGTTGATAGGAAAGACCCTGTAGTTTGGGATATCTTGGAAAACGTAATGAAAGGACACCCTGTTCTTCTTAACCGTGCCCCAACTCTCCACCGTTTGGGTATCCAAGCTTTCCAACCTAAGTTGATCGAAGGTAAAGCTATCCAATTGCACCCGTTGACTTGTACGGCCTTCAACGCCGACTTTGATGGTGACCAGATGGCGGTACACGTACCACTAGGTCAAGAGGCTATCCTTGAGGCATCTTTATTGATGTTGGCTTCGCACAACATCTTGAACCCTGCCAACGGTGCTCCTATTACAGTACCTTCTCAAGACATGGTTCTTGGTTTGTACTACGTAACAAAAGGACGTAGACATACACCAGAGTACCCAATTGTAGGTGAAGGAATGAAATTCTACGGCTTTGAAGAAGTAGTAATTGGTATGAACGAAGGTAGAGTTTCGAAACATGCTAATATCGAAGTAAAAGCTAAGGTTCGTAAAGAAGACGGTACATTGGTAGACGAAATGGTGAAAACTGTTGCGGGTCGTGTATTGTTTAACCTTTGTGTTCCTGAAGAAGTAGGATATATCAATGAATTGTTGACAAAGAAAAAATTGCAACAAATCATTTCTCAAGTATTTAAAATCTCAGGCGTAGCTCGTACAGCTAAATTCTTGGATGATATTAAAGAATTGGGTTACCAAATGGCCTTCAAAGGTGGTCTTTCAATGGGTATCGGTGATATTATCGTACCAGAAGAAAAGGCTGAGTTAATTACTAAAGCTACTGAAGATGTGGCTTCTGTAACAGACAACTACTTGATGGGTCTTATTACCGATAATGAGCGTTACAATGCTGTTATTGATATTTGGACGAAAGTAAACTCGAAAATCACGGATACGTTGATGAAGCAAATGGAAAATGACCAGCAAGGCTTCAACGCGATCTTTATGATGATGCACTCAGGTGCTCGTGGTTCTCGTGAACAGATTCGTCAGTTAGGTGGTATGCGTGGTTTGATGGCAAAACCTCAAAAGAACTTACAAGGTTCGGTAGGTGAAATCATCGAAAACCCAATCCTTTCTAACTTTAAAGAAGGTCTAGACGTACTTGAGTACTTTATCTCAACGCACGGTGCTCGTAAAGGTCTTGCCGATACAGCCTTGAAAACTGCCGATGCGGGTTACTTGACTCGTCGTTTGCATGACGTTGCTCAAGATGTTATCGTAAACGAAGAGGATTGTGGTACTTTACGTGGTATCCAAATTGCTGCGTTGAAAGATAACGAAGAGATCATCGAACCACTTTCAGAACGTATCTTAGGTCGTGTGTCAATTCACGATGTACATGATCCTGTTACTGGTGAATTGTTGATTCCTGCTGGTGAAGAAATCACTGAGGAAATGGCAACAAGTGTAGATGATACTGCTATTGATTCTATCGAGATTCGTTCGGTATTAACTTGTGAAACTCGTAATGGTGTTTGTGCTAAGTGTTATGGACGTAACCTTTCAACAGGTAGAATGGTAAGTATTGGTGAAGCTGTAGGTGTAATTGCATCTCAGTCAATTGGTGAGCCAGGTACACAGTTGACACTTCGTACATTCCACGTTGGGGGTACTGCACAAAACGTAACCCTAGATGCAACAATCAAAGCGAAATTTGATGGTATCATCCGTTTCGAAGAGATGCGTACTGTAGCCTCTGTAGATCCAGAAGGTAATCCAGTAGAAATCGTAATGGGTCGTTCGGGTGAGGTTCAAATTGTGAATCCAGCTACTAACCAAGTATATATCACGAACAACGTTCCGTATGGTGCTTACTTGCGTGTGAAAGATGGACAAACTATTACTAAAGGTGCAGAAATTTGTGCTTGGGATCCATACAACGCCGTAATCCTTTCTGAAGCAGATGGTATTGCACGATTCGACTCAATCGAAGAAAATATCACTTATAAGGAGGAAGCCGATGAGCAAACTGGTTTGAGAGAAAAAGTTATCATCGAATCTAAGGATAAAACAAAGAACCCTTCAATCGTAATTGTTAACAAAAACGGTGAAGAAACTTCTTTCAACGTACCTGTGGCTGCTCGCCTTTCTGTTGAGAATGGTGCTGTAATCAAACCAGGTCAAATTCTTGCTAAGATTCCTCGTGCAGCTGGTAAAACTCGTGACATTACGGGTGGTCTTCCACGTGTAACCGAGTTGTTCGAAGCTCGTAACCCATCTAACCCTGCCGTAGTTTCTGAAATCGACGGTGTAATTACATTAGGTGGTATCAAACGTGGTAACCGTGAAATCTATGTGAAAGCTAAAGATGGTGCTGAACGTAAATACTTAGTTCCACTTTCGAAACACATTCTTGTACAAAACAATGACTTTGTTCGTGCAGGTGTGCCTCTTTCAGATGGAGCAATTACGCCATCAGATATCTTGGCTATCAAAGGACCAACAGCGGTACAAGAATACTTAGTAAATGAGATTCAGGACGTTTACCGTTTGCAAGGTGTAAAAATCAACGATAAGCACATCGAATGTATCGTTCGTCAGATGATGCAAAAAGTAGAAATCGTTGATTCTGGTGATACCATGTTCTTGAACAATCAGAATGTAGACCGTTTTGCTGTACGTTTGGCAAATGACGATATTCTTGACAAGAAAGTTGTTGTAGATGCAGGTGACTCAGATAAAATGAAAGTTGGTATGATTGTAACGACTCGTGCGTTGCGTGATGAAAACTCTTCATTGAAACGACGTGACTTACGTAAAGTAGAGGTTCGTGACGCTCAACCAGCAGTTTCTCAACCAAACTTGCAAGGTATTACTCAGGCGTCATTGGGTACTGAATCATTCATCTCGGCTGCGTCATTCCAAGAGACAACGAAAGTATTATCTGAAGCTTCTATCAGAGCGAAATCAGATGGCTTAGATGGCTTGAAAGAAAACGTAATCGTAGGTCACTTGATTCCAGCAGGTACTGGTGTTCGTAAATACCAAGATTATATCATTACTTCAAAAGAAGAGTTACAACAAATCGAAACAGCTAAAGAACAGCAAGCTCAACAAAAAGTGGGTGGCTATCGTAAAGCTCGTTGGATTGTTTAGTCCAAACTTCATTTTGAACATATTTTCAAAGGCTCTTAGATTCAGTTCTAAGAGCCTTTGGCTTTTTTGATAGAAAATATCAAATTCTCAAAAGGGATAAATCTTGTTTTATGGGTCGTAATTGTTTGTAATACAGCTATTTGTGGTTTAAATATTCATGGTGATTTTTAATGATATTTTTCAAAAAAATGTCTATTTATCTATTTTAAAGGCTTTTTAATGACCTTGGTACACCTTACTAAGCAGTATCTTTTCAAAAGAAAAAAACTTAATTAAAAGCTGGAATAATTGAATAGGTGATGTTTTTGATTAAATTTGAAAATCAAACTTTTATGTTTTTAAACTATGGCAAATCAACAAGACGAGACACAAATTAATGTAGAGCTTACAGAGGAAATGGCTGAAGGCGAGTACGTAAACCTTGCAATGATAGCACATTCACAAAGTGAATTTGTAATTGATTTTATTAAAATGATGCCAGGATTGCCTAAAGCACGTGTGAAATCACGTGTAATAATGACACCTGATCATGCTTACAGATTATTGAATGCTTTGAAAGATAACATTGCAAAATATGAGGATGCATACGGTAGTATTTCTGATGAGAAAGGCGCCATAGGCTTCCAATTCCCAACAAATTATAGTGGTCCAGTCGGAGAAGCATAACTTTCGATTTGACTATTTACTATGAAAATTTAATCCTATCTGCTTGGTTAACCTATCGGGTTTGAGTCAATTGATAGACTCCAAAATAAAAGAGTCTATCTTCTGGAATAGTTAACTCATACCCGAGAATACCAAGCCTCTACCTGTAGTACACGCATTTTCCAACCTAATGGTTTGGGACACATCAACATCCTTAAGAAATAATATCTCTAAAATAGAGTAGAATAAACCCCTTATTTTACTTTCTAGTCAAGTATGTATTTACAAATTATATTCGTTGTGTGATGGATCTTAAACTAACTAAGTCATTTTTGTCGACAGCTACTGCCCAATTTAAAGGACAAGTACAAGTGCCTGATGAAACGCTATTCTCTTTACCTGAAAAAGTATTACAGTTTGGTACAGGCGTATTATTAAGAGGCTTATGCGATTATTTTATCGATAAAGCTAACAAACAAGGTGTTTTTAACGGAAGAGTCGTTGTGGTAAAATCCACAGATAAAGGCGATGCCGATGCCTTTAATGAGCAAGATGGCTTATATACTCACTGTATAAAAGGCTTAGAAAATGGTAAGTTGATTGAAGAAACAATCATTAATAGTGCTATTTCTCGTACCTTATCTGCCCGTAACGAATGGAGTGCTATTTTGGAATGCGCACGCAACCCTGAAATGCAGGTTATAATTTCGAATACAACAGAGGTAGGTATTGCATTACTCGAATCAGACAAGGTAACTTCGACACCACCGCAATCTTTTCCTGTAAAATTATTGGCATTCTTGTATGAAAGATGGAAACACTTTGGTGGTTCTGCTGAAAGCGGAATGGTGATTGTTCCAACTGAGCTGATTGTTGGCAATGGTGATAAATTACAAGAAATTGTTTTAGAACAAGCTCACCGTAACGCGCTTGAGCCTGAGTTTATCGAGTGGATAGATACACATAATCGCTTCTGTAATTCATTGGTAGATAGGATTGTACCAGGAAAACCAGAAAATGCAACCGAAATCCTACAAAAATTAGGTTACCAAGACGACCTAGTAATTATGTCGGAAGTGTATCGCTTGTGGGCTATTCAAGGCGACGAGCACGTTCGTAAGGTATTGAGTTTTGCACAAGTTGATGAAGGTGTTATTATCGATAAAGACATCGAAATTTATCGTGAATTAAAACTCCGTCTGTTGAATGGAACACATACGCTGATGTGTGGTATGGCGTATTTACTAGGTTTTAAATACGTAAAAGACGTTATGGCAAATGGCTATATGAGTCGTATTATTACCAATCTCATGTTGGGCGAATTGTCGTTGGCTATTCCATATAAAGTGGATTCAAAAACAGCAGATCGTTTCGGTCGTATGGTTTTGGATCGTTTCCGTAATCCATATATCAATCATAAGTTGTTGGATATTACGGTACAATATTCTGCTAAAATGCGTATGCGTAATATCCCAATTTTGATGGAATACTACCGTGAGTTTGGTCGTGCTCCAGAATTATTTGCCATGGGTTTTGCCGCTTATTTGCAGTTTATGCATGCTGTAAAGGAGGTAAATGGCAACTATTATGGAGAATGTAACGGCGAGCATTATCAAATTAACTGTAACTACGCATCCTATTTTTACGAAGCTTGGGATAATTTTGATTTGCATAAAGTATTGTCTAATCGTAGTCTTTGGGGCGAAGATTTGACTCAACTAGCAGGCTTTGAAGAATCAGTATCTAAATACTTGTAAGCACTGTTTGTTTATCATATATTAAAATAAAAGAGGCGTTCTATCTCATCAAGAGTTTAGAACGCCTTTTTGCATTCCTAAAATAAGATTTCTGAAACGTATTTGTTATCTTTCGGAAAGCTATGTCTTATAACCATTAAGGAATCTGAAATCATGAAAAAAGTAATCACCTTTGGCGAAGTTTTGATGAGATTAACTACGCCTAATTTTGCAAGATTTTCACAGTCAGATGCTTTCAACATCAACTTTGGTGGTGGCGAGGCCAATGTGTCATCTTCTCTTGCAATTATGGGTATTCCTGCAAGCCATGTTACAGTTTTTCCTGATAATGACCTTGGCTATGCTGCTCGCACTACTTATCTCAAATACGGAGTTGGTACGGAGTTTATGCAAATGAAAGGAAATCGCTTGGGTATCTATTTTGTAGAAAATGGTGCCGCTATGCGCCCATCAAAGGTGATATACGACCGTTTTGATTCTGCTTTTGCTTTATTGAACCCAGCTGATTTTGATTGGGAATCTATCTTTGCTGATGCGCAATGGTTTCATTTTACTGGAATATCTCCTGCTATATCGGCATCGGCTGCTGAAGCTTGCTTACAGGCCGTAAAAGTGGCTCGTAGAATGGGGTTAACTATCTCCGCAGATGTGGGCTACCGCAAAAATCTTTGGCAGTGGGGCAAAAAACCTAGCGAAGTAATGCCTGAGCTAATTTCGTATTGCGATATTATTATCTGTAGCAAAGGCGATGCAAATGATATGTTTGGAATTACACCAAATGATGAAAAGGGTAGTTTTAAATCTATTTGCCAGCAGATTTTAACCCAATTTCCCCAAGCAAAATTTGTATTGAATACCAAAAGAGGTCAAATTTCAGCGTCACATAATACCCTTTCAGGGCAATGCTGGAATGGTACCGAAATGATTAAAACGAAAACAATAGATATACCAAATATTATAGATCGAATTGGTGGGGGCGATGCCTTTATGGCTGGTTTTATTTATGCGTATATTACATTTCAAGATATTCAAAAAGCATTAGAATACGGTGTAGCGGCTTCAGCCTTAAAGCATACTGTGGAAGGTGATTTTAACTTAGCTACTTTACAGGAAATTGAAATGGTGGTCAAAGGCGATGTAAGCGGTAAACTTAAGCGCTAATCAGTCATTATTTTTTTCAAAATCGACATAGATTCTTCAATTTCTGAAAGAGTCATCGAAGCAAAACCAATCCTACAAGCATTTAAAGGCTTATATGCGCTTCCGTTTGGCAAGTATAAGCCCTTTTTATGGGTATTTTCAGACAAACTTTCTAGGGGATATTTTTCAGAAAACTTCATCCAGATGGCCATACCGCCTTGCGGTTTTTCGAAAGATACTTTTTCTCCTAGCTCTTTTTCAAATAATTCACAGGTAAAATCCCGACGCTGACGATATTCTTTAAGCGCTTTAGTTACATGTCGTCTGAGTGTTCCGTCTTCTAATAAATCAGCCAAACAAGCCTCAAGCATGGTATCTCCTTGGCGGTCAATAATTCTTCTTATTTTAGCAAGTTCTTCAATGATTTCAGGACTCGCTACTACATATCCTACTCTAAAAGTTGGTGCTATCAATTTAGTAAATGAACCAATATAGATAACTCTTCCTTGCGTATTAGCACTTGCTAATGGTAGCACTGGTCGATTAGCATAATGAAAATCGTAGTCATAGTCATCTTCGATAACCCAAAAATGATAAGTTTCAGCAAGCTGCAATAAATGTAAACGACGCTCTGGTTTTAGCGTGACCGTAGTCGGATGATAATGGTGTGAGGTAACATACACCATCCGAATAGGATGTTTTTGACATAGCTTTTCTAATGCAATAGTATCCAAGCCATCCTCATCCACAGGAATTGTCATGGTTGTAGCTCCAAAATGCTCAAAAGTTAAATTTGTCGCTTGATAACTCAACTCTCCAACCACAACCAAGTCGCCCGAACGGATGAAAGCATGAGCTACTAAATAAATCCCCATTTGGCTTCCTCGTGTGCTAAGGATATTTTCGGCAGCTATAGAGAGCCCTCGGGTTTGATTGAGTAATGTTGCCAAATTTTCTCGGAAACGACGTAATCCATAAACTTCCGTGTAATTCAATAAAGCTGGCTCTGCGTAGTTTATGTAATGTGTATAACGTTTGGCTAATGCTTCCCTTGGAGCTAAGCGTGGGTCAGGCAAGCCATCATTGAAGGCAAGGCGATGTTGAATTAATTTAGGTAAAAATAATCCCGACGCTCGGTTGGTCAGGATACTATCTTTTTCGCTCGTATCACTTATTTGAGTAGAAATAAATCCTTTTGCCTGAACTATTGGAAGTTGATTACTCACGAAAACACCTCTTTTCGGTAAAATTTCAATCCATCCTTGCGATTGAATCTCTTCATAAGCCTGAATTACGGTCTGACGATTTATTTCTAATAAATCAGCCAATGGACGAGAACCCAAAAGTTTACAACCTTTTGGAATAATCCCACTTTGAATATGTTGAATAAAAGCATTGGCAAGCTGTACGTACAAAGGCACTGCCGAACCACGCTCCAATACTAAAATCGACTTATAGGGAATTTGCATCTGGACTATTTTGCTATTTGTAACTGGACTAATAAACTATACCAGTAAAGATAGAAGTTTGTAACATGATTTATCAACATATCTGTTAACAATTCACATTTACAAGCACTTATGGAAGAGGTTAATTTAAAACCAAGTCGATTAGCAAAAAGAGCTAGCTATGACTCCGAACAAATTTACAGTATCCTCGACGAAGGATTGGTTTGTCAAGTAGCCTATGTAGAAAATGGTAGACCAATGATGATACCAACAGGATATTGTCGAATAGGGAATAAACTCTATATTCATGGCTCGGTTGGGAGTCATTTTATGCGCAGTCTCGCCGATGGTCGAGAGGTTTGCCTATCGGTTTCATTGTTGGATGGTTTGGTATTAGCTCGCTCGGCTTTTCATCATTCGGTCAATTATCGTTCTGTGGTAGTATTTGCACAAGCTGAACTTATCACCGATGAGCAAGAGGCATGGGATGCTTTAGAAGCCTTTACCGAACACGTTATCAAAGGTCGCTGGGCAGAAGTTCGTGAGCCAGATGCATCCGAAATGAAGAAAACAATGGTTTTAGCATTTTCATTGGAAAAAGCTTCGGCTAAAGTACGAGTGGGTAATCCAAGCGATGATGAAGAAGATTATGAGTTACCAGTTTGGGCAGGAGTATTACCTTTAAAACAAGTTGCTCAAGCCCCAATTACTGACCCACTCATGCGTCATGAAACGCCAATTCCTGATTATGTAGCAAATTATTCTCGTGGAAAATAAGCTTTAATCTTTAAATCAAAGAGGGTAACTTGTTGCCCTCTTCGCTATTCTTCAAATCTTTCTTAGGAATGATTGGGTAAAAAAAAACAAAGACTGCCTTTATAAATTAATCGCATCTTTTCATCCTAATCAATCTTAAAATGCCCTTAGAACAAACATTTCGTTGGTTTGGTCCAAAAGACCCTGTATCATTGGCGCATATTCGTCAGGCAGGAGCTACAGGTATCGTAACAGCACTTCACCATCTGCCCAATGGCGTAGTTTGGTCGTTAGAAGAAATTTTGACTCGTAAAGCCGAGATAGAAAAAGCAGGACTTAATTTTTCTGTAGTAGAAAGCGTTCCTGTACACGAAGACATTAAAAAGCGTTCTGGCAATTATTTGCAATACATCGAAAACTATAAGCAAAGTTTGTTAAACCTTGGTAAAGCAGGGATTGACACGGTGTGCTACAATTTTATGCCTGTATTGGACTGGACTCGTACCGATTTAGATTACCCATTAGCTGATGGTTCAACAGCCCTACGCTTTGATGCGACCGAATTTGTAGCTTTTGAAGTATTTATTCTAAAAAGAAAAGGTGCAGAAGAAAGCTATACTGAAAGTCAATTGCAAAAAGCACATACTTGGTATAATCAAGCGAGTGAAGCTGCCAAAACCAAATTGATTCGTAATATTATTGCAGGTTTGCCTGGGAGTGAAGAAAGCTTTACTGTAGAAGAATTTGCTGCTGTATTAGGGACTTATCATGAAGTTGGAGATGCAGAATTGCGTGCCAATCTTTATGAATTTATCCGAGCTATTACTCCAGCAGCAGAAGAAGCAGGCATCAATCTAGCCATTCACCCTGATGACCCTCCGTATCCAATTTTGGGCTTGCCACGAGTTGTAAGTACCGAAAGTGATGCAAAGCAACTATTAGCCGCTTACGAAAGTTCTAATAACGGTCTTTGTTTCTGTACAGGCAGTTATGGTGTTCGTGAAGACAATGACCTAGCAGGTATGGTCGAACGCTTGGGAAGTCGTATCAACTTTATTCATTTACGTGCAACCAAACGAGACGCAGAAGGCAATTTCTATGAGGCTGACCATCTTGACGGTGATGTAGATATGTATGGTGTCATGAAAGGTCTTGTCTTGGAACAACGTAAGCGTATCGCAGAAGGTAGAAAAGATTATCGTTTGCCTTTCCGTCCAGACCATGGGCATCGTATGTTAGATGACTTAAATCCTGAAAAGCGTACCAATCCGGGTTACACCGCTATTGGTCGTTTGCGTGGCTTAGCCGAGCTTCGAGGATTAGAATTAGGAATCGCCAGAAGTTTGTAAAATCTTAAGCCTATGTCAAAAGCATAGGCTTTTTTATTTTTAATTTAGGGAAAAAGTCGAGTTGTATTACTTTAATAATATTGTATTGTTAAATCCTTGCAGATAGTCATAGAATATCCTCAATAGAAGTCTAATTTTGACATACTATTGAGTACAACTTTAAGATTATCTGTGTACTATCGACAATTGACAATCAGAATGCTTGAATATCAGTGTTTTCTCAAGGAGATTGTCGAGGTACATAAACTTAATTTTCTGAAAAATTATGAAAAAAGTATTTTACCTACTAGCCAGTATATGTTTGTTGGCTGCAAAAGCTGAAGCTCAGGAAGTTCAAAAACACGAAGGGGCTTTGAAATTTTTGGTAATGGGCGATTGGGGGCGTGTTGGCGAAGACCACCAAAAGCCTGTAGCAGACCAAATGGGAAAAGTAGCCAAACAAATTGGTAGTGAGTTTGTCATTTCTACAGGAGATAATTTCTATCCAAGAGGTGTTCAAAGTGAATTTGACCCATTATGGAAATATTCTTTTGAGGATATCTACACTGCTTTCTCTTTGCAGTGGGATTGGTATCCCGTTTTAGGGAATCACGATTATGGTGGCAACCCCGATGCACAGGTTGCCTATTCAAAAATTAGTCGTCGTTGGCGAATGCCAGCTCGTTATTACACTAAAACCTTCCAAATAGATGGAGGTAATGAAGTGTTAGTAGCGTTTATTGATACCAACCCATTGATTCCTGATTTTTATAAAAATAAAGATTACGGTCCCAATGTCATCAGTCAAGATAGCACAGCTCAGAAAAAATGGTTAGACAAGGTATTGTCCACAACTTCTCCAAAAGTAAAATGGAAATTGGTAGTAGGGCATCATCCATTGTTTACAGCTACCGAAAAACGCAGAGAAAGTTACGATACCAAGGCGGTGAGAGCATCCTTAAAAGGTGTTTTGGATAAGCACCAAGTAGATGCCTATATCTGTGGTCATGACCATGACTTGCAACATTTACTTCCTCCAGGTAAAACACACTATTTTGTGTCAGGGTCTGCTTCTGAAAGTACAGCTATTGGAACATTACCCATCAGTAAGTTAGCTAGTAACGAATATGGCTTTATGGTGTTTTCTGTAACGAGCAACAAACTCAATGTTCAAGTGGTAAATCAAGACGGTAAAGTCATTTACACAACAGAACTTACCAAATAAGATTTAAAAGATTTAATTAAAAGCAAGGGGATTTTGTGCTATGGCTGTCACAAAATCCCCTTGCTTTTTTATATGCAAAATACAGTAATTCTTACAAAGCCCTAATTCTGAGATAATTATTAAACGTATTGATAAAATAATTGTATCAAACCTTTTGTTTATCAGAGACTTTACGTAATTTTGCACCCCTGATTTGAGCGACTATCAAATGAATTTCTTAGAAAAGTGCAGTTGAAATCATTCAAATTAGGAAAGTGTATCTCTCAATAACAACAAGACAAAATGCCAACTATACAACAGTTAGTACGTAAAGGTAGAGAGCAAATGACTTGGAAGTCAAAATCTCCAGCCTTAGATTCTTGTCCACAACGTCGTGGCGTTTGTACAAGGGTATATACTACAACGCCAAAGAAACCAAACTCTGCGATGCGTAAAGTAGCCCGTGTACGTTTGACAAATGGTAAAGAAGTAAACGCATACATTCCAGGTGAAGGTCACAACTTGCAAGAGCACTCAATCGTATTGATTCGTGGTGGTCGTGTGAAAGACTTACCAGGGGTTCGTTACCACATTATCCGTGGTGCATTGGATACTGCAGGTGTTAACGGTCGTCGTCAGCGTCGTTCTAAATACGGTGCTAAACGTCCTAAGCCAGGTCAAGTTCAAGCTCCAGTAAAAGGCGGAAAAGGCGGTAAGAAAAAGTAATTTGAAAATTTGAAAATTCGTTAATTTGAAAGTGTAAAGTATTAATTTTCAAATCTTCAGATTATCATATTTCCAAATTCAACAACCAGTCCAGTATGCTAAGTTAAGAGCAGAAGCTTGGGCTATCATTAAAAAACTTAACAAATCCAATGAGAAAGGCAAAACCAAAGAAAAGATACGTGTTACCTGATCCTAAATTTAGAGATGTAATGGTAACTAAGTTTGTTAACAACTTGATGTACGATGGTAAAAAATCAACGGCATTCAACATTTTTTACGGTGCATTAGACAAAGTTGAAGATAGAACAAAAGAAAACGGTTTGGAAACGTTCAAAAAAGCTTTGAACAACGTAATGCCAGCTGTAG
This sequence comes from Cellulophaga sp. BC115SP, assembly GCF_009905545.1. Taxonomy (GTDB): domain Bacteria; phylum Bacteroidota; class Bacteroidia; order Cytophagales; family Spirosomataceae; genus Flectobacillus; species Flectobacillus rivi. The sequence continues at coordinate 56,280 of NZ_JAAALB010000016.1, read as the reverse complement.
AAGTAAAAAGCCGTCGTGTAGGTGGTGCTACATTCCAAGTACCAACAGAAGTACGTGCAGATCGTAAATTGTCAGTAGGTATGAAGTGGTTGATTCTTTATGCTCGTAAGCGTGGAGAAAAAACAATGGTAGATCGTTTAGCTGGTGAAATCATCGCTGCTGCTAAAGGTGAAGGTGCTGCTGTTAAGAAAAAAGACGATACACACCGCATGGCGGAAGCGAACAAAGCGTTCTCACACTTCCGTTTCTAATTCTAATCAAGTTAACAACACTCAGAGATACACACAAAGAAAGGCAAACTCAGCAATGGGTTTGCCTTTGCTTTTATGGCAAAGCGCTATTTACAAAAACATAGTATTGTATTAGGTATAATTACTATTTGAAAATCAGTGTCTTATAAAGTATTTATGTTTTTTTGCTCAAAAAGTTTGGTAAATGCCTCATGAATGCCTAATTTTGCATTCCAAACAAAAGGGTCTTGTGGCCGAGTGGCTAGGCAGAGCTCTGCAAAAGCTTGTACAGCGGTTCGAATCCGCTCGAGACCTCAAAAGCGTAATTAGTGAAAGCTAATTGCGCTTTTTTTTGCTCCAATCTTACTGAAGTAAATAATAGATGAATAGAATTAGCGAAAAACTATGTTACTGATCCTTTAGGAAGAAAGTAGTAAATGACGAATAATTTTTCAATGCCACTCCTTATTACTTTTCAGAATACTCGTCTTCATTTGTATTCTCAACTAATAGTCACTTAATATCAGACAATTGTACTACATACCTAGCATTTACCTTCTGTTTGAATGTTTCTCCTCATCCAAAAATTGGGGGTATAGAAAGTAAAAATCACCTAGTTTTATCTTTATTTATTAACATTATTTTCTCACAGATAAAGATAAATTCTTCTATCTCAGTAAATAAGCAATTTTAGTATTTTTCCAAGATTTAGTATTTTATAAAGATTACCAATTCTATCATATTACTATGCTATTTTGGCTGTATAAAAACTGAGAAAAAAAATGACAAAAATCATACTGATGTATGCAAATTGGACAGTGACAAGGATGGTGAATTCAAAAAAATGAACTAAATTCGAAGGTTTAATTTGTTAGATAAAAGGTCTTGTAAATGCTGAATAGATAATGCTAATTGAATTAAAAAGAACTAGCTGATTTTGTGGAAATTATATAGGAGATTTTTAAGCCGTATATTCAACAAAATTGTAAATAACTTAGAATTATTCTAAATAGTTCACAACTATACCAATTTTGCTGAAAATCAATAATAAATAAATTGGTTCGTAATTATTCCGATTGTACTTTTGTGACCCGAAATAGTGTGTTTCTTCTAGTTTTTTGCCTTAGTTTTTAGATTGAAAACTCTAAAAATAAATGGAAGTATCAGATTATTAGGTGAATAGTTTAGCGTAGTACTTAATTATTAAAATTAGTTTATAGATTCTTATGATAACCATGAAACGCTTGAAAATTGTTGCTTTGACAATGCTACTGGGAATGTTTGCCTCGGTTGTAAGAGTAAATGCTCAGGATGTAGCAGAAGGAGAGCAAATTTTCAAAAACAACTGTGCGGCTTGTCACAATACAAGTGCAGAACCTTTAGTGGGGCCAGGCCTTCAAGGTGTAGGTCAAAGAAGACCGTTGGATTGGATTGTAAAGTGGGTTCACAACCCTCAGGCAGTTATCGCCAGTGGTGATAAATATGCTAATGATCTTTACAACAAATTTGGTAAGGCTCAGATGACAGCATATCCGGGTTACTCGGAAGCTCAAATCAAGAGTGTACTTGCTTACATCGAAGCACAAAATGCAGCTCCAGCGGCTCCGGCAGCAGGTGCAGCTCCAGCGGCAGGTGCAGCAGCTCCAGCAGCTGAGTCTAACGGTGGAATGCTACAGTATATCCTAATCGCACTTCTTGGCGTGATGGTATTGGTATTGGTTGCATTGTTGTCAATTGTTACTACGCTTTCTAAATTGGCATCGGTGTCTGCTGAAGAAGCTGAAAGTATTCCTTTATTGCAAAGAATTGCTGAAAATGGTAAAAAATTAGCAGCAAATAATGCTTTCAAGACAGGTGCAGCTCTTTTGATTACCTTATTGATTGGTAAAGCTACGATTGATGCTGCTTACGGTGTAGGTATTCACCAAGGCTATGCTCCAGAACAGCCAATCCATTTCTCTCACAAACTTCATGCTGGTGACTACCAAATCAACTGTGGATATTGCCACACAGGTGTTTACAAAGGTAAAGGTGCTAACGTTCCTTCTCCAAACATTTGTATGAACTGTCACAATACAATCAAGCGTGAGTCTCCAGAAATTCAAAAAATTTACCGTGCTATCGAGAAGGATGAGCCAATCCAATGGATTCGTGTTCACAACTTGCCTGATTTGGCATACTTCAACCACGCACAGCACACTAATGTAGCTGGTTTGGAGTGTCAAAACTGTCACGGTGAAATTCAGAAAATGGAAGTAGTTGAACAACGCTCAACATTGACTATGGGTTGGTGTATTGACTGTCACAGAAAAACTGACGTAAATACAAAAGGCAACGCATACTATGATAAGCTTGTTGAAATTCATAATAAAGAAAACAAAGAGCCTTTGAAAGTTGCTAACATCGGAGGTTTGGAGTGTTCAAAATGTCACTACTAAGAAGTCAAATGTCAGAAGCAAAAAACAAAAACGTTTTTCTTGCTTCTGACTTGTTACTTCATTTTAATATTCAATAGTTTCTGTTTATACTGTTATAATATATATGGAAAATACTACAAAAAGGTATTGGAGAGGGATTGAGGAGTTAACTAACGATGCTGAGTTCGTTAAATATGCAGACCGTGAGTTCGGTGATGCCCCATCAGCAGACGAGAAAGAAGGTGCTATCTTCGATGGTACAGGATCTCATCGTCGTGATTTCTTAAAAGTGTTAGGTTTCGGTATGTCGGCGGTAGCGTTGGCAGCTTGTGAAGCTCCAGTTAAGAATACGATTCCGTACTTAAATAAGCCAGAAGATGTTGAGCCTACTATTGCTAACTGGTATGCTTCAACTTTTGTAGATGGCGGTGAATACGCTTCTATCTTGGTAAAGACACGTGAAGGTCGTCCTATCAAAATTGAAGGTAACAAAGCTTCTTCTGTATCTAAAGGTGCTCTTTCTGGACGTGCTCAAGCGTCTGTTTTGAGTCTTTATGATAACGAAAAACTAAAAGGACCTCAAATTGCAGGTAAGGCTGCTGATTGGGCTTCTGTAGATAAAGAAATCATCTCTGGATTAGCTAAAGGTGGACAGATCAGAATTGTAACAAATTCTATCTTGTCTCCTACAACTAAAAAAGTTATCGGTGATTTTATTGCTAAATACCCAACTACTAAAGTTGTTACTTATGACGCAAACTCGTTGTCAGGTTTAGTAGCAGCTAACGGTGTATTACCAAGCTTCGATTTTAGCAAGGCAAAGACAATCGTTTCTTTGGGTGCTGACTTCTTAGGTACTTGGATTTCTCCATCTGAATTTGCTGCACAGTGGGCTAAAACTCGTCGTGTATCTTCTGCAAAAGGTGGAAAAAAAGAAATGTCTCGTCACTATCAGTTTGAGACTATTATGTCTAACACTGGTGCTAACGCTGACTATCGTGCAACATATAAGCCATCTCAAGAAGGTTTAGTTGCAACAGCTCTTTATAATGCTGTAGCGGCAAAAGTAGGTGCTCCTGCTTTATCAACATCTGCTGTAAAAGTTGAGTATTTGGAGAAAGCTGCTGCTGACTTAGTTGCTTCAAAAGGTGCTTCTATTGTAGTATCTGGTTCAAATGACGCTTCTGTTCAAGCTGTTGTAGCTGCAATCAACGGATTGGTTGGTGCTTATGGTACAACAATTGATTTAGGAACTCCAGCTAACTACCGTCAAGGTTCTGATGCTGAAATGAATCAGTTCATTAACGAAGCTAAATCTGGTGCAATTGCTGCAGTTATCTTCTATAACGCAAACCCAGTTTACAACCACCCACGTGGTGCTGAATTGGCTGAAGCTCTTCCAAAAATTGCTTTAACAATTGCGACAAACGATAGAGCTGACGAAACAGCTTCATTGGTAAAATATAACACTCCTGACTCTCACTTCTTGGAGTCTTGGAATGATGCTGAGCCTAAAAAAGGTTTCTTCTCATTGACTCAGCCTACGATTTCAACAATTTTCAAAACTCGTCAAATTCAGTCTAGCTTATTAACATGGGCTGGTTTGAATGCTGATTATGCTTCTTACTTGGAGTCTAACTGGACTAGCAATATTTTAAAGGCTGGTAAAGTTCAGTGGTCACAAGTATTGCATGATGGTGTGTATGAGTTTGGTTCAACACCTAGCGCTGCTACTCCTGCTGTGAACTTGGCTGATGCCGCTGCTGCTATCTCTAAGAACTACAAAGCTTCTTCTGATAAATTAGAATTAGCAGTGTATGAGAAAGTAAGTATGGGTACTGGTTCTCAAGCAAACAACCCTTGGTTACAAGAGTTGCCTGAGCCAGTTTCTAAAGCTTGTTGGACAAACTATTTGGCGGTTTCTCAAAAGACAGCTGCTGAATTGAAATTAGAGCAAGACAAAGAAGCTGAGTTGACTATTGGTGGCAAGTCTATCAAATTGCCAGTGTTGGTTCAACCAGGTCAGGCAAATGGTACTATCGCTGTAGCTATCGGTTACGGACGTACAAAAGCTGGTAAATCAGCTGATGGAGTAGGTGCTAATGCTTATCCTTTCATCTCAACTGTTAATGGTACGTTAGCATTCTTCAATACTGGAGATGTAGCTATCAAATCAACTGGAGAAGAGGTTAAAATTGCTCAAACACAAACACACAATACTGTAATGGCTCGTGAGGCTGTTGTTCAAGAAACAGTATTGTCTGAATACAAAAAGAATGTAGAAGCAGGACGTTTCAAGCCAGAAATCTTAACAGCTGAAGGTAAGAAAACTGCAACTGATATTTCATTGTGGAATGGTCACAAATACAACAACCACGCTTGGGGTATGGTGATTGACTTAAATACTTGTACTGGATGTAGTGCATGTGTGGTGTCATGTTCTGCTGAAAACAACGTTCCAGTTGTAGGTCGTCAAGAAGTTATCAACCGTCGTGAAATGCACTGGATGCGTATCGACCGTTATTACTCTTCTGATGCGGATATTGAAGATTTAAAAGGATTGGAAGTAGCTTCTGAAAACCCAGAAGTTGTATTCCAACCAATGTTGTGTCAACACTGTAACAACGCTCCTTGTGAAACAGTATGTCCTGTATTGGCTACTACTCACTCAACAGAGGGCTTGAACCAAATGACTTACAACCGTTGTATCGGTACACGTTACTGTGCTAACAACTGTCCATACAAAGTACGTCGTTTCAACTGGTTCCGTTATTTCCAAACTGACGATTTCGATTTCCATTTGAACAATGACTTAGGTCGTATGGTATTGAACCCAGACGTAACGGTTCGTTCACGTGGGGTAATGGAAAAATGTTCGATGTGTGTTCAACGTATCCAAGCTGGTAAGTTGGAAGCTAAGAAAGAGAAGAGAAGACCAAAAGATGGAGAAATCCAAGTGGCTTGTGCTCAATCTTGTCCAACAAGTGCTATTACTTTCGGAGATATGAATGATCCAGAATCAGAAATTTCAAAAGTATTAGAAGCTGAAAAAGTTGGCCGTTCGTTCGGTGTGATTGAAGAAATCAACGTTAAGCCAAATATCTCTTACTTAGTAAAAGTACGTAACAAAGAAAGAGAAGCAAAAAAGGCTGAGGGCGAGGCAAAAGAACACGCATAAGTAAGAAATTAGAGAGGGAGAAATCCCTCTCATATAAGAACATAACGAATTTAAAACTATTAAATCTTAAAATATGTCGCACGTAGTATCACCAATAAGAGAAACCCTCGTAGGAGGTGGTAGATCTTATCACGATGTAACACAAGACATCTGCAAGCAAGTTGAAGGTGAACCAACGAAAGAGTGGAAAATTGCCTTTTCTGTGTCTTGTGTGATTTTCGCCTATGGTGCCTATTGTTTAGGTTACACATGGTGGCAAGGAATTGGAGTTTGGGGTTTGAACAAGACCGTAGGTTGGGCTTGGGACATTACAAACTTCGTATGGTGGGTAGGTATCGGTCACGCTGGTACGCTTATCTCTGCTGTATTGTTGTTGTTCCGTCAAAAATGGAGAACTTCAATTAACCGTGCAGCAGAAGCAATGACAATCTTCGCAGTATTATGTGCTGCTTCATTTATCTTGGCTCACATGGGTCGTCCTTGGTTGGCTCACTGGGCATTGCCACTTCCAAACACATTTGGTTCTATCTGGGTTAACTTCAACTCACCATTGGTTTGGGACGTATTTGCTATCTCAACTTACCTTTCTGTTTCATTGGTATTCTGGTATTTAGGTCTTATTCCTGACTTGGCTACAATCCGTGACCGTGCTCAGACTAAGGCATCTAAATTCTGGTATGGTTTGTTCTCTGTGGGTTGGACTGGTTCTGCTAAAACTTGGGCTCGTTATGAATATGTGTCTTTGATTTTGGCGGGTATCTCTACTCCTCTTGTACTTTCTGTACACACAATTGTATCAATGGACTTTGCTACTTCGGTAATTCCGGGATGGCACACTACAATCTTCCCTCCATACTTCGTTGCGGGTGCTATCTTCTCAGGTTTTGCTATGGTGCAAACTTTGTTGTTGATTACTCGTGTTGCGTTTAAATTGGAAGATTATATCACCATGGAACACATCGAAATGATGAACATCATCATTACAGTAACAGGTTCTATTGTTGGTATTGCTTACTTAACTGAGTTCTTCATTGCTTGGTACTCAGGTGTAGAATACGAAAGCTACTGTTTCATCAACCGTGCATTTGGTCCTTACTGGTGGGCTTACTGGATGATGATGACATGTAACGTAATCTCTCCACAGTTGTTCTGGTTTAAGAGTATTCGTACAAACATCCTTATTTCATTCATCCTTTCGGTTGTTGTGAACGTGGGTATGTGGTTCGAACGTTTTGTAATCATCGTTTCTTCATTGCACCGTGACTATATTCCATCTTCTTGGGCAATGTTCTCTCCAACGATGTACGATATTGGTGACTATATTTTCTCATTCGGTTTATTCTTCACATTATTCTTCTTGTTTGCTAAGTTTTTGCCAGTAATCAACATGGCAGAGGTGAAAGCAGTAATGAAAGGAGTTTCTTCAAACTATCCTTATAAGAAGAAATCTGAAGGAGGAAAAGAATCCGTTACTCATTAATAATCATTCAAAAGGGAAGGTGCAGAAAGCTTCTGCACCACTTCTAACTTTTGAAATTAATATCAAGACATAACGAATATTAAAATGAATACAACAGAAAAATACTTGGTTGGAGTTTACGACGATGAGGACGAGGTATTACACGCAGTAACTGAAGTAAAAGGAAAAGGCGTGAAAATTGAGGAAGTATATACTCCTTTCCCAATCCACGGACTTGATACTGCTATCGGTCACCCGCGTACAAGAATTCCTATCGCTGCATTCTTGTTTGGTTTAACAGGTTTGACTTGTGCTCAGTTCTTGATCAATTATACAATGGTTTTTGACTGGCCAATGATTATTGGTGGTAAGGATTTCTTTGCATTACCTGACTGGATTCCAGTTACTTTCGAAGGTACAGTATTGTTCACTGCATTTGGTATGGTATTTACCTTCTTTGTATCAAATAGCTTGTGGCCAGGTAAAACGCCAAAAACGTTTGATTTAAGAAGTACTGACGATAAGTTCATCATGACAATCAACATGGGAACTAATAAGAAATCTGAAGCTGAGATTGAAGAAATTTTGAAAGCTTCTGGTGCAATCGAAGTGAATGTAAAGCAATTCTAAGCATTGAACCTTAGGAATTCCCCTAAAGCAATGTCCAACGACTAATTAAAATCAAAAATATGTTAACTAATAAATACATAGGTCTGTTTTTATCGGGAGTTGTTGCTTTATCTGCAACTTCTTGTAAAGATAGCCATAATGACACTGGAACAGAGTTTGCTCCAAACATGTACCACTCGGTTGCATACGAACCAATGACTCAAACTGAGGGTGAGTTGAATACAATCAACCCTTATGGTATGAACATGCGTACTCCTGTTAAAGGAACTGTACCACGCGAAAAATTTGCTGCTGCGGATGGAGACACTGTAAATAGCAAATTGATGAAAATGGATATGATTGCTCGTAATATCGGTAAAGACGATATGGCTTCTTCAGAAGCATTGTTGTCGAATCCATATCCAGCAACCCCTGAAAACATTGAAGCAGGTAAGACTCAATATGAAAGATATTGCCAACACTGCCACGGTGAAGCTGGTAAAGGCGATGGCTTAGTAGCAAAAATGTACAAAGGGGTGCCAGTTTATTCATCGGATGCCTTGAAAAGTGTAAACGACGGACATATTTACCATACTATTACGCATGGTAAAGGACGTATGTGGTCACACGCTTCTCAAATTTCATCGGCAGACCGTTGGAAAATTGTACTTTATGTACACGAATTGCAAAAGCAATAATCTACAGTTTTGTAGTTATTAAGCTTAGTCAAAAAAAGCATCAATTTAGATGCAATCTTTCATACTATTAAACTTACAAACTTTTAAGTATAATGGCGGGACATTCACATTTTTCCCCAGCAAACGTCGAGGAGTTTTATGAATTTACTCCGGAGGCACGCAAGAGAGTGATCACTGCGATGATCATTGGTGCTGTGCTTTTGGGTATTGGCGTTTTCTTCTTAGGAAGTGGTGAGCACGAAGCTGCTCACGCAGTGGCAGGTCATGCTGCTGAACATGGCGGAGAGCACCTTTCTGGCGGTGCAGTTTCTCACCATGAATCACCTTGGAATCCATTAAATCGTCTTTGGGTTAACCTTTGGATGAATGGTGTTTTCTTCTCAGGTATTGCCGTAATTGGTATGTTCTTTGTTGCAGTACAATACCTTGCTAAAGCAGGTTGGTCATCTGTAGTAAAAAGAATCCCTGAAGCTTTCCCTAGATTCTTGTATTTTACCTTCCCTGTATTGCTTTTGTTATTCATCTTCAAAGGCGATGTGATTTTCCACTGGATGCACCATGGAATCACTGATCCTGCAAGTGAGCATTACGATAAAATTATTGCAGGTAAAAAAGGATATTTGAACTTCACATTCTTCTTGGTTCGCTTGGTTGCTATTTTTACTGTATGGATTGTTCTTTGGAACATGATGCGTAAAAAATCAATCGAAGAAGATTTGAACGGTGGAACTCAAAACTTTTTTGACATGGTACGTATTGGTACTGGTTTTGTTGTAGCAATGGGTATTTCTTCTTCATTGTCTGCTTGGGACTGGGTTATGTCTATCGATACTCACTGGTTCTCAACCATGTTTGGATGGTACATGTTCTCTAGCTGGCACGTAACTGGTTTGGCTACTATTACATTGACAGTATTGTTGTTGAAAGACAAAGGATATATGCAATATGTTAGCGATAGCCACTTGCATGACTTAGGTAAATTCATGTTTGCATTCTCTATTTTCTGGACTTACGTATGGTTTGCTCAATTCTTGTTGATTTACTATGCTAACATGCCAGAAGAAACAATCTACTTCTTAGAGCGTTGGGAAGGACACAACAAAGTGTACAAAGCAGTTGAAATCTTGAACGTGTTCATGAACTTCTTCTTCCCATTCTTGATCATGATGACTCGTGATGCAAAACGTACTCCGATTTTCTTGAAAATCTGTTGTTTCTTTGTGATTGTAGGTCACTATTTGGATTTCTACCAAATGATTATGCCGGGTACGGTTGGTCCTCACGGTGGATTCGGATTAGTTGAGTTTGGTACTGTTATTTTGTTTGCTTCAGCATTTATTTATGTTGTATCTACAGAATTAACAAAAGCGTCTTTGGTTGCTAAAAACCACCCTTTGTTGGAAGAGTCGCTTCACCACGATATTTAGTGACTAATTGGATGCCTACGGGCATCCAATTATTTTCTCAGAATTTTCGAATTCGGTAAAACATTTTTGCTGAACATTTCATTTTAAGAATTAGATTCAAAACAATAAATTAATTCAGACATGACATATCTAATAGGTCTTTTGTCAGTAGTATTCTTGGGTTTGGCAATTATGATTGTCTCTAAGAGTATTGCTCTTTCGAAAGGTATTCAGGGTGCTGATGACTCTGATGCTCGCGTAGATGGGGCCAATAATGGTAATGCCTTTGGTTTTCTAGTATTCCTTGTATTAGGTTCTATTGCCGCTGCTTGGTCTTTCCTTCACTCACAGCCAGACTTCCTTCCAGTTGCTGGTTCAGAACACGGTTTGAAAACAGACCAAATGTTCTGGATTTCAATGGGTGTTGTTACAGCTGCTTTCTTCTTAACTAACACATTGTTGTTTGTTTTTGCTTTCTTGTACCGTTACAAGAAAAACAATGTAGCTACTTTCTATCCAGTAAACCACAAGTTAGAAATCATTTGGACAATTATTCCAGCTATTGTAATGGCCGTATTGGTATTTACAGGTTGGAGAATTTGGAGAGATATTACAAAACAAGCTCCAGAAAATGCAGTTGTAATTGAAGTAACTGGTCACCAATTTGGTTGGTATGTACGTTACGCTGGTAACGACGACAATAAGTTGGGTAACCAAAACTATAAATTGATTGACGATACAAACCAGATTGGTATCGACTTCACTGACGAAAGTTCTTTTGACGACTTTACAGCGAATGAATTGCACTTACCAAAAGGTGTACCTGTATTGTTAAAAATTAAAGCACAAGACGTACTTCACTCTGTTTATTTGCCATACCAAAGAGTTAAAATGGATGCCGTTCCTGGTATGCCTACTAAATTCTGGTTTGTAGCAAACAAATCTACAGATGAGATGCGTGCAGAGTTAGGTAAATCTGACTTCAACTACAAGTTGAACTGTACAGAAATCTGTGGTCGTGGTCACTTCGGTATGGCTATCACAGTATTTGTTGATGAACCAGAAGATTATAAAGCTTGGGTTGCACAACAAAAACCTTTCTTGACTCAAAATCCTGATTATTTAGCAAAAGTTCCAGAAAAGTTAAAAGGAAAAGCTCAAAAGTATGCTCCTGTTGAAGCTCCTGCAGCTGAATCAGATAGTACTCAAGCTGCTGCTGGTGCAGCTCCTGCAACTGCTTCTTTGAGAAGAAGATAATCAATTTTTGAAATAGAGTTTTGAACAATTACTATTAGAATAATCATTGTAATCTATGGCAACTGCGACACTACACGCAAACGACACTCACGCACATGGTCATGACCACGAGCATGAGCATCACGAGCCTGGCTTCATTAGAAAGTATATTTTCTCTGAAGACCACAAAACTATTGCAAAGCAATATTTGATTACAGGTATCATCTGGGCTTTCTTCGGTGGTGCTTTGTCAATTATCTTCCGTTTACAACTTGGTTTCCCTAACATGAACCTTGACTGGCTAAAACCAGTATTGGGTGAGTGGATCGTGGAAGGTAAACTGGAAAAAGAATTTTATCTAGCGCTAGTAACTATGCACGGTACCATCATGGTATTTTTTGTATTGACTGCTGGTTTGTCTGGTACGTTCTCAAACTTCTTGATTCCATTACAGATTGGTGCAAGAGATATGGCTTCAGGTTTCTTGAACATGTTGTCATATTGGTTCTTCTTCCTTTCGTCTGTAATTATGTTTGCGTCTCTTTTCATCGAGACAGGTCCTGCTTCAGGTGGTTGGGTAATTTATCCTCCATTGTCAGCACTTCCACAAGCTATGCCAGGTTCAGGCTTAGGTATGACTATGTGGTTGACAAGTATGACATTCTTCATCGTTTCACAGTTGTTAGGTGGTGTTAACTATATCACTACAGTGATCAACTTGCGTACAAGAGGTATGTCATTTACTAAAATGCCTTTGACTATTTGGGCGTTTTTCTTTACTGCGGTATTAGGTTTGTTGTCATTCCCAGTATTGTTGTCTGCTGCTTTGTTGTTGATTTTCGACCGTAGTTTTGGTACATCTTTCTACTTGTCAGAAATCTACATCGGTGGTGAAGCGCTTCCAAACGTAGGTGGTTCAGCTATTTTGTACCAACACTTGTTCTGGTTCTTAGGTCACCCTGAGGTATATATTGTATTGTTGCCTGCTTTAGGTATTACTTCTGAAGTTATTGCAACTAACGCTCGTAAACCTATCTTCGGTTACCGTGCCATGATTGGATCTATGATGGGTATTACAGTTCTTGCGTTTATCGTATGGGCTCACCACATGTTCGTAACTGGTATGAACCCATTCCTAGGTTCAGTGTTTATGTTCTTGACGTTGATTATTGCTGTTCCTTCAGCAGTTAAGGCGTTTAACTACATTACAACGCTTTGGAAAGGTAATATCATCTTTACACCGGGTATGTTGTTCTCTATCGGTCTTGTATCGTTGTTTATCTCTGGTGGTGTTACTGGTATTATCTTAGGTAACTCTGCATTGGATATCAACTTGCACGATACATATTTCGTAGTAGCTCACTTCCACTTGGTAATGGGTGCTGCATCTTTCTTCGGATTGTTGGCAGGTGTGTATCACTGGTTCCCTAAATTGTTTGGTCGTATGATGAACAACACTTTAGGTTATATCCACTTCTGGTTGACATTTGCAGGTGTTTACTGTGTATTCTTCCCAATGCACTATATTGGTATCGCAGGTTTCCCTCGTCGTTACTACTCATTTACTGCTTTGGCAAACAATGCACAAGATACATTTGCTGATTTGAACGCATTTATCTCAATCGCTGCGATTTTGACATTTGCTGCTCAAGCAATCTTTGCATTTAACTTCTTCTATTCAATTTTCAAAGGTAAGAAAGCTACTCAAAACCCTTGGAACTCGAATACTTTGGAGTGGACTACTCCAATCATCGTAGGTCACGGAAACTGGGAGGGAGAAATTCCAGCAGTATATCGTTGGCCATACGACTATAGCAAGCCAGGTTCAGCATCTGACTTTATTCCTCAAAATGTTCCGTTCTCGGCAACTCCTGAGTCGAACTTACCAGAGGAGAATGAAGAAATTGCTAATGAAAAAGAAATCGAAGGTTTGTTGGCAGTACAAAATGATGTTTACAATCATTAATAACTGCATATATTGATTTGAGAATGTAGAGTGTGGAAAATCTACACTCTACATTCTCAAATTCATTTTTGGGAATTACCCAATTATACTTTTTCAAGATTTGATTCTTTTGATTCAATCTAAAATCCAATTTTAAATTTATGTGGTTCCGTAAGCTTGGTCTTGTTACAATCGTCTCGATTTACTTATTAGTATTAGCAGGAGGTATTGTAAGAAGCACGGGGTCGGGAATGGGTTGTCCGGACTGGCCAAAGTGTTTTGGCATGTGGGTTCCTCCCACAGAGGTAAGTCAGTTGCCTCCTAATTATCAGGAAATTTATGCTGAGAAACTTCACGGAGAGGTGGAGTTTAATTCTGTAAAAACATGGATTGAATATGTGAACAGATTGGTAGGTGCGTTTACAGGTATTGTAGTTTTTGGCGTATTTGTAGCTTCGTTTAGTTATCGTAAAAGAGATAAAAAATTGATTTTCTTATCATTCTTATCGGTAATCTTGATTGGTGCAAATGCTGCATTAGGTAAATTTGTAGTTGACTCGTTTTTAAAACCTGGTGTTGTTACAGCACACATGTTATTGGCAATTTTAGTAGTATTTGTGCTACTTTATTCTATTGCAAGAGCGTGGTCTGAAGTTATCGAAACTGAAAAAGTTACAAATAAGCCCACTTTAAATAAGATATTATTACTTCTTTTGATATTGTCAACCGCTCAGGTATTGATTGGAACACAGGTTAGAGAAGCTATCGATAAAATTATTGCAAACCCTATTTTTGGTTACGACCGCTCTACTTGGATAGAACAATTAGGTTTGTCTTTTTACATACATCGCTCTTTCTCATTAGTATTGCTAGGTTTGCATGTGTATTTGATTATTCAGTTAAAAAAGAATATTCAAGTAGAAGGAATTCTTTATAAGTTTTTCAAAGCATTAGTACTATTGGTGATTGTTGAAATTGTATCAGGCGCCGCAATGGCGTACTTCAGTGTACCAGCTTATATTCAACCTGTACACTTAACACTAGCGATTGTAGCACTTGGATTACAATTTGTAATCTTATTGTTGCTCAATTCTGAAAAAGTATTTCAAAAGGAAACGGCGTAAACGAACGTCAAGTAACAAATGGTTACCACAAACGAAAACATCTCAATAGGTACTGCTGGTAAGGTAAAAGCATATTATGAGTTATTAAAGTTTAGATTATCATTCTTAGTAGCATTCTCTGGAGCATTTGGTTATTCACTTGCAGTAGAAAGAATCGATTGGGAACGATTAATTTTGATAAGTTTAGCAGGTTTTCTTATTACAGGAGCTGCGAATATTGTCAATCAAGTTAAAGAAATTGAGTTAGATAAACTCATGAAACGTACAGCAGGTCGACCACTTCCAACAGGGCGATTATCTGTCAAAGAAGCTTCGATATATTGTTTGATTTTGCTATTGCTATCAAGCTATATATTGTTTTTTGAGTTCAACTTCAAAGCAGGGGTCATTGGCGTTCTTTCATTTATTTTATATGGATTTGTATATACTCCTCTCAAAAGAGTTGGTCCCATTTCTGTATTTGTAGGAGCAATTCCAGGGGCATTTCCTCCGATGATTGGCTGGATTGCAGCTACAAACCACTTTGGCTTGGAGCCTGGCATTTTGTTTGCCATCCAGTTTTTCTGGCAATTTCCTCACTTTTGGGCAATTGCATGGGTCGCTGATGAAGATTATCAAAAAGCAGGATTTAAAATGCTTCCGAACAATGGACACAAAGATCTGCGAACAGCAATCACCATTATGATCTATACCATCTTTTTGGTACCATGTGGCTTTGTTCCTTATATGCTTGGTATGGCTGGTGTTAATTCCGCTATGATTGCGGTACTTTGTGGAGTATTGTTTTTATCTCAAACCTTTTACTTAATGATGAAGCCAACGGATAAATCTGCATTGATGATGATGTTCGGCTCGTTTATTTATCTCCCTATCGTTCAAATTGCCTTTTTGATGGATAAGGTATAGCCTGTAAAATATTTAGAGAGAAACAACAAGCAAAAACTTAATATAATGACACAAGAACACTTGAAAGATATAGACATGGGTGAAGAACCTGTAAAAACTATGTCGATGAACCCTAAGAAGTTTATGCTATGGCTTGCAATTGCATCAATTACAATGATGTTTGCTGGTTGGACTTCGGGATATTTAGTAAGAAAAGCAGAAGGAAATTGGCATGAATTTGACTTACCAAATATTTTCCTGTATTCTACAGGTGTGTTAGTAGTAAGTAGTGCGTTTATGCATTTGGCAGTAAAGGCAGCAAAAAAAGATAACTTCAATACACTCAAAATAGCAATTTCTATTACTTTTGCATTTGGGATGGCCTTTTTGTTTATGCAATGGTATGGCTTTTCAGACCTTGTAAAAAACCAATTGCACTTCTCTGGAAGTGATGTTGCATCTTCTTGGATTTACGTTTTTGTTGGTATCCACGGGTTGCATATTATCTCAGGTTTGGTTGTACTGTTATTCTCGTTAGTGTCATCTTTCAGATTAAGTATCAACTCTAACAACCTAACACGCATACAACTTTGTGCTACCTATTGGCACTTCCTTGATGGACTGTGGTTGTATTTGTTCTTTTTCTTGTATTTTAATCGTTAATTTTTAACGGTAATTGATAATCTAGTAATTAATATTTAACCAAAAAAGTAAAAAAGATGTCTTCAATTCACGCAGCACCTGCTGTTCCTGAGAAACTGACATGGGCGGGTGGTTCAGAACCTTTGAAAGCGAGCTATGGAAAACTAATGATGTGGTTCTTCTTGCTTTCAGATACTTTTACATTCTCAGCGTTGTTGGTCTCTTACGGAATGATCCGTTTTAGTCAACCTGCTTGGACAGGCGCTCACGAAAAGTTCTACTTCGCTACGACTCACTGGCCTATCCCTGAGAAAGTATTCGAGGCGATGCCATTCTTCCACGGCGAAGCTCCATTGGTGTTTGTTGGTATTATGACATTCATCTTGATTTTTAGTTCTGTAACAATGGTATTGGCAGTAGAAGCTGGTCACAGAGGCGACCGTGCTGCTGTTGAAAAATGGTTGTTGTGGACAATTATCGGTGGTTTTACTTTCTTAGGTTCTCAAGCTTGGGAATGGTCTCACTTCATTGCTGGTCCTCACGACTTAGCAAAAGCAGCAAAAGATGCTTTGGGTAATCCAATCGTTGGGGCTAATCTTACCGAAAACCCTTACGGTCCTCCAGCATTTGCTGACTTGTTCTTCTTTATCACAGGTTTCCACGGAACTCACGTGTTTTCAGGTGTAATTTTGATTATCATGGTGTTCTTCAACACTGCTACAGGTTTATATGATCGTCGTGGTCACTACGAAATGGTAGAGAAAGTAGGTCTTTACTGGCACTTTGTAGACCTTGTATGGGTATTCGTATTTACATTCTTCTATCTGGTTTAGTCTTTATGAGAAAATGTCATGGATAAAATTTATCCATGACATCATATATTTTTGAAAATATCTCTGAAATTATGGCATCACATTCACACTCTCACGCAACTGAGGAAAAAGTAATTCCACCAGCTCAGACTGGCGCTATCTGGAAAACATTCTGGATTCTTTTGATTTTGACTGCGATTGAATTCATTATCGCATTTACAATGCCTGCAAACGGTCTTCGTGTAGCAATATTTGCCGGAATGACTATTGTAAAAGCATTTTATATCATTGGCGAATTCATGCACTTAAAACACGAAGTAAAAACTTTGATTTGGATGATTTTACTTCCAGTTATTTTCGTTGTATGGTTGTTGACTGCATTACTTTTCGAAGGCGGTCACTTGTATTGATCATTAGCAATAAAGGTAGGCTGGCAAAATGCCAGCCTGTATTTTATTCAAGTATAAAGCATGATAAATATGCAAAAAGGTATCAAAGCTGGAATTCTAATCGTAGCATTAGCGGTTCCAGCTTTAATTTTTTTATTCTTGAGAGGTTTTGGTGAAAACCATTACAAACTCCCCAAGTTGATTCCTGTGATAGATTCAACTACAGGTTATATTAAAATGAAGAAAAACCCTAATCCAAAATGGGATGAACCCGAAATGGATACAGTTTTTCATACCATTCCCAATTGGACATTGACTAATGAGGAAGGTAAACCATTTACAAATAAACAACTGGCAGGAAAGATTTATGTAGCCGATTTCTTCTTTACAAGATGTACTTCTATTTGCCCCAAAATGTCTACTCAGTTGACAAGGGTTCAAGATACTTTTGGGCAAGATAAAGATGTAGAGTTTGCCTCGTTCACAGTGGATCCTTCTCATGATACACCCGAAATGTTGCGAGAATATGCCAAGCAATATGACGCTATTCCAGGGAAATGGCACTTTTTGACAGGTACGCGTCAGCAATTATACCCATTGGCAGTAAAAGGATATTATATTCCTGTGGCAGATGCTTCGGAGTATGATAAAGCTGTGAAAACACCTGATGAGACTTTTATTCATTCAGAGAAGTTGATTCTTGTTGATAAAGAAGGGTATATCCGAGGATTTTATGACGGAACAGATAAGAAAGACGTAGATCGGTTGATGTTGGAAATTAAAGTACTTCAAAAAATTTACGAAACAGAAAAGTAATTATTGAAGTTATATCAATAAACAAAACTTAATAGATAATCCACTAAAACATGGCATCTTTCTCGATTCAGAAGGATAAGAAGAACGACAAAATCGTCAATGTCCTTGCTATCGCCATTCCAGTTGCGGTTGCACTCTTAATAGGTATTCGTCAAAAAATTGATTTAGGAAGTTGGACAAAAATATTGCCTCATGTAATAGGCATCTTGAATACCACAACTTCCATTACACTCATATTAGGGTATTCGTATATTAAAAAACAAAACCTTGAAGGGCATCGCAAAATGATGATGCTTTCTTTTGTACAAGGAGCCTTGTTTTTGGTACTTTATATCTTATATCATATTTCAAATGATTCAACTCCTTATGGAGGCGAAGGTTTGTTACGTCCCATTTACTATTTTTTCCTACTTACCCATATTTTATTATCTGTAGGGGTAGTTTGGTTTGTTCTCAAAGCAGTATATTTTGCATTGAGCAATCAAATTGCTGAGCATAAAAAAGTTGTCAAATGGGCATTCCCACTATGGCTTTATGTTTCAGTAACAGGAGTTATAGTTTACTTGATGATTTCTCCATATTACCAATAATTCAAGTTTTATGAAAAAGGTATTATTCGTTTTATTGCTAAGTGTAGTTTCGACTACCATGAGTTTTGCTCAATGTGCTATGTGCCGTTCGGTAGTGGAAAGTACCGTATCGAATGGAAGAAGCCAAATTGCTTCTAACCTTAATATGGGCATTTTATACCTCTTGTCGGTGCCCTATATGCTAGCAATGGTCATTGGTTTTCTTTGGTGGCGAACTTCCAACCAAGGCTTAAGTCCGAAAGATATTATGCGTCAAAAATTGAAGCAAGCATTCAAATAACAAAAAATCCTGTCTCGAACGAGACAGGATTTTTTGTTATTTGAATGTTAAACATAGCCCTATTCCCAAAGAGGGTAGTGTTGAAGTCGAATCTGTTCTCCAAAAAATATTTTTGTAGAAGTTTCAAATGATTGGGTATAATCAGAAACATAAAAGTGACGAATATGAGCATTCATTTCATTGAGCAAATGACTACTTTCTAAATAGTCATAGAGTGATTTTGCTACAATTTCAGAAGTGTCCAATACAGTTACTTTTCCATTATAGTATTGATTAATCTGTTTTTTGATGAGAGGATAATGAGTACAACCCAAAATCAATGCTTCAATATCGTCTAAGGTAGCATTTTGGAGGTATTCGTTAATAATACTTTCAGATATGTTATGATTAAAAAAACCTTCTTCAATCATAGGTGCTAAAAGTGGCGTCGCCAAAGACTTTAGCGTAATTCCTTTTTCAAGAAAGTCTATCTTTTTTCTGTAAATATTGGAGTTTACAGTTTGTTTGGTACCGATCAATCCAATGGTTTTGTTGGCATAATTTTCTCCAAGAAAAGCCACCACAGGGTCAATTACATTCATGACTTTCGCCTTGCTACCCACATATTCCTTGACTAATTCGTACGCAGCTGCCGAGGCCGAATTACAAGCAATTAAAATTACCTTACATTTTTGTTGTAATAAAACATTACAAATTTTGATAGAATATGCCTGAATGGCTGTCGCAGACTTGTCGCCATAAGGCAAATGTGCAGTATCACCAAAGTAGATGATATTTTCGTTTGGGAGTAATCTCGTAACAGCATGCGCTACGGTGAGTCCCCCAATACCACTATCAAAAATTCCAATTGGAGCGGATGTATGCATAAATAATGTTGAGTAAAAAGGAATTGCCGAAAATATAATCTGTTTTTCAGAAAAAATTTCGTAAAGTTGAAAATTCATTACAACTCATGCAACCTTTCTAGCACCTTTTTCATCTACCTATTACAAAACTAAACCAAGACAATTATCGTGAAAATTTTACAACTCGGTGGTTTATCACTCTTTCAAAGCGAGGAAGCTCTGGTCAAAGCCTGTCAGAAAGGCGATCCCAAAGCTCAGCGAAGAGTGTATGAAAAATACTCCTCCAGAATGCTTGGAGTATGTTTTAGATACGTACACGATGATTTTGAAGCAGAAGAAATAATGATTGAGGGCTTTGTAAAGGTTTTTGAGAAAATAGATACTTTCAAATTAGAAGGAAGTTTTGAAGGATGGATTAGAAGAGTCATGGTGAACGAAGCATTAATGTACTTGAGACGTACGAAAAATGCAAAACTTGAAATGAGCTACGATAACATCCTTTATGAACCAGAACCTGAACAATTTAGTACACAATTAGAAGTCGATGACTTGATGAAGTTAATTGAAACATTACCTATAGGTTATCGCACCGTTTTTAATTTGTATGCCATCGAAGGTTATTCTCACGCAGAAATAGCTGCATCTTTAGGAATAACAGAGAGTACTTCTAAATCACAATTATCAAGAGCTAGAGTTATATTGCAAAATGCAATAGCTCAACAAAAATCAACAGTTAATTAGCAGACAAAATGGAAAAGCATAATATAGATAAACTATTTGACGAACGTTTACAAAATTATGAGCGCAAACCTAGACCAGAAGCATGGGATAAGTTGCAAGCTAAATTACAACAAAACGAAACTAAAATAGTACCTCTGTGGTGGAAAGTAGCAAGAGCCGCATCAGTGGTGTTACTCTTAGGAACAGTAGGGTATTTAGTGTGGGAAACTACTATAAAAAACCCAGAAGTTGAAGGTTCGAATGTTGCAGCGGCAAATAGCCTTCCAAAAACAAAAGAAGACAAGCTAGCTCAACCTAATAGATCAATAGTCTTGGAGAAAACGGGTAATAGCGAAAATAAAATCGAAGAGTCTTTAGTACAAGCAGAGCCACGTTTGAATAAAATAAATAAACAAACCACTCACAAGAACTCAGTCAAAGAGCATTTTGATAAGTTAATGGAAGTGGCTAAAAATACTCAAGAACCAGTATTAGCTCAGAAAGAAACACCTCTGCCATTGCCGAAAGCCACTAACAATACTATCGTGCTGGTAATGGAACCTACTCCAGAGCAAACTACTCCTAAGGGTGCTGAGACGATTGTACTAAGCATGGTAGAAGCTCCCGCAGGTCCAGGTACAGAAAGACCAGGTTGGGTTGAAGAAGCAAGTAATAGAAAAACAAGTAAACTAGGTAAACTTTGGCAGCAACTCAAAAGAGCTAAAAATGGAGAAGGAGTGGATTGGAACGAGCTTGGTGTTAAACCTCAAAAAGTACTTGCACGTGCTGATGCGAAGTTAGAAAACACAAAAGAGTCAATCGTGGAGTCAGTGAAAGAAATAAAAAATAACGAAAAATAAAAAATATCACGCAACCTAAGGCAAACGACTTGCATCTAGGAGATATAAAACAAATTAGAACTTTCTAAATCGAGTATAAATCATAAAAGTCATGAAATCTATAAGCCAATTAGATGTAACAGTAAACTGGGTAAAATTGTACATCATCGCATTTTTTATGGTATTAGCAATTCAGCCAACAATTGCAAGAAATACAGAGACTGATTCGACAGTTATCAAGATAGATAAGAGAAACCAAACAGTATTGGAAGGTGGCAAGCCCAATGTAAGTTTGAAAGAAGATATTCAAGCTCTTTTTCAAAAGAGTGGAATGACCTTAGACGATGCTACTTGGATCGGAATCAGAAGAGTTGTTAATAGCGATATAACAAAAGATACAGTTTTGGTTATATCTCAAAACAATAAAACAATTAATGTGGCTATCAAAGCCAATGCTCCTTCTAATGCTACAATCAATAGCGGTTCTTCAGGAAATAAGGGATCTAAAGGAGGAGTAAGTGTAGGTCTTGGAGGAGTACATATTCAAGATGGAGGAGATGAAGTCCACGTAAGTGTTAATGGCGTAGTGGTAAAAGATGGTAGCGAAGAAACCAGAGTGATGTGGAGAGATACAGCAAAAGTGGCTCGTCGCAACGGAGAATTTGCCTCTCGTTCAGGATTTAATATCTATTTTGGTTTAAATAGCTTTACCAATACAGGCTCGATAAGCGGTATTTATAATACAAAAGACTTTGAATTAAGCCCATTTGGCTCTCGTTACTTCGGTTTTGGATGGACTCGTAGCGCAGCTATTAGTAAAGGAAGCAGTGCAGCTTTGAAAATAAGCTACGGTTTAGAGTTTTCTTGGTACAATTTCATGTATGAAAACAATAGATATGAAGTAAAAGGAAATAATAATATAGAATTTAAAGATTATGTTGACGACAAAGGGCAACCTGTAGACTTGTCTAGAAATAAATTAACCGTGGCCTATATTAATCTTCCAGTAATGCCTTATGTAGCATTCAAAAAGAGTAGTACAGTAACATATATCGGATTTGGAGGATATGTTGGCTACAGATTAGATAGCTATACAAAGACAAAAGAATCTGACAGTGGCAGAAAACTTTGGAATCATAGCAGTTTTTACTTGAATAATCTTAGATATGGACTTGCTTTTGAGCTTGGTTTGAAAGATTTTCCAGATTTATTCGTGAATTATGATTTGTCACAATTGTACCAAACAGGCTATGGTCCCAAAATTAGTGGCTTAAGTTTTGGTATTCGCTTCTAAAATTTCAAAAAAAAGTAAATTTTTTTTCAGGGCTTAATGTACTATGTAAGTAGTATATTAAGCCCTGATTTTTAAAATATTACAATGTCAATTACGGAATAGTTAGCTATGTTTTTTGAGTTTTATTGAAAAAAAAGTGAAAATTTTTTTTCAATAAAGTTTTGACTTAATCAAAAATCTACCTAGTTTTGCACACTCTTTCACGGGAACGTTACAAGAAACGGAAATAAAAAGAGAAAGATAAGGGGATATACCAGAGTGGCCAAATGGGGCAGACTGTAAATCTGCTGACTTATGTCTTCGGTGGTTCGAATCCATCTGTCCCCACAAGTTTAGAGTTTTAGGGAAACTTTTTCGAAACTTTTAAACCAGTTATAGAAAAGCGGGAGTAGCTCATTTGGTAGAGCGATAGCCTTCCAAGCTATAGGTGGCGGGTTCGAGCCCCGTCTCCCGCTCAAGAAATTAAGATGGTTGGTTGTTAATAGTTAATAGTTAATAGTTTAGCGAATTAGCGATTAACGATTAACCATTTTTGTTTGTGGTCTACTTCAGTTTGGACTCACGAGAAAGCATTCAACGTCTGCCTTTGTAGCTCAGTGGTAGAGCACTTCCTTGGTAAGGAAGAGGTCGGCAGTTCAATCCTGCTCAAAGGCTCCATTCAAAACAACAAATAGTTAAATAGGAGCTATCAAGTATCTTTTATCTTTGGTTGTTGGAAGTTGAAAGGTATCAATTTTTTCATTCTTTTTATAAAACTAATTAAGAACTAAATAATCATGGCAAAAGAGAATTTTGACCGTAGTAAACCTCACGTAAACATTGGTACTATCGGTCACGTTGACCACGGTAAAACTACTTTGACTGCTGCCATCACTAAGGTGTTGTCAGAAAAAGGACTTGCTGAAAAGAAAGATTTCTCATCAATTGACTCAGCTCCTGAAGAAAAAGAGCGTGGTATCACAATCAACACTGCTCACGTAGAGTACCAAACAGAAAACCGTCACTATGCACACGTTGACTGTCCAGGTCACGCCGATTACGTGAAAAACATGGTAACTGGTGCTGCTCAAATGGACGGTGCTATCATCGTAGTTGCTGCAACTGACGGTCCAATGCCACAAACTCGCGAGCACATCCTTTTGTCTCGTCAAGTAGGTGTACCTCAATTGGTAGTGTTCATGAACAAAGTGGACATGGTTGATGACCCAGAATTGTTGGAACTTGTTGAAATGGAAATCCGTGAATTGTTGTCATTCTATGAATTTGATGGCGATAACATTCCAGTAATCCAAGGTTCTGCTTTAGGTGGTTTGAACGGTGAGCCGAAATGGGTTGCTACTATCGAAGCTTTGATGGATGCTGTTGATAACTGGATTCCACTTCCAAAACGCGATATCGATAAATCATTCTTGATGCCAGTTGAAGACGTATTCTCGATCACAGGTCGTGGTACTGTAGCAACAGGTCGTATCGAAACTGGTGTTATCAACTCTGGTGATCCAGTTGAAATCTTAGGTATGGGTGCTGAGAACTTGAAATCTACTGTAACAGGGGTTGAAATGTTCCGTAAAATCCTTGACCGTGGTGAAGCTGGTGACAACGTAGGTTTGTTGTTGCGTGGTATTGACAAAGAATCTATCCGTCGTGGTATGGTTATTTGTAAGCCAGGTTCAGTTAAGCCTCACTCTAAATTCAAAGCAGAGGTTTATATCTTGTCTAAAGAAGAAGGTGGTCGTCACACTCCATTCTTTAACAAATACCGTCCTCAGTTCTACTTCCGTACAACTGACGTAACAGGTGAAATCATGTTGCCAGAAGGTATCGAAATGTGTATGCCAGGTGATAACTTGACTATCGACGTTACATTGTTGAACAAAGTAGCTATGGACAAAGGTCTTCGTTTCGCTATCCGTGAAGGTGGACGTACTGTAGGTGCTGGTCAGGTAACTGAAATCTTAGACTAATCCTAAGATTAACCATATTAGAAAAGCACTGTCGAAAGACAGTGCTTTTTGTTTTTATAGGCATTTTGGAGGAGATATTTCCAGAAATAATAGAAATGATACCTATATATTGAATGATTTAGGGTTCTACAATTCTATTTTAGAAAGAATCAGTAGGAGCTTAAGCTTTTGAAAAACAAGCTATTAAAATTATTTTTGAAAATAAAGAGAAAAAATATTAAATAAACCTATACTGAGTGCTTGGAAATGCAGAATCGAACTGCTACCTTTGCATTCCAAACAATACGGGCATAGTATAAAGGTAGTACAGAGGTCTCCAAAACCTTCGGTCTGGGTTCGAGTCCTGGTGCCCGTGCAAAGTAAGTTCCGATTTTTAGTTTCGAGTTTCAGATTAATTATTTAAATTAGTCGGAATTTTAAGCTAGAATTCGGAACTTTAAAGTTTATAAAGGATAGCATCACTTTTTACAAGCGAAAAGCAAACCAAAGAAAGCTCGTAGCTTCATAACATTACGAAGAACATGAATAAGTTAACACAATTATTTAAAGATTCTTGGACTGAAGTTACAGAAAACGTAACATGGCCAAAGTTTAGTGAATTGCAAGCAAGCTCTACGCTAGTATTGGTTGCTTCTTTGATTTTTGCTCTTGTGGTTGGTCTTATCGACTTTTTGTTCAAGTCTGGTCTAGAGTTGTTCTATCAGTCATTCTAATTGAGCTGACGAACTGTTCTTTTACAAACAGATTTTGTTCTCAATCTCAAAGAAATCATTATTAAAGATGGCAGAAACTAATTGGTATGTCTTGAGAGCAGTTTCAGGACAGGAGAAAAAGATAAAAACATATCTTGAGAACGAGGTGCAAAGACAAGGTCTTACAGAGTACGTTCCTCAAGTGATGTTACCTACTGAAAAGACTTACGAAATTCGTAACGGTAAGAAAATTGTTCGTGAAAAGACTTTATTTCCAGGTTATGTTTTCGTAGAAGCTGATATTAAATATGGTGAGGTTTCACACATTATTACTTCAATGCCAGGTGTAATTGGTTTCTTGAGCTGGAATGATGGTAAAACGTCTAAAACACCAATCCCTTTACGCCAAAGCGAAATCAAGCGTATCTTAGGGAAAATTGATGAGGTTGCTCCAATTGAAGAAGTAGCAACATTGTCGTTTACAAAAGGAGAAACTATCAGAGTTATTGATGGTCCATTCTCTTCTTTTGAAGGTACTGTAGAGGAAATCTTCGACGATAAGAAGAAATTGAATGTTATGGTTAAAATCTTTGGCCGTAATACTCCAGTTGAACTAAATTACTCTCAAGTAGAGAAATAATTATATTTGACATTTATACGTAAAGCGTCCTTGTTGCAAGGGCGCTTTATTTGTTTACAGCTATGAACTTTATGTATTTAGCCCATAATTATTTGACCAATTTCGAGGACAAGGTTTTGCCTTTATTGTTACAATACGGTACAAAAGTATTGATGTCCCTATTGATGTTTTTCATTGGGCGTTTGCTTATTAAAAAAGTAATAGGGCTGATGCATTCTAAGATGAAATTGGAAAGTATTGATCCCGATGTTCAGCCATTTTTAGCTTCTTTGGTTCGTGCAGCGTTGAATATTATGTTGGTACTGAGTTGCGCTGGAATTTTGGGAATAGAAACCTCTTCTTTTATTGCCGCATTGGGTGCCGCAGGTTTAGCCATAGGCTTGGCTTTGCAAGGAAGCTTGTCAAATTTTGCTGGAGGCGTACTTATTTTAGTTTTTAAACCATTCCGAGTAGGGGAATTGATAACTGTGCATGGCTATACTGGTTACGTAGAGTCTATTCAGATTTTTAACACCGTAATAAGTACCACAAGCCATCGAACTATCATATTACCCAATGGTAGCTTATCCACTTCGCCAGTAGTGAATATTTCGAGAAAAGGGATTATTCGATTGGATATGCAATTTCAAGTGGCGATGTCCAATGACATAGATGTTACCCGTAAGGCAATTAAGGATGTAATAAGCGAATGCTCTTTTGTCCAAAAAGATAAAAATAATGATGTGCTGGTGGGTAGACTTACCGACAGCGCTATTGTCTGGGAGGTGAAATTATGGGTAAATGCCGCCGACTTAGATAAAACGCAGTATTTTATGAATGAACATATCAAAAAACAATTTGATAGTGTCGGAATTCAATTCCCTGACCCTGTCATTACGGTAAAAAGTATTGGCTAATTATAACAAAAGCCCCTTTGTGTACTCAAAAGCACGAAGGGGCTTTTGTTTTTTATCGGTATAAATACTTATTTTAATAGAGTAAGTTATATTTTGGTAAAATGTAGCATAGAGGATAGACTTAGTTTTTTTATAAATTTGTAATACTACGATAACTAATCACCAAGAAGCTTTGATGCAAACCAAGGATACATACTTATGGGAAACCTTTTTGACAGGGGAGCGAGAAGCTTTTGAGGCTATTTATAACCAACATTATAAAGCCCTCTACGAGTATGGGATGCGTAAGTTGCAAAATGAAGAACTCGTTCGTGATTATGTGCACGATTTGTTTGTAAAACTCTGGATGAATCGTACTACAACAGGCACGACAGATAATATTCGCTATTATTTGCTGGCGTCACTCCGCAACTTTATCCTCAATCAAACTACTAAGAAAAGCAACCTGTATTATGTGGATATGGAAGAGGCCGAATCTTTTCATATCACTTTTAATGCAGAAATAGAACTTACCAAGCTTGAACAAACCGATGAACAAGCTCAAAAGGTACTTCAGGCTTTAAATCAACTTAGCCCTCGACAGAAGGAGGTGCTTTATTTACGTTATTTCGAAGAATTGGAATACAACGAGATTGCGGCCATGATGGACATCTCGGTAAAAGGGGTGTACAAGCTCAATAGTCGTGCATTAGAAACCCTACGTGGCATTTTGGATATGCCAAACTCAAGTATTATCAGCCTTATTCTACTTCTTCGTCTCAAAGGAATTCTCTAAGAACGCTTTTGAGACGATATGCTCATCTATTTTCTACTAATTAAAAGTCATTTTCAATTAATCATATCTCTGTTATCAGTGCTTGTCTCATATTTTTGAGTAAATGATGAAGCTATCTCTACTCTGTTTATGCACATAGCTATGTAACATTCTGTAACAGTGCTTCATAAGATATTTTTATTTTAGATAAAAGAGAAAATGAATAAATCGTTAACTTTCTGTCTATCAGTCCATTATCTTGATTTTAAATAAATAATTATAGAAATATTAAAAAAAAGTGAAAAAAAATTGGCTTCTATGGGGTAATGGCAAAAATTATTCGGTTTGTATATATAGAAGCCAAATAAATCTGGCAATAGATGGAAAAGTACAATACATATTCTACGGAAGATTTTTTGAGTGATGCGGGTTTTATCCGTTGGGTCAAAGAAGGTGCAGAAGAAGAACGTCGACAGTGGGAAGAATGGCAAAAAAGCCAGCCCAAAAATTTGAAAGCGTATCAACAAGCATTGTTGATATTAAGAACTGTATTGACCGCTGAACGCATTGAGCCAGCGAAAGATTTTGGCGCAAGCCTATTTGCCGATATTCAGACGAGTATTGGACAACAAGAAAAACGAAATAAAATTATCAAATGGGTAAGAGTTGCTTCGGTTGCCGCAGCAGCTATGTTGACAATAGCGATAGGAATCGGTTGGTATGCACAATCAATGATTACTATTTCGACCGAATATGCACAGCAAAAAAGAATCACCTTGCCCGATAATAGTATAGTGACCTTAAATGCCAACTCCTCGATTAGTTACCATCGAGCTTGGGCTTGGCAAAACAAACGTGAAGTGTGGGTAAGTGGGGAAGTGTATTTGAATGTAAAACATTTGAATGCCGACCCCACTCATATCCAAAACAAGGAAGAGTTTCGCCTGCATGCAGGCAAAATATTGGTGGATGTCTTAGGTACAGAATTTAATGTAAAACAGCGTCGCCAACAAGTTCAGATTGCGTTGTTGAGGGGTAAGATTAGAGTGCAAGCTGAAAATCAGTCTCAGGCTATTATCATGAAGCCAGGAGAGATTGTCCGTTACAATGGCATTTTGCAAAAACAAACCCTAGAACAAACTCGGAACGTGCCCGAGGCTTGGCTCGAAGGAAATATGGTTGTAAGTGGTCTGACCGCACGACAGATTATTGACAACTTCGAAGATACCTACGGGTACAAAGTCGTTCTAGAAGACTCAACCCTAGCGTCCAAGCAAATTGATGGAACTATAGCCTTCAATAGCGAGGAGACTATCCTTTACACCCTATCCAATATCTTAAACGTAAATATCTATAAAGAAGGAAGAATCATTTATTTAAGATCACGGTAACATCGTATGAAACATTCGATTTCGAAAATACTGGGCACCAGCGTATTGTTGGTACTCCTGAACTTTATTGCTTTTAGTCAGCAAAAAACGATTCCTTTGAAGGATGCTATCTCTCAAATAGAGAAAAAATTTAAAACCAAATTTGCTTATGAACACAATTTACTAAATGGCAAAACGACCCAAGCGTCGGCATTGAATAACTCCTCTGTTGAAGAGATATTGAAGGATATTTTATATCCTAATAACCTACTTTTCTTGTACGTAAGTGGCAATTCGTACAGTATTGTAGCCCGTGATGCTCGGTTTTTCAAAAATCCCGAAACACCAGCCGAACCACCAAGAACAAATGCGCCAACTACCATTGAAGCCCAAGAAAATAAAGACGAAGATTTGATTCTTAGAGGAGCAATCACAGGCATCGATGGTGTTTCATTACCATGGGCCAACGTTTGGGTAAAAGGTACTCGTAAAGGGACTACTGCTAACGAGCGTGGCGAATACAATCTTTCGGGCATGAAAGCTGGCGATAAGTTGGTGGTAACTTATGTAGGATATAAGGAAAAAGAGCTGACCATCAGTGGTATCGGAATGTTAAATATCCAGATGGAAGCCGAAGCAAGTAAGTTGATGAACGAGGTAGCTGTAGTTAGTACAGGTTATCAGTCATTACCTAAAGAGCGTGCAACAGGTGCTTTTAGTAGTGTGAGTGCTAAAGATTTAGAAAAAATCCCTGTGCCGAATGTTATCCAAAGATTAGAAGGACTAGTGCCAGGTTTGGATGTACAGACCTATTCGGGAGATAACACATTTACTTATAACAACACTCGTTATTCAATTAATGGTGGAACTCGTACCATTGGCGCATCTGATTATAATATGTTGATTCGTGGTGTGACAACCAACTCTGGAGAAAAAATGCCTTTGATTGTCGTAGATGGCTCTATTACAGATTTGGATTTGAAAACCTTTAATCCAAGAGACATCGACAATATCACCATTCTTAAAGATGCAGCAGCAGCCTCTATTTGGGGAACAAGAGCTGCCAATGGCGTAATTGTTATTACTACCAAGAGAGGTTCGAACAATCAAGCGCCTAAAGTTAGCTTTTCTGCTGATTTTATGTCAAGTGAACGCCCTCGTTTGAATTACCTCAAATTGATGACTGTTGATCAAACCATTGACTACGAACAAGAAATCGTGAATAAAGGATTGCTGATAAATCCTCTTACGACAACGTTGTTTCCTCAAACCGTAAGTCGTGCAACAGATTTGACATTACAGTTGAAGGCGGGAAGACTTTCGCAAACGGCATACGATGCCGCTATCGGTGACTTGCGTACAAAAACTAATGGATTAGATCAGGTATCAAAGTATATTCTGACGCCTGCTACCAATCAGCAATACAACTTCTCGATTATGGGAGGAGGTAATGTTTCGAACTACTATTATGGTTTGTCTTATAGTAAAGAACAACCATCGACTGTAGGAACAAAAGGCGAGCGTATGACTTTGACGATGAATAATACTTTCAAAGTTTTTAACAAAGTAACGATTGCTACCAATCTAAAAGCGTCATTGTTCAATTACCAACAAGGAGCAGTGGGGTTATCAAACTTGTTTTCACCTAGCTTAACCACATTTATGCCTTATAATCAATTGATAGATGATAATGGCAATCGAGTATCATATTCAAGAAACTATTACAGTAGCTATCTAAGTGGACTAGAAGCCAAAGGATATATGCCTTGGCGATATAATTACCTTGACGAACAAGATTTTGTAAATAATACAGCTTATGATAACAACTATTTAGCTACCGTAAATGTAACAGTACCCATTTTTAAAGGACTATCGGCGATTGGTTTTTATAGCAATGAAAGAACATTCTCATTGAGTAAAGTATATAATTCGCCAAATACTTATTACACGCGAGATTTAATCAATATGTCGACAGTAGTAAATGCTGCTGGGCAACTGGTGAGTGCTGTACCAAACGGTGGCGTTTTGCAACAAACTAATACCCAACTTAATAATTACAGTTTGAGAGGTCAGTTGGCGTACAACGAAAATTTTGGACAAGACCACCAAGTAAATGCCATTGCTGGTGCTGAAATTCGTGAAACAAATGTAGGACAAGGTAGTGCGACGCTCTACGGGTATAATATGCAAACAGGGATTGCTCAGAATGTTAATTATGCTTCGACCTACACAACAGCTATTGGAGGAATATCGTCGTTTGGTGGAGCACCATCGCAAGCAGATAAAACTAGAAGATATTTATCCTATTACTCAAATGCATCATACACCTTCAAAAATCGCTATGTACTTTCGGGAAGTGCTCGTTATGATGATTATAACAACTTTGGACTAGATCGGGAGTTTCGTGCTACACCTCTTTGGTCAACAGGTTTGAAGTGGAATGCCGACCAAGAAGAGTTTTTTAAAGGGATTTCTTGGATAAATACGTTGGGTATTAGAACAACTTATGGGGTTACTGGTAACATTGCCACAGATATATATCCATTTACAAGTATGTACATATCGGGCTCTGATCTCACAACGACCAATCCTTACGGCGATATTTTGAACCCTGCCAATCCAACATTGCGTTGGGAAAATACTTATGTAACCAACTTTGGTGTAGACTTTGGCTTATTCAACAGACGCCTGAGTGGTAGTATCGATATTTATAATAAAGAAGGTCGAAATATCATATATGAATTTCCGGTAAACCCTACTTACGGTGTCAATACTTTGAAGCGTAATACCACCTCACTTTCAGGTCATGGTGTCGAGGTAGCACTTAGAGGAGATGCCGTTCGTCAAGATAATTGGGGAATCCAAGCTGGGGTAACGTTTTCTTATAACACCAATGTGGTAACCGATACCCGTTTTGTTCCATCTTCTTCATTCTTATCTAATCCAATTAGTCAAACATGGATTAAAGGATATACAACAGATAAGCTAATGGTATATCAATTTGCTGGCTTAGATGCGACGGGTATGACGCAAATTTTTAACGAAAAAGGTGAAAAAGTAGCCGCAAGCCAGTCAATTACTTCCATCGATGCCCTCAAGTATGTAGGTCGACTAACGGCACCTTATTTTGGGTCGTTCAATGCTACGTTGCGTTATAAGGCATTTTCGTTATATACCATTGTCAATTACAGCTTTGGAAATGTCTTTGTAAAACCTTCGGTATCAACATATCCAGGGACAGCTCGAAACACAGGTTTGAAATATGATTTGAGTGCAGATATTGCCAAACGCTGGAGAAAAGCAGGAGATGAGCTAACTACCAATGTGCCAGGCATGGCAGGAACTTATGCTTCATTGAGCCTTTTCCGCTATCAGTATTCTGATATTAATGTATTGCCTGGTGATTATGTGCGTTTGCGTGAAATCTCATTGACTTATCAAATAGAACCCAAAATCTTAGGGAAGCTTGGTATCAAGTCTGCTTCGTTGGGAGTGGCTGCACGTAACCTCGGATTGATTTGGACAAAAAATAAAGAAGGTTTTGATCCTGTATTTGCTAGTCCGCTGTCGAGTACAACGCTGGGATTACCACCATCAAGATCATTTACAGCTTCACTTAACGTAAACTTCTAATAAATAAAGTCGTGAAAAAGATAGCAATACTTTTTAGCCTTGTGAACCTAGGATTGTTTACAGGTGGATGTGAAAGCTTTGTGGATATAAAAACACAAGGAAGTTTAGTGCCAAAAGATGTAACTAATTATCGTTACTTATTGAATAATACTTCGGCTTACGAAACAGGAATTATCCTCGGTGATTTGGCTAGTGATGATATAGCCATCGTGGATGCCGCTCAACAGACGAGTTTGTTAAACATTTCGTATAGCTATTACAAAAATACCTATACATGGCAAGATGACATTTTCCCACTTAGTACAAGTTATGAAAATGACACCGACTGGAATACCATGTATGCTCGTATTTTCAGAACGAATACTATTATTAGCGAACTGCCTACGAGTAATGGTCCCGAAACGGATAAGGCAAAATTAATGGCGGAAGCCTTGGTACATCGTGCAGATGCATACTTGACATTGGTAAACCAATATGGTAAACCATATAATGCAACTACAGCATCGAGTGACTTGGGAGTACCGCTTTTATTGACCCAAACGTTTTCTCAGAGTCTAAATCGTGCTAGTGTCGAAACAGTTTACCAACAAATTCTCACAGATTTGAAGCAAGCGTTGCCTAATCTGCTAGCAACACAACAATATAATACCTTGCCATCTAAGCCGTCGGCATATGGACTGTTGGCTCGTACTTATTTGTACATGAACAACTACAAAATGGCGGAAGCGTATGCTGATAGTGCTTTGGCATTGAGAAGTACTCTCAATAATATGGCTACCATGACAGCAACAAGTACTTTTCCTAAGCGTATTAATGACCCTGAAATTTTATTGTCAAAAATTGCTGCTTACGGAACGAGCGCTTACACGCCAACAGCTATGCGCTTAAGTGATGATTTATTGTCGCTTTTTGATGCCAACGACCAACGTTACAATCTATTTACGGTGCCAGCTTCTCGTGTGTCATCAACTTATACAGGTCGTTATTTTTACCGTGAAATTATCACAGGTGAAAACCGAAATCTTGGTCCGTCTGTACCCGAAATGATGCTCATCAAAGCAGAATCTTTGGCAAGAGCTTGACAGGCTGCTCAAGCGATGACATGGGTTAATAATCTTCGTAAAAATCGTGTTTTGTCAACAGCCTATACGCCTTTGACAGCTACCTCGAATGACGATGCTTTGGTAAAAGTAATCAATGAGCGCCGTCGTGAGTTTTGTTTCCGTATGCTTCGTTGGTGGGATATGCGTCGTTTGAAAAGTGAACCATTGTTCCAAAAAACAATCACTCGCACATTCAATGGCGTAACTTACACTTTGGCCCCAGATAGTAAACGATATGTGTTACCAATTGCACAATATCTTACTAAAATGAATCCAGAACTCGTTTCTAATCCTTAATAATGAATCAGTCAGAGTGTCTTCGTGGCACTCTGACTACCCCAAATTATGTTACGCAAACTTATTGGCATCTTGGGAATTTCGGCTTTTAGTCCCTTGTACGCTCAGACAATTCCCGAAAGAGTGGATGCCTTGATTACGGCAATTAATCAAAAGAATATTCCTCTATTGCTCACAATGGTAGACGACAGTTGTACTATCGCCAACTTACCCCAAGGGCAAAATGCCATTATTCTGCCAGCTATTTTAGAAAAATACGTCGCCATTGCTA
This sequence comes from Cellulophaga sp. BC115SP, assembly GCF_009905545.1. Taxonomy (GTDB): domain Bacteria; phylum Bacteroidota; class Bacteroidia; order Cytophagales; family Spirosomataceae; genus Flectobacillus; species Flectobacillus rivi. The sequence continues at coordinate 22,246 of NZ_JAAALB010000016.1, read as the reverse complement.
GTTATAAAATCGTAAGCCAAGAGGCGAATGGTGTATTGACAAAAGTACAACTTGATGTAAAATATCAAGACAATAGAGAGGGGCATCCTTATTTTGTTTTTGGAAAAGAAAAAGTGAAAGAACTCGGGATTATCAAATCAGCAAGGATACCCGAACCAGAAATGCCAATCTTAGCTGGCATTTTTCCTGAAAAGGTTACATTACCTTTTAATATGCGTAATGGATTGATATTTATCGAGGCAGAACTCAATGGTCAAAAAGGTTATTTTCAGCTCGATAGTGGATGTCCTGTGGTAATACTCAATCGTCAATATGCTTCCAAAATACAAGGAAATCCTTTTACTTCTTTTTCTGGACTGAATGGTTCGATGAAAGATGTTCGTTTGTCAAATGTGGATAATCTAAAAATAGGAGCAATAGAAATTTCCAACAAAACACTGGTTTCGTCTCCTATGGAGAAGTCAGAATTTCCCTTTTTGGGCTTACTAGGTTATGAATGGATGAAAGACTATGTCGTAACTTTTGACTACAAAAATCAACTACTGACTTTAGAAAAATCACCCAAACTTACCAAAGCTTTGTTGAGTATTCCTTTTTCTCAAGAAAGACATATTCCAATTATACCTCTAACGATTCATGGAAAAACATACCAGTTGGGTATCGATTGTGGCGCTAATGCCAATGTGATATATCAGCCCTATAGCTCGGCAATTAGTCCGCTATTGGAAGAGGTTATGGCCGAAAATGTAGGTGGAGCAGAGGGTAGCACTCAAAAGAGTATTACGGGCTATTTGCCCGAGGCCAAATTAGAATCCTTACTTTTTAAAGATATGTTTATGGCTATGACCGAAAACAAAATTAATGTGGACGCTTCTCATCAACTGCCTATCCAAGGATTGTTGGGAACGCCATTTCTACAACTTTATAAGACAGTCATCAACTTTCCTGCAAAAACCATCGCTTTTTACAACAATTAAAAAATTACGCTCTCCATGAAAAAGATGCTCCTAGGATTTATCCTACTATTTGCTCAAGTGTTGTTTGCTCAAGACCCTAACTCTAGGGTGAAATTTGAGCCATTTCGTGCAAAACCTGGTCAAGAAATTACGATTACTTATAATCCTGAAGGTTCGCCTTTGGCAGGAAAAAAAGATATTAAGGCTGTTGTTTATACCTACGAAAATTATGTTTGGCAGGTAAATGATTTAGCTTTTAAGGAAGAAAATGGTATCTGGAAAGCTAATCTTAAGCTATCAAATACTTGTGGAATGTTGAGTGTAAAGTTTAAAAGTGGAGAATTAGAGGATACCAATAATGGGTTTTCATTTTCTCAAATGTTGATTGATGATACAGGGAGATTTGCTCCGGGAGGATATGCAGGTTGGGGACTTATGCGTGCCTCAGACTTTGGTTACGGAGTAAAGAACTACTTAGAAAAACAGAATATTAGTGACTCTGCGGTGTATTTCTGGCTAAATCAGGAAATTAGTTTTCATCCCAAAGAGGCAAGCGAGGCACTTTCAGTGCCTTTCTGTCAAGCATTATTCAAAATGCAAGGTGAACCATCTTTGGTAAGAGTGAATCGTGTGGTAGCTTTTTTGAAGAAAAGCCCTACTGAACAGAATTTGATGAGATTATTGTCTCTTTATCAGCATCCATTAAATAATAAAACAACTTCAGACTCTTTGGAAAAAGTTATTTTAAGTACTTATCCATCGGGTGATTTGGCACGATTGAAAGCCTATCAGCAACTTAATTTTGAACGTGATTTTGGAAAGAAAATCGAACTGTGCAAGGCATTTTTGAAGCAGTTTCCTTATCGTGATGCAGACCATACATTCAATGAAAAACGAATGGTAAACTATACCAATGTGTATTTGTCGATGGCTATTCAAGCTATGATGCAAAAAGATTATGCTAGTCTAGAGAAGATGAGTGCAGAGCTCCCAGCAATAAGTATTCCTACGATTTATTATAAGTGTATTGATATTGCACATAAAAGAAAGGATGTTGATGATTCACAGCTGTTGGCTCCTGCTAGAGCAATGGTCAAACGAATGGAATTATTCAAAAATCAGCGACCTGTAGAATATTGGTTTTTGTCACCGAATGAATGGGCTGTAGAGTATGAAAAGATTTTTAACCAGAATCTTGCACTTACTCAAATCGGTATTTTACGCAATACAGGCAACTTTGAGGAGGCAATGGACTTAGCCAATCGTGCTCAGAAATACTTTATGTTCAAATCAGCTATGCTCAATAACGAACAGGCTTTGTTGTTAGACCATTTTAAAAAATATGATTTGTTACAGGAGGTTTTAGTGAAAAGTATGCACGAAAATCAGAGTTCTCCTGAAATGTTAGATTTATTGAAAAAGGATTATATCCGTGCGAGAGGTTCTGAAAATGGCTTTGATACCTATGTGTCTGGACTTAAAAATCCTGAATTGGCAAGCAAAGAATTAGACGAGCTAAAGTCTATTATGATTAATAAATCTATGCCTGATTGGACAATGAAAGATGGCACAGGCAAGACAGTGAAGTTTAAAGATTTGAGAGGAAAAACAATCGTGATGGATTTTTGGGCTACTTGGTGTGTGCCTTGTAAAGCGTCTTTTCCAGGCATGAAACTGGCGGTAGAAAAATACAAAAATGATCCGAATGTAGTGTTTTTCTTTGTTGATACAGAGGAACGTTCTCCTAACTACAAACAGGAAATCATGCAATATATCAAAGACAATAACTATCCTTTTACAGTGCTTTTTGATAATAAGTTACCAAATGAAAAAGCAAATGACGAAGTGTTCAAACGCATTTGTAAGGCATTTACGATTTCTGGTATTCCACAAAAACTGATTATTGATAAAAACGGAAAACTACGTTTTATCACGGTAGGTTTCAAAGGAAGTGCAACAGGTTTGGCAGATGAAATTTCGGCAATGATTGAATTAACCAAAAAAGCAGAATAGCAATGAAAAGTGGAGTAGTAGGAGTGCTTTTAGCCTTGGTAGTAAATTATACGATTCAGGCAAAAGAAGTAAAAAGTGATAGTGTGACTTATACAAGAGGTAAAATCACCTACGGGGCGACGTTTTCTTTACCTGACAATTCAAAGAAAGTTCCTGCGGTGATTTTTATCTCGGGTACAGGTCCACAAGATCGTGATGGCTCAATGGCTGGATTTAAGTTTTTTGCTGAACTAGCTAGCTATCTCAACGGTCGAGGTATTGCAGTTTTGCGCATAGACGACCGAGGCGTTGGTAAAACAACAGGTATTTATCAACAAGCAACCACTGAAGATTTTGCCCAAGATATAGAAGCAGGAATTGATTTTTTGAAAAAACAGCCTCAGGTAGATACAAAAAAGATTGGATTATTGGGGCATAGTGAAGGTGGTGCTGTGAGTTTTATTGTTAGCTCAAGACATAAGGATATTGCGTTTTTAGTTAGTATGGCGGGTTTGGCTACCAAAGGAATAGATGCATTGCGAAAGCAAAACGCTGCCTTGGTAGCTTCTGCCAAAATTCCTGACCATGACAAAAAGCGTTATAACGAAATCAATGAATTGATGTTCCAGACGGTGTATGACAACGTGGAAAAAGATTCACTAGGGTTGGCAAAAGTGATGCAAGAAACCTATGATACATGGAAAAAGAAGGATGATGAATATGTGAAATCTTTAGATATTAAGTTTGACCATTTTCGTTTCCCCATTTACTCTTATACCATGCAAGCGACTGGTGCTTGGTATCGTTATCATATAACATTTGACCCAGCCAAATTTATTCCTAAAATCAAGGCTCCAATTTTGGCTTTGAATGGCGATAAAGATTTGTTTGTTGCTTGTCAAGATAATTTATCAAACATCGAAAAGTTAGCAAAAGAAGGAGGCAATAAGGATGTTACTACTGTTGTGGTTCCCGATGTCAATCATCTGTTTTTAACTTGCCAAGAATGTACTCCTGCCGAATATAGTAAGCTCAAAAAGGCATTTCCACCTCAAGTGCTCACAACTATTGGCGATTGGATTGTAAATCATACAAAATAAGATTTTAAATTATCCATTTTCATGAAAAAGCTCTTTTTCGTGCTTTTCTGTAGCCTGTCTCTTTGGGGACAGGCTCAGATATTTACTCCTGTTTCGTGGAAGTTTAGTGCTAAAACGTTAGAAAAAGGAGAGGTTGAAGTGATTTTGACTGCACAAATAGATGCAGGATGGCATATCTATTCTCAACATGTAAAGTCTGGAGGACCTTTGCCGACGACCTTTTCTTTTAAATCATCTAAAGAATACGAACCCATTGGAAAGGTAGAGGAACGTACCAAGTTGATGGAAGGTTTTGAGAAAACTTTCAATATGAATATTAGCTGGTTTGAAAATCAGGCGGTTTTTGCCCAGAAATTCAAACTCAAAAAGCCTAAATCTGTCATCAAGGGTTCGTTGGAATATATGGTTTGTGATGATGAAAGATGTTTGCCACCAGAGGAGGTCGATTTTAAAATTCCTGTTAAAGCCATAGGAGTGGAGGAGCCAATAGCAGTAGCAGAACCAACTATCATTCCATTACAGACAGAGGATTCTGTTATCAAAAAAGTTGCCAAAGATGATACCTTACCACAACGTAAAAGTGATACAGTAGCCAAATCTGTCGAGTCGGAAGTCAAGGCACCACCTACCGAAACTAATGCTGATTCGTTGTGGATGACTTTTATTGCTGGACTACTTGGAGGCTTAGCAGCAGTGTTTATGCCATGTATATTTCCTTTGCTTCCCATGACGGTAAGCTTCTTTACCAAAAAGGCAGAAAGTCGTTCGGCAGGGATTCGTGATTCCTTGGTCTATGGATTGTCGATTGTGGTCATATATGTAGCCTTAGGTTTAATCATAACCATCGTATTCGGAGCTGATGCACTGAATAACCTTTCTTCAAATGGTGTATTCAACTTTATCTTTTTCTTGATGCTAGTTGTTTTTGCGGCGTCATTTTTAGGGGCGTTCGAGCTAATTTTACCAAGTAGCTGGGCGAATAAGTTAGACCAAAAAGTGGATAAAGGAGGCTATCTCGGCATATTCTTTATGGCATCTACCTTATCGCTAGTGTCGTTTTCTTGCACGGGACCCATTATTGGAACATTGCTTGTACAAGCTGCCACTACAGGTGCTATTTTAGGTCCAGCCGTTGGAATGTTAGGTTTTGCTATTTCCTTGGCTTTACCATTCACACTTTTTGCCATGTTTCCATCTTGGCTCAAAACTTTGCCAAAATCAGGAGGGTGGTTGAATTCTATAAAAGTGGTATTAGGGTTTTTGGAACTTGCTTTATCCTTAAAGTTTTTATCAAATGTAGACTTAGCTTATCACTGGGAATGGTTTGATCGAGAGATATTTTTAGTATTATGGATTATCCTTTTTGCCTTGTTGGGCTTTTATTTATTAGGTAAAATCCGTTTTGCGCATGATACACCACTCGAAACAGTTGGCGTTCCTCGTTTCTTTTTAGCTGTAATCTCTTTGAGTTTCTCTCTCTATATGTTGCCTGGACTTTGGGGTGCGCCTTTAAAAGCGATTTCAGCTTTTTTACCACCACAACAGACACAAGATTTTGATTTGTATTCCCGTTCGATGGGGCAACCTAGTATTTCTACTACCAATACCCATAAGTACGGAGAAATCTTTCACGCCCCACTCGGTTTGGATGCATTCTTTGATTATGATGAAGGAATGGCTTATGCCAAAAAAGTAGGAAAACCAGTGCTTATAGACTTTACAGGTCATGCTTGTGTCAATTGTCGTAAAATGGAAGCAAGCGTGTGGCCCGACCCATCGGTATTGAATCAAATCAAAAATGATTATGTGTTGATTCAACTTTATGTGGATGACCGTACCGAACTACCTGTTGAGGAACAAAAAGAAATAGATGGAAAGCTTGTTAAAACATTAGGGAAAAAATGGAGTGTTTTGCAAACGACTCGTTTCAAAGCAAATTCGCAACCATACTATGTACTAATCGACCCTCGTAACGAGCAGGTACTTCAAAACCCACAAGGGGCTAATTTTGACATTGCTGCTTTTGCTCAATATTTGAAAAGTGGCGTAGAGAAGTATTGATCAAAGAAGCGGTGAGTTTACGCAGATGATAGAAATTTATTGAATATTTATGAAAAAGGCGGTCGAAAAACAATTTTCGACCGCCTTTTTCATATTAAAATTTATGATGACACATTTTAGACGCAAAGCATTGCGTCTCTACTAATTGTAATGTACTGATAATTTAAAAAAGCATTCACAATTCAGTATTAGGGCTGTACGAAGTAGTATAATACCCATCCATTTCGGATATCGGATGTTGGATTTGGGAAGTATTTTTGTGAAAAATAAAGGTATTTTACTTTATTCCCGAAATCAGAAATCCCAAATCTGCAATAGTTTGAAATCCTTTGTACAGTCCTAATTCCGCATTCTAAAACTATTCCACTGTTACACTTCCTGCACCGTGGTAGCTTCTCAAGTCTGCATTGTACATGGCATCAGCACTTACGGGACCTTGGGTGAATTTCCCTTTAGATACTGCTCTTACCAAATAGTAAAAACTCTTGCTGGTACCATTGATGCTCGTAAAGAAATTGATACGATCATCACGAATATCGAAATGCTCAGGTGAGGCTTGGTCTTTTAACCACGTAAGTTCTCGATCGGCGTTGAGGCGTGGGTTTTCGATTTCAAAACCTGCTGGAAGCATATCTGTAATTACAATGTTGTCGGTTGGTACTTGACTTGACAACGTAACTTTTACAACAATCAATTGATTTTGTTTAAATCGATTTTGACCAATTACTTGCCCCGAACGAGTGTAATAGGTTCTTCGTACTTGTAAGAAATTATCTTCCTGCACAAACTGGCTATTGGCCGATAATCCCTCACTTGATAAGAAATAATACAATGAGCCTTTTCCTTTAGTACTTACACTGGTGGTTGGAGCTAAGTTTTTCATCAATAAATCAGCACCACTAAAATTACCTATTTGTTTCCCTGAACGAACAGAAGCCGTAATTTGATTGGCTTGTGCTTTACGAGCTATTTTACCCAATGCCAAGAAACTAAAGGCTTCTTCTTGGGTAGAAAGCCATTTTTGGGTTGCGATACTCTGTGATAATAATCTAGCTAAAACTGGAATTTGCAAGTTTTGAGGGTCTACATCCACCAAGGTATTGAGGGTAAGAGCAAGTTCTCTAATTGGCGAGTTGAAGTTTCCACCACTTTGGCGCGAATCATTGTTCATCACAAATTGATTAGGCATGATACTTCCCTGACTTTTTGGATCACCAATTTGAGCAAAAGCCCCTGCCAACAAATAGCGCTCATCCAAACTCAAAAGCTGTTGATTGGCTTTGTAATAATTCATTACCGCACGATTAGGTTTGCCAGATAATGCCAAAACATACAAACCATAAATGTTCTCACGACTCGCAATGGTGCTTTGAGTACTTGAACCAGTAGCTGGGTCGTACAACGATGCCGATTCTGTTTCTTTCTTGTTGGCTCGATTGTTAATGTATTCTAATAGTCTGCCAAGGGTATTGATATTAATTTCGTAATCAGCTTTTTGAGCTTCTATCAAGAAATGACAAGCGTAAATAGAGCCCCACCACGATTCTTTGTCTGAGCCTGTCCAATAAGCTAACCCGCCGTTAGGTAATTGTTGGGTTTCTATTTTACGAATCGCAGCAGTGACATTGGTGCTTGGGTTTAGCTCATTTTCTCCTGACTTCATTTGTGGTTTTTTCCCTTTTTGAATCAATCCTACAAAATCTTTGAAATACAGTTGAGGAAAAGCTTTAGACGTTACCTGCTCAATACAACCGTAAGGGTATCCCAGCAAATGCTCAAATTTATCAATAAACTGCACCATTGGCGATTTACTCAAAATCAGTTGCGAAGAAACCGAGCTTGGGATAAAACTTTCTGTTCCCGAGGCAATTGATTTACTCTGATTAGCAGCGATTATACCCGAAGAGCTAGTTTTTAGTAATGAGGTACTCGGACGAATACTGAGTTCGGTGCTTTCGGTAAATTTCTCTTTCAAACCATTGACACTAATGACTACTTTGCCCAAGCCAATCACTGGTGCGGCCTTTACACTAAAATATACTCTCGCTTCTTTTTCGGCAGGAACCACAACCTTTTGTTGACGTGTGGTCGTAATGGCTAATCCTCCAGAAGTGGCAATATTGGCTAATACCACTGCATTTTGTTTGGTGGTATTGGTAATGTTTACAGGAACTTGAATTTCATCGTTCGGACTAGCAAATCGTGGAAGTGCCGTACTGATCACCAGTGGGTCTGCCACTTTCATGTTTTTGGTCGCCGAACCAAAGGCTTCGTCTTTATAACCAATCGCCATAATTCGTAAATCTCCCGAAAACTGTGGAATATCAACTTTGATACTAGCTTCTCCACTCGAATTCGTTGTAATTTCACCTGACCAAATTGCCACGAGATTAACACGTCCATTTGTCAATGGATTAACACGTTTTTCCAAATCATAACCATCACCTCCCATACTCGACGATTGACGAATGGCGATTTCTGGCAATAAGAAAGGATATAAATCATAGCTATTGACCTCCAAAGCTTGTTTTTGATAGAAATAAGCATGTGGGTCTGGTGTTTTGAAATTTTTCAACTGTAAAATCCCTTCATCAACCACTGCAATAGTAACGGCGGTATTAGCTTTGGTTTTTACCTTAATGATTTGTGAAGTTTTTGACCTTGACCTTTCTACTGCTGCAATTTCAATAGGCAAACGACTATCTTCTTCTTCGACCATGACAGGTGCATAACCATGCGCTACTGTAAGAGGCATATTCGAATCATCGAGTGGACGAATGAGCGTAGCTGATACATACACATTTGGTAAATGTTCGTCATCTACTTTGAAACTCAACTCAGCTGATTTTTTATCAGTGTCTAAATAATGGTATTCCAATACTTTGTTGCGCTCGATGGTCACAAGTAGTTTTCCTGCAAATGGTGTTTTGAATAATACTTTTACCTTATCGCCAGTTTGGTATTTTTCTTTGTCAAAAGTCATAGTAACCTGCCCTTCAGTATTGACTTCAAACGAAGAGTTTTCAGTACTGCCCCAACTATAAGCATAGAAAGTTTGTGCTGTCCAAGTTTTAGCCCCATTACGATGTACCCGAATTTCGTATTCGCCCGAAATCGTTGGCACAAAGTTGATAGAAGCTTTTCCTTGACTAAAATCTACCATACGACCATATACAACCTTAGTCTGCTTTTTGGAAGTGTATTTCAGAGAATTATCTGAATTCTTTTCAATAACAGTTTGATAATCGAAACGAACAACTTCGACTTTTCCCTGCGTACTCACACCCTGAGCATCTTTGTTGAGTGCTACCAAAGGAATCTGTACGGGTGAGTTAGTACTTAGATAGGTATCATTTAACCCAATTCCATAAAATACATTTTGGGTGAAAATATCCGACTTTTTCAAGCGATTTACTGGGCGTCCTGTTTCATCAAAAACAGTTACGTATGTTTTTGCTTCTATCACGCCCATGTCTGCCATGGTTGCTGGTAATTGGAAGTTTTCGGACGCAATACCATTTTCATTGGTAACACCTTGGCGCATGATACCTTCAAATGCTGTATTGTCTTGCACATCAAAAACAAAGTTTTCAAATCCTTTTGGTTGGAAAACTTTACGTGACAACTTCATCTCCATTTCATAGTTACGATTGGAGGCAGGAGGACCAAACAAATTGGTGGCTGTGGCATTTACCTGCAAAACTTCACCAGTTCGATAAAATGGTTTATTAGTATTTACATCCACCTTGATGCGGTCGGGCATAAACTCCTCAATCGAAATATTTCGAGATGCCAGAATAATATCGTTACCATTCAGAACTTCCAAAACATAGGTTCCTGTCACATTGGAACGCTCAGTTGGGATAGACAAGGCAACAGCTCCTTGCTCATTGGTTTCGAGATGGAAACTTTTCCATTCTTTACCATTAGGCATAAGAACTCGTAATTTGACAGGGATTTTACCAACAGATTTCCATTGATTAGTACGAATAATCGTATTGAGTTGAATGGTTTCGCCAGGGCGATAAATATCTCGGTCGCCATACATGAAGGCCTCAAATCCTGAAACGTTACTACGTTTGCCTTCTACCTCAAATCGAGAAGTTTCTACTTGAGTATCTTCCAAAAACAAATAGTTGAAATCGTCACTTGTATGTGCGGTAAGCATCGCAACTTTAAACCCACTTTTTTTGAAATCTTTAAATACTGCAACGCCTTTGCTATCGGTAGTTAGTTTTTGGATTGTTTGGTTATTGGTAGAAATCAATGCTATTTCAACATTGCTAATAGGTTCGGTTGTTTTGATAGAATTGGCAAATACAAATAATTCATCATCGGCTTGTTTGGTAATTAGTCCAATATCTGAAATACTCACCAATTTGGTGGCATTTTGATAATACTCATCTGTAGAGTTGACACTTACCAAATAGATTCCTTTCAAATTATTTTGGTCAGGCAAAGATAAATTAAGGGCATGAACCCCTTTAGACTTTGGAAGATTGGTAGTTTCTACCATTTTGTTGACCAAAATGTCCGAATACAAACCTGACTCGTCTTCATAGTAGACAAAAGACTTATTGTTTCCGCCATTCTCATTTTCGTAGTCATAGTCTTGATAACGATTTTGACGTAAAAAATTCAGAATATTATTTTCATAAATCTTCGCAATTTTTACATTCACTCGAGGAATGTTGACAATATTTAAGGCAATATTTTTATGCCCTTTCGAACTCAAATAGGTTGCCTTTTTATTCACAAAAGCCAAAGAAGCAGGCATTTGTCCAAAATATATATCTTTGGTATAGCTGTCAGACAAATTAACACCTAACACACTTTTAAGCTGTGTTTTGAGTTCGAGTAAGTAGGTATCTGATTCATTAAAATCGCCAGAAATAACAAAGCCATTTTCGATTACCTCATATTTGGTATCTACTTTAGGGTTGTCCGCCTTTTTAGGAGCTTCTTTTACTTTTTGTATCGGATTGCCCAAGGAATCATATTCAATGACCGCTTCTACTGTTTCTTCATTTTGTGAAGAAGAACCATTGATAGATACTTGGTAGGCATTTGAAATACTTTCAGGTGAAATGGCTTGGTTGAATAAGACTTTGATATAGCCTTTATTATTGCTAAAGCCGTTTTCAACCTCTTGAACCTCCAAACTACTTGGGTCTGACAATTGAATATCGGATTCTATCGCCTCTGAAGTAGTGTAGCGAGAAGAAGGTAATGAAAGACCTTTGTCAATACTCACTTTGAGCGAACCACCCTGAGATGCAATGTCATCTTGTATGCGTACAAGAACTAGCGAGGAGGCATCGGTTTGTACAATCTGAGTTTTTACTTCTTGTTCTTTCTCGCCTGTGATTTTCAATAATTTGGCAACTTCCTGTGGATTAACAGCATAGTTGAAATGTAATTTCAAAATAGCAGTTCCCTGAGGCGAGCCGTTGGATTTTGACCAGTAACTTTCAGTTTTTTCAAGTGCTAAGTAGGGCGTATGAAACTTGAGCGTTTCAGTATCAAGGTCATATTTTTCGGAAGCTTTGTGCAAAACCAACTTGTTTACCTCGGCGGTATATTCAGTAGCAGGATCAAACCCTACAGCAGGGGAGAAAACCAATTCGTTGGGGGCAGTCCATTTAAATCGTCCTTCGACTTTAGGCGAAAACTCAATATAGTCCGTAGAATACCACGTATTGAGTTCAGAAACAGGAACGAGGTCTTTGTTGAAAGTGAAAACTAGATTTTGAGTTTGGTTAATTTCTTCTTCAAAGTTAGTACCGCTAATTGTTACATCACCAAAATGAGAACAAGAACTAAGTATTAGCAAGAAAAAGAAAGACAATTGTACTAAAAGATTGGAAGGACGAAATGCTTTCATTGTTAAAATAGACGATTGAGACAATCGAGAAATTTAGGGTTACTTGCGGGTTTATACAAGGTTAAAATCAGGTAGTTGTGAGCAAAATTGTCAAACTTTTGAATTAACGCAAGAAGTTCCTAAATCTTTGAAGTATTCACAACAAAAATGTAAAAAATATAGTAAATGGCGGAGGAGGTTTGGGTACTAGCTTTATTAAACTAGTTTATAAACTATCGTAAAAAATAAGTCCAAAACAAAGACTTGAATTAGTGATGAAACAACTATTTCCGAAATCAGAAATCACCAATCCGCATTATCACACAAATAGGGTTCAAATAGGGCGTAAAAGGTCTTGTGGTAGTAGGCTATTTTTTCTTGTTCATTTCCATCAAATAAAATCTCTGCACGTGAAATCCAGAAATCTCCGAACAGCAAAGCCTGCTCGATTAAAGGTGCAATATTTTTTTCGGGAATATCAATGAAGCTATTGGATTGCATCGAGGCAATGATATACGTGAACTGCTCTTGTCGAATTTGCATTAGTGCCTTGAAATGTAACTTGATAGCTGGAATTCGACGCATGATTCTGACAAAATCCAACATCAAGAATCGATATTGATACAAAATCTCAAAACTTCGATAGCTTAACTGATATAAGATTGTTAGCTGATTTTCGGATAAACCAGTCATTTCTTTTGTCAGCTCATTGAGTTTATCCACAAGCTGTTGATAAAGTGCTTCAATAATGACATCGGTATTGGCAAAATGATAGCATAAATTCCCATGACTTATTCCCAATTCACTCGCTATATGTCGTACGGTCACAAAGTCGGAACCTTGTTCATTGAAAAGAATAAGGGCTTTTGCCAAAATCTTGTCTTTTGTTGATAATACCATGATGTATTACAGGTAAAATTTTAAATGATTTTTGGTTAAAGATAATATTTTTAGAACAAATGTTCTATAGATGAATACTTTTAGTACATTTGTTCTAAATTCTAAAAAGCCTTTTCAGTCATGAAAGTAATCATTATCGGAGCAGGTATTGGCGGACTTACCACTGCTATTGCTTTACAACAGTTAGGACACGAAGTGGTTGTCTATGAACAAAGTAGTGAAATCAAAGCTCTGGGCGCAGGAATTGTATTGGCTGCCAATGCCATGACGGCGCTACGAAAACTAGGGATTGAACAAAAAATCATCCAAGCAGGACGAATTGTTAGTTCTTTTGAGGTAGTCGACGATCAAGGAAATGTGCTTTCGGAGGTATATGCCCATCGTTTTTTTGAAAAATTTGGTATTGGGAATTTTACAATAGCTCGTTATGATTTACACCATATTTTAGCTTCTGAATTACAAGAAGGTACTATTCAGCTTGGAAAAAAGCTCAAAGATTTTACCCAAAATGCTCAATCGGTATCGGTTATTTTCGAAGATGAGACACAAGTCGAAGCTGATGTGATGATAGCAGGAGATGGAATACATTCAATGGTGCGCAAAAAGTTACTTCCCAACAGTCGTTTGCGATATTCGGGATATACCTGCTGGCGTGCGCTGGTCGATATTAGCGATATTCCTTGTGATATCAACAAAGCTTTTGAGGCTTGGGGTGCTAAAGGTCGTTTTGGATTTGTGCCTATTTCAGATACCCATGTGTATTACTTTGTGTGTATCAATGCTCCTGTAAATGACCCTCACTATCGCCATTATACTCCTGCCGATTTGGCAAAACATTTTGCTCATTATCAATTTCCTATACCTCAAATTTTGTCAGCTACTGCTATCAACAATTTTATGCAACATGATTTGTATGATATAGAACCCATTCACCAATGGGCTTTTGATAGAGTATTATTGTTAGGTGATGCAGCGCATGCTACTACACCCAATATGGGACAAGGGGCTTGTCAGGCCATAGAAGATGCCTTGGTATTATACAATATCATGAAGCAGGAGCCTGATTGGCAGAAGATTACTAAATATTTTGAACAAAAGCGTATGGCTAGGGTTATCAAAGTAGTGAATAATAGCTGGAATGTAGGCAAGCTTGCGCAGCTCGAAAATCCCTTTTTGATTAAGATTCGTAACTGGGTAATGAAACGTACGCCCGACAGGCTACGAGATAAGCAATATGAATTTTTGTATGAGGTAGATTTTTAGAAAAGAGATAAAATTTTCCGAAGAAATAGAAAAATTACCTTTTATCCAGAAAAAAAGACCAAAAGAAACCTTCAGAAAGCTTCGCTTGTTCTTTCCACATAGCGAAATAAAAATTCAACTATCCCAACTCTCCGATGAATAAGCTGATAATAATACCTGTGGTGACTGCTATCTTTCTGGTAATAGATTATTACGTTTGGCAAGCCGTTAAGGTATCTGTACAAAATTTTTCTCAGTCGATACAACAGTCTGCTCGATATATCTTTTGGGGTTTAACAACCCTTTCTCTTGTAGGACTTTGGTTATATAATTTTATAAATCCTGATTTGCTAGGCAAGAATATAAGAACATGGATTATGGTAGGTATTTTTATGAATTACCTTTCAAAAATCTTCGTCGTACTTTTCTTATTAATTGATGACATAGGAAGATTGATTCGTTGGGTGGTACAAAAAGTACAAATGCTCACTAATTCAACTCCTATCAGTACCACAGCTACGTCTGAAGGAGAACCCATTACTCGCTCAGAGTTTTTGATGAAAACTGCTGTTATTGCAGGTACAGTTCCTGCTGTAGCTATGACATGGGGGATTTTGTCAGGAGCGCATGATTATCGTATTCGTAAGGTAAAGTTGGCTTTGCCCAATTTGCCAAAAGAATTTGAAGGATTGACGATTGCTCAAATTTCGGATATTCACTCAGGAAGCTTTTTCAACAAGGTAGCCGTAAAAGGAGGCATCGAAATGATTCTCAATGCCAAGCCTGATATGGTATTCTTTACAGGAGACCTAGTGAACAATCAAGCCGTGGAGGTACAAGAATACATTGATTTGTTTGGAAAAGTAAAAGCACCTCTAGGGGTATTTTCTACATTAGGAAACCATGACTATGGTGACTACGTACAATGGGCTTCTCCTGCTGCCAAACAAAAAAATCTTAATAATTTGATTCATGCCCATAAAGTAATGGGTTGGGATATCCTCAATGATGAAAATCGCTTTATTGAGCAAAATGGCGAAAAACTAGCGATTATTGGCGTGCAAAATATCAGTGGACAAAATCGTTTTCATTCGTATGGTGACTTGGCAAAAGCGGTAAAAGGTACCGATGAAGCCGCTGTAAAATTATTATTATCGCATGACCCAACGCACTGGGATAAAGAAGTAAATACCAAATATAAAGACATTGATGTGATGTTTTCAGGACATACACACGGTACCCAATTTGGTATTACGGTAGGAGATGTCACTTGGTCGCCAGCGCAATATGTGTACAAACAATGGGCAGGTTTGTATGAACAAGACAATCAAAAGCTCTATGTAAACCGAGGTTATGGATATTTGGGATACCCTGGGCGTGTAGGAATGCCACCAGAAATTACCGTTTTTGAATTGAAGAAAGCTTAATAGTATGGATATATAGAACGATGCTGAGATTTTCTTGGCATCGTTTTTTTGTTAAAAAATACTTTTCTTTCCCTGAAAAATCTCTATCTAACTAGTTTTTTGTGAGTTTGGAGGTAATCCATTGTGACCTAGAGCTTTAGCCATTGTCTTATAAGAAATAAATTCTTTGGCTATGCAAAAAAACACTTTACCTTGGCTGATTGCCCTAACGGCATGGATTGCTGGTTCGACTTACTGGCATGTCTGCAAAATCAAGGAAGTTTGTGATGAACCTCTCACAAAATCAGTTTCATCCGCAAATACCTTGGCTAAACCCTCCTTTGATATTCATAATTCTGACGGTCTTTCACTTAGAGCTTCAGGTAACATCAAATTTCCTCAGTCTGGCGAAACGCCCAATGTGTCGGAGATACAACCTCAGCTAGAACAACTCAAGGACTATCTCGCCAAAAATCCATTGCTTCAAATGCTTTTGATTGGAAGATATGCTTCCCATGAGAAGAATAATACCTCTTTTGCGAATCTGGGTATTGCTAGAGCGGAGGCATTGAAAGATATCCTTTTAGGACAAAAAGGCAATCCACAGTCTATTATTACAGATGGAGTTTTGAGTGATTCGCTGTATTTTCAAGCAGATACGCTTATTGGTGGAATAGATGTGATATTTAAGCGAGTAGCACCACAAAGTGAAACTTCTTCAAACGTTGAATCTTCTCCTGATCTCACTTTATATTTCCCTTACGCTAAAACAGATTTTAGCCATTCTGAAGAAATAGATAAGAAAATCGATAACGCAATTACCTATCTCAAGGCGCATCCCAATCAGCAAGTTACGCTAACAGGATATACCGACAATAAAGGCTCCGACGAACTAAACTTAAAACTCTCGGCACGAAGAGCCCAAAATGTACAAGACTTTTTTGTTCGAAAAGGACTTTCTCCAGAGCAGTTTAAAATCGTTCCTCAAGGCAAGGCAAATCCTCAAGGCAATAACGATACGGAAAAAGGACGTCAAGAAAATCGTCGTGTTGTTTTATCTTTTTAACCCTAAATCATTATTAATATGTTTGAGCTAAATCCTCTTTTACACGAAAATGCTTGGTGGCAACATTTAATAATGTTTGTTGGCGCTGGCATATTAGGATATATCATCGGTTATCGAAGTGGAGAATCTAAGACCTTTCTCCAAGAACAACTAAGTAATCTTCAGTCGCAATTAGAATCATGTAAAGCAAGTCTAGTAAAATCTACCCCTATTAATACTTCTACAATCTCAATACCTACTATTGTTAATACTAGTACCTATAATACAGCGGTTGAAAAACCCGACGATTTAAAGAAAATCGAAGGCATCGGACCAAAGATTGAGGAGTTGTTGAATCAAAATGGTATTTTAACTTTTATGCAATTGAGTCAAGCATCTACCTATTTGTTGAAACAGATATTACAAGAAGCTGGACCTCGTTTTCAAATGCACGATCCAAGCACTTGGTCTCGTCAAGCCGAATTAGCCTCGGCAGGAAAATGGCAAGAATTAAAAGATTGGCAAGATATTTTAAATAAAGGAAAAGAATAAAAAGATATGATACTATTAGCATTAAATCCACTCTCAAAAGGTGTAGCTATTTCTGAAATGCTTATCCTTTTGCTGGCAATCGCATTCATGGGTTTTTTATTGGGGAGATGGGTTATCAACTCACAAACGGCTTCTCTAAAAAAACAACTCGCCGATACAGCAGATGAATTGAACGACTGCCAAAAGCAAAGAAACTCCTAATACTTAATCACCTCAAAAGCGCTTTTTTGTGCTTTATAGTGGTGTTGTTCAAGTCTTTTGGTCATAAATTCGTACTTTTGCAAAAAATTAGACATTGAGCACTGTTGACTCAATACCAATTAGTTTAACTCATTACTACTGTGAACCAAGAACGCTACGCACAAAGAGGTGTTTCTGCCTCAAAAGAAGACGTACACAAAGCAATCGAAAAATTAGACAAGGGACTTTTTCCAAAAGCTTTCTGTAAAATTTCGCCTGATATGTTGGGAGGCGATGAGGCTTACTGCAATATTATGCATGCTGATGGAGCAGGTACAAAATCATCGTTGGCTTATTTGTATTGGAAAGAGACGGGCGATATTTCTGTATGGAGAGGTATTGCACAAGACGCTGTGGTAATGAATACCGATGACTTAATTTGTGTGGGAGCAACAGACAATATGTTGTTGTCTAGTACAATTGGTCGTAATAAAAACCTTATTCCTGGTGAAGTAATCGCTGAAATCATCAACGGAACCGAAGAAGTTCTTCAAATGCTTCGTGACAATGGTATCGGTATCTGGAGTACAGGTGGCGAAACTGCCGATGTGGGTGATTTAGTTCGTACTATTATCGTTGACTCTACGGTAGTGGCTCGTATGAAACGTGATGATGTTATCTCAAATCATACAATTCAAGCAGGAGATGTTATCGTAGGTCTTGAATCTTTTGGTCAAGCTACTTACGAAAATAGCTATAATGGCGGTATGGGAAGTAATGGTCTTACATCTGCACGTCACGATGTTTTAGGACATTATTTAGCTGATAAATATACCGAAAGTTTTGACCCTGCTGTTCCTGAATCTTTAGTGTATAGTGGTTCAAAATCATTAACCGAAGCTGTTGAAGGTACACCTCTTAATGTTGGACAGTTGATTTTGTCCCCAACTCGTACTTACGCACCTGTAGTAAAAGCGATGTTGAAAGAGCTTCGCACTGCCATTCACGGAATGGTACACTGCTCGGGTGGAGCCCAAACAAAAGTGTTACACTTTATCGATAATCTTCATATTATCAAAGATAACCTTTTCGAATTACCGCCTTTATTCAAATTGATTCAGGAAGAGAGTGGCACTGATTACAAAGAAATGTACAAAGTTTTCAACATGGGACACCGTCTTGAAGTATATGTACAACCTCAATATGCCCAAACAATCATTGACATTTCGAAATCATTTGGAATCAATGCTCAAATTATTGGTCGTGTAGAGGGTGCTGAACAAAAGCAAGTAACCATTCAGTCTCCTTACGGTGAATTTGTTTATTAGTAAAAAGAATATTTGCTAGGAGTCAAGAGTGAAAAATGATAAGCTTTTCAAAAAGACTTAATTATTGAAGCTCCCATCTCTACAATAACATAATAGGGAGTAAAGGTCAAAGCTTTTACTCCCTATTATATTATATGGTATCTATCTTTGAGAAATGTAATGAAAAGGTAATTCGGACAAAATAAAGGTTGAACCCTCAAACCCGAAGACTAAATCCAACCATCACAACATGTACAAACATATCTTTTTTGATTTAGATCATACATTGTGGGATCACCATCGTAACTCGAAAATCGCATTAGGCGAAGTTTTTGAGTTATTTCAGCTTCAAGAAATCGGTATTCCTTCAATGGAGCAGTTTTATCATAAATTCAACGAAGTCAATCACAAACTTTGGTTAGATTACGAAAGAAGTAAAATTTCACAAGCCGAACTTCGTCATATCCGTTTTCGTCAGGTTTTTTCTCAACTAGGGGTCAACAATCATGATTCATGCGACCTAGTTTCGGATACCTATCTGGATATTTCTCCTAAAAAGCCTCACCTGTTACCTTATACCAAAGAGATTCTTGAATATCTCAGCCCAAAGTACCCATTACATATTATCACGAATGGCTTTAACGAAATCCAAGATGTGAAAATGAATAGTGGAGGAATCAAACATTATTTTAAACATATTATTACCTCGCAAAATTCTGGTCATAAAAAACCTGACCCTGAGATTTTTCATTATGCACTCGAGCAAGTAGGTGCCAAACCCCGCGAGTGTTTGATGATTGGGGATACTTTCTATACAGATGTATTGGGAGCAATGCAGGTAGGAATTGATGCGGTGTTCTTTAACCCTAACGATCAACGTCATGTCGAACGCCCAACTTACGAAATCAAGCATTTGAGTGAATTGAAAGAGATACTGTAGAAGAGTCTCAAGGAATAATAGGGAATAAAAACGAATGATATACTGTGTAAGAAAGTAGGCTTTTATTCCCTTGAACTCATAATAAGCTAAAATAAAGACAACTGAGTGTGATCATCTTCAGCCACAAAAAGCTTTTTATCTCTAATTTGCTTTCGATGACTATTCACAAAATCACTAAAAGCATCTATTTCTTTATAAAGCTCCGAAAAATTATAGCTATCAATATTGTAAGTTTCAACATATACCTCCGAAAAGTCCGTTATCACATAATCCAGCGTTTTGATACCATAATTTTGTAAACCCAATAAATACAAGTTCTGGTGATTGTACTCAAACTTTGGTCCTGTATATACTCGTGTACTTTTTAAGTCTATAGCCTTATTATTTCCAACAATATCTACATATCCATATATAATACAGTCTTTATAACGAGTTTCGGTATAGACTTGCGTTTTATATCGAGGAGGTAGAAGCGCTCTTGTTTTTTCAATCACATATTCTGAAAACATTTCTTCGTTGGCGCCCGTCGTAATAGCCTTTTCAAAATCAATTCCTTTTTGCTGCGCTTCGGTTGTTGGGCGAGGCACACGATTAATCCTATCTAACATTTCCTGAAGGTCGACCATCAGATTTCCTTCTGAGTTAGTTTTTTCATGTAAAAACAAAGAAAATGTATTTAAAAGGGTCGGATAAACGCGAATCATAATAAAAGCGTCAAAAGACTTTAAAAATGGAAAACTTTAGATACTCTATAAAATTGATGAAAAGTATAAAGTGATTCAAGACCACTTTCTCAAATCACTTTATACCTGTCGACAATGCATCAATACTATGCAATTACCAAACGCTCTACTACTTTATCATTTACTAGATGGCTTTCTACTATTTCAGGAATGTCTGATAATTCTACATTACCATAAAATACACCTTCAGGATATACCACCATCGAAGGTCCAAATGCACATACATCTAAGCAACCAGCTTTCTGTGCACGGATTTCTAGATTAAGACCTTTTTCTTTTAGCTCATCTTTAAGAGCGTTTACCAATGCCATGCCTCTTTCTTCTCCACAACATTTTTTAGGAGCAGGCTTTACGTTTGTACAAACAAACACGTGTTTTTTGTATTTCATAAATAACAATGAGTTTAAATAGACGATTGAGCTTATGCTAAATCAATAATTCTTTTATCTGCAATTTAGGTCTTTTATTGTAAATTTGGCATTAACGAAAGTTAAGACATTAGAGATAAAGCAAAAAAGATAAGGATATTTACGCACATGACATTTCAAACACAGGAACAATACCAATTTATTGAATCTATACTTTTCGAAAATTTAGGATACAATCCTGAAATTTTGGACTTCCAATTCTTTTATGGAGGAAATTTTAATTTGGCAGTTCGTGTAAAAGTCAAGGAAGGTGATTTCTTTATAAAATGGAATCAAGGAGATCACACTGGTATGTTCGAAACCGAAGCTCGTAGCTTGGAGTTATTAGGAAGTACTGGAGCGTTGTCAATTCCTAAAGTTGTCAACTTTGGCAAAATTGTGGATAAAGACTATCTCATGTTAGAATTCCTTTCAACAGCCCATCGTCAAAATGACTTTTGGCAGGACTTCGGACGCAAATTAGCAAAGCTGCATTTAAACACTGCTCCCAATTATGGACTCGACTACAACAATTATATAGGAGCCCTTCATCAGAGTAATGAGTGGATGGATAATGGGGTAGAGTTCTTTGTAGAAAAAAGATTGCGCGTTCAAGCAGGATTAGCCTTATATGAAAGACGAATCACTACCGAATTGTATGAACGCCTAATGGGCTTTGTTCAGAAACTGCCTTCACTTATTCCTAATGAGAAGCCTTCACTAATTCATGGCGACTTATGGTCTGGAAATGTAATGACCGATGCCAATGGACAAGTAGCCTTAGTCGACCCAGCCTGTTATTATGGTCTTCGCGAAGCTGAATTAGCTTTCACAACGATGTTCGGAGGTTTCGATACAAGCTTTTACGAAGCATACCATGAAGTATACCCTATCGAAAATGGCTTCGGCGATCGTATTCCTATATATAATCTATATCCATTAATGGTTCATGTGAATCTATTTGGAGGGGGATATTTGGATGCTGTGGAAAAAATCATCAAAAAGTTTGAATAAAAGAGAAAAAGATTTTGAATGTAAATTGTATTATATCAAGTTATAATTTACCTGCATAGCAACCTCACTAGGTTGCTATGTTACTTTATCTTGAAATTTGTATTAAAAATTTAACAATTAAGGCTTTTGTTATCAACGACTTACAAAAAACTTTAAAAAATAGTATCAAAAAGATTTGGAAGGTTGGGAATAAAGTGGGAATTTTGCACTCCCAAACGACGGGAAAGGAGTTGTAGCGAAGAAAGAAAGTTAAGAGTTGCGAAAATAAATTTTAAAAATATTTTCAAAGACATTTGGAAGTTAAAAATAAAGTTACTAATTTTGCACTCCCAAACAACGGGAAGCGGTTAAATCAAAAGGGATTTGACGACAAATTTTGAGATAATGCACTGACGATAAGTTGGTTAATTATTTTGGGATAAAGAGTTCTTTGAAAAGCTGGTAAGAAAAGATAAAAGAAAATACGACATTCTAAGATAGGTTGTGATGTTATAATTCTTTAGAATAAGACAGAACAACATTTCATTAAAATATTTAC
>NZ_JAAALB010000159.1 GCF_009905545.1 Cellulophaga sp. BC115SP | reverse complement strand
AAGAAAACTGCCAAGAAAAACAGGAAATTGCAAAACCCTTGGGAGCTGGCCAAGAACCTAACCAAGAAAATTTTACCGAGAAAAAAACAGGCACGGGCCCGGCGTCAACCTCTGAGGTGGCAGACGAAAACCCTCAAGGTGGCACCGAAATTTCGTCAGATGAGCGTTTTGAGGCATACAAGCAAGGAAAACTGCACAAACTACGCTACCAAAACAAGCCAACACCAGTGAAGGCGATCACCGAAATTGAGAAAGCCCAAATTGTAAGCCGTTTCTGGAGCTATGTCAAGGACGTTTTCTATCCAAATCGCAACTTTACGCCAATTGAAGCAGACATTAAGAAGGTGATTTACAGGGATGTATTTAAGTCATTTGTGCCCGAAAAACCATCAGAGAACACTTTTGAGTTTTGGGAAATCTATAATTTAAGAATGCAATACTGGGCTGACAAAAAGCAAGCTTTTGATGCTCGTAAAGACCGCCAAGCGTACCATCCAACGGCTTATTTCCAAAAAAGCTACGGAAATTCTCAGAAACAAGGGTTTTTGGTAGTATTGGAATGGGACAAAAAAGCTCAAAAATCACTCAAGGAACTAGAATTTGAGCGTGAGTTGGAACGTGCTAAGATTTCAATGCTTCAATTCCCTGTCACTGGAACAGTGCCTAAAGGGCAAAAGAACAAAATCAAAGATATTACCCAGTTGGCCCAGTACTTTAGCCGTAAGCTCACAGTACGCACCACTAGTGAATATGTACAGAAATTTAATACCTTTTTAACAACTACAAACTTTACAAAACCATGGCAACAACAACCGCTCCACTCGTAAAATGGAAACTTAAATACATTCTTCCAAACGGTGTTTGGTTACCGCTCAAGACATCGAATGATATTATAGTTTTTGGTAAAAATTCCTCTCAACGTCTCATGTCAGCCGC
>NZ_JAAALB010000158.1 GCF_009905545.1 Cellulophaga sp. BC115SP | reverse complement strand
GCGGCTGACATGAGACGTTGAGAGGAATTTTTACCAAAAACTATAATATCATTCGATGTCTTGAGCGGTAACCAAACGCCGTTTGGAAGAATATATTTAAGTTTCCATTTTACGAGTGGAGCGGTTGTTGTTGCCATGGTTTTGTAAAGTTTGTAGTTGTTAAAAAGGTATTAAATTTCTGTACATATTCGCTAGTGGTGCGTACTGTGAGCTTACGGCTAAAGTACTGGGCCAACTGGGTAATATCTTTGATTTTGTTCTTTTGCCCTTTAGGCACTGTTCCAGTGACAGGGAATTGAAGCATTGAAAGCTTAGCACGTTCCAACTCACGCTCAAATTCTAGTTCCTTGAGTGATTTTTGAGCTTTTTTGTCCCATTCCAATACTACCAAAAACCCTTGTTTCTGAGAATTTCCGTAGCTTTTTTGGAAATAAGCCGTTGGGTGGTACGCTTGGCGGTCTTTACGAGCATCAAAAGCTTGCTTTTTGTCAGCCCAGTATTGCATTCTCAAATTGTAAATTTCCCAAAACTCAAAAGTGTTTTCTGATGGTTTTTCGGGCACAAATGACTTAAATACATCCCTGTAAATAACCTTCTTAATGTCTGCTTCAATTGGCGTAAAGTTGCGATTTGGATAGAAAATGTCCTTGACATAGCTCCAGAAACGGCTTACAATTTGTGCTTTCTCAATTTCGGTGATCGCCTTTACTGGTGTCGGCTTGTTTTGGTATCGCAGTTTGTGCAGTTTTCCTTGCTTGTATGCCTCAAAACGCTCATCTGACGAAATTTCGGTGCCACCTTGAGGGTTTTCGTCTGCCACCTCGGAAGTTGACGCCGGGTCCACACCTGCTTTTTTCTTGGTAAAATTTTCTTGGTTAGGTTCTTGGCCAGCTCCCAAGGGTTTTGCAATTTCCTGTTTTTCTTGGCAGTTTTCTT
>NZ_JAAALB010000157.1 GCF_009905545.1 Cellulophaga sp. BC115SP | reverse complement strand
TTGCTTGTTATGGCTAATCCAATCTGCTGCTACCAATATATCCCATTTATCAATAGCATCCTCTCTCAGGAATAATGCAAAAAGCTCAAAATCACCTTTTACATTCACAATTTCCTGTTCAATTTTTGAAAATTTTTCTATAAGATTTTTCATAATATTGCTATTAGTTTTTTGGCGCTTTCAATCATTAATTCCGCTGTTGAGGCATCTATAACAGTGCTACTATACCTATTCTCTGGATTCCAGTTATTCACAACAGACCAATCAGCCATGTGTGTACTTTTCACTAAAATCTCTTTACCAGTAAAAGCAAGCAAATCATCAAGTGAATGAGTCTTCAAACTTTTCTTTGATTCAAATTCTCGTGAAGTACTTGGGAATCCATCCCAATTTAACACACTACATATACTATATTTCAAGGCAATTTCTACCGCATATCCACATAAATAATAAGAGCCATTATATCTACCACCATCATAAAGCACTTGTGCATCCTCAATCCGCTCGGTATATAGGTTTATCAAATCTTGTTTGCTAATCATACTAAAAGTTTAATTTGTATAAATCAAAACCTCTCATAATAAATCACTATGATTTAAGTATTCCCTTGACAAGTTTCAATTCCACGTCCCTACGATTAAAAGTCATAATGAGGACTCTCTCCTAGCTAAAGAAAAGATTTTCTCAAAGCTCCCTAGCGTTAGGGCAGGTAAAAGTCTATTTATTGTAGAATTATAACGCTAAATTTACAATAAAAATTACAGTAAATTGTACTTATATCCATTATAAGTGCTGTATTTGTTTAAAACTCCCTGCTTTATCCACCCACCAACAACACACTAAACGGCTTAGTTATCGGCATTTCGCCTGATAACTGAGCTATTAAGTATTCGACACCATTCAAATAGACCTTTTTTGAAAAGTCTAGTTTTGCCAAATCCACTTCGTTTAATATCAACTCTTTCTTGAGGTAAAA
>NZ_JAAALB010000156.1 GCF_009905545.1 Cellulophaga sp. BC115SP | reverse complement strand
TTTGCGTCCTTGCATACCTTTAAAATACGCATTTTTAGCCAATTTTCCAAGGTAAAATTAAAGGTTCTCAACAAGATGGAAGTCTATGGTTATTCCTTTATATTTGAGTTGTGCAACAGGCACAGGCGTTTGGCAAAAAAGCGGGTTCAGTGCTTAAATGAAGCATGGTGCTTCGTGTCAAATTCAGTGCTGGCGGACAGTTTAGTGCTTCGAAATCCGCTTCTTCGCCAAGCGCCAAAACGTTGGCAGTAATTATATGAGCGACAAACCTAACATATTTATTTACGAAGAACAGACCTTTACTGTTGGTCAAGAGACATTTGTTGACAGTACAGTAGAGAATAATAATGCTGTTATATTTGAGGACAACGAAGAAACAGGATATTTTTATGCAATTGACAGAAACAACAACTTGGACATTTTAGACGCTTTGCATATTTACAATGTTTCTGATGTTATTGACAAAGACAAACCTTCAATTGTAAGGATTTTATGGACAGAAGATTTAAAAAAAGCTTTTTTATCAATCAACAATTATTATCACGCAGTTTTTGACTTCGATAACAAAGCTGGATATTGTAGGACAGGATTTCCGAGTTCTAATAATAAGTGGACACTTATTTCAGAAAGACATTTGACAGATGATTTAATTATAGAATTATCAAAAACCTCTAACAATTAAGTTTGCAATGGAATTTCCGAAAGATAGAACAATAGTTGCGAGTGATGTAAATTTACGAGACGGAATTGGAGTTGAAATTTACCGAAATGATGAACTTGTTGTAGAAATATTTCGAGACGACACTCAATTAACAAGGACAGTGACAATTTTCAAACAAGAAATCGGACTTGAACTACTTGAAGAGTGTATTGAAATATTTAAAAAAGAAATACCTTGGGACTTTATTGACTATGATAAATTTAACGAAAAACAAACGGACGAGAAAAAATAACTACTGCCAATAGCTAAGGTTTCGTGGTGGCTGAAAGCCAAACCATGAAACCAATGTTGAACTTAAGCTCTGGTAGCGGTCGGC
>NZ_JAAALB010000155.1 GCF_009905545.1 Cellulophaga sp. BC115SP | reverse complement strand
ATTGCAGATAACACGAATCCACTAAGTGCTTGTAGCTTAAACTTGAGTCAAGTGACTTTAGTAGCGACGAGTACAGGAGATTGTGATGGCGATGGCGTAACGAATAAAGATGAGATTAATGGTATCGATGATGATCCATTGACAACATCAGACAATACAGATCCAAACGATGGTTGTAGTTACAACAAAGTGGATCAAGTATTTGCAAATACGAGTGTAGCATGGAAAGCCTTAGACTGTGATAAGGATGGTAATCCAAACGGAACAGATCCAAATCCAAAGGCAGCTACGGCACAGAATGATGTGTTAACAGCTAATTACGGATCAACAAGTACAGTAAATGTGCTATCGAATGATGACTTCTTACCAGTAGCGAGCAATGTGATTACTAAAACTGGAGGCACCGCGAGTGGAACAGTCGTTTTTGCATCATCGACAGGTATCATGAGTTACACACCATCAGCGAGTGAGCCGGGCAGTAGTGTAACAGTTGTTTACCAAGTATGTAATACAGCAGTGACTCCAAATGTATGTGCGAGTGCGACAGTAACGATAAGTGTACCATTAGCAGGCGACCAAGATGGTGATGGTGATCCAGACAACACGGATCCAGCTCCAAATAACTCATGTGTATGGGGAACGGGACAAGTATTAGCAAACACAAGTACAGCTTGGCGCAATGCAGACTGTGATGGTGATGGAGTAACGAACTACAAAGAAGTAACAGGTACAGACAACGATCCATTGACAACATCGGACAATACAGATCCAAACGATGGTTGTAGTTACAACAAAGTAGATCAAGTATTTGCGAATACGAGTGTAGCATGGAAAGCCTTAGATTGTGATAAGGATGGTAATCCAAACGGAACAGATCCAAATCCAAAGGCAGCTACGGCACAGAATGATGTGTTAACAGCTAGTTACGGATCAACAAGCACCGTAAATGTATTGAGCAATGATGATTTCTTACCAGTAGCGAGCAATGTGATTACTAGAACAGGTGGCACAGCAAGTGGAACGGCAGTCTTCGCTCCAGTAAC
>NZ_JAAALB010000154.1 GCF_009905545.1 Cellulophaga sp. BC115SP | reverse complement strand
ACTTGCAATAGCCAATCTTTTGCCGGTAAGGTACTTTTTGACATTATCGTATAGTATTAAAAGTGTGCAAAACTAAAAAAGCAAATTAGGCGTGGGCCAACTGTTGGCAGCGCTTAATGGCTGAGTTAAAATCTCCTATTCTATCAGCTAAACCCAAGGTGATGGCGTCCTTTGCTCCATAAACGTTGCCTGAAAAAACATCCTCATTCTTGATTTTTCCAACTCTACCACGTTTTACATAGCCTACAAATTCCTTACGAGCCGCGTTGGTCTGTGCCTGTAAATATCCTCTGGTCTCCTCAGTCAAAGGTTCATAAGGGTTAATCTTTGCCTTATTTTCTCCACCTTGAGCTCGAATCATTTCGACATCAACCCCTTGCATTTGTAGTTGTCTGGAGTAATTTTCGTAGATAAACAGTGAACTAATAGACCCGATACTACTCATGGCGCTATCCTCAACCACGATTTCATCACCTTGAGAGGCAATAAAGTAGCCAGCTGACAAACAACGATTAGTAGATGTTACCACAGGTTTTGATTTACGAAAGTTAGTCACTGCATCAGCCAACAACGAACATCCGTCGGCAGTCCCACCCGGTGTGGAAATTTTAAGAACTGCCCCTTTGTACTTTTCGTCGGCTCTGGCCACATCTAACAACTTGGCCATTTCTTCCATACCCAAAGACCAATAAGAATAACGAGACATTTCGCCAACAATGGGTAAAACCAAAATATCACTACTCAAAGAATAAAGATTGGTATAATAGTTATTGATATA
Source organism: Cellulophaga sp. BC115SP (assembly GCF_009905545.1). Lineage (GTDB taxonomy): Bacteria > Bacteroidota > Bacteroidia > Cytophagales > Spirosomataceae > Flectobacillus > Flectobacillus rivi. The sequence continues at coordinate 283 of NZ_JAAALB010000154.1, read as the reverse complement.
CCGAGCGCTTTCGGTACTAATTAACTTTGTTTTAAAAGCTTCGAGTAGTTTTGGATCGGGTAATGTTTCAAAAAACGTGGGTGCTGACCAAGTCTGCAATTTGTGTCTGGCAATGCCAATATGAGACTCAGCGACGTTCCAGATATGCTCGTGAAAAATTTCAGCCATGATATTCGTAGAAAATTTTTACGAATATCATGGCTGAAAAAGATATTAGATAGGACAATAAACAGGAATCAAACAACCTTTGACACTGATTTAATTATAATTTTAGTCACGTTTT
>NZ_JAAALB010000153.1 GCF_009905545.1 Cellulophaga sp. BC115SP | reverse complement strand
AAAACGTGACTAAAATTATAATTAAATCAGTGTCAAAGGTTGTTTGATTCCTGTTTATTGTCCTATCTAATATCTTTCTCAGCCATGATATTCGTAAAAATTTTCTACGAATATCATGGCTGAAATTTTTCACGAGCATATCTGGAACGTCGCTGAGTCTCATATTGGCATTGCCTGGCATAAATTGCAGACTATGTCGGCACCTTCGTTTTTTGAAACATTACCCGATCCAAAACTACTCGAAGCTTTTAAAACAAAGTTGATTAGTACCGAGAGCGCTCGGTATATCAATAACTATTACACCAATCTCTATTCTTTGAGTAGTGATATTTTGGTTTTACCCATCGTTGGCGAAATGTCTCGTTATTCTTATTGGTCTTTGGGTATGGAAGAAATGGCCAAGTTGTTAGATGTGGCCAGAGCCGACGAAAAGTACAAAGGGGCAGTTCTTAAAATTTCTACACCGGGTGGGACTGCCGACGGCTGTTCGTTGTTGGCTGATGCAGTGACCAACTTTCGCAAATCAAAACCTGTGGTAACATCTACTAATCGTTGTTTGTCAGCTGGCTACTTTATCGCCTCTCAAGGAGATGAAATCGTCGTTGAGGATAGCGCCATGAGTAGTATCGGGTCTATTAGTTCATTGTTTATTTACGAAAATTACTCCAGACAACTACAAATGCAAGGGGTTGATGTCGAAATGATTCGAGCTCAAGGTGGAGAAAATAAGGCTAAAATAAACCCCTATGAACCTTTGACTGAGGAGACCAGAGGATATTTACAGGCACAGACCAACACGGCACGCAAGGAATTTGTAGGCTATGTAAAACGTGGTAGAGTCGGGAAAATCAAGAATGAGGACGTTTTTTCTGGCAACGTTTACGGAGCAAAGGACGCCATTACTTTGGGTTTAGCTGATAGAATAGGAGATTTTAACTCAGCCATTAAGCGCTGCCAACAGTTGGCCCACGCTTAATGTTGGTATTTAGTTTTGCACACTTTTAATACTATACGATAATGTCAAAAAGTACCTTACCGGCAAAAGATTGGCTATTGCAAGT
>NZ_JAAALB010000152.1 GCF_009905545.1 Cellulophaga sp. BC115SP | reverse complement strand
AATATTTGCAAGAAGTTAGCCTATCATGGTAGAGTAGATGAAGAGGTAGTGATACAATCCAACAGTATCGTAACCACGAAGGTCACACAAAGTTTCCAGTATGACCATCGAGATAGATTGGTTAGTACCTGTCACCGTATCGAAGAATCGAAAGTAGGCGAAAGCAAACGAGAAGAATTACCACACCTATTACAGGTATTGAGTTATGACGATTTGGGACGTCTGAAGACCAAGAAACTAGGACGTTTGCCAGAGAAGGCTATTCAAAAGGATTCGACTTTGGAGTTTGCTTCAGTCGTAAACTACGCCTACAACACTCGTAACTGGCTCACAAGCCAGACTATGCACAGATTAGTAAAGAAGGCGGACTACAACAACGTAGCCACAATGCCTGCATATTTTAGTTTAGATTTAGGCTATGAAGGTAACGGTAATATTACAAAATACGATTGGAGTAACAATGGTGCCAAGCGAGGATATGTATTGGCTTATGATGGGATGAATCGCCTGTTACAGTCCATTGGAACCAATACAGATACAGATTTAAGTGAGAGTTTAAGCTATCGCTTAGATGGCTCTATCAAGACGCTCAAACGTTGGAGTGGACCATTGGGTGGCACAAGTCGAGACGATTTAGCGTATAGCTATGCCTCCAACCTATCAGTACAACTCACCTCGGTACTAGACAACACCAATGATAGTAAAGGCTACAACGATGTCAACAAAACCACGACAGATTTTAGCTATGATGCCAACGGCAATTTGGTAGTAGATAATGACAAAGGAATAACAAATATTAATTATAATTTACTAAATTTGGTCAACAAGGTAAGCTTTGCTGACAAACAAGTAAGTTATTATTACGATGGTTCAGGAACCAAGTGGAGTTATGTCAATAGTGGTCCAGGAGGAATCAACAAGATATACATAGGTGGTTCGGAATATATCAATCAGGGTACTATCACTCTGAACAGGATATTCACAAGTGAAGGACATGTACAGTTGCGAGAAGGTTGGACACCAAACAGTCCACTAAGTAAATACATTTACTTGTATGACATCAAAGACCACTTG
>NZ_JAAALB010000151.1 GCF_009905545.1 Cellulophaga sp. BC115SP | reverse complement strand
TCATCTTAAAAATAGTTTGTAATTTATGCAAAGATAAAACTGGAGAGGCAAAAGCTACCAGAGGTTTAGTTCAACATAGTATTTATGAAAAAGGGGCGGACTGAAGTAATTGAACAGCAGTAAATTAATCAACATTTGCACCAGCGGACGGAATACTATGAAGCAGTTGAAAGTAACTCAACTTTGGAACAAAACTCAGCATCAGTTATGGGCTGACGAGTTCTAAATTCCCCTTCTTCATAAATACTTGTCCATTAGCGGTCAGGCTAAAAGACAAGAATTACAAACTTAAAACAAAGAAATATGAAGTATTTAGAGAAATGGATTTCCAAACTTAACTCACAGCAAAAAATTATTTTTGCATTTGTAGTGCCAATTGGTTTATTTATTTTGTTCTATCCAATCGCAAATGAATTTGACGGTACCTGGCAGTCAAAGCCATTTAGATTTGAAGAAACTTGGTGGGTTTGGTTAATATATGTCGCAATTGTGGGAGTATTCGAATACAAACTTTTTGAACAAAGAAAAAATGACTAAACAAAGATTTTTTGTTGCAACAAGTGGAAATGACGATGAAGCATACAGAGAAGCAATGCAGTATGCTTGTAAACTTGCTGACAATGACCCAGAAATAAAAAGAGTCGTTTTATTAGTTCATACCAAACAAAATACGGGTTGGTTTGAAAGGATTTTTGGCAGAGAAATAGAGAAACAATTGTTCAAAGGAACAACATTCAAAAATTGCAGACCAGTTTTCAAGTTTGAAACCAAAAAAACATACTGTCGGCTTCCCATTTTTAGTACAGATTAAAAATATACATAATCTGTCTGTTTTGATTATGTTTTTAACCCTTCTTGGGCTGAGTGTAGCGTAGCGGAACGAAGCCCAAGAAGGGTGTTTTGTTTTTTCATTCTATAATCTACTGGGCTCATACCACCTAAAGAGACATGCGGTCGAACGAAATTATAATCCCTCAGCCATAGATCTGTTTCTTGGCGAACTTCCTCCAAAGAATCAAAAGCATAAGCATCTAACACATGTCTGCGGTAAGTTTGGTTAAATCGCTCAATGTAGGCGTTTTGCGTTGGTTTCCCTGGTTGAATATAGTGAAAAACGATGTCATTCATCTGACTCCATTCTTGCGCTAGTTTTGCTACAAATTCTGGTCCATTATC
>NZ_JAAALB010000150.1 GCF_009905545.1 Cellulophaga sp. BC115SP | reverse complement strand
AAGAATGTGAAGCTAGGCGGGTATTTGTTAAAATTGCAAAGCAAGAACTTTAGTTCGAAGGCATTGCATGTAGTTGTGACGAAGTAGAACAGAAAAACCAACGAATAATATGAGAAAATTACTACTGGGCTTTAGTATGTTACTAGGGCTAGTTCTCAGCAAGGGTAGTGCTTATGGTCAAGGAAGTACTCCCCACTTTAGCTACAAAATAGAGTTGCGGTCAGATGGGTATTACTATGCAACGATGAAGTCCGATGTGGCTTATAGTGCAAGTAGTAATCAAACGACGATCTCGACGATTCAGTACACCTTAGTGGCACCAATAGGGACCTTTGCACCTATAAGTGCAACAAGTACTTCGATGACGAATTTAGTAGGAGGCGTAGAAGATTTACTACCCTCTACCAATGCCGGGAACTATATTTGGTCTACTCAGCGCACGGCACTGAATACAAGTCTCGAGTATGGCTATTTTGCATTAACGGGCAGTCCTATTCTTCCGAATATCGTAGCAGGCGTTGAGATACCATTGTTTCGTTTTCGTACCCAAGCTTGTATCGGAAGTATTCGTATGTATCGCAATGTAGCAGATGGTACAGGAGGAGCAGATACCCCTAAGTTGAACTCAGCCAACTCGATCTATTTGAGTGGTATTAATGGAGCACTTTCGGAGAGTTATAAAGATAACTATGGTACAGCGACGGTATGTCCAACGCCCCCAGTATCAGACTTAACGACTAGCATCAGTGGACCAAGTACAGGTACGCCTAATACAGCATACGCTTACACAGTGACAATCAACAACGTAGGCTCAGGAGCCAGTACAGGTATTGTGAGTGAAAGTTTTAGCATTCCTACAGGATTAACCTTCAACAGCGGTGGTGGTAGTGGTTGGACTTGTGCCCCGACAGGTCCAGTAGCAGGACCAACGACGATAGTATGTACCAATAGTTCACCCAACATACCAGCCAGTGGTAGTGTTAGCTTCCCTTTGAATGTAACACCAACGACAACAGGAGGTATTGCCATCAGTGGGATTGTCTCAGGTGGTGGTGAAACCAACACGAGCAACAATAGTGCTACGAGCAATACGACGACCGTAGGCTGTGGTATTAGTGCAGGTGTCTTAAGTAAGCTTTAACCCCAACTCCAGCAAGAAAGATATGATGACTTATA
>NZ_JAAALB010000015.1 GCF_009905545.1 Cellulophaga sp. BC115SP | reverse complement strand
AAACTCATACGATAATATTTTAATCCCACATGAACCATCTACCTTTAATCGTACCATGCAGGAATTGAAACTATTTTTGCGTTACTTTTAGTTCTACCTCTAGTCTCCTTTAATCGTACCATGCAGGAATTGAAACTTTTTACCCATGCCAAAATTAAGCAGGTACAGGCTATTCCTTTAATCGTACCATGCAGGAATTGAAACTGGACGGTGTCGAGAAGTATGGCACTAAGTGATACACCTTTAATCGTACCATGCAGGAATTGAAACATAGTTGTAATGCTTACAGCCTAAAATACGATGTGCTCCTTTAATCGTACCATGCAGGAATTGAAACCTCGAAAGGCATACATTACCCTTTTTGACAATGCACAACCTTTAATCGTACCATGCAGGAATTGAAACGCAATGGAATACTGAGCAGTCGTACGATGGGGGATTCCTTTAATCGTACCATGCAGGAATTGAAACAAAGGTGCATCGAAAGCATCGAGGAGATATATATCTACCTTTAATCGTACCATGCAGGAATTGAAACTCACAAATTCGTTGGGGTGTACCATTGCGAGTTGTCCACCCTTTAATCGTACCATGCAGGAATTGAAACAAGGCATTTTATCAAACTAACAATTTATCACTAAGCTCCTTTAATCGTACCATGCAGGAATTGAAACGATGTAAGGTCAGAATCCCAGCGACAATCATCTTTTGTCCTTTAATCGTACCATGCAGGAATTGAAACTCATTTGGCGCTGGAATATTACCGCCAACAAAGTTTTCCTTTAATCGTACCATGCAGGAATTGAAACTGAGTTGACTAGCAAAAGAGCCATTAGACATTCCTACCCTTTAATCGTACCATGCAGGAATTGAAACTTATAAAAATCAAGCTATGAATAATTTGAACAATACCCTTTAATCGTACCATGCAGGAATTGAAACTTATAAAAATCAAGCTATGAATAATTTGAACAATAACCTTTAATCGTACCATGCAGGAATTGAAACTTATAAAAATCAAGCTATGAATAATTTGAACAATAAACCTTTAATCGTACCATGCAGGAATTGAAACAAAAATACAGGGTAGTAAGTGCCCGCACCGACTGACCTTTAATCGTACCATGCAGGAATTGAAACTCAACCTCAAGGTGAAAACTAGGCTGCATCTGATTTTCCTTTAATCGTACCATGCAGGAATTGAAACGAATCAGGCTAGGCAAATAGATAGTACTCTTAGTGGGACCTTTAATCGTACCATGCAGGAATTGAAACAGCAAATTTCCGAATCCATCGATGTTTGGATATATTCCTTTAATCGTACCATGCAGGAATTGAAACTTGCAAATGCCTATTTTAACCGAAATTGGCATCTTGGTCCTTTAATCGTACCATGCAGGAATTGAAACATAGCCTCGCATTCGAGGGCATTTTCGGTGTCTTTAACCTTTAATCGTACCATGCAGGAATTGAAACCAGGTCAACTGTCTTACAATAAGTCGAGCGGTGGCATGTCCTTTAATCGTACCATGCAGGAATTGAAACTAAATATTCAAATCGCTGAAAGAACAAAAGATTGCGGCCTTTAATCGTACCATGCAGGAATTGAAACATAGAGGAGGCAATCAAAAAAGCATCGGAACAATTACCTTTAATCGTACCATGCAGGAATTGAAACTTTACCGATGAGCAATTGGTAAATGGACTTCAAAAACCTTTAATCGTACCATGCAGGAATTGAAACATTGTTCGCCCTGTGTTTTCGAAAAACGTTGACGCCTTTAATCGTACCATGCAGGAATTGAAACAAAACATATTAGAACAACATGGCTAAGCAAAAACTTCCTTTAATCGTACCATGCAGGAATTGAAACAAAATGCTTAGTGTTCCTTCAGTCTGAATCATGATACGTCCTTTAATCGTACCATGCAGGAATTGAAACAATAATATGATTAAAGACAAAGTTTACCATGACTCCTTTAATCGTACCATGCAGGAATTGAAACGACAGTAGTAATTCAGTCGCTAAACAAGACAGTGTTACCTTTAATCGTACCATGCAGGAATTGAAACATGACTAAAATTGTTGCTACATTATCTACAATAATACCTTTAATCGTACCATGCAGGAATTGAAACCTTATCTCTGATTGGATTACTACCTATGACGAAGATACCTTTAATCGTACCATGCAGGAATTGAAACCATATTAATCATGACAAACGATTTTTTAGGCTTTGGCCTTTAATCGTACCATGCAGGAATTGAAACTTTGTCGGTGTCCGATGCAATCGCAAAACAAATCGGGACCTTTAATCGTACCATGCAGGAATTGAAACTGTCTTGCTTTTCGTTGGGTTTTGGCGTTGGCTTGCCTTTAATCGTACCATGCAGGAATTGAAACGTCTGAAGGAGCAGGAGCTTCTGCAAGCAATCAACAACCTTTAATCGTACCATGCAGGAATTGAAACAGCTCTAGCTCATAGTATCGTGAAGTGCCTTTTTCTGTCCTTTAATCGTACCATGCAGGAATTGAAACAAGCCTCCTACCGTTTCGGCTAGGGCTAGTTTTAGCCTTTAATCGTACCATGCAGGAATTGAAACAAGAAGTGTTTCCAGCTTCTTCCTAAGCGCTTGCCTCGCCTTTAATCGTACCATGTAGGAATTGAAACAGTTCTGATTAGCCTATTTTTTATAGTCGTAAGTTTCCTTTAATCGTACCATGTAGGAATTGAAACATTGCCTGCAAAATGTCTGTAATTGAGCAGGTAACCTTTAATCGTACCATGTAGGAATTGAAACAGTAGTAACTTGATACTGGTGTATTGGCAATCTGGTCCTTTAATCGTACCATGTAGGAATTGAAACTTGCTTTTCTTGCCTCTTTGTCGCTATCAAACCCACCTTTAATCGTACCATGCAGGAATTGAAACAGTAGTTAGGTCTATTTGGAACAAGATATTAGATGCCTTTAATCGTACCATGCAGGAATTGAAACATAACAGAGCTTTAAAAATGGAATTAAAATATATGAACCTTTAATCGTACCATACAGGAATTGAAAAGAAGTTTACACAGAATTGTACCTCTTTAGAATGAAAAGAAAATCCCCGCAAACTTTGTTTTCTCTGGTCGTTTGCGGGGATTTGATGCTTTATTCGGATTTGAAATTTGTTACATTTTCATGAATAGATGGCTGGTCGATAACTTTGGTAGCTTTTACCGATTTGAGTCGGACATTCTCGATTGGTAATTCTTTTTGTCCTAGGATTCTCGAAATAAATTTCACCTCTGTTGCTTGTACGTTATCCAGAAATACATTTTTGATAGGAGTAAGCCTTTTTTCAAAAGTCTGTACTAGATTCCTCCACTGATATAATACGTCGGTTTCAATTCCTAAAATACCTTGATCAATTTTTCCTGACTTTACGTTTTCAACATAAATATGATCAACATAACCGCCCATTCTTTCATTGGTTTTGATAAATAACAAATGAAAGAGCTTCGCACCGTCTACCACCTCACAGTTTTGTATCCAAACATTTTCGATGCCTCCCGATAACTCACTTCCTATGGCTACTAGTTGATGTCCATTTTTGACTAAACAATTTCTAATAATGATATTCTTTGAGGGTGTTTTTAATCTCCATCCTTCTGGATTTCGTCCAGATTTGATGGCTATGGCGTCGTCGCCTTGATCAAATACACAGTTTTCTATCAATACATTTTGACTCATTTCGGGGTCTACGCCATCGTTGTTGTGTCCATGGGCATACACATTTACTTTACGAATACTTACATTTTTACATAGGTATGGATGTATGGTCCAAAAAGGGCTATTCTGAATCGAAATGCCTTCGAGTAATACATTCTCGCAACGATTAAATTGTATAAATTGTGGTCGTAAATGTGCGGTGTCGTTTACCATTTGGCGCTGAATAACAGGGGTATAGCTGATTCCTTGTAGATACAAACGCTTGATGCTTTCCATGTGTGGCTTTGGTCTTGCAAACCAAATTTTCCATATATCCATTTGTGCTTTTACTTCCCCTTCTCCTGTAATTGCTACGTTTTTGCACTGATAGGCATAAATTAGAGGCGAATAGTTATAACATTCCATGCCTTCCCAAGTGCTGTGTACTGCTGGTAAATAATCTGTTGGATTACCCGAAAATAAAAGTGTTGCCCCTTTTTCAAGATGTAAATTAACATTGCTCTTCAAATGAATTTTACCAGTTAACCACTCTCCAGCAGGTACTACAACCGTGCCTCCTCCTAATTTATTTGCTTTTGTGATGGCTTTTGAAATAGCTAGAGTTGTTTTTTCTTGATTTCCTTTTTCAGCACCAAAATCGATAATGGATAATTTGTGAGATTTACTAAAATTTGGTGCCGTTACCTTAACTGTACCAAAGGGTGCTTTGATAGTTGTGGTCGTAAAGGTAATTGGATTGTCTTTTTTGAAACTACAAAAAAGGAATATCATCAAGAATACAATCGTGTTTTTTAGGAATGTCATATCATTGGGATTTATTTTGGACGAAAATAATATCTCCTGAGTAGGCAAGCGTCCTGTTGCATAGTGTTCTACCGCTGATTCAGGATGCTACGTAAAAATGTATCATATCTTCGGAATTCTGTATAAGCCTTAGCATAACTTCACCTTGTAATTTTGTCCTATCAAACTAAACAATTATTCTCATGTCAAAAGTAATTCTTATTACAGGCGCTTCTCGTGGATTCGGGAAAATTTGGGCAAAGGCTCTTTTAGAACAAGGTCATAAAATAGTAGCTACAGCACGCAATACACAGGATTTGAATGACTTGGTGGAGTCTTTCGGTTCGCAAATTTTACCTTTGCCTTTAGATGTCATCAATCGTGAACAGGTATTGGATACAGTTGCAAAAGCAAACGAACATTTTGGTCGTATCGACGTCCTTATCAACAATGCGGGATATGGTCTTTTTGGGGCTGTCGAAGAAACGACTGAAGCTGAAGCTCGCCAACAAATGGAGGTGAATTTCTTTGGACTATTATGGGTTACTCAGGCGGTATTGCCTTATATGCGTGCCCAACAGTCGGGACATATTATTCAGGTTTCGAGTGTTTTAGGTTTATTCACTTTACCAACGCTTGGTTTGTATAATGCATCAAAATTTGCGGTTGAAGGCTTAAGCGAAACGTTAGCTACAGAAGTAAAAGCCTTTGGAATTCATGTTACTTTGATTGAACCTAATGGTTTTTCAACGGATTGGGCGGGAGCTTCTGCCGCACAAACACAGGAAATCCCAGCTTATGACGCCTTAAAAACGGCTTTCAGAAATGGCAGTACTCCCGATAGTTATGGCAAGCCCGAAGCGACTGTTGAGCCTGTACTCAACTTGATTGCTTCGCCTGAACCTCCTTTAAGATTGATTTTAGGAAAAGTGGGCTATCCAATTGTAAAATCTGTGTACGAGCAGCGACTTGCTTCTTGGGAAGAAAATAAAGAAATTAGTGCCAAAGCTCACGGACATTAGGCTTTAGTGCTGAATAAAATTACAATATTTCGCAATAGGCTGTACGCCGTAGGCATTAGGCAAGCCAAAAGCTTCTATTATTTTATGAAAAATAGCCTACGGCATAAAGTCTAGAGCTTAAAGTGGGTAAAATTAACTTTGCCCACTAACTTAAGAGTACCAAGTTTAAATAGCTTGTATGTAATTTTGTTTCAATGTTTAATACGATTCTTATTTTCTCTATTTTTTTATAAAAATCATCAAAAATGAAAGCCATCGGATTCAAAACCTCATTGCCTATATCGTCTCAAGAAAGTTTTATTGAGTTTGAAACGCCAACACCTAATCCGTCAGGACGAGACTTGTTGGTGAAAATTCAAGCCGTGTCTGTAAATCCTGTAGATACAAAAATCCGTCAAAATGCGGCAAAAGATACTGTTTTAGAGAATCCCAAAATTATCGGTTGGGATGCTGTCGGTATCGTCGAAGCTGTAGGAGAGGAGGTATCTTTATTCAAAGTTGGAGACGAGGTTTTTTATGCAGGAGATATCACTCGTGCTGGAAGTAACGCTGAATATCAGTTGGTTGACGAAAGAATTGTTGGTAAGAAACCTACCTCTCTTTCGATTGAAGCTTCGGCTGCCATACCATTAACTGCTCTTACGGCTTGGGAAACCTTGTTTGACCGTATGCGTTTAAGTTCAGAAAAAGATAAGGGTAAAACTCTTTTGATTATTGGTGGTGCTGGAGGTGTTGGTTCTATTGCAATTCAGCTTGCTAAAAAATTATTAGGTCTAACCGTAATTGCTACGGCGTCGAGACCTGAAACAATAGCATGGTGTAAAAAAATGGGTGCCGATGTGGTTGTAAATCACAAAGATTTGGTCAATGAGGTGCGTCAAGCAGGTTTTCATTTTGTTGATTTTATTTATGATGCAGTCGATATCAATGGATATTGGGATGCTGTTGTCGAACTCATCAAACCACAAGGACATATCAATTCCATTACAGGAAGTGGTACGCCCATTTTGATCAATAAACTCAAAACGAAAAGCGTGACTTTTTCTTGGGAGTTTATGTACACTCGCTCATCTTTCCAGACCGAAGATATGATCGAACAACATCATATTTTGAATAGAGTTTCCGCTTTGTTAGAGGAGGGAACCTTGATTTCGACACATCAAAGTACTCTTACAGGACTAAGCGCTGAAACCTTCAAAAAGGCACATGCCCAATTAGAGTCGGGAACTACTATCGGGAAATTGGTGGTTAAATATTAGTGTGGTATTGTGGAATACTTTAATCCACTAATTCAAGACTTAGTCTCATTATCAATATTTTACAAGATATATTTCTTGGTAAAGTCAAAACATTATGGAACATTACAAAACTATCACCGAGTTGCATGAGCGTAGTGGTTATCCGCTTCCTGAGCATCCTATGATAAGCTTGCTGACTTGCCAGGAGCTTTCGACATGCTCATGGGGCAATAGTAAGTTTACGGCTGATTTTTACATGATAGCGCTCAAAAAAATCAAATCGGGTACTTTTTTGTATGGCAAAACCAAATATGACCACGATAATGGGTCTATGTCTTTTGTGAAGCCACGACAGGTTTTAGAAATCAATAATGTTGAACTTTCCGAAAAAGCCTTTGTGATTTATGTCCATGAAGATTATTTGCTGGGGCATCCTATGCACGATGAAATCAAAAAGTATGGCTATTTCGATTATGAAATCAACGAGGCTTTACACCTTTCGCCAAGTGAGGAGTTGATTATGTGGGAATTGTATGAAAAAATTGGCGTTGAATATCGAAATAACCAAGACGAATTTAGCAAAGATATTATCTTAGCTCATCTTGATTCGATTCTTAAATATGCGCAGCGTTTTTACAAAAGGCAATTTATCAATCGTACTCAATTGTCAGGAGGAACAGTTTCGAGGTTTCAGAAAATATTAAGAATGTACTTCGAAAGTGGTAAAGTACAACAATTTGGTTTACCGTCTGTTCATGCCATTGCTAGTGAACTTCATACTTCTGCTCGTTATTTAAGTGATTTATTAAAGCAAGAAACTGGAAAAACGGCGCTAGAACATATCCATATTTTCTTGATTGATGAAGCCAAAAACCTGTTACTAGGTACTGACAAAACCGTTGCCGAAACAGCCTATCAGCTAGGTTTTGAAAACCCTCCTTATTTTTCCAGATTATTCAAAAAAGAGGTAGGGCTTACTCCAGTAGAGTTTCGCTTGAAAGGATAGAGCGTTTAATCAATGTTCTGTAGATACAACAGTGCTCTGACGTGTATGTTTTCTGTTGTTTTTACGGAACTAGAAGCTGTCTGACCTTTTTACAGGTGAATAAATTCACCCGCTAATGGGAATCGTTGGTCAATAACTAGTCATATTGCTAACTTTAACCTAAAGCGGTGATAATCTATTTATTCAAATATATAAATTTTTCCGAAGTTGATTTTTCCTTTAGCTCTGTGGGAGCGACAATTTGGTGGTCCTAAATCAATTTTCTGAGCTATTAAAAGAGCGCCGTAGGTGCGACAGACTTCAAGATAGTCTGTCGCACTTTCGGCGCTTTTACTGCTTTATATTCAGCCTTAATACTTATTTCACTTTCCAGATACTTCCATTTTTGGTAGTATGCTGCTTAAGTTTCCCTTCTTGCGTTAACTGCTTTAGTAACGATTCACTTTCTTGACGAGATTTGCCGCTCAATTCAGTAAACTCCCTAGCTGTCAGCGTTGGGTATTTGGCAAATAAGCCTTCCCACGAAGAATCGTAACTATCTTTAAAAGCTGCTGGTGCCAAACTTCTAAGCGTTGTTTCGAATAAAGCATAAGGTCTAAAACCGTATATGACTTGAGTATTATTGAGGCTATTATTGACATACAGGGTAGGAAAACCTCTTACACCCATTTTTCTTGCCAACATCAAATCCTCTTTGAAAAGCTCTGTTGCTTTCCCTGCATAATCTTGCTGAATTTTGTCTGCATCCAAACCAACCTCGATGGCTGCTGCCTTAATTTGATTCCAGTCTGCAATGTTTTTCTTTTCCAGAAAAACCATTTCACGCATTCTTCTCATAAACTTTTGCGCTTTGGCTTCATCTTGTAACTGAGCTGCTTTGAATGCAATAGACGGAGGATACGAAGAAGCAAGAGGATTTTCCAACCAAACATCACCATCTATTGGCATATCGTAGTAAGCACTTACCTCGTCCCAGTGATGCGCCACATCAGAAGGCTTACTGATACCACCGCTGTTATAACTCCAATCGGGCAAAAGCCCTCCCATTCGATATTCAATTTCGACATACTTACCATATTCAAGCTTTAGCTTACGCAGTTGGGGCTCGATACCCCAGCAAGATGAACAAATTGGGTCAGTGAAATAGATAATCTTAATTAACTTTTTTTGCTGGAATTGATAGTCAAAATCACTAGTTGTAGACGAAGTATCAATCTCACAAACTCCTGTTTCGGGATCGCACAGAAGTGGATTCGATTTAGAATCTTTCATAGAATTTTTCTTTTGTGCTTGGCTAGTATATCCACCAAGGCTGTTTAACAAGGCAATAATTATTAAGTTTTTAAAGAGAGAGTTCATTTAATAATAGGGTAAAATTGTACTACAAAAAGAAATTGGTTTTTAGCTTAGGATATTGCTTTTAGTATTAAATACACGAAATTCTTGAAGTTTGGTCGTTATTATTTTTGCAAAAAAACTCGTTATGACTCATTACAACATTCTACTTATTCGAACAATAAACTACGCCAAACATTAGTTACCATTTTGTTTATTAACAAATATCATATACTCCTACGAGTAATTATCAGTAAATTTGGGCACCAATTTTTTTATAAACAAGAGGTCAAAAAAACATGACTACCAAAAACCAAGCCGAAAACACTTGTCCTGCCGAAGGATTATTAAAGACATTGTCAGGAAAATGGAAGCCTCAAATTTTCCGTTTTGCGGTCAATGGCCCTATTCGTTTCAATACATTATTGAGAGAAATAGAAGGTGCCAACAAGCAATCGTTAGCAACTGCCCTCAAAGAATTAGAATCTGAAGGTATCCTACACAAAGTTATCATCAGCGAAAAGCCACTCCATATCGAATACAATCTTTCCGAAAGAGGACAATCCCTCGTGCCTATCTTCCAGCAACTTGAAGGAATCGTAAAATAGCCTTGCCTACTATTTGCAGATAAATATTTTTAGTTTTTGAATAAAAAAAGTGTTCAAATTGTTTGATTGTCGTAAAAAACCATTACTTTTGTCATAAATAACCTCGCAAAATAATTTATTTGTCTATATTTTTACGTAAAAAATAAAAAACGTGATTATGTCGACTGCTCTAAACCAAGTAGAAATATTTCGGACAGAGGTTAGTTGTCCGAAGACCGCCGCCAAATTGCTTCAGCTTTTGCATGAAGTATTTCCGAATGATAAGTTCAATTTCGATTTAGAGGATTGTGATAGGATTTTGAGAGTTGATAGTCCTCACTTAGAAATAGAAGCCATACCCAAGCATTTACATTCTTGGGGCTATTTCTGTGAATGGATTGAATAGTGATTATTTGACTAACAATAATTTAATTTCGCCGATAACAGTCTCAGTGCTGTGTTAAGGTTTTACTTAAGGTCGGTTTGCTACTATTGTTCTGTTCAAAGCTCAACAGATTTGATTACTTTGTTCCATATAAAACGATATAAGGCTTATGAAACCCCTTATTATCATTGAATCACCCTCTAATTTGGGTTTGAAAGAGTCTGCCCAAGGAAAAGAGCCAGGTGTAAGTAAACTGCCTCAGCATTTGAAAAAGCATGGTTTGTACGATAAACTGAACCCTGCTCAGATAATCCATTTGGCGGCTCCTCCATATAGCTCGCAGCTTGATGAAGCTTCGGGTGTGCTCAATGCCTACAAGATAGTTGAGTACGCCAAAGCACAAGCACAGGAACTTAAAAGAGTCTTGGCAACAGATTCATTTCCTGTTGTAATTGGAGGTGATTGTAGTATTTTGATAGGCAATGCCTTGGCATTGAAAGAATTAGGAAATTATGGTTTGATGTATCTGGATGGTCACACAGATTTTGTGTTGCCTTCTATGTCACAAACTGGCGGTGCTGCTGGGATGGACTTGGCCATTGTGACGGGACATGGTCATCATAAGCTAACCAATATTCATCAGTTAGAACCCTACTTTGAAGAAGAAAATGTTTGGTGTATAGGTAATAGGTATTGGTACCCCGAATACGTGGGTCTCATACAATCTTCGCAGATTGAATATGTGCCGTTGTCACACCTCCGTGAGATGGGAATAGATACCCTACTATCTCTATTTTTTATGCATATAGAAGCAAAAAAATGGGATGGTTTCTGGATTCATCTCGATGTCGATGTATTAGATCATAAAGTAATGCCAGCTGTAGATAGCCCCCAACAGGGAGGAATGTCATACGATGAGCTTCGAGAACTTTTGATACCCTTGATGGCGCATCCGAAGGTAGCAGGCATACAACTGACCATATTAGACCCAACCCTTGACCCTTATGGCATATATGCCCAAAGACTGATTGATAATCTTGTAAAAATCTTAAGTCCCATTTTCAGAGAGGTAAAAGACCACGATGAAATAATGAGATTTTGATCTTAGTTTAACCTCTAAACTTCTCTACTATACTATTAGTTAACTTGGACCCTACACCTATTTTTAATTTCGTTCTACCTCAATAAGCTGTGAATCTTCAAAAATGCTCGCTGGAGAAATAACTTTTTCGCTCAAAGGGATTCGTTCTCCATACCTTTCTTTCAATTTTTTTCTGACAACTTTATGATCTATGTCAAAATCCCTTAATCTTTGAAGTTTTCCAATTTCGATATTGGCACCTCGCTTATATATTTTCCAAACAAGTTCGGAGCAGTAAATACGCTGATCGTCCCATCCAAAGTAGATATCATACTTTTTACCACGAAATTTTTCACCCTCTTTTTGCATCGAGACTAATACTTTTGGCGTAAGAATGCTTTGTGCATTTTTGAGCCTTTTAATTACATAGTGTTGGTTCTTTCCTCTTGCAATCCATTCTTTGAGAGGAGTAAGCTTGACAGGTTGTACCGCTTCAAATACAAAATACTCTTTGCCTTTTTGATAAATAATACCACAATGCGAATACTGTGATTGTGTAGCTAGCTGAATAGCTTTGCTTTGAGCCGAAAGAGAAATTTGAAAAATAATATCCCCATTTTTATAGGCTTTTGTAGAGGAATGACAGCTTTCCAATACAAAAAATAGGGCGAAGCATAAGATTGATTTCATAGTAGATGGAGGTTAAATAAATACAAAAAGCCGAGGAACTTACATTACTCGGCTTTGTTATATAACGTAATATAGGTAAAAGTCTTTTGTTGACAGCAAAAGACTTTTGATATTCTATTCTTATAATGAACCTTTACAGACCATTAAGCATGCAAACTTGCAGAAACACGCTTGAATAAGTTCTTAACCTTTGCGGCAGCATTATCGACTGGTTCGGTGAGCATGCCGTGAAATTCTTCTCCTTTATGTAAAAAATGCGTCATAACATATCCAGATGTCATTCCCCATTTTTGGATAAAAGTAAAATACCCTTTGTTTTTCTTTACTCGTCCTGTCGAGCGACCAGAGAAATGATATACTTTACTTTCGCCAACGCCCTTGAATAATCGAATGCCCATTTTCCAGAGCTTCATCGAAAAATCAGGGTCAGAATACATACCAGGATGAAACTCAACGCTGTATCCGCCAACTGCATTCCAAATGTCACGGTGTACAATATTGGGAGGCCAAGTAGCACCAGTCCAATCTGGCTTTTTGAAAGTTTGGTACTCTTTTAAAAGTTTTGCTTCATTAAACGACTTTAAATCTGTCCCATAATCATGATGAATCACACAATTATTATTGGTATTGTAAGGCTCAATCATGGTTGCCGACAAGAAAAAATAGGGGTGTCCGATGGCTTTGATTTCTTCCGAAATCGCTTTATCCCAGTCTGGACACACATACATATCGTCGTTCATGTATAAAATATAATCGGTGGTTGCCTGTTGGGCAGCATAGTTCAGAGCGTAACAAATACCTATATTATTTGCACTGTAAGTATAGTCAATATCTGATTGTTCACGAACCCAGTCCAACGTTCCGTCTTTGCCTTCATTGACGTGAACGATGATTTGGTGATTGAACAGCGAGTTTTTCCTGATACTTTCAATACAAAGCTTTAAATAAGGTAAGTTGTTCCAAGAAGGAATTAAAATAGAGAACTGCTTCTTGGTATCCACTTCAGGGTGGTTTCTTTCTTGTAAGGTATTGATAAAGCTCATGACAATTAGGAGTTGGGCGGTAAAACTTTGATTACTCAAAAACTTAGACATAAAACCCACCCATAACGTTGTCCGAACTTCCTCACTTTGTGACGAATTATCTGGATTTATCGACCAACTCATTAAAAATGAGTATCAAACTATCGAAGTTGCCCCTGATAAATTTCTTCAAATGCTGGTAAAAACCTACTTCCTACTGGAACTTCCACACGACCAATCTCTATTTTAGATTTTTGAAAAGCTGTAATTTTTTGTAAAGAAACAATGTATGAATTGTGTACTCTACAAAAAAACTGAGCAGGAAGCTTTCCTTCCATAGCCTTCAAGTTTGAACGAGTAAGGATAGGTTTGTTGTCATTTACCGTAAAGATTTTTACATAGTCTTTAAGTCCTTCTACAAATAAAATATCTTGGTAAAATAGCTTAATCTTCTTATAATCAGCATTAATTACGACATAGTCTACTTCAGGAGCAGTAGTTTCGGCGACTTCTTTGTGACGTAACGTGTATAGTTCATACGCTTTGTTGGTGGCTCTCAAAAATCTGTCAAACGGAATTGGTTTGAGCAAATAATCAATCACATTGAGGTCATATCCTTCCATGGCATATTGCTGATATGCCGTGGTAAAAATGACCATGGGAGGCTGAATCAAGCTTCGTAAAAATTGCGTACCCGTTAGTGTAGGCATTTGAATATCTAAAAAGACCAAATCTATTTGCCCCGAATTAATCAATTCCCAAGCCTCAAATGGACTAGAGAAAGTATTCACAAGCTCCAAATAAGGGACTTTTTGAATATCGTCGGCAATCATTTCTAATGCAAATGGCTCGTCATCTACTGCGATACATTTTAGTTTAGTGGGATAGTCAGATTGAGTTGATGGTTTCATAAAATTCATAAAGGTTGATGGATTTTGAGCGATTACAAATAAGAATAAAGGGATTCGTATATTAGATTACAAATAGGAGAGAGTGCCGAAGATAACCTTATCTTGGTAGGTAGTCGTGTTTAATTATTGGTTAAAAAGCAAACTAAATCGCTTCGTTTTGGGAATCACTCGGGTTGAGGATAATTATAACTGTATATATACTTCAACGATGAAAAGACCGTTTTCTGTTATTTTTAACTCATGTTTTTCAGGATAATGTAAAGCCAAGCGTTTTTTTACATTCTGCAAACCTATACCCGTCTTGTCTTCTTCCTTAAAATTATGGTCAAAATTGCGGTTTTCGGTAATAAATCTTAGAGTGTCATTTTCTACAGAAAGTTTAATCAAAATATGTGATTCTTCTATACTGTGCAGCCCGTATTTGAAAGCATTTTCGACCAACGGTATAAATAGCAGTGGTTCAATCGAATACAAATGTATAGGTCCTTCGTACGAAAACTCGGCTGAGTTTTTACCCGAGATACGCATTTTCTGTAATTCAATATAATTTTGGAGATAGTCTAGTTCCTGAGTGAGAGGCACTTTGTCACTCTCAGACTGGTACAACATGTATCTTAAAAGTTGTGAAAGTTTCACAATAGCGTCTTCTGTATTTTCAGATTTTTTGCGTGCTAGCCAACGAATATTATTAAGCGTATTAAACAAAAAATGTGGACTCACCTGAAGTTTTAAGACTGCTAATTCGGCGGCAACTTTTTCTAATAAAATTTGCTGTTGTAAGTCGTGGTTTCGCAAACGTTCTTGCCATAATGCCAACGAAGTACTGAAAATAATCGAGAAAAAATAGGTCAAGGTGGCATTCATCAATTGCGGAAATGGCAAGAACATTCTCGGTGGACGAGGCATATTATTAGGCCTGTTTTTCCATTCCGATGGCGGAGGCATCTTGGGCATACCCATATCAAAGCCGTGCATTTTGAGAAAATAATGCGACCATACCCAATGCAGAGCCAATATGATTACAAATCCCAGAATGATATAAAGAGAGAATATATCGCCCCTTTTTTTCATCAAAAACTTTGGAACAAGTACCAGTAAATTGATATAAAATGCCGCCATCAATGCCAAATTATTAAAACACTGGACGGTAAAAAATCGGCTAAACTCAGGTCGATTATAAAAACTATTGGGCATCATGAGCACTGGTAAAAAGAATACCAACGACCAACCAACAATGTGAAATACTAACTGATATTTTTCGAATACTTTCATGCTTTTCAAGTATGTGCTATTATAACAAAGTGTTGAACTAACGTAAGAAAATTCCAAAACCACGCCAACTGTCTATCAAGAATGCCTTTGTGTAGATAAATGCTCGAGCATTAGACTTTTCTACAAATAAACATTCTATATCTATCATCCATTACCTTATAAATTTATTCACAGAATATTTGTATAGTTTTGAAAAACAGTTGTTTATGGCTTTGTTGTAGCTATGTCTAGTTATGCTAACAGAGGAAAAACTGATTATCTAAACATTTCAATTTGAATAAATTATGAAAAGAACACTTGTAGGTGTGTTGTTGTCTTTGGTCGTATTGGGCAACTTTTCATGGGGAGAGGCACAAGTTTCTTCTACACCAGATTACGCCAAGGTTTTTTCACAAAACCGACTGAACAAAATCACTATTTCTATTTCGAAAGCAGATTGGGATAGTATCAAAATAGACATGAAGGAAAAGTTCAAAACCGATTTTGGCAAATCTCCATTTCCTCGTATGGGACCACCCAATGGTGAACGTCCTAATCAGCAGGGTTTTCCACCGATGTCACAAGATGGCAAACGACCAGAAGGATTTCCACCACAGCGTGGAGGTGATGGCGAAATGATGCCTCCTCCTATGGGGACATCCGAAGAGCCTCGTTACGTTGCTTGCCAAGTGGAATTTGAGGGAAAAAAATGGAATAGTATTGGATTCAGACTCAAAGGTAATTCGAGCTTAATGAGCTCGTGGGGAGCGGGAGTATATAAAATGCCCTTTAGGTTAGATTTTGATAAATATGAGAAATCGGATTTGTATGGTTTTCATGAACTATCGATGTCTCCCGCTTTTCATGACAACTCCCTGATTCGTGAAAAACTAGCAAGCGATATTTACCGACAAGCTGGTATTCCAACGGCTCAGACGGCTTTTTATGAGGTATATCTCGACTATGGCGATGGCGTACAATATGCAGGGGTGTACACCATGGTAGAGGTGATTGACGATACAATGATTCAGTCACAATTTGGTAGCTCAACAGGCAATATTTATAAACCGGAATCAACCTTTCAGCGATTCAGGGAGAAAGAATTCGAGAAAAAGAACTTTAAAAAAGAGAAGAAATTCCAAGATGTTCAGGCATTTGTATCGGCACTCAACGACTCAAGCAGAATCAAGGCACCTGCCCTGTGGCGTACAAATCTTGAAAAGACTTTTGACACTAATCACTTTATCAAATGGTTGGCTATCAATACCGCTATGACTAATTGGGATACCTATGGTGCGATGGCTCACAATTTTTATTTGTACAACGCACCCAATCGTGGTTTGGTCTGGATTCCTTGGGATAACAATGAAGCAATTTCGACCAACGACAAGCCCAATTTTCCTATACCTGAAGGTATGCCAGTGCCTCCTAAAAATTTCAGAATGCCTAATAGAGGTTTGTCTTTATCGTTGAAGGATTGCCCTAAACATTTTGTTTTGATTACCTACATCGCTCAGGACCCTGTGTATTATGCTAAATATTTGAAAGAAATAGCTGCTTTCAGAAAAAACGATTGGCAAGCTACTAAACTGACTAAGCAAATTGCAGCGTATGCTCTTTTGATAAAACAGGCTGCTAGTAAAGAGAAAGCGCCTTATTCACACTTGACAAATGAGAAAAGCTTTGAAGAAGGAATCCAGAGTTTGCAAAAGCAAATTGGTAAAAGAGCAACTGAAATAGACCAATTTTTGGCAGAAAAGCCTTTAGTGAAATAAACCAAGCCTAAAGACTTGATAAATTTTACGGATGTTACCAATTGTCGAAACTTATAGGATTTATGTAGACGAGTGGCGTTTTTGGACTAAAAAACGCCATTTTTTGCATAAAATTCTTGTTAAGAAATGTTAAAGTCGACAGATAAAAAGGCAATTTCTACACACTAACATTACCATAGTCGTGGTCTCAAAATTTCTTCCGTGATTTGTGAAGGATTTCGATGGACGCTAGTATTTTCAACGAAAGCGAAGTTCATAAATAGTCAACGGAGATTGTGTATATTTGAATAAAGTGCCTTGGTCATACACAGAATAGTTTGAGAAAAATAAATATTATTTAGAATCTTTTTTAATAAGCAGGCAACAGTTTCTTAGAATAGTCAGTCATGATAGATAAAAAAACTAATACCACGAATATTATTGAAGCTGTTTAAACTTTTCAAAAGACATATTTTATTGATTAATTCTTCGTCTTACTTTTTGTCTTGATACAAAAAGTAACCGCAGCGGCGGCCGCAAAAAAATCAAGAATTTATAAACTCGCTTCGCTCAAACAGTATAAATTCATTGCTTACGCAAGCAGTTTTACGAAAGTTTAAACAGTTTCATTGTTAAATCTTTTATGTACCAATATAAAATCTCTAAATTTTATACAATGAAGCAATTCACCATTGTCGTACTTCTTTCCATTTTGACTGTTTCTGCTTTTGCTCAAAGCAAAAAAGAGGTTAAGAAGAATAAAATTAAAACTGTCACCGAACAAATCACAGATTATGTAGGAGGCAAGGAAATTACTCGTAACGACAGTTATAAAAAGTTTAATAAACAAGGTGAAGTATTAGAGGAGATAGAATATGATAAAACAGGAAAGCTCAAGCGCAAAGTGATTTCAAGATACAATGAGTTTGACGATAAAGTAGAGGAGACTATCGTCGATGCCAACAATCATCAAGTAGAACGAGAGGTGTACAAATATGATTCTTTCAAAGAAAAATCAGAAGTACTTCACTACAATGAGCGAAATGAATTGGATAGCAGGTCTGTATATATCATCAATGGCAACGGACTGAAGACTGAAAAGAAGACTTATGATGCGAAGGGTAAATTAATTCAAATCAAAAAGTATTCGTATGGTTTCTGATACTTTCATGCAGGATGTTCAAATCCAAGCAAGCTTGTTTGAGCCAATTACTTTAGCCCAAATGGATGGGGTAAAACTGATGGATCGTATGGATGTAAAGTATTTGATTCCCTTGGCTTTATTGTCTGATATTCTTCGAGAAGCACAGCCTTATTACAAGATTTTGGAAATAGAAAATAATCGTCTCTGTAACTACAAAACCTTGTATTATGACACAGATGATTTGGCGCTTTACAAGGCTCATCAAAATGGTTTGTTGAATCGCTACAAGGTTCGGGCTCGTAATTATGTGGAATCGAGTTTGTCGTTTTTTGAAATAAAATATAAAAACAATAAAGGGAGAACCAAAAAAACGCGAATAAGACAACCTGAAATTACAGATTTTTTGGAGGAGAGTAGTGCAGATTTTTTACAAAAAACTACACAAAATATAATTCCAGAATCTTTAAAAGGGATTCTTTGGGTCAATTATCAACGTATTACTTTGGTAAGCAAAGTCGGTCCAGAAAGATTGACAATTGACTTAAATCTAACATTTGAATTTGAAGAGCAACAAAAGGTATATGCAGCGATGGTAATTGCGGAGGTAAAACAAGAAAAATTGGGACAATCTCCTTTTATTGACCTCATGCGCAAGTATCGACTCAAGCAAGGTGGAATCAGCAAATATTGTTTTGGAATCATCAGTTTATACCACCAAATCAAACAAAATAAGTTTAAAAAACATTTAAGAAGAGTTTCAAAAATATTGGCGCACCATGACCATCTTGCAACAACTAACCTCACCACAAGTTACTGAGAGTTTTCAGTGGATAGACAAATTACCAGCCAAGTTCTTTATCCGAATGGGAATAGACTTACTCTCTGTTTTGGTATTGATTAGGTTGATCTATTATAAAAATTATCGCCGTGCAGATCTGTTTTTAACCTTTTTTGTATTCAATATTATCATTTTTTTATTGACCTATATGCTCAATAAAGTGGTAATGTCGATGGGAGCGGCTTTTGGGTTGTTTGCGGTGTTTTCGATGCTACGTTATCGTACCGAGGGTATTTCAGCGAAGGATATGACCTATTTGTTTATGGTGATAGCCATAGGGTTGATTTCGGCAGTGAGCAAAGGTGGTTGGGATGAATTATCAGTATTGAATGGATTGATTTTGTTTGTTACATGGTTGCTCGAAAGTGGCTTAATCATGCGAAAGGAATACTCGAAGGTCGTTATGTATGAGCGTATTGAGTTGATTACACCTGATAAACAGGAAGAACTTTTGCAAGATTTAAGAACACGTACAGGCTTAGCCGTTCATAGAGTCGAAATCCACGAAATAGACTTTCTGAAAGATGCTACGAGAATGACCATTTTTTATCATTAGCGAGGACTGCACGACGGATTTCGAGCTATTGCGGATTTGGGATTTCTGATTTCGGAAATATTGAAAAATACCTTTGTTTACGAATTAAGCTTCAAAATACGGGGCAAATCATTGGTATTTCATTGTTAATGATTCAAAAATAGGTAAACAATCATGCAGAATAAGATTTTATCGATGTTGAATATAAATTCCTAATAGCAGAAAATATACATTCACAATTCATAATTCAGCATTATCACCTAATCATCCAACCACATATAAGTTTAATATGAAAAAAATCCTTTTACTCTTGCTTCTTATATCTGGAAAGATGTTGGGGCAGGAAACAGATATTCGTTCGTGGACGGGAGTGTCATTAGAGAAAAAGCTAAATAAACATATTAGTTTGAATGCCAATTTACAGGTTCGAACAACGGATAATTTTACAGCGGTTGGTTCTTACGTAGGAGAGTTTGGATTAGGATATAAAATCAATAAACACTGGGAGGTTTCGGCTTATTATCGATTTTCGAAAAGACAAAAATGGGATAAAAGCGAAGATGCCTATATCTATAAACCTTTTCATCGGTTTTATGCCAATATTGATTATGATAGAAAAATCTCCATTTTCAAATTGAGTTACCGACTTCGTTATCAAGACCAATTTAAGGATACAGATACAGGGTTGGAAGAAACAAAGAGTTATTTAAGAAACAAAATTGAGTTAGCCTATCCAAATAAAACAAGGTTTACACCGTCTATTTCGGCAGACTTTTTTTACAAAATTGGAGAGGACTTTGACCAAATAAGATATAAGGCAGGCGTTGATTATACCATAAACAAACGCAATAGTGTGGGACTCACATTTTTTAGAGACTATGCTCTCGTGCCTACCGACCTCGATGTTTATACCATTGGGTTAACTTACAAGTTAAAATTGTAGTAAACGGACTATACGTGATTAGCAAAAAGTTTGTGCGAGCAATGTCTCTGGCACAAACTTTTTCTTTTATAGGTCGGTCAACATAATCATGAGTTTTTCTAGCTCCTTGGTAGCGTTGCCATAGTTAGAATCATATTTATTAAAGATGATAGAAAAACAGTACAACTCACCATTAGAAGCCGTAAAATAGCCTCCATACGCTCTTACGCCTTCAATAGAACCACTTTTGGCATGGATATTTCCAGCAGCTTTACTTTTCTTGGCAAGGTTGGCAACCGTGCCCGATACCCCAACTACTGGAATAGACTCATAATAAGAATTGAAGCTTTTTTCGGTAGTCATAATTGACAGAACATCGGTCATAATATCGGTAGTAACGGCATTGCTTGGAGATAAGCCACTGCCATCTTTCATTTTCAATCCTTGCATATTCAACCCTTTGGCTCGCCAAATTTGTTCAAAACCTTTTACCGCATCGCTCGTGCCATTTCCCATATTGAGCAGAACCGAAGGTGTTTTCAAAAAAGCCTCAGCATACAGGTTGATGCTTTGATAATTACAAGCTTTCACTAATTCTTTTAAACTAGGAGAGTTTTGTGTAGCAATAGTCATCGTACCATTGGGTTTGCTATGTGTTAAATAACGTTTGTCTAATTCCAATGTAGAGGTTGGTCCTTCCTGAATTTGAATACCCAACTCCTCACATTTTTTGCCCAATGCAAAAGCCATATAAAAGGCAGGGTCAGGAATAGATCCTTTTACTGAAAAACTGTTGCCTTGAGGCACAAAACCTTCCATCAATACCGCATCTTGATAGGGCGTAGAATAAATCATGACTTGGTCGCCCGTACCAGCTCGGTCTGTTAGGACTTTGTTGATTTTGGTTAAATAAGGTAAATCAGGGGCAGTTTTGACGAATCCTGCCGATTCCATATAACCTTTTGGTTGAAAGGTCACCCAAAATAGGTTTTCATTGATATTCAATCCATAACAGCCTGCACCATAATAATTACCCATATCGCCCCAAATCCAAGTGCTAGGAATCACGTTGGCGTTGAAGAAACTCGCATCTCCCATGATTCTGCCATTGATTTTTTTGATACCCAAAGCTTTTACTTTACTTGCCCATGCATCTAATAGTTGTTTGTAATCTGGCTGATTTTTGAATCTCCAACTACCCAGTGAAGGGTCGCCATTGCCTTTGATGTAGACGTTGCCATTCAGTACACTGTCGACAATACTTCCACTATATTCCAAGGTGGTTTGGTACATAAAAGAATCACCCAAAGTCATTAAGGCAGTTGCTGTAGAAAGCAACTTCATCGTGGAGGCAGGAGCAAGGCTTTTTTTAGCTTGAAAAGAAATAACGTTTTTCCCCGTTTTGGCAGATTTTACACTCATTCCAACCATACCTGTCTGTAAAAAAGGGGAGTTACTCAAACTATCCAATCTGCGATTGACTTGGGTTTGCCATTTGAGCGTTAGACTATCAGAGCTTTGTAAAGGTAATAACCAATGAGTTAGTAGTAAGGCAAGTAGTTTCATAAATCAAGGGTAAGGGTGGTTCAAGTAATCACAGAGGAGAGTGGAGTCTCCTCTGTAAAAATAAATGCTAAATTGAGAGCTATGATACAATTGTGGATTGGGGATTTCTGATTTCGGAAATATGCCTTTATTAAATACAAAATAGGATTCAAAAAAATATGTTACACTTCCGCAATCCCCAATCCGCTATCTGAAATAGATGGCTTCTCATAATACTTTAAGCACCACTAATTCACGACTCAAAATTCAACATTATTACTTCAATATCTCAACTTCTATCGCACTGCTGTTGTACACTTTGTGAGTAGCTTTGATAAAATCTGAAGCATCTGCTTTGTAGATATTGTCAACGAATTTTTGAGGATTAATATCAAACAAAGGGAAAACTGTAGATTGTACCTGAATCATGATTTTATGACCTTTTTTGAAAGTATGCAATACATCTTGCAAACGGAAAGTCACATCAGTAATTTGGTTAGGAACTAATGGCTCTGGTTTTGAGAAACTATTTCTGAAACGGCTACGCATAATCTCACTTCTCACCATTTGTTGGTAGCCTGCCAGAGTAATATGTTTAGGAGTAAATGGCGTATTCTGCTCATCGCCAGGATATACATCCACCAACTTCACAAACCAGTCAGCATCCGTGCCAGTTGTGGCCACTTTGAGTTTTGCTAAAATCTCGCCACCTAATGTAACATCTTCTGTCAAAATATCTGTTTCAAAAGTCAATACGTCTGTTCTACGACCTGCAAAACGTTGGTCTTCGCTCATGTACGCACGCGGGGTAAAACCAAAAAGTTGCTTGTTGTCTTCTGTGTATGGCACAGGTTTATTTGGGTCAGACACAAATTCAGAATACCCGTCTGAAGTGATTTTGTCAGTCAGTTTTCCAGAATTACTCAAGTAGAAATTCACTTTCTGAGCTGTTTTTGCAGGCCATTCTTTAAATTCTTGCCATTGTTTTTTACCCGTGTCAAACAAATACGCTTCTGGCAAATCTGATTTACCATCGCCTGCACCTTTCAAGAAATGCTTGAAGAATTTCAACTCAATATTTCTTTGGAAAAATGTAGCTACACTATCCCCAAAATATACATTTGAGTGCATGTGATGACCTCTTTCTCTAGCCCAATCACCATGTCCGAATGGACCCATTACGATGGTATTGTAGATGTTCTGGTTGTTTTTTTCTACGTTTTTATAAATTGTCAAAGGTCCGTACAAATCTTCAGCATCATACCAGCCACCAACAACCATGATCGCAGGAGCGTTTTTGATGTTTTTCAGATGAGGAATGATACTACGCTTTTGCCAAAACTCATCATAGTTTGGATGGTCTACGTGCTCTTGCCAGAAAAAGTTATCCTTGTAATTTGCCCCAAGATTTTTTAAAGGTGTTTGAGTTCTGTACCAATCAAATCCGTCCTGTGTATTTCTTTTTGGAAACAAATTATCGTACCAAGATTCGGTGGTTGGTTTTGGATGCTGAACACCAAACACAGGGAACGTCAATCCATAACCAATCGTAAATGCCCCGTTGTGATGGAAATCATCAAAGAAGAAATCTGAAACTGGCGCTTGTGGTGAAGAAGCCTTAAGCGCTGGGTGACCACAAAGAGCACCTGCAATAGTGTAAAAACCTGGGTAGGAGATACCATATTGCCCTACACGACCATTGTTGTTAGGAATATTCTTGACCAACCAATCAATCGTATCATAGGTATCCGAAGCCTCATCTACGTCTGTTTTGGCTTTTTTGTTGGCAATATGAGGTGTCATATTGGTCCAAGTCCCCTCTGACATCCAACGACCACGTACATCTTGCTCTACAAAAATGAATTTTTCACGCATCATGTGGCGAGAATAATATAGCATTTGTGGATAGTCATCTTTGCCGTAAGGAGCTACATCATAACAAGTACGTTGCATGACGATAGGATACTTATTGTTTGCAGAAGCATCTTTGGGAACATATACATTGGTGAAAAGCTTAACGCCATCACGCATGGAGATTTGGTATTGGTATTTCACATAGTTTTCACGCACAAAAGCCGAGTCTTGTTGAGCAACGGACAATGATTGTGCTGAAATTTTAGTCATACCTACCAACAAGCTCAATAAAAGGAAGAGTTTTTTCATGCTTTAGGAGTGTTGATTCAGATTTGTTTTTTGTTAAAATTAAAACAAAGAATCGGTTTTCATGAGAAGACAATGTGTTTTTTAGCTGAAATAAGCTTGAATGATAGATTAACAATCAAATAAAAAAGCGTCACAAATTGGTATAAAATCCATATTGGAAGTTTAGACCAGCTTGTGACGCTTAGCATAATCCATATTAGAGATGGGTTTTTAATTCTTCAAAACACCAAAAGTTATAAATGAAGGATAAGCTTTTTGGTGATACACTTTTTGTGTGGCTTTTTGATAATCACTTTCTTTTGCTTCGAAAATATTTATAAATTTCTGAGGATTTCTATCAGCCCAAGGAAAACATGAACTCTGAATTTGCACCATTATTTTATGACCCTTTTTGAACGTATGTAATACATCTTGAAGCTCTAATTTTACTTCCGTTGGTTTACCTGGGACAAATGCTTCTGGTTTTGTAAAGTCGTTGCGATACTTTCCTCTAATAATCTCACTACGAATCAGTTGTTGGTAACCACCATATACCACATCAGGATGCGCTGGGTCATTGGGTGTATCGTTTGGATATACGTCAATAACTTTAACTACCCAGTCGGCATCAGTTCCTGATGTTGAAACCTTCAGATTTGCTAGGATATTACCCACCATTGTCAAATCGTCTTTGAGCGTATCGGTTTCAAAACTAATCACATCTGGACGCTGATAGGCAAATCGTTGGTCTTCCACCATGTATTCAGCAGAAAAGCCATCATTGATTTTTCCAGAAAATGGCACAGGACGACTAGGGTCAGATATATAGCTAGTTACGCCGTTTTCGTTTTGAGGTTTCGTAAAACCTAATTTTCCACCATTTTGTAAATACAAGACCGTTTCTTGTGCATTTTTTGCAGGATATGTATCAAAGCTTTTCCATTGATTACTACCTGTTTCGAACAATGTAGCCTCAGCTAAACTCAAAGGTAAAGATTCGTCTATAAGGTAATGATTGAAGAAAGGGCTTTCAATTTTTTCCTGATAATATAAAGACGTTTTTGACCCAAATTCAACATCTGCCAATGATTGTCCTGAAGCACCTGCCCATCCTCCATGAACCCAAGGACCCACCACAAAGCGAATATCATTGTTAGGAGATTGTTTCTCCATGGCTTGATAAGTCTTGAATGTTCCGTACAAATCTTGCTCATCATACCAACCTCCAACTACCAATACGGCATGTTTGATATTCTGTAAATGGGGCAAAATATTACGTTTTTGCCAATGCTCATCAAAATTAGGGTGGTCAAAATTTTCATGAAAGTACTCATTACGCTTTTTGTAATATTGATCTTCTGCATTACGAGTCGGACCCATTTTCAGGTAAAAATCATAACCATCTGGACTGTCAAACGAGAAATAGGGTGCAGGACGATTTTTAGTCGGTTGTGTTTGGGCTTGGAAAAAGTTATAAAAACCAAAATTAGCTCCCAGCATAAAAGCGCCTAAATGAAAGGCATCATCACGCCACAAATCTGCCATTGGCGCTTGTGGTGAGGAGGCCTTTAAGGCAGGATGTTGCGAAACCGAACCAGCCGAAGTAAAAAAGCCTGGGTAGGAGATACCCCATTGACCAACTTTGCCATTATTGCTTGGAATATTTTTGGTTAACCAGTCGATGGTATCATACGTATCCGTGGATTCATCAATATCTTTCTCTGACAATTTTTTATCAAGATGTGGCGTCATTTCAATAAATTTTCCTTCCGAAGCCCAACGACCACGTACATCTTGATAAACCACAATATAATTTTCACGAATCATAAACGGATTAGGTCCTATTCTCTTTTTGTATTTGTCAGTACCATAAGGATTGCAAGAATAGGGTGTTCTTTGCATGATAATAGGGTGCAGCTTTGATTTGTCTTTGGGTGCATACACCTGTGTGAAAAGCTGAACACCATCACGCATTTTGACCATGAATTCAGATTTGACGTAATTATTTCGAATATACGCCGAATCCTGAGCAACAGAGTATTGATAGGTTGATTGTGCTTTTACAAAAAAAGATAAAAAGCAAAAGAGGTAGATAAGTGAATTTCTCATAAGCATATCATTAAGTAGCGTTACAAAGTATTTTTCAAAGTTAGGAGAAAAAGAGAAAAGGCACAAAGTTGAACAAGGATAGAGGCTTACAGTGAGTAAATGGTCAAGAGAGGTGTCAAAACCATTTTTTCTATCTGTAAAAAGCCATAACATTCACAGAAATCAGCAATGCTCAACTTTTGAAGTTTGTCTATTTCTTGACAAAATAAACTAGTCACTTTGTGCCTAATCCCTCAATACCTGATCCCTCATCTATATTTTTTACCATAATTTATCCAAAACAGGTCGAAAGCTACGTACGATTCCGTAATTTTGCACCCGAAGTTGTCCCGAGTACGCCGTATGTACCAAAAAACAATCTATTAGGACAGCCTCAAATGCTGAAAATGAACGAAGTATTAAGAATTGCGGTCCAAAAATCGGGTCGCCTTAGTGAAGATTCACTAAATCTTTTCAAGGAGTGCGGAATCAAATTTGATAATGGTGCTGGTAAATTAAAAGCGACATCTTCAAACTTTCCCGCAGAATTTTTGTTTCTCAGAGACGACGATATTCCTGGTTATGTAGAAGATGGAGTAGCGGATATCGGAATTGTTGGACAAAACGTTCATGTCGAAACAAGCAAGCATGTAAACGAAGTTAAATTACTTGGATTCTCAAAATGTCGCCTTTCAATTGCAATTCCTCGCAGCGAAACTTATGGCAGCGTAAAAGAGTTAGAAGGCAAAAGTATTGCTACTTCTTATCCAGTGATTTTAGGTAACTTCTTGAAAGATAATGGTGTAACTGCCCATATTCATGAAATATCTGGTTCAGTAGAAATCGCTCCAAGTATTGGATTGGCACATGCTGTTTGTGATATTGTAAGCTCAGGAGGTACTTTGTTGAGTAATGGATTGAAAGAGGTGGAAGTTATTTTCCGTTCGGAAGCCATTATGATCGGCTATCCAAACCTTTCGCCAGAAAAACAAAACATTCTGAATCAAATCTTGTTTAGAATAGACTCAGTACAACGTGCTAAAAACCGCAAATATGTTGTGCTAAATACCAAACAAGAAAATATTGCTTTGATTCGCCAATTGCTTCCAGGTATGAAAGCCCCTTCAATTTTGCCATTAGCAGACGAAGGTTGGGTGTCGATGCATTCAGTAATTGAGGAGCAGGATTTTTGGCAAAATATCGAAAAACTTCGTGATGCAGGTGCTGAAGGGATTTTGGTATTGCCAATCGAGAAAATGATTTTTTAATAATTGCTTTCAGCAAATGACATTTCGAGATTTGAAAATAATCTCAATGGGTTCAAAATTTCCCAAGCCGAATGCCAAAGGCTGAATGCAAAAAGTATTCCTTTTGCATGAAAATTATAAAATATCCATCACCATCCGAATACCAAGCGATTCTTACTCGCCCAGTACAGGATATGTCAGTGATTGAACAAAGAGTCATCCCTATTCTTGAAAAAGTAAAGAAGGAAGGTGACAAGGCACTTTTTGAATTGGCATTACAATTTGATAAAGTAACATTAGAAACGCTTGAAATGGATGCTTCAAAATTAGAAGCAGCAGCAGGATTATTGAGCGAAGAGCTTAAAACTGCTATTCATGCAGCGTATCAAAATATTTATAAATTCCACGAAGCGCAGAAACAAGCTCCTGAAAAAATCGAAACTACCACTGGTGTTACTTGTTGGCGCAAGTCGGTTGGTATCGAAAAAGTTGGAGTATATATTCCCGGAGGAACAGCACCATTATTTTCTACGGTGTTGATGCTTGGTGTACCTGCGCAAATAGCTGGTTGCAAAGAAGTAGTCTTATGTACACCTTCTGATCACCCTGCGATTTTGTATGCGGCTAAACTTTGCGGTATTTCTAAAATCTTCCGAGTTGGTGGCGCGCAAGCAGTTGCTGCTATGGCTTATGGAACAGAATCTATTCCTCAGGTTTATAAAATTTTTGGACCAGGTAATCAATATGTTACCGCAGCCAAAATGTTGGTAAACAAAGAAGGTGTAGCCATCGATATGCCTGCTGGTCCCTCAGAGGTAGCAGTTTGGGCAGACAATTCGGCTAACCCTGCTTTTGTAGCGGCTGATTTATTATCACAAGCAGAGCATGGTATCGACTCACAAGTTTTGTTGGTATCCACTTCAGAGGAAATAATAGAGGCTGTAAACCAAGAATTAGAAAAACAATTGGCGGTATTACCTCGTGCAGAGTTTGCAGCTAAAGCTTTAGAAAACAGTCAAGCAGTATTAGTTGAAAATCAAGATATTGCGATTGATATGCTCAACCAGTACGCTGCCGAGCACTTGATTATGTCTGTCGAAAATGCAGAAGAATTATCTGAGCAAATCTTTAATGCAGGTTCTATTTTCTTAGGAAATTACACACCAGAATCAGCAGGAGATTATGCTTCAGGAACCAACCATACTTTGCCAACCAACGGTTTTGCTAAAGCCTATTCAGGGGTAAGTTTGGACAGCTTCGTCAAAAAAATAACGATTCAGAAAATTACGAAAGAAGGCATTCAACAGTTGGGTAATACCATTATTGAAATGGCCGAAGCCGAATCTTTACGTGCCCATGCCAATGCGGTTCGTGTAAGATTGGCATAATTTTTTGTCATAGAACCAACAAACTAGGTGATAGCTCCTCATTCGGTTGAGATGCGTCACCTTTTGTTGTTAAATGGGGCAGTATTGTCAACAGTCCGTAAACTGAGGCAATCGCTAAAATTTACTTATTTCACTAAATCCAAGAAACAAACTTATGAAATTTGACATACACTCAGTCGTGCGTCCGCACATCTTAAATCTTGCTCCATACTCTTCTGCACGTGATGAATATACAGGTAAAGAAGGTGTTTTTTTAGATGCAAACGAAAATCCAATTGGTTCGGCAACGCCCGAAAACTGGAATCGTTATCCAGATCCCTATCAATTTGCGATTAAGGAAAAATTAGCTCCTATCAAAGGCTGTCGTCCAACACAAATTTTCTTAGGAAACGGTTCTGATGAACCTATCGATTTAATTATTCGATTGACTTGTGAACCAAAAGTTGATAATATTATTATCTTACCACCAACTTACGGAATGTACGAAGTGAGTGCTTCAGTAAATAATGTGGCAATTCAGAAAATACCGCTTACGCCTGATTATCAATTGAACATTGATGCGATTTTGGAGGCGATAAATTCAAAAACAAAATTGATATTTATTTGTTCTCCGAATAATCCAACAGGTAACTTGATTAATCGTGAGGCAATTTTACAAATCATCGAAAACTTCCAACAAGGTATCGTTATTATCGATGAAGCCTATAATGATTTTTCTGATGAGCCGTCATTCATTCCAAGCTTAGACGAATACCCTAACGTGATGGTACTTCAGACTTTTTCAAAAGCTTGGGGATTAGCTTCATTACGCTTAGGAATGGCCTTTGCACAAGAAGAATTAATTACACTTTTGAACAAAATTAAATACCCTTATAATATTAATGGTTTGACGCAAAAGTTATTAATTGAGAATATAGACAATACAGATTTTGTAAAAAAATCGGTAGCTACACTCAACAAAAATAGAGCTCAACTTGAAAAAGAGTTAAGCGAATTGCCAAATGTTGAACATATCTACCCTTCAGATGCGAATTTCTTATTGGTTCGTTTCAAAGAAGCAAAAGCTGTATTTGATTACTTAATTGAGAACAAAACAATCGTTCGTGACCGTTCAAAGGTGATTTTATGTGACAACTGTTTGCGTATCTCCGTCGGAACAAAAGACGAAAATTCCATTTTAATGGGTTATCTTCGTTCTTATGAGGCATAAATCAATTAAATAACAATGTTATGAAAAAATCAGTATTGTTTCTTCTACTCTTGGTAGCATCTGTAGGTGCATTTGCTCAAAACAAAGACTGGGCGATAGGCGGTAAAATTGGAGAACCATCGGGACTAAGTCTACGCAACTACCTAAGAAATGACAAAAATGCTATCGAAATTAATTTTGGAATTTATGGAGGTATCTGGGGCGTAAAAGACAGCTACAAAGATGGTGCATTCAACGGTTCTGGTATTGCTGTAAGCGGATTGTATCTATGGCATAACGAAATGGGAAGCAGTCGATTTAAAAACTACTATGGTTTTGGTGGACAAATCACTTCGAGAAAGTATTTTGTAGATGACACTTTCAACGGAGTTGCCTACAAAAAAGAAATTCCAGCGACAGGATTAGGAGGCGTAGGTTCGGCAGGATTAGAATATTTTTCTCCAGACTCGCCACTTTCTATCTTCATGGAAGTTGGAGCGTATGTAGAGCTAGTACCTTCAGTATTTTATTTCCACCCACAAGCAGGTATAGGAGCAAGACTTAATTTTTAAAAATAGAATTGGTACTTGCAAAAGTATTTTGAAATGATAACTTTGCAGTACCAATTCCAATGGGGATGTAGCTCAGTTGGCTAGAGTGCTTGACTGGCAGTCAAGAGGTCGTGGGTTCGAGCCCCATCTTCTCCACTTTGATTTTAAGGCATTTGCAAGTTTTTGTAGATGCCTTTTTAGTTTTTATCCTCCCAATATCTCGTCCATATATTAATTTTAACCTTGTCAATATCCAAATACCTTCTGATCTAGCTATTGTAATAAAGCGTTGTTGTTCATACTTCTGTGTAAGAGCATCAAGTTTCCATTTATTCTTGGCTTGTATTAATAAATTATTCATTAGATATTATCAAACCCTATAACAAACATCTTTTAATATGATTGATATTCAAGTAATTATTCACAATTGTGAGCAGCAGGTTTGTCCTGTGCATGGAAAAAATCCTAAGGTAACTTATGAGGAGGATAACTTGGAGATTACAGCCTGTTGTGAAGATTTTAAAGTGAGCATTAAAGAAATGTTTAACGAAGAACTTAGACAGGCGTTAGTTGAATATCTTCTAGTGAAACCTATGAGAGA
Source organism: Cellulophaga sp. BC115SP (assembly GCF_009905545.1). Lineage (GTDB taxonomy): Bacteria > Bacteroidota > Bacteroidia > Cytophagales > Spirosomataceae > Flectobacillus > Flectobacillus rivi. The sequence goes on along the minus strand of NZ_JAAALB010000015.1, from coordinate 104,271 downwards.
GCGCAACAAAACATCCTAAATTTAAATATTTTACAAATTGACTTTGTTTTTTATAAAGGACAATAAAGATAGTTATCACCAAAACCTTAAAATTAATGTCAGGAAAACATTCTTTTACGTTAACATTATACAACAATGTCACAGAGAAAGAGGGAGTAAATTACCTAATAGAAAATCATACAGGCTTCTTCAAAATGGACTTACCAGCCAAAAAGAAAATTCTGGATTTGCTACAGATTGAACATCGTTTCCTTCAATCCTTTGATATGATATACATCCCAGATTTTGTTGGGAAGGAGATTAATGGAGATAAAATAGAGACCTATTTGGAAGATATGGTACTGGTTGAACTAAAGACAACCAAGAAATATTTACCCAATAATCCCAAAGGTTTCTTTTTTGGCGCCACGGAGAACGAATTTAATTTTGGAGAAATATTGGGAGAAAAATTTAGATTTTGCTTTGTGAGCTTACATGAAAAAGGCTCTTCCTTCGCTTTACTAACTATTAAGGAACTAGAACTCATTATTCGAAATAAGAGAATACAGTATCAAATTAACTTATAGCTGAACACGCTAAACTTGATAGTAAATCATAAATATTAGCTCCCCAAATCAATCAAATGTATGCATACGCTCTCCCCAACCAAGGATAGACGTTCTTTTTAATTCTGTAGTTTTGAAAAACTTTTTCATGCTTTGAGTAAAGTATTACCTATTCTGAGCTTTATTGTTTCGGGCATAAGCCTCTAACATTTTAAAACTTTATGTCATGAAATCCCAATTTATTAAAAACTACAGTCTTCTTTTATTCCTTTGCTGCTTGTTAGGTTTTACGAGTATGGCACAAAAAGCCTCTCAAGCTATTTCAAGACCTCTTTTGTTGAAGCAATTCAAACAAAATTTTTCCGATGCACAAAAACAATATCAGTTTTTGGCTCAACATCTTCCCGCTGGTAAATTTCCTAAAACGTATTTTCCCAACACAGACCGCTATGAGTTTAGCAACTCTGATTGGTGGTGTAGTGGCTTTTACCCTGGCTCTTTGCTTTATATTTATGAACAAACCAAAGACCAAGCTACGTATCAGGAAGCAGAACGTATTTTGAAAGACCTAGAAAAGGAAAAGTATAATACCACTACCCACGATTTGGGTTTTATGATGTTTTGTAGTTTTGGTAATGCTAATCGTATTGCTCCAAAACCAGCATATAAAGAAATTTTGCTGACTTCTGCCAAGTCTCTTGCTACTCGTTTTAACCCAAAAGTAGGCTGTATTAAATCATGGGATTCAAAGCCTGATGATTTTTTGGTGATTATCGACAATATGATGAACCTAGAATTGTTGTTTTGGGCAACCGAAGTAACGGGAGATTCTAGCTATTATAAGATTGCGGTAACCCATGCGAATACAACGATGAAACACCATTTCCGTCCTGATTATAGTTCATATCATGTGATTAATTATGACGCTAACACTGGTGAGGTAAAACAGAAGAAAACGGCACAAGGATTTGCCAATGAATCGGCTTGGGCACGTGGTCAGGCTTGGGGTTTGTATGGATATACAGTAATGTATCGCGTGACTAAAAATCCGATTTACTTAGAACAGGCAAATAAGATTGCTAATTTTTATTTAAACAATCCAAACCTTCCAGCAGATAAAATTCCTTTTTGGGACTTCAATGCGCCAAATCAACCAGAAGCCTTGCGTGATGCTTCAGCAGCTTCAGTTGTAGCTTCGGCACTATTGGAATTACAAGGATATGTAAAGGCTCCTTTGGCTAAAACTTATGTGTCTTCAGCGGAGAAAATGCTTTGGAGTTTATCAAACGCTCCATACAAAGCTGCTTATGGCAAAAATGGTGGCTTTCTCATCAAGCATTGTGTTGGTCATATTCCTCAAAATACAGAAGTGGATGTGCCTTTAACGTATGCAGATTACTATTTCTTGGAAGCTATGAAGCGCTATCAAGAATTGAAAAAATAAGAATTATCAAAGTAAGATCTCTCTCAATTTGGTTCAAGGCTTAGATAAAATGCTTTGAGCCAAATTGATTTTTCACATTACAAACCTATGAAAAAACTTATCCTTGCCTCTCTTATGGCTTGTGCTTTAAGCTATCAAGCTACCGCACAGAAAACGAAAAAGAAAAAAGAAATGGCTATCGAAGTGCCTGCGCTTACTACACGTGAGATATGGCTCGCACATCTCGATCAGTTGTCACGACCTGTCTTGCAAAGTTTAGCAAATGATAGCCTCAAAATTAAAATGCCTGTCGAGTTATCTGTTCATATAGATAACAAAGCAAGCCGTTCGCAAGTGGCGTATCTCGAAGCTTTCGGTCGTTTGTTATGTGGTATAGCGCCATGGCTCAATGCTGAAGGTGGTAATCCCGCTGAGGTTGCGCTAAGAGATACTTACAGACAATGGGCTGTAAAAGCTGTTGCTAATGCCGTAAATCCTCAGGCAAAAGATTATATGAAATTCGAGGGGGCTGGGCAGCCTTTGGTCGATGCGGCATTTTTGGCTTTGGCTTTTGTGCGCTCTCCTTGGCTTTGGGAGCATTTGGATGCTACAACTAAGCAAAATGTGGTAAACTCTTTTGTGAAAACAAGAGATATAAAACCTGGTTTTAGTAACTGGATATTATTTTCAGGTATGATTGAAGCCTTTTTCTGTAAATATGGCTATTCATGGGATATACTTCGTATAGAGTATTGTTATCGCCAGTTTGAACAATGGTATTTGGGTGATGGTATCTATGGCGATGGCGAAAAGTTTCATTATGACTACTACAACAGCTATGTTATTCAGCCTTTTCTGGTAAATATTCATCAAGTGGTAAGTGCAAAAAATCCTTCTTTTAATTGGGCTGGGAAAAAAATTATGGAGCGTGCACAACGTTACGCACATATTCAGGAAAAATTAGTGAACCCCGATGGTACATTTCCTGCCATAGGCAGGTCGTTGGTATATAGAGGAGGTGCTTTCCATCATTTAGCTGATATGGCTCTGGTTCATAATCTTCCAAAGGAAATTAGTGTTGCGCAAACTCGTGAAGCTTTAACGGCAATTTTAAAGAAAACAACAGAATCAAAATCAACTTTTGACGAAAAAGGTTGGTTAAAAATCGGATTTTATGGCGCTCAACCCGAAATCGCAGATTCATATATCACAACGGGAAGTTTATATTTATGTTCTTTTATTCTGCTTCCATTAGGCTTGCCAGAAACGGACGAGTTTTGGAGTTCAAGCCCACAACCTTGGACATCACAACGAATTTGGCAAGGATTGCCAGTTCCACCAGATCATGCCATTGATTAAATGACTTTTAGTGCTTCAATCAGATAATTTTAATTGAAATTTCACCCAATAAATCCTTTTATATAATGGCTTGAGTATAATTGTGTGTAATTGACACTTATCACTACAAGTCAATCTCTAAAAGTTATGTAATCCCTTTAATAAACAAACCATGAAATTATTCAAATCTCTTCTAGGAATTGGTCTGTGCTTGTCAATAGCAGAAGCTACTGTCGCACAAACCACTCGAAATTATAATCCAATTATTCCTGACTTAGTTGCAGACCCAAGTATTGTGAAATTTGGAGATACTTTTTATTGTTATGCCACCACAGATGGTTATGATAAAGGTTTGGCAACTTCGGGTCCTCCAGTCCTTTGGCAATCTAAAGATTTGGTGAATTGGTCTTTTGACGGAATATTCTTTCCATCGGCAGCCAAGCAACTTTTTTGGGCTCCAAGTTATGCCCAAAAAGTAGGAAATGATTATTTCTTTTACCCTACAGTAAACACTCATATTTATGTAGCAAAAGCTTCTTCGCCGAAGGGACCTTTCAAATTAGTAGGAGAAGATACTTTCGAAAAAGGTAAAGCTCCAGCTCCGCTTGTACTAATGGATGGTCCTAAAAAGACCAAAGGGATTGATGCTGAAATCTTTATCGATGATGATAAAACACCATATTTGTTTTGGGCACAACGTGGGGCTGCTAAGTTAAAGCCTAATATGACCGAATTGGATGGCGATATTCAGGTGATTCAAACTAAGAGAAATGGCTACTCTGAAGGACCAATCTTTTTTAAACGAAAAGGTATTTACTATTATATGTACACCTTGAGTGGTCATGAGCATTATGCCTATGCGTATCAATACAGCAAGGTGTCTCCTTTTGGTCCTTACGAATTCCCTAAGGAAGAAATTATCGCTAAAACTGATACTACTGAAAAAATCTATGGTCCTGGACACGGTAATGTTTTTAATATCGGCGACGATTATTATTTCACTTATCTCGAATTTGGTCGCTCAGGTACCAATCGTCAGGTTTGGATTAATAAAATGGAGTTTAATGAAGATGGTACTATCAAACCCGTAAAATTGACGAATAAAGGTGTAAATCCATTGAATGTAAAAGATAAAGGATTGAAAATTGAGGAAACAAGTGCTTCTTCAACTAAGCCAGAATACAAAGTGCCACATATTTATGATGCAACACTCAAACGCACCGAATACTACAATCCTGCCAACGCAACGGATTGGTCAAATGGTACTCGTTGGATGGCAGAAGCCAATGACTCTTTAGCCACTTTTACGGCAAAACTTTCTAAATCACAAACCATTAAGAAAGTAGAGACATACTTTGTGAAACCAACTGCTGGTCATGCATACATTTTGGAAGGCTCGCAAGATGGTAAAACTTGGGTAAAATGTGGAGGACATGATGATATTCAAATCAAATCCCCACATACAGATATTTTGAACAAGAAATTTCAATATCTAAGAATTAAGTTCTTGAAAGGAGTTGCGGGTATTTGGGAATTTAAAGTCCAGTAATTCCTCGCATCGTGAATATTTAATAAAACCTCGGCTCTTTTGGGTTGAGGTTTTTCTATTTTGAGATAGGGATATTTGAGTAATCGGTAGGAACAAAAGAACTTTTCTTTCTTTTTGTTATCAAAAAGGATAAAATCGAAATGAAAGTACTGCTTTGCTAAATTGAAATATTATTTGGGAAATTTGTAAAATAAGCAAACCAATACGAGGCTTAACCAAAGAAGATAAAATGGAAAAAGAGCTGAATGTGCTCAATAGGGGAGTTTTATGAAGTTCTAAAGGCTATAAAAACAAAAAAAGCAGACTCAGTAAGACTGCTTTTTTGAATTACACTTCATCAACAAACTAAAAACCAAATAAAACTACTTTTTTATATTCGTAGTCAATCTGATAATCTGGGAATAAAGGTAATCAGGAAATTTTATTTTGCCAAATCGTATATCCCCAAAATTTCAGATAATTGCTGTAGGAGAAGGACTCGAACCTCCACGGCGTAGTTAGGTATAGTACAAAATCTGGTGGTCAACCCCAGTCTATCTTGCGATAGGCATTATACTAACTTTATCCCGTAATCACCACCCCCGAGACAGGAGGGCACGTCTGCCAAATTTCATCACCCTACATTGTGTGTGTCGTTGTTCTTTTAACTTGACAATGCAAAGTTAACAGGTGTTCTGATATTTTGCAAATATTTTAGAAAAAAATGTTAAAATTTATAGTATTTTCAAAAATTCACTATTTTTGTTAACGAATCGTTAAAAATGATAATTCTCAAAGCCTCATTTTTTGCGAAATTGTTAATAAAAACTTTAGACTGTATTAATACCTATGGAAAAAGTACCAGGAATTGACCAAGTTGATTTAAAAATATTAGGGCTTTTGATGAGCGATGCTACTATGCCCTATACTGAAATTGCTAAAAAAATCCATGTTTCGAGTGGTACAGTCCATGTTCGGATGGCAAAAATGGAAGAAATGGGAATTGTTAAAGGTTCTCAATTGATTGTTGACCATACTAGGCTTGGTTGGGATATTTCGGCTTTTCTAGGTATTTATCTGGATAAAAGTTCGCTGTATGCTGAGGTAGCAGACCAACTTATGCAGATTCCCGAAGTGGTAAGTATTAATTACACCACAGGTATCTATTCTATTTTTGCCAAAATTGTTTGTCGCGATACCGTTCACCTAAGAGAAGTACTGCACGATAAAATACAAAAAGTGGCAGGAATTCAGAGAACTGAAACATTTATATCATTGGAGGAGTCTGTAAATCGTTCGGTTCCGTTTGCTAATCCGACTTAAAAGGAGTGTTTAGGTGGTCTTTTCTTCAAAAATTAGGAATAATTAGGGGACATCTTAGAAAAATTCTAAACAACAGAACTTTTCTTGCGCTTTTTGGTTTATTTTTGTAGACCAATTATTTCAGTGAATGAATTCAAAGGTCAATAATTAGTTGAAAAGCTAACAAAAATCATTTTTTAGAATGATTTTTTAACATGCTTTAAAATTACTTCATTGTCTAGCACAAAATCACTGATATACCAATTGCTGTAACAGATTAAATACAATGGCAAAAGAAGAAATAGACATTCTCGAAGAAATCACCTCCTCTGAGTATAAATATGGTTTCGAAAGTCACTTCGAAACAGATGAAGTACCTGCAGGTTTGAATGAAGACGTTATCCGTCAAATCTCGGCTAAGAAAGACGAGCCAGAATGGATGTTGGAATGGCGTTTGAGCGCATACCGTACTTGGTTGGATATGCAAGAACCAGAATGGGCTAATGTTGACTATAAAAAAGTTGACTACCAAGCAATCAAATATTATTCAGCTCCAAAACAAACGAAAGTTGTTAATTCATTGGATGAAATTGATCCTGAGTTACGTCGTACTTTCGAGAAATTAGGTATCTCTCTTGATGAGCAGAAGCGCCTTTCTGGAGTTGCGGTAGATGCTGTAATTGACTCCGTTTCAGTTGCTACTACATTTAAAAAGACTTTGGCTGAAAAAGGTATTATTTTTAGTTCAATGTCTGAAGCAATTAAAGAACATCCTGAATTAATCAAAAAATACTTGGGTTCAGTTGTTCCCGTAAAAGATAACTTCTTTTCGGCATTGAACGCTGCGGTATTCTCTGATGGTTCATTCTGTTATATTCCAAAAGGAGTAAGATGTCCAATGGAATTATCTACGTATTTCCGTATCAATGCGGCTGGTACTGGACAGTTCGAACGTACTTTGATTGTTGCTGACGAATCTTCTTACGTAAGTTACCTAGAAGGTTGTACTGCTCCAATGCGTGATGAAAATCAATTGCACGCAGCTGTAGTAGAAATCGTAGCACATGAAAATGCAGAAGTTAAGTACTCAACAGTTCAAAACTGGTATCCTGGTGATAAGGATGGTAAAGGGGGTATTTATAACTTCGTAACAAAACGTGGTATTTGTGATGGTGCTAACTCAAAAATCTCTTGGACTCAAGTAGAAACAGGTTCGGCAATTACTTGGAAATACCCTTCTGTGATTTTGAAAGGTGATAACTCTATCGGTGAGTTTTATTCTGTAGCTGTTACTAATAATATGCAACAGGCAGATACAGGTACGAAAATGGTACATATTGGTAAAAATACTAAGTCACGTATCGTTTCTAAAGGTATTTCTGCTGGCCGTTCTCAAAACTCTTACAGAGGTTTAGTTGAAGTGATGAAACGTGCCGAAAATGCTCGTAACTTCTCGCAATGTGACTCATTATTGATGGGTGACCGTTGTGGTGCTCATACTTTCCCGTACATTGAAGTAAAAAATAACACTGCCACTGTAGAGCACGAAGCGACTACTTCGAAGATTGGTGAAGATCAAATTTTCTATTGTAATCAACGTGGTATTTCTACAGAAGCAGCTATTGCTTTGATTGTGAATGGATATGCTAAAGAAGTCTTGAATCAATTACCAATGGAATTTGCAGTAGAGGCACAAAAACTTCTCGCTATCTCATTGGAAGGTTCAGTAGGTTAATGAATCGAGTTTTATTCTGATAGATATAAAAACAGCTTCTATTTTCGATAGAAGCTGTTTTTGTTTGTATCGTCGTGTATTAAATTTATCTTCACATTCAAACTGTTACTAAATTATTCTTATCTCTATGATCAATTATAATCCTAAAGAATGGTTCACCTTTATTTTTCGCTTTCACAAAGCCGATACTTTCAGAAAATTGTTTCCTATGTTGATAGCCATAGGGGCTTATTCTGGCTTGATTGCTTATTTGGAAGTAGATGTTTTTAAATTAAGTGAAAATTCGCATATCAAAAATATTCCAGCTATGCATGGAATGCTAGGTTTTGTGATTTCGATGTTGTTGGTATTTAGAACAAACACTGCCTATGACCGCTGGTGGGAGGGGAGACGTAACTGGGGTGCTTTGACAAATGCCTCACGCAATTTTGCCATTAAAATTCAGGCGATAGTGCCCAAAGAGCTGGTAGTAGAAAGAGCCTTAATTGAAAAGCTTATCGTAGAATATGCTTTTGCTTTAAAACGCCATTTGCGTGGTCATCAGAATGATAGCGAGTTGTTTATTTCTGAATATAAAGTAAAGTCTGAATATCATAAACCTAATTATATTGCCAAATTGCTTGTGGATCAAATACAGGCATTGTACGCGAAAAATATCATTTCTGGCGAGCAACTGCTCTTTATTAATGAAGAAATTCGAACTTTTACGGATATTTGTGGAGCTTGCGAACGTATCAAAAATACGCCAATTCCTTTTTCCTATACGGTCTTTTTGAAAAAATTTATCTTCTTTTATGTAATGACCTTGCCCTTTGGTTATGTTTTTACGCTAGGTTATATAGTGATTCCTGTGGTAGTTTTTGTGTTTTATGTGTTGGCAAGTTTAGAGCTGATTGCAGAAGAAATTGAAAATCCATTTGGGACAGATGCTAACGACTTACCATTAGCACAGATGTGTAAAAATATTCAAAAGCATATAGGTGAAATATTTCAAGAAGAATCAGTTTTAAGATAAAAAGAAAGCCGTTAGTTTGTCGCTAACGGCTTTTATTTTTATACCATTTTTACATAACTACCTAACCACTTGATGTCGGATTCATGTTTTTTCATGATATGTTGAACATTCTCATCTAAGAAATACCCATCAAATTCCATCAAGAACCAGAAGTTGAACGTTTCACCTTCTTTTACAGGTCTTGATTCAATTTTTACAAGGTTAATACCACGATTTTCAAACTCCTGTAAGAATCTTACCAGTGTTCCTGGCTTACCATCGTCTGGGAGTTTAGCAATAATGGTGGTTTTGTCTTTTTCACTCTTTTGGTTGACAAAATCTTTTCCAATAATAAAAAATCTTGTTCTGTTCTGAGACGAATCTTGAATATTGTCAAACAAGATAGGAACATCAAACAATTTGGCAGCAATATGAGAACAAACAGCGGCAGATTGCTCATCTTGAGAGGCTAATTTAGCCGCTTTTGAAGTTGAATCTACTTGTACAAAAAACTCTTCATCTTTACCATTAAAATACTCATTCAAGAATTTTTCACATTGTCCAAAAGCAATGTCTTTTGAATAAATACGTTTGATATCAGATAATTTTTCAGATTTGGTAGCAAACGTAAAGTGAACAGGAATAACCACTTCAGCTACAATTTTCAAATCTGTTTCGTTTAGCAAATCAATCGTTTCCTTTACGATACCTTCTAGGTTATTTTCGATAGGAACAACACCGAATCTTGCACGACCTGTATCAACGCTTTCAAAAACAGAGCGAATGCTTGGCAAAGGCAAGTAGTCACTCATAGCGCCAAAGCGGCTTTCGGCTGCTTGGTGAGTAAAGCTTCCTTCAGGACCCAAATAAGCAATGCGTTCTGGCAATTCGAGATTACGAGATACTGCAAAAATTTCGAGGTAAATAGCCTCAATCGCAGGACGAGTCAATAGACCTTGGCTCATTTCTGCAAGACGGTCGATGATTTGTTTCTCACGCTCAGGACGATAAATAACGGTCTGAGTCGTTTTTTTAAGCTCTCCAACATGCTTTACAACTTCCATACGCTTGTTAAGTATCTCAAGCATTTCGTTGTCAAGCTCATCAATCTGTTGTCGTAATTGTTCTAGGGTCATATTATGGTTAACAGGATATTTCTGCGAATGAGCAGGAAAAGAGATAGTTGAATTAGAACTCAACAATTGTTGAGTTCTAACCTATATCCTATGCTGCTGCCTCGGCAGGGTCTTTTTCAATAATGAGATTGTCGATAATAAACCTCTGACGGTCAGGGGTATTTTTACCCATGAAATATGTTAGAATTTTAGGGATGGTTGTATCCTTTTCTAAAATTACAGGTTCTAAACGAATATTATCGCCTATAAATTTACCAAATTCTTCTGGAGAAATCTCACCTAAACCTTTGAAACGTGTAATTTCTGGTTTTGGACCCAATTTTTGAATGGCATTCAGACGCTCTTCGTCGGAATAGCAATAGATCGTTTCTTTTTTATTTCGAACACGGAATAAAGGTGTTTCCAAAATATACAAATGACCATTGCGTACCAAATCTGGGAAAAATTGCAAGAAAAATGTCATCATCAGCAAACGAATGTGCATACCATCTACGTCGGCATCGGTTGCAATAATGATTTTGTTATAACGAAGCCCCTCCAAGCCATCTTCGATATTTAAGGCATGCTGGAGTAGGTTGAATTCTTCGTTTTCGTAAACAATCTTTTTGGTCAATCCAAAGCAGTTAAGTGGCTTACCTCTCAAGCTAAACACTGCTTGAGTTTGCACATTTCTAGATTTGGTAATTGAACCACTAGCTGAGTCACCTTCGGTAATGAACAACATTGAATCATAACGATTATCGGACTTTTCGTTAGATAAATGCACACGACAATCACGTAATTTTTTGTTGTGTAAATTGGCTTTTTTCGCACGTTCATTCGCCAATTTTTTGATACCAGCAATATCTTTACGCTCACGCTCAGATTGCTCGATACGTTTTTTAAGGGCCTCAGCAGTTGTTGGATTTTTGTGCAAAAAGTTATCCAACTCTGTCTTGATAAAATCTCCTACAAAACTTCTAACGGTTTGAGAGCTAGAATCTGGGGACATGGTGATTGACCCTAATTTGGTTTTTGTTTGAGATTCAAAAACTGGTTCTTGAACACGTACAGCTACAGCAGCAACAATACTGGCACGGATATCTTCGGGAGCGTAATCTTTTTTATAGAAATCACGTACTGTACGAACCACTGCTTCACGAAAAGCTTGCAAGTGTGTACCACCTTGAGTGGTGTTCTGACCGTTTACAAACGAATAGTACTCTTCTCCATATTGGTTGCCATGCGTCATAGCAATTTCAATATCATTTCCTTTCAGATGAATAATGGGATAACGATTTTCCTCTTCGTTGGTTTTTTTACTTAATAAATCAAAAAGACCTTTTTGAGAAAAATACTTCTGTCCATTAAAATTGATAGACAAACCAGCATTCAAATAAGCATAATTCCAGAAAAGATTATCTAGATATTGAGGGATAAAATGGTAATTTTTGAAGATAGTGTTATCAGGTTCAAAAATTGTTTGTGTACCATTTTTAGCGTTACTTTCTGGTTCGCCATCTGATTCAGAAAGCATTTCTCCTTTGCTAAATTCAGCCCATTTTGTTTTGCCTTCACGAAACGACTGTACTCTAAAAAAGCTTGATAACGCGTTGGTTGCTTTTGTACCGACACCGTTCAAACCGACAGACTTTTGGAAAGCACCCGAATCATATTTACCACCAGTATTGATTTTAGATACACAGTCGATTACTTTTCCTAGTGGAATACCACGTCCATAATCACGAACCTCTACACGGTGGTCTGAAATTTTCACATCGATGGCTTTTCCATGTCCCATCATGTGCTCATCGATAGAGTTATCGACGATTTCTTTTACTAATACATATATTCCATCGTCGGACGAAGAACCGTCGCCGAGCTTACCAATATACATACCAGGGCGAAGGCGGATATGTTCTTTCCAATCTAGTGACCGAATACTGTCTTCGGTATATTGAACCTCATTATTTGGAATTGTTGACATACTGCTAGAGAAAGAATGGTTTATTGATGTTTCATCAAAACAAGTTAAAAAAATACATATTGGCTATGTTTTTGAGCTGAAATCTAATCGATATGACTCAGAAATATAGTTTTGGATTAAGAAGTTAGCAAATCTACAAAAAAGCATTAAAAATCGTACGCCTATATTAATTTAATTGTCCACTCCCTAATTAATCTGCGTAAGATTGTCGAGATTTAGCCAAAAGTTCATTTACTTTGCAATTTAATTCAAACTTATCTTAATAATAAAAGTACCGTTTTTTGGATTATTTTGAAAAAATCATTCTCAAATCAAACCAAGAACAAAATTAAAAATCATGCTACAACTCAAAAAACCCAGTAATCTTGTTTTGAAGACTATAAAATCACGTCATTCATTTATGTCTGCGGTTAACTTACGCTCTATATCTTTATTGATGATTGCTTTATGGAGTTTGAATTCTTTTGCACAAATCCCTGGCATACCTGCAAATATGTCATTTCCTACATCTGTTGGACGCCCAACCACCACTTCAACTGGTACCAAAAATTCTAGTTCAAGAAAGGTCACTGAAATCGCTGCTGAGAAAAACGAAGTAGATTCTTTGAAAAGAAAGAAAGAATTAGCTTTAAATGAGGTAGATTCTAACATAGTTAATCTAAGAAAGAAGATTTTTGGTTATTCAATCTTTAACAATTCGAAAATAACATTTGATTCTTATGCACGTATGGCAACCCCAAAAAATTATATATTGGGACCAGACGATGAAATAATTATTGATATTAATGGCTATTCTGAGAGCCATGCTACGTTGCCTGTATCACCTGATGGTAATATTAAGGTAGACCGTGTAGGTAATATTTTTGTTAGTGGATTAACTATTGAAGAAGCCAAAAAAAGGATTGTAAGTAGATTGTCTCAAATTTATGTTGGATTAAAAGCAAGTGGAGGAGCTCCCGCAAATACTACTGCTACTATCTCTCTAGGCAATATTAGAACAATACGTGTAACGGTTATAGGTGAGGTTATTGCTCCTGGTACATATGCTGTTCCATCATTGGCTAAAGTGTTTAATGTACTATATCAAGCAGGAGGACCTAACGAAAATGGTACATTCCGTGAAATCAAAGTAATTAGGGGTAAAAAGCTAGTAGCTCGTGTGGATTTGTATGATTTATTAACAACTGGAAATTTACGTCAAGATATAGCATTACAAGATCAAGACATTATTCAAGTTACACCATATAAGTCACGTATTGAAATTGTTGGGAAAGTAAAGAAACCTGCAATTTTTGAGGTTCTACCTGGTGAAAATTTAGAAATGATAATCAATGATTATGCTGGTGGATTTTTACCTGAAGCATATAAGGGTGTGTTTAAAGTTACTAGATTTACTGATAAAGAAAGAAAACTAATAGATCTTAGTGGAGATATACTTGCTTCATTCTTTCCAAAATCAGGTGATTTTATCACAATAGACCAAATTCTCTTCAATAGATACGAGAATGCTATTAATTTGAAAGGCGCTATTTTCCGACCTGGGCGTTATTCATTAAATGATAATCCAACGTTAACTAAGTTGATTAAACGAGCTGATGGTTTTAAAGAGGATGCTTTTCTAGATCGTATTACGTTAGTCCGTCTTAAAGATGATTTAACAAAAGAAAATATTGCTATTAATTACCGAGACATTTTATCAGGAGTCATTCCAGATGTTACTCTTAAAAGAGAGGATGAGATTACAGTATACTCTGGGATCGAAATGATGGAAACCTATACTGTAAGGATACAAGGTGAAATTAATTTGATTGCGAGAGAGAAATTAGCAGAAAGGTTTGCTTCTGGATCTACATCAGTGGGAGCGTTACCATCGAATACAGAAACACCTTCTGTTGGGACATTCCCATATGTTAAAAATATGACTGTTGAAGATTTGATTGTTAAAGCTGGTGGGTTAAAGGAATCTGCTGCAACAGGTAGAGTAGAAGTAATTAGAAGAAAAAAGAATATTTGGAAAGATGACCCGTCTCAAATTACTCCTACCATTGGCGAGAAATTTCAATTTGGAATTAATCCAGATTTGTCGATAAGCCCTTCAGCATCTAAATTTATATTAGAGCCATTTGACGAGGTATTTGTACGTTCTTCTCCTAATTACGAAAGACAGCAATTTGTATCAATTGAGGGGCAAGTAATTTTTCCAGGAGTTTATGCCTTGGAGAGAAAAGACGAAAAATTATATGATGTTGTCAAACGTGCTGGGGGACTAAACGCTCAAGCATACCCAGCCGGTGCTACTTTGATTAGAAAGGTAAGACTTACAGATCAAGAGGTAGAAAGAAAGTCAAAACAGCTACAAGAATTAAATGATAATAATACTGATGCAACTTTAAGAGTAGAACCTGTCAAGCAAGTTTATGAAGAATCTATTGGGATAGACCTAGTAGATGTGTTGTCTGATGAAAGTTCAAAATCGAATTTATTGTTACAAGATGGTGATATTATTAGAATTCCTAAGGAGCCTCAAACTGTAAGAATGCAAGGTGAAATCCTATATCCTACTTCTACTAGATTCATTAGTGGAGCTTCATTCAAACATTATATTTCTGAAGCAGGTGGCTTTACGTCTCTTTCTGCACGTAAACGCTCCTATGTTATTTACGCAAATGGCTCTGTAGATCGTACTCGTAAGTTATTAGGCTTAGTGAATATTTATCCTAAAGTTAACCCAGGCGCAGAAATTGTAGTTCCTAGAATCAATCAAAAGCAGCTTGTTACCCAACAATTGTTGAGTACTATTTCAACAATTACTGCTTCATTATCAGGAATAACTACCATTGTTTTATTAATCCGAACAATCCAATAATTTTTTAAATTTTAGCATTTATAAGAAGAGATATATGTCCCAAATTCAAAATGTATTACCAGAGGATCAATTTTCTTTTGAAGATATAGTAAGAAAAATCATTGTTTTCAAAGATTTAATCGTGGCCAATTGGAAAACTATCTTAGTGATAACTTTACTAGGTTTGGCTATTGGATATACGATAGATATTTTAACAAAGAAACCATCAACATATACATCTAGAATTCTATTTAATATGGATAATGGAACGAGCGGTGGTGGTGGGCTTTCAGATTTGGCAAGTGCCTTCGGTATTGGTGGAGGGTCTAGTCCTAGTAGTAGCCTATTTAGTGGAGAAAATTTCTTTGAATTATTGAAAACTAAAAATATCTATAATAGAGCGATACTCTCTAAAGTTGAAGTCAATGGAAAGTCTGTCATTTTTGGTAACTTTTTAATTGAGAAGTCAGGAGGCTTGCAAGATGAGTGGAAAGATAATGAAGAGATGAAGCGTTTTCGATTTAAAGAAACTAATTACGAAAAGCTCACAGCTAATGAGCGTTCTAAAATCAGAATGTTACAAGCATTTTTAGAACCTCTAACATCAATTTCTAATGATAATAAGAAATCCTCTTTGATGACAATGGCTGCGACAACTCGAAACGATACTTTGTCTCATGTTTGGACAAATTTATTTTTGAAAACAGTCACTGACTTTTATATTGAAACAAAGACAAAGAAAACACGTGAGTTGCTAGGTATTATGGAACGCCGTGTAGACTCGTTGAAAAGTCAGTTATATGGTACTCAAAGAAGATATGCACAGGTTGTTGACCAAAATCAACAAGTGATTATGCAGCAAGGGATGATTGAACAACAAAGATTAAATACTAATTCTGCACAATTACAAGGGATGTATCAAGAAGCAGTTAGAAACCTTGATAACTTGAGATTTTCGATGGTGAAAGAATCTCCTCTGTTTACAAGAATCGATGATTCAGAATTGCCAATTGGCGCCGATGTTACCCTCAAAGGTAAAGGAATTAAACTCGGTGGAACCATTGGTTTAGTATTAGCGCTATTATTTGTTGCTGGCCGCGACGTAATTCAGAAGTTAAAAGATAAGAAAAATAAATAGTTAATTAAACAATGCAAGAAACAGTCATTGAGGCAGGAAGGTCTGAAAAGCATTATTGGGCTGACATTATTAGATTTAGAGAATTGCTATGGATTTTAGCAGTTCGTGATATC
This sequence comes from Cellulophaga sp. BC115SP, assembly GCF_009905545.1. Lineage (GTDB taxonomy): Bacteria > Bacteroidota > Bacteroidia > Cytophagales > Spirosomataceae > Flectobacillus > Flectobacillus rivi. The sequence continues at coordinate 88,208 of NZ_JAAALB010000015.1, read as the reverse complement.
ACAGTGCGTTATAAACAAACTATGATTGGAGTGGCATGGGCAGTTGTCAGGCCAATTATGACGGTATTGGTGTTTGTATTTGCTTTTCATAAGGTTGCCAAAATTGAAGATACTTCAGGCGTTGATTTTAAAATCATCGTATTCACTGGGGTAATTTTTTGGAACTTTTTTGCTACTGCTTTTCAGCAAGTAAGTAATAGTATTACAGGTAATGCCAATCTCGTTTCGAAGGTATATTTCCCTCGATTGCTAATGCCTTTAAGCTCAGTGGCAGTTCCGTTGTTAGACTTTTTTGTAGGTTTTATTGTATTAGTACCATTTTTGATTTATAGCGGTATTTCGGTAGACTATCACTTGTTTTTTGTGCCAGTGTTTCTATTTTTTGCCTTTATGGCAGCATTAAGTTTGGGGATTATTTTTGCTTCTCTTAATGTACAATACCGTGATTTTCAACAAATTGTTCCATTGATTGTTCAATATGGTTTCTTTATTTGTCCTGTAGCATATTCTACTTCCTCTATAAAAGAACTATCTTGGTATCCTTTCTATACTTGGTTGAATCCATTAGCTGGTATTATTGAAGGTTTCCGTTGGTGTTTGATTCCAAACTATCCATATTTTACATGGGATAGCTTTTTGCCAACCATTATTTTTGTTTGTCTAACCACAATTATTGCGATTATTTTCTTTAGAAAAAGAGAAAACTCGTTTGTTGATTACATTTAAAATATTGAAGTAGAATGACTGTTATTGAGGCACAAAACGTTAGTAAGAGATACATCATTGATCACAAAAAAGGTAATGCAAAGTCAGATACCTTTCGTGAGGTGATTACCAATACGTTTAGAAATATGTTTACTAAAGGGGAAGAAGATGAAGTTGAACATGAAGACTTCTGGGCCCTTAAAGATGTAAGTTTTAAAATAGAGCAAGGTGATAGAGTTGGGGTAGTAGGCTCAAATGGTGCTGGAAAATCAACACTTTTGAAAGTATTAAGCCGTATCACAGAACCTACTCAAGGCAAGATCACCATCAAAGGTCGTGTTGCCAGTTTATTGGAGGTTGGTACAGGCTTTCACCCTGAATTATCAGGTCGTGAGAATATCTTTTTGAATGGTGCTATTCTTGGCATGAAGCGTGATGAAATCAAGAAGCATTTTGATGCAATCGTTGATTTTGCAGGTGTTGAAAAATTTCTTGACACTCCTGTAAAACGTTATTCGTCAGGGATGTACGTTCGATTAGGTTTTGCTATTTCTGCACACTTGGAGCCAGAAATCATGATTGTTGATGAGGTGTTGGCTGTAGGAGATGCAGACTTCCAGCGTAAATGTCTTGGCAAAATGAAGGATGCCTCGACTTCAGGACGTACTATTTTATTTGTAAGTCATAACCTAACAGCAGTACAAGGTCTGTGTAATAAAGCTATGTACATGCAAAAAGGACAATTGATTCAAATGGGAGAGACTAATCTCATTATGTCAAACTATTTGAGTCAAATTCAAAAAACAGATTTACAAGTTACCTATTCTAATCAGAATGAAGCACCTGGCAACGACCGAGTTCGTTTGAAAAGTGTTAAACTTGTACCTAATTATTTGGATAACCAAAACCATTTGGATGTTCGTACTTCATTCAAAATCCAAATTGAGTTTTGGAATTTCATGGATCAAGCTAACTTGAATATTAGTCTCCATGTGAATTCGTTGACAGGTGAGTGTATTTTTAATATTGGTACACCTTCTATCAAATTTGAAAAAGGTATTATCTCCGCAGAATGTGAAATTCCTAGTGATTTCTTAAATGATGGTTCTTATTCACTCTCTTTTATGATTGTGAAAGACACTGCCTCTGTGATTTATAATTTTGAAGAAGCGTTGATTTTCGAGATTGAGGACTATCGTGAAGGAACAGTGTGGTATGGTAAATGGCCAGGATATGTACGTCCGAAAATTGAGTTTCCAATTATGCAGTTGGAATACGAAAACGCTATTTAATATTGAATTAACTAAAGCTTTCTGCTTTTTGCTAGAAAAGAGAAACTTCGAAATTGAAACTTATATCCAGATTACGCTAAATGATTAATGTAACTAAAACATATTTACCTCCTTATGAGGAATATGAAGCCTACCTAAAGGGCATTTGGGAGCGAAATCAACTCACGAACAATGGCCCGCTAGTACGTGAATTAGAACAAAAAATTAAGGATTATTTAGGCGTAAAGCATTGCTTGTTTGTATCAAATGGTACTATTGCTATTCAGTTAGCACTTAAAGTATTAGGAGTAACCAAAGAAGTTATTACTACACCATTTTCTTACTGTGCAACTTCCCATTCTGTAGTTTGGGAGGGCTGTACCCCTGTTTTTGCCGATATTCTGCGTTCAGATTTGTGTATTGATCCACAAAAGGTTGAAGCTGCGATTACCGAAAATACACAAGCAATTTTAGCTACTCACGTATATGGCAATCCTTGTGAAGTTTATGAGTTGCAGAAAATAGCTGACAAACATAATGTTAAGCTTATTTACGATGCAGCGCATGCTTTCGGAGCGTCCGTAGATGATAAATCACTTCTTTCTTTTGGTGATATTAGCACTTGTAGTTTTCATGCTACGAAAGTATTCCATACGGTTGAGGGTGGAGCAGTGATTACCAATAATGACGAATACGCTTGGCTTCTAGATAGATATAGAAGCTTTGGACATATTGGCGACGATTATCTTACGATTGGAATTAATGGGAAAAACTCTGAGTTCCATGCTGCTATGGGCTTGGTAAATCTTCCTAAAGTGCCAGAAATTATTGCCGCTCGTAAGGCAATTTTCGATATATATGATCAGGAATTAAATTGGGAGAAACTTGGTCGACCAGAGCTTTCACTAAACACGGTGAAAAATTATGCGTATTATCCTGTTTTCTTCGAATCTGAAGCAGCTTTGCTGAAGGTAAGAGATGCTTTGTCTGAAAATCAGATTATGCCTCGTCGTTACTTTTACCCATCATTGAGTACACTCAAATTCGTAACAGAAGAAAGTACTTGTCCTATTTCCGACGATTTTGCCTTAAGAGCTTTGGCTTTGCCGTTATATTATGATTTGGCGCATGAAGATGTGTATAGAATTGCACGTATCGTAAACGAAAATCTCTAATACTTCTATTGACTAAAATTATTGATATGAATTTTATCTATCCAATCCTGTTTGCCAGTTTTATAGGCTTTGTGTTGAGAATAGCCTCTAGGGTTTGCATGAAATCTTTGGTGGATATTGTACTTACGGCATACATTACGTTTTGTGGTAGTGTTATTTTGACAGGATTTGCGCTTTCTGAAATAGGTAAAATCGATGATCGTCGCTTTTGGGCATTGTCAGTTTTTATCCCAGCTTTTGTATTCTACGTACAATTCACCAAATTATTTGGTCGAGATCAACGTGAACGGTTTACATTTTTTGAACTAATCGGAAGTCGAACTCAACTGGTTTGGAATTGGTTTGGAAACCTTCCTGTGTGGTTAAAATGGTCTTTTGGACTACTTTTTGGCGCATTTATTATTACAGAAATCACCAATCTTTTCCTGATTTTTTATACTGTTCCAAACGAGTGGGACAGCATGACTGGACATTTGAACAGGTTGATGTATTATATGCGTCATGGTTCTATGGCTCATTTTGGAGGAACAAACTGGAATATTGATACGTATCCTCGTAGTGTTTGTACGATTCAAATCTACAATTATCTCATGAGTGGTCGTATAGAAAATTGGTTTAAGGTGATTCACCATACCGCTTATATCATTATTGGTTTTGGCGTATTTGGTATTGCCGAAAGATTAACCAAAAATTTTACGGCGAGTGTTTTTGCTGCTCTAGTAATGTGGCTATTGCCCGATGTTATGATGCAGTCAATTTCAACTGAAACCGATATCGTGTTAGGTTCGTATTTGGCTTGTTTGGTGTATTTTCTTTTTACTTACAGAGAAAAACATTGGAGACGCTATTTATATCTTGCTGGATTGACTTTTGGAATAGCTTTAGGACATAAGATTACTTTCGTTTTTTCTTTCCCTCCGCTGTTTTTGATTATTATTTATACAGTTTTTGGCGAAGATTTAAGAGCGAAATTTATTGATAAATTCGGTGACTCTTATCAACATTTCTGGTCAAGAACCTTTGGTAGATTGACTCACTTAGTTGTTGGCTTAACGGTTGGGATTGTACTGTTTACTTTACCAACAGGTTATTTGAGAAATATCCAATTGTTTGGTCACCCGATTGGACCACCTACTGCATTAAAACACCAATCTGTGGAACGTGCAGGAACATTGAAAAACCTTATCAAACAAGGCTCTCGTAATGTTGTGAGATATTCGATTGATATGGTGAATTTGGATGGATTGAGAAATGTTGAACAATTTGAAACGGTCAATCAATTAATAAGAAAACCTATCGAGAAAGTTGAGAAAAAGCTTCATCTTCGCCTCGAAGAAGAAACGGACTTTACCATTAACCCTTTTTCGTATAATGTAAGGTTTGAGTTTTTTAATGCAAACCCTCACTGGGGAATATTTGGCTTTGCCATTGTTTTACCGCTGGTAGTATTGGTGTTGATTGGTTTGATTCGTAGAGGAATTGCGTTTTATGTATTGGCAGTTGCCTTTTGTTTGCATTTTGCAGCTCTGAGTTTTACGGCACCTTACGACGCTTGGAAAGGTCGTTATATGATTAGTACTGCCGTGTATGCGGTTCCATTGGTGACATTGTTATTTCATGAAGGCAATAAATGGAGGTTACAAAGCGGGTCGTTTATACTATTGAAATTCTATACAGCAATTGTTGTATTAGTGGCATCGGCATCAGCCATTTTGGTTGTGTATTTGAATGAACGCTGTTTGCCAATTGCAGCCTTGGGGCGTCCTTCTGCTTTTGATACTGATAGAATTGACCTTCAAACATGGGCTCGTCCTGACATAACGCCTGCCTATCATAAGTTTGACGAGTTGGTACCTCAAGATGCCACCGTTGCGCTGGCTACTATTAACGATGACTTTGAGTATCCACTATGGGGCAAAAAATTGACCCGTACTTTGATCGTTATAAATCCTTTCGAAAAAGGTGTTCAACCAATTCCGAAGGAAGCACAATATTTATTCTTCGCCAAAAAGGTCATTAAACCTCAGCCTGGGGATATTCGATTGGGAACAGATACGACCATGAAGAATATGATTACTAGAGGAGAAGATTATTATTTAAGAAAGTTAAAATAAAGTTCTTCGGTTGTTGGAGAAGCTTACGATATGAAACTAGCGATTATGCAACCCTATATTTTTCCATATATAGGGTATTTCCAATTGATTAAAGCAGTAGATAAATTTGTCATTTATGATGATGTAAATTTTATCAACAGAGGCTGGATTAATCGCAATAGAATTCTGGTAAATGGCAAGGATAGTCTTTTTACTATCCCCTTGAAAGAAGCAAGTCAGAATAAGTTAATCAATGAAATAGAAGTAAATTGGGATGATGCTTGGAAATCAAAATGGTTAAAAACGCTGGAACAGAGCTATAAAAAAGCACCATATTTTCAGCAGGTTAGGCCAATCATAGAGCAAACATTAGGACAAGAAAAAACAATTTTTTCTGAAATTATTGTTGAAAATCTAAAGCTTATCAATGCTTATTTGGGCATCACAACGGAGATAATTCCTAGCTCGGCGATTTACCAAAATATCGAATTGAAAGCGCAAACTCGTATCTTGGATATATGTCTACAAGAAAAGGCTAATCATTATATCAACCCAATTGGAGGTATCGAGTTGTATCAAAAAGAGGTGTTCGAAGAAAAGGGAATGCAATTAAATTTTATTAAAAGTAAACCCGTTCAATATCCGCAATTAAAGAATGATTTTGTTCCTTGGTTATCCATTATTGATGTTTTGATGTTCAATTCTGTCGAGCAAATACAAACATTTTTAGATTCGTATGAATTGGTATAACTGCTAAGGTAAAAATCTATATGAATTTACACTAACCAGACTGGTTGAGCTTTTTTGACCTAATAAACTAAACGAACTATGGCAAAAGTTGTTGTTTTTGGAACAGAGCTGGTGGCCGAACTCGCCCACTATTATTTGACTACTGATACAGACCATGAAATTGTGGCCTTTACCGTAAATCAAGAGTATATTAAAGAGCCAACCTTTTGTGGCTTGCCAGTAGTACCTTTCGAAGAGGTAACGACTTTGTATCCGACCAACGAATACAAGTTTTTTGCTCCCCTGTCAGAAAGAAAAATGAACCAAGTTCGTGCCAAGGTTTATCAAGAAGCCAAAGATTTAGGATATGAATTTATATCGTATATCAGCTCAAGAGCTACAGTGCTGACAGACAAAATTGGTGAAAACTGCTTTATTCTCGAAGACAATACCATCCAACCTTTTGTGACAATTGGTAACAATGTCGTGCTTTGGAGCGGTAATCATATTGGGCATCATGGCACAATTAAAGACCATGTGTATTTTACCTCTCATGTGGTACTTTCGGGTCGTTGTGTGGTTGAGCCTTATTGCTTTTTTGGAGTAAACGCTACCATTCGCGATGGAGTACATATCGCAGAAGGAACGTTGTTTGCTATGGGAACTAACTTCACAGGAAAGAAAACAGAGCCTTGGAGTATTTATAAAGGCAATCCTGCTGAAAAAGCAAAAATTTCTAGTAAAGACATTAATTTATAATTCATATCACGAAAAAATTCGTGCAACGCAATGAGTAACTACGAACAAAAATTTATTTGCCCTAAAACTAAAACAGCTTTGGTTTTGGCAGAAGACGGCAATACATTACATAATACTTCGACAGAAGAACCCATTTCTTATGAAATCAACGACATCGTTGACTTGACATATCCTAAGGAATTATTTGAGCAAGATCGTAAAGAACAATTAGCTTATAATGATGCTTATCAGCGTTATGATCGTGGTGTGACTTGGGTTTTTGAGTCATTGAATTCTGACGAAGCGACTGTTCGCCAAAAAATGACGAACCTTCTTGGTCTAAAGCCTGGAATGAAAGTCTTGGAAGTGGGTGCTGGTACAGGCAAAGATTCTGAGTTGATTATCAAGGCCATTGCACCTGGAGGTCAAGCATTTTTGTCGGATTTGTCTCCAAATATGTTACGTTTAGCAAAACAACGTCTTCAACCAGAAGGAGTAGATGTAAATTATTTTATTGCCAACGGTACGTATTTGCCTTTCGAAGACAATACTTTTGATGCAGTTTTCCACTTTGGAGGTATCAATACCTTCTCAGAGCGTAAAGAGGCGTTCGAAGAGTTTAATCGTGTGGTAAAAGTTGGTGGTCGTGTAGTAGTAGGTGACGAAAGCGTTGCGCCATGGTTGCGTGACCAATCAAGTTACCAAACGTTGATGTCTGCCAACCCAATGTTTGCAGATCAAGTACCTTTGGAAGACCTTCCTAAAAATATTGATAATTTTGAGTTACATTGGATTTTTGGTTTTGGATACTACGTATTGGCGTTTGAGAAAACTGACAAAACTCCAGAAGTAAATGTAAATCTTCAAATTCCAGGAAAAGATTTTGAAGATAACTGGAGAATTCGTGCAGAGAGAAACGCACAAAAGAAAGCGTAAAAAAGTGTTGAGTTTAGAGTTGGAGTTTGGAATTTTATTGTAGAAAATTTTGAGTTCACAACTCTCCGTTTATCATTCAAAATCAAAGTACTATGTGGGTTAAAAAAGGAGTAGTTTATAAACCAGATGGTTCGTTGGCGCATAGTCAATCGCACGCTCAAGTGCCATTTGCATACAAACACGAAGATTTTTTAAGAATATATTTCTCAACTAGAGATTCTCAAGGTCAATCACGTCCTACATTTATCGATGTTGAATATGATGACCCAACTCAGATTCGCTATATCCACGATAAGCCTATCTTAGAACTGGGTGGCCCTGGCGAATACGACGAAACAGGAGCTATGCCTTCTTGGTTTGTCGATATGCCTAATGGCGATATTTGGTTGTATTATACAGGTTGGAACCGTACGCATAACTCTTATCGCTTGTCGATGGGCTTGGCGATAAGTCATGACGGAGGATTGTCATTCAAGAAAATGTTTCGTGGACCAATCATGGATCGTTCGATTCATAATCCAATCTGGGCAGCTCAGCCTTCGGTAATGTATGACAACGGGGTTTGGAGAATGTGGCATATTTCAGGTCAAAAATGTGAGTATATTCACGGGTATCCAGAACCGTTCTATGACTGTCGTTATGCAGAATCAAAAGATGGTATTCACTGGACTTCAACTGGCGATGTAGTACTGGCTTTTGACGATTTTCTACATGCAGTTGGTCGTCCGAGTGTGTTCAAGGAAGATGGTATTTACAAAATGTATTACTCATATCGTCATACGGTTGACTATCGTACGAATCGTGATCAAAGTTATCGAATGGGTTATGCAGAGTCGTTAGATGGTATCAAATGGGAGCGTAAAGATAATTTAGTGGGTATTGCAAAATCTGAAAATCCAGCAGATTTTGACTACAACATGATAAATTATGCGCACTATTATGAACATAATGACAAAAAATATTTGTTGTACAATGGCAATGGCTTTGGTGCATCAGGTTTTGCCTATGCAGTTTCAGAAAAATAGTCACTCAGGCTTTTGATATTTGTCATAAAAATCCCAAATCCTGTACTATAATTTTGAGCCATTGTTGAACCCATTGCTAAGCAATTAGCCAAACATTTCACAAAGCTATGGCAGCCTCAAAAGAACAATTCAATAAAGACGGATTTTTGATTTTGAAAAACTTCTTTTCAAAAGAAGAAATCAATAAAATTTATACAGAAGCAAGACAGCTTTTTGCGATTCAAATCAAGCGTGTTCTAGGTATCGATGTGGATATTAATGACCGTGATACTTTCGAAAAAGCTATGTTTGATTATTTTCAGGCCGATTTCACTTCTTTTGTCAATACAGGTAAACAAGTACAACACTTGATTTCGATGCACCGTCTGGGTACAGACGAGCGTATTGTAAACCTATTGAAAGAAATTGGGTATGAGTTTCCGACCATTGCTGTTCGTCCTGCGATGCAATTCAATAGCCGATATCTATCAAAAGGTGGTAGTCACTGGAAATTGGGCGCTCACCAAGACTGGCGTACAGGTCAAGGATCTTTAGACAGCGTAGTTTTGTGGTTCCCATTAGTCGATTGCGATGCAGATTTGGGTGCATTACAAATCATTCCTGCAAGTCATACAGTTGGTTTGTTACAAGCTGATACTTCTGGCTATACAGGGTCTATTCAAGACGCATTACCTGAAGAAGATTATGTACAAACTTCCTTTGAAGTAGGCGATTTATTGATTTTCTCAGCATTCTTGGTACACCGTTCTGGCGATAATATCACACAAAACATTCGCTGGTCTATCCAATTGCGTTACAATAATATGGCTGAGCCAACTTTCCAAGAAAGAGGATTTCCAATGCCATATATTTACAAACCCGAAGAAAATTTGGTAACGCCAGATTTTCCTAAGAAAGAACAATTAGAGCAACTTTTTGCCTAACAATATTCCTTGTATCTTTGCAGACCTGTGAGCATCCCTCACAGGTCTTTTGTTTTTGAACAAAAGGTTTTATCGATTATTCTTTCCACTTAAGTAATAGAAATTAAATCAGTACTAGTTTTCGAAGAAGTTAATGTATTTTCTTCTTTTCTAGATATTGCTACCTAATACCCATTTCAATGATTAAAGTAAGCGTAATTGTCCATACATATAAGCACGAAAATTACATACGTCAAACGCTCGATAGCATTGTTAATCAGCAAGTTAATTTTGATTACGAAGTAATTGTCGGCGATGACGCATCGCCCGATAGCACTCCTGATATTATTAGAGAATATCAGCAAAAATATCCTCACTTAATCAAGCCATTGTTACATCCTGTAAACTTGGGTGGTTTTGGGAAAAACAATACAATGGCAACGCTTGCTGAAGCAAAAGGGCAGTATATTGCACCAATGGATGGCGATGATTATTGGACAAGTCCTCATAAATTACAAAAACAGGTTGATTTTTTGGATGCTAACCCTGACTTTGTCGCTTGTTTTCACAATGCTTTAATTCATTTTGAAGATGGTTCTCATCCTGATGAATATGTCAATACGCCTGATCAGAAGGTTGTTACAACGCTTGATGATTTAGTAGGCGAAGACGAGGTTTGGTATATGGCAACCTCGGCGGTGATGTTTCGTCATGGAATCATGAAAACTTACCCTCAGTGGTTTCATGAGTCTAAAAGTGGCGATATCCCAAGATATATTTTGCTCGGAAAACATGGTAAATTTTACTACATGAACGATGTCATGTCTGTTTATCGTAAAAATGGAGGAGGTATGAGTTTTACAGATGGTAAGCAGGATGCAGAATTTTTGTTCAATCGTATTGGTATGTATAAGGGTATAGATCAAGAATTAGACTATCGTTTTCATACAAGAGTACGCAAGAATATTGCTAGGTATTACTTGATGTTGGCAAATTCAATTCAATATGGTAACAACCCTATTTTATCACGTTACTACGCGTTGAAGTCACTGGTTCTTTCTAGACCAAATAAACCAGAGCATTTGAAAAAGGTAATAATGAGCTATGTGATTCCTCATAGCATCATGGGTATATATGCCAATGTAAAGTGGCAACTGATGAAAATAGTAGGAAAAGCTAATTAAATTTAATTATTTTCTCTTTTAAAAAAAGGCTAGAAATCACCTCTATCGTGATATTTCTAGCCTTTTTTGATTTTGGCTCTAAGGAATAAGGACTGACAATGATAGTTGGAATGAATAGGATTTTTACATTTATGAATAAATCTAATATAAAATAGAATTTTACCATGTTGTTTTATAATTATGATAAAATATAAATAAACTATCCAATGAAAACACAATCCTTAAAACTTCTCCTCTTACTTCTTGGTGTGAGTTTGGCTACCACTGCCCAAACAATTCATCCAGATATACTCAACAAGATATGGCCCGCCTATTGGATTGCAGCTCCGCAAACGGTTCCGCAAGCGTATGGTGTGTATCATTTTCGGAAAAACTTCGAGCTACCTCAACAACCTTCAGATTTTATTATTCATGTGTCGGCGGACAACCGATATAAGCTGTTTGTCAATGGTAACGTCATTTCGCAAGGACCTGCCAGAGGAGATTTATCTTACTGGAATTTCGAAACCGTAAATATTGCTCCTTATCTTAAAAAAGGTAAAAATACCATCGCTGCCATTGTGTGGAACGAAGGGAATTTTAGGGCAGAAGGACAAATTTCGCACCGCACCGCATTTGTGTTGACAGGCAATACCTCAGCCGAGAAGATTATAGATACCAATCCAACTTGGAAGAGCTTTTCGAATCAAGCCTATCAGCCATTGTCCAAAGGCGTTGGTCATCCTGCCTATTATGTGGCAGGTGCTGGTGAATTATTGGATTTCACTAAAACATTGCCATCCAACTGGAATTCAGAAAACTTTGACGATAATCAATGGGTTACTGCTGAACGAGTTGGCTGGAGAGGCGCTTGTCCCAAAGGAATATCAGATATTAATAACTGGATGTTAGTACCCTCTGCTTTGCCTGCAATGGAATATAAAAAACAATATTTCAGTGCAATTAGAAAAGTTGAAGGAGTGACACTTACGAACCCTAATCTTGAAAATGTATCTTGGGAAATACCTGCTATTACACATGTGAAAATCTTGCTTGATCAAGGTTTTTTGACCAATGCTTTTCCTAAAATTATTTTTCAAAAAGGAAAAGATACTAAAGTAGGTTTGACTTATGCCGAAGCATTGATGGATGCCGAAGCACTGAAGAAGAGACAGATTTTGAAAAATAATCGTAATGAAATTGAGGGTAAAATTATCGTAGGTCGAAAAGATAGCCTTTTACTTTCTGGAAAAGATTCTGAGGTATTCGAATCTTTGACTTACCGAACATTCAGATATGTCCAATTAGAGATTCAGACAGGAGCAGAGCCGCTTACTATAAAGGAAATATCAAGCACTTTTGTAGGATTTCCTTTTACCCAAAAAGCACAATTACAAAGTGCAACTATTGACTTTCAACCTTACTTGTCTATTGGTTGGCGTACAGCAAGGCTTTGTGCAGTAGATACTTATATGGATTGTCCGTATTATGAACAGCTACAATATATTGGCGACGCTCGTATCCAAGCGTTAGTGTCGTATTTCAATGCTGGTGATGATCGTTTGGCTCGCAATGCCTTGAATCAAATGGAACATTCTCGTATGGCAGAGGGAATTACCCTGAGCCGTCACCCTTCTTTTTCTCCCCAACAAATACCTACTTTTTCATTATGGTATATTGGTATGCTTCAGGATTATTTAAAATATCGTGGAGATGCCAATTTTATCAAAGAGAAATTGCAAGGTGTGAGAAACATCTTGTGGTTTTTTGAAAAATACCAAAATCCTGAAGGCTCATTGCGTAAGGTTCCTTACTGGATATTTACAGACTGGGTCGAAAACCGTAAAGGATGGAGTAACGGTGAAGCTCCTTATGGCAAAAATGGCTCTTCAGCTGTATTAGACTTGCAATTGCTTTGGGGGTATCAAGTGGCGGCCGACCTAGAAAGTCAGTTGGGCATGAAAGCTTATGCTGAGATGTATTCGCAGAAGGCTTTGCAATTGAAAAAAATGATTTTACAAAAATATTGGGATGCTTCAAAAGGGATATTGGCTGATACCGAGGATAAAGATGTATTTTCTCAACATGCTAATAGCCTTGGTATTTTGACAGAGGTAATTTCTCCAAATAATTATGCACAAGTAAGTAATAAACTTCTCAATGATAAATCTTTAGCTCCAGCCTCAATTTACTTTAAATACTATTTGCACCAAGCTTTGGTAAAAGCGGGAAAAGGGGATGAATATATTGCTTGGTTGAGCGATTGGAAACGTAATATAGAACTAGGGTTAACTACATGGGCAGAAATTTCAGAAATAGAACACGCTCGTTCAGACTGTCATGCTTGGGGGGCCAGTCCTAATATTGAATTTTATCGAGTGATATTAGGAATTGATTCTGACGCCCAAGGTTTTTCTAAAGTAAAAATAGAACCTCATTTGGGTAATTTAACTCAAATTAAAGGAGAAATGCCACATCCTCAAGGCAAAATAATTTGTGATTATTCTCAGATAGGAAATCAATGGAAAATACAGATAGAAAGTCCAGTCGAGGGTACTTTTGTTTGGAAAGGGAAAACGATGATTCTTAAAAAAGGACAAAATCAATTCAAGTTATAGTGCGCTTAAACAAGGGTTAGGAATACGTGAAATCAATGAAAAGTTAAAACCTTACCTCGTTAGATTTTCCTGACCCTATACGCTAGACCAAGACAGATTACCAAAAAATATTTTATATTTTTCAATAAAACCAAATTTTATTGTCGAAAAATAAACTATGAAATATCATTTACCTCCATTTTTAATTGCCTCACTCTTGAGCTTTAGTAGTTGGGCACAGCTTTCAGTTCAGAATTTAACAGTAGAAAATCTCTCCAATCCAATTGGAATTGATAGAGCGCAGCCACGCTTTAGTTGGCAACTCAATTCGGACAAACAAAATGTTAAGCAAACAGCCTACGAAATTAGTGTTCGTTCTGGAAAGAAATTGGTTTGGTCAACAGGCAAGATCTCTTCCGATAATTCTCTTAAAATTCCTTATGGTGGCGCAAATCTTGAGTCAGATAGTAAGTACACTTGGCAAGTAAAAGTGTGGGATAGCCAAACGAAAACTCCTGCCTTGGCAACCGCCAATTTTCAAACAGCCATGATGCGTCATGACGAATGGAAAGCGCAATGGATTAATTCGGGCATTGAGGCGGATTCAGTCAATGGAATTGTGCCACATTTAAGAAAAACTTTTGAGGTAAAAAAGCCCATTGCATCCGCAACAGTTTTTGTAACCTCCAGAGGTTTGTATGAAGCAAGTTTGAATGGTAAAAGAGTAGGCGATGCCTTTCTGACACCAGGCTGGACAAGTTATAATAAGCATTTGCAGTACCAGACTTATGATGTTACCAAACAATTGAGTACAGGAAAAAATGCTGTTGGTGTTACATTGGGGAGTGGCTGGTACAGAACGAAATTAGCTTGGGAAAATCATAAAAACCTATATGGAAAAGAAACCGCTTTATTATTTCAGTTACATATCAAATATGCCGATGGTTCAGAGGATTGGATAGTTTCTGATAATTCTTGGAAATCAACGACCAGTCATATTTTATTTTCTGAAATATATGATGGCGAGCGTCAGGATTTAAGAAAGGAAATTAAGGGTTGGGATTTAGCAAATTTTGATGATTCTAAATGGCAAAATGTAAAAGTAGCTTCATTTGCGACAGATTATTTGAATGCTTCCGTAAATGAGCCTATCAAAAAGCATGAAACATTTAAACCTGTCAAAGTACTGACTTCACCGAAAGGAGAAACAATTTTAGATTTTGGACAAAATGTAGTGGGGTGGGTAAAGTTTAAGATTTCGGGAAAAGCAGGTCAGATGATTAAGCTATATCATGTCGAAATGTTAGATAAACATGGCGTTCCATATTTTGAAAACCTACGTTCAGCCAAAGCACAGGCACATTATGTGTTGAGTGGCGAGCCGAATCAAACGATTGAGCCACATTTTACCTTTTTTGGATTTAGATATGTAAAAGTAGAAGGGGTAGAAGGTAAAATTAATCCCGAAGATTTTACGGCTGTTACCCTCTATTCTGACATGAAACCGCTGGGTAGTTTTGAGTGCTCAAATCCAATGGTGAACCAACTACAAAAAAATATTCAGTGGGGACAAAGAGGCAATTTCTTGGATGTTCCTACCGATTGCCCACAACGTGACGAACGCTTAGGTTGGACGGGTGATGCAGAGGTATTTTCAAGAACAGCAGCCTATAATTTTAATGTAAATCAATTTTTTGCTAAATGGCTCAAAGACGTAACTGCTGACCAAGAACCAGACGGCGCTATCCCATTTGTGATTCCTAATGTGTTGGGCAAGGTAACAGGAGCTGCGGGTTGGTCTGATGCTGGTATTATTATTCCTTACAACATGTATGTAGTTTATGGCGACAAACAAATCTTGCAAGACCAATATGCGAGCATGAAGGCATATTTGAACCATGTGAGAGGTTTAGCAAAAAATGACCTCTGGAATATGGGATTTCAATTTGCCGATTGGTTGTCGTATAGAGTTGATGATTCGAAAAGTGCTATCGGACAAAAATCAGCCGTGACAGATGTGTATTTGGTAGCTCAATGTTTTTATGCGTATAATATTGAGTTGATGATAAAAGCAGCTAAGGTATTGCAGAAAAATGAGGAGGTTGCAGACTATGAGGCTTTATTACAAAGAGTCAAAAAAGCATTTCAGCAAGAATTTATGACGGCTTCTGGAAGATTGATTTCAGAAACGCAAACCGCCTATATTTTGGCATTGCAGTTTGATATGTTACCAGAGTCACTGCGCCAAAACGCTGTAAATCGCCTTGTTGAAAATATCAAATCTTACGAGTATCATCTAACTACGGGCTTTTTAGGAACGCCATTTCTAAATCCTGTTTTGACACGTTATGGGCAAAATGATATAGCCTACAAACTACTTTTACAAGATACCTATCCTTCGTGGTTATATCCTATCAAGTCGCATGGTGCAACTACCATTTGGGAACGCTGGGATTCGATGAAACCAGATAGTACTTTCCAAGACCCTGGTATGACCTCTTTCAATCATTATGCCTATGGTGCCGTTGGCGATTGGATGTATCGCACCATTGCAGGAATAGATACCAAGGAAGCAGATGGAGCTGGCTATAAGTTGAGCGTTATCAAACCTGAACTAGGAGGAGGATTGACTTTTGCAAAAGGTAGTTATTTGACGCCTTATGGTAAAATTGCTTCCAACTGGAAAATAGAGGGGGATTTGCTGACCCTAGAAATAGAAGTACCAGCCAATACCGAATCAACAGTCTATTTCCCGACTTCGGATATAAGCTCTATAAAAAATAACGGAGTAGCTTTGACTGATTTGAAGCAAGATGGTAAATGGATTTCTAAAACCTTTGGTTCTGGAAAATATGCCTTTACTATGAAAATTAGATAATTAGGTGATTTGAAGATTTGGGGATTTGAAGATTTGAAAATGAAAAATGTCTAAAAATTCAGGAATGGGGAGATTTACAAAAGCAGATTAAAGCATTTCTAAATCTTCCCATTTTCAAATCCCTAAATTTTCAAATTCGCACATTTTCAAATTAAATTAAGTCTTTTGTTTCTTTTTCTTTGCTGCAGGAAACAAAACGTTATTCAAAATCAAACGATAACCTGCTGAGTTAGGGTGAAGATTCAAATCTGTAGGTTCTTCGTTGACAAAGTGCTGATAATCTTCAGGGTCGTGACCACCATAAAATGTCCAAAAGCCTTTCAAGAAAGTTCCATGAATATAACGAGCTTCATTTAGTGAGCGATTTTCCCCTAAAATCGTTACTTCTGGTTTAATCAATGATTTTTTGTAAGAAGTTGTTTGCCCCATAAAACCATGAATGGTTGTTTCATGATTTTGTGTCAACATCGTAGGAATAGGATCCCACTTCGCTGAAAATTGAAATAAGTTAAAATAGTCATTATCTTCTCTTACTGGACGCTCGTTGTTAGGATACGCCTCGATTGTAGAGAATTCGATTACCTGAGGATGATATACTAACCCAAAGTTTTGAAAGGCAAATGAATTGGCATAATTCAATTTTTTGTCAGCATTGGGGTCATAACCATCGCCATCATAAAAGGCGTCGACGATATCAAGCCCTTCGGCTGCCAAAGCGATATCATAGGTATCTGTTGCAGTACACATGGCAAACATATAGCCTCCTCCTGCAACAAAGTCTCTAATTTTTTTGACCACTCCTAATTTTAACTGAGATACTTTGCTAAAGCCATATTTCGCCGCATTTTTCTTATCCTCACGCAACTGCGCCTGATACCAAGGTTGACTACTCTGGTTCCAGAATTTACCCATTTGACCTGTAAAATCTTCATGGTGTAAGTGCAACCAGTCATATTCTGGTAGTTTGTTATTTAGCACATCCTCATCAAAAATTAAATCATAAGGAATTTCAGCGTAGGTCATTGCCAAGGTTACTGCATCGTCCCAAGGTTGGGCTGTTTTGGGAGAATAAACGGCAACTTTTGGAGGTTTTTGTAATTTTACAACATCCATATTGACATCAGGACTACTCAATTCTGTACGAATTTGAGCAGCATCACCATCCGAAATAACTTCATAGCTAATACCACGAATCACCAATTCGTTTTCAAACTTTTGTGCTTGCTGAACCATAAAAGCACCACCACGATAATTCAATAACCATTCAACTTCAGTTTCGTGGTTTTTCAAAACCCAATAGGCCAAGCCATAGGCTTTGAGGTGATTTTTTTGGGTATCATCCATCGGAATAAGGATGTACGAGGCCCATGCACGGGTGCAAAAAAGAAAAAATATGATAAACGGAAATATAAGGCGCTTCATTGGTTTGAGAATTTTGTCTGACAAGACCTAAATTTGTTACGTCATAAAACTATTATAGCCAAACTACTCCAGAGAAGTACAAAAAGCTACTAAGCGGATAAATACAGTTGATATTTCAACGAAAATGTTACCGTGGAATGTATATCTCTGCAAGGATTCCTTACCACAAATATAGTGCTAATCACCAAAGCACATAATATGATTCGTAAAGGAAGTTGTTTTGTACAGAATAATCTTTAACAAACATCGACATGATAAAGGATTGTTTTACAAAATTTTAGTTCAGAAAATAATAGTGACAAATTATCATTATTGCACAAAACTTAAATTTCAATTATATGAACTTTATTGAAAATATACGAGAAGCCCTACGTTCTATCAAAGGTAATATGCTGAGAACGGTCTTAACAGCGCTGATTATTGCCATAGGCATTACCTCTTTAGTGGGTATTTTGACAGCCATAGACGGGATTCAAAGCTCGGTAGATAATAGCTTTTCGGGATTGGGTGCCAACTCATTCGATATTCGCAATAGAGATGTTTTTAGAATTAGAAAAGAAGGAGAAAAAGAACGTAATTATCCACCCATCAACTACCGTCAGGCAAAAATGTATAAAGCATTGTTTGGCAAGCAGGCTATTATTGGGATGAAGACCAACGTTACATTCAATTCAGAAATTAAACACGAATCAAAAAAGACAAATCCTAACTCCAGAATTATCGGTACTGACGAAAATTACTTGGATATGAAAGGATATAAAATTGCGAGTGGTCGTGATTTTTCAAGTAGTGATTTGGAGCGTGCGGCCAATGTTTGTATTGTTGGAGTAGATGTAATTAGTCAACTTTTTGAAAAAAATAGTAACCCACTAAATCAAGAAATTACGATTTCTGGTGGAAAATATAAAATTGTAGGTTTACTAGAGAAAAAAGGAAGTTTTATGGGTGGGGGTGACGACCGTGTAGTTTTTGTGCCACTCGAAACGGGTCGCAAACTGTCGCAAGGACGTAATCTGACATTTGATATTGTGACTTCTGCTCCTAATATCAAAGATGTTGAAAATATTATGGAGGAAGCTCGTGGAGCCATGCGTATCGTTCGTCAGGATGAGTTAGGTAGAGAAGATTCTTTCAGTATCGAACGTTCAGATTCATTGGTAAAACAATCAGAAAGTATAACAGGTGTATTACGAATAGGAGGGTTTGGTATCGGATTTATTACCTTACTTGGTGCGGCAATTGCCTTGATGAACATTATGATGGTGTCGGTAACTGAACGTACAAGAGAAATCGGTATCAGAAAATCATTAGGGGCAACACCAAGAGTAATTCGTTTACAATTTTTGATTGAAGCAATTGTGATATGTGTTTTGGGAGGTTTGGCAGGTTTGATTTTGGCTATCCCAATCGGAAACGTAATTGCTAGCGGTATCATGTCTGGAACATCAAGTTTTATTGTTCCTTGGTTGTGGATGTTCCTCGGTATCGCTGTCTGTGTCTTCGTAGGAATCCTTTCAGGTTTTTACCCAGCTAGTAAAGCCTCGAAATTAGATCCTATTGAATCTTTGAGATATGAATAAAATGAACCAGCCATACAAGCACTTTTTTGAAACACGTATAAATGTAAAATTATTTAAAAAAATAATGGTTTTATAAAGGCTATAGTAATCAGAAGATTATGGTAGATGTTACGAAAAAGTTTTATTTTTTTTAAATTTTGCGTTTGCACAGTAAATTTTAATCCTCTAAATTTGCATCACAATCACACAGAAAATGATGTGAATTGAGCCCAGATGGCGGAATTGGTAGACGCGTTGGTCTCAAACACCAATGCCTTCATTGGCATGCCGGTTCGACTCCGGCTCTGGGTACCAAACGGAACAAAGCAATTTGTTCCGTTTTTTGTTTTTAGCTGTTATTGGTTTAATTCTTTCTTAATGATACTCGTTATTTCTTCGGAATGAGTAATTATCATAAAATGCCCACCATTTTCTATCCCATATTTTAACATAGCAATAGATGAAATCTCTGTAGGTTTCAGTAGCAGCCTGTCTTTAGTACCATGCAAATGAACAACCTCTGTGTTTACCTCAGTATTTTTCCATTGTGTAATTTGTCAAACCGCCCAAATGAGAAAATGATAGTCTGTATCGGCTAAAATTTGACTTAATAGTATTTTTTCATGTCGTCTAGTAATGCCAAATAGCCAAAATGTTACAGGGTTAGCTTTGAGAATGAAGCTTTTGGGAAGAATTTTGATAATTTTGCTCCAGTCCCATAGTCGAAATAACCAAGGAATTTGTCTAAAATAAGAGGCAGAAGAAATTAAAATGAGTTTTTGGATGGGAATATATTTAGCAATTTCAATAGCTACCATACCTCCAAATGAAAGCCCAATAAGGATAGAATTTGGCTCTATTCGAGCTGATAAACGCTGAGCATAATCAGAAATACCTTCATGATTACGAGGAGGAATCCATTCAACTAACTGTGGCTGGTACTCTTTCAAATCAATGTTATTGAATACTCTACCATCAACTCCTAATCCACTGAGGAGGTAAACTTTTCTATTCTTCATGACCGTTTAATCAATTTAAACATTCCTTCTAAATCCAAAACAACTTATCTCTCGTATCTAATACAAAACATACAAACTTTACTTTGTCTTACTAACAATGAAAAAATCAGTTCTTATTTCATTGACGGCTCTAAGCTTGTCAACAGGATTTTTTGTGTCCTCGTGTAAACAAACCGAAATGGAGTCAGCTCCTAAACCTGACGTTAACCTCTATCTTCTTGTTGACGGAACCAAACTAGCCAAAATCAATGCAATGCAGTCAGATATGACTACCGCAAATGTAACAATTACAGGCTTGATGTCAGGCGATGCACTAACTTCTATCGACTTTCGTCCTGCCACTGGCGAATTGTATGGCGTAAGTACCATGAATCGCCTCTATGTAATCAATCAGGAAACAGGTATGGCAAGAGTGATTGGTGCAACTGCTCTCAACCCAACAATCAGTGGAACAGCAGTTGGCCTAGACTTTAACCCTACAGTGGATAGAATTCGTTTGGTAACTAACACAGGTCAGAACCTTCGTATTCACCCTGAGACGGGCGCTGTTGCCGCTACAGACGGTGTTATTAATGGAGGAATGAGTCCAACGATTGAATCTGTAGCTTATACTGGAAACATGGCTGGTTCGAGTACAACAATTTTGTATGATATCGATTCAAAAACAGATAAATTGTACAAGCAAGATCCACCTAACAATGGTACTTTGGTAGAAGTTGGCGCCTTAGGTATTGATATATCAGCTTCTGGTGGATTCGATATTAACCCTGACGGTACAAAAGCGTTAACAGCTGTAAAAGTAAATAATGTTTGGGAATTGCATCAAGTAGATTTGATGACAGGGAAATTAACTAAAATTGGCAATCTGCCATCTGGTAATATTACTGGCTTAGCTATTCCAACCAATCCTGTTGCTTACGCTGTTGATGAATCAAATAATTTAGTAATCTTTAATCCAAGTAATATCGGAACGCCAGTTTCAAAAGCTATTACTGGTTTGCAAACAGGAGAGTCGATATTAGGTATAGATTTTCGTCCAATCAATGGTCAATTGTATGCATTGGGTAGCACTAGTAGGCTCTATGTGCTCAATACCTCGTCGGGAGCGGCTACAGTCGTAGGAACAGCACCGTTTGGTACTTTACTCTCTGGTACATCGTTTGGATTTGATTTTAACCCAACTGTGGACAGAATCAGATGCATAAGTAATACAGGTCAAAATTTGAGATTACATCCTGAAACGGGTGCAATAGCAGCGGTAGATGGCGCGTTGAACCCTGGAACTCCTTCAATTACAGCATCGGCTTACACTAATAACTTTGCAGGGGCAACCACCACAATTTTATACAACATTGATGTAAATACTGACAAATTGACGAAACAAGATCCACCTAACAACGGAACTCAAGTAGAAGTTGGAGCATTGGGAATCAATGTTGAATCAGCTAGTGGTTTTGATATTGGTAGTAGAAGTGGCACAGCTTATGCAGCATTGAGAGTGGGTAGCACATCGGCACTTTATACAATCAATCTAACAACTGGTGCAGCAACCAAAGTAGCAGACTTGCCAGTGAACGTGAAAGCCTTTGCGCTTGGAACAGGTTTTTAATGATTAGGCGGTCGGCATTGAGCTTTCGGTAAATTGTTTCCTTTATTTATTCAAAAACATATTTAGAATTTTAGCTTACTGTATATAAGATAAAAAGGTGTTAGTGAAAACTAACACCTTTTTATGCCTTCCAATTCCATCTTTCAGCCCATTCCAGACCATTGGGTAATTCAGCATTGGCAAATTCCAAATGTATGACTTTTCTTGGTTGGAGATTGGTGGTTCGCTTGGAGCTATGGAGTAGTAAAGGTTTCATGAGCATAATGCCGCCTTTTTCTACAGGACAAACCTTTTCAGTGGTATTACTCCAATCAATTAACTCTGGTCTTAAGATACCCTTATTGTGTGACTCTGGAATTATGTATAAAGCACCATTTTCGGCAGAAGTATCATCCAAATGAATTCTCAACGTCACCATTTGCTCTAAGATAGCTAAGGGCGGTTGTACGGCATAGTTATCGGGTTTGACCGTCCATGGTCCGAAACCTTCGGTATCTATTTTTTGATTGACAGAAATAGTCAAATCTTGATGATAGGCAACATACCAATTTGAATCGACAGGCTTGTCGAAATAGATACTTTTGACAAGAAAATAATTTTCTCCAAGTAACTCTGTAAGAATAGATTTGAGTTTTTGAGTAAACACCAATGGGAGAATTTCAGGTACTTCTAACAAAAATCTACGAATAGCAAATAGGTTATTTGTCCTTCTAAAATTGGCTTTATCTTTTGTATTGACCTCAATAGTATTTACAATTTCGAGAATTTCATCCTCTGAATATAAAGGAGGAATAAAATCAAAGCCCTGTTGATTGAAAGTATCAGTTGCCATAATCATACGTAGTTTTACTACAAAATAGGACTTGGTTTTCTAATGAATATATTGTCTACCTCTTCCAAAACATCAATTTTTGTAAAAATGACTTTTTACCTTCGTCTTCATACCAGCATGAATTAGGTAATGTTGGTCCTGCATTGAATATGGGTAAATTTACACCAAAGTAAGCATCAAATCCTTTAGGTTTTCCTAAATTTAACAAAGAACCGAGATTATCAGTGCCTACAAATACGGGGCCTAATCTTGTTGCTAGACCAAAACCAAATTTGGTATAATTGTCAAATAACACCAATGGCATGCTTACTTCTATCCATTTTCGTTCATATCGTGGCGTCACACTTAGCAAAGATGGTGTGCGCAGACCTCTGGTTTTACTATTTGTGAGATTCTGCACCCAATACCCCGCCACATATACGTGAGGTTTTACTTGATAATCTGCTGTTACTTGTAAGGTAGCTGGCAAAATGGTCATAAATTGTTGCTCATTATTGCCTGGACCAGCTCCTAATTTGTTATTGATCTGGTTAAACAAGGCATCAAATCCGCGAGAACCTCTAAAATCATCTCGAGTAAAAGCAGTATTGTTTATCGCTAAATCCCAACTGTTGGCGTAGAATTGATTATTGTAATTGAGATAACCAATATCATTGAGGGATACGCCCAATTTGTATTTATACTTGTTTTTGCTTGCATCAAGTTTTCGCTTTCCTTTTTCTCGGTAGGTATATTTGTTGATATCTGGACGATATTCATACACAAATCCGAGGTCTAAACCCCAACCACCACCAGCGGAATTACCTCCCAATAACCAACCTAATGATGGATTAGCACTTTTTAGGGCATCTTCATCGGTATAACCGTATTGAAGCTTTAGAGAATTGATTAATAGCATATTATTAGCTGGATTGCTGAAGTCAGGAATAATTTGATAATTGGCTTCATTGATAAGGGCATAAGCCGCATACATTCCTGCTAGTCTCTTGGCCGTAATACCAACTTTGATATATTCTTCATCATTGTCGACTAACGTTTGTCCATAGGTAATTCCAACTTCTGCATAGCTATTAAGATTCACCATCATGTTTTTGAGGTCGTAAGCTGTGATACTTGGTTGGATGTTGTCAATGCCATAATACATGGCCTGTGCAAAATCACTATCTACATTGGTGGCGCTCATACCTGCTCGCACACGTGTTGTCAATGCCACCGAACGAGTGTCATTGATAGTATAAAGTGCCGAAGGTCCACGGGTGTCGGTGAGTGCGTACACCGACTCAAATGAGCGACTGGAATTGGGACTCAAGTATTCATCTTTATAGACAATCACACCTTTGGCATTACGATAGGTGTTAGAAACGCTATTAGTAAATAGCGATAAATATGAATACGGAGCATTCCACCCAAAATAGCTATTGGTGGCAAAAGCATCGTTTGCTGCGATATTCAAATAAAATTTATATCGAGAATCTGTAACATTAGCTGGATTCACATAGATTGCATTTGTGCCTGCATAGTTACTATTAGCAATACCCAACCATTGCTGCGCTTGTGAGATAATTGGCAAGAAGCAAATACTTAGAAGGGTAATTATTCTTTTAAACATGTATTATAAAGCCTATGAGTTGTTTTATTGTTTGATTATGTATGGGTAACGGGTAGGTGTGAGGAGTATAAAAATATAATACTTAGTTGTGGGTGCAAATTTAATAAGGTTGGTTTAATATTTTCGAAAGAGCTTTAATGCTGCTGAACTGTTTATTAAACTCCAAATATGGATTCATTATTGTACGGCGATTTTATAAAGCATTTTCATTTCTTTTTGATAATTTAATTTTATTCTAACCCCCAATTCAAGACAAAATTCGTTAATTAGTCCGTTACTTTGCAAGAACGTTTTGATTAAACGATTAAATATTGGTACTTAGGTATGTAAAATCTTTCATTTTCTACCCAAAACTTAAGCGAAAATTCGAAGAATTTCTAAATGTAAGAAGTCTTGTACAAATCGAATAATGATTTGGGATAAATGAAGAGATTTTTTTTAGAGTCAAAAAATACTCGTAAAATTGTTGTATAATTTTAAGTGAGGTCTTGGATATTTCTAAGCGTATTATTTTTGGAGTGAAAAAATTATACAAAAAATTGGAAAAATAATATAATTAGAGCTTTTGCAACTGTTTGCGCTATTTTTTTGCGAAAATGATTCGAAACGTCATTTTTAAGCAATAAATTTGCAGTGATTTGCATAAAAAGCAAATAATATTTGGGATTTAGCTTAACCGACTAAAAATAATAAATTGTCTATATGAAAAGAGTCGCAGTATTTACCTCTGGGGGTGATGCTCCAGGCATGAACGCTTGTATTAGAGCTGTTGTACGTGGAGGTTTACATTATGGCCTAGAGATGTTCGGAATTATCCGAGGCTACAACGGAATGATCAAAGGTGATATCATTCCTCTTAATTCTCAATCAGTAAGTAATATCGTACAACGTGGTGGTACAATATTGAAATCAGCTCGTTCAAAAGAGTTTATGACTCCCGAAGGTCGTAAAAAAGGCTATGATCAGCTAAAAGCACATGGTATCGACGGTTTGATTGCTATTGGTGGTAACGGTACTTTTACTGGAGCTGAGATTTTCTTCAACGAATTCCAAATTCCGACTGTTGGTGCGCCAGGAACTATCGATAACGATTTGTATGGTACCGATTATACAATCGGTTTTGATACTGCTGTAAATACAGCTTTGGACGCTATTGATAAAATCCGTGATACAGCCGACTCACATGATCGTATCTTCTTTATCGAAGTAATGGGTCGTGACTCTGGTTATATTGCGATGCAGTCTGGTATCTCTGGTGGTGCTGAGTCTATCTTGATTCCTGAAGAAAGACAAACTATCGACGATGTGGTATCTGTTTTGAAAGCTGGTTTTGATAGAAAGAAGTCTTCTTCTATTGTAATTGTAGCAGAGGGTGACGAAGAAGGTCATGCGGCTGAGGTTGCAGACAAAATCAAGGCAACCATCGATGTGCCTGTTGATATTCGCGTAACCAATTTAGGTCACATTCAACGTGGCGGAAGCCCAACTGCCTATGACCGTATTTTATCAAGCCGTTTGGGTCTTGGTGCGTTAGAAGGGTTGTTGAATGGACAGAAAAATGTAATGGCTGGTATCGTAAATGATGAGTTGATTTACACACCTTTTCACGACACTATTACCAAGAAAAAATTAATCAATAGTGATTTGTTGAGAATGGCATCGATTCTTCGATAAGATTCTAAATCAAAAACTAGAGCTCATGGCATTGTGCCAAAGCTCTAGCCAAGCAATACTGAAATAAAGTTTTACGGATTTTCTGTAAAATAAAATTTTTCGGGTGAAGAGTGGTAGTGAGTTTTTCACTATATACTTTTCACTCAAAAGTTGATAGTGATCAGCATTACTTTTACCCTCTCTTTTAGCAATACCCCATTGCCTTATAAACACAGAACCCTATTATTTCATGGATTAACTGATAAGCCTCTGCTAAGGCTTGTTCACTTGGTATGATAAGTGTGTCGGGTGTATATCCTATGTCTACAGCACGCACAGCACAACTGAATAGAGTGGTGTTTAAGCCTGCTTTTCGGAAACAACCAATTGCTCTTCGTCCATGAAAGGCAGAGGTGAATAATACACTTGTTTTGAGTTCTGGAAAAGAACGCAGAATTTGTGCGCAGTTAAGGGCGTTTTCTCGTGTATTACGCGCTTTTGTTTCCAGTAAAATATCTTCAGGTTTTACCCCTAATTCAATTAAGATTTGTTGTGTTTTAGCGGTCTCAGAATCATGTTCATCGCTTAATGGATTAATACTGACATCTCCGCCCGAAATAATAATCTTTTTCAAAAGCCCTTTTTTATACATTCTTAAAGGTTGAAGAAACCTATCGGCCGTTTTTCCTGTAAAAATCTGCTCTTTGGTACTTGTTCGATTCATCATCATACCGCCTGAAATAATAATTCCAACATCATATCGTTGTGCGAATGGACTAGCTGGAGGAGGTGTTTCCCATAAATGATACCCCCAATTGACGAGCGTACTGTTTCCCAAAATGAGGATAATTCCCAAGCTTGTCAAAAGTAGTAGCTTCTTAAGCTTTAAAGATTTAGTGACAATGCCCCAGACAAGCGTTATCGTTATCAAACTGATAGGCATGAATATATAAAATAAGAGTTTGGAGAGGACAAAAAACATCGTTTGATAGGGATAAAAGTGTCTTACAGATAAATTTGAAAGTATTTGATGTATATCCTAGCCATCGGAAAGGAAGTTTAGATAAATTTGTAAATTCAAATGCGAAATAGAAAGAATGATTAGTTGCTTTTGTCATATTATAAAAATACCTTTTAAGATGGTAATATATTCCATAAAAAGCATTTGACTAGATTTTCACCATAATGATAAGGACTAAAGTCCAGAACCTAGTAATAGAACGATAGCTCACAAGTCATAATTCTATATTACTGTACGAGAGTTTGGTAAACAGGATTTAAATTAAAATTCACATTAGACCCGACACTCAATCTTAACTTACATAAATTGTTGTTTCAACCTTAATTACATACAATGAAGCATTATTCTAAACAAATTTTTCTATTCCTTCTTGTGTTAGTGTTTGGTACGCAAAGCTTTGCACAAACACCAAGCAGTTTTTCAATAAAAGGAAAAATTGCAGGACTTAAAGATACCACGGTATTTCTTGCGCACTATTTTGGGTATAATCAACAAGTAATAAAAGATACGGCAAAAGTAGATAGTTACGGACAATTTCAGTTTAAAGGCACGAAAGAATTACCAGAAGGTTTGTATTTGATTGCTTTACCCAAAGGCAAATACTTGGACGTGGTGATTGGTAATACCAATTTTTCTTTTGAAACAGATACAACCAACCTGATTGGAAAGATGAAAGTAACTGGCTCGAAAGAAAATGAATTATTTTTTGGCTTTCAACAAGAAATGTCTTCAAAGTTTGAAAAACTCAAACAATTAGACGCTATGCGTCGCCAAAAGAAAGATGCTGTATCTGAAGCTGCATTCAAAAAGCAACAAGCCGATATTGAGACCTTTCAAAAAACTTGGTTGGAGCAAAACAAGGGTTCTTTTGTCGTAAAATTGATTAAAGCTGCTCAAGAACCAGAAGTGCCAGCTTATGGCAAACCTATTGTTACAAAAGCAGACTCTGCCGCCATGTATCAGTTTCAGTTCTCTTATTACAAATCGCATTTTTGGGATAATTTCGATTTAGGTGATGAACGTTTGATGAGAACACCATTTTATCAAAAGAAATTAGAAAGGTATTTTGAAGATTTGACGGTTCAACATGCTGATTCAATTTCGCTTGAAGCAGATAAAATCTTAGCTAAGGTAAAAGGAAGAGATATTCGTCGCTACACGATTTATAAAATCACTAGCTCGTATGAAAACCCTAAAATTTTGGGTGTAGATGGTGCCTTTGTCCACATGGCTGAAAAATACTATATCGGCGAACCAGCACTTTGGGATACCAGTACGGTACGCAAAATGAAGGAGAGAATTACCATATTAAAACCATTATTAAATGGGAAGCCTTTCCCTGATATGTATTTGACAGATACCCTCGGAAGAGAAATTGATATTCGTCGTATTCCTGCTGATTATACTGTGGTATTTATTTATGACCCAGAATGTAGCCATTGCAGAGAATCTGCACCAAAATTGGCCAAAATGTATCCTGCTCTCAAACAGAAAAATATCAGAGTATTAGCAGCATCTATTGATCGTAGTGCTCCTAAATGGAAGAAGTTCATCAAGGAGTTTAAATTTGAACCAATGATCAATGGAGTAGATATTCATAAAAATCCTCAGACAGGCAAGGAAGAATACTATACCGATTTTAAAAATCTTTTTGATGTGTACGCTACTCCAGTGATTTATGTGCTGGACAAAGACAAAAAAATTATAGCCAAGCGACTACCACTTGAACAAATTGAAGATTTTATAGATTTTCATAAAAAACAAAATATTAAAAAATAATTCGAATGGCACAGCCTACCAAGCTGTGCCATTTGTTATTTTTGGATGCTGTAGTACTAGCACCACCTTTTCAACCATACTTATCACTAGTTATATGAAATATTTTTACCTACTAACCATTTCATTCGTTTGTTTATCTAGCCAGCTTTTTGCTCAATATCGTATTGAGGCAAAATTTAAAAACCTTCGCGATTCTGTTTGCTATTTGACGTACTATTACGAAGATGTAAACTATGTTCAAGATTCTGCGAAAGTGAATGCTAATGGAGTAGTCGTATTTCAAGCAAAACAGAACTTAGAGCCAGGGCTCTATAATTTGATGATTGGAGGTTGGAAAAGTATTGATATTCTGGTTGTGGAGCAGCAGTTTTCGTTTGAAGCAGACGCCAAAGACTTGGTGAATTCGATTAAGTTTACAGGCTCAAGAGAAAATGACCTGTTTTACAGCTATCAACAGAAAATAGTGAGAGAGGGTGCTAAAATAGCCCTGTTAGAAGCTAAAACAGATTCGGTTTCGATAAATAAAAAGTATGCAATCCAATACGAATTAGAGCAATATCGTAAAAAGTTTGTTACGGCATTTGCGGGTACATTTGCCTCAAAGCTAATCAAAGCAACTATGCCAATGGATTTACCACCAGCCCCAAAGTTATCCAATGGACAAGAAGACCCGCTTTGGTCTAATAAGTTTTTTGTCAATCATTTTTTCGACAATTTTGACTTGACCGATGACCGAATGATTCGCACACCCTATATTCATCAAAATGTAGCAAGCTATTTCGAGCCTCTCACGTATTTACCTATTGATTCTCTGATAAGTTTATCTCGTAAAATTGTTGAAAAAGCAGGACGGAATACGGCTATGCGAAAGTATTTGATTACTAAAACAACAGGTTTTTTCGAGACAAGCAAAACTATGGGGCATGATGCAGTTTTTGTCTACATGATGAAAAAGTATTATCTGCAGGAACCGCAACTATGGGATGAAAACACTATTAAACTAGTAAAGGAAAGAGTATTTTATCTAGAAAAGCTCTTGATTGGAAGTAAAATACCAGATGTGAAGTTGACAGATTTAGCAGGAAAAGAACAGACTTTACATGCTCAAAATGCGGATTGTACGATATTATATATTTATGCAGCAGATTGCGGGCATTGTAAAAACTTCACTCCTCAATTAGTACAATTACACAGAAGATATGCCGACAAAGGGTTACTAGTTTTTGCGCCAATTTTTGGCAATGATTTGGATACTTGGGGTGAATTTATCAAACATTATCAAACGCAAGATTTTGTAAATGTGATTGACCAAACAGGAAATGTCAATTTTTTCCAAGAGTTTGATGCTCAATATACTCCAACAATATATATTTTGGATAAAGAGAAAAGGGTGGTAGGCAAGGGAAATTTGGCGATTGAGGATATGGAACAAATTGTAGTGAGGTATTTAGGGAAGTAAGTTAGTGGGCAAAATTAAAATAATTTTACCCGCATTAAGCTTTAGGCTTTATGCATTAGGCTAAAAGTCAAAAAGTATTTCTCACGAAATAAGTAAACCTTTTTTGCCTAATGCTTACGGCTTACAGCCTAATGTATGTGTATGAATGCATTTTTATTTTGTATTAATACACATTAGGGTAGATTAGATATTTTGTTAGGCAATGACTAATTTTTTAGAGTCAGTATTGGCAGCCATTACCTTCACCCCTTCTATATTTTTAGCAGAAATTTGAACTGGCGTTACACTTTTTAGTGGTTTCCAGTTTTGTTTTTTAGCTTTTGTAAATGTTTGTTTCCTCATAATCATTGAGTTTTGTGAATATACAAATGGAAATAAACATTATAGTAAAATACCGTATTGTTTATGGTTGAGCTATCTCATTTTGGCTCGTTTAACCAAATAAGCTGAAAGGATTTGTTCGAAACCTTGTGCTATATCAGCTTCAATAAAATCAATTTTGTATTGTCCACATCTGAGCTTCAAGTCATGATAAAAGCTTTGTAATGTTTTCTGATAATCGTCTTTCACTTGTGCAGGATTAAGCTTGATCTTTTCATTTGTTTCTAAATCAATAAATTCATAAGGGCGATCTTCGAAAGCAAAATCCGACTCAGTCTTTTTGTCGGTAACATGAAAAATTAATACCTCATGCATATTGTGCTTGAGGTGTTGTAGTGCCGAAAATAGCTTTTCTGACTCGGTAATATTGTCGAACATATCACTAAACAAAATCACCAAAGAACGACGATGTATTTTCTCTGCAATTTCATGAATCACAGATGCGACTCCTGTGCTTTTGGAGGCGTCAGGTTTTTGCATCAACTCCTGTAAATCCAAAAGTATCTTGTGGATATGCGTTGGCGTTGATTTTATAGGAGTTTGAATTTCTACTTTATCAGAAAAGGTCGTTAAACTAACAGCATCTTTTTGTTTTTGCAGCATATATGCCAACGCACCAGCAGCCATAATGGAAAAAGTAATTTTACCATAACCGGGCGCAGGATAGTACATAGAGGATGAAGTGTCTATTAGCAAATGGCAACGTAAATTTGTTTCCTCTTCATAGCGCTTAGTATAAATACGGTCAGTTTTGGCATAAACTTTCCAGTCTATATGACGTGTACTTTCACCAGTGTTGTATAATCGATGTTCTGCAAATTCTACCGAAAAGCCATGAAATGGAGACTTATGTAGACCTGTGATAAACCCCTCAACCATTTGTTTGGCTAAGAACTCAATATTTCCGTATTCTCTGATTTTTGCTAAATCCATAATTCTGTTGTATAGGAGGCAGTAGTCCAATATTATGCCAATTTACAAACTTTCTTGGCATGGCTTGTCATTTGTGAGAAAAGTCTAATTGAGCATATTAAAAAAAGACAAATTGTAAGAAATACCCCCAAGAGCTTGAATTCTAAAAAAAGTTTAATAAAGATAAAAATCATTATCTTTAAATTTTACAATTTCTATCCGACAAAAAACACATCAGACGATACAAGATTTGTCCCCTGTATATCGCTTTTATGCCAAGTGCTAAACGTACAAAATAGTACTAAAATTGTCTAAAAGAGTGTGCTATATGACTGAAATACGCTTAATTAAGCGTGTATTATTTTGACTTACTTTTTTGTTCAGCTTTTCTATTTCTAGCTAATTTTCGTAGATAAGAGTTTACTTTTAAGCGTCTCTTTTTGAGATGAGGATATTTACGTTTGTGCCAATTTTTTCGCAAACGGTAGTATTTTGTATGTTGAAGAATAGGTTTTTGATAGTATTTAGATTCCAACTTAGGGGTGGCTACTACGCGCAAAGAGTCATAAGATTCTAGCATAATATCTCCATCAAACCCTACAACTTTTAATCGTACATTGGTCAAACCGTCCTTTCTCATTTTGAGCCACTTAGCAGGATTCTCAGTGAGGTCAATAATACGACCAGGTTTGTAAGGCCCACGGTCGTTGATGCGCACAATTACAAAGCGTTTGTTGGCAAGATTAGTCACCTCCAACATGGTACCAAAGGGTAGGGTCATGTGGGCCGCTGTATATTGATTTTCTTTCAAAATCTCACCAGTGGATGTCGGTTTGTTATAAAAATTATTAGCATAAAAAGAGGCAATTCCATACGATTCGTCGCCTAATTTTTGTGCACTTGCAGTGGAGGCTACTGATAGAATCAACGAAATCTTGAGAATTCCAAAGTGTTGTTTCTTCATTGTAAGTGATTAGTATATACTTGATGAATGTGTGCGAAAGAGTTAGTTATTACTAGAAAAAGGCACTAATTACAAATCTATGCTTTTTGGAATCAAAATAAAAATATTTATTGGTTTTGTTATATTTTTATTGGTAAATATTTAGTTTAAAAGTCCAAAATGCAAATTTTATTTTATTCGATTTTTTTGTTAGAATCAATAAAATTTTTACTTTTACCAATCCATAAACCCTAAATTTTAATAGTACAGTGGAAGAAAGAGAAAGAGAAGAATTGTTTTCAAAACGCATTAGAGCGGGGAAAAGGACGTATTTCTTCGATGTGAAATCAACTCGCTCAAACGACTATTACATTACCATCACTGAAAGTCGTCGCTACCAAAAAGATGATGGCTTTGCTTACGAAAAACACAAGATGTTCTTGTACAAAGAGGACTTCGATAAGTTTTTGGAAGGTTTAAGAGAAGCTGTAGATCATGTGAAGCATGAACTGTTGCCAGATGTAGATTTTTCACAGTTCAACCGTGAAGAAGACGAAGGTTTTGGTAGTGAACTAAAGTGGGAGTAGGCAGAAAATTGAATGCTAGGTCAAATTTATTCTAGTGTACCCAAGCTATGATGAATCGTAAGAGAGCAGCTCTATGTAAGACGCTGTACTTGCTACACTATTGACCTTTTCTACTTAGTATGCTCTCTAAAAAGACTTAGCCTCTGATTTTTCAGAGGCTTTTTGTTGTTACAGGAATATTCATGTAACTTTGCACCTCCAAAATCAAAGAATTTAAAACGCCAAGGTGAATTATTTCGCTTGGCCCTATCAATAACAAAACTTCAATGGGTTTAAAATGCGGTATCGTAGGTTTGCCGAACGTCGGAAAATCTACTTTGTTTAGTGCAATTTCTTCTAATAAAGCCGAAGCGGCCAACTATCCTTTCTGTACCATCGAGCCCAACGTAGGTGTTGTGACTGTTCCAGATGAACGTCTTCAAGTACTCGAACAATTGGTAAATCCACAACGTGTGTTGCCAACTGTAATCGAGTTTGTAGATATTGCAGGTTTGGTGAAAGGTGCTTCTCAAGGTGCTGGTTTGGGTAACAAATTTTTGGCAAATATCCGTGAGGTTGATGCTATCATTCACGTAGTACGTTGTTTCAATGATGACAATATCGTACACGTAGAAGGTCGTGTTAGCCCAGTTTCTGACAAAGAAATTATTGACCTTGAGCTTCAATTGAAAGATCTTGAGTCAGTAGATAAAAAATTACAAAAGTTTGAACGTGCAGCCAAAGCTGGTGATGCCAAAGCAAGACAGATTGTAGGAGCGTTGAGCCAATACAAATCAACTTTGGAAATGGGTAAGTCTGCAAGAACAGTACAAGACTTAGATGCTGATTTGAAAGAAGAAGCTATTGGTGATTTGTTCTTATTGACTGATAAACCAGTTATTTATGTAGCAAACGTTGATGAGACTTCGATTCAATCTGGTACAAACGAATACGTGGAAGAGTTGAAAGCAGCAGTTGCTGACGAAAATGCTCAAGTAATTGTAATTTGTGCTTCGGTTGAGTCTCAAATCTCAGAAATTGAAGATTTGGATGAACGTCAAATGTTTTTGGAAGAATATGGCTTGAAAGAGTCAGGTCTTTCTCAGTTGATTCGTGCGTCTTATGCCTTATTAAACTTGATTACTTATTTCACTGCAGGTGTGAAAGAAGTTCGTGCATGGACTATCCAAAAAGGATGGAAAGCACCAGCAGCAGCAGGTGTTATCCACACTGATTTTGAACGTGGCTTTATTCGTGCGGAAGTAATTAAATTGTCTGATTATCAGCAATATAAAACTGAAGCAGCTTGTAAAGAAGCAGGTAAAATGAACGTAGAAGGCAAAGAATATGTAGTTGCTGACGGTGATATTATGCACTTCCGCTTCAATGTGTAGATAATAGAAAGTTATTAGTATATCAGTTATTTGAGTACTCAAAATTAGAGGGCAATTGTTACAGAGATATTAGTTCCTGCTACTGAGTATAAAATATTGACCAATAAAAAAGGACAGCCTATACGGGCTGTCCTTTTTTATTGATAATATCCTTATTCAGATTTACATCTTCAATACACTCATCTCCACACGTCTGTTTACTTTGCGTTGTTCTTCTGTTCCACTTTTGATGATGGGTTTTGAACTACCATAACCAATCGTTTGGATACGAGCTGGTGCTATTCCTTTTTTGACTAAATAATTCTTACAAGATTCTACTCTTTCTTCCGAAAGCTCCTGATTGGCATCTGGGTCACCTACTACATCTGTATGCCCTTCGAGTCTGATTTCCATTTGTGGAAAATCCTTCATCATGGTTACTACCTTGTCGAGTTCTACAAAAGAGGCTGGTAGTAAATCGGATTTTGATAGTTCAAAATTGATATTCTGCAACGTGATTTTGTCACCTACAGCCAGTGGGTTTAGGTAAATATCTTTGTTTAATTTGCCATTAACAGCCAACTTACTCAAATCGATTGTTTCAGTAAAGGTGGCATAACCTCTAGCATAAGCAGTAATCACAAAAGATTGATTTGCTGCCAGATTAGAGCGATAAATCCCTGTGCTCACAAAACTTTGGGTAGAGTCGACTTTTTTATTGTTATTGGTTTGTACAAAATTAATAGTTGCACTCACTGCTTTTTTGCTTTTGGCATCACGTACAATTCCCATTACCAAAATGGTATTTGTTTCAGTTGGTTTGGTACTGTTATCCACTTCACCTACTTTTCCAGATTTTGGCTTTTTGGTAGGGGTACCGTTTGAGCCACTTGGTGCTGGAATCGAAGGCGTATTGGAAGGATAACTTGGCGAGTTGTTCGGATACGTTGGTGTATTATTTGGATAGGTTTGGGTATTGTTGGGTTGTTGCGGATAATTCTGTGAAGTCGCAGGATTACTCACACGAATATTGTAGGAGTTCCAACATTCCGTCCCATTGCTATCTTCGCACTCAAATAAGTCGAAAATCTCAATCCCTGGATTTAATCTTTCGTAATAAACACTAAAATTTACTTCTTGCTGTGCCGAAACCTGTGTCATTTGAGGAGCAATTGTAATACCCTCAGATTTGATAAATCGAAATGATCTACCATTAGAAGCTAGCAATCGTGACTCAGCACTAATCGCAATAGGGACTGTACTCACACGACCTGTTTGTGGGTCGCGCGTAGTTGGGTCTGAGTTTCTGAAACTCATGTCTAAAATGGTATATTGATTGGTCAGACGAACATTATTGATTCTGATACTCGTATTTGACCTTTGAGGTGTTGGTGTTTGAGTCGGATATTGATTGCCACCACTATTTCCGCTATCTGTACCTCCATATCCTCCGCTTGGTTGCATACTTACACAGCTTTGGAATAATGGAACAAATCCTAAAATAATGAGAAATTTTTTCATAAGACGGATATAATTATTGAGTGAATTTGGACTTAATAAATAATGGGTTTTGTGCCTTTGGTTGTTACAATTCTACCTTGATTTGATGAGCGAATAACCTACCAAACTATCTGCTCGTCCACCTATAGATTGGTGATATACAAAGATTTCATACGAGTTTTCAGTTTGTGAATGACTACCTTCAATATCACCTTCGTTTATAATTCCCTTATTGTCTACAGTAATATACTGAAAATTATAAATACCTTGTTTGAGCTGAATAAAAGATTCGTAAGCGCTACTTTCGGGAACATAATGCATTTGATTGGTTTCATTGAGCTTCCAATCGTTGTAAGCACCCAAAATATATACTTTTTTATTGATTAATGAATCAGTTTTTAACTGAAAACTAACCCTCACATAGTCTGCTTCGGTGGCGCCTTTGTTGGTTTCGTAATTATCAATCACAAACATTCCGTCAAAGTCTTTTGTATCCACGTAAGCCAAGCCATTTTGAGGTTTATCAGTAAAAAGTTCAAAGACATTTTCTTTATCTCCATAGAAAATATGTGAAATGCCGACCAATTTTTGTTGTGAGCTTCGAATATCAAATAGGCGAAATTCGTTAATGCCTTCAATACTATTTTCGCCATCAAAAAACTGATAATCAAGTTTTCTATTAAAATTATCAACCATAAAAGGCTGAAGGTTTTTGAGGGTTTTATTGTCTCGAAAGTTTTGACGAATAATTATTTTTAAGTCATTCTTTGGATCAAGAATTTCGTAGCCTGAATAATTAATAGCAAAGTTGATCTGCTGATGTGTACGTCGTTTGTCTGGAACGTTTGAGAAAACGATTTTTCCACCTACGCTTACACGACTGTCGTATACTTGAAATCTTCTGGATAGAACTATATCTTTTTCATTACGATTTTTGTAAACGACCACGATAAAATTGCCCGAAACACGCACTTTCGGCAATATCAGACTAAAGTGATTATATTGGATTTTGGTAGCAAAAGAATTATAGTAATCATAAATCGGAATATCATTGTATTCAGAAAGATATTCTATTTCGTTGAGGCTCGAAGGCTGCCAGTCGGCATTGCAATGAAAGATTTTTACGCGAAAATTTTGGACAGCAGGGTTCAAACAATCAAATTCTAGTTTAAGATTTTGATTATTATTTAGACCAATCACTGGAGGATTCAAGGTTGCCTGTACGTTATTCGTACCATCGAAAGGGTAGAGGAGTGGGGTCTTGATATAAGGCTCATAAATCTGATTGTCATAAATCAAAGTTTTACCTTTTTGGGCAAATACCGCAAAGCTTATTAAAAGTAATAAGCCTGTTTTCAGTAAAATTTTACTAAAAACAGGCTTTGCAGATAAGATTATATTGGACATAGATCAACGGAGTATTGGTAAATTTAGTAGCGTACGTGAATTATTAAGCAATTTCGGATTGAGGATTTCTGATTTCGGAAATGAAATACCAATGTTTTTTACAAAATACAGTAAGTTACACTTCCGAAATCCAATATCTAATATCCCAAATAGATGATTCTTAAAATCCTTGATGCAGTTCTGCCTATGATTGAGCGACTGTTTCGAATCAATTTACCCAATCTCTCAATCATTCCTTAGTTTATGCTAGCTTCTACCTCTTCTAGTTCAATCATGGCAGATTCCCAATCCTGATTGGCTTGTGCTAAATTTTGTTGAACTTCTTGATATGAGGCATTTGCTTTGGCTAACGCTGCACTATCGTTATAAATTGCAGGGTCACCCAAT
This sequence comes from Cellulophaga sp. BC115SP, assembly GCF_009905545.1. Taxonomy (GTDB): domain Bacteria; phylum Bacteroidota; class Bacteroidia; order Cytophagales; family Spirosomataceae; genus Flectobacillus; species Flectobacillus rivi. The sequence goes on along the minus strand of NZ_JAAALB010000015.1, from coordinate 50,565 downwards.
TGATGTTCTAAATCAGTTTTCTTTTCTTCTAATTTCGAAATTTTGTCTTCCAAATCGCTTACTTTTTGATTCAGCTTTTTGATTTGTTTTTGAGCTTCCTTTTTCGCAAAATCACTTACCTGAGTTTTCGCTTCGACCTTAGGTGCTTCTGCTTTTTTCTCTACTGGAGCAGGTGCGGCATTGGCTTGTCGCTCGGCTTGCCAGATTTCGTATTCATCGTAAGTTCCAGGATATTCCTTGATTTGTTCATCCTCGATATACCAGATTTTATTAGCAATTTCGGAAACAAAGAAACGGTCGTGAGAAACTACCACATAACTACCTTCATATTGTTGTAATGCCTGAATCAGGATATTCACCGACATCATGTCGAGGTGGTTTGTAGGTTCATCAAGTAGTAAAAAGTTGGCTTCTGAAATTAGCACTTTTGCCAAAGCTACTCGTGATTTTTCTCCTCCGGAAAGTACCTTAATACGCTTGAAAACATCCTCGCCAGTGAACAAGAAACAGCCTAAAACACTTCTTAATTCTGTTTCTAGCTTGGCAGTTCCTGCCATTTTGAGTTCATCCAACAGTGTATTATTGACATCCAAACTTTCAAGTTGGTGCTGTGCAAAAAAGGAGTCAATCACATTATGTCCGAGCTTGCGTTCGCCATCGAGGTTCTCGGTACCTGCAATGATTCGTAAAACGGTTGATTTACCTTTTCCGTTTGCCCCAATTAAGGCAATTTTATCACCACGTTCGATTACCGCATTGGCACCACTCAAAATACGTTTGGGACCGTAAGCTTTACTTACATCTTCCAGATTCATGATAAAGCGACCAGGCTGGGTGCCAAAGTTGAATTTGAAATTCACTTTTGCCGCTTCATCAATCACATCATCAATTACATCCAAACGAGCTAATGATTTCACACGTGATTGTACCTGACGAGCTTTGGTAGCTTTAGACTTGAAACGCTCAATAAAACGCTCTGTCTGACGAATCATAGCTTGCTGGTTTTCATAAGCACCTTTCTGGATTTCATTTCTCATGGCTTTTTCTTCCACATAAAATGTATAGTTTCCAGAATATTGTATCAATTTAGAACCAGTTACTTCCACAATCGTATTCACGGTATTATCCAAGAAATATCGGTCGTGAGATACTACGATGATAGCTCCTTCATAATTATTGATATAGTTTTCTACCCACTCAATCGATGGTAAGTCAAGGTGGTTGGTAGGTTCATCGAGCATCAATAACGAAGGTCGTTGCAAGAGTAATTTGGCAAGCATCACACGCATACGCCACCCCCCAGAGAAGGTACGAAGCGGTTGACTTAAATCGGCAGTGGTAAACCCTAAACCTTCCAGAATCGCTTCGGCTTCAGACTGCATGGTGTATCCACCCAAGGCATCAAATTCGTCTTGTACTCTAGCTAATTTATCGACATCAGTATCCTCGTAATTCGTTTCCATTTTGTGCAGGATACGGTCGATTTCTTTTTGCAGGAAATTCTGACGTTCGAAAGCCTGCATGGCTACCGAAAGGATAGATTCGTCGGATTGATAAGAAAGTAAGTCTTGATTCAAAAACCCGATAGTGCAATTGCCTGATTTTGAAATATTTCCACCATCTGGCTGATATTCGCCTGAGATAAGCCGCAAAAGAGTTGATTTCCCTGTTCCGTTAGCCCCAATCAAACCGATTTTGTCTTTGGGTTTGATGTGTAAGTTGGCTTCATAATACATCGGGCGACTCCCGAAATAGAATGATAAATTATTAATAGATAACATATCACAAAGATAGTGGAAATTGTGGAAAAGAAGGTGCTGGTGGTTGATGGTATAGAAAGCTATTTTATGGAATAACTTTCTAGCAAAGTAGTGGTGATAAAATGCTCCTTGGCTAATACGATAGGGTCGTTGGGATTAGTGAAACCTTTTTTGTAAATAAATGACTGTTCGATTTCGGTTTTTACCAGTCCAATCTCAGAAAGCCACTCTCTGACTATGATATCGATCTCTCCAATTTGTCTTACGTATTTCCATTCAATTTTAAAGCAGTCAAACGCTTTACCCTTTATCGTTACCGTTTCCTTTTCCACGATTGTTTTGGTAATATAGTAGCCTGAGGCATCTGTACCATCCCTATACGCCCACGTATTTCCAACTTTATAGGGTAGTTTATATTCTAAGGTTGGAGGCGTTTCTAACCCATTTATTCCTTGAGTAAGATTAATATTTTTATCAAGAAAAGTATTCATAAAATCTTTCTTTTTAGGTGTATTGCTTTGTTGAGGAATCATAATAGCATTAGTAGCATACCCCCTAACACCTTGTTTATCAATATATTTTAGCTCTTGGTCATACGAGCTTAGGTTAGGGATATTTCGTTTGATTGAGAAAACCTTCACGGTAAGAGTATCGTTGATGACACTATCCTTTTCAATTTTAATAGTTCTAGTAGTGGTATCTATCACATTTTTGGGATAAAGATTGCCTTCATCCTCCAATATGACAGTTTTGAAACTATATACCCATTTTGAACCAACTCCCATTGGGTATGTGAATTCTGGTTCTATATTTTGGTTCGATGAAGAGCATGAGGAATTTACAATGGCGAGTACTATTAATTTGTAGATATTTTTCATAGGTAATTATTATTTTAATAAAAGGTTTTATTTGAATAGATGGTCATTGATTGTTTATTCGTTATTTGAGACTACTAGAGAAACACCCATAAAACTCCTCCAATAATCTCTTCGTCTCCTGATGCGTAATGTCACCTTCTGGCGTTATTTTCCCTTTTACTCCCTGAATCAGCAGCTGCGTGTTTTCATGAAGTGATGCTCCTAATGTACTTAAAATTAATTGTAGCTCTTTGTGCCCTTTAGCACCATTGGCGGAGGCCGTAATTAAGCCAACAGGTTTATCTGAAAAAATAACCGTAGACACCGACCACTCTAAGAGATTTTTTAAACCACTCGGAATCGAAAAAACGTATTCGGGCGTACAAATAATCACTCCATCTGAATGCATAATAGATTCTCGAAACTTGACTATCTCCGAAGGTGTATTTTCAACAGAGAGCTCAGGGCTGAAGTGAGGATAGTGTTTTAAGTCTTCAAAAATCTCAAATTCAATTTCGGATGAACATAAAGATTCAAGATACTTAACAATACTCAAATTAGAGGAGTTGGCGCTGGCACTGCCAACAATAGCAACGATTTTTTTCAAGGCTTATAGCGTTTTATCTTAGGTCTATGTTCTTTTAATTCGCTGCGAAAGTTTTTAGTTCAATCTAAAAAAAATAGACCGCACCTTTACAAGAAGAGTGCGGTCAAAAACCGTTTAAGTGTAGAAGGGCGTGTCAATTTCGGAAGAATTTTATCATATTTTATCTGTCGAAATTTTTTGACTTCTTGAACGCAATCTACTTAGCGATTCTGGGGTGATACCCAGATAAGATGCAATGTGATATTGTGGAATACGTTGCATCAAATGAGGGTAAGTTTGCAAAAAAGCTTCATACCTTTCATTAGCGGATTTCTCGATAAACCATCGCAAACGTAAATCTTGCTGTATCAGAATGGCTTGTAAAAATAACCGACCCAATCGTTCCCAATTGTGAAAACGGTCATACAACTTTTGTAAATCTTCAAATTGAATAGCAAGACCTTCGCAGGGTTCAATTGCTTGAACAGCTTCGTATGAGGGTTGTTGTGTAAAAAAACTCACCGCCGAAGTGTTAAACATACTTTCCTCTGCAAAATAATTTGTGATTTGTCCCTTGTTTACAACTGGAACATAGTTTCTCATGATACCCTTATTAATGAAAAACACCTCCTTTGCCACTTCTCCAATTTGTAATAGATGTTCATTCTTGCCTAGTTTCTTTGGATAAAAATTCTTTTCAATTAAATCTAACTCCTCCTTCGTAAAGTCCGAAACGAATTGTGAAACTACTTTTCTAATGTGGGTGTACATAAATTTTTATTTACTGGTTATAAATACAAAGCGTGTGTTACTAAGTTGTTAAGGTATCAGAAAGGATTGAATTTTCCCAGTGATGAAAAAACTCAATGAAAGTGTAAAATACGTAAAAAATGTCAAAAAATTCAATTTTTTTGTGATAAGGAAGTATAGGAGGTGATGAGTGAAGGACGCAGTTGGGAGGAAGACCCCAACTGCGTGAAAATGCTTATTTTGTAGCTTTGTTTCCGCCGAGATATGGCGATTTTAATAAGTCAGAAACACCTTTGAATGGTACTGTAGTTTTGTCGTATCCGAAGGTTGTAGCTAATGACTGAGTTTTGTTATTGTCACCCATGGCCATATCCACGTCTTTCATGGTCATTTGTGAAGGATGCTCATAACCACAAGCGTGGGCAATTTCGAGCATTTCTTTGTTAAGCGTTTTGATGTAATTGTAAAGACGCTCACTTTTTAAAGCAGGGTCGATACCTCCCTGCAACCATTTGCTAGAAGTGGCAATGCCCGTTGGGCAACGGTTGGTATGACAAACTTGTGCTTGAATACAGCCAATCGACATCATAGCCTCACGACCAACATTGATCAAGTCACAGCCCATAGCAAATGCCATCATGGCTTTTTCTGGAAAACCTAATTTTCCAGAACCAATAAATACCACCTTGTCTGCCAATCCATAGCGTTGGAAAATCTTATAAATTTTGCTGAACGCAAACGTAAATGGCAGCGAAACGTGGTCTGCAAAGGCGTGTGGCGCTGCACCAGTACCGCCTTCGCCACCGTCGATGGTGATAAAGTCAGGACCTTTACCTGTCTTAACCATATATTGTGCTAATTCTTCCCACATTTCTACTTTACCTACCGCAGATTTGATACCGACTGGTAACCCTGTATTGTGTGCCATTTTCTCGATAAATTCTACCATTTCAGGTATGGTAGAAAAGGCAGAGTGATAGGCTGGCGAAATAACATCTTTTCCCATCGGGATGTGACGGATGTCTGCAATTTCTTGGGTGATTTTTGAAGCGGGTAAAACACCGCCTTTACCAGGTTTTGCGCCCTGTGAAAGCTTGAGTTCTAAAGCACGGATAAAAGGGTTATCTTGTGTCATTTTGATGAGTTTTTCCATTGAGAAATTCCCTTCATCATCACGCACACCAAAATAGGCCGTACCAATATTGACTATGACATCTGCCCCAAATTTATGATAGGGCGACAGCGAGCCTTCGCCTGTATTGTGATAGCAACCAAACTTGATAGCCCCTTTATTCAAGGATTCGATAGCTTTTGCCGAGAGCGAACCATAACTCATCCCCGAAATATTCACAATTGAATAAGGCTTGTAAGGACGTTTACGATTGTGGTATTCCCCAATAGTTTTGGCACAAGGCACCGCGCTTGGGTCTTGTAAGTTAGGGTGGTCTTTTGGGAGCTTTAGCCCTAACATGGCATGTTTGATAAAGATATATCCTACCGAGTTGAAGTCTTGGTCTGAGCCAAAACCTTGTAGGTTATTCTCTTTTTTGGAAGATGCATATACCCAGGCTCTTTCACCTCGATTAAAAGGCAATTCTTCACGGTTGTTAGCAACGATATATTGGCGCAATTCAGGGCCAATTTTTTCGAGCATGTAACGGATATGCCCAATTACAGGAAAATTGTGCTGGATAGTATGCCTTTTCTGTAGAATATCACGGATTGCCAGTCCTACAATTGGTATCACAATCCAGACGCTCCAGTGTAAATTTTGAATGAAATCCATAAAGTTGATTGGAATTATTGTTGCTTTAGGTTAAAAAGAATTAAGACTCTAAACTACTCAAATATGTGTGATTTATTAAGCCCATTGGTGTATTCTAAGCTCGTTTTAAGATAGAAAGGAAAAGTAATAAAGCGCACAGTTTCATGATATGCCTACTTGTCTTGTGTAAGTGATACACCACCCGAAATAATCATTTTCATGGCATCCGAGGATGGAATATCCAAATGAATAATACTACTTTTGGGCACAATCATCATTTCGCCAGAAAAAGCATAAGAATGTGGGCAATACACCATCACATCGCCATCGAGTGATAAAAAACTCAGGTCGCTTTGGGTAATAAAGCCAATTTTTTTGATGCCATTTTCTTTATTTATCGTAAATAGTACGGGCTGATTAAACTTCTTTTTGTCTCCCACAAAAGCTTCGACTAGGTCTTTAAGCGAGAAATAAATAAGTCCGACAAGGGGCAATCTGGAAAGCCCTTCTTCAAAAATCTTGAGGACAGGCACCGCCAAAAATGATGAACCCAAAAAGCCCACGACCATTATGATGGCTAAAAGAACCACAAGTCCTGTGCCTCGAAAATGAAAGTAAAAATGTTCGTCAAGAGAAGATAGTAGGTTGAAAATAATATAGCCCGTAATATAAACTGGTGCTAGTAAAAGTAGACCTTGTACAAAATAACTAAAAAGCTTTGCGCTTATACGTTTGAATCTGAAAGACATTTTTTATATCTATTATGGTTTTGCCTTTTGGATAATGAACTCGATAACTCAGTACGATTGTTTTGGCTTCTTTGGGTTTGAGTGCAAAATCCCATAAAAGTTTATTTCGGTTGTAATCAACAGTGGCATCTGAATTTTCCTCCATTTCAAAAACAATATCAGTGTCCTTAATATTAGGAATGGTTTCGCCTACCACAATATTTAAAGTCTTCAACCATGGATTATATACTCGAATAGCTATGGAGCGATATTCGTGAATGAGCTCATCGTCTACCTGTTTGGTATGATGTTTAATATCACGTCTAATTTTAATTCTAAGATTTTCCTCAACACTCAACGAAAGTGTATCGGGTTTGTTGATGGGGCGTAACTTTTGCGACTTGTTTTTTTGAGCTAGAATGCTGTAACAAGTACAAAAAAAGAGGGTGAAAAGTGCCGTCTTTAAAGTTTTTTGCAAGAATTTTACCAAAATATTTTTCAAAGGCTTTAAAATAAGGATAATGGCTAATAATAGTGATTTTTCAAAATTGAGTCATTCAACGAACATTTATTTGTAATTTTGCATCAGAAATCTCAAAAGAAATAGTCAAAGTTTTAGATAATGAATTTTCAATATACACAATTACAAGAATTTATCCAACAGGTTTTTCTGTCGATTGGATGTAGCGAAGAAGATGCCTTGTTGGCGTCTCAAGTATTAATTTCAGCTGATTTAAGAGGGGTAGATTCGCACGGTATCGCTCGCTTAAGTGGCTATGTGCGATTGTATGACAACGGTCGACTTAATCCTAAGCCAATTATCAAAATCATACACGAAACACCTTCAACTGCCGTTATAGATGGTGACAAAGGACTCGGTTTGGTGGTTGCTCCCAAAGCAATGGAAATTGCGATGGAAAAGGCTGATAAAGTAGGTTCTGGCTGGATTTCGGTTCAAAATTCCAACCACTTTGGCATTGCGGGTTATCATGCTATGAAGGCTTTACATAAAGATATGATTGGCTGGGCTATGACCAATGCTGCCCCTTTAGTTACACCAACGTTTTCAAAGGAAAAATTATTGGGTACAAACCCTATTGCTGTGGCTGTTCCTGCGGCTGAAAATCCTCCTTTTGTTGCCGACTTTGCCACTACAGCAGTAGCTTATGGCAAAATGGAGATTTTACAACGTAAAGGTGCGCCTGCTCCACTTGGTTGGGTACAAGATAAAGACGGAAATCCGACCGACGATGCCAACGCAGTGAAAAATGGAGGAGCATTGTTACCATTAGGTGGCGACCGCGAACATGGGTCTCACAAAGGATATGGTTTAGGTGCGATTGTCGATATATTCTCTGGTGTACTTTCTGGAGCCAATTTTGGTCCTTGGGTTCCGCCTTTTGCTACAGCTGGATTTATGGCTGCTGGCGAACAAGTAGGAAAAGGTACAGGACATTTCTTGGGTGCGATGCGTATTGATGGATTTAGACCAGCAGACGAGTTTAAAGCTGATATGGACAAATGGATCAATCGTTTTAAAGCAGCACCAGCAGTAGACGGAAAAAATGTAATTATTCCAGGTGATCCAGAGCGTGAATTAGAGGCTGAACGCAAAGCCAATGGAATTAATTTGTTGGAGCCTGTTGTTAATGACCTAAATGCTTTGGCAACTCGCTTTGGCATAAAATTTTAAAAAAAGCAATCTCAAGATTAACTCAATAAATAGCTTATCAAATCAAAAATGCAAAAGAATAACAAACTCATTCGCTATCTGATTATTACAGTTGCTTTGTTTTCGGCGATGTTCTCTTATTATGTTTGGCAAATAGCCAAAACGCCTAATTATCAGGTAGATGAAAAGAAAGGGTTCGCTTTATTGATTCCTAAAGGAGCCACATTTGAAACAGTATGGGACTCTTTAAGTGCTCATAAAATTGTAAGAGATGAGCTATCATTTAAGTTTTTAGCTAAACTTTTAAAGTTTCATGAAAATGTACATGAAGGTCGTTATATGATTACGGCTGAAATGGGTAATTATGAGTTGTTGAAAAAACTTCGCTCTGGTCGTCAGGATGCTATTCGCTTGACTTTCAATAATATTCGTTTGAAAAAAGATTTGGTACACAAAATAGGTAATCGTTTCCAATTCGACTCATTAACATTTGCCAAAATGCTGAATGATAGTGCTGTAGCTAATAAATATGGTTTTACAAATGAGACTATCATGTGTATGTTTTTACCAAATACCTACGAAGTTTATTGGACCGTTACACCCAATGAGTTTTTTGATACAATGCACGGTTGGTACAAAAAATTCTGGACAGAAGAACGCAAACAAAAGGCCGCTGCCATTGGTTTGACGCCAATTCAAGCGCAAATTATGGCATCAATCGTCGAAGCCGAAACCAAAAAGCCAGACGAAAAGCCAAGAGTAGCAGGAGTATATATGAATCGTTTGAATGCAAAAATGCCTCTACAGGCCGACCCAACGGTGGTTTTTGCGCACCAAGATTTTACGATAAAGCGTGTGAATAGTACCTTGACAAGCATCAAATCGCCATATAATACCTACAAGGTTATTGGCTTGCCTCCAGGTCCAATTAACTTGCCAGATTTGAAATCAATTGATGCTGTTTTGAATTATGAACATCATAAATACATGTATTTCTGTGCAAAAGAAGATTTTTCAGGTTATCACAATTTTGCTGAGAGCTTCGAAGATCACTTGAATAACGCTCGTATTTATCAAGATGCTTTGAATAAACTCAATATTCATAGTACTAAAAAATAATTCTCAAAGACCCAAAGACTATAAAGTATGGCATACATGGCAACTTTGTAGTCTTTGTTTTTTATACCAAATCAAAGCATCCAATTTCCTCAAAATTTCGTAATTCTTATGTATATTCACGAATTCACATACCGAGTTCGCTATGCGGATACCGACCAAATGGGCTATGTATATTATGGTAACTATGCCCGTTTGTATGAAATTGGTAGGGTAGAAGCACTGAGAAGTTTAGGCTTTAGTTATAAAGAAATGGAAGATTCTGGTGTCATGATGCCAGTGTATGAAAACAAATCCAAATATATTGCGCCAGCGCTTTATGACGAACTGCTCACTATCAAAACAAGTTTACAAACTATGCCATCCGCACGTGTTGTTTTCAATTATGAAATATTCAATACGGAAGGAAAATTAGTCCATACTGGTGAAACCATCTTGGTGTTTGTAAATCGTGAAACCAATCGCTTAACAAAAGCCCCCAAAGAATTAACAATATTGCTACAACCTTATTTTGCGGGCTAAATCTAAAAGATTTTTTGAAGGAAAGTAAAAGATACCGGAATGCTCAAACGACTAAGAAATACTAAATTATACTCCCTCGTAATCTATTTTTTACAAACAACACATTTAAAAAATACTACTGCAACTGTTTATTACGTACTGAAAATCTTGATTCAAAAAATCATTCAGTTCGATATTGACGTTCGTGCAGCGGCGGTGGCGTATAATTTTACTTTGGCGGTTTTCCCTACTTTGATATTTCTTTTTTCTTTAATTCCCTATATTCCTGTTGAGAATCTAGACGAAAGAATTCTTAATTTACTTTCAGACGTAATGCCTGCAGGAATTTATGGAGAAGCCAAACGTACAATAGTCGAGATTATAAGTAAGCCACGAGGAGGTGTTTTATCACTCGGTTTTTTCTTTGCCTTGTATGCTTCTACAAGTGGGACAATGGCGCTGATGCGAGCTTTTAATTTAACCCTGACAACACAAGAAAAAAGAGGTTTTGTCAAAGCTAGATTGATTGCCGTTATGATGAATTTCTTGTTGACAATGGTGTTGTTTGTATCAATTGTGGTATTGATTGTAGGACGACTTTTAGTTGATATGCTGTTTGAAGGAGGGATGATTGATCCCAATTTTACGTTTTATATCTTACAAGCATTAACCTATTTCGTAATATTTGCGCTGTTTTTTCTGGTGATATCCATTGTGTATTATTGGGGACCATCTGTACACAAAAAATGGAAATTTATTAATGTCGGCTCAATTACGGCCTCTATTTTGACAATTGTTATTACGAACGGATTTTCCTATTACCTTTCCAACTTTGCCTCTTACAACAGGCTTTATGGAACAATTGGTACCTTTATCGCCCTGATGGTTTGGCTATATCTGATTGCGTTGGTATTGATTCTTGGTTTTGAAATAAATGCGAGTATCGATCATGCGATTAATGTGCCACCAGATAGCGAGGAGGAGTTTTTATCGGTTGAAAATTGAAAAAGCCGCACTCAAAGTAAGCACGGCTTTTTGTACCCTAACCCATAAAAATCAATGAAGTATTCCTACTTTTTAGCATTGATAATCAATTTTCCGCCATAATCGTGCCAAATTTTTACTTTTCGAAAGAAATAGAAGCATTTTTGAAAAAAAAGTAGTTCTATTTTGTTTTTTGACATCAAGTTCCCACCTTGTTACATCAATAAATCGCAATCCACAGAACATTTTTTAGAAGGAGGTACCATGGCAGAGTTTATTAAGCTGTACGAAAAAGGTACAGATATGCGAAAAATCGATCAGATTATTTCGTGCCTAAAAGACGGTGGCGTCATTATATACCCTACCGATACGGTGTATGGAATGGGATGTGATATTCATAATACCCGTGCCGTTGAACGTATTTGTCAAATCAAAGGAATAAAGCCGAACAAAAATAATTTCTCTTTTATCTGTTATGATTTGAGTCATATTTCGGATTATGCTAAGGTTTCGAATGCCGCTTTTAAGCTCATGAAAAAAGCCTTGCCCGGACCGTTTACTTTTGTATTGGATGGTAACAACAAGGTACCGAAAGTGTTGGCTCAAGGAAAGAAAACCGTTGGGATACGTATTCCTGATAACGAAATCACACGATTAATTGTCAAAGAGTTAGGTAACCCAATTATCACAACTTCGATTCGTGATGAGGACGATATTGTGGAGTATTCAACTGACCCTGAACTAATTTTTGAAAAATTTCAAAATGTAGTTGATATTGTAATTGATGGAGGATTTGGTAATAATATTCCTTCAACGATTGTAGATGCTACCTCCGACGATTTTGAAGTGATTCGTCAAGGACTGGGCGAGTTGGAGGAGTTTTTGTAGTTGTGAGTAATGAATTATGAGTGATGAGTTATTGTCTTAACTAATTGATTTTCAGTATGTTATTTTGTTGGTTAGTTGGATTTTATTTGGCACTATTATTCATTATTAAACATGAGTTATCCCGAATTTTGCCATTTGGGTTATTTGCCAAGCGTTCATCAAAAAGGCGTTCGAAAAACAAATTTCGAACGCCTTTTTGATGCTATCATACTAGATTTTACTCAGCTTAAGACGCAAGCATTGCGTCTCTACTGATAGAATACAATTTTTTACTTAATCACTCGCTCAATCACTAAATCGCTAAATTAGAGATGCCTATCTCAACTTCCTACAAGTAATTGCGCAAGTAAATAATCGGCTACTAATACGGCAATACAGCTATTTGTCACGGCTTTGGTCGATGACTGCCCTACCTCTAATGCTCCACCTTTGGTAAAATAGCCTTGAAATGCCGAAATGGAAGCAATCAAAAAGGCAAAAACCACTGATTTGATAATCGCAAAAGGTACATATATAGGATGAAAGTCAAAACGTAAGCCTTGAATATACTCCGATGGTGAAATAGCACCCGAAAGCCACCCTGCTAAATAACCTCCATAAATAGAAAGAAATCCTGCTAAGGCTACCAACATTGGAAAAGTAATAATGGCACCAATGATTTTGGGTAAAACCAAATAAGAAGTAGAATTAATACCCATTACCTCCAAGGCATCAATCTGTTCAGTAATTTGCATAGTACCTAATTGACTGGCGATGTGCGAGCCAACTTTTCCTGCCAAAACAATGGCAGTAATGGTTGGTGCAAGTTCCAAAATTGTAGAATCTCGTACAATCAAACTAATAATGTACTTCGGTACAAAAGGATTCGACAAGTTAGCAGCGGTTTGTACACAGGTTACAGCACCAATAAAGGAGGAAACAATTGAAACAATGAGTAGAGAATTAATTCCAATTTCATAAGCCTCCTCAAATACCAAATCAAAATAAACCTTAAATTTTTCAGGATTTTTAAATAAATTCCCCATGAAAATGAAATATCTACCTATTCTTGTCACTTCGTTTTCTGTTAAGCGTTATAAGTTAGTAACTTCGTTGCTACGTTTTTTGTAGCTATGACAACTTTAGCAAGCTGTGCCCTCAAAGATAACAAACCTTACAGGAATAATCGGTGAAGGGAACAGAGTTTTTATGACTGATGTTGTTATTATGAATGGGAAAATAATTCAGGTTAAGGTATTATTGAAGATATATGCCATAAACAATCATTTATGAAATCAATTATAGTAACGGGCGGAACAAAAGGTATCGGAAGAGCTATTGTTGAAAAGTTTGCCCAAGAACAATATCAAGTGTTCACGTGTGCTCGTACCGAAGATGAGTCTTTAAAAGAATTATCGAATGTCTATTTTTTCAAGGCAGATTTATCACAACGTAGCGAGGTGATAGCATTTGCAGACTTTGTTCGTCAGCATACCGAAAATGTAGATATTTTGGTAAATAATACTGGTTTCTTTATCCCCGGTCAAATTCATAACGAAGAGGAAGGGACGCTTGAGGCAATGATTGAAACCAATGTTTACAGTGCTTATCATCTAACTCGACAATTTGTAAATCAGATGATTGCTTTGCGTTCGGGACATATTTTTAATATTTGTTCTACTGCAAGTATTACAGCCTATACAAATGGTGGCTCTTATTGTATTTCGAAATTTGCGCTTTTGGGTATGAGTAAGGTATTGCGTGAAGAGCTAAAGCCTTTTAATGTACGTGTTACAAGTATTCTTCCAGGAGCGACCTTGACCAATTCATGGGCAGGTGTCGATTTGCCAACGGAGCGTTTTATGCGTTCTGAAGATGTCGCAGAAGTAATCTGGACGGCACACAAAATGCCAGCCAGCACGGTTTTAGAAGAAATTTTATTACGCCCACAATTGGGAGATATTTAATGGTGAATTAGTAAGTTGTTAATTAGTGATTTATCCGCCCTCGTTGGAGTTTTCTCCAACGATCCTAGCGTCAGCAACTCACCAAATGTAGAGGATAGTATTGGGCTGTTGCTAACGCAAGTTTGTTGGAGAAAACTCCAACAACGGCGAAGATATTTAATAATGAATGAGTGAGTTGTGAATTCTGCCCTCGTTGGAGTTATCTCCAACGACATAAGCGTCAGCAACTACCTGAGTGTGGAGGATAGGTTTTGGCTGTTGCTAACGCAAGTTTGTTGGAGAAAACTCCAACAAAGGCAGGAACTCCCAAAACGTCGAAATCACTCATTCACAAATCACTAAATAATATCCTACCTTTTGAAATCGTAGAATTAATTTTGGAAATGGAAAAACAAATTCAATATCAAAGTCTAGATCAATTACCAGAAGTAGCGACTCAAATTGCAGAATTTGGCAAAAGCGAGTTGATTTGGTTGTTTGAAGGACAGATGGGAGCAGGCAAAACTACGTTGATTAAGGCCTTGTGTGCTCATTGGAGTGTTACCAATCATGTACAAAGTCCAACCTTCTCAATTGTCAACGAATATGTTACCGAAAATGGAGAAACGCTTTATCATTTTGACTTTTATCGGTTAAAAAATGAAGTAGAAGCCATGGATATGGGTGTGGAGGAGTATTTTGATTCGGGAAACTATTGCTTTGTTGAATGGCCTTCAAAGATTGAAAACTTGTGGCCCTTGAATTATTTAAGCATTGAAATTTCGGTGCAAACTGATGGAAGTCGCCTTATTATTTTGAAAAAAAATTAGTAAACCTTCACGATAGAATTTTGGAAAGGTCAAGCAACACTTTATTTTCGTGCTATACTAACCCAATCTTGTGTTGAATAAAGCAATGGCTAAACAATCTGGATTTAAAGAAATACTCGCCCAAACAGGTCTTACTCAAACGGCTCTAATGCCTCAAGAAGCGTTGTTATGGACCAAGCAAAATGCGAAGAGCTTGTTCATTGGCTTACCAAAGGAAATTACCTTACACGAAAAACGTGTTTCCTTAACCCCCGATGCCGTATCGCTTTTGGTAAAAAATGGTCATCAGGTTTTGATTGAGACTGGCGCAGGCGAAGGAGCCAAATTTAAAGACTCTCAGTACTCCGAAGCTGGTGCTCAGATTGCCTATTCGAAAGAGGAACTGTATAAAGCCGATGTGATTGTGAAAATTCAGCCACTTACGGAAGAAGAACTCGAATACTTAAAACATGGAGCAACTTTGATTTCGGCACTCAATATGCAAAAATCAACCAAAGAGTATTTTGAGAAACTGAATCGTAAGAAGGTCACAGCATTGGCGTATGAGTTTATTGAAGACAATGCAGGCGGATTGCCTTTGATTCGTGCGATGTCCGAAATTGCTGGAAGTACCGTTATGTTGATTGCTGCCGAATGTTTGAGTAGCGCCAATAATGGTATGGGTGTAATTTTGGGAGGAATAACAGGCGTACCACCCACGAAAGTAGTTTTTTTAGGTGCTGGTACCGTTTCAGAATACGCCGCTCGTACAGCGATTAGTCTGGGGGCTGATGTGAAGATTTTCGATAAAGATATTTATAAACTTCAGCGCCTCAAACATGCCATTGGTCAACACGTTTATACTTGTATTATCGATTCTCATGTGTTGCCAGAGGCCATTATTCAAGCAGATGTGGTGATAGGAGCGTTACGTGCCGAAAATGGCTTTACACCATGCATTATTACTGAAGAAATGGTGTCGAGAATGAAACCTGACTCGGTATTAATAGATGTATGTATCGACCAAGGAGGCTGTTTTGAAACATCTGAGTTGACAGATTTAGCAAATCCTACCTATCGTAAATATGATGTGATTCATTATTGCGTGCCTAATATTCCTTCACGTGTGGCACATACTGCTACACAGGCGTTGAGCAATATTTTTACCTCGTTTTTGCTCAAGACAGGAAAAACAGGTGGAATAGAAGAAGCAATTTTTGCCAACAAAGCTTTCATGAAAGGTGTTTATAGTTACAAAGGAAGTTTGACAAATGCTCAAATAGCAAAAAAACTAGGAATAGCTTATAAAGACCTAAGTTTGTTGGCGGCTGCTAGGTTCTAAATAAAACTAAATTTATCGATGGGAAAATTGATTACCTCAAGATATCTGAAGACTTGGAAATCATTGTTAGACCTCGATATTCAGGATGAATTTTCGGAGGTAGAACAAATACGTTTGGAACCTCATAGCTTTACATTTTATACTTCTGTTTCAGTAATGTCTTCCTCTAAGATAGAAGGAGAACAGCTTGAGGTTGATAGTTTTGTGAAGCACAAACTTTTACAAATTGAATACCTTCCTGAGCTAACAGAAAAGCCTAATGATTTATATAATGCATACCTGTTTGCTCAAGATTATCCCTTAACGTACGCCAATTTCTTAGAGGCGGATAAGCTGATATCAGCTCATTTACTTCCTGAAAGGCTAAGAGGTACGCTACGGAAAACCGAAATGCTTGTTATGGAGCATAAAACTGGTAGAATTCAGTATGAGGCAGCTCCACTTGGACTAATAGAGAAAGAATTTGAAGCTTTTTGGACTGAAATAGATGAATTATTGCAAGAACCAATGCCAGTTGAAGAGGTATTTTATTACGCTTCCTTTATCCATCTGGTATTTGTAAATATTCACCCTTTTAGTGATGGTAATGGACGACTAGCTCGATTATTAGAAAAGTGGTTTTTAGCTGAAAAATTAGGGAGAAGTGCATGGTTTATTCAATCCGAAAAGTATTATTACAAAAACGTAAATACTTACTATAAGAATCTAGCAAGGTTAGGTATTTATTATGAAGGCTTAGATTATGAAAAATCGATTCCTTTTTTACTAATGCTTCCAGAGGTATTAATTTTTGAAAAGTAAAATTTTAAATAAAATGATTGAAGATTATCAAGCTATATCCAATGCCCCCAACTCTCCTGATTTGAATGGAAAGTACTTGGGCATTATTTCAACAGACTTCGCCTTAGTGGCAGAATTTGTTAAGGAAGCTTCTTATCAAATTAGAACAAGAGGTTTTTCTAAATATCCTATTTTTGCAGTATCTCGTACCGTTGTGCCTGTTGGTTCAAAATTGATCGGTATCAACGAAATGAATGGAAATACTTGGAACTATAATGCCACAGTTGCCGAGGAGTTTATACAAAGGGGAATTATTTCATCTGAAAGTATTGAGGTTTTTGAAACAAGTTACAAAGACCCAGATGAGTTTTGCTGTTTGTTTGTCTTTGATAATGATTTTGCTAGTTTTGTGTATATTCCTTATCCTGAGGACTAAACATTGCGTAATTAACCCACTATTAGATGTAATGAGATGATAGTAAATCCCCAAAAAATAGAAATCGTGAAAGAGGCAATCTTCAGACTAGCAAACTTCTCGTCAGAAGAGTGGGACTTCTATCGTAGTCATATAGAAGAAGTTCAATTTAAGAAAAAAGAGTTTTTAACAGAGATTGGACAGGTAGAGTCATGTATTTACTTTATCGTGGATGGTGCTGTAAAATATATTTCCTTCAAAGAGGATAAAGAAATTTGTGTGGATTTAGGCTTTAAAGGAAATTTTGTTAGCTCTTTTTCCTCATGTTTATCACAAACACCGTCATTCATAGGCATTCAGGCGGTTACTAAGGTTACAGCTATGCGCCTTCGTTATCAACCTGTTTTGGAGCTTTTAGAACGTTCCAAAAATGCAGAACGCTTCCACCGAAGAATTGCGGAGGGCTTATATATTCGTGAAACTAAACGTACTTATAGTTTGATTTCGCAAAGTGCCGAAGAGCGCTATCTCAATTTGATTACTTATCAACCAGATGCTTTGAGGCTCATTCCTGTAAAAGATTTGGCCTCTTTTCTAGGTATTCATCCCGATAGCTTGAGTCGTATTCGAAATAATATAAAAGCTTAATGTTTAGTATATTCAAAAATGGCTGGAAAGCCTTTTTTGAAACTTTATTAAATGATTATATGTTCATATATTTGTGTAAAATTGATGAATTTTTACTACTTTGAGCAATTAAATAATAATGACATGGATTTAAAGAATTGGAGTGTGATGCGATTTCTACGTTTGGCAGTTGGAGCATGGGCTTTGACAAACGGGATGATGCAAAAGGATTTTTTACTATTAGGGTTAAGTGCTTTTGTACTTTTTCAAGCTATTACCAATACTGGGTGTTGTGCCGCAGGGAATTGTAGTACTCCAGTCAATAAAAAAGCAGATACCAAAGATGCTTTGAAAGAACCAGTGGAATTTGAAGAGGTTTAGGGAAAAATTATAATGGGAGTACCAACAGGAACGGCATTATATAATTCGTCTATTTCGGAATTTTGAACGGCTATACAACCTAAAGTCCAGTCAAACCAGCGATGAAATTTGCCTAAAAGTCCCATGTAATTTTTTAGTCCATGAATTTTAATTTCGCCTCCCGCTGGGCGGTGTAACTTTTGTGCGTGTGCTATATCTTTTGCGTTGGGGTAGGAGATACCCAAGTTTTTATAATAAGCACTCTTCGGATTTTTGTCATTAATGATATAACTGCCTTCTGGGGTTTTTAAATCGCCTTCATATTCTTTGGCACCAAGCGGTTGTTGACCTAAGGCAATCGAGTAAGTTTTGAGAAGTTGTCCATCGTAAAAAGCTAATAATTGTCGCTTTGATTTTAATACAACCAGACTATCAATTTGTGCATTTTTAGGGAGTGGAGTTTCGGGTAAAAATTGATAAATAGCTAGCCCTAGAATAAGAACAAGTATAAATGTGCGAAAGATAATTTTGAGAGGATGAGTCATAAAGTTTTAGGAATTAGAGAGGGCAAAGAAGAATTTTGTTTACAAAGATAGTATATGGTATTTCTCAGAAGATTGAAAAGCAGCTATTTAGGGGTAAATCTAGAGGTGTAGTTAGTAAACGGTCAGAGTTATAAATTGGTATGTGATTATATTTTGAAAAACTTGTGTTATACTGTTTTGAATTTTTAGGCTTATTCGGATTCGAGATACTGTTCATAAATCATGAGCCATCCTAACGGAGTGATTTGTGATTGATTACTAAAATTTGAATGCCAGCCAATATGTAGGAATAAAACTGAGTATTCCTGAATATTAAGATTGGGATTATCCTCCAAGTTTTAATTAAAAAAGCGGTCGGAAAATACTTTCCAACCGCTTTTATGCTGTAGGTTAAAAGTTGACAAGAATTTCTAATAAAATAATTTAAGCTTTTTAGCCTAATGCCTACGGCTTACAGCCTAGAGTATATTTACAAAGTTTTACTCGTTAAGCCTCCTTTTTGACTGTCAACTTCCACGGTTGCTTTATCCAGTTTTCCTTTAACAATCCAGCGAACTTTCACAGCGCTCATTCCTGAAATGTTCGAAACTTCAATCGTTTGAGGTGTGTATTTTTGTTCTTTAGTCAAATTGATGTCTTCGTTTTCAACAATCATACCAGCTACTACATTAGCATTTTTCAAAGAAATATAATCGGGTCTTTCGATTTTGTATTTCAAATCATGTGCTGAGTGAGTTGGAATAACTTTGGCGTTGGTAACTACGGCTGTTACTTCGGTAAAACCACCTGCTAAGGCTTTTTGACGAATCTCTGATACTTCTAATTTAGGCATCTGCGAAGCATGCAAAACCGTAAAAGCCATGTTTCTATGAGCGTCTTCTTCCAACATAAAACCAGGGTGGTTTCGTGTGTAGTTTTTCTTTGGTCCACCAATTTCAATATCGCCATATTGTGGGTGTTTGAACGGTTTCCAAGCGACATAAGCATCATTGAATAAGAGATTTTTGCTAAACTCTTCAAAATCATTATTCTGACCACGACCCTCCTCACTTTGTTTTCCGAATAATTTATAAGAAGTAAATAACTCTGTCGAGAAAGTAAATACTCCACGACCTAGTGCAAGCCAGTCAATTTCGCCTCCATATACGGTGTATAGGTCTTTGTAAATCACAAAGTACTTATATCCCGGATTGATTTTCTCTCCAATTTTTCCAAAATAATCATACACAGCACCATCTTGAGGCACATAAAATCCTGCGTCTTCTTCGGCACCTGGTCCACGTAAAAACATACCTCCATTATTATGATAACTTTGTGCCCCAGCTATATTAGGGTGAGCATATACAAAATTTTTGATATTGCGCGTCTCAGCCAACGTGCCTGGGTGATACAAGGCTCCACGTTGAATATAGTCTGGTTGCCAGTTCCAGCCCCAGTCACGGTTAGGGTCATAATAACCAATTAAGTCTTCATTGACAGCACCATCGCCATCATTGTCGATACCTTCATAGCCTAACATTTCGTATTCGCCTTTTTCGTCTGGTTTAGCGGGAATCATACGTTGTGGATTATCACAATCAACCTTCCAGCGACCATAAGGTGTTTTGCGACGCATCATTACGATATTGCCATCGCCATCGAGGTCATCAAATTTGTCTTCGTCCGCTTTCCCATCTCCATCATCATCAAAAGCCAACATTCCCGAACGAGGAGAGTGTGGGGTATTAGGATTTTTCAAGAAATCCTCACGTGCATCTGGGTTGATGGTTGGAACGATATAAAAGACCTTATCTTTTAAAAGTTGTTTGATAAAATCTACGGAATTAAAACTTTCTGCCAAATACCAAGCTGTGTACATTGCCACTTCAGTTCCCTGTATCTCATTGGAGTGGATATTGCCATCGATATAAAAGCCCGGTTTACGATCTACATTTCCTGACTTAAAATCCGAAATCGTTAAAACCCACATTTCTTTTCCTTGAGTGGATTTTCCGATAGACTCCACCTTTACCAAGTCTGGATAAGCTTTTGCTAAATCTTGGCAAAAACGAGTAATCATCGCATAATCGTTGTAATGATTCCAGCTAATTTTTACTTTTGGCGAAGCGGGAGTTCCTATAGCACGAAGCCCTGTGAGGTCATCGTTGATGGTTTTTTCTTGCGCTGCTGCACCCAATGAGCATGACAGCAAGAATAGGGATATATATTTTTTCATAAGAAAATGCTAAGATAATTTGTTGAATATTGTACGTTGTGAAGGATAAAAAACTATTTCAGCGCTACAGATACCGTTTTAATACCTGTCATAGCATTACCAGCTTCGATGGTGATATTGCCCGAACCGCTAATCAACCAGCTATATTCCTGTGATTCACCAGCCGACATAGCACCACGAAGGTTGACTTTTTTACCTGAAATAATGGTTTGAGAACTTGAAGTTTTCACCTCTGTTCGCACCTTTTGTACCCAACGCACACGATCCCCGATTTCTGAACCAGTTGGCAATAAACCTTTATTGGTTACTTGGACAGTTACGCGAGTTAAACCAGCAGAAACAGATTCAGTTTTTATATTAAGAATCTGTACATCTGGCATTTGAGAAGCAAATGCCTTGAAAAACTTGATATGTTTGTCTGTGGCGTCATTCAAATAACTGATAGGAGGGTTCATTTTTGCATAAGGAGCAATTCCTCCAACTTCAACAGTTTGATTTGGGAAGTCTGGATGATTGATTTTTTGCCAAGAAACAAAACTTCCTTTTAGTTGCTGTGCATCAGCCCACTTCAAAAAGCGAATATCCTCATTGTCACTTGCTTTGATATCTTTTACTTCTTTCTTGGTAGAATCTTTTGTTGCAGTAACCTTTGGAGCCCACCATGTTGGCGTACTAAAACTTAATCTTCCGTAGTGATAGTAGGCCGTTTGAGAAAGATTTCCTTTGGTTTGTGGCATAGCAGGTGCATCTTTCAAGCCTGTTTGCGTATTGTAGAGTTTGGTAATTTGTTCTCCTACCGAAGCATCTTTTTCTAAAATACCTGTGACAATTCGTTTCAATGTTTTAGATTTATCAAACTTGGTGGCTTCGCTCAAGTTGTTGGCAGGACCAAATGTAAATACTGCGTAAATATTTTTGGTGGTGTACAAAAAGTCTAATAAAGCTTTCGTTTCTGATTCAGATGCAGCATATTCTCCCGAACCTTGGGTAAAAAATGGATAATCGTAAGTACCATTTTTGTCGATATTAACACCTCCTACACCATCTTCGTTGAAAACACCATCCTTGTCATTGTCGATACCTTCGCTTAGGAGGATATATTTGCCCACTTCCCCTTTGCTTGGGTCGGCCTTTACCATGACTCTTGGGTCTTCTTTGCTGATGATATAGCTCCCCGTTGGGTCTTCAATGCGCATCCATGTGATTTGTCCGTCGTTGTTCAAATCTTCAAAAGGATCTTCATTTAAGCGTCCATCACGGTCGTCGTCGGTATCTACGTCGTTGCCACTACGCTCGAATTTGAGTTTTGCTGAAAATTGTTCTTGTGCATCAGGGTTGATGCTAGGAATAATATAGAAGGTTTTTGATTCTAAAACTTTAGCAAGAGAATCGGAAGCCACAAATTTTTCGGCTAGTTGCAAGGCTACTTCTGTTCCTGCTAAATGCGCTCCATCTGCACCTGCCAAGATAGCTATAGCTGGTTTATTACTTGCATCGCCTTTACTAAGTGTTAGGGCAAAAATGTCTTTTCCGCCTTTGCTTTTACCTATAGATTCTAATTTGACGGTGGTGGCGTATTTGCTACTGAGGGTTTTGAGGCGTGTGCTCAGTTGCGCATGGGTTGAATAGGAGCTTTGGGCAAAAGCACAACTCGAAAAAGCGAGTAGCCCAGCCAGAATAAAGGTTTTTTTCATTGTTAAGTACTTTTTTCTCGACTTCAACGATTCTCTTTTTGGAAGTTAGGAGAACCATACAGTTGCGATGAAGGTTGGATAAGTGATTTTTCCTAAAAATACAGGTATTCTTAGACAATCCATCAATCACAACCGTATGATTCGATGTAATACACGTTTGAGAGTCTCAATCGAGAAAAAAGTACGATGAAAAATTATTTTGAGCGTTTGGCTAATTCCTCACGACTCAAAGTAATCATTCGTCCAATCGGTTTCCCATTACGGTAGGTGTTTACACGTAAAGTAATAGGTCCTTCTGGAATTTGGATAGGGTCTTTGTACACAGGGCTAAATTTGCTAGGCACGGTGTCGTCAATAGAATAATGAATTGTTAGGTTCGGAATTTCAGCTTCGAGTTCTACGACTAATTTTCCATCTTTCATACTCGGTTTGATGGCTGCATCATAAGCAGAGCGAGCGTAATTGATACCTGCTAAATCGGCACGGTCGAAATGATTTTCCATTTTAGTAACAAATTTCTCCCAATTCTTTTTCTCTTTTGGCGACCAATATACTTCTGATAACGCCCAGCAACGAGGATAAGTCATATACTCCGCATACGCCAGAGTAGGAATGCCTTCAGTCCAAAGGTTGGCTTGTCCTCCTAAGATAAATTTGCCATCTACGCCTTCAGGAATTGGTTCGAAATCATAGCATTTTTTCAAACGTAATGTTGCATAAATGGGTGGTTCCAACGTTCTGTCACTTTGCATAAAGTCAATATACACATAAGGAGAAGGCGTCATGACTACGTTGTGTCCCAATTTGGCTGCTTCAATACCGCCTTCGATGCCTCTCCAGCTCATAACCGTGGCTTCTGGCGCAATTCCACCTTCCAAAATCTCGTCCCAACCTAGGAGTTTTTTACCTTTAGTTTTCAAGATTTTTTCCACTCTTTTCATAAAATATCCTTGCAATTCCTCGACATGTTTCATGTTTTCTTTCTGCATCAATGCCTGACAATTGGCATCGGCTTCCCAGAAACCCTTGTAACATTCATCTCCACCCACATGGATATAAGGATTAGGAAAAAGTGCTGCTACTTCTGTAAAAACTTTGTCTAAAAATTCATAGACTTTTTCATCAGAAGGATTCAGCGTATTATCTGTCAACATCTTGAATTTACCATTGCCATACCATTCCGCAAATTTACTTCCAGGGTTTACCTTGGTTTTTGGGTCTTTGCTACAAGAAAGTTCAGGATAGGCTGCAATTGCCGCCATACTATGCCCTGGAACATCTATTTCTGGTACGATGGTTACGTTACGGTCTGAAGCGTATTTGATTACCTCTTTAATGTCTTCTTGGGTATAAAAACCACCGTCAGTTGCTGCCTCGCCATCTTTTGGAGCATCCAACTGATTAAATTTACCAATACGTGGCACACGCCAAGCACCCACTTCGGTGAGTTTTGGCAATGATTTTATCTCGATTCTCCAACCATTATCATCAGTCAAATGCCAGTGGAAGGTGTTGTATTTGAGACGAGCCATTACATCAATAAAACGCTTCACTTCGTCTTTGGTGAAGAAATGACGACTTACGTCAAACATGATACCACGCCAAGCAAAACGCGGATAATCAGTGATTTTGACAAAAGGAATCGTCCAGTCTTTTTTAACGGCAGTGTTACTTTCTATTTCTGTTGGCAATAGTTGCAAAATACTTTGCATCCCATAAAACAAGCCCCCTGTTTGATTGGCAGTTACTTTAGCTCCATTGGCATCTACTTCTAGGTTATAGCCTTCTTTTCCTAGCTCTTCCACAGGATTTTTGTGTAGTGAAAAACTAATCGCGTTTGGCTGATGTGGCCCTTTTTTTACGGTAAAATTCCAGCCTGTAGCTTTGTTCAAACGTGCTGCCAAAAGCTCTGCTGTAGTTCTGGCTTCTTCTTGTTGAATAAGAATAGTAGTACTTGATTTTACGAAGAATTGCCCTTTGCTTGTGCTAATCTTGACAGGCTCAGGAATTACATTATGGGGTTTATCTTGAGCTTTGAGCCCTCCCGAAGCGAGGAGGAGAAGGGCAAATGCTCCAGCTTTGAAGGTTGAAAACGGTTTTTTCATAGAATTTTGGGATTTTGGATAAAATTTAAAAAAGGAAAATTATGACTTTTTTTTGATTGATAAACAAGGTTTTATCTGCTTTTGTAAATTGTCTTTTAGTCTCAACAGCTTTTTAAGAGTAATACGTTAAAGAGTAAACCTTCGGTTTCAGGATAAAAGGTTTTGAGTAGAGTAATCAGTTCATGCTTATTCATACCCGCATCGAGAAAAGCCGTCCAATCGTCTAATTCTACAAGAGTTAATGTTTTGAGGTTGATGATGACTGCTTTTTTGAGAAAATGCTCTTGACAATAAATGTCTATTTCTGCACCGACTTGATAAATATCTCGTTGTGGGCGAATCGAGGTAAAATATTCACAATCCAATTTATGATTAAAGTTTTGTGCAAAATGAAGCGATAAATTCGACATGATGAAGTTTGATTGAGTTGATACCATTTTGAAATATAAAAGTATGAATCTTGAAATCAAAGCTTAGAATGGGAATCGCTACAGTTCGGTATAGTTAATACACAAAACTGTCAGAATATTGTACGATTCTATTTTGTACAAAACCTAGATAGAACACTTCCAATTTTCTTTATTAATATCTTATGAAAAAACTCTTTTTTACCCTGTGTCTAGGCATCTTTGGTTTTCAAAACTTTGCGCAGGTTCCTTATTTTCCCAAGCAATATATTTGCTACAAAACTCCTCAAAATCTAAAAATTGATGGAAAACTAGATGAAGAAGCTTGGCAAAAAGCAAGTTGGACCACCGAGTTTGTGGACATAGAAGGTGCCAAACAGCCTTTGCCCTTGCAAGCGACCAAAGCCAAAATGTTGTGGGATGACAAGTATTTGTACATCGCTGCCAAATTGGACGAAAAACATTTGTGGTCATATCAAAATAAGAAAGACCAAGTCGTATTTCTCGAAAATGATTTTGAAGTATTTATCGATCCTGACGGTGACGGACATGACTATTTTGAGCTCGAAGTCAATCCTATTAATAATACCTTCGATTTGTTTTTGCCCAAATCATACAGAAACGGGGGCGATGCCCTTATTTCTTGGGATATAAAAGGTATGAAAACAGCGGTTTATTGTAATGGAACAGTTAATAACCCTAAAGATGAAGATCAATTT
Organism: Cellulophaga sp. BC115SP; assembly: GCF_009905545.1. Lineage (GTDB taxonomy): Bacteria > Bacteroidota > Bacteroidia > Cytophagales > Spirosomataceae > Flectobacillus > Flectobacillus rivi. The sequence goes on along the minus strand of NZ_JAAALB010000015.1, from coordinate 25,015 downwards.
TGGACGGTCGAAATTGCTATTCCTTTTGAATCGGTGGGTATGGGATTGAAGGTGCCATTTCCAAAAGATTTAAGTCTATGGCGTATCAATTTCTCCAGAGTAGAATGGCAGCACGAGGTTAAAAATGGCAAATATGTGAGAAAAGCTAAAGCAGATGGAACGGGTGTATTGCCAGAATATAACTGGGTATGGTCGCCACAAGATGCGATTAATATGCACATCCCTGATCGCTGGGGGTATTTGGTTTTCTCTGATAAAAAGGTTTCAGAAAGTCCTATTCAATACCAATTGCCAAGTATCGAAACGGCTAAAAGATGGGTTTGGGCTGGATATGACGCTCAACAAGCTTTTTTTGGAAAAAATAAAACATACACCTCTGACCCGAGTCAGTTAGGTTTGAATTGGCCAAAAGAGTATGAAGTCAAAATAGAAGCATCTGAACATCTATTTATGATTTTGCTAAAAGATTTGACTAACAGAAAACTGCTGACACTCACACAGGATGGCAGACTTTTAGTGCGAGATTTATAAATTTACCTAAGTTAAGGGTTGAAAGATAATTTCAACAGGTTTTCGGCCTTTTCAGCCTTTGTTGGAGTTTTTCTCCAACAAATCTGGCGTTAGCAACTAGTCAATTATTAAGAATAGGGTTCAGTTAATCTGTTACTAATACAAGTATATGGTACAAAACTCCAATATGGCTTAATCTGAGAGTTTTCATTTTCAACCTAACAATCTTACCTTAATTTTTCCAATTTTCAATTTTTAAAAACTATGAAAAAAAGAACATTTTTGAAGCAAATTGGCTTAGGGTCTTTGGCCTTGGCGGGTGGTTCTAGCACTGCTGTCGCAACTGGAGAACAGCAAATTTTTTCAGCAAAAGCAAAACGTAAGTTTTGGATTTGGATAAATCCAGACCACAAAGCGACAGAAGAAGCGCTGATCAAGCAGTATAGAGAGTTTCAAGAAAGTGGTATTACCGGTATTTTCTTTGAAGCCGATGACGAAAAACATTTTACTATTGCCAAAAAACAAGGTCTGGAAACACACCGTTGGATTTGGACTATGAATCGTGGGGAAGAAAGTTTGTTGAAATCTCATCCTGAAATGTATGCTGTGAGTCGTAAGGGCGATTCTTGTGCGACGAAACCTCCGTATGTGGATTATTATCGTTGGTTGTGTCCATCCAAACCAGAAACAAAAGCGTATCTTGAAAATGTGGTAAAAACAGAATTAAGTAAGCCCTACGTTGACGGTATTCACTTGGATTATGTACGTTATTGTGACGTTATTTTACCTGTAAATCTTTGGAAAAATTACGGCATACAGCAAAATCAGGAGCTACCTGAATATGATTTTTGCTACTGTGATACTTGTCGCTCGAAGTTCAAGGAATTAAAAGGAATTGATATTCTAAAGTCAGAAAATCCAGACCAAAATCTTTCTTGGCGTAAGTTCCGTTATGACAATATTACCCGAATCGTCAATCATTTGTCTGCAACAGCGGCCACGTTCAAAAAGCCTATTACGGCTGCGGTATTTCCAACGCCTGAGGTAGCCAAGCGCATCGTTCGTCAAGATTGGACTAACTGGAATTTGTCAGGAGTTTGTCCTATGATTTATCACAAATTCTACAAAGAAGATGTTAATTGGATTGGCGATGCAGTAGAAGAAGGAGTAAGAACTCTCCATGGAAAGTTCCCTTTATATGCAGGATTATTTTTACCAGATTTTGATAATCAAGGAGAAATTGTGAAAGGTATTCAACTAGCCCTAAAAAATGGCGCTTCAGGCGTTTCTCTTTTTGGAAATGTCGATGCCAAAGTTTTATCAGCCTTGAAAGAAGCGATTAAAACTGCTTAGTTGATTTTGATAAAATGAAATATCCTGAATGTCATATCTAAGATGGCTCCCTAGATTTCATCAAAAAGGCGGTCGGAAATGATTTTCCAACCGCCTTTTTTGATACCACTATGCTATATCTGCCTCTGCCTAAGACGCAAGTATTACATCTCTACAGCTAGAAGACAAATATGAAAATAATCACTCAATTTAGATATTAGAGCGCTACGCGAAAATGCTCAAAGGAGCGCCAATATTTATCTCGATAAATAAAGTATTCAAACTTGAAGTTTTGTTCTATTTCGGGCGTAAGTTCATACACCTTTTTGGATGGCTCTCTGAAGTTTTTGCAAGTAAAATAAAACTCACACATATTCGAACCTACCTGTCGACCTGTGTACAAGCACATGCCCGAATCCAACAAATTATCGAGTAAGGTATCCTCCAATTCATTCAGAATTTCAAAATCGCTTTCATTTGGTAGCCCATCGTTTTCTTGACCATTATATTGTAACTCTAAACGCAAAACCCATGGAAATGAAGGTTTGGCATCCCAGTTGAGGAGCGGCATATTGATGGTCGCAATCAAGGGCATTTCGTTTTCACTAGTTGCTTGAAGTGTAGTGAGCGGAATATCATCGTCAGGGATTTCGGTAGCTTCATATTTTTCGATAAACTCTTTTTCTCTCCAATTCAGGTAGGCAGGAAGCTTGGAAATAGGAATCAAATCGGGATAGGAAGGGTCTGGTCCTTGAATTTTGATTTGGTCCAGTTGCACACCAGCGTTTAGTTCCCCTAAAAGGTTATCTAAAAACATATAAATACCAGAGACAATCGTACCATGTTCTTCGGTTGAGTAGTCCTGATACACAATCGTAATCGCAATCTCGTCGGGATATTGCGGATATTCGTCAGGAAAAAAGCTTAGGCTTGGTGAATTAATGATTAATTCTTCAATGCCAATCTGCCAATCTGCCATATCTACAGCTTGTTTGAGTGCCGTTATTTTCCAATTCGGAAATGCTGGTGCTGCTTCAATGAGTTCTTCAATAAAAACAATGTTTTTTACAATGCCGTCGGCGGTAAGGATAAGTTCGGCAACGTCTTCGTCATACATTCCCGAAAGAAAAAAGATTCCTTTATGTAATTGTTCTAACCTAGGACTTAAAATGGCAAAAAAAGCTTCATCGATTTTTTCTCCATCTTTAACAATTTCAAAAAACTTTTTTTCATTTTCCGAAAACCAATTCCAGAACTCTTGATACGGGTTATTGGGTGCAGATTTTTTCTGAAAAAAACGTTTAATAATACTCATAAAAAATAAATATCAGATTTTAATACCGAGCAATTTTATATTAGTTTGAGATATAGCATTGCCTTGCAAGTGAATTGAGAAGTGTTCTCGAAAGTTTTGGAAACTAATAGCCTTTCAAAGAAACGCAGGTTTAATGCCGAAAAAGGAAGTTAAACAAAGTAGCTATGTTAAGGGTATCAATTTTTATGAAAATTAATGGGAATATTTTGAATCACCAAGATTAGGTCTATCTACTTAGTGATATTCTGACTAAGCGGTCGAATAATACAAAAAAAGCCTTCTCAACTAGGCTGAGAAGGCTGTATCTATCGATTGTTTTTGAAAAATTTCTTATCCTATAATCTTTTTCAATGACGCTAGAATTACCACAATACCTACTAGAATCATGAGTGCTTTGGTAGGTATCTTAGTGGATAATTTAGCAGCGATTGGAGCAGCGACCATCCCTCCCAAAATCAGTCCTAAAATAACCTGCCACTGTGAAAATCCAATGACGAAAATAAAGGTTAATGAGGATGAAAGAGAAATAAAGAACTCTGCTAAGTTGACCGAACCAATCGTATAACGAGGATGACGTCCTGAAGCAATGAGCGTAGAAGATACAATCGGTCCCCAGCCGCCACCGCCTACCGAGTCCATAAAACCACCAAACCATGCTAATGGTCCAATCATTTTTACATTTTTCTTAGCCTGACGTTTTACTAATGCTTTTTTGATAATTAATATACCCAAGCAGAGTGTGTAAATGGATACCGCTGGTTTTACATATCCTATATATTGCTCTAATAATGTTGAAAGCAAATAGGCACCTAGTATCGCACCTATTACACCTGGTATCAAGACTGCCTTGAATAATTTTGAGTTTACATTCCCAAATTTCAAGTGCATATAACCAGAGGCTCCACTCGTAAAGATTTCTGAGGCGTGTACACTCATACTGATTACCGCAGGCGAAACACCTACGTTAGCCAAAAATGTTGAAGCTGTAACGCCATAAGCCATACCCAATGCTCCATCAACCATCTGGGCGATGAATCCGGCCATGATGAAAAAGAGAATATCGGAGGTAACTTCGCTAAATGCTGTTGTAATATTTTGAACTGTCAGATAGGTAAATAAAAAATGACCCACCAACATAAGTGCTATGGCATTGAAGATATGAATAACAATTTCTGCGGGGGTTCTTTCACGCTTCCATAATTTAATAATAGCTTCCTCAAATGGATTTTTAGAGGATTTTTTCGGGACAATTGTTTTTGTTTCCTGAATTTCTGCTTGTGTCGAGCCTTCTATCATTGGTCTATAAAATCAATATTTCCTACAAAGTTAATAGAGTTTTATTATTCTACAAATATGGTAGATTAAATATTTTGTTGGAGAATTATTTTATTCCCACTGTAGAGACGCAATGTTTGCGTCTTGCATTGAAATTATGGGTGCATAAATTAATTGGCTAAGTAGAATACGGATCTTGAAAACAGTATAATACTGAAAGTGTGTTTATTTCATGCCATGAATAATGTCTGTAATAAAGCCTTGGGTATTTTATGGCTGAAATCCTCATGAGCAATATGGTATTTATTTTTAACGGAAAAACTTTAAACCTAGCCTCTAGAAAATCTCCTACAGGAAATTCCGACAAAAATCTGTAATTTTGCCAAAATTTTCGAGCGCAGAATGCTTAACTACATTTTATGCTCCAATCATTCAATTTTATAGAAATGTCTGCAGAATACAACTTTAGAGAAGTAGAACAAAAATGGCGTCAGTTTTGGGATGAAAACCAAACCTACAAAACTGAAATCGACCACTCAAAACCAAAGTATTATGTGTTGGATATGTTCCCTTATCCATCAGGAGCGGGTTTGCACGTAGGTCACCCGCTTGGGTATATCGCAAGTGATATTGTGAGCCGTTATCGTCGTCTCAAAGGTTTCAACGTGTTGCACCCGATGGGTTTTGACTCTTTTGGTTTGCCTGCTGAACAATATGCTATCCAAACGGGACAGCATCCTGCCATTACAACCGAAGATAATATTGCTACATATATCCGTCAGTTGAAACAAATCGGTTTTAGCTATGACTGGTCAAGAGAAGTGCGTACTTCTGATCCTAAGTTCTACAAATGGACTCAGTGGATTTTTATGCAACTTTTCAACCATTATTATGACAAAGATGCCAATAGAGCTTTGTCTATTGATTCTTTGGTGGAACGTTTTGCAGAATCTGGAAACACTGCCGTAAAAGCGGTTTGTGATGAGGAAACTCCAGTATTCACTGCTGAGGACTGGAATAATATGTCAGGTCATCAGCAACAAGAAATGTTGTTGAAATACCGTTTGACTTTCCCTGATGAATCTGTAGTTAACTGGTGCCCAGGATTAGGAACTGTTTTGGCAAATGACGAGGTAAAAGACGGCGTTTCTGAGCGTGGTGGTTTTCCTGTTGAGCAAAAGAAAATGAAGCAATGGTCTATGCGTATTACCGCGTATGCCGACCGTTTGATAGATGGCTTGAATGAAGTAGATTGGTCAGATGCTATCAAAGAACAACAACGTAACTGGATTGGTCGCTCACAAGGAGCCTCAGTTCGCTTCAAAGTTGACCGTTCTACGGTAACAGAAGAAGCACCAGAATTTATCGAGGTATTTACTACACGTGTTGATACAATTTATGGAGTAAGCTTTATGGTAATTGCTCCAGAGCACGATTATGTTCCATATTTGACTACAGATGCTCAAAAAGAAGAAGTTGAGGCTTATGTAAATTGGGCAAAATCTCGTTCAGAGTTAGATCGTATGTCGGAGGTAAAACGTGTTTCAGGTGCGTTTACAGGAAGCTACGTTATCAATCCATTTAATGACGAGAAAGTACCGATTTATTTAGCTGATTATGTATTGGCTGGTTATGGTACAGGTGCTGTAATGGGCGTACCATCAGGTGACCAACGTGACTGGAATTTTGCTACCCATTTCAATTTGCCAATTATTCCTGTTTTGGATGCGCAAAAAGAAATTGAAACGCAAGCTGACAATACCAAAGAAGGTAAATATATCAACTCTGGTATCATCAATGGCATGGAATACAAAGAGGCTACAGCTACTTTGGTTCAGTCATTAGAAGAAAGAGGTATTGGTAAAGGTAAAACACAATTCCGTTTGCGCAATGCCGTATTTAGCCGTCAACGTTATTGGGGTGAGCCAGTGCCAGTATATTTCAAAGATGGTTTACCATATTTAATTGAAGAATCTGAATTGCCATTAGAATTACCTTCAATTGATAAATATTTGCCAACTGAAACAGGCGAGCCACCACTTGGTCGTGCAGAAGGTTGGAAATATAAAGGCGAATACGAATACGAATTGAGCACGATGCCAGGTTGGGCAGGTTCATCTTGGTATTGGTACCGTTATATGGATGCTCAGAACGAGGAAGCAATGGCAAGCAAAGAGGCTATCGATTATTGGCAAGCAGTTGACTTGTACATAGGTGGTTCTGAGCACGCTACAGGTCACTTGTTGTATAGCCGTTTCTGGAATAAATTCTTGAAAGATATTGGTTTAGTAAACGAAGAAGAATTTGCCAAAAAGTTGATTAACCAAGGTATGATTCAAGGTCGTTCTAACTTTGTGTATCGTATCAAATCTTCAAATGGCGAAGGTAAAAAGCCTGTCTTTGTTTCGGCTGGCTTGAAGGACCAATACGATGTGACTTCATTGCACGTAGATGTGAATATCGTAAACAACGAAATCTTGGATATTGAGGCTTTCAAAGCTTGGCGTTCAGATTTTGCAGAGGCTGAATTTATCTTGGAAGGCGACAAATATGTTTGTGGAGTAGAGGTTGAGAAAATGTCAAAATCGAAATACAATGTCGTAAACCCAGATGTGTTAGTAGATAGAGTAGGAGCAGATACCTTACGTTTGTATGAAATGTTCTTAGGACCATTGGAGCAAGCCAAACCTTGGAATACAAATGGTATCGATGGTTCTTTCAGATTTATCAAAAAAGTATGGCGTTTGTTCTACGATGAGCAGGGCAAATGGAAAGTGAAGGACGAAAAAGCTACTAAAGAAGAGTTGAAAGTATTGCATACAGCCATCAAAAAAGTTGAAGACGATTTGGAGCGTTATTCGTTCAATACTGTTGTTTCAAGTTTGATGATTTGTGTAAATGACTTGGGTTCTTTGAAATGTTCTAAAAAGGAAATTTTGGAACAATTAGTAATCTTAATGTCTTCATATACACCACACTTGTCTGAAGAATTATGGTCGTTGTTAGGTCATGAAGCTGGAACTGTTTCAAAGGCTTCTTTCCCTAAATTTGAACCTTCATACTTGGTAGAATCAAGTTTTGAATACCCAATTTCTATCAATGGTAAAGTAAGAACAAACATTGCTTTCCCTGTAGATTTGGCAAGTTCAGAAATCGAAGCTGGCGTATTGGCAAACGAAGTAGTACAAAAATGGCTTGAAGGAAAAACACCTAAGAAAGTTATCGTTGTGCCAAAACGTATTGTTAACGTTGTGTTGTAGGATAATTTAGAATGGTGTATTGCGAGTGTAAAAAGAAATTCACGCGTAGAGACGCAATGCTTGCGTCTAAAAATGTATCATTCTGAAATATAGTATCAAAAAAGGCGGTCGAAATTAGTTTTTCGACCGCCTTTTTGTTGATGGTATTCAAATTTTTTGTCACGGGTGAATAAATTCACCCGCTAAGTGGAATCATTCAAACTTTCATTTTGAGATAGGGTAGGTTTTTCTATTAAATTTTCGCCACTATGGAGTTGAGATGAAATGTTATTGATATACTGTTTGTTACTTAGGAGAGATATTATTCATCTTTATCCAAAATCATAAATCATCCCTTTATTCGTTCTGAACAAAACAACTTTGAAAAAATGGACATTTCAGCATTACAATTCCCCATCGGAAAATGGTCGCCAAAAGGCGAGTACACACCAGAAGAGTTTCAAGAAAGACTCAATATCTTAAAGAATATTCCCGCAGAGTATCGTGCTTTAACTGAAACTTTGTCACATGAAGATTTGCAAAAACAATATCGTGAAGGAAGTTGGACTATTCAGCAATTAATCAATCATGTGGCGGATATGCACCTTTTGCATTACATCCGTTTCAAACACGCGTTGACTGAAACCGATCCCAATGGCGTTGTAGCCAAAATTGATGCTTGGGCAACAATGGAGGAGGCAAAAACTGCTCCTATTGCATTTTCTTTACAAATGATCGAAGGAACTCACGCTCGTTGGACTTACCTCATCGAACAAATGTCTGAGGAAGAATTTCAGCGAGGATATTATCATCCGATTCGTCAAATATATATCAAGCTTATCGACGCCTTAGACATGGGTGCTTGGCATGCCAAACATCATTTGGAACATATTAAATTGGCGTTAGGGAAATAAATGATATGATTAATTTAGTGAATTGTGATTGAGTGATTTTTTACTACATATTTTATTTGTAGAGACGCAATATTTCGCGTCTAATTTTGAGTTGTTTAGCATATTGATATTACTATACTGGCTGACTCAGCTTAAGACGCAAAGCATTGCGTCTCTACTATTTTTAAAACAATCACTAAATCACTCATTCAACATTCAATAAATCAGGAACTGTCTCATATTTTAATGCCACAGTTTATTGGCTTTTACATAAAATCTCCAACTCAATAGAGATGCTGAAACAAATAAGCTAGAAGTGAGTCCAATCCAGATACCAATATGTTTTAAATCTAGCACAAAACCCAAGAAATAGCACATCGGCAAACCTACCACCCAATAGGCAATAAAAGTAATAATGGTAGGAACATTTACATCCGCCATGCCTCGTAAGATACCTACACTAACAGCCTGTGTTCCATCGAATAGCTGAAATATTCCTCCCCAAATAATCAATTCGGCTGCAAGTGCTACAACTTGGTCATCTTTGACATAACTCGCCAAAAAATCATTGAATATCAAAAATATAAGACTGCAAGTGCCCATAAATAGCAAGCCCATTAATAGAGCAGAAGTCCCTGCATCGATGATCATTTTTCTGTTTTTTTCACCCATACCCGAACCTACACGAATACCTCCAGCAGCGCCTATACCCGTAGCAGCCATAAAGGTCATGGACACAAAACCAATCGCTACTTGGTGTGCAGCTTTGTGTGGTAAACTTATCCAACCCATCATTACCACTGCGCCATAGAAGGCTGCAACCTCACTAAATCCCTGAAAACCACTCGGAATTCCGAGCTTCATTATTTTGCCAACCAGTGTTTTGATAGAATCCAAACCTTGTGTGGAGGCTTGTAAATACGGTTTGAATGTTTTGTCTCGAAGGGTATAAACTATAATAGCAATCGCCATATAAGTTCTGGCAGTTAAAGTAGCATAACCAGCGCCATTCAAGCCTAATGCAGGAATGATATCTTTGTAACCATTGATTAAAAAATGATTTAAGACAACATTAAGCAATAAGGCACTTACGGTGATTTGCATCGCAACCTTAGTATGAGAAAGTCCATCAGTAAAACTTTTAATGGCAGAAAATACAAAAGAAGGAAAAATGGAAATGGTTATTATCCAAAGAAAATCTAGTGTCATAGATTTGATTTCTTTCGGCTGTTTCAACAAATCAATATTCAATCCAATCAACACGATAAGCACGGCGCATATCACGCTCATAATGAGTGAGACCACTACACTTGCACGTAAGAGTTGCTTGCATTCGCCTGGGTTGTTTGACGATTGAGCTGAGGAAACAAGCGGTGCCACCACTTGTAAGCAGATATAGCCAATAATGGCAATATTAAAGAAAATTCCATTGGCGTCGGCGGCAGCTGCAAGCGCAGGTACTGATCCTTGTGCCATTCGACCTACTTGTACGGTGTCTGCAAAACCCATTAACATTACCCCAACTTGAGCGGTAATAATGGGTAGTGCAAGGTTAAAAGTAGCTTTAAAATCAGATTTATAACGATTGAGAAAAGTATTCAAGAGAATGGATGGTTTTGTTGTTGATAAAATTCGGAGGGCAAAATTACAAAAAAATAACCTCACACTTGGTGAGGTTATAAAGAGTTTTCTACAAATAGTCACAAAGGGTAATTATTTAAGCAAATCGTCGAGACGAAGCGTTTTTCTATTTTCATAAATCTCGACAAACTGTTTAAATTGATAATAGCCATATTTGTATGGATCCCTTGATAGCTCTTCATATTTGCTATTAAAAAACTTAATTGGGTCTTCCCCCTTTGGAATAGGATTGGCAAGCTGTTTGGTAAATTTCAAAGCATACTGATAGCATTTTTGTAATTCTTTCTCATAGCCTGCTTCTTGCCAATAAGCAATGGCAATTTGATTGGCTAAATATTCTCCCTCGTAGAAATCTAAATATTTTCGATTAGCTTTTTTGGTCAAATAAGCATCAGTTCCATGCCCTAATTCATGGATGATATAAAAGCCATTGAAGAATAACCCAAACATTTCTTCTCCTTTACTTTTACTCTTGTTTAGTTCGGTAAAAAAGGCTTTTTGAGGCTCGATTACCTGTGACCAAATGGGTAAATTAACGGTAAACAAATCATTATCCCAGTACACCAAATAGGGACTCGTGTTTAAAATAGCCTTAGCTTTTGGTAAAATATTACCTAATTTTTGAGCAATTCTGATTTGATATTTGAGTCTAACCACGTTGGCATCTCTCACCAATAATGTAGAATCTGTGTAGCGATGAAACAACCCATTTTGAGAAAATGTCAAATTGGAAGTTACACAAAGGAGGAATAGCGACAGAAGTATATGTTTTTTCATAAAGTAAAGCTTTATTTAAGGTTCAATTTTAGTAAAGATAAACCTTTAGTTTATGTAATATGTATCGCAAGGTTTTAATTGAGTATCTGGTTTGTATATGTTGGTAAGGTGCTGAAATGCAACACTATAAAAATAAAAAACCGCAGGAAACAGAAGCTTCCTACGGCATTGTTGAAAGGGGATAGATAGTGTTAAAATTTTTGTTTGGAAATAGGGCAGTCAAATATCGACTGCCCTATTTTCCTCTATCAAATTTATATAAATGGTTAATGCGACAATATAAAGTAGGGACTTCAGTGACAAATTGTGCGGCTTTGTTTAAAGTCCCCAAAGGAGTTGAACTCCATATTTGGTTGTACTCAGAGAATATCTTTTTAAGGCACTAGGGGTGAGGGTATAGGGTTTAGTTTTTTTCGAAAAAAGTTGAAAAAGTGATTAGATAGGATGTGGGAGCGTTTTTCCCTAACCCCTAACCCCTACCATCACTTCCTCAATATCAGCCTCGGAAATAGCAGGATTAGCTCCGCTGTGAGAAGCTACAACAGCACCAATGGCACAGGCAAAATTGAGCGCGTATTCTGAGGATTTTCCATTAAGAATATTTTTGAGAAAACCTGCTAAAAATGAATCGCCACTTCCGATGGTGTCTGCCACGACCACTTTGTATCCTGCTTGTTGATAAAAATGTTTTTTACCATCATTTTCTAATCTTAACAGAATCGCTCCGTCGCCACCTTTGGTTACTATTAAAGTTTTAATGTCGAATTTCTGGCTAATTTCACGCAATTGCTTTTCTTCATCTCCTGCTATGTCGTACCATTTTGCCACAATTTTTAGTTCGTCTTCATTTAATTTTACAATATCAGCATATTGTAAAAACTCTTCAATCAAACTTTGTGAGTAATGTGGAGGACGAAGATTAATATCGAATACCTTCAAAACATGAGTTTCTTGTGGCAAATTTTTCAAAATACTCAAAAGCGTTTGATACGAGGTATCATCACGACTTGCCAATGTGCCAAATACCAAAGCAGAAGCCTGATTTACTAATTGCTGAACGGTGTCATTGGTCTGAATAAAATCCCATGCCACAGGGTGAACAATGGTATAAGTTGCCTCATTTTTTTCAGATAATTGCACTTTTACCCAGCCTGTATTGAGCGTTTCATCTTCTTGAATCCATTCAGTAGTACAATTTTTACTTTCCAGAAAAGCTTTAATTTCTGCTCCTAACTCATCCTTTCCTACTCGACTAATCATTTTGGCAGGAATACCCAAGTTTTGCAAATGCGTCGCCACATTCATTGGTGCACCTCCAGGCAATTTGCCACTGGGAAGCATATCCCACAAAACTTCACCAAAACAGCAGATATATTGTTGCATTTTTCTGAAAAATTAAATCGTTATTTGTTTGTCAAAATTCAGTGAAACTTATAAAACTTGATTGAACTCCAATCGTTCACCGTCTGGTCCTTTGATATTGAAGTATTTACAGCCATTTTTCCAGAAAGGAAGAAAAACAGGCACTTCTTCAAAAATTTCATATCCTCTAGCTTTTAAGGTTTCAAAAGTCTGGTCTATATTTTCCACATCAAAAGCAATATGGTCAACATGTCCATCTTTTCTGTTAGCAATTTCGGGTAAAACTACCTCAGGAAATTGATAAATTTCGATGATAATTTCACCACTTTTCATCATGGCAACTTTCCCTTTTCCCTCAGGGTGCTCAAAGGAAGAACCCATGACGTTTTCAAAACCTAAACTTTGATAAAACGCCTCTGATTTTTCGAGATTAGTGACAGGAATACCTATATGCTGTATTTTTTTTAAGACTAATGACATAGTGAAAATGCTGTTTTTGATTAATGAATCAATCTTTTTTGCAAATCTTCGAGCGAAACACCTTTGGTTTCTGGCATCATTTTCCAGACATAAATCAATTGGAAAACCATCATGACACTGAAAAAGGCGAAGATGGGACCACCACCTAGATGGTCTGCAAAGTATGGAAAGAAATTGGCAATCAACGCCGCAAATACCCAGTGAGTCAATGAGCCGAAAGCCATACCCGAAGCACGAACTGAGTTAGGGAAAATTTCAGAAATAAATACCCAAATCACAGAGCCTTGTCCGATTGCGTGTGCACCAATGAAGGCGAATACATAGTACGGAACGTAGGCGTAAGATTCATTATAGAAAGCCATGGCAATCAATGCCAATGAGATAATATAGCCAATCGAACCAATATACATCAATACTCGACGGCCGTAGCGGTCAATCAAATACCAACCAATAATCGTGAAAATTAAGTTGAAAACACCAATTCCCGAGGTTGAAAGTAATGCCCCTTCTTTACCCAAACCTGTCATTTCGAAAATACGAGGTGCATAATAAATCACCGCATTGATACCCGATGCCTGATTGAAGAAAGAGAATAAAAAGGCCAATAGGAGCGGGAAGAAGTATTTTTTCGAGAAAAGTTTATCTGTGCTGCTTGATGCTTCTTGTTTAGCTGACACCATAATTTCATTGACAGCGCCCATGACGTTTTCTTCCGTAATTGCCAATACTTCTCTTGCTTTGGCTTCGTCACCTTTGTAAAGCAATAACCATCTTGGTGTTTCAGGAGTAAATAGCATCAAAACTGAGAATAGTAATGAAGGAAAAGCCACAACACCTAACATCCAACGCCACGAATCGGCACCGCCTTGAAGTAGATAGTTAGACACATAAGCAATCAGAATACCAAAAACAATGTTTGCTTGGAATGAAATCACCATACGACCACGGTATTTTGGCGGAGCAATTTCGGAAATATACACAGGCGCAACCACCGATGATGCCCCTATGCTCAAACCCCCAATAAATCGGAAAACCATAAACATATTTACGCCAGAAGCAATTGCTGCCCCAACCGACGATAGGAAAAACAGGATACCAATCCACAATAGTGTGTTTTTACGTCCGTACTTATCGGCAGGAATACCACCAAACGCAGCGCCAATTACCGTACCATATAAAGCAATGGCAACTGCCAAACCATGCGTCCAGCTATCGAGATTCCATAATTTTTGAATTTCGAGTTCAGCACCCGAAATTACAGCAGTGTCAAGACCAAATAGGAAGCCCCCCAAACCCACCGTAATTGCCCAAAGTATCAGTTTATTGTTCATCGATTATTTTTTAGAGATTGAAGTATCCTTAATAGTAAAACATTTATCAGAATCATTATTAAACACTTTCTGCTTTTCTGCCCAAAGCTTAATGCCAATTTCTGATAGCTGTTTTGGTATTTATCAAAGAATGAATGCAAAAATATAAAGGTAGTGGTGTAATTAATTATTTGTTTTATTCTATTTTTAGTAAGAATGTTTTGAATATATTGTACTATTTTTGTAACAAATCGGAACAATTTGGAACAGTCTGAAAAAGATGAACATAGAGAAAAACGTTTGCGAAAAATTATATGCAGAAGTAAAAACTAAACTTCAACAAGAGCTTACCAAGAGAGGGAAAACGTTTCGAGGGTCTGAAACACATATTTGGAAAATGACCGAACCGAAGCTCGAGAAAACCTATTTTCAATTAGTACTGGAAGAAAATACTGGATTGAGTTTTTCGGCAACCTTTAATAATATGTACCTCTGGCGAAAAATGAATGAGGTGCAAACCAAAAAGGTAGTCAATTTTCAAGAAGACTATTTGGTCATGTTTGTGAAATTTCTTGGATATGAAACCCCACAGGCTTATCTCGACCAGTTTTCGATGAATCTTTTAGACTTTTTTGGCATCAAAAAAGAAAGTAAAATTTGGATGATTCAGGCGATATTTGACGCTAAAGATCAACAAAATCCAAGTGGGTTATTTGAAGGAAAATCGCCAAGAAGCGATGAACAAACAGTAGATTCGAGAGATACCGAATGTTTGCTTGAAATCATAGACCTTTTTCACGAAAGTAATTACATTTTGCCCAAAAGGCATTATGACCAAGACTTGGTAAAACTAGAGCATGGACAATATTTTTTGAAAGAATCAGACGCTCCTTGGGACAAAGTGGACTGTGTGTTTGCGATAGGTTTTTATTCTAATTATTTTGTCAAATGGGCTTTACAGCAAGAATTGGGCGCTTATATCGAGTTCGATGAATATAAAACACGATTCAGAGTAAGGTATTATAATCAGATTTTGGAACAAATACTTTGGAGCGATTATTATGAAAGTAATACCGAGTTTGATGTAGGTTTTTTGGCAAAAGTCCCAATGCAACTACCCAATAATCGGATTATTACGGCCTATTTTATTTCTGGTATCGAAAACAAATCTACTCGCTCCATGACCAGCTATCTTTGCCAATATTGGAAAGCCATCGCCGACAAATACGACGTAGAACAGAACCTATCAGTAGACAATTCACCTTTTGTGATGGTATTCAAAGTTAATAAATCTAATTTAAGAGAGCTGTACTGTCAGCAAGTGGTACTTATCCAATAAAAAGGATATTCACTGAGCAAAAAACTGAGACTTACTTGTATGTAAGAAATCGTCAGTTTATGTATTGCACTATAGATAATTGTAAAATGTTTCAATTATTTCGTTGGCACTTCTAAACTTTAGTCTTCAGGATTTATCCTGTAGACTAGTTTGGATAATGTCATTTTAAGATTGATTCCCATCTTCTATTTACTCCCCTAAATTTACTTACTATTAGGTATAGGAATATACTCCATAAAAATTGAATTTTGAATAATTCAACTAAAATGTTCTTGCTACTGATTATTTTTTGCGACTTTAATCACTTTAACATTTTATTAACAGATTTATTTGTAATAAATCTGTGCATCAGATGGTTATCTTATCAAAGGTCTAATTGATAGTTTCTTGTTTGGTGCTTTGTAAAGAACTTTTAAGCCACACATTCATCATGCCATCAATCAAAATATTAATTGCTGACGATCATCCATTAGTAGCCGAAAGTCTAGGAATGCTCCTCGATTTACAAGAGGATCTAGAGGTAATTGGAACAGTAAATAATGGTTGGCAGGCTCTTAACTTTGTCGAAAGTGCACAGCCAGACATCATTATCGCCGATTTACAAATGCCCTTACTAAATGGGATTAGCATGACGATGCGTTTACGGGAAAAATATCCTAAGGTGAAGGTAATTCTGTTAACTATGAGCGAAGAGGCAACCGATATAAAAGAAGGCTTACAAGCTGGAATTTATGCGTATGTCATGAAGAGTGCTGAGCGTCCAGAGCTATTGCAGGCAATAGAAACAGTGTCGAACGGACAAAAATATTTCAGTGAAAAAATAGTAAAAAAGCTTGCTGAAATTCCTAATCCAGAAAATCCAAGTGGATATTCAACTTTAAATGATGAAGTGCCACTAACCCCACGAGAACTAGAAATTGTGAGATTAGTTTTACAAAATAAATCGAGTGTAGAAATAAGTGAAAAGTTGTTTTTGGCTTTAAACACAGTACACACTCATAGAAGAAATCTTATGAAAAAAATAGGAGTCAATACCAGTATTGGCTTAATGCAATGGGCCATCAAACACGGGCTTGTCGAACCTTAAAATAATAATCTAAACTATCACTTTTCAACCTACCTTTTGTTATGAGCAAACAACAAATCAGAGTATTGATGATCCCAACTAATTCGTACGAAGCCCAGTATATATCGGAAAAAGAGCAAGTTGCTGATTCAGTTGCTGTTGTACATCTTTTTGATCAAAAAGATGTGATTCTTGAGGATAACGAAAACTCACTTTCAAAGTATATTACAATTCATATCCCCTCACACCTTATTATTAATAATATTGACACTTCTATTGTGAATACAGGAAGAAGTATAAAATCTATCAAAGATGGGAAAGAATCCACCATAGAAGAGTATGAGATTAGTTTAGAAAGAGCTACGCCAGTGTATTTTATTGTCTATAAGGATGCGAAACCCGAAAGAGTTATTTCTCTTTTTATAAAAGATTGTTTCGACCAGAATGGTTTGTTTATAAAAGATTCAGTTCTTAAGGAAAATGCAATTAGTTCTCTCAATTTATCTATTTCTAAGCCACCTCACAGAGGTACAAGAGACATTATACTTCCATAGAGTTTCATGAAAGATTTAATCCTAAATAGTGAATATCGAACATTGGAATTCTTACTCTGGTACATTTCCAATTATCCCTCACAGAGTTCTGAAGCATTCTATGAAGAGGTTTCTAACATGTATCAGAGTAAGGATATGCGATGTATGTCTCTTTACTCAACAGCTAATAGCTACGATCCAAAATCTGTTGATTATAAACGATATTGGTATATGGAGTTGTATGGAAATGGCAGCCATTTCTTTATGAAGCAAGCAAAAAAGGAAACAGATTTGGATTCTTTAAAAAATGAGTTAAAAGTGATATCCTTTTTTCAAAAACAGGAAAAACATTTGATATTTACTCCTAAACCTTATAAGTATTTTAAAGAATTTGGCATTCTTGTGACTGAATATATAAAGGAAGAGCCGTTTTCAAAATACGTAGGTTTATATTCTCCCCTTACTGATAAAACTCTAAACAAGTGTGTTGAAACTTTTGAGCAATTGGGGAATACCTTGAGAGAAATGCATGATTATATATCGCTCATGGGTGATGTTAAACTTCAAAAGATATTTCCAAGTAATATCCCAGAGATTTCTAATATTCAAGTTGCTCAAAAAGATCAAACTCAGATATCATACTCTAATTTAGCCGATTTAAATTATACCCTTAAGGAGTTTGTGAATTTGTTAAATCCGGAAATTTTGTCTTATGTTATAGAGTTTAACAAGAATTGGCAAATATCTAGCTTTATCCATTTTGATTTGAAATTTAGGAATATGTTCTATGTTAATAATTATTTTAAATTCATAGATTGGGAGCACTCTGGTTTAGGAGATAAAGTTTGGGATATAGTAAACATACTTAATAGTATTACTGATTGTTTTTGTTTGAAATCTGAAAGGTTTGCTAGTTCTATAGTTAAAAGTGATGACGAGTATATTAGAACAAAAAGTGTTATAGCAGCTTTCTTCAAAGGATACTTCAAAGACGGAGAACTAAGAAACGAAATCAGAAAGGTCAAGTTATTCTGGTTAATGTATTATTTAGAACTCATAGTCCAAGAACCTACTACCATAAATACCATAATGAATAATATCAATTTCTTTGTTGAAGAATATGATGAATCTTAGAACTGAAATAAAATTCTTACTTGATGGAATTAGCTATGATAATAATATAGCTGAATGGAAAAATGTTCATGCCAATAAAAGCTCAGTAACTCTGGAAAATTTGCTTTATCATAATTATCATCGATGTATTAACTTAAATAGTGACTTACTAAAAGATCAAGTAATTGAGAGTTTTCAAATTACAGATCAGGTAAACAATATTAGTAAGTTTTGGTTTGTAGTCAAGGAACTTGATTCTGAGATTATAGTCGAAAAAGAGAGTCACATCATTTCAGTTCCAAAAGGAGAGTATACAAGTGGGGGTAAAATTGACGCAAATATTAAAAATAATCAATTCATATTTATTAATACTCAAAAGAAGATTACTTCATCGGAAAATAATAGTAATAGTAAATACTGGGTTCATATATTTGGGGATAAAAGTGCATTTCTACATGGAAAAAATATTGTTAGAGTCTATTTCAATCTGAAAGCAATAAAAGGAGGAGTCATTGAGTTTTCTAAATTTATTGCTGATTATTTAGATGAAAAGGGTATACCATATTCCTGTAAATATTTGAATAATTTAAAAGACTACAAAATAACGGATTCAGCAGTCTTGTATGTTTCTCAAAATAACTTTAATTTATTGAATGTTTTTTTAAGGGAAATAAGTATGAAGTTTGGTATTACAAAAAATAACTTACTAAGAAGACAAATTCCCTTGTTTACCCAAAAACTATTTAATGGTATAGGCTTCGCAGAGGAGCCTATCGTTGATTTTGATAATCAAAAAGATAAGGAAACTAGTTTTGGGATGGATAGATGTACAAAAATTAGTGAAATTATTGAGGGGAATGATCTAAAAAAATATTTTTTAGAAGGGAATCAGAACACAGAATTAGCACTTGATTCTATCATTGATTACATACAAAAAAATAATATAATCTCAATTGATGCTCCCTATAGAAATCCAAGTACAGGTTTTAGATATTCTTTCCCAAAGAAAATCGATACTCGATTTCGAAAGACTCAAATTCCTTTCTGGGGAAACTCTGAACGTTCTATTTTTTTGGACATAGCTAAGAAATATGCAAACGACCTTTGTAGTAAAGCAGTCTGGTTAAGTTCAAATGAATGTACTTGGATTACATACCATCCAGCTGATCTTAAAACTTCAGAAATGTCAACCCCAAAGCCATATCATCGCTTAGCAGAACAGGAAGAGCTTGATGCAGTAAAACTCTTTTTATCAAAATACTCCCTTTACGTTGAGGATTCTGTTTTTTATCAAAAAGTTTGGACTTCCATTCCTAGTGGTAATGGAATTGTTAATAGTGATATAGATGTTAAGGAGAAAGCTAAAAGTAAAATTAGATTTATTTTCAAACATTTAATACAAGAACAGTCTCCTAAGAAAGAACTGAATGATTTGAAACTTGACTCCGATATCATAGAGTTTCTAATTCAAAGAATATTATCAGATAATCAAACTCAGCCAAGTGATGTTAGATTAATGGTTGATGTTATTGGTGGCAGTTTTAAGAATTTTAGTAAGGTCACGGAAAAGGATGCAACTTTATTGGGATATATTCTACATAAGTATTATGAAAAAGAGGGACTTCCGATTCGTAACTTACACGGAACCTACGATTTTTGTGCAGGACTGGATGGTAGTGCGGGTATCGGGCTATTTTTTCTTCTGTTATACAATCCTAGAATTTTTTCTGAAGTACCATTTGATAACAACCCAAAGTTTAAGTAAGAAGACGTTGTTTATTAATAGTATATTAGTTACTTGAAGGGGGTAAAATGTTATAGCCGGATTATGCCACAGATATATTATTGACTTGACCCTTACTGCTATTTAAAGAACAAATTTAATATTGATTTCAAGTCCTGAGTCCTTAGAAATAACTTCCATTGTACCATGATTGGACTCAACTCTATTTTTAACATTTGATAGTCCTACACCACTTTTTAAACCATTAACGTTAGCATTTAAGCCAATACCATTATCAAATATTTTTAAGGAAAGCTCATTTTTAGTATTAGAAAGATTAATACATGCTTTTGATGCGTAAGAATGTTTTAATATGTTATTTACAAGTTCAAGACAAATAGAATACAACTCCAATTCAAATCGTTTATTTGCTTGTAAATTATAACCAGAATAATCAAAAATTACGCTTAGTTTATCACTCAAATTTATATCTTGTACTAATTTTTGAATAGCTCCCAACAAACCTTTTTCTTCTAATTCAGATGGTAATAAATTGTGAGAAATGAGCCTTACTTCAGCGTAAGCTCTTTCCATCATAGACAGAATTCCTTCAAATATGCTTTTCTCCTTTTCGCTAAGTTTTTCTTTATCAATAACTTGTAAACGCCATTTCATTGCAGATAGCATAGCGCCTAAGTTATCATGTAATTCTACGGCTACTCTTTTTCTTTCAATTGTTTGTCCTTCAACCAGTGCTGTTAGTATTTGGTTGTTTTTCTGAATAAGCTCTGTATTAGCTTTTTTCAAATCTATTGTTCTTTCATTTACTAACGATTCAAGATTTTTATTAAGAAATTCTAGTTGTTGATTAGATTGAACAATCTGAAGGCTTTGTGCTTCAATTTTTGCATTTTTCTGTCTTACAATTTTTGAATAGTACCAAAGTACACACCCAATAACAAAAAGTATGACTATGCCTCCCCAAAGAATTTTCTTTAACCTGCTTTCTTGTTGTAATTTATTTTGTGTAATTGCAATCGTCGCATCTTTTCTTGAACTCTCATATTCAAACTTTAGGTTGTTAATTTGCTGTTGAATATCTTGTTCATGAACGTTTTCTTTTATTGATATATATTTTTCGTAAAAAAACAGTGAGTTTTTATGATCAGAAATATCCTTATAATAATGATAAAGAGTAAAAAAAAGATCTTTGGAATAAACATCATTACCTCCATCATGGTGTAAATTCAGGGCTTTATCTAGGTGTTTTTTTGATTTGTTGAAGTCTTTCTTGATTCTATAAATATCTCCTAAATTGGTAAGTGTCGTAATTTTATCATAAACAGGGTAGTCTTTTTGTGAATTCTCTAATTGTTGAAGTGTTTTGAAATTTCTTATTGCTTCATCATAGTTTTTTAATTCCTTATTGCAGTGTGCTATACCACTTAAACAATACATTTTTATAAGGAAAGCTTGTTCCTTGTTGCATTCAAACAAACATTTTTCGAAGGTCTGTTTGGCTAATAAAAAATTTTTGGAATCAAATTGAATAAGTCCAAGATATTGTAAAGCTTCAATATAAAGCCTTTTATTTTCAATTTTCTTATAAATTTGGATGGCTAGAGTCATATACTTTTTGGCTAATCCAAAATCTCTTAAATCAGAATAGCACAATCCCAGTAAAGCATAAGATTTACCTGATAATTCAAATTCCTTAGTTTTTTCTGCATTTATTAAAGCTTTAAACAGAAATGTTATAGCATACATATTTTTACCGCTACTCATAAAATGAAATCCTTTAGAATAGTTAACAAGGGCAAGACCTTTTTCCCAAGTTCTGCTAAAACAAATCTTTTCTGCCTCAAGAATATTATTTAAGGCTTTTTTTGAATCTGTAGAGGCTTGAATAGATGCTACTTCACATAGTAATACAACTCTAATCGTATCAGTCTTCAAGCTACGACCAACTGGAGGTAGTTGTTTTAGAGTTTTGTACAGGCTATCCAATTCTGAATTAGATTTGGCCTCAGTAACAATTAACCACCCAAAAAATAAAAACAGTACACTTCTAAAGAGCATAAAAGACATCGATAGGGGAATAGGGAATATTGAGCATATTCGATAATTATTATCTAATATACCTAACAGGCAGTATTTTACAACTAAAAAAAAAAGCCAATCTTTACACCAATGCAAACAATCAAAACATACACCATCGGTTGGGACGTTATTAATAAAGTTGGATATCTAACCATTTTGGATGAGACTGGCAATGAACACGTCTTTTCTGAGTTATCTCTTGAAGAATTAACTTTTCTTCAATCGATGCTTCAAAGTCCAAGTGTATTAATCGACCCACAAAATTGGATTGTCGCAGGATGGCAAATTAATAGTTCTGTAAATATGGGGAAATAACTATCAGTTCGTAATACTTGATATTGAGTAATTTATAGGTGTTGATGATTTTTCTTCTAAATTTATGTGTGATTAACAGAACAGGATTATGAATGCAAGACCCTGTTCTGTTAACTATAATCCATGATTATTGATAGCTTCCTAAAACTTTTGTATAAATTTAATAACTCCCTTCGAATAGTACCTTCACAACTGTAGCTTTTGCATAGAAATCTTTTGCATTTATAGCAGCCTCTCCGATAGTTTTGCCTGCACAAGTATAAATATACGAATCAGTAGAGGCTATCGATGAATTGTAAACTCCTATAAAATACTCTAGTTGAAACTTGTCTTTGGCGTACTCGTGATTATAAACGTATAGTACTACCTGCACAGGTCCACTTTTAGGCTTTTGGAATTCGGATACTACCGTTTTTAACCAAGGTAACTGCTCGATGGCAGAAGCATCATCGTTAAAACATTTATTTTCTGGCAATGCGACTGTCTCCTCAACTGAGCATGAACTTATTGAAAGAATAAAGCCTAAGCTTACTAAGCATAGGAGGTTTTTCATAGAGCATAAGATGTTTTGTGTAAAAAACACAAATATACTTTAATTGTAGGTGTTAGAAGTGAAGCATGTAGGATTTTTCAATTTTAGTAAGAATTACCAACTAGAGAAAGTCAAAGACTTGTAGTGATATTTTGAAGTTTTTGGGAATTCTTGGAAATGGAAGTACTGGCTTTGATGATTAGCAGGTGTAATTAAAAATTGTAATTTCAAACGAGGTATTTAACTAATGAAAACATATTTTTAAACAAGTTTAAAACCTCAGTCTTTAGATAGATAACTTTTCTGTTTATGAAAATATTAGTTCACAATAACTATCTCCTAAGATTTCTGCTCGTCTTTTTGCAAGTGTTTGGTTTATAGTTTTTACACCAGTAATTTTTTTCTCTTTAATTAATTTTAATAAATTTTCAGAAATATAACTCTTGGTAGATAAAAATCTGCATCCCCAAAAATCAAGATTTCTATCAAATGTACCATTAAATACCATTTTTTTACACTTCAATGCTGGAAATCCTTTATGAAAAATACCTAAATATTCTTCATAGGTGCTAACTTTTAATTCATCCTTTTGGAGGTTGAGATATTTTGTATGAAAATTTGTTTCAAACTCAGATTTGTCAAATTCTAATACTTTTTCTCCTGTTTCATTTTGAAAATAAAAATACCAATATTCATTTACTTCATTAATTTCATTTGTTTTCTTATTGGGTTGGGAAAAAGTGACTTTGTAAAAATGATGTGGGGGTAAATTAGAGTGCTCTAACAATTCTCGAAACCTTGAAGAAACTATGTAACCATGAAGCAATGAATTTAGATAGATCAAATCAGTGTGTTTTGCATTTTTGTGCATTGGTAAGCCTATTAAATCTAGGTTGAATTCTGGTTTAGTACCCGATAGAAATCTCAAATCTTGTCTGTCATCAGGCCACATGAACGCTTTAATTTGCTGATTTTTAGACCAAAAGTCATCGTCAAACCATGCCTGACTAGTTCCCATATTCATACCCGTAA
Organism: Cellulophaga sp. BC115SP; assembly: GCF_009905545.1. GTDB lineage: Bacteria > Bacteroidota > Bacteroidia > Cytophagales > Spirosomataceae > Flectobacillus > Flectobacillus rivi. The sequence continues at coordinate 1,128 of NZ_JAAALB010000015.1, read as the reverse complement.
CCTTTGGATCTCCTCCATCAGTAGTAAAAATAAAGTAATCCATCTGTTTAAGCGTTTTCATATAATCATTTAAACCTAAGAAGCCATTATAGCTAACTCGGTGCCCCACTTGCGCAAGTCTTAGACTTGTGCTCTCTATTATTCTAGTTTTAAAACTTTACTTCAGATAAGTTTAAATCTTTTACTAGCAGAATTGGAATCCTTAGAATTAGCTAGTACTAGTTTAGAAGACTGTAATAGTGGGATTTAATCTAAATACAAGTCATTTAATATTTCTACACTTATAATTTCACCAAATTGCAAATTTAAAGTTCTAATTTCGTCTATATTTTGCCTAGAGATATTTCCTAAGCTTTGTATTCTTTTTATAACTTCATGATATCTTTCAATTTCTTTTTTCATGAATACATCTGATTGTATTTTTAGCTCAAGATGGTTATCATTAGGCGCTAAATCATTCTTTTCTTGAACAAACATATCAACTAAATCTCTTGCATAAGATGCAACATTTAATACAGCATCCATATTCTTTGTTTGTAAAAAATTGAGAGATTCAATAAAAATAATGCATGAATCAAGTGCGTAAGATGCTAATCCATTATCAAACATATCAAGGTCAGGCGTAACTGTTTCTATATCTTCAAGAGTATTTTCTATTTCAAGCTCTGAAAAGGTATAAGTTTGAAGATACTGATATTGTAAGAGTATAGCTTCTTCAAGAGCTTCTTTCTTACCCCATGAATTATATTCTGAAAATAAAGAATATACAGGCAAGACTTTTTCACATGTAAGAACATTGAGAAAAACCAATTGTGGTACTTGAAAATGTTGTACCAAATTAGAAATTTCACTTATGTATAAATCCATAAATAATTGTTTAAAAGTTAGACTATTCTAATTTAAATAGAATTTTACCAAGCTTTAATGGTTTTTAACTCTTAGCATTGGTAGTTCCTCTGTTGTAAGCTTCCCCAAAAATAGTACGGATTAAAAGTTTAAAAAGTGTGATATTTTTTAACTTTAGGTAAGTATTATGAAAAGCAGCAAATTTAGTCCGACCGAAATTGCAAAGATTCTTAAGGAATTTGAATCTGGCAAGTCCTTAGACACCATTGTTCGCGAATATGG
>NZ_JAAALB010000149.1 GCF_009905545.1 Cellulophaga sp. BC115SP | reverse complement strand
TATAAGTCATCATATCTTTCTTGCTGGAGTTGGGGTTAAAGCTTACTTAAGACACCTGCACTAATACCACAGCCTACAGTCGTCGTATTGCTCGTAGCACTATTGTTGCTCGTGTTGGTTTCACCACCACCTGAGACAATCCCGCTGATGGCAATACCTCCTGTTGTCGTTGGTGTTACATTCAAAGGGAAGCTAACACTACCACTGGCTGGTATATTGGGTGAACTATTGGTACATACTATCGTCGTTGGACCTGCTACTGGACCTGTCGGGGCACAAGTCCAACCACTACCACCACCACTATTGAAGGTTAATCCTGTAGGAATGCTAAAGCTCTCGCTCACGCTACCTGTACTAGCTCCTGAACCTACGTTGTTTACCGTTACAGTATAAACAAAAGGAGTACTTGGCGTACCTGTACTTGGTCCACTAATACTAGTCGTTAAGTCTGATACTGGAGGGGTCGGACAGACAGTAGCTGTACCATAATTATCTTTGTAACTCTCCGAAAGTGCTCCATTAATACCACTCAAGTAGATTGAGTTGGCTGAGTTCAACTTAGGGGTATCTGCTCCTCCTGTACCATCTGCTACATTGCGATACATACGAATACTTCCGATACAAGCTTGGGTACGAAAACGAAACAATGGTATCTCTACGCCTGCTACGATATTGGGAAGTATGGGACTGCCCGTTAATGCAAAATAGCCATACTCGAGACTAGTATTCAGTGCCGTGCGCTGAGTAGACCAAATATAGTTTCCGGCATTGGTAGAGGGTAGTAAATCTTCCACGCCTCCTACTAAATTCGTCATCGAAGTACTTGTTGCACTTATAGGTGCAAAGGTTCCTATTGGTGCCACTAAGGTGTACTGAATCGTCGAGATCGTCGTTTGATTACTACTTGCACTATAAGCCACATCTGACTTCATCGTTGCATAGTAATAACCATCTGACCGCAACTCTATTTTGTAGCTAAAGTGGGGGGTACTTCCTTGACCATAAGCGCTACTTTTGCTGAGAACTAGCCCTAGTAACATACTAAAGCCCAGTAGTAATTTTCTCATATTATTCGTTGGTTTTTCTGTTCTACTTCGTTACAACTACATGCAATGCCTTCGAACTAAAGTTCTTGCTTTGCAATTTTAACAAATACCCGCCTAGCTTCACATTCTT
>NZ_JAAALB010000148.1 GCF_009905545.1 Cellulophaga sp. BC115SP | reverse complement strand
TACTCTACCCTACTAAAAAATGGGACAAATTAGGTAAAAAGAAAGGGAAGCAAGAGTTTTGTAGTTACCAAGCTCCAAAACTTCCCACTTCCCATGAACCAACGGCTCGAAAGCGAAATTACTAGTGTTTTATCAAAATTTCCAATTGTTAAGAATTTATCACGAAAGAAATTCATTTGCTCATTTATTTTAGGATTAATAAAAAGTAGAAATATACAATTTTGCGATGTAGCCCAACATCTAAATATCAAGGCTAAATTAAGTTCCAATGAAGTTCGAATACAGGATTTTTTCAGGGAGGTTAATATAGATTATTTTTATGTAGCTTTGCTTTTGTTGCAGTTCTTACCGACTAATAAAAAGTTACGTTTATGCCTTGATAGAACTGAATGGGATTTTGGCTCATGTCAGATAAATATTTTGATGGTAGTAGTAGGTTGTGGAGATTATCAGCTTCCTTTATATTGGGAAATGTTGGATAATAAGAGTGGAAATTCATCTACCCGAGACCGTAAAGCTATCGTAGAAATGTGTGTAAATTTGATTGGCAAAGAACGAATAGGATACATAGTTGGCGACCGTGAGTTTATAGGTCATACATGGATTAAATATCTGAAAGACAATGGTATAAATTTTGTAATGCGCTTACCAAAACATCATTTATTACAAAAATCAGATGGTAGTGTGTTCAAAATAGAGAGCTTGAATTTAGAAATTAACAAAGCTGTGATATTAAGAGATTGTCTAGTAGATGGTGTAGTGGCCAATGTTTGGGTCAAGGCCTTGCAAAACGGTGATTTTTTATATTTATTGGGTACAGTAAATGTAGAATTTATGGGGCAGTTATATGCTAAAAGATGGACTATAGAGACTTGTTTTCAAGGATTAAAAGGTAGAGGTTTTAACTTAGAAAAAACGCATTTAAAATGTTTGAAAAAGATTAAAAAACTCATTGCCTTAGTCGCTATATCATATGCCGTTTGTATAAGTATGGGAATTTACTTTCACGCTAAAGTACAAAAAATTAAAAAGAAAAAGCATGGTTATAAATCCAATAGTTTTCTTAGAAAGGGTATAAATATGATTCAAGAATTATTCCGGCAAGCAATACTGACAGATACAGCTATTGAGAATAGAATATTCAGCTTTTTAAGATGGATAAAAATGCAAATGTCTCATTATCAAAAAAATATG
>NZ_JAAALB010000147.1 GCF_009905545.1 Cellulophaga sp. BC115SP | reverse complement strand
GCAATCAAATGCGGGAAAGTAAAAAAGCTCCAAAATATTACAAATTAGAAAAGAAGCCACTCCAAAAGAGTGGCTTTTTTCGTTTTACAAAACTCAGTACCGTTGAGGATACTGCAGGCTGGGCGCCCCGGACTACGCGTCGCGACCAATACGGGAAAGTAAAAAAGCTCTCAAATATTACAAAGTAAACAGAAGCCATCTCGATAGAATGGCTTTTTCGTTTTACAAGACTCAATACTGCAGGCTACGATACACCCGCCTAAATAAATACTGCCTAATAAGAATAATCTTTTGAAAAGGCCTAGACGACAAATATCATACATTGTGAGTCAATGAAAGTAAATCCACTTAATATAAAGCTAGTTTTGGAAAGAGGTAAAAGTGGTCTCATCACATTATTGAGTGATGAAGGGTGCTATGTGGGAATATTTGTATCAACCTGCTGAAGAATTTGTCAATAATTAGGTTCGGTTATTTTTACTTCTTAACAGAACCAGATCTACAAAGATCTATATTAACTGAAGAAGGGACTCTATAATAGCTTTTATTCAATTAGTTAATTAGAAGTTTGTGGACTTTATAGTACAATGTTCTAGAAATCTATTCTATCTATTTAGTGATATGAACATTTATCACATAAACACGTTGCTTAATGCTATCCTAGAATTTCCAATAGTTAACAATTGTTAGTTTACAGAAGTATCTCCTCTAAACAGTTCTGGACAAACCGTAAGATATACTTTTACTTGAAAATCCAGGTTACAAGTCCAAGTTTTAAACTTTGTGTATAAAACTCTGGAAAAGTATTCAAAAAGTTCTATTACACCTGAAAGAGTCTTTTTTGCCCTTTATATATAAATATCGGCCATCTCATATCGACTCCACTTAAATAATTTTTTGATATTGTATCAGCGCTTTCTGTAAGCTGTATATTCTGCTAGCGGATAAAAATTAACCTATTTTAAATCTAGTTACTAGCCCTAAAAGGGTAATTAATTGTTGCAAAAGCAAATACGATCCATAATATATCTTATAAAGAGATAATAAATAATGATACGAGAGGCAAGTGTAGTTGTAAGCTTCCCCAAAAATAGTACGGATTAAAAGTTTAAAAAGTGTGATATTTTTTAACTTTAGGCAAGTATTATGAAAAGCAGCAAATTTAGTCCGACCGAAATTGCAAAGATTCTTAAGGAATTTGAATCTGGCAAGTCCTTA
>NZ_JAAALB010000146.1 GCF_009905545.1 Cellulophaga sp. BC115SP | reverse complement strand
AATTCCGATAAACTTACTCTTGAAGAAGCCAAAAAGAAGTTTGTAACACTATTAAAATCAGACCCTACAGGTTTCTACAATGTCAATCAAGTGTTTTTTGGACAATTTTCGTATAACGGGCTACCCATATCATCGGATGTGATTTTAAGAAATGCTTGTAATGACTCTAATTTTTGGAAAAATTCGTTATTTAACTTTGTTTCAATAGTTCCTTAAATATGTATAAAATAGAAAAGCAAATTAAGCATGTAAATCGCCTCTTGTCTTCAAATAAAGAGGCTTATTATTATCAAACAATTAAAAATAATCAGTTTTTTATTGAAGGTAATAATCAAAAATACTTAGTTAATGAAAATTTTCAATCAGGTTATTCATATTTAAATGTTACATATTTAGTAGCAAATAGTGGTTTAACATTTAAGATTGATAATTCTATTTTAATTAAAATGGAATACAACTTATTTACTTCTCGGGCTTTTAATTCGAGATATGTTGAAGCAAACAAAGAATTGAATTATGACCTCGAAAATAAGAGGTGGCTTGGAGTTGCTGGGGTTTATGATTTAGAAAATGACAAACTAATTGAAACAGAAATAGGTTTAGGTTTTAGAACATTTATAAACAATTTTGTCTTTTTTAACCCAGAAAATACCATTGTTCGCTTTGAGCCTTCATCTAAAAAGTACCTATGGACATATAGTTTTGAAGGCTACCCTAAAGTAAAAAATCAATATGGGAAAGATGAAAATGTAATGTTACACAATTCTAATAAAGCCTTCACTGGAGTTATAGATAAGCAGCTATGGGTTTCCTTAAACACATCACAGCATTTGGTATTAGATGTTGAAACAGGCGAACAATTAGCTTTATTGGGACAACCTTATAAATACAACAAAGACTATTATACCCAAAAAGTAATGAGTGGGGGACAAATAGATGTTAAACAGGAAAAAATAATTTCATTAGGAAATTGTCAATACAGAGAAATAAACACCAATAACTTCGAAGCTACCTTTATTGATTTACGAGAAGAGTTTGATAGACATGGTGTATCAAGTGTTGGAGATACTCGTTTTGATGATGACTATATCTATTTCTATGATAAAATTTTCTTTGGTGCACAACCACGCAACAAAGTGGCGGTATTGGATAGAAAAACCTTAAAGGTAGTTTGGGTACACGATTTTGCTCAGTACGGCACATTCCCAATGCAAATGGAAAAAACAGATAGACATTTGCTAGT
>NZ_JAAALB010000145.1 GCF_009905545.1 Cellulophaga sp. BC115SP | reverse complement strand
AAACTCATACGATAATATTTTAATCCCACATGAACCATCTACCTTTAATCGTACCATGCAGGAATTGAAACTATTTTGTAGGTAAAGCAAGTTTGCCAGAAGTTCAGCCTTTAATCGTACCATGCAGGAATTGAAACAAAACTAGAAAAAACAATACAAATACACATTTTTTCACCTTTAATCGTACCATGCAGGAATTGAAACGGGTTGGGGGTGCCTCATTTGAATGCCTTCCTTTGAACCTTTAATCGTACCATGCAGGAATTGAAACAAAATTATCCTACCGATGAAGTGGTAGCAGCTGATACCTTTAATCGTACCATGCAGGAATTGAAACTAAATCTAAACTATCCAAATCAACATCAGAAGGGTACCTTTAATCGTACCATGCAGGAATTGAAACTAAATCTAAACTATCCAAATCAACATCAGAAGGGTACCTTTAATCGTACCATGCAGGAATTGAAACAGGGCTTATCCTCCTCGATTCAGTCGAGCGCAAGTACCTTTAATCGTACCATGCAGGAATTGAAACAGCGTGAATGTAACAGTATTACTTGATTTTTGTGCGAAGCCTTTAATCGTACCATGCAGGAATTGAAACAAACTTTGCTAGAACAGCAAAGGGGTGAGATTGAACCTTTAATCGTACCATGCAGGAATTGAAACGGGGTGGTAAATACAAATCCCTGCCATCTGGTTACCCTTTAATCGTACCATGCAGGAATTGAAACTATAGGTTTTGACTACGATTGGGCTAACCTCTAAAGCCTCCTTTAATCGTACCATGCAGGAATTGAAACATATTTTGAGCAATTTGTCTTGTTCCGTAGGTAACCTTTAATCGTACCATGCAGGAATTGAAACTAAGAGAATTTGGTCAGGTAGTAAAAGAGTACAAACCCCTTTAATCGTACCATGCAGGAATTGAAACATCGTTTTGGCTGACAAAGCAGAAATATCTTTGCCTGTCCTTTAATCGTACCATGCAGGAATTGAAACTTTATTTTCATGTCTTGTTATGTTTGAGTAATTATTAGTCCTTTAATCGTACCATGCAGGAATTGAAACTACACTCGTCTTTGTAGGTTCTCAGCTTCATTTACAGCCTTTAATCGTACCATGCAGGAATTGAAACAAAGGTCCTGGTATGCTCGCTCGCCTTTTATCGCACCTTTAATCGTACCATGCAGGAATTGAAACATGCGAAAGCTGGTTGCAAGGCTTCCATCAAGAAAACCTTTAATCGT
>NZ_JAAALB010000144.1 GCF_009905545.1 Cellulophaga sp. BC115SP | reverse complement strand
TGCAGTTATTAAAATCATACACAGTCACTGTGTAATTATTTGATTTCAGCTTCGAAAAAATACCCGTTGATTCAAAAGTCTCTGTTATTTCTTGATTTTGAAGCGAATAACGATAAGGTGGAGTAGCCTGTAAACCAAGCACTTGCACTTGTCCTGTCAAGTCTCCAAAACAGTCGTTTTCTTTGATAGTAATCTTATTCTGTAATTGTGTAGGTTGTGTCAAAGTGTAATTTATGGTATCTACACAATTGTGGCTGTCAAGCACATAAAAGGTATATGCTTTGGCAAATAAATTGGACAATTCTTTTGTATAATTCGTTCCATCGACCTCACTGATAAGCCCCTCAAAATTTACGCGGTAATTCGGCGTTCCTCCATTTACTGCGATGTTTATTTTGCCATTGCCATCACCATAACATAATGGCATAGTACCAACACTCACTGTTTTGATTTTACTTGGCTCGGTTAGTACTATATTACTGACGGTTGCCGAGCAGCCTTTTCGGTCAGTCACTTTTATGGAATAACTACCATCGGGAAGATTATTAAAATAGGTACTATTTTGGCTGCGGTTTTGGTAATCAATAGTGTAAGTATTACCGTTATTACCACCCGTAGATGCTACTTCAATGATACCATCTTTTGACTTATAGCATAAAGGATTCTTAAAATCCTTCTGCGCTATTTCTAGTAAATTAGGCTCAGTCAAGCTTAAGGTCTTCTCTGTTTTACATTGATTTATATCTTTTGCATAAATAGTATAGTTACCTTTTCCTAAACCCCCGAAGCTATTACCAGAGACATAATTTGTACCATCCAAGGAATAACTGTAGGTTGGAGTACCTCCTTGTGTAGGAATGGATATGACGCCGTTAGTTTCTCCAAAGCACCGAATTGTATCTTGATAATACGGATTGATTACCAGTTGAGGTGGCTCTATCAAAGTAATTGTTTTAGTACTTATACAATTGTTAGCATCTTTTACCCATAACGTATAATCTCCTTTTTTGAGGTTCTCAAAATTCGTTTCGCTTTGATAGCTTTGGTTATCTTTTGAAAAACGGTAGGGAGAAACGCCGCCTGTTGCACTCGTAAAAATTTTACCAGTTGCATCTCCAAAGCAAAGATTATCATTTTTAGAAAGCTCTTCTACCAACAGGGCTGGTTCTGAAATTATGATGTGAAGACTATCCTGACAACCCAAGGCGTTGGTTGTTGTTAATTTATAAGTACCCTTGCTTAAACCTTCAAACCTGCCTGAGCTTTGCCAAACGCCGTT
>NZ_JAAALB010000143.1 GCF_009905545.1 Cellulophaga sp. BC115SP | reverse complement strand
AACGGCGTTTGGCAAAGCTCAGGCAGGTTTGAAGGTTTAAGCAAGGGTACTTATAAATTAACAACAACCAACGCCTTAGGTTGTCAGGATAGTCTTCACATCATAATTTCAGAACCAGCCCTGTTGGTAGAAGAGCTTTCTAAAAATGATAATCTTTGTTTTGGAGATGCAACTGGTAAAATTTTTACGAGTGCAACAGGCGGTGTTTCACCCTATCGTTTTTCAAAAGATAACCAAAGCTATCAAAGCGAAACGAACTTTGAGAACCTCAAAAAAGGAGATTATACGATATGGGTAAAAGATGCTAACAATTGTATTAGTACCAAAACAATTACCTTGATAGAGCCATCTCTGCTTGTGATAAATCCCTATTATCAAGATACAATTCGTTGCTTTGGAGAAACTAACGGCGTCATATCCATTCCTACACAAGGAGGTACTCCAACCTACAGTTATTCCTTGGATGGTACAAATTATGTCTCTGGTAATAGCTTCGGTGGTTTAGGAAAAGGCAATTACACTATTCATGTAAAAGATGCAAATCAATGTAAAACAGAGAAAACCTTAAGCTTGACTGAGCCTAATTTACTAGAAATAACGCAGAAAGATTTTAAAAATCCTTTATGCTATAAGTCAAAAGATGGTATCATTGAAGTAGCATCTACGGGTGGTAATAACGGTAATATTTATACTATTGATTACCAAAACCGCAGCCAAAATAGTACCTATTTTAATAATCTTCCCGATGGTAGTTATTCCATAAAAGTGAGTGACCGAAAAGGCTGCTCGGCAACCGTCAGTAATATAGTATTAACCGAGCCAAGTAAAATCAAAACAGTGAGTGTTGGTACTATGCCATTATGTTATGGTGATGGCAATGGCAAAATAAACATCGCAGTAAATGGAGGAACGCCGAATTACCGCGTAAATTTTGAAGGGCTTATCAGTGAGGTCGATGGCACAAATTATACAAAAGAATTGTCTAATTTATTTGCCAAAGCATACACCTTTTATGTGCTTGACAGCCACAATTGTGTAGATACAATAAATTACACTTTGACACAACCTACACAATTACAAAATAAGATTACCATCAAAGAAAACGACTGTTTTGGAGACTTGACAGGACAAGTTCAAGTACTTGGTTTACAGGCTACTCCACCTTACCGTTATTCGCTTCAAAATCAAGAAATAACAGAGAATTTTGAATCAACGGGTATTTTTTCGAAGCTGAAATCAAATAATTACACAGTGACTGTGTATGATTTTAATAACTGCA
>NZ_JAAALB010000142.1 GCF_009905545.1 Cellulophaga sp. BC115SP | reverse complement strand
AGTTTTACAAATGTCAAAAAATTAAACAACTACCCACCTAGAAATGTTAGTTACACCCCTATCAACATGATGTCCTTTTATTATTGGTTTCGTGTAGGTAAAACCAAAGACCTTGGTACTATCTATTGCGAAATTAGAGTTGATGGTGAAAAGTCCGTTCCAATTTCTACTAAAATCAAATTAAACCGCAAACAATGGAATCCCAAAGAACAATGTTTTCAAGGTAAAGAGGCTGCCAAAAATCAAAAACTTATGGATTATCACGAATTACGCTTTACTCAAATCTACACTGAGATTAGTTTTGAAAAACCAAATGAACTTATCAGGCCTGATGAAATCTTACTTAGGCATAGAGTGGCTAGTGGGAGAGAAAGAAAAGTAAAGAAGGTATTTTCCTTCATTGATGTCTTTAAAGAGTTTATCAATGACCAAAATCAATTAGTCAAAGCTGGAAAGCTCAAACAAGTATCAGTTGCTGGTAAGGAATCTAAATTTGAAACTATTAAATCTTACTTGATTAAAAAATCTTTAGAGCAAATTAGAATAGATGAAATAGACCATGTGTTTCTGGAGGATTTTAAATTCTATTTGAATATTTCCAAATATGAAGATAGTACTATTGAGAAGTATTTATTTCTTATAAAGGGAGTGGCGAAATATGCTGTATCCAAAGGCTATACCAAAGAGCGAAAAATTGAGGAATACAGAGTTGATAAGGCTAAAGCCAAAGATCCTGTATCACTTACTCAGGAAGAGCTTGACAAGATTGATAAAATGGACTTAAATGAAAATCATAGAAAGACTTTTGATATCTATCGCTTTTGTGCTGAAACCTCTTTGAGCTTTACAGACTATGATACGCTTTGTGACGAGGATATTGAAATGGATTCTGATAATACCCTCTGGATAAAACTGGAGAGGGATAAAACAGAAACTAGACAAAGTATACCTCTTAACGAAAAGGCGATGAAAATTTTCAATAGATATGGATCTGATGTGAAGACTCTTCCAAAAATGTCAAATTCTAAATTGAATGTATACATTAAGGAAATTGCGAAGAAAGCAAAGATAAATAAGTACCTAACGTTTCATACCTCTCGAAAAAGTTTTGTTGACCATAGTATAAATGAACTCGACTTACCCGAAAGTACTATTAAAGCTATGGTTGGTTGGAAAGATAGTAGACAACTGTCAAGATATGCTAGGGTCAAAGATTCTACTATTAAGAAGGCTTCCCTTGAAAATTACTTTTTCCTGCGAAGGCCTACAAAAAATCCACTCAAATACGGGTGGATTTTTTATTTT
>NZ_JAAALB010000141.1 GCF_009905545.1 Cellulophaga sp. BC115SP | reverse complement strand
ATTGCTCTAAGCATGTGTGGCCACAGGTGGCGCTCATCGGCCTTGCCCATTCGTTTTCCTGCCACGCTGTAGGGCTGACAAGGGAATCCACCCGTGAGGACGTCGATTTGTCCTCGGTGTTTACTAAAATCTGTTGTTGTAATGTCGTCATAAAGGATTGCATTGGGCCAGTAATATTGTAGAACTTGCTGGCAAAAAGGGTTTATTTCACAGTGGAATACATTCTCCCAACCCATTTGGTGGGCAACAAGGTCAAACCCTCCAATTCCACTGAATAAAGAGGCGTGTTTCATCTTTTTTGTAGGGGTAAAATCTAATATTTTCCTGCAAGTTGGATTTGACACACCTCAATCAGTAGGACAATTTTTTGTACCAGCTAAACCATTTGCAACTCCAGCTCCTTGTTTTTACAATAAAGCGTGGCCATTCTTTGCACTAAACTTTTGCGTTCTGATCGTTTGTGAGCTCTCAAACGCTGGAGTCTTTTCAGCGTTGTACGATAGTCCTCGTTGGGCAGCTCTAAACATACTGAAGCTTTACGCCAAACGTAGCCCCAAGAACCTTTTACTCTATACTCTAGGTACACGACTCCCTGCAATGCGTATCTGATACGCATCCGACTTTTAACTAAGATTTTCATGTTTTGATTGTAGCCGTATGGCTGGAAAATGATTGAAGGAAATGAGTTAAAACTAAATGTTCTCGTTACGAATCATACTTTGAACTTCGAGCAAATGGTACCAAGTTTCAGGATCTTCTTTTTGAATGATCTCTATAATCTCATTCGAAAGTGGAATTAATGAACCGTTTGAAAATTCGGCTAAAGCACCACAGTACAAGCAAATACTAAAATCACCATTGGCTGGGAATTTGACCTCGTCTGAATCTAAATGCGTATGTGAATCCACAGGAGCTGAACAGTTATGACATTCCATAATATGAAGGTTTATATAATTACGACTGTGATGTTTTAGGCTTGAGCCCGACTATATCCATGATGTCCATTTGTATATTGCCAGCTGAGCGGGTCATTCCAAGGTGATCACGAATTAACTTGATTGCTGAGGCTGGTACATACCGATCACCTCGGAGCATTTTTCGAATATTGGAATTATCAGAATTTGGCCCATAGTCCAACTCTGTTCTGAGTATTTGGTATAGGGCTTTTCGTTGCTGAAGTGGTAATTTTTTATAGACTCTTATCACTTCAATTGGCATTAGTAAGCGTTGAGTTCTCATTGTTTATTGACCCGTTTTGTAAAGTAGTGACCCGTTTTTACTTCAAAATAAACCGTCTCAAATCCTTATCGTATTTCGCTATCATTTGTCCATTTTGACCAACC
>NZ_JAAALB010000140.1 GCF_009905545.1 Cellulophaga sp. BC115SP | reverse complement strand
ATTGCTCTAAGCATGTGTGGCCACAGGTGGCGCTCATCGGCCTTGCCCATTCGTTTTCCTGCCACGCTGTAGGGCTGGCAAGGGAATCCACCCGTGAGGACGTCGATTTGTCCTCGGTGTTTACTAAAATCTGTTGTTGTGATGTCGTCATAAAGGATTGCATTGGGCCAGTAATATTGTAGAACTTGCTGGCAAAACGGGTTTATCTCACAGTGGAATACATTCTCCCAACCCATCTGGTGAGCCACAAGGTCAAACCCTCCGATTCCACTAAATAAAGAGGCGTGTTTCATCTATTTTGTAGGTGTAAAATCTAGTATTTTCCTGCAAGTTGGATTTGACACACCTCAATCAGTAGGACAATTTTTTGTACCAGCTAAACCATTTGTAACTCCAGCTCCTTGTTTTTACAATAAAGCGTGGCCATTCTTTGCACTAAACTTTTGCGTTCTGATCGTTTGTGAGCTCTCAAACGCTGGAGTCTTTTCAAGGTTGTACGATAGTCCTCATTGGGCAGCTCTAAACATACTGAAGCTTTGCGCCAAACGTAGCCCCAAGAACCTTTTACTCTATACTCTAGGTACACGACTCCCTGCAATGCGTATCTGATACGCATCCGACTTTTAACTAAGATTTTCATGATTTGATTGTAGCCGTATGGCTGGAAAATGATTGAAGGAAATGAGTTAAAACTAAATATTCTCGTGACGAATCATACTCTGAACTTCGAGCAAATGGTACCAAGTTTCAGGATCTTCTTTTTGAATGATCCCTATAATCTCATTCGAAAGTGGAATTAATGAACCGTTTGAAAATTCGGCTAAAGCACCGCAGTACAAGCAAATACTAATATCACCGTTGGCTGGGATTTTGACCTCTTCTGAATCTAAATGCGTGTGTGCATCCACAGGAGCTGAGCAGTTATGACATTCCATAATATGAAGGTTTATATAATTACGACTGTAATGTTTTAGGCTTGAGCCCGACTATATCCATGATGTCCATTTGTATATTGCCAGCCGATCGGGTCATTCCAAGCTGATCACGAATTAACTTGATTGCTGAGGCTGGTACATACCGATCACCACGGAGCATTTTTCGAATATTGGAGTTATCAGAATTTGGCCCATAGTCTAACTCTGTTCTGAGTATTTGGTATAGGGCTTTTCGTTGCCGAAGTGGTAATTTTTTGTAGACTCTTATCACTTCAATTGGCATTAGTAAGCGTTGAGTTCTCATTGTTTATTGACCCGTTTTATGAAATAATGACCCGTTTTTACTTCAAAATAAACCGTCTCAAATCCTTATCGTATTTCGCTATCATTTGTCCATTTTGACCAACC
>NZ_JAAALB010000014.1 GCF_009905545.1 Cellulophaga sp. BC115SP | reverse complement strand
AAAAAGGGAAAAAGGGAAAAAGGGAAAAAGGGAAAAAGGGAAAAAGGGAAAAAGGGAAAAAGGGAAAAAGGGAAAAAGGGAAAAATTAGGATAAGAAGTAAAGTTATTATGAAAATTTGAGATATTCCCTAACCCCTAACCCCTCAAAAACAAAACTTATGGAAGACATTTCTTTAATCATCAACCAACTTGGCGAGGAGCGTGATTTGTATTATCAGGCTGTTTCTCCGCCAATTATGCAAACTTCCAACTTTGCATTTAAGGACTTTGCTAGTATGCGTTCAACTTTTGAGGACGAGTACGCGGGCGATTATATTTATACCAAAGCCAAAAATCCGACAGTGGATATGCTTAGGCTAAAACTGGCAGCCTTGCAAGGTGCTGAAGATGCCCTTGTAACTAACTCAGGAAGCTCGGCTATTTTTTGTTCGATTTTGGCGAATGTCAAAGCTGGGGATCACATTATTTCGGTTCGACAGCCTTATTCTTGGGCTCGAAATATGTTTGAAGTTGTATTGCCAAAATTCAATATCACTCATACTTATGTGGATGGCAAAGATATTCGAAATTTTGAGGAGGCTTTACAAGAAAATACGACTCTGATTTATCTCGAATCCCCCAATTCGTTTAGTTTTGAGTTGCAGGATTTGGAAGCGGTAGGGAACTTTGCCCGTGCCAGAGGCATTACTACTATAATAGACAATAGCTATTGCACGCCGCTTTTTCAGAATCCTCATGCTTATGGGATTGACTTATGTTTGCATTCGGCAACCAAGTACATCTCTGGACATTCAGATACCGTTGCGGGGGTAATTACGGGCTCGAAAGCTCGGTTGAAAAAGATATTTGATTCAGAACTTTCCAATTCAGGAACGAGTCTTTCACCATTTAATGCTTGGCTTTTGTTGCGTGGCTTGCGAACTTTGTCTATCCGTTTGAAGCATATTACCGAAAGTACGATGGCTTTGTTGCCTTTCCTGAAAAATCATCCGAAAATCGAAAAAGTGATATTTCCTTTCGATACCGATTTTCCTCAGTACGAATTGGCTCAGAAACAAATGACGGGTGCTTGCGGGTTACTAACTATTGTGTTGCCACCTGTATCGTATGAGCAAATTGAGCAATTTGCCACTGGTCTAAAGCATTTTTTATTAGCAGTAAGCTGGGGCGGACATGAATCTTTAGTGATGCCCAAGGCAGCTGGGATTCGTCCAGAAAATTATGATTCAATCAATGAGGAGCATCGTATGGTGCGCTTGTATATTGGCTTAGAAAGTGTCGAGGAGCTTCAGGAGGATTTAAACCAAGCCTTAGAGGTGATATCATAAAGAGGTAAAAACATTTTGTGCTTTATTCCTTTTATCTACTCTTAAAAAACTATTTTTTCAATAATGGATAATGCTTTGCTACGACAAACTTATCCCAATCTCTATGAGTACACAAATTGCATTTATTTTTGACATGGACGGGGTTTTAGTCGACAACCTTGAGTTTCATGTAACAGCATGGTTGGAGTTTTGTGCTGATAAAAATATTCCTCTAAATCGTGAGGAGTTTTTTCAAAATTTGAATGGTAAAAACGCACAAGATACCATGAATTATTTCTTCAAACGTGAGGTAGAACCAGAATTGGCACATGCTCTCAATGAAGAAAAAGAAGTCATTTATCGCTCGATTTATTTGCCACATATCAAGCCAGCCAATGGTTTGGTAGAGCTTTTGGAATCATTGAAAGCTAAAGGTGTGAAATTGGCAGTAGGTACTTCTGCTCCGCCAGCCAATGTTGATTTTACTTTGGACAACGCTGGTATTCGTCATTATTTTGATGAAATTGTAGACGCATCGATGGTAAAAAATGGCAAACCAGCACCAGATATTTATTTGAAAGCAGCCGAAAAATTAGGTGTACCAATCGAACATTGTGTAGTAGCAGAAGACGCTATGCAAGGAATCCAAGCTGGTTTGAGCGCGGGAATGAAGGTTATTGGTATCACAACTTCTCATACTGCTGAAGAGTTGGCGCATACGCACTTACAAGCACCAGATTTTACTACCATCAGCTACGATACGTTGGTAGAGTTGTTGGGGGTGGAATAATTTTTAATTTGAGAATTAGACGATTTAGAAATTTGAAAATCTAATAATTGGTTAGGGTTAAAATTAATAGCATAACCAGTTCTCGACCAACAATTCCACTTAGTGGGTGAATTTATTCACCCATGACGAAAATGTTGAAATAGCTGTATTAAAAACAGGCGGTAAAAAACGAAGTTTTACCGCCTGTTTTTAATAAGTAGAAGGTTGTAGCCATTGAAATAAAATTATTGTAGTCGCAACCCTTGCGGTTGCCATTTAGAGCGGGGCTACTCTTTCAAACTACCTCATCAATAATTCCATTTTCAAATCATCCAATCTCCAAATCAATTACCCTCCTTACTTTTCCAGTAAAAATAAAAAGGAAGTCCCGTTGCCATGAGTCCTAGTCCAATTAAAGCTTCATTGGGACGCTCCATCAAGGTATTTACTAAAAGAACAATACAGAAAAGAATAAAAATCGCAGGAACAAATGGATAAGCGATTACTTTGTATGGACGAGGCGCATCGGGCATTTTTTTACGTAATATAAATACGCCAAACGTTGTAGCCCCATAGAAAATAAAGGCAGCAAAAATCAACATATCTGTCAACTGGTCGAAAGTTCCAGATAGTACCAATAACGATGCCCAAACGGCTTGTAGAGCCAATGCCTTCGAAGGTGTATTATATTTAGGATGAATATAGTCTACATGTTTAAAGAACATTTTCTCGTGCGACATAGCATAAAATAGACGAGATGCTAATAAAATCGTGCTACTAGTACAATTGAAGGTAGTCACCAAAATCAAACATGAAATCAAGACGCCTCCCCATGAGCCAAGAAAATGCGTAACCACCGCCACAGCGCCAATACCATTTTTTGTCTCGTGAATTTTGATAAACTCGTCAATTGGTAAAATATACAAGTACACAAAGTTCATCATCATATACATTGCAATAATGATTATCATACCTATGGTCAGCGCCAAAGGAAGGTTTCTTTGTGGATTTTTGATTTCCCCACCAATATACCCTACGCTATTCCAACCTTCATATCCCCAAAAAGCACTCAAACATGCCAATGCCAATGCCTTGAACAAAGTACCGCCTTGCATTTCTTCTGGATTGAATTTGACACTATTTTGTTTGAGATATTCCCAGTTGCCCACACTCGAAGTAAGTCCCAAAATGATAATGCCAAGCATGACAATGATCATTAGAGTCACAAGGGTATTACTAAGTTTTTCACCCAGTTTTAGACCTTTTGTATTAAAATATGTGAGAAATACGATTAAGGCAATAGCGACAAGTTTGATACCTAGATTATCCAGAAAATGCAGTCCTAAAAAACTCATTTCGCTCATCTCGGGCGATGAGTTAGGAATAGGAATTAAACTATTCAGAGATTGAGCAAACACGTAAGCAATAGAAGCAATCGAGGCTGTACGTATAACGGCAAAGTTGGTCCAGCCGAAAAGAAAGGCAAAAAAGCGATTGTAAATTTTACGATAATACACAAAATCTCCTCCCGAATCTGCCAACATACTTGCCACTTCGGCATTGCTGAGCGTACCTGCCAAACTAATTAAACCCGCTACAAGCCAAGCTGTAAGAACAAGTCCAGGAGACTGCAACTCAGCAGACATTGGAGCTATTTTTTTGAATACTCCTGTACCAATTACAGAGCTGATTACAAGTACAATAGCCGAGGTAAGTCCGATAGTTTGAACGAGTTTTCCTTGTTTTTCGGAGTTGTTTTGCATAGAAAATGGGTTTGATTTTAGAAGAGATAAACTTCTTTTTAGTAAGTGAAAAAAGTATGTGAACTGTGGCGTAAAAGTTTGAATTACGCCAATTTGTCAAACACACGGTACTACAAATTACTGAATAAGGCTTTTAGTTCCAAATAACCTTTTAGCAGAAATACTTGGTAAATGCCCAGATAGGATAAAATAAGAAAATGATTAAAAGGTAAAAACTATCCTGAAATTGTGGAGGTGATTCGAAAAAGCTGACTTAATTTTGAGGTTCTTAATACGTATTTTTACTGATGAAATAATGGATAAGTGAAGAATTACTTTAATCAAATTGCTTTAAGGTTTGTTTTTTGTGATGTACTTGAGTACTTATTCGGTGAGTAATTCCCTCATAAGGCATCACACCCTTACCATATATTTCTAAGTAATTATTTTACCTTTGCTAGATTACCTTAACATTTAACAACAGCTAAACTGTGAAGAAAACTTTACTACTACTTTCTATTTTATTCATTAACATTCTAATGACTCAAGCCCAAAAAATTAATGAGTCAACTCAATATCATATCAAGCCTGCTACAGGTAAAATTCATATTGATGGAAATCTCGACGATGCAGCTTGGAAAGATACCCAACTGGGTGGTGATTTTTGGATGATAACTCCTACAGACACAGCAAAGGCTCAGGGTAAAACTGAATTCCGTTTTACCTATGACGAGCACTTTTTGTATGTGGCGGCAATTTGCCATGAATCTATCAAGAATAAATCTTACATCGTAGAGTCTTTGAAAAGGGATTTTAACTTTGGGAATAACGATAATCTATGGCTGATTTTAGAACCTTTTAATGACCTGACCAATGGTTTTGTCTTTGGAACCAATGCCGCAGGCGCACAGTTTGATGGTATTATTTCGGAGGGAACTAACCTTAATCCAAACTGGGATAACAAATGGTATTCCGCCACTAAGTATATGGGTGACTACTGGATTTTGGAGGCTGCGATTCCTTTCAAAACGCTTCGTTACAAAGCTGGAGAAACTCGTTGGGGAATGAATTTTAGCCGTTTGGATTTAAAGTCAAATGAAAAGTCCTCATGGGCACGAATTCCCAAACAGTTTTTCAGTATTACTTTGGCATATACAGGTTCTCTGGTGTGGGATACACCACCGCCAACGCCCAAAAACAATTTCTCGATTATTCCGTATGCCTTGACGGGTGTAAACAAAGACTACGCCAAGGGAACTGATGCGACGATCAGAAAAGACGTTGGAGTAGATGCCAAAATCGCAGTATCTTCGGCACTGAATTTAGACTTGACGGTAAACCCTGATTTCTCACAGGTAGATGTCGACCAGCAAGTAACAAACCTAGACCGTTTTGAGTTGTTTTTTCCTGAAAGACGACAATTTTTTCTCGAAAACTCCGATTTGTTCAACAACTTTGGATTCAAAACTATTCGCCCTTTCTTTTCTCGTCGTATTGGTTTGGGTTCACCAATTCAATTTGGCGCTCGTTTGAGTGGAAAAATCAATAATAACTTACGTATTGGTTTGATGGATATGCAAACCGACCCTAATAGTGGAATCAACAAACCGACCCAAAACTTCTCGACCTTGGTACTTCAACAAAAGATATTTTCCCGTTCGAATATCGGGTTAATGTTTTTGAATAAAGAGTCTTTGAATTTCGATGAAAACAAACATATAGGCTACACTCAGTATAATCGAAATCTTGGATTTGAATACAACTTGGCTTCAGCCAGTAATCTATGGACAGGTAAATTGTTATTGCTAAAATCATTTACTCCGAAGTCTCTTACTTCAAACACTACAAGTTCGGGTGATGACTATGTGCAGGCTGTAAACCTAACTCATAATGGAACCCATTGGGTCGTGCAGTGGCAACATGAATATGTTGGAAAAAACTACAATGCTGAAGTGGGATATGTACCTCGTGTAGGTTACTTCAAAATAGATCCAGATATTTCTTATTTGTTATACCCTAAAAGTGCTTCAAGCAAGGTATTTGTACACGGACCGTCGGTAGAATCTGTCAATTATTGGAATACCAACAGCAAACTAACCGATTACACAAATGTTTTCGCTTATGCGATTCAAATGAAAAATAGAAGTGCCTTGACTTTATGGACAGCCAAAGATTATGTGCAATTGCAGTTTAAGTTTAATCCGCTCAATCCTTATTCTTCCGAGTATTATGTAGCAAATCAAAGTGAGCATTCATGGAATTCAGCGGGTTTTGATTATGTTTCTACTTCTAAAAGACTATTGACATACACCTTGTCTACACGAGTAGGAGGCTATTATGGCGATGGCTCTCGCGTGGGGATTACAGGGCTTGTAGGGTATCGTTTTCAGCCTTATGTAAGTTTTTCAGTTGGCGCAGACTACAACAATATTCAAAATGTATCAGTGATGAACAGCAAGACCGATATTGTTTCAAAACAATCCGAAACATTTTGGTTGGTTCGTTCGAAAGTGGATATTACTTTTACCAACAACTTGTATTGGACAACGTATTTTCAATACAACGAGCAACAAAAAAATGTAAACCTCAATACACGCTTACAATGGCGATATAAACCAGCATCGGATATTTTCTTGGTGTACACCGACAATTATGTTCCGAACTCTTTCGGCATAAAAGACCGTGCCATCGTTCTGAAAATGACGTATTGGTGGAATGTGTAAAATAGGGTATAGGGGTTAGGCAAAGAGGCATCAGAAAAATATTTTAACTTTTTGCCTAACCCCTATACCCTCTAAAACTCATACCAAAATGACAACAATCCGAATAAAACCTCGTTTGTCGATAGAATACTGTCCGAAATGTAATTGGCTAATGCGTTCGGCTTGGATGGCTCAGGAGTTACTGACTACCTTTGCGGAGGATTTGGGCGAAGTAGCGTTGATTCCTTCCGAAATTGCAGGACGATTTACTATTATGGTCGAAGAGGAAATTCTTTTTGACCGAAAACGAGAAGGACGTTTTCCCGAAATTAAAGAATTAAAGCAATTGGTGCGAGATAAAGTTTGTCCAGAAAAAAGCCTTGGGCATTCGGATAAAAACAAAAGTTAAAGTAAATAATGGTTCTGTCCTAAGGACTTTAACAATTACGGATTTCAGAAATGCTTGAAATACAGTTTCTTAAAATAAGAAGGTAGTTTGTAATTCCGAAATCCAACATCCAAAATCCGCAATCCTATAATTCATCACGTATAAAGAAACTCCTATGAAAAAACTTATTTTGGGATTTTGTACTCTTGGTCTCTTAGTGGCTTGTTCTGCCAAAAAAGCAGATAAAGCTGAAAAAGAAGAGATTAAAGGTGAAAGTATTCCCTACAACTTAAACAAACCTGTACAAAAGTATCTATTACCTAGAGCACTCGACGAAATTTCGGGTTTGTCCTTTTATAAGAAAAATCAATTGGCTTGTGTCAACGACGAAGAAGGAACGCTTTTTATTTACGATTTTGTCAAAAAAGAAATTGTCAAGAAAGTCGATTTCGGAAAATGTGGTGACTATGAGGGAGTGGAGGTTGTTGGAGATGAGATTTTTGTGATGAAGAGTAATGGGAAAATTCATAGTTTTAAAATCGAAGAACCGTTTGAAAGAGACCTCGATTGCTCACACAAAGACGTTAAAGAATATGAAGGGTTGAGCTATGACCCTAAAAAGAATTACCTGTTGTTGGCTGCCAAACAAAGAAGCAAAGACAAAGACGATGTAAAGATGATTTATGCCTATAATCTCAACAATCAGTCTTTGTTCAAATACATTGGTATCCCCGAAGCTCAAGTAAAAACGGATAAAGGTGGTAAAGAATTTCGTCCTTCAGGGATTGCAATTCATCCTTTAACGGGGGATATGTATATCATAGCATCACAGGGTAAAAAACTACTAGTATTGGCAGAAGATGGTCACAAAAAAGCCATTACTGACTTAGATCCGAGCCTATACACACAACCAGAAGGAATATGCTTTACGCCTCAGGGTGAGTTGTTTATTTCCTCGGAAGGAAATGGGAAGTCGGGTTATATCTTACAATTTTCTCCGAAAAGCGTGAAATAGGTGTTGTTCAGGGAAAAAATCAAAAACTCAGTAAGTTTTTAAAGAACTTTCGCCCTCAATTTCGTTAATATCATAAATGAAATAGCATTTAGTACTTTCAATCAAAACCATTTTATCAAATGAAAAAATTACTTTTCTTATCCTTATTAACTCTTATTGCTTTTGTAGGTAAAGCACAACATGGCGCAGGTGACAAAGCAAAAAGACCATCTCCTCCAGCAACTGCTACAGCTACAGTAAACGGCGCTACAATCAAAATCGACTATAGCCAACCATCGGTAAAAGGTCGTAACGTATGGGCTGGTGACTTGGCTCCTTATGGTAAAGTATGGCGTACTGGTGCAAATGAAGCTACAGTTTTTGAAGTTTCAAAAGACGTAACAGTTGAAGGAAAAGCATTGAAAGCAGGCAAATATGCTTTGTTCTCTATTCCTGGCGAAAAAGAATGGGTGATTATTTTCAACAAAAAATCAAACCAATGGGGTGCGTATGACTACAAAGAGTCAGATGATGCTTTGCGTGTAACAGTACCAGCAAAAGCAGGTGCTATGACAGAGAAATTTACAATTACTGCTGAAAACTCAGGTAAAGTAACTTTGGCTTGGGATAAAGCTGCAGTAGCTTTTAACGTAAAATAAGAAATCAGTTATTTAGAGTGATATGCAAAGTCTTTTGTCTGTTTGGCAAAAGACTTTGTTTTTATAGGCTACACCCAAAAATATTTTCAATATTCTACGCTTTACTGTAATTTTGAATAACCTAACTACGACTTGTAGATTTGTTATGCGTTATATAACCTTTATTTTATATTTCCTTTTTCTTTCAACGTCCGCTTTGACACAAACTTTTATGTCACAAGTGGATCCTCCGACTATTGGCAAAGTTTGTCCCGACTTTGGTGTATCTGTCATTACTCCTTCAGGAAATGAGAAAGTAATCAACCTTCATGAACTTCGAGGAAAAGTCGTTATTCTGGAGTTTTGGGCTACTTATTGTGCTCCTTGTATTCCTTCTTTGAGCCATTTTGAGCGAATCAAAAAACAATATGGCAATGCTGTTGAAATTATTGCCATTTCGGACGAAAACCGTGATAAAGTAGATGCCTTTATTGCCAAACGCAATATCCACAATGTCCTATTTGGGATGGATTGGGGGCATAAACTCAATGAACTCTTTTTCCATCATTTTATTCCGCATACGGTTGTAATCGATAAAAATGGGGTCGTAAAAGCATTTACTGCTCCTGACGAAATCGATGCCGAAATCGTAGGAAAGTTGATTCGAAATCAGAAAGTAGAGATTGTGATGAAACAGGAGTTTCAAAATACCAATTCGATCGCTACTACAAACAATAATACCTCTCCAAACAAAGTTTCTACTGTTTTTTCGAATGCTAAAAATACACCTGATGCCAATGAATTGCGCATTAGTCTGAGTCCTTATGCAGAGGGAAAATCTACTGAATTTATCAAGGAATCCGAAAAGCATTGGGTATTTACCAATTGTACCTTGCCTTTGATGTATCAGATATTGTATGATCAAAAAGAAAGTAGGGTTAAATTAGAGGTTGCTGACGAAAACAAATACGCTTCTGACCCAAACAATCAATATTGTTTGACGATTCACATACCAGAAAGTATGGATAAAAGCGTTCCTGAGTTAGCATTGAACCAACTTGCGCAATTGTTTCCACTCAAGGCAAAATTTGAGTCAAGAAGTCAAACGGTCTTTGTTTTGGAAAAGGCAGATTCGAGCGTTGTAGTGAGTAGTAGCGATAGCACAGGAATTATTCAGAAAGGACTTACAATCAAAGATTTAGTGAGTTACTTAGAAAGTAACCCCCACTTAGTCAATAATTTGGCTGTATTAAACCAAACAGCTCTTCCAGATACTACCTTGATAGATTTGGACTGGTTTCAAAACTACAACGATGTAGTGCCTAATAAGCTGAAAACCTTAGGGTTGAAAGGCACAGAGCGAGTGGTAGATTTGAACTGTTTGATTTTGTACGAAGAAAAAAAGATAACTAAGGACGCACCATAACGGAAAGTTCCTAAATCTTTATTAAATTGGTCAACATTTGGATAAATCTTTAGGACAAAAAGAAGTATTCAAAAGTGCTTAGATTCTCTTAAATGGTGTTGTAAGTCGCATTTATTTCAAGATAATTTGTCTCAAAAATTGATAGAGAGTTGCATAATAATAAGTATTTTTACATAAATTAAGTCTTTTATAGACAAAAGGAGTAAAATCTCAATATTGAAGTCGTAATATCTTTACCCCGAAAATAATCAAATATTTATCATAAAAATATGAAGAAAGTCCTCATCGCTGAAGATAGCTCAGTCATTCAAAACCTTGCTAAGAAGATTTTGGAATTCCAAAACTTTGAAATCCATTCTGTGAAAAATGGCCAACAGGTATTAGATGCAATGGAAAAAGAAGATTTTGATATTTTATTGCTAGACATCAACATGCCAGTAATGGACGGAATGGACTGCGCCAGAGCTGTACGTGGGTTAGCAGATGCTGAAAAAGCCAATATCCCAATTATCGCGATTACAGGAAATGCTCGTAACTATACGATGGATGACTTTAAATCTGCGGGATTCAACGATATGTTGGCTAAGCCATTAAACTTTGATGCTCTTGTAGCTCAAGTGAAGGCTCTTACAGAGAAATAATACCAGTTTTTGTAAATGGATAGTACTTCGGTTTTGTCATTGTTTACATAAAATTTTCTGATAAAAAGATGTCCCAAAGGATTGGTCTTCTTGACTAGTCCTTTGGTATTTTTGTTTGATACGGGTTGGTTTTACCAACTTCCCAACGCTATTCTACATGAAAATTACCTTTCTTGGTACAGGTACCTCACAGGGCGTTCCGGTCATAGCCTGCAATTGTGAAGTGTGTCAATCATTGGACTATCGTGATAAACGTCTTCGCACTGCGATCCATATAGAGGTTGATGGAAAAAGTTTTGTGATTGATGCTGGACCGGATTTTCGTCAGCAGATGTTAAGGGAACGTATCCATACGCTCGATGCCGTGATTTTTACGCATGAGCACAAAGACCATACCGCCGGACTCGATGACGTGCGGGCATATAATTTTTTCCAGAAAAGAGATATGCCAGTCTACGGTCGTGATCAAGTATTGGAACAAATCAAAAGAGAGTTTGCTTACGCTTTTGCCGAAATACGCTATCCCGGTATTCCTCAAATCAATCTTTGTCCTATCGAAAACCAACCTTTTGAAATAGAAGGGGTTAGTTTTTTGCCTATAGAGGTATTACATTACAAACTTCCTGTGTTTGGCTATCGTATTGGCGATTTCGCTTACATTACCGACGTCAACTATATTTCTGCGCATGAGTTGGCAAAAGTCAAAGGCGTGAAGGTATTGGTATTGGGTGCACTTCGAAGAGAGAAACATCTTTCTCATTTTTCATTATCTGAAGCGGTTGAGGTTTTTGAAAAAGTAAAACCAGATATGGGTTATATTACGCACATTAGCCACCAAATGGGAATGCACTCAGATGTAGAAGAAGAATTACCTTCCAACATTCGATTGGCCTATGACGGATTATCACTTGTTTTGTAAATAAGAAAAATTAAAATAAGTGAGCACCATTTGATAATACGGAGAAATTGCTTAACTTTTGTTAATGACTGATTTTACAGTTATTAGCAAACTAAGTTGATAGCGGTATAGAAAGGCTCGATTGTAACACAGACCTTCTAGAATGCAACCAATAATTTATTGTAAGAAATCACCCAAAGCTCTTCTTTGTGAAGGGCTTTTTTTATGAAATAATGACTCAAAAAGAAATCCTACCGCCAAAGGCAGTAGGATTTACAGTTATTAACAAACTAAAATTGGCAATTGAATAGAACAACTCTTGTTGTTCATGGGGATATTCTCGACCTCAAGCTTATACAATTATCCCTTGTAAAACACCCATTTTGTGATTTCTTTCCAACTTGGTTTTTTACCATACATCAAGATACCTACACGGTATACCTTACCCGCCAACCAAGTGGTTCCAATAAATCCAAGTATTAAGAGTGTTAGTGATAAGGCTATTTCCCAGTTCGACACGCCAAATGGTAAACGCACCATCATGTCGATTGGGGAAGTTAGTGGAATGATAGAAGCCCAGAATGCAATAGGACTATCGGGCTTTTGTAAAATAAATTGTGCTAATATAAAAGATAAAATGATAGGAATTGTGACCGGAAACATAAATTGTTGAGCTTCCGACGGGCTTTCTACTGCCGAACCTATGGCAGCAAATAGCGAGCTATACAATAAATAGCCTCCTAAGTAATACAAAATGAAGCAGAAAATCATTTTTCCTAACGATACATTTTCGATAGCATCGCTGATACTATTCAATGGATTTTCGGATTTTACGCTTGCTTCAAACTTTTTGATTTCGTCTTTGCTAAGACCTGCTTTTACTTTGGCTTGTACTTTCTCCTCAATTTTACCTGACATGATAGAAGAGGTAACCGTCGAAGCAGTAAAGGTCAAAACTCCCCACAGCAAAAACTGCGTAAGACCAACCATACCTACACCGATGATTTTGCCAAGCATTAATTGGAATGGTTTTACCGAAGACACTACGACTTCGATAATGCGGTTGCTTTTTTCTTCAATTACGCCATTCATTACCTGTGAACCATACAAGAAGGCAGAGAGATATAGTAGAAATCCAAAGATGCCTCCTAAAATCATAGCACCACCCGAATTACTCGATTTTTCGCCACCATCTTCGTTGAGGGTATAGGTTTGGGCATCGACATTGATTTTGTTGTCTTCAAGGACTTTTAGGTCAATCCCAGCATTTTTGAGCTTAATATTTCTTAACTCATTCTGGATTTTGCCTTGAATAGCATGTTGTGTGCCTATTCCAACGGTTTTTTTACCTAAAATTTGTACACCCTTAGGATTCGTCAAAATGTCTTTTTCGATATGAACAACAATATCATCATTGCTTTTCTTCAAATCTTTTTTGGCTTCTTCTAAGGTTTTTTCACTGTAGATATAGGTATAATCACCTTCCGAGTTAAGTTTGCCTTTGAACAATTTGCTGTCGTCCAATACGATAACGTTTCTGGAATCATCAGAATTGACAAATAACAATACTGGAATAGTATATACTGCTGCGATCAGAAAAGGAACCAAAATCGAGGCAATCCAGAATGATTTTTTCTTAACTCTGGTAATATATTCCCGTTGTATGATGAGTAAAATCTTATTCATGATAGTTGAGGTTTAAAATTGTTGTAGGTATAACTGATGGACTATAAAATGGTATTGGCATCTTCGCCCACAACTTTGATAAATATTTCGTTAAAAGAAGGAATATTTTCGTTGAAAGCTTTCAAGTCTACTTGCTGTATAGCTTGTCCAAGAAATTGATTGGCATTGGTGCCATCCAATAAGCGCACTTTTGCTTTGGTAATACCTTCTACATTTTTGGCGCTGAGAATCTCAAAAACTCCTTCAATCGGAGCGAGTGCTCCAGAATATTCAAGGTTGAAGGTGTTATCTCTAAAACGATTTTTTACTTCTTTCTTTTCTCCGCTCAATACCACTTTTGATTTGTTAATTAAAGCAATATTGTCACATAGTTCCTCAACAGACTCCATACGGTGCGTTGAAAAAATGATGGTAGTTCCTTTTTCTTTCAAAGCTAAAATCTCATCTTTTAGCAAATTGGCATTGATTGGGTCGAAGCCCGAGAACGGTTCATCAAGGATCACCAGTTTAGGCTCGTGTACAATGGTAGCAATAAACTGTGTTTTTTGTTGCATCCCTTTCGACAAGTCTTCAACGTTTTTGTCCCACCAACCTTTAATATCAAATTTGATAAACCAAGCTTTGAGTTTTTCGACGGCTTCAGCTTTGGGCATACCTTTGAGTTGGGCAAGGTACAAAAGTTGCTCGCCTACTTTCATCTTTTTGTAAAGACCACGCTCTTCGGGCAGATAGCCAATTACTTCGATGTGTTTGGGTTGGAGTCTTTCACCGTCCAAGATAATTTGACCTTCATCTGGACCAGTGATTTGATTGATAATACGAATAAGAGAAGTTTTGCCAGCGCCATTAGGACCCAAAAGACCAAAGATAGAGCCTTGAGGTACCTGAATCGAAACGCCACTGAGAGCAGTATGTCCAGCATAACGCTTAACTACATTTTGCGCTTCAAGTATAATTGACATAAGCTAGGAGGGTTTAGTTTTGGAATGATTGTAGGTTTGAACGAGATTTTCTTTTGTCGTTGTGCCTATTGAGATACAAAAGAAAAAGAGTTTGTCAAAAGTCGTGATTCTTTTTGACAAACTCTTCGATTCTTGTGATAAAAGGTATTTGTTTCGGTATTATTCTGCTGATTCTGAAGATGGCGCCTCTTCTACTACTGGAGCTGATGATTTTTTGCTAGAAGATTTTTTGGCAGGGGCTTCTGTTGCTTCTGAGCCTGTTACAAGAGCGATTTTTGCATCAAATGCTGCTTTTTCTGCTTCTTTAGCTTTAGCTTTTGCTACTTTTTTAGATTGTTCTTTAATTTTTTCTGCTGCTTTTTTCTCAGCTTTTTCTTTAGCTTCTTCTTCGTCTTTTTGAAGTTTCGCATATTTCTTAGCGATTTCTTCAGAAGCTTTGTCTACAGTTTTAACTAATTTCTTAGCACTTTTTTCATTAAGGCCTTTGAGGTTAGACAAAATCAAAGCCGATATTTCGTCAACGAGTTGCTTTTTATCAGATTTCATGACAGGTTAATATTAAGATATTGTTAAATAATTATTAATAAATCGAAAGTATAAAAATGCCCAAAGCGAAAAAAGTAATTTGTATTAAGTTTTCACTTTGGGCTCAAAATTTAACATTAGATTATTCTTTTTCTTAGAAATGCTTGAATAATAAAGGGTTTTGAGAAGTAGATTTATACAAATCTTTTTTTAACAAACGAAGGTTGATTTTTTGTAAAAAACTCTAAACTCAACATTCAACACTCCTCACTTATTGGATTCCTGCCACATAATGCCAGCAAATAATTCCTGCTGTAACCGAAATATTCAATGAGTGCTTGGTACCATATTGGGGAATTTCTAAACAATAATTAGCATTTTTTACGGCTGTTTCGTTCACACCAAAAACTTCATTCCCGAAGATAAAGGCATATTTTTCGGTCTTTTTCGGCTGAAAATCTAGTAACGAAGTACTGCCTTCGACTTGTTCAATCGCAATTACAGTATAGCCTTCTGCCTGTAGTTTTGCGATTAATGCCACTACATCTGGCGCATGTTCCCAATCAACAGTTTCGTCAGCACCCAGCGCTGTCTTTTGTATTTCTCTGTGCGGTGGCGTTGCCGTGATTCCACAGAGATAAATTTTTTCTGCTTTGAAAGCATCAGCTGTTCTAAATACCGAACCTACGTTATTCATACTTCTGATGTCATCCAAGATTAAAATATAAGGCAATTTTTCGATAGCTCTAAACTCTTCGGCAGATAAGCGATTGAGCTCATCCATGGATAATTTACGCATTTTTTTTGATTTAAAATATGTATGCTGGTTCGTAAATTTTTAAAAGTGAATAAGTGAAAAGGCACATAGGCACAAAGTGAGAAGTTGTCTCAAATTTTGCGTTCGATTGTGCCGCAACTATTCATATTCTTACTCTCTTATCAAATTAACTAACCATCTATCTGTTTCGTTGTGAAGGCAAAGTTACAACAACGATATGAAAACCAAAGATTTTTGAACTTCAAGCAAAGATATATTCAATCCAAACCAGTTGCTTGCTAGGGCTTGGTCATCCTAATCAGTTTTGCGTATGATAAAAATCATTCTGAAGGCTTTCGATTCATTTTAGTTTTGAGAGAAAATAATGTAATCAATATTATGTCAACGCTAAGTCTTATCCAAAAATATAATGTTCCTGGTCCACGCTACACAAGTTATCCTACGGTTCCATTTTGGCATGTAGAACAATTTACCGAGACAGCTTGGATAGAAAGCTTGCAGAAAAGTTTTGCTGAAAGCAACCACCAAGGAATTAGCCTATATATCCATTTGCCTTACTGTGAAAGTCTGTGCACTTTTTGTGGTTGTAACAAACGTATCACTAAAAACCATTCGGTAGAAGAACCTTATGTAGATGCCCTTTTGAAGGAATGGGATATGTACACCGCTTTATTATCCGAAACTCCACGAATCGCTGAAATACACTTTGGAGGTGGTACGCCAAGTTTTTTCAAGCCCCAAAATCTCGCTCGCTTGGTGAAGGGCATTTTAGCAAAAGCCACATTAGCAGATGAAATAGAATTTGGTTTTGAAGGGCATCCTGGCAATACCACAGCCGAACATTTGGAGGTATTACATCAATTAGGTTTTACCCGTGTTAGCTATGGCGTGCAAGATTATGACTTGAGAGTACAAACTGCCATACATCGTTTTCAGCCTTTTGAACAGGTAAAACAAGTAACAGAATTAAGCCGAAAAGTTGGCTATACCTCTATTAGTCATGATTTGGTATTTGGATTACCTTTTCAGACTTTGGAAAGTATTGAGGACACAATTCAAAAAACGATTGCGCTCAAACCTGACCGTATTGCGTTTTATTCCTACGCTCACGTACCTTGGATTAAAGGCAATGGTCAGCGTGGTTTCAAGGATGAAGACCTCCCAAGTCCTGCATTGAAACGTCAGCTGTATGAAAAAGGTAGAGCGATGTTGGAGGCCAATGGTTATTTCGAAATTGGTATGGACCATTTTGCATTGGCAAGTGATTCAATGTATATAGCGCGCCAAAATGGGACACTCAATCGCAATTTTATGGGCTATACCACCACACAGACTAAAGTGATGATTGGTTTAGGGGTATCTTCTATCAGCGACTCATGGACTGCTTTTGCCCAAAATGTGAAAGAAATTGAAACTTATATGGATTGTATCAATCAAAATAAACTCCCTCTTCATCGTGGACATATTTTGAACCAAGAAGACCTGAAAATTCGAGAGCAAATTCTTAATCTGATTTGCCGTTTCAAAACATCTTGGGATACAGAAACTTGGACTTTTGAAGAAAAAGAAGCGCTTTTCGAAAGACTTCAACCATTTATAGAAGACGATTTGATTGTTTTGCACGACAACCGCTTAGAAGTATTGGAAGCAGGCAAAACATTTATTCGCAATATCTGCATGGCGTTTGACATGCGCATGATTAGAGAAAACCCTCAGCACAGGCTTTTTTCGCAGACGATATAGTATTATAGGGGAGAGGGAACAGGCAAGGAGGCAACAGTTGAATACTGTAAGTGAAGAACTCTCATGTATATTAACTAATGCCTAGTGCCTCTTGCCTATCCCCTCAAATAAACTATCTTTGCACCTACAAATAAACCTAATCAAATTCATACCTACTATGGATTTATTCATTTCATCTTTATTCACTTCAAAGTCGCTCTTCCAGAATATCAAGGATAGAGACGCTTTCGCCTTGTCTGTTTGCTAATTTTTCGCTTTTCTTTTTTATTAATCTCATTTCACTGAGAGACGAAAGTCTATTGGATGATTTTGTAGAGATACAATACTTTGTGTCTTGAACAATCTTTCATGGGGTTTTGGGTATTCTCGAAGCGATGCAAAATCTTGCGTCACTTTGGGTAAAAACCATGCCTTAGCTCATCGTCTTTCAATGATAATTATTCTTCAAATTTTATGAAAACGATTATTGAACCATTCAGAATAAAGGCAGTAGAACCCATCAAATTCACGACAGCATCGGAGCGTGAGCATATTTTAGCTGACGCTGGCTATAACCCATTTCTTATCAAAGCAGAGGATATTATTATCGATTTGTTAACCGATAGTGGTACTTCTGCCATGAGTGCTAAGCAATGGGCAGGCATCATGGATGGTGACGAAAGCTATGCTGGTTCTCGTAGTTTTTACCGTTTTGAGGAAATGGTCAAGTTGATTACGGGTATGAAATATGTAATTCCGACGCACCAAGGGCGTGCGGCTGAGAAAATTCTGTTTTCGATTGTTGGACAAGAGGGAAAATTTATTCCTAATAATACTCACTTCGATACCACTCGTGCCAATATTGAGTTTTCAGGAGCCAACGCCGTTGATTTGCTCAATGAAGATGGTAAGCGCCCAGAAGTTATTGCAGATTTTAAGGGTAATATGGACGTAGAAAAACTACGTGAATTTATCGAAGCCACTGGCGTCGAACATATCCCAATGGTGATGATTACGGTGACAAACAACTCTGGCGGAGGTCAGCCAGTGTCGATGCAAAATGTCAAAGACGTTCGTGCAGTATGTGATCAATATGGATTGCCTTTGTTTATTGATGCTTGTCGTTTTGCAGAGAATGCCTATTTTATCAAAAAACGTGAACAAGGCTATGCTGATAGAAGTATCTTATCTATTTGCCAAGAAATGTTTAGCTATGCCGATGGTATGACCATGAGTGCCAAAAAAGATGCTTTGGTAAATATTGGAGGTTTTTTGGCGATGAATAATGAAAACTTGGCTATGCAATGTCGCAATGTTTTGATTGTGACTGAAGGTTTTCCCACCTATGGAGGTTTGGCTGGTCGTGATTTAGAGGCTATTGCTCAGGGACTAGAAGAAATTCTGGATGAAGATTATTTGCATTACCGTATTCGTAGTGTCGAATATTTGGGTGATAAATTAATCGAGGCTGGAGTGCCAATTATGCGTCCAACGGGCGGTCATGCGATTTATTTAGATGCTAAAAACTTTTGTCCACATATTCCAGTAGAACAATATCCAGGACAGTCTGTAGCGATTGCATTGTACCAAAAAGGTGGCGTGCGTGCTTGTGAAATTGGTAGTGTGATGTTTGGTAAATATGATGAAAATGGAAAGCTTGTGCCTGCTGCGATGGAATTAGTGCGTTTGGCGATTCCTCGTCGTGTATATACCCAAAGTCATATAGACTATGTAGCTGAGGTGATTATTGAGGTTTTTCAAGAAAGAGAAAAACTTAAAGGCGTAAAATTAACTTATGAAGCCCCAATGCTACGACATTTCACTGCTCGATTTGCTTTTGTAGAGTAGCATCGTAAACCATCCTTTTTCATCAGCGCCATAGATACGACAGTACTCAATTGAGTTGGTTTTCTGTCGTATCTATGACTTTTTTATTTTACAGGTATTTTATTTTTATGATTTACTCCTGAAATCTGTTAATAAATGACCTTTTTTTACAAAAATAAAACAAGTTGTAAATGCCTGTAATATAGACTATATCTATGGTTTGGGAATTTCTATAGATATAATGTATAATTAAAATCTATAGCTTCATATAAAATATCAATTTGATTTATAGTTTTCAAAACAGCAATTTTGTCATGTAAACATAACACAACAGTTATTAACAAACACATGAATAGATCCTTAAAAATTGCTGCTTTAGCCTTATTATCATCGACAGTCGCAGTTGCACAAGCCCCCCTAACTACTAATAATGGTTCTCCAGTTGGCGATAATCAAAACTCTAAAACAATTGGACAAAATGGACAAGTATTGCTAGAAGACATTCATTTGATTGAAAAACTAGCCTCGTTCGACCGTGAGCGTATTCCTGAGCGTGTGGTACATGCACGTGGTGCTGGGGCTTATGGTGAGTTTGTTTCAGAAGGTGAATTTTCAAAATATACCAAAGCGGCTTTGTTTGCTTCTAAGGGTAAAAAAACGCCTGTATTTGTTCGTTTTTCGACAGTAGTTCACGGAAATGGTTCACCAGAAACTTTACGTGACCCTCGTGGTTTTGCGACGAAGTTTTATACTGAGCAAGGAAATTATGATATCGTAGGGAATAACCTTCCCGTATTTTTTATTCGCGATGCCATCAAATTTCCTGATATGGTGCATGCTTTCAAGCCGTCGCCCATTTACAATAAGCAAGACCCCAACCGTGTGTTTGATTTCTTCTCGCATATTCCAGAAGGTACTCACATGTTGACGCGTGTTTATTCTGATTTCGGTATTCCTGCTAATTACCGTCAAATGGATGGGTCGAGTGTTCATGCATTCAAATGGGTAAATGAAGCAGGCGAAGTGAGTTATGTAAAATATACTTGGAAAACGAATCAGGGTGTAAAAAACCTTACTGCTGATGAAGCTGCCAAAGTACAAGCCCAAGATTTTCAGCATGCTACGGTAGATTTGTATGACAATATTAAAAAAGGACACTTCCCGTCTTGGGATTTATATGTACAAATTTTAAAACCAGAAGATTTAGACAAATTTGATTTTAATCCGCTTGACGTAACAAAAGTTTGGCCTGAGTCGATTGCTCCATTGACAAAGGTTGGTAAAATGACTTTAAACCGTGTACCCGATAATTTCTTTGAAGAGGTTGAGCAGTCGGCTTTTGCTCCTGCCAATTTGGTACCGGGCATAGAGCCATCTGAAGATAAACTTTTGCAAGGTCGCTTATTTTCTTACACCGATACGCAACGTCACCGCATCGGAGGCAATTTTCAACAGCTTCCTGTTAATGCCCCAAAAGTGGCTGTAAATACTTACAACCAAGATGGTGCTTTTAGCAATCGCCACAAAACTTCTGATGTAAACTATCAGCCAAGTGTTTCGGCTGATGCTCTGGCTGACAATGCACAATACAAATATTCAGTTTCTAAGTTTACCAATGTGACTACAGTTCAGCAAAGAATCACAAAGCCGAATGATTTCAAACAAGCAGGAGATTTTTATCGCTCTTTGTCAGAAACAGATAAGGCGAGTTTGATTAAAAACTTATCTGGAGATTTGGCTGCTGTGAAAAACAAGGATGTAGCTCGCAAAATGGTTGGCTATTTCTACCTAGCAGATGCTGATTATGGTACTCGTTTGGCAAAAGCCCTAAACTTTAGTCGTGAGGAAGTTGAAGCGTTGTTTAGAAAATAATTTATAGTAATTAGGCAAAAAGGCAATAGGCATGAGTAGTCTTTTATGGGTAACTGTAGTTTTCCTTTACTCAATATCAAACAACATCGGGCAGGATGAAGAAAGATATTTTGCAAATGGAAATAAAGGTATCATTCAAACGAACACTAATGCCTGTAACCTTATCACCCTTGCCTAAAATGACCCATCAAACCATGCAATCTATCAAAGTCATTTCGCTTTCATACAAAACTGCTGATGTTGCAGTTCGTGGACAATTACAATTCTCAGAGGAGGAGGTGCAAACCTTTTTGACAAGTTTTCAAGCACATGAAGATGTAAAATCCTTGGTGCTTCTGTCGACTTGTAACCGCACTGAATTGTATTTTGAGTCAGAAACTACAACAGCAAAAGACATGATTGAACAGATATTGACTTTCAAAAATGTATGGATTAGTGGACATTTACTTAAAATCATTGAATCAACTCATGAGTCAGCTCAGTACATTATGGAAGTAGCTACAGGATTACATTCGATGGTTTTGGGTGATAAACAAATTATTCAGCAAGTCAAAAGTGCTTATTTACAGAGTCAAAGCATGGGGCTTGTTTCGGGTGTATTTGAACGACTGTTTCAACAGGTTTTTCGTGCTTTTAAACGTACGAACAATGAAACAGCATTTTTGAAAGGTTCACAATCTACTAGTTATTTGGCAGTGGAGCACACCAGAAGACTTGTAGGCAAACAAGCAAAGCTTTTGCTATTGGGAGCGGGAGAAATCGCCAAAGATGTGGTCAAATATTTGGTGTCACAAGGTTTTGCAAACGTTGTGATAGCCAATCGCACTATCGAAAAAGCCCAAACGCTTGCTAAGTTAAAGGAGTCTTATTGTTATCTTCCTTTTTCAGAAATACCTCAGTATTTTTCAGATTTTGAGGTGGTAATTTCAAGTATTGGCGTAAAAGATTTAATTCAGGATCACTTTTTTACCAAAGCTCATTTCCCTAAAGTATTGATTGATTTGGCTGTTCCTGCGAGTATCTCGTTGTCTGATTCTACAAGCCAAGCCGTACAATTGATCAATATAGATACTTTGGTCGAAAAAATTCAGGTAAACAAGGCCGAAAGCCAAGCCGCCGTTAGCGACGTTCAAACGATTATTGGACAAGAGTTAGCACAATTTATGAAATGGCATGATTCATTACCTATCAATCAGTTTTTGGCTTCCTTGAAACAACATTATAAGTCTACTATTCAAGAAAAACTACAACAGCATCATCAAGAGTTACCAGAAGGAGTTATTGATTCTATTGTGGCTTCATTGCTTAAAACACCAGCCGTAAGTCTCAAAAGTATGAATTTGCCAGAATCTGTCTCATCGGTTCAACAACTCAACAATATTTACCACTTTTAGGCTTTTAATATTATGAAAAATATACTTTTTGTATTGTGTTTCACTCTCATCATACATACAACCCAAGCACAGCAATCTATTTGGAATGCTTGTCGTGAAGGCGATAAAACAATGGTAGAATCTCTGTTAAAACAAGGAGTTTCTGTCGATACTCAAGATCATAAAGGCTTTACACCATTGATTTTGGCAGTGTATAATCAACAAGTAGAAGTGGTAAAGTTTTTATTAGAGAAAGGGGCAAATACCAATATAGCAGATGCCTCAGGCAATACTGCCTTAATGGGGGCTAGTTTTAAAGGATATACCGAAATCGCACAATTGTTATTAGAAAACAAGGCGAACCCTAATATTCAGAATGGAAACGGTGCTACAGCGTTGAGTTTTGCAGCCACGTTTGGGCACCTTTCTTTAGTCAAAGTATTATTGCAGGCGGGAGCCAACAAACAACTCCAAGATCGTTTTGGAAATACTCCTCTCAAAAATGCCTTGATGCAAGAAAATACTGAAATAGCGGAGCTTTTGAAGTAAAATAGAGTTTAACACACATGAGTCATTATTGTAAAAATTTGTATGCCTTCAGTAGAGACGCAATGTTTTGCGTCTAAGGCTGAGTCACATATCAAAAAAGGGGTCGGAAAATAAATTCCACCCCCTTTTTTGATACTATATTTCAGAAAGATACCTCTTTAGACGCAAAGCATTGCGTCTCTACAAAGAAATTCCTTCCTAAAAAATCACTCATTCACTCAATTTACACCTTCATCGTTCTCCAGCGTCCTTTTTTGAAGAAATAAATACCCATCAATGCCAAAATAGACTCGGCAATGGCGATGGATAAGAATACTCCAAGAGGTCCCCAATGCCAGTATTGCGCCATCAGATATGCCAAAGGAATTTCGATAAGCCAGAAACAAATAAAGTTCATAATCGTTGGGGTTCGAGTATCGCCAGCACCATTGAGCGCCTGTCCGATGACCATGCCATAGCCGAAAAAGAGATAGCCTGCACTCATGATTTGCAAGCACAATACAGCTACTTCTACTACTTTGGGGTTATTGTTGAAAATCGAAATGAAGTTTTCTGCAAAACCTAAAAACAATAAGCCTACCAACAATAGAAATATCATATTGTAAAAAGCAGTTTTCCAAACAGATTTTTCGGCACGGTCAGGCTGATTTGCTCCCAAATTTTGTCCCATCAAGGTGGCGGCGGCATTCGCCATTCCCCAAGCTGGCAAAATCGTAAACACGATAATACGAATAGCTATGGTGTAACCTGCAACGGCGTCGCTTCCGAAACTTGAAATAATTCTTGTTAAGAAAATCCAACTTGCCGACTGAATCAAGAATTGCCCTGTACCACCCGAACCAATAGCAATCAAGTTTTTGAGGACAGCCCAGTCTGGTTTGAGTAATCTCAATTCCAGACGGAGATTACCTTGACCTTTTTGTAAAGAATATAATTGGTACAATACGCCAATAGTTCTACCGGTGGTAGTGGCAATAGCTGCGCCTTCAACTCCAAATTTTAATCCCATAATCAATACAGCATCGAGAGCCATGTTGATGATATTGGCCAAAATAATCGAGCGCATCGCCGTAGAGGCATCTCCAGCACCACGCAATGCACCGCTGAGTGTGTAAAGTAAAATTACAGCAGGACTACTAATAAACATCAAGCGAGTAAACAAGGCTCCTTGTTCAATCAAATGAGGTTCGCCTCCCATAAGTGCGAGAATTTGTTCGGCAAAAATTGCCCCAGGGATTCCAACGAGTGCCGATAAAACCAAGGAAATAAGAATTACTTGTGAAACGGCATGAGCGGCCGCTTCGGGGTTTCCTTCGCCTGTTCGGCGCGAAACAATGGCAGTAGCTGCCGAGCTAAGACCTATGGCAACCGAATAAATCAGGGTAAGTACCGATTCGGTCAAACCAACGGTAGCGATGGCTTCTATGCTAATTTTAGATACAAAAAAGGCATCCACAATCGCGAAGAGGGATTCTCCGATCATTTCTAATATCATAGGAATAGATAAAAGAAAAATCGCACGATTGATGCTCATTTGAGTATAATTCTGTTCTTCTCCACGAATAGCTTCGAGGAATAGTTCAATGTATTTTTTCATTGAAAATTACGATACGACAAGATAATGGTAAAATGATATATCTTTCTCTAAAGAGAAAAGCCTAGTTTTTGACTAGGAAAATGGGAGGGGAAAATAAAGTACCGCGTGGGGACTAAATATTAGAAAATCATGGGCATCTGTGGCTTAAAGCCTGTTTGAGGTTGCTGTTGCAAAGGTAATAAGATTTAGGACTTTTTGTAGAATGTTCTAAAAAATCTTTTCAGAGAAATAAAGAGTATTTTGTCTTTCTTTACACGGCTAAATGATTTGAAATAAAGGATTTACAACCTAAAACAAGTCAAGATAGTGAAGAGTTTTCTTGAAAAATGGCGTTTAAATAAAATTTAGCAGGATTTTAATAAAAAATTAAACATTTAGGTGGGCTTTATACATCCAATCTATTCGATATGGCGTAAGTTTGGTATGAACGAAAAATCCTCAGTATTTATACCTATAGATATTTAGCGAAATTTCGCTTAGAATTAATATTCCGCCATCTTACTTTTGTATCAAGATTTGTCACAAATCTTTTCTTATAACAAAACAAACCTTGAAACGAGTAAATCATGATACAAGAATCTATTTATGAGCAAGAACTGAGTCATTGGATTGAAGATGAAAAAGCAGCCTTAGAATTGGTAAATGTGGTGGGTAAACTTTGGTTTGAAAAATCGGTAGAACTTCTTCTTTTTAGAAACCAAATGTTTGATGTGAGTTCTTCTGGCTTGTTAAGTTTACATGATTACGCACAAAATTTTATTGGTCAGCCTATTACAGTACAAGTAACATTAGAATTAGCACAAGCTATTCATGAGATAGAGATTTCGCCATCACGAATAGATATGGGACGTTTGGGAAGTGAGTGGTTGCAAGAATCTGTATTATACGATAATGCCAAGCAATTTGTCGTAACTAAGTTGGGCGATTTTATTGGAAAAGATAGACTTTGTTTGACGCCCAAAGATGTGGTTTTGTATGGTTTTGGACGTATCGGGCGTTTAGCGGCACGTATGTTGGTAAGTATGGCAGGAAAAGGTGAACAATTGCGTTTGAGAGCCATCGTAACCCGTGACCGTTCGGCGGAAGATATTTACAAACGTGCTGATTTGCTCAGAA
Organism: Cellulophaga sp. BC115SP; assembly: GCF_009905545.1. Taxonomy (GTDB): domain Bacteria; phylum Bacteroidota; class Bacteroidia; order Cytophagales; family Spirosomataceae; genus Flectobacillus; species Flectobacillus rivi. The sequence continues at coordinate 124,605 of NZ_JAAALB010000014.1, read as the reverse complement.
ATGACTCTATTTATGGTCCATTTGCTGGAACAGTTGCCGTTGACGAAGAAAATAGATGCCTGATTATCAATGGACAACGTGTACAAATGATTAACGCCTCTTCGCCTGAGTCGATTGATTATACACAATATGATATTGATGATGCATTGGTGATTGATAATACGGGTGTAAAACGAGACCGAGAGGGATTGAGTAAACACCTGCTGGCAAAAGGAGTTAGCAAAGTATTGTTGACAGCACCAGGCAAAGGCGATATTCCGAATATTGTAGCTGGTGTCAATAATTTGGCGTATGAAGAAGGTGAAAACATATTTTCGGCTGCTTCATGTACCACAAATGCCATCGTTCCGATTTTGTCGGTTATTCATCAAGAATTAGGAATAGAAAGAGGACATATCGAAACGGTTCACTCTTATACTAATGACCAAAATCTGTTGGATAATTATCATCCAAAGTCAAGAAGAGGTCGTTCGGCAGCACAAAATTTGGTTATTACCGAAACAGGTGCCGACAAAGCAGTTGCTAAAGTGATTCCTGAGTTAGCAGGTAAGCTAACAGGCAACGCTATTCGTGTGCCAACACCCAATGGTTCTTTAGCGGTTCTCAATTTACAAGTAGGGCGCACTGTTACAAAAGAGGAGGTAAATGAAATCATTCGTAAAGCTTCTTTAAAAGGATATTTAGTGGAACAAATCCAGTACTCCATGTCGGATGAACTGGTTTCTTCAGATATTATTGGAAGTCCAAGCCCATCGGTGTATGATAGTCGAGCGACGATTGTTTCGAAAGATGGAAAAAGTGTAGTGCTTTATGTTTGGTACGACAACGAATATGGTTATACAAGACAAACTTTGAAAGTTGCTAAGAATATTTCTGGTGTTTTAAGGTTAATGTATTATTGAGTTAGTTTGATGGTTTAGGTTGCTACAATGAGACCTGTATCATTTGTTTAAGTAAAAAGGGATAGATAAGTAAAAAGCCTTCAAGATATTTCTTGAGGGCTTTTTTGTTGAAAATGCTAGAGAAAAGAACAGTAGAAGGAGGAGGATAACCCAATCATTAAACCCTTCGCTCCCTCTAAAGTCTCCATTTTTCCCAATTTATATGAATTACCTGATTACTAGATAAAATTGAAATTTCTAGTTCAAGACTTAGTCTTGGACTTACATTTTTAAACAGTTTTAAACTGTTTTCATAAAATTCAGTGGCGAATTCCAAACATCTGGATGTCTCTTATTCGTTTTGTCTAGTAAACCGATAAATCACTTATTTACTCAATTACCAATTCACTCAATATCCCTAGTAACCTGGGTTTTGCTTGTACAAACCATTCGTAAAGGTAATTTCAGCTTGTGGAATCGGTAAGTATTCGTCACGCCCTGCGGTAAATTTAGCAGTATTCAAGAAAGTACGTCTTGTCTTTTCCTTGTTGATATAGGCATTGAGTGTTGGTTCGGCAATACCCCAACGAACTAAGTCAAAGAAGCGAGGACCTTCTGTAGCAAACTCCATACGACGTTCCCATTGTAGGGCTTTACGTGCATAAGCTTGCGTCCAGCCTGTGGTAGTGTATTCTTTTACCAAGTACTTAGAAGCAAAAGTTCCATCAGCTTTTTTGAGTCTACCAGTACTTTCAGAGGCACGTTTTCTGACTAAATTGATTAATGGCAAAGCGCTTGCTTGTTGTCCCAATTCGATATAGGCTTCTGCTTGCATCAACAAAATATCGTCATAGCGTAAAATATCGTAGTTTTTGGCAGTTCCCATAAATGGTCCAAGTTTGAAATACGATGAACTACTTGCCAACTGTTGTGCACGCATCGAGTGGAAATTACCATACACCCCTGCATCGCGCACCCAGCTATTACTGAATGGCTTGGTGTTATCGTACTTGTATGGGTGACCGTCGATTCCTACTGTATGGTCAAGGCGTGGGTCGACAGTAGCAGTAGTCAAGTCGATGTTAGAATCGTTGAAAGTATCAAATTTGGGTAAACCATTTTCGTCTGTAGCGTGGGCATTTACCAAGTTTTGGCTCGGTGCGTGGAATCCACAACAGCCGTACTGAGGTGCTCCATGAGGATAATTTAATCCATCTTCAAAATTCAAGCGTCCAGAAGTTGTACCGTCATTTATGGTAAACTGAATAGCAAAAATTGATTCAGAACTATTTTCGGTTTCTGCCAAAAAGTTGTCAGCAATATCTTTACTCAAACTGTATTTACCTGAAGAGATTACTGCTTGTGTTAAAGTAACTACCTCTTGCAAACGAGTTTTATTGATGTTTACCACTTGGTGTGTGTCGTTTTGTTCATACGCTTGGTACAAACGTAATTTTGCCAAATAGGCTTGAGCCGCTACTTTATTGGCACGACCTAATTCAGGCTGAGAGCTTGGAAGGTTATCAATGGCAAACTGGAAATCTGCTGCGATTTTATTCCATGACTCCTCATTACTTAAGCTATTTGACACCTTTAGGATTTCTTCAGCTGAAGCATTTTCGTCAAAAATGGGAATATTTTTATACAAAAGCTTCATCGTAAAATAGCTATGTGCACGTAAGAAACGAAGTTCAGCCAAGCGAGTCTTTTTGTTTGGATAGCTAGCTTCACTAAGTGAGTTTACAGCACGCAATGCCACATTACATCTTGAAATCGACTTAAAGAGGTTTTGCCAAGTACGTGTCACAAAAGCATTGATAGAAGGCGTAACAAGGTTGTAATGCTCAATAGCATCGATTTCGCCAACGTCGCCTGTACCGCCACCGCCTTTGTAGGCATCATCAGAGCGTACACTTCCGTAGACCCAGTTACTATAAATCGGACCAATCATGTCGCCATTACCAATAGCGGCATAAGCGGCAGTTACTAAGCCTTCCACAGCCGTAGGAGAGGTTAAATCAGATGAGGACAGCACACCTTTTGGTGTATAATCAAGGGCATCTTTACACGAGTTCATGGTAAGTAAGCCAGTGACAAATAAGAGGGAAAATATTTTTCTTTTCATGAGTTTACAATGGTTGCTTTAGGCTGTAAGCTGTATGCGTTAAGCAATGAGAAATACAGCCTAAATGTTTTACATAGTGTACTTTCAATACTAGCGTCAAAATATCTATTGATGCCGATAGCCTATCGCTTAAAGCCAATTGCCTTAAAACGATGCATTTACGCCGAATGTGAATGTTTGAGGAATAGGCACTGGGTTGATGTCGATACGCTCAGGGTCTGGACCTTGGTAGCTTTTGCTTTTAATCCAGAATAAGTTTTCGCCCATTACATATACACGTAGCTTTGAGAAAACAGCTTTTGGTGTAAGTGTATAACCCACTTGAACATTACGCATTTTGAAGTAAGAAGTATTTACCATAAAATAGTCCGAAGTACGAGTCTCGTTGTTGTTGTCTTTCAAGGTAAGTGCTGGTACAGTTGTGTTAGTGTGTTGTGGAGTCCAAGCATCGAATACGCCAGGTCCTACGTTTTCACGGCTACGCATAAGGTTGTTATAAGTCGTGTACACATCAAAACCTGTACGACCTGCTACACCCGAACCAAATAAAGACACATCAAAGTTTTTGTAAGTCATGTCAAAACGAATACCATATTCCAAGGTAGGAAGGGTAGTACCAATCCAAGTGCGGTCAAGGTCGTCGATTTTACCGTCATTGTTAATATCTACATAGCGGATACGTCCTGGGGCAGCACCTACCTGTTGTGGCGCAGCATCTACCTCCGCTTGTGACTGGAATAAGCCCGCAGTTTTGTAACCGAAAATATCAAATTGTGAATGTCCGATAATAGTGCTTACTAAGTTGCCAGGATAGGCTGGGCGTACTTCTTCAGGCAATTCAGTGATTTTATCTCTAAAATGAGCGAAGTTGGCTGATACATTGTATTTCAAACCGTTGTTTACTTCACCATGATAACCCAATACCAATTCCCAACCTTTGTTTGATTTAGAAGCACCGTTTACCGCTTTGGTTTGACCTTCACCTAATGTTGCTGCCACTGGAGGCGTAATCAAAATACCTGTAGTTTGACGAGTAAAGTAGTCAAATGAACCAAAGAATTTATTATTCAAAAAGGCAAAGTCGATACCTGCGTTTACTTCGTCAGTAGTTTCCCATTTCAAACCTGCGTTGGCTGCTTGAATTTGTACAAAACCCGATGGTAAAGTACCTGTATTAGCTCCAGAAAGAGAATACGCCGTTCCGATGTTCATGTATTGCTCCCAGAAACCACCTACCAATTGTGCTTGCGTAGTGCCATAGCGTGTGTCAAACAACCCAAAACGAGCAATATCTCCAATTTGTTGGTTACCTACACGACCAATACCAGCACGAAGTTTTAGTTCAGAAACAGTATTATTGTTTTTCAAGAAATCTTCTTTATCCAATTTCCAACCCAATGATGCCGCAGGGAAAATACCATAGCGGTTGTCGGTACCAAATCTTGACGAACCATCGCGACGAACCGTTAATGCTGCCAAATATTTATCGCTGTAAGTATAATCTACACGACCGAATTGTGAGAATAGGATATTACCTGTTACGTTACCTGTAAGTGTTGTATTACCTGTACCTGCACTCAAAGTGAAATAGTCTTCGTTTTGTAAAGCATATCCTTCTTTTTTCAAGAATTGCGTATTGAGGGTCGTCTTGATATATTCTGTCCCCAATAAGAATTTGAATTGATGTTTGTCGTTCAAATCCCAGTTATAGCGAAGGGTATTTGACCAAGTTAAACTCAAATATTGGTTTTGGTCAAAGGTCAAACTGTTAGTAGTACGGTTAAAAGCACCTTCTGAGAAAGTTGGTGTAATAATCTTATTTTGGTAACTAGCGTTATCTGCTCCTAAATTGGTTTTGAAGAATAAGTTTTTGATAGGTTGTACCTCAATAAAGATATTTCCGAAAGTACTCAAACGATTAGCATTGTTCCATTTCGCAATATCCTGCATGTGCAATGGGTTGTTACGGTCAGAATAACCACCACCCGATGCACCCGCATAAGTCACACCGTCTTTTTGGTACACTGGAATGGTTGGAACTAAGCTCACTGCCAATCCTGTCGTAGTAGCACCACCCAAATCGGTAGCCGTAAGAGTTTCGTTTGAGTTAGCCACGCGAAGGTTTAAGCCAATACGAACTTTATCATTGAAAGCACGCGTCATAGCATTTACACTACCACTTAAACGGTCATAATTCGTAAAACGGAGCATACCTGTGTTTTTCAACTGACCAAAGTTTACCTCTAACGATGATGTTTTATTACCTGTCGAAATCGTGAAATCGTTGCGAGTAACTACGCCCATTTTGTACATGACTGATTGCCAATCTGTATCGCCAACAGGTGTGTTTGGATCTCCACCTACAAATGGTTTTGGCGTAACGCTATTGAGTATAGGATTGCTAAAGTTTTTGTTCCAATCAAAATTGTAAATCTCACCATATCCCGAAGCTGGGTCTTGTCCATCGTTGATGGATGCCTGCCAAAGTGCTCTACCGCGGTCAACGGCATTGAGCATTTTGAAGCGCATCGCTTTTTCTGACTGGAAAGAAACACTGCTATTGAACTGGAACTCCACCTTTCCATTGGTATTTCCACCATTTTTGGTTGTTACGATAATTACCCCGTTTGATGCACGTGCACCGTAGATTGATTCAGCCGAAGCATCTTTCAACACCTGTACCGATTCGATATTGGTTGGGCTAATATTTTGGAAAACTTCTGGACGTGTTGTCGGAATACCGTCGATGATATACAATGGGTCGTTATTACCCAAAGTATTGGCACCACGAATCAAAATACGGCTGTTTGAGCCATTAGGCGAGCCATCTTTTTCGATATACAAACCTGCCACACGACCTTGTAAGGCTTGCATTGGGTTACCCGAACTAATGTTTTTGAGAGGTTTCATATCCACAACCGCTACCGAACCTGTGAGGTCTTGCTTACGTGAAGATGTATAACCAACTACAACAACTTCGTTGAGTTGATTGCTAGACTCAAGGGCAATAACAAGGCTGCTTTGTGTGCCAATGGTAACTGTTTGTGTGGTGTAACCTACATAAGACACTGTCAAACTTTTTGCCGTTTCTGGAACTGTCAACGTAAAATAGCCTTCAGCATTCGTAGAGGTTCCTTTGGTTGTACCTGTGATTTGGATATTAGCACCAATCAAGGTTTCTCTAGTTTCGGCAGCTATTACTTTACCCGTAATAGTGCGTTGTTGTGCAAGCGATTGCTGGGAAAGTCCCAACATCGACAAGAGGAAAAAGAGTAATAAATTTTTTCTCATTATTTTAGGATTTATTAGTTATAAGATTTTGAGGGACAAAGTGGCAAAGGCACAAAGGCATGGAGTGTTTCTATGTCGAAGAGATACATTAGTCCTCTAGGACATAGTCATATTTGTTTTATCTGTTTGTGCCTTTTCCTCTAAATATTTTTCGATACTTTCTTCAGAAATAAATGGCGTAGCACCGTGATGTGTCGCTACCAAAGCTCCTACTGCACAGGCTTTTTGTAAGGCATATTCGTAGTGGTCATTTTGTAAAAAACTAGATAGAAAACTTGCCAAAAATGAATCGCCACTACCGATGGTATCACATACTTCTACTGGAAAACCTTCGCTTCGATAAAACAAACCTTGATGGTAAAGCACCGCACCGTCGGGACCCAGTGTGACGCAGATCGTTTTGAGTTGGAAATGCGTCGCTAATCTTGAAATTTGCTCTTCGAGTGTATTTTCTACAAAAAACCAAGAGCAGATTTCGGCTAACTCATGGTGATTGAGCTTGACCACATCGGCTTGTGTCATCAGATATGAAAGCGTGGTGGTATCATAATACGGCGGTCGGAGATTCACATCTAGTACTTTGAATTTGGCGACTTGCAAAAGCTCCTTTAGTGTTTCAAAACTTTGTGGTGAGCGTGCCGATAAACTTCCAAATACCAAACAATCAGCTTGAGCAACGGTGTCTAAGGCAAGAGGCTCTGACTGGATATAGTCCCATGCTACAGGTTTGACGATTTTGTAAGTCACATTGCTTTTGTCATCCATATTGACTTTTACAACGCCCGTCAAATGAGTATTGCCTTGCTGAATGAGTTGACAATTGAGTTCTTTACTTTTGACAAAATCTATTAACTCTTTGCCTAGGTCATCGCTCCCGATACGACTGATAATAGATACCTGATGACCAAAATGTTTGAGATGAATGGCTACGTTCATAGGAGCACCACCAGGGATTTTTCCACTAGGAAGCATATCCCAAAGCATCTCGCCAAAGCATACAAATTGTTTCATTTGAAATAAAAAGATTAATGAGCTAAAACGGTTATTTCAGAATTTTCGAGACTTGTTCCTTTGGTTTCGGGCATGATTTTCCAAGCAAAAAATCCTTGAATAACCATCATCAAAGCAAAAAAGCTAAAGGTGATTCCTCCTCCGAGGGTTTCGGCCAAATAGGGAAAGGTAAATGTGATGATGGCTGCCAATATCCAGTGGGTAAAACTCCCAATCGCTTGTCCATACGCTCGCACTTCGTTGGGGAATATCTCGGCAATGAATACCCAAATCACAGCGCCCTGCGAAAATCCAAAGAATCCAATAAATAGGAAGAGATAAAAAGGAACCCAAAGGCTATTGCCCCCCAAATAGAATGACTGTGCAACCAATACTAGCGCTACTACCAACCCAATGGAACCCCAACGCATAAGTGCTCTGCGACCAAATTTGTCGATAATGGCGATTCCCAAAAGCGTTGAAAGTAAGTTGACTAAACCTATTCCCGCCGACGATAGAAGAGAGGAGTCTTTGCCTAGTCCTGACATTTCGAAAATGCGTGGAGCAAAGTAGATAATGGCATTGATTCCCGATACTTGGTTAAACACCGCAAATAGTACCGATAAGGTCAATGGACGACGATAAGCAGGTTGCCAAAGTAAGCTGAATTTGCTTTTGCCTTGTGATTGAGCATTTTCTTGAATTTGTGCTAAAATCTTTTCTGCATTTTGCGCATCGATTGTTTCAAGAATAGTTTTGGCTGTTTGAAAATCCTTTTTTACCAATACCAACCATCGTGGACTTTCTGGAATGAGTAATACTGTTACGATAAAAAGTAAGGATGGTAAAGCTTGAATACCCAGCATCCAGCGCCAAGCTTCAGCAAAAACTTCAGATAAAAGAAAGTTGGATAAATAGGCCATCAGGATTCCCAGTACAACATTGAACTGAAACATGGCAACCAAACGACCTCTTTTGCTAGGAGGTGCTATTTCGGAAATATACATCGGTGCTACCACCGAAGAAATCCCAACGCCTAAACCACCCAGAAATCTAAACAACAAGAAGATACTCCAATTGGGAGCGAAAGCTGTGCCTAAAGAGGCTACTAAATAAAAGATAGCGATTAATAATAAGGTAAAACGACGACCGTATTGTTGTGCAGGAATACCTCCCAATAATGAACCCATTACGGTCCCAATTAATGCAATTGAAACGGTAAGTCCGTGCTCAAAGACATTGAGATTCCAGAGGTGCTGGAGGGTTTGCTCTACGCCCGAAATAACTGCCGTGTCAAAGCCAAATAGGAATCCTCCTAATGCAGCAGATAACGACCATAATACTAGTTTTAAATTTTGATTCATGATAGACTTTTGAATTTTGATGAACCAAAATTAGACTAAGTTATGGTCATTTATTGTCAGTTTTCATTCAAAGAGTTTTATAATTGATACATTGAGATAATGTATTGATTATGAGTGTATTGTTTGATTTTTTAAAAATGAATTTATTGCTTATGTTGCATAGATTCAAATAATGTTACATCAACTGTTTCGCCATTCCGAAGGGGTTTGATTGGTTTTCTGCTTGAAGAAAGTTGTGAAATAACTAGGGTTATTAAATCCAAGTTCGTAGGCTATTTCAGAGATGGTTTTGTCTGATTCTTTGAGCAATGCTTTGGCTTTTAATAGTTTGAAATCGGCAATATAGTCTGTTACATTTTTGTTGGTCAAGGCAGAAATTTTTCTAAAAAGCTGGACTCTTGACATACCCAACTCCCGACTAAGTTTTTCGACCGAAAGAGTGCTTTCCGTGAGGTGTTTTTCTAGTAATAATTCAAACTCTACTAAGAATTTGCGCTCACCTTTTTGGATTTGACTTGGGTTGGTAATTTCGCCCGAAAATCTTCTGCGCATTCTATCACGATTGTCGAGGAGGCCTTTGATTTTTTCCTCCAAAAGTTGCTGATTAAAAGGCTTCGGAATATAAGCATCTGCTCCTGCACGAGTACCTTCGATTTGGTTTTCGGTTTGCCCTTTGGCTGTCAACAAAATCACAGGAATATGCGATGAGCGAAAATCATTTTTGATTTTTTGCGTCAATGAAAATCCATCCATACCAGGCAACATGACATCGCTGATAATCAAATCGGGGATATTGCTCAATATTTCAGTCCAGCCTGCTTCAGCGGTTTCTACGCTTACAACATTGTAGAATTGTTGTAATTTTTGTTTCAAGAAAAGTCGTAAATCTGGATTATCTTCAATCAAAACAAGCGTATTTTCATGATGCTGAACGGCAGGAGTATCCACCACCACTGTTGGTTCAATATCCTCTTTGGTATAATGTGGCATCAGCGAAATGCCTTCTGTGTCTTCTGAAGCGAGTATTGGTAAAATAATTTTGAAGGTGGTGCCTTTCCCTTTTTGAGATTCGACCTCGATTTCTCCTTGGTGTAAGGTCAAAAATTCCCTAGAAAGTGCCAAGCCCAAACCTGTTCCCAACGAAATATTTTGATTGCCTCGATAAAACAAATCAAAAGCTCTTTCTTTTTCTTCTTGGGTCATTCCGATGCCATTGTCAGAAATGAGCACTTCTAACTTTTCCACATTTTTCAATAACGAAATGTGGATAGCGCCACCATCGGGCGTGTATTTGAAAGCATTGGAAATGATATTGAAAAAAACTTTATCTAACTTCTCGGCATCAAATGAAAAAGGTAGGGTCTTGAATGGGCAAATAAACTGTAAATCGATTTGTTGACTTTTAGCTTTTACCTGAAAATCGTTCACAATATCTTTGATAAAATTCACTAAATCATGCTGTTGGCGATTCAATTCCATTTTTCCAGAATCTACCTTTCTTAATTCTAGTAATTGATCAACCAGCCTCAAAAGGCGATTAGCATTTTTCTGAATCAATAAAAACGCCTGTCTCGTTTCTTTGACATCTAAGGTTTTTCGGTGAAGGATATCCTGTGTTGGTGTCAGGATAAGACTCAGTGGCGTTCGAAACTCATGAGAAATGTAAGAGTAAAAACGAAGTTTATCTTCAGTGGCTTGTTTTGCCAATAGCGAGATACGTTCTATTTCATTTTTTTGATTCAAAATTGCCTCATTTTGTTCAGATAAGCGAACGTTGGAATCTTGACGGTCTCTGAAAAGATAGAATAGTACAGCACCAAGAAGCAATAGTAAAATCAAGAAGAAAAAGGATAGATACAAAACAGCTTGTTGGGATGAAAATATCTTGGTTAAATCTTTGATTCGGGTGGCTTGTCGCTCAATATCAGCGTGTTGCTCTTTTAACTTATTGAGTTGCGCCAACATGATATTCACATTTTGGGCATCAATAACACTGGTGAAAAGTTGATTTTCTTTTTCAAAAGCTTGTTTGCGAAGTATTTTGGCTGCGACACGGATAGACTCTTCGCCACCTGTAGGGTACAGAATGGTGGCATTGATGATCCCTTTTTTGACTAAATCTAAGCCCAAGTTATTACCAACCAAACCATCTACGCCAATGAATTTGATTTTCTTTTCTATGCCTAATTCTTTACAAACGTCGTAGGCAATTAGGGCACAACGGTCGTTATGAGCAAAGATTAAGTCGGTTAGATTGGGATTTTTTGAGAGTTTTTGAGTCAAAGCTTCTCTCAAATCTTTATCCGCCCAGTCTTTGTTCAAATAGTCAACGTATTGAATATGAGGATACTTTTGAATAACCGAATGAAATCCATTATGTCTGCCCAAAGCAGGTGCAGTACGTGGTCCGAAACCTACTTCTAATACACGCCCGTGCCCGTTGAGGAGAATATTGGCATATTCGCCAGCATGCTGACCAACAACAAGGTTGTTTGCCCCCACAAAAGCCGTAAATTGGTCAGAAAAAACGCGACGGTCAACCACCAGCACGGGAATTCCTTTTTGGTAAGCTTTGGTAATAACTGGCTCTAGAAATTTACTATCATTGGGAGATACAATGAGCAAATCAACAGGGAGATTTATAAGTTCTTCAATTTGAGCGTATTGAGTCTTGTTATTCCATTTGGAATCTTTCAGAATCATACTAAGTTCAGGGTAAAAACTTAGTTCTCTATTCATGCCCTCGACCATTTCTTCACGCCAACGGTCGTCCATTCCACATTGTGAAAATCCGATACGAAAATGCTGTTTTTCGTTTGATTGGCAGGCACTACAAATCAAAATAATCAGCATAAAAAGCCATGTATAGGAAGAGATATGTTTTTTCATATTGATGAAGAAATGGGTTATCCCTAAATGACAAAAAGATAAACAATGTTTGGAAAAACATAGCTTATCTTTTTGAGAAGGGGTCAGGTTGAGATGCTTTGAGTCTTAGTTCAAATACTTACGTTACCAAGCTTTTTTCAAAGCCCAGATTTTCAAGGTTTTTACTTTTACCCCTGCTTCTGTGGATTGAATACTAAATTGGTTAAAGTTTTCGCTTGGGAAGAAAATATCAGTCATGACAGTTTTGCCATTATCTGCGAGTAGTTCGGCCGAAGCTACATCAACAAACAAATGTAGTTTAACGGTATTATTTTCAGTAAAACGAGGAGCAATATCTATTTTCTCAAAAAACTCTTTCGAGAAACTATGGTCACCCGCTTGGCTTCTATCACTGTAAAATTGATTAGACTGACTATCGTATCCTATGCTGTATTTTTCTCCTTTTGTATTTGAAAACACCAACGAAACTTTCCCAGAACGAGGTTTTTCGAATTCTATTTCTAGTTCTGATAAAGTCGGTTTGAAACCCAGTTGAGGCATCCACGATTCGGCAGATAATGTTTTGGCTTGTGGTAAAACATAGCTTTTATCAGCAATTCTCAAACCTTTTAACTCTTTGACAGGCTCAGAAATCAGTCGGTATCCTTGGGTAGTTTTTTGTAAAGACAATACACGTGGGAGTGTAGCTGCACTACGCCAAGCTTCTGTCGGTACTTTTTGGGCATATTGCCAGTTGCTCATCCAACCAATCAAGATTCTTCGACCGTCTTTTTGTGGTACATCTGACCAAGTTACACCTGCATAGTTGTCACGACCGTAGTCCATCCACAAACCTTGATTATTTTGAATATAGGGTTTTGTAGATTCATCAAGAATAAAGTTTTTTCCATCAAAATCTCCTAAAAAATACTGTGTGCCCGAACCGCCGTTTGGTGCACCAGGGTTGATATTGATGATAAGCACCCATTTTTTACCCTTAGGGGTTGACAATTGGAAGAAGTCTGGGCATTCCCATACACCACCATGATTGCCCCATTCTTTGCCAAAGCTACTTGCACGTTGCCAGTCTTTTAGATTTTTTGATGTCCATATTTCGGCATGGTCTTGTGCTGCCACAGTTACCAACCACTGTTGATGTTGCTCATCCCAGCTAACTTTTGGGTCTCTAAAATCACGAATGCCTGGGTTTTTGATAACTGGATTTTGAGCATATTTTGTCCAAGTACGTCCGTTATCGTTGCTGTAGGCTATTCCTTGTGTCTGGAAATCAATAGTACCTGCTCGTTCGCCTACAGGGTTATGATAAGTAAACATGGCAACCAAAGGAGGCTTGTTGTTTTTACCAAAACCGCTCGTGTTTTTCCAATCCACTACCGCACTTCCTGAAAAGATATAGCCTAAAGAATCGGGATATAAACCAATAGGAAGGTTTTTCCAATGAGTCAAATTTTTACTGATGGCATGCCCCCAGTGCATTGGACCCCAGACACTTTTATCAGGGTAATGTTGATAAAACAAATGGTATTCGCCTTGATAATAAACCATACCATTAGGGTCGTTCATCCAACCTTTGGGCGGTGAAAAATGGTATTGAAGACGATGAGGCTCATCATATTTGGCATCAGGAACAGCTTGCTGCGCCTCGGCTGACAAAATTGGAAGTATGCCTAATGATAAATATGTGATAATAGCTTTTGCAGACATAGTTTTGTTAGAAATATGGAATTTGAATGTTTTGTCATTCAAAACTACTATGACCTTGATAATCCTTCTTTTGTAAAATGAACAGATACCTTTAAAAATGTTACATTTTTGTAATGTATTGATAGTTAGATGGTTATTTTAATATTGAAAAGTGGAAATATTAAAAATGTTACATGACTATCAAAATCGTTACAGGTCTGGGTATCTAAGTCAACTAAGAGTATGTTTAAAAATTTTATTTGGCATTTGTAGAAGAAACAAAATTTCTGTTCGCCACTCCTTACTTTTCTTGTCTTGACACAAGAAAAGTAACAAAAGAAAGTCAAGAAATCCTAAACTCGCCTACGGCTCAAACAGCAGGATTTCAGAAAAAATAAGTACAAATTTTTTTATTTTTCAGGACTTATAAAATTTAAACATACACTAAACATCTTTTTGTGTGGTGCGGGTTTTAGCTTCTTCGGTAAGAGCAAAACTTTCTCGACGAGTAATTTTTTTGACAAAAGCCACATCTCTAAAGCGTAATGCACTCCAATCTTCATCAATAGCCACCATACGAACGGTTTCGAGGTTATGTGCCGCAACAGCCGCCCAACCAGTATCACGATTGAACTCACATCGGTATTTTTTGGATGTTCCTTTGGGGTAGCAAAACCATACGGTAGCATCCTTGCCCAATTTGGGTGCTATGGCATTGATGCTTTTTTCAATTTCTTGTAAAGTCATTACAAAACTGAGAACAAAATCAATGACTTCGGTATCCTCGATAGCAGTTAGAATTTGAGCTTGTCCAACAATTTCATCCAATGCCTGCTCAAAGGATTCTGGTGCACCAAGTACCAAAACGGTACTCTGACCTTTGTAATTAAGTTTTGAAAAAAGGCTTGCCATAGTCTAAGAATTTCGAAAGAATCTTCAAATATTTAGTCAGTTTATAAACTGTTTTAAGAGAGAAGTCCAAGACTTAGCCTTGGACTAGTAATTTGTGTTACTTACGTTTTCTTTTATTACGGGTATCATCCTCTTCTTCTTCGTCGTCTTCCTCTTCTTCGTCCTCTTCTTCTTCTTCCTCTTCTTCGTCCTCTTCGTCTTCTTCATCCTCTTCGTCGTCTTCCTCTTCATCATCATCATCATCATCATCTTCTTCTTCTTCTTCTTCTTCCGCACCTTCTATACTGTAATCATAACCATCTTCGTCTCCATATTCGATGGCTAAATCTTCTAAATCAGATAGGAAATCTTCTTCATTTTCTGTATAAAGATAAAATTCGGTTAATTGTACATAAGTCCCGTTATCATCCTCATCGATTTCATATTCGAAATAATAGTTTTCTTCCTCTTCGACATATTCATCTAATAGACTTTCCAAATCTTCAAGAAAAGCATCCGTATCTTCAGTATATACATAAAAATCGTTGATGACCAGATAGTCCTCATCATAGAAATACGAAGAATCGTCTTCTACTTCCACTCCTTCGCTATAATCAAGGTTTTCGACAGATTTAATAATCCAGCTATCTTGACCATTAAACTCCTCGTTCATAACATAGTCGTAAGGAATATAGCAATAACCTTTGTCACCCCATTCAACACCCCAAGAATTACGAACAATAAATACCTTATCAATATCTGAATATCCTACACATAGCATGGCATGCCAACCGTGTTCTTCCCGAACATTATCCGATTTGCGAGGCATGGGAACGCGCCCTTTGTTTTTGGAAGCATCATCAAAAGAATTGAATGTATTTAGGGCAAAAGCAATAGGGTAGCCATCTGCCAAAGTTTCACGCCAAAGATTGAGATCCGTTTCGATAAATTCGGCATCTACAATCTTGAAATTACCGCCTTGGTCATAAGCCTCAGAACTTGGTTCGTCGTTGACATAGTCATACTCATTTGGCCAAAGATTTTCGGCACAGGCGCCATATTCTTTTAAGCCCTGAATGGCATATTCCATATATGAACCTTCGTCTTTATCATGATTGTCACCAATATATCGAGCATTGAAATAGATGAACAAGCGACTTACATCTTCGGAGTCACCTAATTCTCTTTTAGCAAGATATTCATACGCACCAGCCAACGCATTGGCTACGCAACTGTTGCCCACTTGCTCTTCAATAGAGGTTAAAAATGGACGTAAATCTACCTTTTGTGGTAATGCTTTTTGACTTTTAGCAATTCTTCTTTTGGCATCGGCAGGGACTCTTCCTGCCAAATAACCACCAGTTCTTTTAGACATGTGTTAGTTTAGGCTTTGGGCTTTCGGCAATCGGTTTTCGGTAAGCACAACTTTTAGCTTATTGCCTACGGCTTAGAGCCTATTGCCTGTAAATAATTTTAGTTTTACACTTTTGTCAACTTGATTATGACGGATTTTGAGGTTGGAGTATTACTCACATCGGCAACACTGTCGATAGGTACTAGCACGTTGGCTTCAGGGAAATAGGTTGCGACGTTTTGGCGTGGAATATTGTAAGGAACCACAATGAATTTTTCTGCCAAACGATGTACACCTCCATGATAGTTATGTAAATCCACTAAGTCATATTGCTGTAAACCAGCCTCAGTAATATCCTCTTGGTTCATTAAAATGACTCTTCTTTCGTTGAAAATACCTCTGTAGCGGTCATCCAAGCCATAAACAGTAGTATTGAACTGGTCATGAGTACGAATCGTCATCATTAGGTATTCATCGGTTGCCAACTGAATTGTTTCGAGAGGACAAATTTTGAATAAAGCTTTTTGTGCTGTGTTGGTAAATACACCTTCTCGTGGTCCATTGGGCAAATAAAACCCACCATCTTGGCGAACTCTTTCATTATAATCTTCAAAACCTGGAATCGTTTTTTCGATTAAATCCCTGATAGAATCATAATGATGTGTCAACGAAAGCCAGTCTAGCTGAGTGCGCTTTTTAAGGGTACGTTGTGCTATTTCAGCAATAATTTTTGGTTCGCTCCAAACCGTTGGGGCAGGAGGAGTGAGGTTTCCTTTCGACATTTGAACTACCCCCATCGAGTTTTCGGTAGTCACAAACTGCGCTCCACCCGCCTGACGGTCTTCATCGGTACGCCCCATGGCAGGTAAAATTAACGCTGTTTTACCATGGATTAAGTGACTTCTATTCAGTTTTGTGGAAACATGCACAGTAAGTGCACAATTGCGTAAAGCCTTTGCCGTAAATTCGGTATCGGGTGTGGCAGAAAGAAAATTGCCTCCCATACCCATAAATACCTTGCCACTGGATGCTTGCATGGCTTTTATGGCTGCCACAACATCATAACCATGTTTTTGTGGTGGTGTAAACCCAAAGTTTTCTTCTATTTTTTGTAAAAAAGCTTTTGAAGGTCTTTCAAAAATACCCATTGTACGATCACCCTGTACATTGGAATGCCCTCGTACGGGACAAGTGCCAGCACCTTGCTTGCCAATACTTCCTTTAAGCAAAAGTAGGTTAACTAATTCCTGAATGGTAACTACTGAGTTTTTGTGTTGGGTTAGTCCCATTGCCCAACAGGCAATAATGCGTTGAGAATTAGCCAATAAATCGGCTACTTCTTCTATCTGTTCAAGGCTGATGCCACATTCTTTGACTAAGTCTTCAAGCTTATACTGACTCAAATCTGTCAAGAACTCTTCGAACCCAAGGGTGTTTTTTTGAATAAAATCATGGTCGAATACATTCCCGATAGTAGCTTCTTTTCTGACCAATAATAACAATAGAGCCTTGATGAGAGCAATATCCGAGTTGATTTTTATCTGTAAATAATGGTCGCTCAATTTGGTGCCACTCCCAAGCATATCGCTCAAATGTTGAGGATGTTTAAATGCCAATAAACCCGCTTCTACCAGAGGATTTACAGATACGATTTTAGCACCGTTTTTCTTGGCTTCTTCCAATGCTGTGAGCATTCGAGGATGATTTGTGCCAGGATTTTGCCCCAAAATCATAATCACTTGCACATGATTAAAGTCTTCGAGGGTTACCGAGCCTTTTCCCAAACCTAATTGCTCGCCTAATGCCGAACCACTTGATTCGTGACACATATTGGAGCAATCGGGAAGGTTGTTGGTTCCTAATTGTCGAGCAAATAATTGATATAAAAATGCCGCTTCGTTGGAGGTTCTACCTGAAGTATAAAATATGGCGTCGTCAGGCGAGGGGAGTGCATTGAGGTGCTCGGCGATTAGGTCAAGTGCCTCATCCCATTCAATCTTACGATAATGAGTTTCTCCTTCTCGAACCATCATAGGGTGGGTCAAACGCCCTTGTTGACCGAGCCAATAATCAGATTTTTCGGAAAGTTCTTGGATACTATATCTTTGAAAAAATACGGGACCAGTCTTTAGTGTTGTTGCCTCTTCGGCAATGGCTTTGGCGCCATTTTCACAATATTCTGCAATAGATGAACGCTCGCCATCAGGGTCGGGCCAAGCACAAGAAGGACAATCTACCCCACCTTTTTGATTGAGTGTCAATAATATCTTCGTACCTCTAGCCACATTCATCGCACCAAAAACGTGTTTGATGGCATTACTTACCGCCTTAAAACCAGCTGCTACATGAGCAGGTTCAGTTTGCTGTAGTCCTGTCAGATCCTGTGGAGGCTGCGCGGAAGGTTGTTGATTTATTGTATTCATAGTAATGGCAAATTGTTAAGCATTTTGGAATTTCTAAGAAGACGTTATCAGTTATTTGAAAATGCTTGTAATTAGAATGGAACTTTCAAATAAAGTCACGGATATGTTATTATTGGATAAACTTAAAAATACTAGTTCAAGAAATTGTCTTGGACTTATTTTTAAACAGTATTAAAACTGAAGCAATAACTGCCCACTGCTATTGTACCCTAAACTCATGCGTATAGACATTAAACTTTCCTTTTCGTAAAAAAGCAATCAATGTAATACCAAATTGTTTTGCCAGTTCTACCGCTAAACTTGATGGTGCACCTACTGCCACTATAATTGGAAATTGGGCCATAATACTTTTCTGAATCATTTCATAGCTAACTCGGCTACTCAGTACAAGGATAGGAGCCATGGCTTGTTTCTCTAGTCCTAATTTAGCTCCGATTACTTTATCTAAAGCATTGTGTCGACCTATATCTTCACGGAGTAAAACCAATTCGCCAGTGTTTTCATAAATAGCCACTGCATGGGCGCCACCTGTATAAGAAAAAAGACTTTGATTTTGTGTGAGTTTCTCTTCTATTTCCCACAAAAATGTGGGAGAAATACGATATTCCCAATTCTTGAGAGTAAGACACTGTTGTTGTTCGAGCGATTCAATTTGTGCTTTTCCACAAATCCCACAGCTCGAAGATGCCATGAAATTTCGCTCATATAGGGTTTGACTCAAATCTAAATCAGGGCTTAATTCTACCCTAACAATATTTTCATGTTCTTCTAGTCGTTGTAATTCAGTGCAGTAACGAATAGATTGCACCTGCGAAAGATGTTGAATGATTCCTTCAGAATACAGAAAACCTAAGGTCAATTCGAAATCATGCCCTGGGGTGCGCATCGTAACGGTAAGGTTTTTTTGTAAGCGTTGATGACTAGCACCATACCCAATCCTAATAGCCAAAGGTTCTTCTACAATTACTAAATCATCCATCTCTTTTTCAAGAGATTGGCTACTATATTTTATCACCTGAACAGGCTTTACTTGTGGTTGCATATTTTAGTTGGTTGATAAAATGACATTTAAAAATAAAGAAATACAAAGTGTTTTCCCATTTTGAATAATATTCTTAAATTGATACAAGTAGGATTAAGTAAAATGAAGTTATTAGTTAATAGTATATCAGTGTGCTACGTACCTGATTACTGGACAAAACGAGAAAGTGTCACTCAGGTATTTTTACTTTTTTACTTTTTCTAAAAAATAGCTTCAAACTGTCAAAAAAATGACTCCAAGACTAAGTCTTGAACTAGTAAAGTAAAGTGTTTTATCATTACAAATAAGGTATTCGATGCAATTTCGAGCCTTTGCCATCAAACCATTATTTAACAAAACTCTTCAGATTATGAACAAACAACGTATTCTTATTGGTATTGCTGTATTGGCAGTAGCTATTCAATTTATTCGTCCTGCCAAAAATCAATCCGAGGGTGTGAGCGCCAATGATATTACGAAGCACTATGACGTACCCGCAGACGTACAAAAAGCCTTGAAAGTATCGTGCTATGATTGTCATTCCAACAATACCACCTATCCTTGGTATAGCAATATTCAGCCAGTAGGTTGGTGGCTCAACCATCATGTAGAGGAAGGAAAAGACGAATTGAATTTCTCTGAATTTGCGAGCTATCCAAAGAAAAAAGCTGCACATAAATTAGAAGAGGTAGCCGAAGCCGTAACCGACCATTGGATGCCACTCGACTCATATACTTGGATTCACAAAGATGCGATTTTGTCAGATCAAGACTCCAAAGCCATCGCCACTTGGGCAAAAGCCTTACAGGATAGTTTAGCTAAATAGACATTAGGCTGTAAGCCGTAGGCAATATGCTCTCCGATTATAGTAGATATTTGTGATAATAGATACGGTTGATAGTTTCATGAGAAGTTATGGTCGTATCTATTATTAAAACTCATGGCTTCAAATTTTCAAATCTTCAAATTTGCCAATTTTCAAATTCATATCCCATGCCCTCTCAACTCATTTCTCACTTCCATTCGCCAACGTTCTTGATCAATTATGTTGATGGAGTGATTGGTTTCGGCATCATATTTTTTCTGAAGTTTATTCATGAGTCGATACATATCAATAAATAGCAATTGAATTTCGCTGTCATAATCCTCCACAGAAGTAATTTGGCGAGCCTTTTCTTTGAATTTTTCAATGATAGTTTTCGTAATATCAAAATGTAGTTGTTCATGGTCTAAGGCCGATTCGCTATTACCTGCACGGGCGTTCCAAGAAGAAGATTTTAAGATGTAAGCTTTAAATTGCAAATTGGCAGTAAGGACTCCTTTATGAAATTTTACCTCTCCAATATATTCAAAGTTTGAAAAAACTTGGGCCGCATAAGGTGTAAAAACAGGAGGTTTTCCATGAAAATCGCTCCATCGTAACGGTCTTGCAGTACTCCAAAATAGCGTATCGCCTTTATCTGGATGATCGATTTGATAATCAGGGAGAATATTTATTACAAGAGACCTTGCAAGGATTGGATTTTTGTCATAATTCAAAGACATCCATTGATTGAGGTGTTCGGCCCCTCTTCGGAATAATTTCTCAATCATTTTCTGATAATTGTCGTACTCCCCTAATGAGCGTTTGAAAAGGGTTTTACTTTTGAAACTGGTTAATACCACATCCGTTCCAGCTCTATCAAAAGAAAATACTAGTTCAATGCCACATTCACCATGAATCATATTATCCTTAATTTTTTCTTGTATATCTAGATTTTTGATATGAATGGTAATGGCATAGTCAAGCGTATCTCGACGTATAGGATTACGGAAAAAACTACGACTATACTTGCTTAACGAATAACTTGGCTTGAGTTGTAACAAAGCATTATCAATTCCATAGGCATGGCCAATTCGAGAAGAGTTGTTTCGAATATCTGATACTTTTTCGATGTAGAAGTACGTAGGAGTAAGCGGAGGTTCGCTTGTTTGTAAGGGTACAAATTTTACTAGATTTTGTCCCCAATGATAAAATGGCGACACAAAGCACATCATAAAAAAGAAGAGATGTTTCATCGTAAAATCATTTTTTCTTTTAAGTAACAGGAAAGCATAAATTAATCATATAACTACGGTGCATATTGAATATTTCCTTCTGGTTATAAGTTCATTCTAGTAACAGATTTACTGTTAGTTGATAACTTCCTTATACTTACATTAAGGTAAATAAAAATTAGGAGGAATAATTCAAATTGGCTATATTCAATAAAAAATATAAACTATTGACTAAGACTATGGGAAATTCACATCATTCACAAGAAGTAGAAAACGATTTGTCAACATTCGAACTCATTGCATTGTTCGTGGTTTTTTGCGTAATTTTAATTTGGTTAGGAGATACCCTAACAGCTACGGTTGGAATTATATTGGAAGGACTTGTATTTGCTGTTGCTTATAATTCGAAGAATAATCAGATAGATTGAGAGAATGCGATAAATGTAAAGAAAAATACACGATTACTTAGCCAAAATAAAAGGGAATAAAGCCATGCTTTATTCCCTTTTATTTTGAAAACCATTGTTGATATTACTCTACAAGCATGTTGTGATACACGTTCTGAACATCATCGTCTTCTTCTAATTTATCAATAAGCTTTTCAATATCAGCAGATTGTTCTTCTGTAAGTTTTTTGAAATCAGTAGGAATACGTTCAAAGTCCGCACCTTGAATTTCATAACCTTGCTCTTCCAAGTATTTTTGAATAGCTCCAAAAGCGGTAAAGCCACCATAAATATTGATTTGGTTAGCTTCTGTATCTAAGAACAGTTCTTCTGCACCAAAGTCGATAAGTTCTAACTCTAACTCTTCAATGTCAGTTGTACCATTATTAGCAATTTTGAAAATACACTTACGGTCAAAAATAAAGTCAAGCATACCCGAAGTACCTACGCTACCACCACATTTGGTAAAGTAACTACGAACGTTGGCAATACTACGGTTAGTGTTATCGGTAGTACATTCTACTAAGACTGCTACGCCGTGTAGTCCGTATCCTTCATATACAATCTCTTTGTAATCCTCTTGGTCTTTCGAAGTAGCACGTTTGATGGCGTTTTCGATATTGACTTTTGGCATGTTTACCGCTCTAGCATTTTGCATGATTGCACGCAAACGAGAGTTTGAGGTAGGGTCTGGACCGCCTGATTTTACAGCGATTGTAATATCTTTACCGATTTTGGTAAAAGTTTTGGCCATTTGGCCCCATCTTTTAAACTTTCTGGCTTTACGGAATTCAAAGGCTCTTCCCATTTTATTTGGTCATTTGAAATTGATGTGGGTCTAGAAAAATACAATTTTCAGACTTTTTCGTATGTTCAGTAATTTATGTATCAAGAAATTAGGCTGATACTTTATTCCAAAAAATAAAGTAGACCTAAAGGGTAATTTTTTGCGAATGCAAAGGTACAAAAGTAGTTGGGAATTTCAGAATGGAATAAAATGATTTTAGTAATCTAGTCCCAGTGTTCCACACTTGAACTTATTTTTTGAATAGTTTTAATCTGTCAATAAATAAAAAAGGTAACTAAGCTATGCCTAGTTACCTTATCATCTATTTCAGAGCTTGAAGATCAAGTAAGTATTTTAAAACGTTAAAAGCTGTCGGCTCAAAGCCAATAGTCTTAAGCCCCAATACTACCAACCATCATCAGCTTTTGGTTTTACATTTGCACTTGATTTTTTCACTACTGGAGGTTTAGACGCAGCAGGAGCACCAGCACTTGGTGCAGCGCCTGTACCTTTTACAGTAGCATCCAAATCGGCACGGCTGAACACACGGCTTACAATTTTCCAATTGTCACCAAACTTCAACATGCTCAATAAGTCCACATACTTGAAATCACCAAAACGAAGTTCGACTGTAGCAAGAGCCGAAACACCAATATAAGAGTAAGAAACTAGTTTGGTCGAACCACCTCTAGTTTGAATACCACCTGCTGGAGTTGTTGCCACAAACTTACGAACTGAAAGGTCTTGTAATGCTCCTGTGTTGGTGTTTACACTACGAAGCAAAGCTGTAGGATGAAAAGCACGGTTGAGACGAGCGGTATCACCTTGCATTACTCCATCAAGGTAATTGTTGATGCAGGCTTTGATACCTTCATCTTCCGATTGCGCTTGCACTTTGATTTGAAATCCTACCAGCATTAATAAGCCGAGAAGTAATGATTTAATCTTCATGATGTTGGAAAAATTTGATTATTGAAGCTTTGGGAAATTTGTAGCGAAAAGAATGCCACGAATGCCTAGGGCTGTAAAGATATGTAATTTTTAAAGTTTTGTACACTTTATCCGTGATTAAACTTTACTATAAACGTATAGTTAATCCAAATAGTGTACAAGTAGCGATTAAGCTTTCTGTATTTCTAAACAACAAAATGCTTATAGTCATTGATTCTTTATCGGTTTTCTGCTAAATTACAATACACCCCGTCTTAATCCTCTTTTTATGATATTTCGCAAAAGCACCATATTTTTACTTTTATGGCTAGTAATTACCTCAGCAATAAAAGCGCAAGATCTCCCTATTATCAAAGAAATTCACTTAAGTCCAGACCTTGATAAGGCTGGAAAAGCCGTAGGGTTGCATGTGCAGTATTCGGTGCAATATGAAACAAATCAAGAGCATAATTTGAAACTATTATTCAATTCGCTACACCCTTATTTGGACAGAACAACGGATGTTATAACTCAGCTTTCTGTCACAGATACCCAAGGAGCTGTCACCTATCGAGCTTATCCCGACACTAGTATCAATGATTTAAACCTTCAAGTTTGGAAAGGGAATCGAGCAGTAAAAGGAAAAACTATTAAAATTGATTATCACATACCAGTGGCGGTATCTATTCCCAAGCGTCGAGGACCCCATATTGATTTACAAGCTACAGGAGGAGGGTTAGCAGGAGCGTTTACGAGCTTTCTATTATATCCCGAAACACTTACATCGGTTGATTTATCTCTAAAATGGCATTTACCCAAAGGTTTTATCGCTGTTACTTCAAAAGGAGAGAATGATTGCCAGATCAAAACTGATTTAGGCGATTTGATGTTTTGCCAGTTTATTGTAGGAAAAATGTTTACCCATCCTGATAAAGGTCGAGATAAAGGCTTTAGCTTGTATGCGTTAGGACGAAAACCAGACGAAATGAAACAGGCTGCTGTTTGGGTCGAAAAAGTATATGCGCATTTGCGTAACTGTCTGAATGGAAATTCTGAGAGTCCTTTCAGAATTTTTATCCGAACTTACGATGGTGGTCCACTCGCCAGTGGCGTTGCTGTAATAGGAGGATACACGCTATATTTACCACCTACCGAAGATGCCACTACCGCCGATATTCACTCCTTGATAGCTCATGAAACAGTACATGCTTTCGTCGGAAGTCTTCATGCACAAGAAGGGGAAGATGACTGGTATAGCGAGGGTATTGCAGATTATTTGTGTATGGTATTACCGCTTGAGGCTGGATTATACACTTCCACAGAATTTGGTAAGCTTATTAATGAGGAGGCTGCACTTTATTATACCAATGCAATTCGTGAAGTTTCGGAAAAAGATATACCTAGTGTAAAGTGGTCGGGGCGAAATGCGTGGTCAATCGGATATTCAAGAGGAGCGATGTATTTTGCCAATCTTGAAGCCAAACTAAAGCGTACGCATAGTCAAGCGACTGTTGTAGGTTTAATCAACCGAATAACCCAACAAGCTCAGGCGGGTGAATATGTTACAAAGGATACATGGGAAAAGCTCTTGGCCACCTCAGTTGGACAGTGGGCAGTAGACGACTGGAAGGCTATGCTAAGTGGAAAGTTAATTGTTCCTGAACCTGATATTTATGAAGGATATACCGTAAAGAAAATCACAACAGGATTATTTGATTTGGGCTTTGCCAAACCATTGAAAGTTCAAAAAGGAGAAATTGTAAAAGGACTAGACCCCAATTCAGAAGCTGCCAAGGCAGGGCTGCAAGAAGGAGACGAAATATTGGCTTCAATTAATATCAACAAAACCTATACAAGCTATTCAAATACATTGACGATTCCTGTTTTGAGAAAAGGTAGAAAATATACGATTACTTTTCAGCCAAGAAAAGGAAGTGTTGAAGCG
This sequence comes from Cellulophaga sp. BC115SP, assembly GCF_009905545.1. Classification (GTDB taxonomy): domain Bacteria; phylum Bacteroidota; class Bacteroidia; order Cytophagales; family Spirosomataceae; genus Flectobacillus; species Flectobacillus rivi. Next base: position 99,548 of record NZ_JAAALB010000014.1, on the reverse strand, counting down.
TACGAGTTTGTTAAAAAGCAATAAGTAACGTGTGGGATTAACGGCTGTATGAAGGATTTATAACTATTGCAGATTTGGGATTTCGGAAGTGTTAAAAATTAAATTTTACTTCCGAAATCCCAAATCTGATATCCGAGATGATTAATTCATCACTCAAAACTATTCATGTCCGCCTTCAACTTCTTCTGGGAATGCTTCACCTTTCATAAAGTACCAAGCCTTATCAGGATATAAGATAGATTGCGCAACTTTTACACGTGCCAAAGCATGATTGGCTACGTTTTGAAGAATGATAATAGAGGAATTATCCTTTGGATTGTGGAGATAATAGTTCTTGAAACCATGCCACCAACCTGTATGAAAAGTCAACCAAGAACCATCGTCCATCAATTGTAAACGCCAGCCGTAGCCATAGTTTTTATTAATTAAATTTTTGAAATGATGCGCTGGAACAAAAGCTTCTTGTAAAGTACTTTGCTTGACTAATTTTTCGCTATTCAATGCCATATCCCACTTAAACATATCTTCTACCGTCGAGTAAATTCCTTTGTCTCCCACAGCGCCATCCAAATGATCGAAAGGAATTTGCCAGTAACCACCTCTTCTTGGCGTATATCCTAAGGCTGCATTGGCCACCATCTCAGACTTACTAGGGTCATAGATAAAGGTTTTGGACATACCCGCAGGTGCAAAAAGATGCTTTTGGGCATATTCTCTAAAAGACATATTTGTTAATTTTTCTACGATATAGGCCAACAAAACATAGTTGGAGTTATTGTAGTTAAAGCGAGCATTAGGCAAATAATTAATCCCTGGCTTATGCTTGGCAAATAAGTTTACGATTTGCTCGTTTGACATAGGCTCTTTTTTATTGATAACCTTGTCGAGCGCATACGCATAGTTGGGAATGCCCGAGCAGTGAGTCAGCAAGCTACGAATCGTAATGCTTGGGTCATAAGGAAAGCTCGGAATGTATTTGTAAACGGGGTCGTTGTAATTAATCAAACCTTTCTCGTGCAATTGCATAATAGCAACCGACGTAAATTGCTTCGAAACAGAGGCTAATTGAAACAACGTTTCGGTAGTATTTGTATCTTTTTTAGCAAAACTTTTGTAGCCAAAAGCTCCTTTGTAGATAATTTTTCCATATTGTGAAACCAGTACTACACCATTGAATTTGGCAGTTTTTTGAAGATTTCTGAAAAAAGTATCCAACTTAGCTGCTTTACGAGAGGCTGTGGTAGCATCAAAAAGCTTGGCGATACTGTCATTGCGTGCTGATGTACTGTTTGTGGTGGTATCACCCCACTGGTTTGGCTGATGGGAACAGGCAACAATGCCCAAAACGATTAATAAGGTAAAGTAAAAAAACTGCTTCGTAATCTGCGTCACAACTCTAGAAATTAAGGATGTTTTATATAATGTTATTCAGTGGAGGAGAGAATTCTAAAAAAATGTGATTTGTCGGCGGTAAAATCTCATTTTTCAAACTTCGTATCTGTTTTTTCAGAAGTTTTGCTCAAAACTCTATTGCAATTTACACCACTAAGTGATGTTTTTCAATATTTCTTCCGAAAAAACTATTTGCCAAAAATAATTACAATAAATAAAAAAGGGTTTTAACAACACTTGTTAAAACCCTTTTCAAAATTACAATTTATTCGTAGCTCAAGCCATATTGCTTCAAGACATTTTCAGGAACACCGTCCCATTGGTTAGGGCGGTTGCCTTCATAGCCAATATCTTTAATACCCATTTCGCTTGAGAAAAAGCCTGTTGCAGTTAAGTTTCTCATGAGAGAGAAAAACGAAACGCCTTGCGAAAACTGTGGCTTGGCATTAGCAGGATAAGCAATGTCTTCTACAATTTCAATGCGTTGTTGTGGCGTAATACCTACAAAATCCTTACTGAAGCGCTTGATTGATTGTGAATCTAACCAGCGAAGACCTCCACGCAATGGCGTCTTAAACTCGCTTGGTCTATCTTTAGCGATAAATTCGATAAAAGCAGGTACGCCAGCTTGTGAAGCACTGCCCGACTTGCCATCGGCTGGAATGATAATATCTACCAAAATGGTGATCGTTTTCATTTCGTGCTCAGTGAAAAACTTCTCAGCCATCAATTTGGCATCACGAATAGCCTCATCTTTGGTACGACCACCAGGGATTTTGATGTCGTCCGATTTGGCAGATGCTGCCTTTGCGCCTTTTTTAATAGGCTTTTGCTGTTCGAGCAACTCTGCGGCTTTTACTTCTGGTCCAAGCACTGCCATTCCCAACGAAGTAAAACCAATATTTTTAAGATAATCTCTTCTTTTCATCTGAATAAAAGGTTTGAATAAGAGTATGTTTGAAAATTTTATTTGGCTTTTGTTATAAAAACAAAATTTCCTATCGACACTATTTACTTTTCTTGTCTTGACACAAGAAAAGTAACAAAAGAAAGTCAAGAAATCCTAAACTCGCCTGCGGCTCAAACAACAGGATTTCAGAAAATTAAATACAGACTTTTTATTTTTAATGACTTATAAAATTTTAACATGCTCTAAGCAAATAGTAATGCAAAATTAATTAGTAAAGTATTGGTAAATAGGGCTTTATGTGACCAATTTGCAACTCATAATTCAGCACTGCTACCCACTCATGTCCTATAGATTTTTCTTTTTCACTTCATTGATAATATATTCCGAAGTACGCATTGAAAGTGCCATGATAGTCCATGTGGCATTTTTGTCACCTTGCGAAACAAATGGAGCAGCATCGGCAACAAATAGGTTTTTCACATCATGTGCTTGACAGTGCTTGTTCAATACCGACTTGTTAGGATCGTTACCCATACGAGCAGTACCTACTTCGTGAATGATTTTTCCTGGGTCTTCCAAACCGTAGTTTCTGTCAGCTCCAGGTTTTGGTCCCAAAGCAATACCTCCTAATTCATGGATGATTTGCTCGAAAGTATCTTGCATGTGTTTGGCTTGATTGATTTCGTGTTCACTCCATTTGTAGTGGAAACGAAGTACAGGAATACCAAATTTATCAACCACATTCGGGTCAATTTCACAGTAGTTACTTTCCAAAGGAATAGGTTCACCACGACCAGCCATACCTACGTAAGCACCATAAAAACGACGATAATCGTCTTTCAACGATGCACCATAACCACCAGCCGCTTTGGTAATACCCTCACGAGTAGGGAAGCGACCGTTGATGCCTTCGATGCCCCAACCAAAACCATAAGCTGGCATACCCATACCGCCCCAGTATTCGATGTGGTAACCACGAGCAAAATCCAGTTTTTTGTTGTCGCCCCACCAAGGAGTGTACACGTGCATACCGCCTACGCCATCTTCGTTATAACGTTTTCTGTCAAACAAAGCTGGAATAATCGCCGAACGAGAAGCACCTGTTGAGTCATTGATGTAGCGTCCTACAATACCACTTGAGTTACCTAAACCTTGAGGGAAACGAGCAGATTTTGAGTTGAGTAACAAGCGAGCTGTTTCACCCGCTGAAGCTGCCAAAATAACGATTTTACCTCTAACAGTGTATTCTTGCATATCAAGCGTACTCACATAAGATACACCAGTAGCCAAACCTGTAGTTGGGTCAGTCAATACCTCACGAGCCATTGCGTAGGTAATCATGGTCAAATTACCTGTTTTGAGCGCTGGCTTAATCAATACCGATGAACTTGAGAAATCGGCATAAGCCTGACAAGAACGTCCACATTGGTTACAGTAAAAACACTGTCCACGGTCGTTGTTGATAGGTTTTGTCAAAATCGAAAGACGTGACGGAATGGTTGGAATACCCAAGCGTTTGTTACTTTTTTGTAACATCAACTCATGTAAACGTTGTTTTGGAGGAGGCAAGAAAATACCATCTGGTTCGTTTCTTAAGCCTTCAACTGTCCCGAAGATACCCACCATTTTATCCAAACGGTCATAATAGGGTTTCACATCGTCATAACCAATAGGCCAGTCGTCGCCCAATCCGTCGATACTTTTTCTGCGGAAGTCATCAGGTCCAAAACGAAGAGAGATACGTCCCCAGTGGTTGGTACGACCACCCACCATTCTTGAACGGAACCAGTCAAACTTCGTTCCTGCGGCACGCGTATAGGGCTCTCCTTCGATTTCCCAGCCACCATAAGCAGCATCAAAATCACCAAAAGGACGAGTTGTACCTGCACCACGGCGCGGAGATTCGTACGGCCATTTGAGTTGAGTAATGTTTTTAGGATCGGCAGGGTCGAAGGGCTGACCTGCTTCCAAAACGCAGACTTTTGCTCCAGCTTTGGTAAGCTCATGTGCAGCCATACCACCACCAGCACCCGAACCAACAATCACCACGTCGAATACGGTGTTGTTTTCTTTGATTTGAAAATCAAACATAGTTTTTATAGCTTTTTAGGTAATTATTTCGCTTTGTGATAATCGTTTGCTCGATTACCAAATTAAATATTTTGCAAAAATTGGATGAAATCTAACCCGAAGGTTAAAGGTTTAAGCGCATGAAATTATGATACGAAAATTTCTCTTACAAGTGTTGATACAGTTTTATTTGAAGATTGCTGTAGGTCTCGTTCAAGCTGTTCATATCTTATTATGCCAATTTTATGATCATATTTTACAACTGCAAAATACGACATTTTATAAAAATTCCTACCCTATATTGTCATATTCCTTTAATTGAGAGGTTGTTATGGAGCGATTGAGTGAGTTGTGATTTAGTGATTAGAAAATTCTTTCGTCTTTGCCTGAGATGCAAGGCGTTACTTCTTTGAGGAAAATTAATCACTAAATCACACCCTCGCCACTCAATCAATAAATAAACAATTCATCCACTATCAACCATGCCTTGGCACCAGCACCGTATTCGCCTGCTGGGATAGTGCCTTTATTGACCCCAATTACCTTGATAAATCGGGCGGTTTTGTTTGGTACTTTTAGAGATACTGTATTGATGGCATTTTCTGGAAAATCTTTAAAACTACCTACTTTTTCATAAGCTTTACCATCCTCCGAAATCCAAAACGAAAGTTCTGTAGGTTCCCACATTCGTTGCCAGTGATATTTGAGAACACTGATGCCTATTTCTTGAACACTTTGACTTTTGCCTAAATCAACCACTACCTCTAAATCCTCACCCCGAAAGCCTATCCATTGTCCAGTATTATATCGATGTGTACCGATAATACCATTACTTAAAGCATAAGCATCTGTTGGGAGATAGGGCGTTTGAGGTGCATTTTTGAAAGTAATACTTTTGCCCGTCGCCAAATTAACATTCACCCATTGTTCCCAAACTTGTCCATACGCACCATTTTTATCAAATAATTGAGCTTTGATAAGGGTAGGTTTAAAGATAGAAAGTCCGTTCTTCCAAACGTTGGATTGAGTATTGGGCTGACTGCCATCTTCCGTAAAGCGGATAGTGGCATTTGGTAAAGAACTTGTCAGATAGATAGACTCCGAACCGTTGGTATTGGTTTGAAGGCGAGCCTGAATTTCTTCATATCGGTCAAAATAATGTACTTTTCGATGTTTTAAAACCTTTTCTTGAAGTCTTAATCTTTGGAGAAAATCGTCATAATCTTTCTGCGTTTTGGGCGACCAAGCTGTTTCGGCAATCGCCAAAGCTCTTGGAAAAAGCATATATTCGGCTTGTGCTTCAGATACCAAATATTCTGACCAAGCATTTCCTTGAATACCTTTGATATAAGTTTGTTCTATTGGATTCAATATGGCTGGAATAGGCTCATAACGATACACTTTTTCAAGAGGAGTAAAACCCGCAGTTGCAATTGGTTCTGAAGCTTGCAAAGATTGATAGTAGTCTAAATAATAGTGACTTTCGGGGCACATAACGACATCGTGATGCTGTTGGGCTGCTGCAATACCGCCAGCTTCGCCTTGCCAACTCATTACTGTAGCTTTTGGACTTAAGCCTCCTTCTAAAATTTCGTCCCAGCCAATCAGGTTTTTACCTTTTGAGTTCAGATATTTCTCCATTTTTTGGATAAAATAACTCTGTAATTCATGCTCATCTTTCAGATGATTTTCTTGCATGCGTTTTTGACATTTTGGACAACTTTTCCAACCTACTTTTGGACATTCATCACCACCAATATGTATGTATTTGCTTGGAAATAGTGGCAAGATTTCATCTAAAACATTTTGTAAAAAAGTAAACGTACTATCATTCCCTGCACAAAAAACATCATCGAAAACTCCCCAAAAAGTGGCAGTTTGATAGGATCCACCTGTACATCCTAATTGCGGATACGCTGCCAATGCTGCACGAGCATGACCTGGCATTTCGATTTCGGGAATGACTGTAATATGGCGTTTTTGGGCAAAAGCGACGATTTCTTTTACCTCTTCTTGAGTATAAAAACCTCCATAAGGTTTACCATCGAAGCGATGAGGCGAGTCTTTTTTATGCCCAATAATGGTTTCGTTTCTATAGGCTGCTACGCTTTGTAATTTAGGATATCGCTTGATTTCTATGCGCCAACCTTGATCTTCGGTAAGGTGCCAATGAAAGGTGTTGAATTTGTAAAGCGCTAATAAATCGAGGTATTTTTTGAGAAATGTAACCGAGAAAATACGTCGCCCAACGTCTAGGTGCATACCTCTATAACCAAATCTTGGATAGTCTTTGATTTGGACAAAAGGAAGATTGCCTTGTTGATGAATGAGTTGTAAAAGAGTTTGCGTACCATAAAAAACACCCGCAGCATCATGGCCTATTAGTTTGATTCCTGTTGCGCTGATAGCAAGAGAATAACCTTCTTTTTGTACTACACGATTGCTGTCTATTGCTAGGGAAATGCCCTTTATTGCATTAGGAGTGCTATTTTTTATACTTACAGAACTCGGGCGGATTTGTTGTATTCCTAATCGAAGTAACTGTGCAGTTTCTTGCAAAGCAGAGTTTTGCAAAGAGATAGTAACATTTTTTTCTAACCTAAAATAACCCTTCGAAATTTGCATTTCAACGGGTTTGGGAATGATAGAAATAGTATTTTGGGCAGAAGTTTTTCCCAAAAATAAAAAAGCGAAGAAAAGCGAAAAAAGAGTTTTGGAGCACATAAAACAATGTGTCAATATTGTTGATTGATGAGGTTATTGTATGAAAAAAAAGTGCAAGGGTCGTTACCCTTGCACTTGCTATTTCCAAGCATTTCTTAAAAATCTTAACCAGTTACCGTGCATGACTTTCTCAATATCTTCTTGCGAGTAGCCTCTTTTACGAAGCATATCGGGGATTTTTTGAAGATCGGCGATGGTTTCTAAATCATAAGGGCTTTGTTCTTTTCCAAACGCCCCATCCAAGTCAGAGCCAATACCGATATGGTTGGCATTACCAGCAATTTGACAAATATGGTCGAGGTGGTCGAGCATTACTTCCAGATTGCAGTTCATGTTTTCTGGCGTAGATACGCCTCTCACCCAGTTGGGTACCATCATCCAAGCATCCAAAGCTCCACCTATTACAGCACCACGATTGATGAGCTCCTTGATTTGTTCGTCACTAAATTGGCGATTATGATTTACCAAGCTACGACAAAGGTTGTGGCTCGCCCAAATGTTTCCATGAAAATGGTCTAAGGCTTCCCAGAAACTATCATCACACAAATGCGTAGCATCAAGGATGATATTGAGTCGTTCCATTTCTTTGAGCAAATCACGTCCGTGCGGACCCAACCCTCCCGTGGCATCTGTGCCTTGCGCATAGCGACCAGGACCATAATGGGCAGGACCAATAGCTCTTAAACCATATTCATGCGCTTTGGCGACATGGTCAACTGTTACGATAGAATCGGCACCCTCTAGACTTAGGATATAACCAATAGCTTTCTGTTCGTTTGGAATAGTGGTATCTGACCAAAGAGCAAGATGTTTTTCTAGGCTAGCCAAATCATTGATTTGTACCATTTCGCCACAAGCCTCCATAGCTTGATACCAAGCCACTTGCCCTTGAGTCTGTGCCCATGCCTGCTCGGGCGACGCCCAGCCTGGGAGTGGGTTGTCAGGAGCAACATATCGTGCGATTTGCGTAGCAACAACCAAACCTACATTGCCTTTACGTAATTCAGGAAATGCGACAGTACCTTTGGCACGGTCGGGTTTATCGGAAAGACCTATTTCTCTTTCACGAATTTCAAATACCGTATTTCTTAAATCTCGATTCCATTCCATAGCATTCATGCTAAGGTCGAGATGGGCATCTATAGTGAACATGGGATTTCTTAAAAAGGCTTTATGTCGTAAGCTTTAGGCATTAAGCAAAATACAATTTCAAATTTGCCTAATGCTTACGGCTTAGAGCTTATGGCTGTATTTATACATTTATCTTTCTGTCTCTTGCAATAACTTTCCAGTACCTATCAGTAATAGATTGGTTTTCTGCAAGATAGGCTCTTTCGTAAAGGGCTACTGTTGGACATACATGGATTGGTACACCATATAAAACTTTACCAATCGGAAAGTCCTGTATATCTGATACTTCCAACACTAAATGCTCTTCGCTTTGTCCGATAAACTGAGCATCTGACGCATTGAGAAAGTGGACTCTTCGGTTCAAGTCGTTTTCGGCAGCGACAGATTTGTGTCCTAAATCAATACAAATTCTATTGGTACTCGGATGAGAAATTACTCGACTCAAAACCAAAGCAGCAGGCTCAAAAGCTTGTTCTGGAAAAGCATCCTTATAGCCTTTATCCCAAAGAGGAAAAGTGCCTGGGCTACATTCTACCTGTGGATTTTGAGCATGAATCGGAAAAGTCGGAGAGCCTCCCGCTACTACTTGAAGGGTTATTCCTTTTTCTGAAAATCCTGAAGCTAATGCAAATACAGGTACAAAAGCTTGGTGACAATTTTCTGTTCTCAATGCTAAATCTTTATCACGAATATGACCATCATAGGCATGGAGTCCTTTTACAGCAATACCTTTTAAGTCAAGTAGTGCATTAATAAGTTCTTCGGCTTTTTGAGGTAAGATTCCTGTTCTGTTCATGCCAACGTTTAGGTCGATATAAACATTTATCGTGATCTCGTGCTGTATCGCTGCCGTGGCGATGGCTTGTGCAACCGACAAGTCATCGACCAAGCAGGAAAATTGGGTAGTAGTATAAGTTTGAATTAGGGTGATAAAGCGTTGCAACTTCGTAGCCACTGGTTGATACGCCAGCAATACATCAGGTGCTTGGCATATTGCGAGCATTTCGGCTTCGGCAATGGTAGCACATTTGAATTTCGTAATGCCTTTTGCCAACATCAGTTCGGTTACTTCCTGACATTTATGCGTTTTGACATGCGGACGAAGTCGACTTACCTCTGGTAGCATTGTTACCAAGGTATCGATATTTTGAGCGATACGCGAAGGATACCACACCAAAGCGGGGGTATCCAAGGTATCTAAATTTTGTAAGTTGTACCAAGCAGTTTTATCCATTGTGGATTTTTGATTTTTGATTTCGGATACATTGCTCTGTAAGATTAAAGGAAGCACAACCCAATTTTTTGAATCATATTTTACAAAAAATTAAGGTAGCCTTTTATATTTCCGAAATCAGAAATCCCCAATCAGCAATTGTTTGAAATCTTTCGAACACTACACTTCGCTCATTCAATTCACCATTTATTCGCTTACTAACTCGAACAATGCCTCGATTTCAACTGGAATATTGTCTGGTAATGAACCAAAACCTACCGCACTACGAACGCCAATACCGTTTTCTTCGCCCCAAACTTGCGCAAACAACTCACTACAACCATTGATAATGTATGGATGTCTTTCGAAAGTATCTACACAATTGACCATACCCAACACTTTGATTACTCGCTTCACACGGTCGAGACTTCCTAAATGTGTTTGGATGGTTGATAAAATGGTCAAACCCACTTGACGAGCAGCCAATTTGCCTTCTTCCATATCTAACTCACGACCGATACGTCCAATAATGAGGCTTTTGTCATCCTGTACAGGACCATGACCCGAAACATATAAGTATTTGCCGTCGATAAGATATGGTTTGTACACGCCCAATGGTAGTGGGGCAGGAGGTAATGAAAGTCCTAATTTTGCAAATGCCTCTGAAGGGGTTAATTGTTCTACCAACTGTTCCATAAAATAGTTTTTATTGAAAATGTAATATTAATTAAAAATAAAATTCAAAAATTGAGTGTAAATAAATAAGGTTTTTGAGAAAAAACAAGGTTGTAAAGCGTTTAAACAGTTGGGTATTTAGGAAAACACTTTACTATTTCTAGAATACCCAACATCAAGCCTCTATTTAGCTCCATCCAAAGTTGATTGTGTTACTTTGGTATGTGTTAATTTTCTAAACTTCGCATTTTCGATTTTGAGCACTACTGCATTTGGCCATTGGTTGTTTGTATAAAAACGTTGTCCATTTACAGCACTTACTACTAATCCGATTGAAGTTGGAGCAACATAAGTGCTTGCATCGAAGCCATCTTTGTATTCTACCAACTCGCTTTTGTATCCTAGAATCGAAACTTTGGTTTGAGCGTTGCCTTCAAGGTGCGTTAATACCAAGTTTTTGCGAGTACCGTATTTCCAATCTTGCCAATTAGCTCTTCTTACAATGGCATAGATATACTTTTCGTCATTCGATTGTGTGTACCAAACATTATCCTCACGTACAATAGGCAAAGGTTTTACGGCGTAAATAGCCTCTGAGTTAGCAAAATTCCAAAGGGCTACTTCTTGTAGCAAAGCCTCTTGTTCAATCTGGATTTCGCCATCTTGTTTTGGTCCTATGTTCAACAAAAAGTTACCTCCTTTAGCACGCATTTCAACCAACATATTGATAATTTCTGTACCAGATTTATGTGGGTCGTTTGTGGGTTTGTATTGCCAGTCAGTACCCATGGTGTAATTAGCTTCCCAAGGGCGAGGAAGTGGTTCGTCAGGCGTATTTTGCTCTGGCGTAGTCATCAAATCACGTGTAATGACCAATTCTGGATTGATTGTCCAAGCGTATTCTCTCAAACCATCACCTGGACCATCGATAAATAGAATGTCGATTTTTCCGTATTTGGTCAATAATTCTTTCAATTGTTCTTTGTCATAGGCCATCAAACTAGGGTTTTTAGCAGGAAAATGCTGAGGCAATTGCAAGCGACCAATAGGAATATTGTTTTTATGGAAAAAGTAAAAATCCTCAGGGGAGAAATACAAGCCAATAGCGATACCCTCTTTGCGAAAAGCCTCGATGAGTTCTTTGGTAATGTCTCTCTTCAGAGGGGTATTCATTACATTGAAAGGCGTAGTTTTGGTATCGAACATACAAAAACCAGAGTGGTGTTTGGCGGTGAATACCACATATTTCATTCCTGCTAATTTGGCCATTTTAGCCCAATCTTCAGGTTTGAATTTGTAGGGGTTAAAGTATTTAGGAAGCTCATTGATGTATTTTTCGACATATTCGGTGGATGCCCCAGCTAAAGAGTGGCTAATCACTGCGCCGAGTGTAACGTCCACATTCCAGTGGATAAACATGCCAAAGCCAAGGTCTTGAAACCAATTGACTCTATCAGGTTGGTTGGTAACTTGTTGTTTTTGAGCATTTCCGATTGGTGAAAAACTCAACACGAGTAAAAAAATAACTAATAACTTTTTCATAATATGTGCTTTAAAAAACATTCATTTCGGATATCGGATGTTGGATTTCGGAATAATCGCCTAAACTCCCAGCTCAAGACTTAGTCTTGGACTTATTATTTAACAGTTTTATAAAAAGGAATTGATGATGAGTACACCTATCAGACCTACAACTGCGACAAGGGTTTCCATCATTGACCAAGAGCGAATGGTATCTTTTATACTAAGGTTAAAATATTCTTTGAACATCCAAAAACCAGGGTCATTTACATGCGAAAACATTAAACTACCTACACCAATGGATAATACCATTAAGTTAGGGTCTACCTGTAGCGTCTCTATCATGGGTGCCATAATTCCAGCGGTAGTTAAGCCCGCTACCGTGGCTGAGCCTAGGCATACACGAATAAAAGCGGAAATCAACCAGCCAAGAATCAAAGGGTGGATACTGACATTTTTTAGTAGAGAAGCCATGGTATCGCTTACTCCACTTTCCATAAAAACTTGTTTGAGAGCACCTGCTCCAGCAATGATTAAGAGCACCATTGCTACATCTTTTACCGCTTCAGAATAAGTATTCATCGTTTTGGAAAGCGCCTGACTTGTCAGCCCTCCCAAAGTAGCGGTTGCTACCAAAACTGCCAATAGCATGACCATGGCAGGGTCACCAATCAGTTTACAAACTGGTATCAAGGGCGAATCATTTGGCAAAATACTTGTGAGAATAGTGGTTCCTGCCATCATAAAAACAGGAAATAAGGCTGTAAAAAAGCTTAGAAAGGTGCTAGGTAAAATTTGATTGGGTTCGGAAGTAGTCGCAAAACTCAAGTTGGGACTTGAGGAAATATTTTTTAGGGTTAGAGAGTAAAGCGGGCCAGCAATAATAATTGTTGGAATCGCAATAATGATTCCGTACAGTAAAGTTTGCCCCATGTCTGCATGAAACTGCGCTACCAAAGCAGCAGGCGAGGGGTGAGGAGGTAAGAAACCATGTGCCACCGACAAAGATGCCAGCATGGGTAAGCCAATATACACAGCTGGTAATTTGTATTGATATACCACCGAAAAAATCAAAGGAATCATCAACACAAAACCTACATTATAAAATAGGGGTATTCCGATAATAAAACCTGTACAAACTAAGCCCCATTGGATGTATTTTTCGCCAAAAAGTCCCATCATGACTGAGGCAATACGTTGTGCAGCGCCACTTTGAGCCACCAATTTGCCCAACATAGCCCCTAAGGCAATTACCCCAACTAATGAGCCCAACATGTCGCCTATTCCTTTTTGGATAGACTTGCTGATGAGTTCGAGTGGCATTCCCATGCTGATACCTGCCACTAAGGAGGTAATCAAAAAAGCCAAAAATGGATTGAACTTCGCAACAGTAATCAGTAGCACCAATAGTCCAATACAAGCAATTACAAGCAATAAAATCATAGGAATTTTGAGTGCAGAGTTAAAAGTGATGAGATTACTTTAATTTTCTAATTGTTTTATTCTGTAGTCAAAAAATCACCTTTACACATTATTCACACGCTAAAGTTTACGTCTTATTTTGGGGTATTAGAAAGGATAAACAAGGTTTTTTGAATTAAAGAGTGAGGTTTTTTGAAACTCCTCACTCTTCATTTTACAGTCCGACTTGGTTAGTTTTTATCCCACCATATACGTGTTGTAAGCGTATTAGCACCTTGACGAGAGATTGCTTCTTTGAGGTTTGGTCCGTTGAGGTTTTCTTCAACAATTGGATAAATCAAACGTCTTGGAATCGTACCATTGGTCAAGTTACCTGTAATGTTCACTGGCGTTAATTTAGGATAACCAGTTCTTCTCCAGTTAGAATATACCTCTACTTCGTCTGGGAATAAAGATACCCACATTTGTGAGTGAATTTGTTCCATCTGCGCATCGAAACTTGCAGGGAAAGCATGAGTCGACAAATAAGCATTAATTTTTGCAGTAGAAATAGCTGCTGCGTCACCGTAGATAGCCATATTGCGCATCGAAGCAGATATACCACCTTGATAGTAACTTGCTGCGTCGCCAGATGCCCAACCTCTAATAATAGCTTCAGCCATCAAGAAATTCATTTCGGCATTACTAATTACGACCATTGGCGCATCCAATTTCAACACGGTGTTGATATTTGGCTCAGAATACGTAATAAAATCGGCAGGTTTTTGTAACAAACCGTTTTGCATACCTTTTTGTATGGTAGCAGTAGTATCTTGCTTTTTATCTACCCAAACAACCGCAATTGAACTCAAACGAGGGTCTTTATTAGTTTTCAAGAAAGAAATAAATGTATTTGAAAACTTACCACCTTCGGTATTGTTGTTACCATCTGCCACAGCATAGTTGTTGCCACGCAAAGCCAATGAAACAGGGTTTTTGTTGATGTCCTGACCGTTAGCAATGTACTGCACTTTTGCCAAATCCTTATCATCCAATATGATGCCTCCAGCAATGGCTTTTTGTGCCCAAGTTTTTGCCGTTGCTGCGTCCACTTTGGTCATACGCATCGACAAGCGAAGCATTAATGAATAAGCAAACTTTTTCCATTTTGCCACATCTCCGCCATATACAATGTCAGCACTTGCGTATGATGATTTGGTTGCATCCAAACTTGTTGCTGCTTGCTCCAATTCTTTCAACATATCCAAGTAGACACTTTGTTGAGAGTCATATTTTGGTGTGAATTTAGAAGCAGTGTAACCTTGTGCAGCATCAGAATAAGGGATGTCTCCGTACAAATCCGTAATGCGGTGGAAAGTATAAGCACGCCAAATACGAGCTATCGCATAAAGGTTTACTTGTGCAGGATCATTTTTAACAGCATTGATAACTGTCTGAACTTCGTTTACGCCTAACGGATAAGCGTTGTTGAAGAAGTCATACGGGTATGTACCTTGTGAGAAAAAATATTTATCTCCAATACCTGGTACGTCCTTATAGGTCGAAAAATGTTGAATCGAACCTCCCGCTGCAAACTCATACGTACTAGCACAGCTATTGTTGAGTGCATCGTATTGTGCCTTGCTAAACATATAAGATGGCACAATGATGGGAGAAGTATCGGGGTTGATATTGAGTTCTTCAAAACCGTTGTCGCACGAACTGAAAAGTGCAACACCAGCCATAAAAAGAAGGGTTTTGAATGTATGTCTCTTTTTCATAAGTCTCAGGTAATACGCTATTGAGCGGACTCTTTAGCACAATTTTTTGAATTTATCCTATGTTGAAAATGCTACATGTTGGGGCTTACTGAATAAAGGAAAAGGGATTTCAAAAATGAGTTTTCTTACAGAATATGATATAATTGGGGTTATTGAAAATTTATATTCACAACTCCTCATTCAGCACTCTCTCTGAATTAGTGGGCGAAAAAATTCGCCCCTAAAAACACATCCCGTTTTTCCCTTAGTTCACCACATCCTAGAATTTCACTGTTAAGTTGATACCGTAGCTGCGTGCTCTTGGCAAACCAAATGCCTCGAAACCTTGGGCATTGCTGTTGGTATAACTTGATTCTGGGTCAAAGTTTTCTGTCTTTTTGTATAACACAAATAAGTTACGTGCCACAAAAGAGATAGATGCCGACTGAATCTTCGCAAAGCTTAGGTATTTCGCTGGAATTTTGTAGCCCAAAACGATTTGGCGTAACTTGATAAAGCTTCCATCATACACAAATAGGTCTGAGTAGTTTTTCAAGTTGTCATAGTAAAGACGCAACTGAGATACTGGTACTGTACGAGTGTAAGAATCGCCGTTGGCAGTTACACCATTCAATACCAAGCCATTGTCACGACCTGCTAAAGTACTTTTTTGTAAGCCAAAACGAGTTGCGTACACGTTCATTACCGAGAATACATCGTTGCCGAATTTGCCATCTAACAAGATATCAAAGTTCCAATTTTTGTAGGTAAACGAGTTACTCAAACCTGTTGTCAACGGTGCTACACCTTGTCCAATTTCTTTGATTGGGCCTTTTACTGGATAACCTGTAGAAGTATCATAAACGATATTGCCTTTTGAGTCAGTAACCATCGTATAACCTTTGATGATACCATAAGGACGACCAGCATCTGTATTGACATAAGCCCAAGAACCTACCGAAGTGGCTAATTGAATGGTATTTACACCTTCAGTCAATTGAACTACTTTGTTTTGGTTATAAGCCATGTTGAAGCTTGCATTCCAACTAAAGTTTTTGGTTTTTACCAAAGAACCCGTTAACAATAATTCAATACCTGAGTTGTCTACTTGTCCAACGTTAACGTAGGTATTTTGATAACCACTTGTTCCTGAAATAGCTGTTTTGACAATATCATTAGTCGTACGACGCAAGTAATAAGTCAAATCTACTCCTAAGCGATTATTGAATAATTTGGTATCAAGACCTGCTTCCCAAGTAGTTGAGGTAAATGGCTTTAAACTTGGGTTGTTAAGAAGATACTCGCCATTAGTCATTGTGATTTGTTGCAATGGCTGTCCGCTACTTGTTACCATACTATAGCTTTGATTCAAGGTATATGGGTCTGGTACACCACCACCTACTTGAGCCCAAGAAGCTCTCAATTTAGCATAGTTGACAAAAGACGGCATTTCTGTAGCTTGTGATAATACAAAGCTGGTTCCTACTGCTGGATAAAGAATTGTATTGTTTTTGATACCCAATGTAGAGAACCAATCCTGACGAGCTGAAGCATTTAAAAACAAGACACCTTTGTAATCAAGGTCTAACGAGCCAAATACCGAGTTCGTCGCCAAACGTTGCGTTACTGGACGAGTCGTAGCTGTAGTCAGGTTGGTAAAGCTGTAAAAGTTTGGAATAATGAATTGTGTACCGTTAGTATAAATTTCAGAACGTTCGAAAGAGCGTTGGTTGCCACCTAACATCGCATTCATGTGAACTGGACCTAAATCGGTATTGTAGTTTACAGTCAACATAGAGTTGTTTTCTGTAACTGTCGATTTGATACCTTGATATTCACCTGCTGCGTTTGTAGTATAAACTGTTCCAGTTGGGATAATACCTGTAAAGTCATAGCTATAGAAGTCGCGGCTGATATTACCTTTTACAAAAAGGTTTTTCAAAATATCATACTTCAAGCCAAACTGACCAATAAAGCGGTTTTTGGTATCATCGTTTCTAAATTTATTAACAACAAAGTAAGAATTGGAAGCATAAGGAGTTTCGTTCCATTGAACTTCGCGACCCGTTGCGTCATAGCCTGGATCCATCCAACGAATATCTACTGTGTTGGCAATCATGTAGTTTGCCCAGTTGGGGTTACCTGGCGCATCACCAGCACTCGGACGGTTGTGCGCTTTTTCTAAGTTATATTGTGCCAAAGCCTCCATCGAAATACGTTCGCCTAATTTAGCATTAATGCTTAGGTTGGCTACTTTACGATTGAAGGTAGAATTTGGCAATACACTCTTGTTATTGATGTCTGCTACTGATGCTCTAAAGTTCAAGGCCTCAGTACCACCACTAAATGAAATGGTATTACTCAAAGTCGAACCTGTACGGTAAAAGTTCTTAATATTGTTTTGTTGTGGAGAATAAGGATGTTCTTTTCCATCGAAAGCAATATAAGGCTGTCCGTCCATTTTGGCACCCCACGAACGACGTCCCCAGCTCACGGCTTGCGCTTGTGAAGTTGGTTTTACGCCACCGTCTCCTTGACCGTACATATATTGCCAATCAGTAAAGTCAACGACATCGTCGATAGTAGCAGTAGCATTGTATTCTACACCAATACCTTTACGTACTGTACCTTTTTTCGTAGTAATCAAAATAACACCATTGGCAGCACGTGAACCATACAAGGCTGCAGCTGTACCACCTTTCAAGACTGAGATACTTTCAATATCGTCGGGGTTGATACCACCAATACCATCACCACGGTCAACGTTGTGACCACTACCACCTGTGGTTGGGCTACCGCCTGGTGTACTATTGTCAATTGGCATACCATTGATTACATATAAAGGTTGGTTATCGCCTGATAATGAGCCATTACCACGAATTACCACTCTACTCGAACCACCCGCACCTGTTGCCAAACTTGTTGCGTTTACCCCAGCAATTTTACCAGAAAGAGCATTGGCTAAGTTGGTTTCACGTGCTTGAGTAAATTCGCTACCACTTACTTCTGTTACTGAGTAGGCAAGTGCTTTTTTGTCTTTTTTCACACCCAAAGCAGTTACTACTACTTCTTGGATGTTTTGTACACTTTCTTTTAAAGTAACTGATACAGCAGTTTGATTAGCCGAAAGTTCTACTGTTTGCGGTTCGTATCCTACCATCGATACGACCAACGTAATACTTGTAATGTTATCAGGAATTCCCAATTTGAATTTTCCTGAAGCATCTGTCGAAGTACCAATTTTGGGATTTCCTTTTACAAAAACAGAGGCTCCAATAATTGGGCTGCCATCTTTGGCAGAGGTAATCACACCAGACACTGGAACTGTGCCAAGTACGTTGAAAGTAATATTGCTCTTATGAGCCAGACGGAGCTCTGCAAGCTCGGTTGCATAACCTTGAAAGGTCATACTTCCTAGCACAGATAGCCACAGCAACCTTTGTGAGCGAGGTAATAGTCGAGTTTTCATCATAGCTTGTTTAGTTGGAGATTTGGGTTTTTGCAAAATTTGCAAGTTTTATTGCGCTATTTGTTTACAAACTTAACATAAATTTTAAATAAACCTGCATTTGTTGCAATTAAATTCTGCAAATTTTTCAAATACTGAGTATTTATTCTCAATTATTGCAAATTTTGAATACTTTACCACTTCTAATAAGGATATAGAAACTTGGTCTTTTTGCTATATTTGCAAACCATAACCAACAACCTTCCTTGAATATGTCAGTTAACCTCCTCAAAAAAGAACGAAAAGATTTAATACTGAAGGAAATCAATGTTCATACCCGTGTAACATTCGCTGAGCTAGTGGATGTATTAAATGTTTCGGAAGATACCATTCGGAGAGATTTGAATGAGTTGGCCGAGGAGGGAGAGATTATAAAAATTAGAGGAGGGGCAATGTCAAAAGCCTATCATTATTCTTCTCAAGTAAAAGAAACGTATGCACACAACTCCAAACAAGAGATTGCTAGAAAAGCATTGGGATTGTTGAAAGAAGGCATGTTGGTGCTCGTAGGCGGAGGAACTACCATTAGGGAGTTGGTCAAGCTCATTCCTGATACGCTTCGTATCACATTTATGACCGTGAATCCTTTGACTGCAGTAGAGTTGTTGGATAAACCTAATGTTGACATTATTATGGTGGGTGGTCAATTGTCTCGTTATAGTCAGATGGCAGTAGGAGGTGAGGTACATCAGCGTTTATCCGAAATGCGTGCAGATTTATGTATTATGGGAAGTAACGCCATTGATACACAAGGTGGATTTACAGATTCAGACTGGGAAACGGTATTGGTAAAAAAGGCGATGATTAAGGCCTCTAAAAAAGTGGCAGTGTTATCTATTGCTGAAAAATTAGATTCAGTCATGAAGATGAAAATTGCAGATTTATCAGAAATTAACTACTTGGTGACTGACCTAGACCCTAATGATGCCAAATTAGGACCTTATCAAAATAAAGGAGCAACCCTTTTGTAAGAAAAGAAGTAATATTCTCCAGTTATTCATCGAAAAAGGGAGGTATCTCTAATTTAGTGATTTAGTGAGTGAGCGAATGAGTGATTATAATTTAGAAAAAATCAACTTTAGGGACGCTATGCTTTGCTTCTAAAGATGTCTCCTTCAGAGATATAGTATTAAACATGAGTCATCCTGAATTTTTAGGATTTGGATGATGCTCCAAGTTTATATCAAAAAAGTGGTCGAAAAATATTTTTCGACCACTTTTTTGATATAACTATGCTAGATATGACTTGGCTTGAGACGCAATCATTGCGTCTCTACTGCGAGAATACAAATGTTAAAATAATCACTCATTCGCTCACTCACTAAATCACTAAATTAGGGATGACATTGCATAAAAAACTACACGTTCTCCACCTTGGATTCAATCTTCTCTTTTACTTGTTTCAAGTTCTCCAATAAATGTTCACGCATTTGCACAAACTGCATAATTTCGGTGTGATTCTCCGAATATCTTAAGTTAGGGAAAAATAGTGATGGAAATAAAATAAACTCATGTAGCTGTGATTCAGGTTTTTTTCCTTGCTTTTTTACCGAAAGGGTAATTTTGGGAGCATTAAAATCACGATGTTGACTCGAAGAATCGATATGAATAGATTCGATATGTTCGAAAGGAATTTCTTTGGTAGAGGTTACTGATGTTCCAACGGTGTGAATGTGATATAGCTTCTGGTCTGAAAGTGCTACGTAAACAGCTCTCTTCTTTTTGAAAATACCGTTGATACTATCTTGTAAGTTTTGCAAACCTGACAATTGTGGATATTGTACCGATACTAGGGCATGAATAGGAGCACTAATTGAGTTACTAATGTGTGAAAACGAATCTAATACCTGAAATCTTTTAGCCATGTGAATATGTATGATTTATTAGGGTTGATTGTAAACGAAGTAAGTAATTCCCGAATGTTTGCGATTAGATGAAACCTCTCATTAAGAATGAATATCAAAACAACGGACAATTCAACTGATTTATGATAGTCAAATGAAAAATAAGGTTAAAATTACAACTAATGTGCCAAAATTAGTCTATCTATTCATAGAAAGAATTGCCATAATATTTATTCCAATAAAATCAATAGAGTACAACAATATCTATAATAATTTAACAGTTTTTAAGAACATATAATCAAAACTAATCTGTATCTTTACGACCATCAACTATAAACTTCTTTAAAAGCTAGTAAAAAACAGACAATTTTGCGTACCATGAAAGCTTTTCGTTTATTCAAATGGATATTACCGCTAGTGCTATGGACAATAGCAATGAGTGGCTATGCCCATGACGGAAAAGTAAAAGGTAGCTATACTAAGGTAAGCAAGAGTGTTACAAAGTTTAGTAAAAAAAGAACATTTGGTCGTCATTTCGAAGTTGAGAATAATGTATTGCTTGATAACCAAGAAGAAAAAGATGAAAGTTCTGAGCGCTCTCACGGACTGACTTCTACTTCAGATTTATCAAGTATCGAACGTGCTATTATGCAAACATTACAACGTTCGGATGTTCCATTTGTACCTCATTTATCCTTTTCAAAAAAGTTATTTATGCTTCATTGTGTCTATTTAATTTGAGAATAGCACACTACTCACTCGTTATATTTCCCTAAAAACTGTATTAAAAATCAACATTAGCCCATTGAGGTGCCAACAATGCAAGGACAAGTCCGTATAATCATTATACTGAAAAATTGATTTTGCATTGGTCTAAAAAGCCTAGATTGCTTATGTAATTAAGGCTCGCTAGAGAAGGGTAACTTTGCTTAAGGTGTTGTAAAACAAGTATGTAATGTGGTCTAGAACTACATTAATTCTATACGTACGTAATTTTGCTGACATTCAACACAAATTTATTGCTTCGGGTTACTTCAATACTCTTTCCAGAATTCGGGCTGATTGTATGAAGCTTTCGCTTTAGAAACTCGTTTTGTTTCTGAATCGATAAGCATATAAGAAATAGTGCCAATTAGCGAAAATTTCATGTGTATTGGATATCCTTTCAACTACACATTTTTCTCCTTCGTTGGTTTTGTACTATTGCTTAATGTGTATGCGGGGGCATACACAAGGTTTTGTCCGTTTCATTTTAATCACTTGACTCAAAATTATGAAATCCTATTTGGTATGGATTTTCGGCTTGATGTGTAGTGTCAATGTGGCTTTGTCTCAAAGCCGTGATACATTGCGCCTAAACATTGACGAGGCCGAACAACAGTTTGTCAAAAACAACCTCACTTTGCTAGCGCAGAAGTATAACATCGAAGCTTCTAAAGCTGCAATCATTCAGGCGAAACTTTTGCCTAATCCTAACATCAACTACGAACAAGGGTTGAATACCATGAAGACAATCGCCAATGATGCGCCTATCGGTGCTTTTGGTGAAAGAACTTTACAGATTCAACAGTTGATTCTATTGGCAGGAAAGCGCAATAAGCAAGTCAATGTTGCCAAAATCAATGCTGAAATCACAGATTATCAGTTTTTTGAAATAGCAAGAGGTTTGACCTATCAGTTACATGCTAGTTTTTATACAATACATTATTTGCAAAAAACATTAGCCACGTATGAACAAGAAATAGAAACGCTTAATAAACTTTTGAGTGCTTATTCGGATCAAGTAAATAGAGGTAATGTGCCACAAAAAGAACTGATTCGTTTGCAGTCTTTTTTGGTAAGTCTTGAAACAGAACGTTCCAATATTATTTTGGAAATTACTGATAATCAAGCCATACTTAAAGTGCTTTTGTCTGATACTTCCACCAAAACGGTGCATCCAGTTGTAGATGATAATGCTTTGGAACAAAAAAGTGCAGCAGGCTTACAGCTCAGTGAGTTAATCAACAATGCTACTGATAATCGTTATGACCGTAAGATTCAAGAGGCATCTGTACGATTAGCTTCAGCAGATTTGGCGTTGCAAAAAGCAATGGCAACACCTGATTTGACGATTGGCTATAGTTATGACCGTGCAGGTAGTTATCTCAATAATTACCACGGCTTGACGATTGCGATGGATTTGCCTGTGTTTAACAAAAATCAAGGAAATATCAAGATTGCTGAAAATACGATTCAAGCAAACAAACAAAATTTAGCACAAACCGACGTACAAATTAACAATGACGTTTTGCAAGCTTTGCTTAAAGCACAAGAAGCGGAACGTCTATATAAGACACTTGATAAAAACTATTTGCCAAGCTTTAATAAGTTGATTGATGGGGTAGTGCAAAACTACCAAAAGCGTAATATCACTTTATTGGAGTTTATGGACTTTTTGGAGTCGTATAAAATTACCGTTACGCAAATCAATACACTTCAAAATACAAGAATGCAGACATTCGAAAATCTCAATTTTGTAGTAGGCAAAAAAGTTCTTTAAGATTTAAACAGACATCACAATGAAAAAGCATATAAAGTATCTTTCAATTCTTGCAATCTCAACTTTGGCTACTGCTTGTAGCTCTTCTCAGGCAGATAATGAATCAAAAGCAGAGGATCAGCCTTTTGAACTTTCACAACGCCTAAAGCAAGAATTGAGCTTGGCGCCAGCAACCTTGGAGCCTATTCAAACACAATTGCAGTTGACAGGCAAAGTAATGCCTTACGAAGATAAACAAGTAAAAGTGTCACCTTTGGTAGATGGTGTTATCGAAAAAATCCATGCTAATTTGGGTGATTTTGTCAACAAAGGACAAACACTTGCTGTAGTTCACTCATCAGAGGTGGCAGACGTTGAAAATCAAACGGTTAGTGCTACTTCAGATTTGCTTTCGGCTCAGAAAAACCTACAAGTACAAAAAGATATGTACAAAGCAGGTTTGGCATCAGAAAAAGACGTGACTTTTGCCCAAAACGATGTATTGAAAGCTCAAGGGTCATTGAAACGCGCCAAAGAAGTTTCGAGTATTTACAGTGTAAAAAATGCGTTTTATACCTTGAAAGCGCCAATTTCAGGTTATGTAATTGAAAAAAACAATGCCATTTCTGATAAAATGTCTTTCCACGAAGGCGAAACAGGAGCATTTTTTACTATTGCTGACTTATCTCAAATTCAAGTGGTAGCAAACGTGTATGAAGCAGATATTGCTAAAGTGCATGTAGGCTCGCAGGTTGAAGTAAAGTTGATTTCATATCCTGACAAAGTAATCAAAGGAGTTGTCAACAAAATGAGTAATGCCCTTGATCCTGAAACTCGTACTTTACAAGTGCGTATCAATATGGCAAACCCAGGCTTTTTGATGAAACCAGAAATGTTTGCGCAAGTAAATGTGAGTTATAGCTCGTCAGATAGAAGTATTGCGATTCCTTCGTCGGCGGTAATTTTTGACCAAAACAAAAATTTTGTGGTTGTTTATAAGGATGCCAAGCATTTGGAAGTAAGAGAAATCCAGATTGCGAAACAAAACTCTAATAAAACTTATGTGATTTCAGGTTTGAAAGAGGGTGAAAATGTAATGAACAAAAACCAATTGTTGGTGTACAACGCATTGGTAAACTAATTCGCAAAGTGAAGTAATAGTGTTTTCAACTTGAAAAGACTATTCAGCTTATGCAAAAAATTGTTCAAAACAGTATTCTTATAAATCACTCATTCGGATGAAAAAGCTATTAGCGTTATCGCTCAAATATAAATTTGCAGTATTCTTTTTTACTGCTGTAGTAGTGATTGGAGGTATTTCGAGTTTTATCAATACCCCAATTGACGCCTTTCCCGATGTTACCAATACTCAGGTGACTATCATTACTCAATGGTCTGGGCGTAGTGCTGAAGAAATTGAAAAATTTGTAACCGCTCCGCTCGAAATCTCGATGAACGGGGTGCAAAAGAAAACTACTGTTCGTTCTACAACGCTATTCGGTTTATCTGTAGTAGTGGTTATGTTCGACGACGGTGTTGACAATAACTTTGCTCGTATTCAAGTCAATAATGCCTTGATGGGCGTTGAACTTCCTGATGGCGTAGAACCTGAAGTACAACCGCCTTATGGACCAACGGGCGAAATCTTCCGTTATACCCTTGAAGGTAAAGGAATGACTTCTCGTCGTTTTAAGGAAATTCAAGACTGGGTGATTGACCGTAATTTACGCTCAGTACCAGGCGTGGCTGATATTGTAAGTTTTGGTGGTGAAGTAAAAACGTATGAGATTAGTGTAAATCCTAATTTACTTCAGGACTATAAAATTACACCATTGGACGTATTTACGGCTGTTGAGAAAAGTAACATCAACGTTGGAGGAGATGTAATTACCAAAAACAACCAAGCTTATGTGGTTCGTGGGATAGGTTTGTTGAAGAATATCCAAGACATTCAAAATATCTTGGTCGATAATATCAATGGAGTACCTGTTTATGTAAAAACGGTTGCAACAGTAACGGAGTCGGCTTTGCCACGTTTGGGACAAGTGGGTCGTGGCGAAGACAACGATGCTGTAGAAGGTATTGTGGTAATGCGTAAAGGAGAAAACCCTTCAGAGGTAATTCAAAGCTTGAATTTGAAAGTAGAGGAATTAAACTCAAAAATTCTTCCTAATGGGGTAAAAATCAAAACGTTTTATAATCGTCAAACGCTCCTAGATTTTTGTATCGAAACAGTAACCCACAACCTTATAGAAGGGATTGTTTTGGTAACATTAATCGTATTGATTTTCTTGGCTGACTGGCGTGCATCCTTGATTGTATCGATGATTATTCCGTTGGCTTTGCTGTTTGCGTTCTGTTGTCTGAAACTTCTTGGTATGAATGTAAACCTACTTTCATTAGGAGCGGTAGACTTCGGGATTATTATTGATGGTACAGTGGTGGTAGTCGAAGGTTTGATTGTGGTTTTGGCTCATCAAGCGGAGCATGTGGGAATGGAGCGCTTTAATAAATTGGCTAAAATGTCGATTATCAAGCGTACAGGTACGAGCATGGGTAAAGCGATTTTTACCTCAAAAATCATTATTTTGATTGCTTTGCTACCCATTTTTGCCTTCCAAAAAGTAGAAGGTAAAATGTTTACACCATTGGCTTGGACATTGGGTTCGGCCTTGCTAGGTGCCTTGATTTTTACATTGACTTTGGTGCCTGTGATGGTAAGTATCTTAATGAATAAAAACGTAAGAGAGAAAAGTAATTTCTTGGTCGATGCTGTAATGAAGTATTCGATGAAGCTTTTCAACTACTGTTTTACGCATAAAAGATTTACTTTCATTACAACTGGTATTATTACGGTTGTGGGCTTTTGGACCTTAACTATTCACGGAACAGAGTTCTTGCCTCAACTCAACGAAGGCTCTATTTACGTGCGTGCCACAATGCCACGTAGTATTAGTTTGGACGAGTCTGTGCGTTATGCTAACGATATTCGTAAGGTATTTGAAGGCTTCCCTGAAGTTCGTCAGGTACTTTCGCAGGCAGGTCGCCCGAACGATGGTACTGACCCAACGGGTTTTTATAATGTCGAATTTCACGTAGATATTTATCCGCAAAAAGAATGGGCTAGTAAGCTTACCAAAGCGCAACTGATTGAAAAAATGGAAAACAAATTGAGCATTTTCCAAGGAGTTGTATTTGGTTTCTCTCAACCTATTATGGATAACGTAGAAGAAGCAGTATCAGGGGTAAAAGGTTCAATTGCCGTAAAAATCTATGGAAATGACTTTGAGTTTTTGGAAGGTGAAGCAGAGAAAGTAGAAAAGGTATTACGTCGTGTAAAAGGTATCGAGGATTTAGGTATTATCCGTAACCTTGGACAGCCAGAATTGCATATTGAGCTAGACCAACAAAAAATGAATTTTTATGGTGTACAAACAGCCGATGCTGATGCCGTAGTAGCCATGGCGATTGGTGGACAGACTGCCAGTCAGTTGTACGAAGGTGAACGCAAATTTGATATTCGTGTGCGTTTCCAATCAGAATTCCGTAAGTCAGAGCAAGAGATTCGCAATTTGATGGTGCCATCTATGAGCGGTACTAAAATACCTATCAAGCAAATCGCAGAGGTAAAAACGTTGACAGGTCCAAGTTTGATTTTCCGTGAAGATACCAAACGTTTTATTGCTGTGAAATTCTCTGTTCGTGGTCGTGATATGGGTAGTACCATTGCCGAAGCGCAACAAGAAGTGAAAAAAGTCATTCCTAACCTACCAAAAGGATACGACATGAAATGGAAAGGTGATTTCGAAAACCAACAGCGTGCGTCTAAACGATTGGCGCAAGTAGTTCCTATTTCGATGATTGCGATTTTCTTTATCCTCTATGTAATGTTTGGTAGCTTGAGAGATGCAGGTTTGGTATTCTCCAATGTACCGTTTGCGATTATTGGTGGTTCGGTAGCCTTGTTGGTTACGCATACCAATTTCAGTATTTCGGCAGGTATTGGTTTTATTGCCTTGTTTGGTATATGTATTCAAAATGGGGTAATTATGATTGAGGTATTTAAAGAAAACCTCCATAAGAAAATGACCTTGCTCGACTCAATTACCGAAGGAGTCAAATCGAGGGTTCGTCCAGTAATGATGACCGCTATGATGGGTATTTTCGGGATGTTACCAGCCGCTACTTCTTCAGGTATTGGCTCAGAATCTCAAAAGCCTCTTGCAATTGTAGTAATTGGTGGAATGATTGGCGCAACTATATTGACGCTCTTTATTTTCCCATTATTCTACGAAAGAGTGTATAGAAATAAATAGAAATGGAGAGATAAGTTAGTGGGCAAAATTAAGATAATTTTATCCGCCTTAAGCTCTTGGCTTTATGCTATAGGCTAAAAGTTAAATAGTATTTCTGACGAAATAATTGAGGCTTTTTTGCCTAATGCCTACGGCTTACAGCCTAGAGCGTATTAATGCAATTTCATTTTGCATTAATACTTAAGGATACATTTTCCTTAATCTTCTAAAAATATAACAAGCTTTTAGCTTAAAGACTAAATAATCTATTTGTCTGTTTAGGAATCGCTGCCGGCAATGCTGGCAGTGATTTTTCTTTTTTACAAAACAATATTCCTTTAAAAACTCTAATTTTGTAAGCTTGAATAGGAAATGACTGTAAGCGAGTGGGCACATTCAGAAAATGAATAGCCTAAAGCATAGTGCGGAGCATGTTAATGTCAACATACTTTCTATTCTTGATTAGTATTGTATAAAATTTAAGTGTTATATCTGTAGATACGAATTTGGGAAATTAACAATTCTTCTAAGTCCATAATCAAATAGTAGATATCCAAAATATTATCAACAATACTATCAACTAATTATATCGACCCCAAAATCTAGCAATTACATCAATACCATAATGGCAAGACCTTCAAAGAATACAGATACTGATAATAAACCCGCTAAAAAGGCAAACGAAACACCTCTCGCAAAACAGTATAATCAAATCAAAATCAAATATCCTGGCGCTTTGTTGCTGTTTAGGGTAGGGGATTTTTATGAAACTTTTGGAGAAGATGCCGTTACTGCTTCCAAAATTTTAGGTATTGTTTTGACTCGTCGTAACAACGGTACAGCCGATGACCAATTGGCAGGATTTCCACACCACTCTTTGGATACATATTTGCCTAAATTAGTGCGTGCAGGTCAGCGTGTGGCTATTTGCGACCAATTAGAAGACCCTGCTACTGCCAAGGGTATTGTAAAACGTGGGGTTACTGAGCTAGTTACGCCTGGGGTATCCTTCAACGATAACGTGCTTGATGTGAAGCAAAATAACTATTTGGCTTCGATTTCTTATGCAGGTTTTTCAAAAGATGTTATCGGTATTTCGTTCTTGGACGTGTCTACGGGGGAGTTTTTATGCTCGCAAGGAAGTGCTGCTTATATTGAAAAACTTCTACAGAGTTTTATGCCTTCCGAGGTATTGTATTGTAAAAAATATCGACAAGAGTTTATCCAACTTTTTGGCGACAAGTTCAATACTTTCGCTTTGGAAGAATGGGTGTTTACCTATGATTTTGCCTATCCTTTGTTGATTAACCATTTCAAAACCAATTCGTTAAAAGGATTTGGGGTAGAGACGCTCAATGAAGGCATCATTGCCGCTGGGGTAATTTTACATTATCTTGCTGAGACTGAGCACAGAGAAGTGGGACATATCGTTCGTATCAACCGTTTGGAGGAAGATAAGTATGTATGGCTAGATAAATTTACCATTCGCAACCTTGAGCTTGTTCATCCTCAACAAGAAGGCGGAGTACCTTTGATTAACATCATTGACCACACCCATACGCCAATGGGTGCACGTTTGTTGCGCAAGTGGTTGGTGTTGCCACTTAAAGAAAAGTCTTTGATTCAGGAAAGATTAAATACGGTCGCATTTTTCAAAAAACATCTTGAACTTAGAGAAACCCTACAACAACATCTTAAGCAAATAGGTGATTTAGAACGCTTGATTTCGAAGGTGGCGGTACGTCGTATCAATCCTCGTGAGATGTTGCAATTGAAAAAAGCCTTGTCACATATCGAACCAATCAAGGGGCATATCCAAGAGGCGCTTTTGGATTTTGGTAATGATTTGGGAGCTGACGTTCTCAAACGCTATGCTGACCAGTTGAATCCTTGTCATTTTTTACTAGAAAAAATCCAGAAAGAACTCCGTGACGAAGTACCTATAGTCACCAATCAAGGTAATATGATTCGTGAGGGCGTCGATGAAGATTTGGATGCTTTATTGAAGGTTGCGTATTCAGGAAAAGACTTTTTGATAAAATTACAAAACCGCGAAATTGAGCGTACCGGTATTACTTCACTGAAGATTTCCTTTAATAAGGTGTTCGGATATTATTTGGAAGTAACCAATTCGCATAAAGATAAAGTGCCTGTTGATTGGATTCGTAAACAAACTTTGGTAAACGCTGAGCGATATATTACGCCAGAACTAAAGGAATACGAAGAAACAATTATAGGAGCTGAAGATAAAATTTTTGTCATTGAACAGCGTATTTTCAATGATTTGGTAAACGTAGCCAATGAATATGTCTTGCAAATTCAACAGAATGCAAGAATGATAGCCGTATTGGATGTGCTGACCAACTTTGCAAAAGTGGCAGAGAAAAATAATTATACCCAACCCAATGTCACCGATACTAAAATCCTCGAAATCAAAGAAGGACGCCATCCTGTAATTGAACAGCAATTGCCATTGGGCGAAGCATACGTGCCAAACGATTTGCATTTGGACGATGCCGAACAGCAGATTATTATCATTACAGGACCCAACATGGCGGGTAAATCTGCCTTGTTGCGCCAAACAGCCTTGATTGTATTAATGGCACAAATTGGTTGTTTTGTCCCTGCTCAAGCTGCCGAAATTGGGATTGTCGATAAGGTATTTACCCGTGTAGGAGCCAGCGATAACTTGAGTAAAGGTGAGTCTACCTTTATGGTCGAAATGACCGAAACGGCAAGTATTTTGAATAATCTTTCAGACAGAAGCTTAGTCTTGATGGATGAAATTGGTCGTGGTACAAGTACTTATGATGGGGTATCTATTGCTTGGGCTATTGCCGAATATTTGCATAATCACTCGCATTTCAGACCCAAAACGCTATTTGCTACGCACTATCATGAGCTAAATGAGTTGACTACTGACTTTAAACGTATCAAAAACTTCAATGTTTCGGTAAAAGAAGTAGGTAACAAAATCATCTTTATGCGTAAGTTGATGGAAGGTGGTTCAGAGCACAGTTTTGGTATTCATGTGGCGCAATTGGCAGGGATGCCTGTGAGTGTAGTGCATCGCGCCAACGAAATTTTGGCGGAACTAGAACGCAATCGTTCCAAAGAACAACATCGCACTACCATCAAAGAGATGCCAAAACAGAATTACCAAATGAATATTTTTGAAGCAAGTAATCCAAAACTTGAGAAAATACAGGAAGCTCTGAAGAAATTGGATGTCAATACGCTTTCACCAATAGAGGCTTTGCTGAAACTGAATGAGTTTAAAAAGATGCTTGAATAAATTGTAAGTTAGGAAACAGTCATTCCCGATTGAGTGATTGTTTTGATTAATGGTCAAGATATTTCATCATTACCTAGTTCGAGACTTAGTCTCGGACTAACTTTTGCTTCAGTTTATAAACTGTATAAAAAAATAAGTCCAAGACTAAGTCTTGAACTAGTAATATCATAGCGATTAATCAAAAAGGCATTCGAAATTAGTTTTTCGAGTGCCTTTTTGATATTATATCTCAGCATGAAATCTCTTTAGACGCAATCATTGCGTCTCTACAAATGTATTTCATATTTAAACTAATCACTAAATCACTCATTTCCTCAATCACTCAATAAGTTACAACCCATGTTTGTAATGAAACTTTTCTAACCTAACTTAAAAGACAATTTCAAAACAAACAACATCGTTAGTTTTAAAAACAACCCCATAAGACTATGCTCAAATACTCATTAATTTTGCTTTTTTCTATCTTTCAAATTACCCAATCAAATGCCCAAAGTGTTATCGTTTGGAGCGGAGAAAGTCCATTGAAAATCAGTGATTTTATAGCGAAGTCACCATCGAATAGTGGTAATTTATATGGATGTCAAGCCAGTTGTAGCATTGACTTCGGATTTCGAATGAGTGCTGCTTCGTTTATGTTGACCAAGAATTTTAATAATAAAGTTAAAGCAGTTTTTACTAGAAATACCTCTTACTTAGTGGCAAATACAGAGGAACAAAAACAGCAGTTGGTCGCCTATTCACAGTGTATTTTTGATGTGACAGAATTGTATGCTCGCAAATTTAGAAAGCGCCTTTTTGAAGAGAAGAAAGCCTTTTCAAATAGCGAGTTTTACGCCAATGCCCAAGAAGAACTCCAAAAAGAACTTCAAGCGCGTGAAAACTACATTCAAACTGTAACCAAGCTAGGACAAAACACCGAAGAATTGACTAAAATCAGAACGCAAGTACTAGCCGAAATTGCTGAACTTTCGGATTATTGTTACGACTGTAAGCCCAAGAAATAGTAGAAATGCTGCCTAATTAAGAGACGCGAGGCATTGCGTCTCTATATAAATACTCCTTCATAAATTTTTCATATAGAATTAAACCAAGGTAATGGTTGAAAAATGTAAATTTGAGTTAGGCGAATACGCAAAGCCTCAAATTATACTTGTATGAAAATCGATGCATACCAAATATCGGAAGTCTTTAACCTCAAGAAGTTTAAACAAGACTATACCAGCGAACCTTCCCTTTACAACAATTCTGAATTATTCTATAAGC
Organism: Cellulophaga sp. BC115SP; assembly: GCF_009905545.1. Classification (GTDB taxonomy): domain Bacteria; phylum Bacteroidota; class Bacteroidia; order Cytophagales; family Spirosomataceae; genus Flectobacillus; species Flectobacillus rivi. The sequence continues at coordinate 68,025 of NZ_JAAALB010000014.1, read as the reverse complement.
GTGAAGACGATACCTATATCTATTTATTGAGTTATGGATTAGTAGTTTTTGCGGGTGTGGGTGATTTGGAGAAAAGTGAATTTTTGAAGTTTATCAAAAACTACGCTGAAGGATTGATTGAAGAAAAGTTTGAAGATGATTTCATTGTCCAGACAGACCCTTCAATTTCGGTTGTTCTCAAACATAACTCTATCACGGTATCCGAGCTTACAGATGATTCTATCCGTATTATTATGCTCAATATTGGTCAGTCTGTGGCATTGGATTATTATGAGGCGTTGACTTATAAAATTGCTACTAGCACCAAGCAGATGACCGACGAATTAGAGCATCACGGGCGTCTCAAAAGCTCCCAAAGCGAACTCCTGAAGTTTATCGGAAAAACCATCAATATCAAAAACAGTATTATCGATAACCTCTACATCTTTGACTCACCCGAAGAAGCTTGGGAAAACGAGCATTTAGAACGCATAGACAAAGGCTTGAAAAAGACCTTCGACCTCAAAATGCGTTATCAAGATATTGAATACAAACTCAAAATCGTTCAAGAAAACCTTACCCTTTTCATGGAGTTAGTCCAAAACCGAGAAAGCACTCGCCTCGAATGGGTCATCATTATCTTGATTTTGATAGAAGTGTTTGACTTGATATTTACGAAGATATTTTAGGCGTTAAAGTAATAAAAGCAAAAGGGACAAAGTGTTTAAATGCTTTGTACCTTTTGGTTTTATAGGGTTGTTGACCGTATAATAAGCATTATTAATTTAATTGGACTTTTTAGTATTTTATTAATAAGTTTATTTTTACTTAGGTACAAAATTGTAAAAATTTTGACTGTATTAATATAGTTTTGAGATTACATAATGTATATTAATTATCATGAGTATAGGGTATAACCTGCGTAGCCTCTTGAAAAAGCATAAACTAGGATTCTATATCAGCATTAATAGTTGAAATTAAAGCGTAATAAGTTAATATCTTTGTGTAAAATTTCAATCATACTTGAAATTTTATAACGCTTAATTGAAAGCGAAGAACTATAATATACAGGAGTTGTTATTTAGAAACACGATTTCATTTACTATTTGTAGATATTTTCAATGATTGATAAAAAAATATATATAGACCTTTTTGCAGGTTGTGGTGGACTTTCTCTAGGATTGTATAATTCAGGACTATGGAAAGGGAAATTCGCTGTTGAAAAAAGTCCAGATGCTTTTGAAACTCTTCAATATAACTTGATTGAAAAGAAAAATCACTTTGAATGGCCAGATTGGTTACCAAAACAAAATCATGATATAAATGAAGTAATTAAAAAGTATAAGGATAATTTAAAATTACTTAGGGGAGAAATTGACTTGGTCGCAGGTGGACCACCTTGTCAAGGGTTTTCAACAGCAGGACGAAGAATTGAAGGTGATTCAAGAAATGAATTAATAAAATCGTACATCAAATTTATTAGACTTGTCCAGCCTAAGGTTATTTTTTTCGAAAATGTAAAAGGATTTACTCAAAAGTTTGACAAAAATAAAATCAAAGGGAAAATATACTCTGAATATGTAACTAACGCATTAGAATACGATTCGCCGAAAGGAGATTTTCAAGGTTATAAAGTAGAAGGAAAACTCATTGATTTTTCGGAATTTGGTGTTCCTCAAAAGAGAACAAGGTTTATTTTGGTAGGAATTAGAAAAGATATTGTTAACCAAGTAAACCCAATTAAGTTTTTTGAGCACATACAAGCTGAAAAGGAAGTCTTTTTAATAAACAAAGAAATTGGTTTAACCAATTCGCTAGAAGATGCAATCTCAGATTTGTTAAAAGTGAATGAAATTGTTTCACCTGATACAAAATCATTCTCAGCAGGACTTTACAACCCGATAAAATCTGGTTATCAAAAACTATTAAGAAAGAAGGTTGATTCTGAAATACCAGACAGTCATAGATTTGCAAAACATAGTGAAGAGACACTGAGAAAGTTTGAGTTTATTCTGCAAAATGCAGAGAAAAACAAAACTCTCTCTAAGGAATTGAAGGATAAGTTTAACTTAAAAAAGAGAACCGTAATTCCTTTATCAGGTAAAACACCTACGCCAACCATTACAACTTTACCAGACGACTATATTCACTACTGCGAACCTAGAATTTTTACCGTTCGAGAATATGCAAGAATACAGTCCTTTAATGATTGGTACGAGTTCAAAGGAAAATATACTACAGGAGGAAAAAGAAGAACTCAAGAAGTGCCAAGATATTCTCAAATTGGAAATGCTATTCCTCCACTTTTTGGGGAACAAGTGGGTTTAATTCTTAATAAATTATTTTAAAATGCAGAAGCCATTACAGTTTAAAATCAGCTCTGCTTTAAAGAATATTATCGGTAGAGATTTAATTACAGATGATTTCATAGCAGTATTCGAATTGGTTAAAAATTCGTATGATGCTCACGCAACTAGAGTTGACGTAATTTTTGAAGACATATACAGCAGTAATGGCAAAATAATTATAAAAGACAATGGAAAAGGAATGAGTTATCAAGATTTACTTGATAAATGGCTTTTTGTTGCCTATTCAGCTAAAAAAGAAGGAAAAGAAGAGGATAGTTATGAAAACTATCGCAATAAGATTAAGGTTAAACGTGCTTATGCAGGAGCAAAGGGTATTGGAAGATTTTCTTGTGATAGACTTGGAAGTGAACTATATCTTGAAACTTTAAAAGATCAAACGGATGCAAAAACTGAAGTATTAATTACAGATTGGAATAAGTTTGAACTTGACAGTAATGATGAATTTGTAAATGTCAGTGTTCTTCACGAAACCTTAGATGTGAGTTCTTATGGAGTCCAACACGGGACTGTATTAGAAATATCTAATTTACACAGTGAATGGAATCGTAAAAAATTTGAAGACCTAAAAGATTCTTTAGCAAGATTAATTAACCCTTCTTCCATACAGGATGAAGACCCTTTTAGAATATTTTTGACCGTCAGGGATGAAATAGATGGAGATAAAAAACAGATTGCTAAAAACTCAAGAAAGGCAAAAGAGGGTAAGCTTGATGAAAGCGAAATAGAATATTTTAATATTATAAACGGTCAAATCCGAAATCCAATTTTTGAGACATTACAGTTAAAAACGAGTTACATTGAATCTGATATTCAAAAAGATAAAATTATCACCACTTTATTTGAGGGTGGCAAATTTGTTTATAAGATTGAAGAAGAAAATTCATATACGGATTTAGTTGATATACATTACGCAATCTATTTTTTAAACCAATCTGCAAAATCGACATTTACTAGGCGTATGGGTGTAGAGCCAGTAAACTATGGGCATATTTTCGTTTATAAGAACGGTTTGCGAATATATCCATATGGTGAAAGAGGCGAAGATCCATTTAAAATGGATAATCGAAAAGCCCAAGGACACTCAAGATACTTGGGAACAAGAGAAGTTATCGGATATATTTCAATAAGTAGTAACAACTCTAATTTGAAAGAAACATCAAGTAGAGGTGATGGGTTTATCAAAACTAAAACCTATGATAATCTTGTTGAACAATTTTATGAGACTTTAAAAAAGCTTGAAAAATACACAATAGAAATAACTGACTGGGGTAATTTTCTATCGGAGGATGATTATATCAATATAAATAAGTCTTTCATCAAAAATGAAGGAAAAGATAATCAAAGCAATTTTGATGTAAATGAGAATATATCGAAGTTAATTAAAAATTTAACTAACTCTAAAAATGTTCTGAATTTTCAGCTATCAGAAAATATCTTAAGCATTTTAGATGCTAAAAGTGAACAATCAGCTCAAGGGGTTTTAAAAACAATTTCAGAGAAAATTAAGCAAGGGGATTTTGACGAAAAAGAAGTAATTCAAACAATTAAAAGTGTAGAGAAGAAAATTACTGATTTACGAAAAAGTAAAATTGAAGCAGAAGAAGAGGCTTTACTTAAACTTGTAGAAAACGAAGAGTTAAGAAATGAATTAGACAGGGAAATAGCTGAAAAACTTTTTGATAAAACCCAGATTGGACGTGAGAAGAAAGATTTATTGGCTCTCCAACATCAAATAATCCATTCTGCTGGGAATATTACTTGGAGCTTAGATTCTCTAATAGATTCAATCAACGAGGATAAGCCCAAAGATAAACTGATTAAAGATATTAAGGATATTAGTCTTGAAGTTCAAAGGATTGTAAGTGCATCAAGATTTGTAACAAAGGCAGGATTTAATACGCAAGCAGAAAAAATAACAAAAGATCTAGTTTCTTTCGTCAATGATTATGTTCAAAATATTTATGTCCCTGCAGATTCCTTTATACATCAGAAAAGGCCAATAAAAATTGAAATAAAAGAAAAAAGTTCAGTTGAACATATCCTGAAATTCAGACCATTTGAAATCACAGTAATACTAGACAACCTGTTTTCAAATTCAAGAAAAGCAAAGTCTACTAAAATTAAGCTTGAATGGATAAAAACTAAAGAATATTTGGTTTTGAATTTTAGTGATAATGGAACTGGTATTCCAGATGAAATCAAGGATAAAATTTTTGATTTCAGATATAGTAATACAGAAGGTTCTGGTATTGGGCTTTATCACGTTAAAGATCTATTGAGTAAATATAAAGCATCAATTGAATTTGTGCAATCTGAACAAGGAGCCGAGTTCAACTTAAGATTTCCTGTATGAAGCTAAACTATAAAATTATCTGGGTTGAAGATAAAATTGACACTCGCCCATTCTTTCCTTAATAGAAAATGTAAAAAATCATCTTGAAAATGAGTTTTTCAATGTTCATCTAGATACAGCAGAAGATTTTGATGAATTCAAAGGCAAATATGAAGACAGTCAAACCTATGATCTAATTATTACTGACTTAAATCTGAATGAAAGCCACGGAAATCAAGTAATTGATTTTATTCGTGATGAAAAACATATCTTAACCGAAATATTTTTCTATTCTGCTAATAGTGAATTATCAACTACGACATTAATAAATAGTAGCAGAATCACATTCTTCCAGTTGGATGGGCAAGACTATCTTAAAGAACTACAACGTTCAATAATTGAGGTTATCGACCTAACAATTGCAAAGTTTCAGAATATTGTTACGATGCGAGGTATGATTATGCATGAGACAAGTTCTTTAGATTTAAAAATGGAAGAAATTGTTCGTAATCAATTAAATAACCCAAGGCTTAAAGAGCATATAGTACCTTTATTAGATACAATTTTTGATAACATTTTTGCAAATGCTAAGGAAAAGTATAAAAAAGCTGAAAAAAGAAAAGTAAATGAGATTTTAAAAGACAATGTTCTTTTCAATTCTTCTCAAAAAATATTTGCTTTGGGCGCAATTTTGGAAATAATGAAAGAAGAAAACTTTGCACCTAAATACGACGAAGAGGTCATACTTATTCGTAACCAATTTGCACATTCTGAACTTAAAAAGACTAAGGATGGCAAGGAGTATTTTAAAGTTAAAGGCGAAGAAATTTATTTCGACAAAGAGTTATGTAAAAAGATTAGACGTGATCTGAATGAGCACATAACTAAAATTAATAACTTAGAAAGAAAAATAACATAGCTTTGATATTTAGTACAGGTACAAAAAACCAAAACCCATAAAAAAGGAGACTACCACACAATCCATCTCACAACTCTGTAGTCTCCTTTTTTTCTCCTCAACCAACTATTTGACTTAAACCTCGACTGTAACGTTCGAGAATTTTAATGATTTATCTTCGTCCAATTCCATCATCACAATAGAATCTTTGCTTACGTAATGACCAAGAATTTGTTTTGATAGTTCGTTCAAAATTCTTCTTTGCAATACACGTTTGAGTGGACGAGCTCCCATGGTTGGGTCATAACCTTCTTCAGCTAAGAATGTCAAGGCTTCGTCGGTAGCTTCCAATGTGATACCCTGCTCTTTCAAACGTTCTTGGATTTGTTTGAACTGTATTTCAACAATCTTATGGAGGTTGTTTTTAGAAAGTGGCTCAAACATCACAATTTCATCCACACGGTTCAAAAACTCTGGACGAACCACTTGTTTCAATAAGCCCATGACTTCTTCTTTGGCTTTTTCCAAGATGATATGGTCATTCCAACCTTCCATTTCTGCCAATTTTTCTTGAATAATATGACTACCAATGTTTGAAGTCATAATGATAATCGTATTCTTGAAATTGGCAATGCGTCCTTTATTGTCAGTCAAACGTCCGTCGTCTAGTACTTGCAAAAGGATATTCCAAACGTCTGGGTGTGCTTTTTCGATTTCGTCGAGCAAAATTACACTGTAAGGTTTACGACGCACTGCTTCGGTCAACTGACCACCTTCATCATATCCTACGTATCCTGGAGGTGCTCCAATCAAACGGCTTACCGCATGACGTTCTTGGTACTCAGACATATCGATTCTGACCATCGCATTTTCATCGTTGAATAGATAATCAGCAAGTGATTTGGCTAATTCGGTCTTACCAACCCCTGTTGTACCCAAGAAAATAAATGAACCAATCGGGCGGCGAGGGTCTTGCATACCAGCGCGTGAACGACGTACTGCATCTGAAATAGCCTCAATCGCTTCCTCTTGTCCAGCTACACGTTTGCCTAGTTCTTCTTCCATGTGCAAGAGTTTTTCTTGCTCGGCACGCATCATTTTCGATACTGGAATGCCTGTCCATTTCGCTACAACTTCGGCAATATTCTCAGCTGTTACCTCTTCCTGAAGCATGGTGTTTTCTTCTACTTTCGGTGTTTGTAGCTCTTTGAGCTTGTTTTCCGCCTCAAGCAATTTACCATATCTTATCTCTGCTACCTTACCATAATCGCCAGAACGTTCTGCTTGCTCTGCCTCTAATTTCAAGCGATCAATATCTTCTTTGATTTTGCGAACATTATCGAGCACCGATTTTTCAGACTGCCATTTGGCCATCAAACTAGACTTTTTCTCGGTCAATTCTGCCAATTCACGACTGATAATGGTTTCACGCTCTTTATTATTTTCACGACGAATTGCTTCTCTTTCAATTTCGAGTTGCATGATACGGCGTTGTAAGTCATCAATTTCTTCAGGAACAGAATCAATTTCCATACGCATTTTTGCGGCTGCTTCGTCCATCAAGTCGATGGCTTTATCAGGTAAAAAACGATCTGAAATATAGCGGTTTGACAGCTCAACCGCTGCAATTACTGCATCGTCCTGAATGCGTACTCCGTGGTGAAGTTCATATTTTTCTTTGATACCTCTCAAGATAGAAATGGCATCTGTCACATCTGGCTCACCAACGTTTACGGCTTGGAAACGACGTTCGAGTGCTTTGTCTTTCTCGATATATTTTTGGTATTCCTTGAGCGTAGTCGCACCAATCGCATGTAATTCGCCACGCGCCAAAGCTGGTTTGAGCAAGTTAGCCGCATCCATAGCACTATCGCCACCGCCTCCTGCGCCAATCAAGGTATGTATTTCATCAATAAACATGATGATTTCACCCTCTGCGTCGGTTACCTCTTTAATAACAGCCTTCAAACGCTCTTCAAACTCACCCTTGTATTTGGCACCTGCAATCAACAAGCCCATATCTAGGGTATAAATCGTTTTGCTACGAAGGTTTTCGGGTACGTCGCCCAATACAATTCTTTGTGCTAAACCTTCTACAATAGCGGTTTTACCTACGCCTGGTTCACCAATCAACATGGGGTTGTTTTTGGTACGGCGAGAAAGAATCTGTAAAACACGACGAATTTCTTCGTCACGACCAATCACTGGGTCGATTTTTCCTGATTTGGCTAATTCATTTAGGTTACGAGCATATCGTTCTAATGAACGATAGGTTGCTTCTGCATTTTGGTCTTTCACGGTGGTGTTACCTCTAAGTTCTTTAATCGCTGATTTGAGTGTATTTTCTTTGAAGCCACTATCTTTCAATAAAGTAGCTACTGAATCTTTTCCTAAAAATAAACCCATCAAAAGTAGTTCTACGCTGACAAACTCATCATCAAAATCTTTTAATAAGTTTTCGGCTTTTGTCAGAGCAGCGGCGGCGTCATTGGCCAAATAAGGTTGTCCGCCTGATACTTTTGGATAAGAATTAACAATGCTTTCAAGTTTGGTCAATAGGATATTTTCATTCACACCCATTTTCTTCAACAAAAAGCCCGAAGTATTGCCGTCTTCTTCAAGAATAGCTTTCAGCAAGTGCCCCGCTTCGATGGCCTGCTGACCATTACCCGAGGCAATCGTAGCTGCCTGCTGGATAATCTCCTGGGTTTTGGTGGTGTATTTATTAAAGTTCATATCAGTAGTTTTGTTTTGTCCTGATTTGTTTCATTTGCTAATTATTTATCAAATATGAATCCAATCCATATAATCGGAAAAAATGTCTTGTTTTGAGGGATTTAGGGAATTTTTATCAGTCAAAATTTCAGTAGAATACCCCCAAATCAGCATTTATAATGTCATATTGTCTTTAGATTTGTAGAGGAATAAATTTTAGTATTAATGCTGAATTGCGATTATATTTTGTAATATCTGTATTTTACAATAAAAATTTACTAACTGTTATTTGGCAAGATTACTCATGATTATAAGCACTGGTAATTAATTGAAAAGTTATATTCACAATTCACCATTCGCTCATTCACAATTAAACATTATCACTAAATCATTCATTCACAATTAATCATCATGCAACTCAGAAAATTTCAAACAGAACTTATTAGCGAAATCGGTCTTGGTACTTGGCAGTTAGGCAGTGCCGATTGGGGAAATGTAACCGAAGAGTCGGCCTTCGAAATTCTTAATCGCTTTGTGGATTTAGGAGGTAACTTTATCGACACAGCCGATGTATATGGTGGCGGTATTAGTGAGAAAGTTATTGGCAAGTTTTTGAAAACCCGTTCTGAAACACTGTATGTAGCGACCAAACTCGGAAGAAGAGGCGATAATGGAAACGGTTGGCCACAAAATTTTACGTATGAGGCCATTAGACGCCATGTAGAAGAATCACTTCAAAATCTTCAATTAGAGCAGTTGTATTTGGAACAATTACACTGTATCCCAACCGAAGAATTGCAAAAAGGTGATGTTTTTGACTCATTAAGAAAACTCCAAGACGAAGGTTTAATTAAATACTGGGGGGTAAGCGTCGAGACGGCTGAGGAGGCTCTTATTTGTTTGGAGCAGGAAGGTTTGGCTTCTTTACAAATTATCTTTAATCTATTTCGTCAACATTTGGCGGACGAAATCTTTGCGAAGGCTCAAGAAAAAGGCGTTTCATTGATCGTTCGAGTTCCGTTAGCGAGTGGACTATTGAGTGGAAAATATACCAAGGATACGACTTTTGCTACTACAGACCACCGTAACTATAATGCCAATGGTGAGTTTTTCAATGTTGGTGAAACATTTTCAGGAGTGGCTTTTGAACAAGGTGTAGAATTTGCTCAGAGCCTAGGAAATCTTATGCCAGATGAGCGTTTGGCACAATGGTCGTTGCGCTGGATATTGGATCACCCAGCAGTTACCACGGTTATTCCTGGCGCTACCAAAATCTCGCAGGTAGCGCCAAACGTAAGTTCAAGCGATTTACAACCTTTATCTGCCGAAATCCATACAGCATTGAGAGAGGTATATGATACCCAAATTAAGCCTACGATTCGTGGCAAATACTAATGAAATAGCCTATATAAATTTGTTAATATTTGTTAAAATTGGCTTTTTAGAAATATTTTTTTTAGAAAAAATAAGAGATTCTTATCGTAGAAAAAGAGTTGGTAAGATTTCTTTAAAAAGTGGGCTATCTGTCGAGATAGCCCACTTTTTTGTACTAATCTAAGAAGTGTTACAAATTGAAAAAACTAAAATGTATATCAATAAAGTACAATGCCGTAAACTCATAAGTATTGTGCAAGCTTGTAAATGACAGGTTTTTACCGTAATTTTGCACTCCATCATCCAAAAAATAGACATGGTAAAATCCATTTTATTGCTTATTTTTTGTAGTGTAATTTCACTATCAATTGTAGCAAAAGATGCACGGTCATTTCAGGGTAAAGCTTCGTTTTATGCTCGTAAATTCAACGGCAGACGAACTTCAAGTGGCGAACGCTACAAAAATAATGGCTACACAGCAGCTCATCGTAGTTTGCCTTATGGTACCTTGTTGGAAGTAACCAACAAATCCAATGGCAAAAAAGCTGTGGTACGTGTAAACGACAGAGGCCCGCACAGAAGAAAAGTACTTTTAGACTTAAGTTATGCGGCTGCCAAAAAAATTGGAATAGTTAGAAGAGGTATAGGTAATGTACGTGTTAGGGTCCTCTCTAAACAAGAAATTCCAAATGCACTTTATGCAAGTGCACGCAATTAGGAACAATCTTTTCCTTTTATGAATCCTCATATCTTCGGGTATGAGGATTTTTTTTTAGGTTCAAAGGGGATAGGTGTGAGGGGTTAGGCAAGGAGTTTTTTTTTAGGTTCAAAGGGATTAGGGACAGAGGCACAAAGTGTGTTTAGGTGATAGGGGTTAGGCAAGGAGTTTTGTTTTTTAGGTTCAAAGGGATCGGGCACAGAGGCACAAAGTGGTTTTAGGGTTTAGTTGAGGGGTTGTTGTGAGGGGGCTTTTGGGGGATTTTGACATGGATAAAATTCCTTTTCCTAATTTTCAAATTATCAAATCTTCAAATTTACAAATTGCAGCTATTCTTTATTAAATTTAGGGAGGATTTGACTTGATGCTTCCCCAAACACTGAGATAAAACACTTTGTGCCTTTGTGCCTTTGTGCCTTTGTGCCTTTGTGCCTTTGTGCCTTTGTGCCTTTGTGCCTTTGTGCCTAAGTCAAGCCAAAACCTTCTTACCTCAAACGCTCCAAACTATAATGCAACGACGTAATTTTCTACAAAATCTTGTACTCGGTACAGGAAGCTTATCTGCCTTACCCTTTGCCAGTCAAGCTACTCAGCAAAATCTCCAACGTATTCTTAGTTACGCACCCGAGAAGGATGTCACTACCGATGAAGATTATTGGGCGCAAATTCAGTTGGCCTTTTCTGCTTCGCCCAATTTGATTAATATGAGTAATGCTGGGGTAAGTCCACAACCTATTATGGTACAAGATGCCCTAACACATTACAACAAGCTGTGTAACGAAGCGCCAACCTATTATATGTGGCGAATTTTGGATGAAAATCGTGAGGCTGTTCGTAGCAAACTGGCAGATTTGGCAGGGTGTTCTCCTGAGGAAATTGCTATGAATCGCAATGCTACAGAGGCATTAGATACAATTATTTTGGGCTTAGACTTACAAAAGGGCGATGAAGTAGTCATGTCTCTACAAGATTATCCGAATATGCTCCACGGTTGGCGACAGCGCGAAAAACGAGAAGGAATTGTGATTAAATATGTCAATCATGACCCATTACCTTGTGAGGATAAGGATTTATTAGTCAAAAGATATGTCGATTTAGTAACTGAAAATACGAGAATCGTTCATGTTACACACATGATTAACTGGACAGGGCAAACTTTACCCGTAAAAGCTATTTCCGAAGCGGTAAAAAAGAAAAATCCTAAGATTAAAGTAGTGGTCGATGCGGCGCATACCTTTGCACAAATTGCCTATAAAATCCCCGATTTAGGTTGTGATTATTTGGGCGCAAGTTTACATAAATGGCTTTGTGCGCCTTTTGGCACAGGCTTACTGTGGGTCAAAAAAGAGCATATTGCTAGTTTGTGGACACATACCCCCTCAGATAATCCTTTGAAAGATGATATCCGAAAATTTGAAGGACTAGGTACTCGTTCTTTTCCTATTGAAATGGCGATTGGTCACGCCGTGAATTTTCATAATGCTATTGGTACTGAAAGAATCCAAAAGAGGTTACAATATCTCAAAAACTATCTATTAACTCGTTGTATAGACTTGCCAAATTTTTATACCCAAACGTCTCTAAAACCTGAATTTTCTGGTGCGATAGCCCTCATAGGATTTAAAGGAATGACTTCCTCAGAGTTACATGGAGCATTGATGAAAAAAGGGAGAATTTATACCTCGCCCGTAACTTGGGAAAATATTGTGGGTGTGCGAGTAACCCCTCATATTTATACGCCTATCAAAGACCTAGAAAAGGTAGTAAAGGTGGTTCAAGAAATAGCTTTAGAACCTAAAAAGAATCCTTGAAGCAAAACAATATCAAGATAACATCAGAGAAATTATCGAAGCAATAGCCTGTAAAGTTTTGAGATATAATAGTGTACAATTGATATTGCCAAGCTGAAATCTGCTTGTCCAATACAATCCTTATGAATCAGTTTCAACGCGCTGAATCATTCGTTTTTGAAAATCCTGAAAGATGCTCGGATTACTATATAGTTTAGAGAACATAATGGCCCCTTCTAATTCCATAAGGGTTTGTTGTGCCAATATATGCGCTTGTTCTTGTGTGTGAAGTTCTTGATAAATAGCAGTAAAGCTTTGGATAATTCCATCCATGATGGTGGTAAGCAATACTCGAAACGATGGATAAATATTGGCCGTTTCTAAAATCGTATTTCCCAAAATACACCCCCCATTTTTGTGCACAATCACCTTACTTAAACCTTTCAGAAACAACTTCATTCGTTTAGAGGCAGGATATTGCTTGTGCTGGGCCAGGGGATAAACACTGCTTTTTAACTCGTAATCAATACTTTCAAGAATTTGCAACATTAATTCTTCTTTACTAATAAAGTAATGATAAAAGCTTCCCTTCAGCAGACCAACTTCCGCAGCGAGATCTGACATAGAAGTGTTGTGGTAACCTTTATTGCTGAACACGTTTAGGGCTTTGGCTATTATCTCATTTTTAGTAACTTTTTGAATAGGCATACTTGATGGCAAGATAGTTTTAGAAAAAATTAATTGAGCTAATTTACAAGTATTTAGCTGACAATAAGGAGCATACTCAGGAAAAATGCCCTAGAGTTTATTAAATGGTAAATACTAGTTTGAATCCTACAATTTTTTATATTTTTTGTACCATATTATCTTCCTAGATATTCTTGTTAAATCATGATAAAATACTAAAGAGCTGTGTTAATCTTTTGTTAATCACAAGGTACAGCCGAGATAATTATGTAAATTCGTTTTCAAAAAAACTTTATATCAGAATGAAGAGATGGATGATTTGCCTTCTATTTTTGGGCATGATGACAGCTAAACTGAACGCACAACATCGTATTGAGATTCAGGTAAAAGGCCTGAGAGATTCTACATTTTATTTGGTGAATGGCTTTGAAAAAAGCTATTTGGCTTTGGATACTGCCAAAGCAGATGGTGATGGAAAAATCCTATTTCAAGGTAAAAAAGATTTACCCTTGGGATTTTATGTGTTGGTACAAGGAAATCAGCGGATTTTTGATCTATTGATAACCAATCAGAATTTTAGTATCAATACCGATAAGGCTGATTTATATGGCAAAATGGAAATTGTTGGCTCTGAAGAAGCTCGTCAATTTGCCGAATTTTTGAGAACAGTCAACGAAAAAGGGGCTAAAATTCAAAGTGCTCCTGCCAACGAACGCCCCAAACTCATAGCCGATATTGACGCTTACAAGAAAGCTTTTGTCCAGAAGTATGGAAAAGAATCTTTGGCTGCCAATATTGTTCGTATCAATACCGAAATTGCTGCTCCTCCATATCCTGCCAAACCTACTACCGAGGATACAATCAGACACAATGAATATTTGCTAAAACATTATTTCGATAATGTTGCCCTTGAGGACGAACGTATGATGCGAACACCGTTTCTTGGACCTGTCTTAGAAAATTACCTCAAAACTGTAGAAGGTCCTTATTCGCCTGATACCTTAATTCAGATTTCTGATAGGTTACTTGACCGCACGCCACCCAAATCTGACCAAAGAAAGTACGTGTTTAGTAAAATCGCACAGAAATTTCTTTCGACAGATTACCTTGGAAAAGAGGTAGTGTACACCCACGTAGCTGAGAAATATATGATCAAAAATGTGGCGTTATGGGATTCTGCCACAGTGGTTCGCAATTTTGAGTACGTGTATCGTATGAAAAAGGTTTTGATTGGTAATACGCTCAAGGATTTACCCATGAGCGATACCCTCGGTAAACCTGTGAGCCTTTATCAAACAAAATCGAAATATATCTTGGTCATGATTTATGACCCTAATTGTCATCACTGTCAAGAAACAACCAAAAAGTTGGTAGAAGACTATCCCAAATTACAAGCAAAAGGCGTAAAGGTTTTTATGGCTTGCGGGGTACGTGGACAAGAAAAAGATAAAAAGGATTGGAAGAAATTTATCAAAGATTTTAAAGCTCAGAAGTTTATTCATGGATACGACAATACTTCGAGTATTGACTTTACCAATGATTACAACACCCAGACCTATCCAAATGTATTTTTGCTAGATGCAAATTATAAAATACTAGCCAACAAGAAATTGGATACAGTACAGTATCTAAATTTGATTAATGCTGAGGAGAAGAAGAGAAAAAAATAGGGTATAGGCAAAAAGGCGTTAGGCAATAGTAGTTAGAAAAGAAAGTATTTACTGTTGCCTGATGCCTTCTATCTTGCCTCTTATTCTTTCACTGAAAACTATTTCTTTACATTTTTAAATTCGAACAATTCGAAGGAGAGGTAAGATATAGGCAAAAAGGCATTAGGCAATAGTAATTAGAAAAGAAAGTATTTACTGTTGCCTAGTGCCTGATGCCTCACTTCTTATTCTTCCCTACAAAAACAATTTTCCCTCCATTTTTTACTTCAAAGTTGAGATAGTGCTCATTACCCGGGACTAAGTCTAGCCATGGGAGGGCGTTGATGTATTTGTCATTGGCAAAAATAACGGTTCCGTTGCAGGTAATTTCTGAGTAAATATCAGCTAATATTGGAATTGAAATGACGCCTTGCATTCCTGTAGGCACCTCTGCGCTCAAAGTAAATTGCTGAGGGGTATTTTGAATATTGACTTTTATCAAACCCGCTGGACAGGGGGCTTGTGCTTTTATCGAAGTCAAAATGCCTATTTGAGGCTGTATTTTATAAGTTTTAAATCCATTTGCCAAAGGACTAATCCCTGCCACATATTGGGAAAGAAGCGTAGCTGGTCCGCCAGTCCAACCATGATTGTACGTGCCACCGCCGTAAGTAGCGCTGTTGAGCTCCCAGCCTTCCCACAAGGTGCTAATAGGGCTATTGACCATAGATTTATAGCGAGTCTTCATGCGAGCAATAGCTTTTTTATCTTCTCCGATAAGAAACAAAGCTTCCAAAATATATTTCTCCATGTAGGGGCTAGCATGTAACTCCTGACTTAAAAATAGGCTAATAGAACCATATTGTTCTGGGCTACTCAATCCTGCCACTACAGCCAAGCCATTGCCTCTATCATCGGTAATACCTTTGTAGTTGGGGCTTCTGTAGAAATTACCACGCCAATAGGTATCGTTAAAAGCATCTTTCATTTCTTGCATTTGGTAGGAATAGGCTGCTACATCTTCCTCCAAACCAAGTAAATGTGCCATTTTGCATAATCCTTTCATGGCCAAATAATACCACGCATTGTCCAATAGCTCCACATCTATATTTTGTCCCCAGTCGTGCCACATCCAACCACCAGCACGATGTTTTACCAAATGATGCTCATCTATTTTCCAAAGTGCAAGATATTTTTTGATGGCAGGGTATACCTCAGCAATGAGTGCCGAGTCGCCTGTATAGCGATAATAGTTCCAAAAACCATATTCACCAATACTAGCCAACATTTGGGCAGGAAGTTCTCTATCCCAATTACCTGCTGGAATTGGCGAAAAAAGCGTTCCGTCAGGTTTTTGCCAAGCTACTAATTCACGAATGGCTTTTTGTAAAGATTGATGCCCTGCTTGATTCCAGTAGTAAAACATTTCTCCTTCATTGATTACTACATCGCCCCACCACTGTGCACGCTCACGATCAGGACAGTCAGATATGACATCACGCACATTGAGGTTGAGTGTCGTCAGCGCTTTTTCCTTCAGTTTATTCAAAAAAGCATCGTTACAAGTGAAATCTCCTTGTATTTCATAGTTATAACGAGTCGCTCTGTACTGAACCGCTAATATTTTAATTCCTTTTGGGAAAAAGTATTTGACTGTATGACCATTAAAATAGGCGGGACTTTCAAACTCCTGCACACCATTTTTGGTAATATACTCAGTTCGAATATTGGGTTCGCTACCGCCATAATAGTTGTCGGTACGAATATCTATTTTTTGCCCAGCTTTTGCTTCAATTTTAAAATAAGGGGTAATTGCTAAATTTTGAGGTAATTGTAATAACAAGGTATCACCTACACTGACGAGTGGGAGCGGAGGGGTATTGGTATAGTTTTGTAAACTACTATGATGCCATTGAGGAATAGGGCGTTCTAGAAGTTGATTCCATGGTGCGTCACCTGCTGCTCCTAACTCAGTAGCCGATTCCCATCGTGAATCGTCAAATTTGGGTTCGTACCAACCCTCGATATCTTCTTGAGCATTGAAATGGATGTTAGATTCCGCTAGGCGATAATTGGGAAATGGCGCTTGAGTTTCGCCAAAGGCAGGATGAACTTTACAAAGCCAAGAAGCATTGCTAACCCAATTGTTTCCGCTTGGCGTAGGCAAATCAAAAAGGAGTCCTGCTTGTCCAGAACTGTTGTGACTGAATCCTTTTTTACCAAAATACCAAACCAAAATACCAATAGTATTTTCTCCAACTTTCAAATATGGGGCTAAATCAACATTGTCATAATAAGTATCTTGTGGATTAGGACCACGTTTGAGCCCCCCTTCACGCACCACCAACTGTCCGTTTACCCACAACCAATATTTGGAGTCTACGGCTATTTTGGTAATGGCAGTTGCCATGGCTTTTTTGAGCGTAATTTTTTTACGAAAGCAAATCCATTGATTTGCTTTTTGAGGTTCGGTCACACTAATCCATCGAGCTTCACGATGAAACTGAGCATACGATGAAACTGAGTAAATTATGGCAGCAAGAAAACAAAGACTTTTGTATAATATTGACCTCATGCTATAGTGGGGAATAAACATTCGATAAATATAAATAAATCTTTGGATAGATTGGATTTTGAAATACAGATTTCAGCTAGTCTAGTCCTCTTAATTTGCCTAATCATTGCCTCTACAAGCGTTATATCTTTATAATTTTATGTTCCACCGTTTGTTGATCTACCTGAAGTTTGAGAATGTAAACACCTGCTGGCCAATTACTACTATCTACAAATGTTATGGCATTGGCGATACTTCCTTGCGAAATGGGATTTCCGAGCATGTTGAAAACTTGATATGAATAGTTTTTTTGAGCAGAAAAATCCGATAATGCTATTTTCAACTGGTCATTGATAGGGTTAGGAAAAGCCAGCGATATGCCTTCGAATAATGGGATTTGAGCTTTCAAATACGCAATAGTAAAATTAGGAATACCATAACCAATGGTATTGTTCGGTGCGCTATAGTCACTAGCTGATTCTTTCAATAATTGGATGATTTCCTGTGCTTTTTTATTGGGTAAAGCTTGCCACAAACCTGCTACCATACCACAAAGGATAGGAGAGGAAAATGACGTTCCACTCGAAACTGTAGCGTTTCCAGCGGTGTTTAAGACGGCAACACTTTGTCCCATTGCCGATAAGTCGGGCTTAATTCTACCATCAGCGCTTGGACCACGCGAGCTAAATGATGCAACATTACGCGTACTTGAAACGGCTCCAACCGCAATAATCGAGTCGGCATCGGCTGGGGTAGAGATATACTTCCACGCATCGGCGCCCTCATTACCTGCGCTAATGGTACAAATGATGCCTCTTTGCGCTGCCCACTTGGCTGCTCTAGCCGCAATTGTAGTTTTACCATTCATATCCTGATAGGTATGACTGGTATTAGAGTCTTCAAACACGGTATATCCTAAAGAGGAATTGATTAAATCTACCCCTAAACTATCGGCACGTTCGGCGGCAATAAGCCAATTGACTTCTTCTAAAATCGACTCACTCTCATCGTCTTCAGTTCTAAATAGCGCATAAGATGCTTGTGGTGCTGTGCCAATCATTCTGCCTGTTTGAAGCGATGCCATACAGGATAGTACGTTGGTGCCATGAGAGTGATAGTTGTACACAAACGTATTATTTTCAACAAAATCATACGTTTGTATCACCCTGTTATTGTTGAATAAATGACTAAAAGCAGGAATTGTATTTGCACCAGTAAAACCCGCATCAAATACTGCAATGAGCATATTTTGTCCTTGAAAACCTTGATTGTGCATAGCATCGACACCAAGCATAAGGTTTTGAGTTTCGGATAAGCCGTAACCTGTTGGGGCTGGGCTATCCTCCATCGCAAATTTAGATACCCTTCGTGCTGCTGAAAGGATACTTGCATAGTTTCTTAGAGGTTCTGTCCCTTCCAAACCTTTTACAAAACTCAACGATAATACTTTTGAAAGTTGTTCAGCTGTTGCCTCGATTACGACGCCATTCATCCAACGGGAGGTGTACCATACCTTTGCTCCAGTTTGCTTGATTTGATTGATATAGGTAAGATTTACAGGTAAATCTTGCGTAGTGACAGCAATATTTTGTTTTGTTCGTCGAGCAATTGCTCTTGCCGACAAAAATTGATTAGGCTGAGATATTTGATAGGTTGAGTTATTTTTATCTTTTAGTAAAACCAAATATTTAAGTGCCCCTTGTCCAAAACTTGAAAGACTAAATAAGAGGAGAAAAAGTGGGAGAAAAAGTTTATTCTTTGCCATAATCTATCAAATCATAAGTGATAACTGTTCCATAATTGATTTGCCCTTTACCTAAGCAATTACCTTCATAGCAATAAGAAACATTTGATTCTTTTGAGAAAACAATGCCCCAATTGGGTGCCAAAATGACTTGTTTCTTTTGTAAACTTAAAGCACTTGAATCTTTAAACAACTCAACCTCTATCAGATTTGACATCGTTTTGTTGGCATAGATTGTTTGAGGTAAAAAACGAATAATTTGAGCTTGCTGAGCTTTTGCTTGGTTATACAATTGAAAGTTCCACTGGGTGCCAACTTCAATTGGATTGACCAAAATACATTGTGTTTGGTTGCTTTGAATTTCTATAATTTTACTATTTTGTAAAACTACCAATTTCCTGCCAGTTTCAATCCAATTCGCATTTTCTTGGTTTTTACGAAAAATAGCAATTAATACGCCTTCATGAGTAGGATGGTCTGTCACAAGATGCTTTTCGAAAAAAAGAGATTCTGTCACTTTGGGGTTGAGTGTGTAGGATAGTTGATGAACTGAAAAAACGCAAAACTGCCCTTTTTCTTGCATTAGGTAGTCTTTTGAAGATAAAATGACAGGCTGTAGCTCTGTCGAATCCAATGATGAACAGGCATAAAAAAGCGTTGCTAGAAAAAAATAAAAGCCACGATACCAATAACTATCTGATAGTTTTGGGCATTTGATAGGGTAGATTTTTTGCATAAAAAAAGTCTAGCATTGTTTAAAATGCTAGACCTGAATATAATGCATTTAAGCGCAAAAGTCAATGCTTATTTGCTTGCTGGCGACAACCACGCTTTTAATAAAGTAACTTGAGCCTCGCTAGGAGAAGCTACTGGTTTAAGCAAGTTTTTCTCCGTAATTTCTGGAATAAATAATGGCGCCGAGAGTTTTACTTCTACTTTTTTGTCACCTTCTTTACGCATTACCACCATATTGATAGTATCATTTTCTTTAGCGTTTTGCATAAAGTCAGTACGAGTGTTACGGAAGTTCGCTAAATCCAACGATTTGCCATTTAGTGACACAAATTCGTCACCAGCTTTTAATCCTAATTTTTTACCGAAAGCATCAATGCCTTCATCTTCCAAGATATAAATAGCTTTTGACTCTTGGTTCAGACCTAAGCTATATACTGATACCCCAATAGATTTCTCACGAACCTTCGCCTCTTTTTGGAATTCAATCCCTACACTTTGGAAAATTTCTTCTAGTGGTAGAGGTTGGTTTCCTTCTACATATTTTGCAAAAAACTGACGAAGTTCTGGGAATTTAGTAATCTCCGTGATTTTGTCGAACAACTCAGGGTCTTTAAATGATTTTTCTTTACCATAATATTTTGATAAATCACGCATCAAATTTTGCGTTCCGTAAGCTCCTTTCGAAAGCTGACGAAGTTTGATATCCAAGCACAACCCAATCAAAGCACCTTTTTCGTACACGTTTGGATATTGATCTTTGTATTTTTCCAACACATCAGCACTCATTACTGTAAATGGTACTTTTTCATCGTAACGATCATACATACTGTTGATTTTGTTACGAACCATATTTAAGTATTGACCCAATGGAATCAAATCGTACATCACTTGCATGTGACCAGCTGCATACTCGGTCATACCTTCGTACATCCACAAATGTTTTGACATTTTTGGCTTGTTGAAGTCAAAGTCTCCAATTTCTTCAGAGTGAATGCTTAGAGGAGTTACAATATGAAAAAACTCATGCGCACAAACATCCTTAACTGTTTGAGATAATTCTTCAGCAGAAGCCTCTGGCAAGTAATAGAAAGACGAATACGAATGTTCGAGTGCGCCATAGCTACCATTTTTCAAATTGTCTGACAAAATAATCAAGAAAGCGTATTTTTTGATAGGCAAAGTACCACCCAAATATTCTTTTTGAGCTTCCAACAAAGTTTTTACATTGGCTGCAATCTCAGCAGAACTTGCTTTTTTGTTAGGCGAATATACCGAAATCAAAATATCAGCACCACCTACTTTCAATACAGTGGTATCTGGTTTTGAATACATGATTGGTGCATCTACCAAATCATTGTAATTACCTGCCGAAAACAAATCACTGCTTGCATCGCTTTTGCTTGCGATCATCGACGTGGCACCATAAAAACCCTTTGGTTTCGAGAAATTGACATTGTAGGTTACATTTTTCAAATTGTCGAAATAGCCAAAGAAACCGTGTGTGTTAACAGCAAACAAAGTATCCTTTTCAATATCTGTTCCCGCAGGTTCAAACACATATTCACCACTGATTTCTGGAGAATCCCAAGTGTCATCCACCAAATAAGTGATTTTGTAAAGACTTTTAGCTTTAGCAATCTTATAACTGTTTTTGTCAAGCTTTTCCACTTTGAGGGCTTTGCCAGCAGCGTCAAAAGCTTTGAAGTCTGTAATGTAACGACCAAAGTCATAGTTAGCGTAAGTCCCTGGAACAATCTTTGGAAGGTTATACGTGATTTCGTCCTTATTGATTTTAGGTGCAATTAATGATACTTCTAGTTTATCATTTTTGACGGTAGTTAAGTCAACAAAGAATTGATACGAAGCATTTTGGGTAACTTTTTGCGCAAAAGACCCAACACACATAACGAGTGCGCAGAGCGTCAAAATAGTTTTTTTCATTGAATAAAAAATTAAAGTTCTTGAAGCGAACAAAGGCTCAATTTGTTCCTACAACGGAATTTGTATGTGCATGTTGTATGAACTCAGAAAGTATTAGCTAAGGGCGCTTTGCTCAAATATACAAGATTCTGGGCGTTTATTGCTTTTTGGATACGATAGATTGTGTCAAAACGTCGTATTGTATGATGAATGGAGGAGGGTTTTCTGAGGAAGTCCTCAAGTATGAAGTTTTTACTACATAAAAAAACTGCGCTAGTGTTTTGGACTTAAACACTAACGCAGTGGGTATTTCTAGAAAATCTATCTCAATTAGTTTTGAACAAATTCGCCGTTTGCTTTCAATTCGATTTCGTCGCTAACTACTGCTGAAGGAGTTTTGCCACCAACACCAAAGTCAGAACGTTTGATAGTACCTACTACTTTGAAACCAGCTAATTTTTTCTTCTGACGGTTTTCGCCAAGGCCATTCAATGTTACATCAAAAGTTACAGGTTTTGTTACGCCGTGCATAGTCAAGTCGCCAGTTACTTTCAAGGTTTTTGCCCCTGATTTTTGTACTGAATTACTTTTGAATGTGATACTTGGAAAGTTGGCTACATCAAAGAAACCATCGCCTTTAAGGTGTCCATCTCTCATATCGTTATCTGTACTTATTGTATTTGCGTCGATTGTAAATTCAAAGGTAGCATCAGAAAAATCATCTTTTGAAGACGCGATAGAAGCATCAAATTTTTTGAATGAACCATCTACATCCGAAAGCATCATGTGTACAACACTAAAGCCAATTTTAGCATGTGCTTTATCTACTGACCATTTTTGAGCAAATGTGCTTAATGAAGCTACTAAAAGAAAAGAGAGGATAGTGATTTTTTTCATGGTAATAAAAGTTTTTGGGGTTAAAAAAGTATAAAAAGAAAATAATTCGTACTTGAAAAAGATAATTAAACAGCTCGCAAGAGGGAATCTGCTTAATTGTGTCCAACTTAAAAAATTAAATTTAAGTGTTTCTAAAATTTAGCTATAAGCCTAAAATAAAGGTATATACAGCGATATTTTTCTCATACTTGACAAATAGGCTTAATAGATTATAGCGTATTGTGAATATCGAATACTATACTATTTTAGAAAAATTTTGAAAGATCAAATGCTTAAAAGAAAAGGAGTTACAAATCTGACGGTAAGTGTGATTAATGAATTTATAAATGAATCTTGAGAGTGAAACTGAATAGGATTAATGGGGGGTAGAGGAGGTATTTTATGTTATTTGAAGTCTTGTAATCAAACGTTATTAACTAAAAGTACTTCAATCGTTTGGTCGATGAAAATGATATGTGAAAGAAAAGGCTCGTCTCGAATAGGACGAGCCTTTCTAGATTATTATCCAAAAAACACAATTATATAGATTGTGTGCCCTAGATAAGAGGATCAGAAAACTCGTAGTTTGTCTTTCCAAGGGTTATATCGTTGCTTGAAGAATTGGCTTCAAGAATACAAGCGAAGTTGATTTGCTCAAAGATGAAAGAATCTGAAAATAGTCCAAAATGCTTTCACTTTTAATTAATTCGTTTCTAAAGAACAAAGTTGGAATTAAATCGGTTGCAAATTTACTAATAAAGAATAATACTACCGAATTATACTCAAAATTATCTTGGGCGATTTCCACTATTTCCACCACTTGCAGGAGCCGCCTGTCCGCCACCGCTATTATCGCCACCTCCGTCGCCTTTTACGTCATCGTTACTAACCGACTTGGTTTTTTTAGGGCTAGAAAAGCTCATTTTGCCAATTTTATAACTAAACGTTAACTTAACGCTTGAGTTATATATTTTATTTTCACTTGTTTGTTTAAAAGTTTCAGAATTCAAATTCGTCGCTATAACAAAGCCATTCGTCATGAAATTTTCGGCTGCAATCCCAATACTTCCCTTCTGATTTGGTAAATCTTTTTTGATACCCAATGAGTACATTCTAAATCCACTCTGCGAACCTTGAAGTTGTATCTGTGGTCCACGGAAAAATCCAAATCCTTGAATGCCCCATCCGTTTGTCAACGATAACGATGTCATGATACGTCCACTTACAACAAATCCTGAATTGCTAGTTGTATAAGAGGTTCCGCTTAAGCTCTGCGCCTGACCTTCGAGGTAGGTATGTAATAAGTCAACACCGCCATTTAAACTCCACTTTGGTGTGATAAAAATATTGGCAAATACATTGGCACCATAGTTTTGTTGTTTACCAATATTCTGATACGTGGTAATTAAAGCTCCCGACAATGTATCTGATAATACTCTGATTTGCGAAATCGAATTATTAGTTTGACGAGCAAACAATGAGGCATTGATATACGTCTTATTAATGTTGGTACTTGCTCCTAATTCAAAGTTGTCAGTCAATTCAGGACTTAGGTTGGGGTTACCAATTCTAATATCTTGCGGGTTGGCTGCATTAAAGTTTGGGTTTAGTTGTTGTAACCCTGGGCGCTGAATACGACGATTGTAAGCGGCTTTTAACGTAGTACCAGCAAAGGTTTTTGAAACATTGATACTTGGTACTAAATTGCTATAGTCAGGTATTGAAATGGTGCTGTTAGCATCATTTGCGGTAATGCTTGTGTACTCGTAACGGCTACCTATTTTGAAGGTATATTTGTTGTCTGTCGTATAGGTATAAGACAAATAACCTGCTGCGACATTTTGCTGATAGTTCAACAAACCTGCTGGACGAGTCGCATCGTTGTAATATATAGAAGAGTTACCAGTGGCAGCTAAATACTCATAATTACTGTTTACTTGTCTGAAAATTCCTTTAACGCCGAACTCTAGTAATTGATTCTTCCTCAGTGGAGTAGTGTAGTCTGTCTGTACTGTAAACTCTTTATTGGTATTCAAGTTGATGTTTTTCTGACGAGAAAGAATATCATTGCCTGTTCCCAACAAATCCGACGTAAAGTTGTTGGTCAAATTGTTTTGGCTATACTGCGTCGAAATAGACCATTCTTGCTGTGGCTTGAAGGTATGCAGATAGTCAATGTTTAAGTCAACCGAATTTGACAAATCTTGAGAATTAATACCTCTCAATGCAGTACTTGTTAAGGCGTCATCTGCAAAAATAGAAGTTGCTTGTGTTTGGTCACGTTTGAAGTTTCTAACCCCAAAACGAGCACTTGCTGATAAAGATTGATTTTTTGCTAAATCATAATCAAGACCTAAGGTATATTGTCCAAACAAACCATTGTCTTGTGCATCAGTGCTTTGTTTTGTCGTAATAGTAGAGCCACCTTGCAAAGTAGATTGCGTTAATGAACCAGAAGAGGGATTATAAAACGCACGACCAAAACCACTTAAACTCACGCCTAATTTTCCTTTGCGGTAGTTGCCATTCAAGCCTAAGTTGGACGAGCGGTTACCCACACCAGAGTCAACATTGAGTGTTAGACCTTCTAATGTTGTTTTCTTGGTAATGATATTGATAATACCTCCCGAGCCCTCAGCATCATATTTGGCAGATGGCGATGTAATTACTTCAACAGTTTTAATCATGTCGGCAGGGATTTGCTTCAAGGCATCAGCCACACTACTCGCCATAATTGTCGAAGGTTTGTTGTTAATCAAAACTCTGATATTTGAGCTACCTCTCAACGATACGTTACCGTCCAAATCCACGGTAAGCATGGGTACTTTTTTCAATACGTCCGAAGCATCGCCACCTTTTGAGGTTAAATCTTTTTCAGCATTAAAAACTAAGCGGTCCACTTTTTCTTCGATGAGTGCTTTTTGACCTGTTACGGTTACTTCCTGAAGCATTTTCATTTGAGGGGTCAACTTGATTACGCCCAAATCAAGGTCATCACCTTTTTTGATTTTGATGTCATCAATGGTTTTATTGATAAAACCAACAAATGAAATTTGAATTTTATAATCGCCAGCAGCCAAGCCTTTCATGGTAAACTTACCTTTTTCGTCGGCCACTGCGCCATCAATAATTTTATTAGTAGCTTTATTAAAAAGAGCAATGTTCGCAAACGCTACAGCTTGTGTTGCCGCCGAGTCAATCACATAACCTGTGATTTTGGCATTGCCTTTTGGCGCTGGATTTGCCACAGCATTAGTTTCGGTAGCAGTACGTTGGCGACCTTGTCCATCGGAGCCTGGTCCTGGAAATTGCGCTTGTGCCATTTGGATGGTGATGACAAACGCTAGGAAAGTGAATAATGATTTCATATTTTGAGAGATTAAAAATCTTACGTGCCTTTGTGTTTTTTGATGAAGCAAAACAAATACAAAAAATCGGACTAATTTTTTGTATTATACCTTTCCCTCAATCGACTCGACAACTAGGTGGATTCATCGATTTTGCCGAATGATGGAGAAAATAAGGGGGATTGTCTGTCGCAAAAGTCAAATGGTAGAATAAAAGGGCTTGTTTAAGGAGATTATATACCGAATCTTTTAACTTTCTGTCGAGATTTGAAAATAAAGGCAAAACAAGTATTGAGAAGAAGTGTTAGAAATGAGTTCTTTTTTGCCTTTATCTGTCAAGTGTATTGACTTAGTACCAAAACTATATTTTAATATAATGAATCCACAGAAAAAACAACGAATACTATATATACACATCGCATTTTGGTGCGTGTATTTTTCCTTTTTTTATTATCAGTTTACTTATCCTAAGCACGGACAAGAACCTGATTTGTTAAGAGCATTTTTAGATGCAGGCTTTCAGGCGGTTTGTATTGCTGTGATTGCGTATTTCAACTATTTTGTGTTGTTACCTAAATTTTTGGCTAGCAAAGATTTATCGTCTTATTTGCTCAGTATTATACTTCCTCTATTTGTGAGTGTCGAAATACTGGTTCATGGCAAGCGATGGATCGTTGATGGATACTCGCACGAAGCATGGTTTTTATACACTGATAGATTTTGGGTAAGCTCGTCTCTTTCTACCTTGTTTATTGTGGCATTTATCAGTATGTTAAAATTTGTAGAAGATTGGTTTGAGTTAGAGGCAAAAAAGAAAGAGGTTGAAAATGAAGGTCTTATGGCAGAACTTCGTTTTTTAAAAGCACAGATTAACCCTCACTTTTTGTTCAATACTCTTAATAATCTGTATTATCTTGCTTTTACTAATTCCCCAAATACAACCGAAGTAATTGCCAAACTTTCGCAAATGATGCGATATATGATTTA
Organism: Cellulophaga sp. BC115SP; assembly: GCF_009905545.1. Classification (GTDB taxonomy): domain Bacteria; phylum Bacteroidota; class Bacteroidia; order Cytophagales; family Spirosomataceae; genus Flectobacillus; species Flectobacillus rivi. The sequence goes on along the minus strand of NZ_JAAALB010000014.1, from coordinate 41,351 downwards.
TGACTCCAATCATCCGAAGGTGTCTTTGTCAAAAGAAATCGAGTATATGCAAAACTATATTAGTTTGGAGGAACTTCGCTTAAATAACGACATACCGATTCGGTTGGAGGTGAAAGGTGAAACAACGGGCATTATGATTGTGCCACTGATTTTGATTACGTTTCTCGAAAATGCCTTTAAGCATGGCGTAAGCAATAATGTGTCGGATTCGTTTGTATATGCAGTGCTTGAAATGAATCGTCAAAGTTGTAGTTATATCGTAGAAAACCCTAAAATTCCGAAAAATACCAATAACGAAGAAAAATCAGGGATAGGTTTACAAAATGTAAGACGTCGTTTGGAGCTAAGCTACCCCAATCAACATGAACTGATCATTGAGGATACCCCAACTCATTACCGTGTACATTTAACCCTCAATTTGGCATGAATATCACCTGCATGATTGTTGAAGATGAGCCATTGGCACGCAATCTTTTGACAGAATACGTAAAAAAAGTGCCCTATTTAAGCTTGTTAAAAGCCTGTTCAAATCCCTTGGATGCGATTGAGTTTTTGAGAGAAAATACAGTAGATGTGCTATTTTTGGATGTGCAAATGCCCGAAATTACAGGGATTACTTTGCTCAAAATTCTACAAAAAAAACCGTTGGTAATTCTGACAACCGCCTATTCCGAATATGCACTAGAAGGATATGAGCTCGACGTGATGGACTATCTACTCAAGCCTATTACTTTCGAGCGTTTTTTGAAAGCTGTCGAAAAAGCTAGTCAGCGATTAGGTAGCAATGAGCATACGAATACTCAAATACCTACGACTGTCGAGCGAATCATTCATGAAAAAGTACCTATCATGGATTATAGCCCAGCGTATATTTTTGTAAAAGATGGTACAAAATTGGTCAAAATCAGACTTAATGACATCCTTTATGTAGAAGGCTTGAAGGATTACGTGACCATTTTTACCAAAACCCAAAAAGTGGTTACCTTACAACGTTTGAAAACTTTGGAGGAACAACTACCCGAACAAAAATTTATTCGAATCCATAATTCCTATATCGTGTCGTTGGATGCCATCGATGCTATTCACAAAGAAAAAGTCCTAATAGGGCAAACGTATTTACCTATTAGTGATACCTATCGTCGTGCTTTTAAAGAGTTTATCGACAAAAATCAGTTAGGGGAAATGTAATGGTTGAATTAGAGTATGTTTGAAAATTTTATTTGGTTCTCATCTGAAAAACGAAATTTCCCTTCGCCACACCTTACTTTTCTTGTCTTGACACAAGAAAAGTAACCGCAGCGGCGGCCGCAAAAGAAAGTCAAGAAATCCTAATCGGAGTGGCGACCCACCTCGCCTACGGCTCAAACAATAGGATTTCAGAAAAATAAATATAAACTTATTTATTTTTAAGGACTTATAGAATGTAAACATGCTCTTAGAGGATTTGAAGATGAGTCATGTACTGTGACAATTTTCAAATCTTTTTTATTCTCCAACCTGAAAATTACCTGATGTTACTGCTTCCTTCCAATATATTTTCAGGTCTATCCAGTCACATCTCCTCATTTGCTTGTACTTTTGTATTATGCAATTAGATGATAAAATTCAATCGCTGTTAAACAATTTAGAAATTGAACAGCTTAATCAAATCCAAGAGGACTCTTTCCGTAGTATTCAGAATCGCCCTGATACCCTGTTACTTGCACCTACGGGTTCGGGTAAAACGCTTGCCTTTTTATTACCCATTTTTACCAAATTAAAACCAGAGGAAAAACGAGTACAATGTTTGATTTTGGCGCCTTCGCGTGAGCTTGCCTTACAAATCGAGCAAGTATGGCGCAAAATGAGTACAGGTTTCAAAGTCAATATCTGTTATGGAGGTCATAACATGGCTGTCGAAATTCAGAACTTGAGCGAGCCACCTGCTGTACTGATTGGTACGCCTGGGCGTATTGCCGACCATATTACCCGCAAAACTTTTGATTTATCTGGTATTCAGACATTGGTTTTAGATGAATTTGATAAATCTTTGAGCTTGGGTTTTCATGACCAAATGGAGTTTATTTATGGGCATTTGCGTAAACTCAAAACAAAGGTATTGGTATCGGCTACTGCTAAAATTAAGATTCCTGAGTTTACTAAAATTACGCAACCTTGGGTGCTGAACTTTACTAGAGAAGAAGATGAAAAGCCAGATTTGAAACTATACAAAGTTATTTCTGAATCAAAAGATAAAATAGATCGTCTGTTCGAATTGATTTGTCATTTGGGCGCTGAGCCGAGTATTATTTTCTGTAATCATCGTGAGACAACGATGCGAACTTCCGATTTGCTTTGGCAAATGGGTATCGAAAACGCTTATTTTCATGGAGGAATGGACCAATTAGATAGAGAAAAAGCGCTGATTCGTTTCAGAAATGGAAGTGTGAAGTTTTTAGTAGCCTCTGATTTGGCAGCTCGTGGCTTGGATATTCCTTTTGTAAAACACGTAATTCATTATCATTTACCACTCAAAAACGAAGATTTTGTGCATCGTAACGGACGTACCGCCCGTATGAATGCTGAAGGGTTTGCATATTTACTTTTGCACAGAAATGAGCACCAACCGGAGTATTTGAACCAAAAAATAGAAGAATTTATTTTTCCTGAAAATACTACTCCGCCTGCGTTTTCTGAATTTACTACCCTATATATCAATGGTGGTAAAAAGGATAAATTGAGTAAAGGAGATGTGTTAGGCTTTTTGGCTAAAAAAGGAAATTTACAGAAAGAAGATATTGGAGTGATTGAACTCAAAGATTTTATGGCTTTTGTCGCTGTAAAGAAGAGTGTCGTAAAATCACTCATCAATGCTATTCAAAACGAAAAATTGAAAGGTAAAAAATACAAATACGGTATTGAATCTGAGCAGAAGTTTGCTTAAAGATAGGTTCAAAGTAACAAAGGCAGAGAGGCACAAAGTGATTTGTTTTAATCACTTTGTGCCTCTCTACCTTTGTTACTGTTCACTTAATATTTTATCTCAACCCTATCTGAGCTTTTTTCGGATCTACAACGGTTTGTGAAAAACTTACCGCTGATGTACCAAACCAACCTACAGCCTTTTTGTTTGAGCTGCTGTTTACATTGTTGACATTGGTTGGAATATTGGCAGAAGGTCTTGCAAATAGACCGCCGTTGTTGACTTCAAGTCTAGCCTGTGTCCAAAAGTCAAAATGCCCTTCAGTAATCGAACGAAGCTCAACTTTAATTGTGTCGCCTGCTAAGTAGAGTTGTGGCGAAATCGTAGAGCGTACAGGTAAGCTAAAGATTAATCCATCAGCAGCACCACTACTTTTTTGGATTGCTGCATCATAAGCGATAGCTACAGTATTGCTCATTTCTAGCATCTTTCCATTTTTATAAGCTATAATTCTGTAACAGTCGCCAATACCTGTAAAGTCACGTGCATAAAATTGTGCGTCATATCCTTCCTTGGGATATCCTTTGTCGTCGTCTCTTTGGTTTAATCGAGCTTCGTCAAATTGATAGGCAATCGAATCGATTTTAGGCACTCTTTTGAGTGCTGAAACTGCCTGGTAGGTTTCACCATTTGCTGTGATTTTAAGCGTGTAGGTTTTGCCAACCTGACCAATTTTAGGCTCTGAAGTAGTTGGCGTCCAAACATACTTGCCATCTCCTTTGAGATCTTTGAAGGTAAAAATCTTCCCATCGCTATCTGTTACAGTAACCGCGGCTCCCAAGACAGGCTTGACAGTAGCATTGTTAAAATAATCTTGAGATTGCGTAAGCGTAATAACTTGATTAGTAGATACATCGGTTACATTTCCGTCCACCACTAACATCGACGGAGCATTGGTAATGCCTTGTAAATCAATGACATCTTCACAGCTTGTGAGGCTCAAAGTACCAAGTACAATCAAAGTATTTAAAATATATTTTTTCATGATTTAAGTACAAGTTAAATTCTTTAAATATCATTAAGTATTAATCTAAAATAAAATGGCATTAATACGCATTAGGCAAAAATTGTATTCATAATACTATTAGAAATACATTTATACTTTCTGCTTATGACATATAGCTCAATGCCTATTGCGGGTAAAATTATTGCAATTTTGCCCACTAACTTATTACCTTCTCCAATTTGGATTAAAGGTAATTTTATGATTAAAACTTAAAGTTATAAGTTACAGCTGGAACAAAAGAACCGATAATAGACAACTGAACTGCTTCTGTTTGAGCAGGGTTTGTTTCGTTTGGACGGGTATAAATCGAGAATGGATTACGACGATTATATAGATTGTAAACCGAGAATACCCACTCTGATTCACCTTTACCAAATAAAGCTTTTTTGTTTTTCTTGGTAGCCGAAACGTCTAATCGGTGGTATGCAGGAACTCTGAAATTACCACGTGTGCCTGCTGGAATATATGGATATACTTGCCCCTCTACCACAAACTGCTGTTCGGGTAAAGTGTATGGTACCCCAGTGATATAGGCGAAGTTTGCTCCGAATGACCATTTTTTGTTAATTTCGTACTGAGCCAACATATTCAATGTATGAGTACGGTCATAACGGCTGAAGTACCAGTTTCCATTGTTAAGGGCATCTATTTTTTTCTCCGAACGTTGTAGCGTATAGCTAATCCAACCTGTCAACTTCCCACGATTTTTCTTGACAAATAGCTCAAGTCCATAAGCACGCCCTTTACCAAACAACAAATCCTTTTCGAATGAAGGATTCAAAAATAAATTGGCGCGGTCGGCATAATCAATTTGGTTTTGCATTTCTTTGAAAAACACCTCTGCAGAGGCTTCATACATATTATCTCCAAAGTTTTGGAAATAGCCCAAAGCTACTTGGTCTGCAATTTGTGGTTTGATGTTATTCGTGCTCGACGTCCATACGTCCAAAGGCGTAGAGGCCGCCGTGTTTGACATGAGGTGGACATATTGTGCCAAACGGTTATAACTAGCCTTGATTGAGCTGTTGTCACCCGTGTTGTAGTTCATAGAGAAACGTGGCTCTAGATTTTGGTAAGTCTGGATTGTTTTTCCTTTTGTATTGGGGATATATGTCAAGTCATATCCTGAAGGGAAATCAGCACTCACACCCACATATTTTCTTTCGTAGTAAAAATCTTCTTGACTTGAAAAATCATATCTTGAAAAACGCAAGCCATATTGAACAGATAATTTTGGTGAGATTTTCCATTCGTCACCTACATATATCGAAGACTCAACGCCACCTTTACGCTCTTGACCAAATGAGCGAGCCTCTCCCTGCGAGGTAGCCGTTGCCGACCCAGGCTTGAAATTATACGTTAATACCTGTCCACCAAAAGTAAGGGTATTATTGGGAGAAATATAATAAGTAAAATCTGGTTTAATACTTAAATTGGTGATATTAGAAGACCATTTAAAAGCATTATTGGGACGCTTATTCTTCAAATCAGAATCTAAAGAATAGTCATAGTTACTGTAAAAAGCCGTTGTGTTCAAGAATAACTTATCGCTAAATACATGGTTCCATCGACCAGAAAGCGTACTGTTACCCCAGTTAAAACCAAAATCTTGTCCGAAAACATCACGTCCAAAATAGCCTGAAAGGAAAACCGTATTTTTATTGTCTATATTATAGTTAACCTTAGCCGTTAAGTCATAAAAGTTGAAACTCGAACCAGCATTGTTTCCTGTAAGGAAAGGTTTGGCTAAAATATCGATATAAGAACGACGAGCCGCTACAATAAATGAAGCTTTGTCTTTGACAATTGGGGCTTCAATAGACAATCGACTGAAAATAACACCTATACCACCATTAATTTCCAATTTTTTGGCATTCCCTTCCTTCATTTTTACATCCAGAATCGAAGATGCACGACCACCATATTGAGCTGGCACACCCCCTTTGATGAGTTTTACGTCTTTGACAGCGTCAGGATTAAATACTGAAAAGAAACCAAATAAGTGTGATGAGTTATAAACTGGCGCATCATCTAATAAAATTAAGTTTTGATCGACACCACCTCCACGTACGTTGAAGCCAGAAGCGCCTTCGCCGACGGTTGTAACGCCTGGCAAAAACTGAATCGCACGCACCAAGTCCACTTCACCTAAAAGTGCAGGAATTTTTTTGATGGTTTTCATTTCAACTTTGTTAACCGACATTTCCATCGATTTCACATTATCGTCCTCTCTTTTTGCTTTAACGACAACTTCCTCTAGTTCTTGACCATCCTCTTGCAGTTCAAGATTAAGGCTTAAGCTTTGTTCAGTGAGTTTAATTTCACGGATACTTTTACGGTATCCTACCGAGCTTACCACTAAAGTGTAGTTTCCTTTTGGCACTGTGAGTGAGTAAAAACCATACGTATTGGTGGTTGTACCCGTCATAAGTTCTTTTACAAAAACAGAGGCGCCAATAAGACCTTCTCCATTTTTAGTGTCCTTGATATAGCCGCTGACAGTTAATTTTTGATTTTGTGCCTGTAGGCAGAGAGGAAATAATAATAGGACTACCCAAATGTTTCTTAAAAATGCATTCATGGATAAGTAATTAAGTGATTGATTGTGTAAAGAAAGTGAAGTAAAAAACTGGTGAAAGTTTTTATATCCAATTCAATGAAAGTGCGATTTATTATACTAAAATGTATTTATTGTTATTGAATAACTACCAAAAAGTAATTTTGTTTTCTGTTTTCGATTTTTTTTCAATAACAATTTTCAACCCTTCTATATTTTGACAAGCTTAAAACAATATGCCCCTACGGAAACTGTATTTATAAATTTATTTTCCGAAAACATAACATTGAAATAATTTAACAGGTAAAATATTACTGATATTTATTTTTTGAAATAATAGGTTCAACATAAGAGTACCTAAAAATCGTATTTTTTTAAAATCACTAGAAAAATATTACTGATTAAATAAGGGGTAAAGGGTCTTTTACAGAGATATTTGAGGTTTTTATGAAAAATATTTTAAAAATTTTAATGATTCGGAAATATGTTACTTATTAAAATTTTTTATTTAATATTTTGTTTCTATATTTGTCATGAAATAAGTAATATATTATCAAGTAATATGAACTTCGAACAATTAGGCCACATAATCAGAGAAAGACGCAATGAACTTTCCTACAGTCAAGAAGTGCTGAGCGATAAGAGCGATGTTGCTATCAAGACAATTCATTCAATTGAACTTGGCAAAGCCAACCCATCGCTTAAGACCCTCGATAAGGTACTTGGTGTATTAGGACTGGAGCTAATTGTAGTAAGCAAAAAAGATTAAGAAGAACTATTCCCAATTTTCATATAAAAATATTTAAGTACGAAAACCAACCACGGCATCAAGTCGTGCAGCATAAACAACTATGGAACAGGCCATCAGCTACGAACGTATCCCTACAAAAATTTACGCAAACTCAGACGAAGCTTCTCGCTCAGTAGCGTTAGAAATTGCTTCTATCATTCGCCAAAAAGCTGGTGAAGGCAAACCTGCTGTATTAGGTTTGGCCACTGGGTCGTCTCCTAAAAAAGTGTATAAAGAGCTAATTCGTATGCACAAAGAGGAGGGTTTGAGCTTCCAAAATGTAGTTACTTACAACCTTGACGAATACTACCCTATGGAGCCTGATGCAGTACAAAGTTATGTACGCTTCATGCGCGAGCAATTGTTTGACCATGTGGATATTCCATCAGGCAACTGGCACTTACCTGATGGTACATTGCCATTAGAAAAAGTAGCTGATTTTTGTCATGACTACGAAGAGCAAATTGAGCGCTATGGTGGTTTGGATTTTCAGTTGTTGGGTATTGGTCGTAACGGTCACATTGGTTTCAACGAGCCAGGGTCATTGGTAAACTCAAAAACTCGTTTGATGACTCTTGATCTTACTACACGTATCGATGCTACTGGTGATTTTGGTGGTTTGGCAAAAGTATCAAAAAAAGCCATTACCATGGGTATCAACAAAATTATGGAAGCGAAGCGCGTAATTTTGTTGGCTTGGGGTGAGCACAAAGCCGAAAACGTAGCTCGTGCAGTAGAAGGCTCAGTATCTGCTGATGTACCAGCGTCTTACCTACAGCACCATACCAATGCAGCTTTTGTATTGGATAATTCGGCTGCTTCTCAATTGACTCGCATTCGTACTCCATGGATGGTAGATGCCGTAACTTGGGATCGTCCAATGGTGAAAAAAGCCGTTACTCACTTGGCTTTACAAGTTGGCAAGCCTGTATTGAAGTTGACAAACTCAGACTATAACGAAAACGGTTTATCTGATTTGTTAGCATTGTATGGTCAGGCTTATGATATTAACATCGAAGTTTTCAACTATTTACAACATACTATCACAGGTTGGCCAGGTGGTAAGCCAAACGCCGACGACTCTAATCGTCCTGAGCGTGCTTACCCAGCGAAGAAACGTGTGATTATTTTCTCCCCACACCCCGACGACGATATTATCTCAATGGGTGGTACCTTCCAACGTTTACATGACCAAGGTCACGATGTACACGTAGCGTACCAAACTTCGGGTAACATTGCCGTAGCAGATGACGAAGCACTTCGTTTTGCAGAATTTGTGGTTGACTTTAACGAAAAATTTGAAGCAAACAATCCAAAAGCAAATCGTATCTATCGTGAAGCAGTGAAGTTCTTGAAAAACAAGAAAGATTCGGAAGTGGATACTTCGGAGGTGCGTTACATCAAAGGGTTGATTCGTAGAGGAGAAGCTAAAAATACTTGTCGCTACGTGGGTATTCCAAAAGAGAATGTACATTTCTTGGATATGCCATTCTACGAAACAGGTAAAGTGCAGAAAAACCCAATCGGTGAAGCTGACGTTCAAATCGTAATGGATTTGATTGAAGAAGTTAAACCTCATCAGATTTACGCAGCAGGTGACTTAGCCGATCCACATGGTACTCACAAAGTATGTTTGGATGCCATCATGGATGCTGTAACACGTTTGAAACACCGTGAATACATGAATAGCTGTTGGGTATGGTTATACAAAGGCGCTTGGCAAGAGTGGGACATCGACCAAATCGAAATGGCGGTTCCAATGTCACCAGACCAAGTATTGAAGAAGCGTTATGGTATCTTCAAACACCAATCACAAAAAGATGGTGTACCGTTCCAAGGAACAGACTCACGCGAATTCTGGCAAAGAGCTGAAGACCGCAATGCGAGTACAGCAGAGTTGTACAACAAGTTAGGTCTAGCAGAATATGAAGCAATGGAAGCTTTCGTACGTTGGAAATTCTAATTAAAAAAAGCTTGGCGTCAGCGCCAAGCTTTATAAGTTATTGAGGGTGCAAAAAGAGCATTTCAAAAAAGAAATAACTCTACTATGCATCCGAATTTGGAAAAAGGAATTGATTATAGTGTTTGATTATCAGGCCTTGTGCCTGTGAATTTAGCCGTCGAACTTTGTTTGACGGCTACTTTGTTTCTAATAGCCTAACACATTGGTATATTTGTCCAAGTTTGAACTATTAGCTATATTGTTGACTAAAATATATATTGAATCTATGGAAAACTTTAGAATAGAAAGTTTAGAAATAAGTCAAGTTGGAGTGTTTAATAATTTAAAAATAGATTTTCCTGAGAAAAAAAATACAGGATTAGCAGAGATACATATTCTTACTGGGGAGAATGGAACAGGGAAAACAACGATATTGGAAATGCTAGCGGAGTTGGGTTCTTACCGAACTTCAAAACTTAAACATGGGCCATCTTTGATAGAAAAGCTCAATTTTAGCGAAAGTTCATTTCAAATTAAAAGTAATTACACAGACTACAAGTTAGTTATAACTCAAAAAAACTATAATAAATCAGGAGAGATAAATAAAGTAGGAGTAAGTCTTAACAAGGTTCTTACTAGGGGAGGAAAATTTTCATTTGCTATTTTTTCTTATTCTGGGTATAGAAGAACCTCAAAAAGTATTGAAGTAAACTCAAGAGCAGATATTCCATACAGTCAAATATTGGAAGATTCAACCAGTTTTGACAAATCTATTAATACTGAAAAATTTTCAAACTGGATAGGTTCAATTTTGATAAAAGAGGCTCTTTTAAAAACAACCAATCAGATAGATAAATCTTTGGAGTACAGACGATACATATCAGTCATAGAAGAGGTATTATTTCAAATCACAGGTCAAAACTTTAGCTTTTATCTAAATCCTGAAACTATGTATTTAAATATGGTTCAGGACGAGCAACGTATCGGATTAGATACATTGCCAGATGGAGTCAAAAGTATTGTCTCGTGGGTTGGTGATTTGATTATGCGAATGAGCCAAATGCGATGGATTGATGATTTGGATATTTTTGATAGAAGCTTTATTTTATTGCTCGACGAAATAGAAGTTCATTTACATCCAGCTTGGCAACGTAAAATATTACCAGTGATTCAAAAACTTTTTAAAAATGCGCAAATATTCATTTCTACACATTCACCTTTTGTCGTAGGATCAGTGGATGGAGCATGGATTTATAAATTTAAAAGAAATGATAATTTTGTAATTTTAGATGGGTTACCAACTTTATCAGAGGATGCAAAAAGTGTTAGGCGTATTCTGGATGAGGTTTTTGATGTAAAGCAACAATATGGTGTTTCTGTTGAAGAAGACCTCCAAAAGTTTAGAGAGATACGAAATAGAATTTTAAAAGGGGAATCTTATAATCTCCAAGAATTTAGAGATTTAACAAATAGCTTGGCGAGTCAGAGCACAGAGCTTTCACACTTATTAGGAAGTGAAATCAATCAACTTCAACGAATTTTAAATAAAGAGGTATTCTAACACTTATGCGTAAATTTCTTAGAGTAAATAGCCCTATAATTTTATTAGAAAACTATTCTGCTGCTATTCCTAAGCCTAGGTGGCAAGTATATGGAGAAAGGTATGCAGAACGAAGAGCAATCAATAAATCATTCGAATTTACTTGGCCTCAATATCAGAGAAAACCACTGAATCAACTTCTGATGTCTTCCTTGATTCAGCAAACAGACTCACACTGTTCTTATTGTGACGCTTATCCTCTCATGAGTGCTGATAATACAATTGACCACTTTAAGCCAAAGTCAAAGTATCCTATAGAAGTCTGTAAATGGGAGAATTTATACGTTGTTTGTGCTCACTGCCAAAAAGAAAAAGGAGTAAATTATGACGAAAAGCTTCTTCGACCTGATGAACAAGGATACGATTTTTATCATTACTTCTATTATGATTTTACTACTCATGAAATAAAAATATTATGGGGTTTACCTGAAGAAGAAGCACAACGAGCAGAAACCACCTTACAAATAATGAACTTTAATCATCCCGCTATGAAAGAAAGTCGACGTTTGTCGTATGAAGGTTTTGCGGACAGATCTGATTTTCCACTTAACTATAAAACTCATAGATTTATGTTTGAATAGCAAAATGGAAGATTATTAGTTATAGTAGCCTACACTCAATTGTATAACTTCTTTTATTTTTGAATCATCTGAGTATATCTGAATTTAAAAAAGCTCTTGTTCTTAGCGTGTTTATTCACCAATTTTCAGAAATTATCAATTCTATTTTTATCCCCATGAAAAAAATCCTATTTACTTTGTTGACTTGTTGTGGCATGAGTCCAATATTTGCTCAACAAAAAGCTCCTTCACCTGTCTTACCTGGCGCTTTTGCCGATCCGCACGTAGCTGTTTTTAATGGCAAATATTATATCTATCCAACTACCGATGGATTTGAAGGCTGGTCATCTGACTATTTTACGGTATGGTCTTCAAAAGATATGAAGAAATGGAAAAAAGAAGGAACAATTCTTGACTTCAAAAAAGACCTTACTTGGGCACAAAAACGTGCTTGGGCACCCGCAATTGCTTTCAAAAACAATAAATACTACTTCTATTTTTCGGCAGATACCAACATCGGTGTAGCGGTGTCTGACAAGCCAACCGGACCTTTCAAGGATGCACTTGGCAAACCTTTGATTACAAAAGGACAATACCAAGCGCAGATTATTGACCCAATGGTCTTTGTAGATGACGATGGACAAGCCTATATCTATTTTGGACAGGGGAGATGTTATATCGCCAAGTTGAATCCAGATATGATTTCGATTAATGAAGCATCAATCGTTTCTTACAAGCCTGAAGGTTATAATGAAGGTTCTTTTTTGATTAAACGAAAAGGAAAATACTACTTGATGTGGTCAGAATACGACACCCGTGATCCACGTTATTCGGTAGCTTATGGTGTTTCGGATTCGCCAATGGGACCATTTGTGAAAGCTCAAAATAATCCAATTCTAAAAGGGCATGATGAGGTAAAAGGCGCTGGTCATCACTCGGTAGTACAAGTACCAGGCAAAGATGAATGGTACATTGTTTATCACCGTTTTATCATTCCAAATGGTAATGGGTATAACCGAGAAACTTGTATTTCGCCAATGAGATTTGATTCAGAAGGCAATATCTTACCTGTAGAGGTTTACGAGAAAAAATAAAAATACAGGATAGGGCTTAGGCTATGAGTCATCGCTAATTGCATGATTAGTTTAATTGTAGAGACGTAATGCTTTGCGTCTTTAGCATAATAGTATCAAAAAAGCGGTCGGAAATTGTTTTCCGACCGCTTTTTTGATAAAAATGGGAGACTCATCCTAATCCCGACATTCGGGATGAATCATATGTATATTTTTAGTACCTACAAGCCGAAAGCATAAGGTAAAAACGTATTGACAAGTTTGTAAGAAATGATTTGACTCTGTGCTTTAGGCACTAGGCAAAAGGCAAAGAGTTTTAACATGTTTTTTAGTAACTACAGATATGCTTTTACCGAAAGCCCATTCTTTAGCATACAGCTTAAGGCCTAAAGCCTATTGCACATAACGCACCTTATTTAAAAAATCCCTTTGCTATCAAGTAAGGAATAATCAACCAAAGCAACCCTTTGATGAGAAAAAAAAGAAAACCTGCCAAGCCCAATTTCTTGAGCCAAGATTGAAATTTATTAGGATTTTGAGGTGATTGATTCATTTTTGTATGGGCAATTTCTTTGATGTATTAGGATGCTTTGGGCACAATGCTTACAGATTGATTGAAACATCTGTTTTTAAGATGTACTATAAAAACGATTTTGAGGCTATTTAATTTCTTACTTACTAAATTCTAATTCTCTTCCTATTTCGCCTCAAGCTAACTCTACAACGCAAAATACTGAAAAAAGGGTCAATTATTCTTACTTTGGCATAAATTTGGCGCAAGTATTTCTGGTTTATGAGTAATACTTTTCACACTATGCTGTAACCAATATTTCAATTCCAACTCATTTATTTTCAATCCGCTGATGGCAAAATCTAAAACTTCTAAAACCAAAATTCAACCCGTCTCCGAGCCTAAAGAAGCCCCTAAAATTAGGTCTGAAGTCATTTCAATTTTTGATAAAATTTCTGACTTGCAAGGGTTTGGCTTATTATGGGGCTGTGTGCTTCTGATTTCGGTTATCTTGTTTAAAGACTATCTTTTTCACAAAAAGTATTTCCTTTTTCTTGACCTTGGTGCCGATTCTATCAATATCATTTACACCAACTTGATGCATTATGCCGATTATATCAAGTCGGAGGGCATTCCCGCTTGGTCATTTAAGGCAGGAATGGGGCAAAATATCAATCCATTTTGGTTAGATCCAATTGCAACTACTGTCTTGTTTTTATTTGGAAAAGAAAACATTGCTGGTAGTTTAGTATTGGTGGTAGTGATAGAGATATTTTTAGCAGCTACGTTCTTTTATGCCTTTTTACAAAGCCTTCATTTACATAAGTTTGCCTCAATAATAGGGGCATTAAGCTATGCTTTTTGTGGATATTTGATTGTTTGTAGTACGTGGGATTTAAATAAATATCCTACCGAAGTATATCAAGCTGCGTTCTTACTTTTTGCTCTGGAACAATGGATAGGGAAAAGTAAATGGTATTTTTTCCCGTTGAGTATCGCCCTGATTGCTATTCATCAGCCTTTTTATTTGTACTTGTACGGAGTATTGATTTTGATATATGCTTTGGTGCGTCATTTTGAAGATGCTTCAAAGCCTGTATCTCAACTGTTGTGGCAACTGCTCGGTTTGATAGGATTCGGTATTTTGGGCTTGGCTTTGGCTGGTTTTATTTTACCAAGTAATATTTATCAAATTATCGAAAGTCCACGTGTGGCTGGAGGCGTATCTTACTTTGATACTCTTTCGGCGGCTTCACCATTCGATATGTCGGATGGTGTACAGACAGCTTCGGCTTTCCTACGCTTTTTCTCAAATGACCTTTTAGGAACAGGCTCTGATTATCGAGGATGGCAAAACTATATGGAGGCACCTGTGTTATACTGTGGCATCTTAACGCTGGTGGCTGCACCGCAGGTATTTGCCTTAGCCAATCGCCGACAGACAATTATTTACGGTGCTATCACCTTCGCTTGTTTTCTGATACTGACTTTTCCCTATTTTCGATATGCTTTCTGGTTGTTTTCGGGTGATTACTATCGCACAGCAGGCTTTTTTATCGTAATATTCTTATTGTTTTTGGCATATCGTGGTATTTCCCAAATTGTACAAAAATCAGAAATCAACCTTGTGGTATTGGGTGCAACTTTGGTGGTTTTACTTTTTGCATTGTACGCGCCGTATGAAATTCCTAAAGAAAATATCAATAGCCGTTTGCGTACTTTGGTGAGCTTTTTTGTGATTTTGCAAGCGGGTATTTTGTATTTGTTGAGTCGTTCTTCGTTAAAAAATATTGCTCAAATCGGAGCTTTAGTATTGGTTATAGGAGAAATATTATTTTTGGATAATCCCGCACTCAATCGTCGTAATGCAGCATCTGTTTCGGAGTACAAGGACAAAAGTTCGTTGTTTGAAGATGCCACCAATGAAGCGGTAGCTCGCCTCAAAAAATCTGACACATCTTTTTATCGAATAGATAAGGATTACGCCTCAAGTCCTGCGATTTTTGCTGGGCTCAATGATGCCAAACTACAAGATTACTATGGGACTTCGTGTTATTCCTCGTTCAACCAAGTTAATTATGTCCGCTTTTTGTTAGGTATGGGCTTAGTCAAAAAAGGGGATGAATTTAGCACAAGATGGGTAAATGGTCTAGGAGGAAATACCTTGCTAGAAAGTGTAAATGCTGTAAAATATGTCCTGATTAAAAACCCAACCATGGATTTGCGTCCGCAGGGTTTTACCCCAATTGATACGGTGGGAGAGGTGAAGATATTGAAAAACAATAATGCTTTGCCTTTAGCATATACTTATAACCAATTTGCAGATGAGAAGACATTTGAACAACTTTCGCCATTTGCTAGACAAAAAGTATTATTGCACGCTTGTGTTTTGAGTCAAGAAAAAGGAAAAGAATTAGGCTTGTCACTTTACCAACAAGCAGATACGACGAGCACATTGAATGGTGTAGAATATAACGATGCCATTGCTGCCAGAAAAGCTACTCCTTTTACAATGACTAAATTTTCGGATAATCATATCGAAGGAAACATCAAGTTGCAAACGCCACAATTATTGTATTGGAGTATTCCGTTTGATATTGGTTGGAAAGCTTTGATAGATGGAAAAGAGCAGAGAATCGAACAAGTGAGCTTTGGTTTTATAGGCATCCCATTGTCAGCAGGAAACCATCAGGTAGTACTTCAATATGAAGCGCCTTATGTGAGTATGGGTACAAAAGTTGCCCTAGTGGCGTTGTTGCTATATATTGCAGGGATAGTTTTCTTTTTGATACAGCAAAGAAAACTTATTTAGTGATTTGTGATTGAGCGAATGAGTGATTATTTTAATAAGTATATTAACAATAGAAATGTAAGTAAAAGGAAGTATTAAATTAATAATATATCTCTGACTCACTTTGGTAGTATATACCAATAACTGATATACGGTTAACTATTAACTTCTTTAAAATAATCACTCAATCACAAATCACTAAATAACTTAAGCAAGCAAATCAGCTATGGCTTTTTCTACTTTTTCAAAGCCAAATTTCTGTTTTACTTCTTCCATCATTGCTGTAATTTCTGCTGTACAGAGGTTACCAATACTTCCTTCGTGTGAATGTTGTAAATTACGATTTGGGTGGTATTCTCCTGAGTTGATTTCGTTTCCGATAATTTTGTAAGCTTCTCTAAAAGGTACACCTTGTAATACCAATTCGTTGACTCTTTCTACTGAAAACAATAAATCATACTTTGAATCGTCCAAGATACCTTCTTTAACCTGAATACCTGAAAGCATAAAATGAGTCATATCTAAGCAACTCAAAATTTCGTCGAAAGCAGGCATTAATACTTCTTTCAAAATCTGCATCTCACGGTGGTATCCAGAAGGCAAGTTGCTCATTACGAGCATAATATCATTTGGTAATCCTTTTAGCCTATTGGTTTTTCCACGAAGCAATTCTGCTACATCAGGGTTTTTCTTATGAGGCATAATAGAGCTACCTGTTGTCATTTCGTCAGGAAGTTTGATAAAGCCAAAGTTCTGAGAATTGTACAAACAGATATCCATTGCCAAACGAGATAAAGTTGAGGCAATTTGAGCAATAGCAGTTACCGCAAATAGCTCGGTTTTTCCTCTTGACATTTGAGCATATACTACGTTGTAATGCAAATGGTTAAAACCTAATAACTGCGTTGTCATGGTACGATTCAGGGGAAAAGAAGAACCATATCCAGCACCCGAACCAAGTGGATTTTTGTTGGCTAATTGATAGGCTGTTTGCAACATTTCCATGTCGTCAACCAAACCTTCGGCATAAGCCCCAAACCACAAACCAAACGACGATGGCATCGCAATTTGCAAGTGAGTATAGCCTGGTAACAAAACACTTTTGAAACGCTCACTAAGTTCAGTCAACAAGTCAAATAAGCGGAAAGTTGATTCGGCTAATTCTTGCAAACGTGCTCTGGTGAAAAGCTTCAAATCCACCAAAACTTGGTCGTTACGTGAGCGACCAGAGTGGATTTTTTTTCCAGCTTCGCCCAATTGACGAGTAAGCATCAATTCTACTTGCGAGTGAACATCCTCGATACCCTCTTCGATAACAAATTCACCGTTTTGGATACCTTGATAAATATTTTTCAATTCAGATTGTACCTGAGCCAATTCATCAGCTTCGAGTAAGCCAATGCTTTCGAGCATACGTGTATGTGCCAAGGAGCCTAATACATCGAACTCCGCTAATAATAGGTCAAACTCAGGGTCGCGACCTACAGTAAATTTTTCTATTTTCTCGTTAACAGAAGTATTATCTTTTTGCCAAAGCTTACTCATTTTGAATCTTGAGTTTTAAGTGTTGGAATGGGGAATTAGTGATTTAGTGAATTGTGAATGAGTGAGTTGTAAATTGTGAAGGAGTGATTTTTAAATTGAAAAGTTTATTAGGAAGGCTCAGATGTCTAATTTTGGTATTAATACAATTTTGGCTTCCATTGGACTAAACAATAACCCATTGGTCTAATTCACAATTCATTCATTCACAACTCACTCATTCACTCATTACAATGGTTTGTTTCAACATTTTGATGTACAAATCAATACCTTCTTCTATTTCAGAAAGGTAGATGAATTCATCGGCTGTGTGTGAGCGTTCAGAATGTCCAGGACCTAGTTTTAGTGATTGACATGATAAAACTGCTTGGTCTGAAGTAGTTGGCGAACCGTAGGTTTCACGACCTAATGCTAACCCAGCTTGAACAATTGGATGCTCCATTGGAATCGACGAAGGCTTCAATCGAATAGAACGAGGGATAGCCTCTGATTCAATATTTTGACGAATGGTTTCTAATATTTCCTCTAAAGTATATTGCTCCGTTACACGACAGTCAATGGTAAAAGTACAGCTATCTGGCACTACATTATGCTGCTTACCTGCATTGATGACAGTGACTGACATTTTGATAGGACCAAGTACTGGCGAAACTTTCGGAAACTGATAGTTTTTAATCCATTCAATATCTTTGATGGCTTTATAAATGGCATTATCGCCTTCTTCACGAGCAGCATGTCCAGCTTTCCCGTGGGTAATACAATCTACTACCATCAAACCTTTTTCGGCAATAGCCAAGTGCATTTGTGTAGGTTCGCCTACGATAGCAAAATCTATTTCAGGCAAATCATTATCCTTAAGAAGTAATTCCAACCCATTTACGCCCGAAATTTCTTCTTCGGCAGATGCCACAAATAAGACATTATATTTGAGGTCGCTGCGATGATAGAAATAACAAAACGTTGCTAAAAGACTTACCAAACATCCACCTGCATCGTTGCTTCCCAAACCAAATAATTTTCCTTCTTGAACTACAGGTTCAAAAGGGTCGAGTGTCCATTTGGGATTGGGCTTTACAGTATCATGATGGGAATTGAGTAATACGGTAGGAAGTTCGGGATTAAAATGCTGATTACGAGCCCACAGGTTATTGATTTTTCTTCTAAAAGGAATATTTCTTTCTCTGAAAAACTCTTCAAGAATATCGCCTGTTTTATCCTCTTCACGACTAAATGATTGCGTAGCAATCAATTGTTTTAACAACCCAATAGCATCTTGGGTCAATTGTTCTTGTAGGGTCATTGGAATCAGCCCGTTTGAGATAAAAATAAAAATTTTGGGTCGAAATTATCATGAACACTTTTGTTAAGCAAACATCAAACAAAAGAATTCAGAAATGTGCCGACTTTTGAGCTAACAAGCCTGTCAATATTTGCTTGTTATGTAAGATTGCATAATTACGCTTTAAGCTCTAGGTATTATGCTAAAAGTCAAAAAGTATTTCTCACGAAATAAGTAAACCTTTTTGCCTAATGCCTACGGCTTATACTTAAGTTAGTGGGCAAAATAAAATTTAAGATTGGGCATTGCGCTGTCAGGTAACGGCTTTCGGCGGTGGGCTTTGGAAAAAAGCATGGCTGTGGTTATTAAAAAACATCTTAACACTCTTTGCCTTGTGCCTGTTGCCTAGTGCCTAAACAAATAACTTAAATCTTATTCTGCACGATTACTTACTATGTTAAAATGTTGTATTTATTGTCCAAATTTCGCTGAAAATCGATTTGCTAAATCTTCAATCTTATCTTTTTGGGCGAGTTGTTCTATCCACTCACTTGGAATTTGTTCATAGCCATAATAAAAGCCTGCAATTCCACCTGTCACACTTCCAATGGTATCGGTATCATCACCTAAATTGACACCTTTTAATACTGCTGATTTGAAATTATCAGTTGTCAAAAAAGCCCAAAGAGAGGCCTCCAAAGTATGCAAGATATAACCAGAAGAAAAAACTTCGCTTTCATCAATTTTAGAAATATCGTCGAAAAGAAGTCTGCTATATAATTCTAATTCAGCTGGCTTTACTTGTACCGATAAAAGATAATCTCGTACCGTATTTTGTGTAATGCTATATGCTTCGTGTTTCTCTTTACCTTTCATCAAGTTGAGCAAATACTCCGTAGCAAAAAAACAGCCAATTAAGGTTCGTGTGTGCCCGTGGGTAATACCCGACACTATTTTGATAATACTGCAACGCTCCTCGATGGATTTATTTTGAGTATAGTACACAATCGGGAGTGTACGCATCAACGAGCCGTTTCCATTCGAATACTCATCGCATTCGCCAGAGTTTAGTGGCGAAACACCTTTTAGTAATCTATCGATGGCATTACGAGTCGCGATACCCACATCAAAAAATGCTCCGTGTGCTGTCCAATAGCCATTATCGTACCAGTCGCAAAACTTTTTGGCTAGACCGTCTAGGTCAAAACCTTCGACTAGTTGTTCTGCTAAACAAAAGGATAGAGAGGTATCGTCAGACCAAGTACCTGCTGGCTGGTGGTGAGTTCCGTAGGCACGCATCCCCTCTACAGGATGTGCCTTGAGGTGTTTACGGCTCATAAACTCGACAGGAACACCAAGGGAGTCGCCAATAGCAATACCAAAAAGTAGACCTTTGCTTTTCATAGAAATAAAATGATAATATAGTATTTAGCTATCAGTGTGTAATTTTTTGATTACCAAGGTGCTATGGCATATTGCCAGAATTTATATTGTTAGCTTTGTCCCAGCATTACCATCAGTTACAGCGGCAAGAACTTCTTTGGCGTGGCAGATAGTTACTTGTTTAACTCCTTCGGCTAGTGCTTTGAAAGCATTATCTAATTTGGGAATCATTCCTTTGTTGATAGCGCCAGTAGCTTTGTAGGAAGAATAGGCCTCTGGTTGTAATTGAGGAATTACAGAATCGTCGTCGTCTGGGTTCGAAAGTACACCTTTTTTCTCAAAACAGTACACCAAATTTACTTCAAATTCTTTGGCCATGGCTGTTGCTACTGCCTGAGCTTGTGTGTCGGCATTGGTATTAAGCATATTGCCATCGAGGTCATAAGTCAAAGGGGCAAATACAGGGGTTAGTCCTTGCGAAATCATTCCTGCAATTTGACCTGCATCTACACGCTCGATGTCACCCACAAAACCGTAATCGATTTCTTTTACAGGGCGTTTTTTAGAAAGAATAACACCTCCATCAGCACCAGTCAAACCAATGGCATTAGTGCCAAATTTTTGTAGTTGTGCTACGAGATTTTTGTTTACCAAACCACCATACACCATTGTTACGACGTTGAGCATAGATTGATCGGTAATACGACGGCCTTCTACCATTACTGTTTCGATACCTAATTTTTCAGCAATTTGCGTAGCGATTTTACCACCTCCATGAACCAAAATTTTAGGACCAGCGATTTGCGCGAAATCAGATAAAAATTGACTACATAATGTTGGGTTATCGATTACATTACCCCCAATTTTCACAACAGTGAGTTTCATAAAGATTATTTTGATTTGGTTAAACAGAAACGTTGCCTTCGCCTTTTTTACGAGCTAGCGCTATTAAACAACAAATGTACAGACCGTAAGACCTGTACATTCGAAAATATGATAGATTGATGGAGTAGTGGAAGAGTGGGCGAAAATGATTATCACTCATTCACTCAATCACCATTAGAACAAGTACGGGCTTTCTTCACGGATAATGCTCAGAAGCATTTGTTTGATGACAACTTGTGCTGACCATACACGGTTACCAGCTTGTTGTACTACCACCGAATTAGGAGAGTCTAATACAGCATCTTCAACAACCACATTACGACGAACTGGCAAGCAGTGCATAAATTTGGCGTTGTTAGTCAAGTTCATTTTGTCCATTGTTACCATCCATGATGGGTCTTGGTTCAAAATTTGACCATATTGAGAGTAAGATGACCAGTTTTTAGCATAAATAAAATCTGCATCTTTGAATGCCTCTTCTTGGTTGTAAGTTACTCTGGCATTGCCTACAAATTCAGGCGCAAGTTCGTATCCTTCTGGGTGTGTGATGACAAAATCCACATCAGCGGCGTTCATCCACTCGGCAAAAGAGTTTGGTACTGCTTGAGGAAGCGCTTTTACGTGTGGAGCCCATGTCAAAACCACCTTTGGACGAGGTTTTGTCTTTAGCTCTTCAATTGTAATTAAGTCGGCTAAAGACTGTAACGGGTGACGAGTAGCAGACTCTAAGCTTAAAATCGGACGACCAGTATATTTAACAAACTGATTCATGACATTTTCAGAATAATCTTCTTCACGATCCACTAAACCAGGAAAACTACGAATACCAACGATGTCACAGTATTGACCTACCACGGGTGCAGCTTCTTTGATGTGCTCGGCTTTGTTGCCATTCATAATCGCGCCATCTTCAAACTCCAATCCCCAGCTATCCTGTCCGACGTTCATTACGATTAGTTCCAACCCTAAGTTTTGAGCGGCTCGTTGTGTACTTAAGCGTGTTCGTAAACTTGAGTTAAAAAACAATAGACCCATGGTCCTGTTTTTGCCCAAATGCTTATCCGCATAAGGAGTTTTTTTATATAAAAGGGCTTCTTTAACTAGAGCCTGAACATCAACAGCATCTTTAACTGAAAGGAAGTTTCTCATTTTTTAAATATCCGATAGCAGTTCGTTGCAAGTTTTAAATGGAACAATTGATTAAAAGATGATTCTTCGACATTGCGATTGTCTTGAATTCAAACTACAAAGTTATTCCTAAATATGAGAATCACGTTAGTATTTTTGTAAAACTCCTTGATTTTAATGGCTTATTGCCACTTTTTGTGAAGATTTTTGAATAAATACGCAAATTGAAGGATAAACAGGGGACAAAAAATTTGGCGAACCCTACTAGAGCCCGCCAAGATTGTATCACTAACACACCAAAATATAGTTTTGCTTATTAGATTTTTGAAATACTATTCCACAAAACCTATTTCTACTATGAAAACTACTCATTTAACGTATGAAACTGAGAGAAGTCACAGTATATCTGAAAATTTTTAGATTTTTTTTGAAAAAAATAAAAAGCACATTTCCAAATCCTCTGAGTCTACTCAGATATACGAAAGAAGAGTTGAATTAGATTGCTAAGTAAGGAATTTTTTTTTGAAAAGTTATTACAAGAGAATTGTGAAAAATGATACTAACGACTAATGAGTAGTGTACTAAGGATTATAAAAACCATTTATTTCGGATTTAGGATGTTGGATTTCGGAACTGTAACCTTCTGTATTTTGTAAAAACAAAGGTGTTTTTCTTTATTTCCGAAATCCTTCATGCAGTTCTAACGACTAATATTCAATTTCCAATGTCTAACTAAGATTGTTTCGATATGTTCTACTTCTTCGATTTCGCCAAATTGTTGAAAGCCATTTTTTTCTAACACTTTTCCTGAACTTGTATTGTCAACAGGAGTATCTGCCAAGATTTGTAAGAGAGATGTATCTTGTTTAGCCCAATCAATGAGTCCTTTCAATGCCTCAGAGGCATATCCTTTGTTACGATAGGGCATATCTATGAAATAACCTACCATTGTATTACCATTGTCGTCGGGTAATCCCGAAAAGCCAATACCACCAATCGAACGATTTTCTTCTTCAAGAATAATCTCCCAATTTGAGTACCAAGCAAAGTCCCAAGGAAATATTTGTGCCATCGGAATCCAGAAATGTTCAAGAGCTTCGCGGGTTTCAGCTTCAAAAAAGGGTTCAATTTGCCAAGATGTTGGAACAAGCTCCAGATGTTTTTCTAGCGCCTCACGACCATGACGATGCCAAATCAGTAATTCATTATGTTTGAGTGCTTGAAGTTTGAGTCTTGAAGTGCGAATAATAGCCATATATTAACTGGACAGGGTTAGTTGTGAGGCATTTTAATGTAATGCTACAAAAATGACAAGGCAAATTTAGGTTTTATTTTTATCCAATTATTCTGCAAATATATCATCAAGTATTCGACCTTTGTGATATTTCCTATTTCTCATGTAACGCCAATTTGCGATGCTGGTTTGGTGTCGTACCCCTACAATAGCTGGTAAAAAAGGAAGAAAAGTGTATTAATTTTGAAGATTCTAAGATAGTAAAGCCTGAAAATAAACACCTTGCATGAAGCACACTAACAAGTCCTTTGATTAATGTTATTCACCGATGAATTATTTTGTTTGGTCGAAAAGTGGCCTTGTGTCCCATCTTTCAGTGCAACTTTTGTGTTGTAAATCTATCATTAGTTAACATTTGGGCAATAGTCCACTCATCTTTATTAAGAACCACTGATACTTTTTGTTTTTATAAAAGAATAACTTATCAACAACTTTGTCATCTATTTGAACATAAAGTTCAGGGCTTTCTAAAACATCATCATGAAAAAAGTTTTATTGTTTTCAGTATTAAGTTTTATCGGGTTTAATACTATGGCGCAGTTCCCTGGCGCAGGCATGGGAATGGGGGGAGGACAGCGTCAGCAGCCACAACAACAGGCGATTCCGGGAACAGCTCAGGCTGCACCCAAAGGATCTGCCAAGATTGTGGGTTTTGTGATTGACTCTGCTGCTACCAAAGCAGTCGAGTTTGCAAGTGTTGCTTTAATTAACAAAGCTACTAATAAACCTATCGATGGTACTGTTGCAGATGAAAAAGGTAAATTTACCTTAAATAAAATCGCAACAGGAGATTATGTGATTTCCGTATCGTTTTTGGGATATGTATCGAAAAGAATCCCAGTTAAAATTCAGAATAAAAATGATGAGATTGATTTGGGCGTAATTCGTTTGAGTCAGTCAAATCAGGTATTGCAAGAAGTAACCGTAGAAGGTCAAAAAGCAGTAATCGAAGACAAAGTAGACCGTTTGGTTTATAACGCAGAACGTGATGCTACCTCGAAAGGTGGCGACGCTTCGGATGTATTACGTAAAGTACCAATGCTTTCGGTTGACTTAGATGGTAACGTTTCGTTGCGTGGTAGCTCAAATGTTCGTGTATTGATTAACAACAAACCATCGACAATTGTAGCAACAAGTATTGCAGACGCCTTGAAGCAAATTCCTGCTGATATGATTAAGTCGGTAGAAGTAATTACTTCTCCTTCAGCTAAGTACGATGCGGAAGGTTCTTCTGGTATTATCAACATTATTACGAAGAAAAACAATTTGCAAGGTTTGACCTTGAACATGGATTCAAGTGTAGGTATTCGTGGAGCTAACCTTTCTTTGAATGGAAATTACCGTAAAGGTAATATGGGCTTCTCTTTAGGTGGATTTGGTCGTTCAAATTATAATGTGAATGGTACATTCGAAAACAGCCAACTTACGACTAACAACGGAAAACAAACTTTGAATACCCAGAGTGCAGATACTCGTAGCAACGGTTTGTTTGGTAGTTATCAATTGGGTTGGGATTGGGATATCAATAAATATAACGCTATCACAGCTTCGGTTCGTTATGGTGTTCGTAACCAAAATAGTTTCCAAGATAAATTGTTGAGTCAAAGCTATTCTGCTTCATCATTGATGTCAAAAACGCTTCGTGATGTAGATACAAAAGATTTGTCAGGAACGATTGATGCTAACATCGACTATACTCATACGTTCAAAAAGCCACAACAGGAATTTAGTTTGTTAACGCAGTTTAGTCGTAACAACCGTACTAATGACTTTGTGAATAATTTGTTGAACTTGACTGATAATAGCGTGACAAGTCGTTTGAAAAACAATAACGATAGCTATAACCAAGAAGTAACAGTTCAGGCAGATTACCAAACGCCAATTACTAAAACACAATTGGTTGAAGTAGGTGCTAAAGGGATTTTCAGAACAGTAAATTCAGACTATCAGTATTTTACTGCTCAGGGTGCAACGGGTGCTTATGTGCCAACTACAAGCTCTTCGACTGCATCAAACGTATTTAACTATACTCAAAATATCGCAGCTGCTTACTTATCATACACTGCTACTTTATCAAAATTATATACCTTGAAAGTGGGTGGTCGCTATGAGCATACTGACATTTCTGCAAACTTCAAGAGTGGAGACCAAACTTTATCGATTCCATCTTATGGAGTATTGGTACCAAGTTTGAATATCTCTCGTAAGTTAGGTACTGTAAGTACGTTGAAATTAGGTTTCAACCGCCGTATTCAACGTCCATCAATTCAGTTCTTGAACCCGAACATCAATGCGTCAAACCCATTGAATATTTCATCGGGTAATCCGAATTTGAGTCCAGAGTACACAAACAACTACGAATTGACTTTGAATACTTCTATCAAAGGTACATTCTTGACAGTGTCAACTTTCGTACGTAATACAACAGGAAGTATCGAAAGTGTTCGTGATGTAATTGGTGATACTATTCGTACGTCGTACCAAAACATCGGTAAACAAGATGCTTATGGTATGAATGCATTCGGAAATATCAATTTCTCGAATAAGTTAACCGTTGGTTTGGGTGGAGATGTGTATTATGCAAAATTGGCCAACAATGTACCAAATCCATTATACAATGCTTCAAACTCAGGTTGGGTAGCTAATTACCGTATTTTTGGTAGCTATAATTTGGGTAATAACTGGGGCTTGCAAGCATTTGGTTTCTATCGCTCAACACAAGTACAGCTACAAGGTTTCCAAGGAGGATTTGGTATCTATAGCTTGAGCGTGAAGAAAGATTTCAAAGACAAGAAAGGAAGTATTGGTTTTGGTGCAGAAAACTTCTTTACACCAAATGGCTTCAAAATTCATAGCGAAATTAACTCACCTATCATTACTCAAAATAGTACTAATACCATGCGTAACATGAACTTCAAGATTAACTTCAGTTATCGTATTGGTAAAATGTCGTTTGACGCTCCAAAACGCAAGAAATCAGTTAGTAATGATGACTTGAAAAATGATGGCGGCGATAATAACGGCGGTGGTAATGGTGGCGGTCAGTCTCAAGGTGGTGGCGGTATGCCAAGCGGAGGCGGTGGTCGTCCAAGATAGTACGGTGATTATGTAGCTATTTTATGTTTGAAAATGCTCAACCATTAAAAACAGAATTGCTAGATAATTACAACAAATTGATGTTAGTAATGAATAAAATTCCCCAGTTGTTCGACTGGGGAATTTTTTTTAGTGAGGGGTCTAGAGTGCTGAGTTGGGAGTTTTGAGTGAGGAGTTGTCCTTTGTCCTTGCCTAAACAAAGTTATATTAACACGCATTAGGCAAAAATCTATTCATGCTTCTATGACGAACACTTTTATATTTTTAGGTACTTCTGTGCCTATTGTTAGAAAAAGAAAATTCGTTATGAGTTCTGTAGTAGCGATAGTTTCGTAATCATTATTATGAAGGTTTTCAAGCAATTTCTGACTTTGTAAGTATTGCTTTTTTCCGAAATAAAGTAAAATACCTTTATTATTTACAAAATATAGAAGATTACACTTCCACAATCCAACATCCGATATCTGAAATAAATGGTGTCTATAATCCTTCTACACTCCTAATCCCAAATCCACAATAGCAAAAAAAATCCCCTACCCGCAAGAGCAAGTAGGGGAATATACAATCAGTCAAAATTGCAATATTAAAGAACGATTACGTAGTAGTAACGAGTGCCGTCCATATCTACACCCTCGATTTTTACACGACCTTTACGGTTTTGTAATAAATCAGCTGCTTCCTTGGCATCTTTTACTGCTTTGTCATCGATTTTTGAGATAATCAAACCGCTTTCAACTCCTTGATAGCCCAAACGACCTTCTGGATTTACATCGGTTAATTTAACACCACCTGAAAGTTTCAATTTGGCTTTTTCTGCTTCTGAAAGGTTGGTGATTTTAGCTCCAAGATATTCACTAGCAATAGCAGCACCAGCAGATTCACCTTTTACAATGTTGGTGTTGCCATCTTTATTTTTCAAAACAACATTGAAATCTTTCGTAGCACCATCACGGTTTACAGTTACAACAACTGTTTCGCCTGGACGCTTACGACCTACTAATTCCATTAATTTTGAATTCGATTTGGTTTCAATACCATCTACTTTGACGATCACGTCGTTTACTTTTAACCCTGCAGACTGTGCAGAGCTATTATTGGCAAATCCGCCAACTAATACGCCTTCGCTCACTTTTAGCCCTTTCTCCTCTGCAACCTTCGCTGAAACATCTTGGATACTCACGCCCAAGTAACCACGCTGAACGTTACCATACTTAATCAAGTCAGCTGATACTTTTTTCACAATACTTACAGGTACAGCAAACGAGTACCCCGCAAATTGACCTGTACGGCTGTAAATGGCTGTATTGATACCAATAAGTTCACCTTTCAAGTTCACCAAAGCACCACCTGAGTTGCCTGGGTTTACCGCTGCATCTGTTTGGATAAACGATTCAAGTGGATTTACATCTTCTTTATCACGGTCGATAATATTTTGACGACCTTTTGCTGATACGATACCAGCCGTTACTGTTGACTCAAGGTTGAAAGGGTTACCCACTGCCAATACCCATTCGCCAACTCTCAAAGCATCAGAATCACCGAATGTTAAAAATGGCAAATTCGTAGCTTTTACTTGAATTACGGCCAAGTCGGTAGAAGGGTCAGTACTTACTACTTTAGCCTTCAATTCACGCTTATCGCCAAGGATTACAGTTACTTCATCGGCATCTTGCACTACGTGGTTATTGGTTACGATATAACCATCAGCACTGATAATTACACCAGAGCCAGAAGCTTCTTGCGCTTCAGGTTGACGACGACGCCCACCGCCCAAATCTCCAAATCCGAAGAAATCTTCAAATGGATCTACCATTTGACGGTTTACTTGACGAGTCATTTTTGTTTTGATATGGACAACCGCAGGCGTAGCTTTTTCTGCTGCGAAAGTAAATTCTGTTAATGAACCTGCCGCCGCTCCACTATTCGACACCATGCGAGTAAAGGCAGATGGAGTATCTGAAAATACAGCGTCAGATGAAGACTTTTCGATGAATAACTTATAGGCTCCGAGCGTGGTCGCACTGCTCAAAGCACCAACGATGGCAAGGGTTTTTAAATTATTGTTCATTTCCATTTTGAATAAAGTGTTTTTAATGTGAACCAGACTCGTACTTTATTTCCTAAACGGTCTAGTGGAATAGATTGTTTTGTTGAAATTTGTAGCTGTTGGCTCTTGTTTACTTAAGCTTTTTGAAAAACAATCGGCCTGTATTTTTGAGCCTCTAACCAGTAAACTAACTGAGCGAGTTTTTTTGATTTCACTACGCTAATTTAACGCAAAATCGATATTCAAGGTGCACACATTAAAGGCATTTTAACATATTTTAAGAATTCTGTTACTTTCTGTATTTCGCTAGATAAAAAAATTGGGGAGTACCCGTCCAACTGTTTCTCGAAATTGAAAAAAAGTCAAGGATATTCCCCAATGTTATATGTCATAAGAAGCAATCTTTATTTACGTCTATTCTTTATGATTACAAAACTGCAATCTCTTTTACGGCTGGTTTAAGCTCTTCTTTTTTCGGTAATCCTACATGAAGAATGCCATCGGTATAAGTAGCTTCAATTTTTTCGCCATCTACATTTTTAGGTAGTGTAAATGTGCGTTGGAATTGGTTATAGTTAAACTCTTGACGAGTATATTTTTCAGTTTTTTCCTCCTGTTGTTGTTCCTGAACCGCCGATATAGTTAAGCGATTTTCGTGAAGACTCAATTTGAAATTTTCTTTTTTCAAACCTGGTGCTGCCACTTCAATTTCGAATCCTGTTTCAGATTCTTTTACGTTTACGGCTGGAATTGATTGATACAATGAGTTATGGAAATGTGCTTTTGGTAACATGGTGTCAAATTGTTTAAAAAGGTTGTTGAAATCGTTGTTGAAATTTGAATTTCTTTTTACTGCTGGGTTTAGTCTTACGAATGTCATGGCTGTAAATGTTTTTTTATTTTGTTAATTGAAAAAATCACTTTAAAAGAACTACCACTTGTTGCGGTGGTAATATTTTTTTTACAAGTTCTATACCAATTGAAAAATAAAGACATTTTGGCATGATTGTGGGTGTTTTGTTGATATTTTTACTGCCAAAATGGCGCTTTTGGTGTTTGGGCCATATAAAAATTGTCAGTCATTCGTATTTTTGCCGATGATTGTTTTGGAGAAAAAAACTACTTTAGCTTAATTTTTGCTGTAGAAATAAAAGATATTATTGTCATGAGTCGGTTGAAATCAATAAAATGACTCAACTCCAATCAACTAACACACAACATAAACTATATGTATCAACTGAAATCTTTACTTACTGCCTGTTTCATATTATTAGTTGTCCAACAGGATATTTTGGGACAACAAAAAAAGAAAGCAGAACCTACAAAACCTGTAAAAAATACAAAGTCTGAAACGCCCAACAATGTAAGCGTTAAACAGTCGGCAGGACCACAATCTAATTTACAAGGATTTAAGGCCAATAAGATGTCGACCAGAGACGGGCGTTTTGGCGTACCAGAAGAAATCGCACCTGATAGGTTTGGATTAAGAGGAGGGATAGGACAGGTAATTATTTTTGAAGGAGAGCAGTCAGATTTGATTCCAACTTTTGAAATCGGTGCTTTTGCTAACATTGGTTTTACACCAAGAAGCCGCTTTCAACCTGAAATTTATTACCAGTCGAAAGCAACACAAAAAAATGATATCACGCTCCATATAAATATGCTCAATGTTCCCTTATTGTACCAGTATCGCTTTGGGTATGACGCAAAGAGCTTTTTTATAGAAGTAGGACCTTATGCATCTTACCTGACAAGCATGAACTATTTTTCTTACTCTGTCAATAATACGATTGACTTGAGCGGATTATCTTTTGGTGACCGGGTGGAAATGGGAGTAGTGGCAGGAGCAGGATACCGCTTCGACAAGCGATGGTTTGTAGATTTGAGAGCTAATTATGGCTTGAAAAAAATCAAAGATTTCAACAATTTTACGACCGTATCGCTTGGTGTAGGATATGGATTTTAGAGCATGTTTAAAAATTTTACTTGGCTTGTATCGGAAAAACAAAGTTTCCCTTCGCTACTCCTTACTTTTCTTGTCTTGACACAAGAAAAGTAACAAAAGAAAGTCAAGAAATCCTAAACTCGCCTTCGGCTCAAACAACAGGATTTCTGAAAACAAATACATGTCTTTTCATTTTCAATGACTTATGAAGTTTAAACATACTCTTAGATAAAAATAGAGAATTTAGAGTGAGACTTATAATTATCAAGCTCCTCACTCTAAATTTATATTTCATTTTATACGTCTACTTCTACTGTATTACGTAAAATATCATCAAAGTTCTCGCGACGACGAATCAATTTTGCTTCACCATTAATGACCAAAACCTCCGCAGGGCGAATACGAGAATTGTATTGTGACGACATCGAGAAACAATATGCACCTGCATTTTTCATTGCAATAATATCACCTTTGTTGACGGTATTCATGCGACGCTCACTTTGCTGACCCTCAGCCGACCAACTAAAAGTATCTGTTTCGCAGATATATCCCACCACACGATAATCATCTTGTTGACTGTCGTCTTGGTTAGAGGCGTTAAAAATATCGTGATAAGCGCCATACATCATCGGACGTCCCAAATGATTCAAACCTGAGTTTACACATACAAAAGTCTTGATTGGGTCTTTTTTAACGGTATTAGCTGTGGTCAAAAATGTTCCAGCCTCACTGACCAAAAACTTACCAGGCTCAAACCATAATTGTAATGGACGACCGTATTCCTGGCAAAAATTCACAAATGCTGAACTCAAAACAGCTCCCAATTCAGCCATATTTGTAGTAATATCACCGTCTTTATAAGCTACTTTAAATCCACCACCCAAATCAATGATTTCTAAATCTTTGAAATCTTTGGCCATTTCCAAAATAGCTGAAGCTGCTTGCGTAAAAGCATCGGCATTTTTTACATCAGAACCCGTGTGCTGATGTAAACCGATGATTTTCATATCATACTTTTTCACAATGTCTAAAATTTGGTCTTTCTGATGAATCGAAATACCAAACTTAGATTCAGGGTGAGCTGTCATGATTTTTTCGTTACCACCTCCAAATACGTGAGGTTTGATACGAATCAAAGCACCTTTTTTGTTGCCATACAATTTTCCAAAGGCTTCCAGTACATCCAAGTTATCGAGATTGATACGTGCACCAATTTCAGCTGCCAACTCTATTTCATCAAACGAAACACCACTTGGGGTAAAGGTAATTTGTGAACCCTCATATCCAGCCATCAATGCCAAACGCAGTTCTTCAGGAGATACCACGTCGATTTCGACCCCATGTTTGCGCATGAGTTTTAGGATAGATAAATTGGTATTTGCTTTACAAGCGTATTTTATCTTTATGTTAACATCTTTGAATGAATCACGAAGAATGCCTATTTTTTCGATAATTTTGTTGGCGTCATATACATATAAAGGCGTATCAAATTTTTCGGCCAACTCTGTCAATTGAATCCCTTGGATGTCGTAATAATGCATTTTTTTGCTATTGTTAAATTCTATTTGTGCCTTTTGTGATAAATTAACAAAATATATATGCCGTTTAGATAAAAATTCAGAATACTATTTTGTCATTGTTTTCAATAAAAGCTAAATACAAAGATACCCCAATCTTATCACCAACTAAAAACATCCCTCATGAAAAAATTCTTATTATTCATTTTATTGTTTCAAATAGTACAGTTTGCCGTTACAGCGCAGATTCAGTGTGGGCCTATGGTGGGCTATTCTGAAATGAAGGAAGTAATGCTTTGGGTACAAACTCAAAAGCCTTCAAAAGTGAAATTTGTGTATTGGGATAAAGAAAATCCCGCTATCAAATACAGTACCGCTGAAGCTATTACCAACAAACATGATGGAAATGTAGCCAAGTTGGTTTGTGACCAAGTAACAATGGGCAAAAAATACGATTATGAAGTTTGGGTAAATGGTAAAAAAGTAGCACGTAATTATCCACTTTCGTTTCAGTCGCAGGAGTTGTGGCAATACCGTAAAGACCCAGCCAATTTTAAGTTTGCTTTTGGTAGCTGCAACTATATCAACGAATCAGAAACAGACCGCCCTGGACGTCCTTATGGTGGTTATCAAGAAATCTTCAGTGCGATTTACCAAAAACAGCCTGATTTTA
This sequence comes from Cellulophaga sp. BC115SP, assembly GCF_009905545.1. Taxonomy (GTDB): domain Bacteria; phylum Bacteroidota; class Bacteroidia; order Cytophagales; family Spirosomataceae; genus Flectobacillus; species Flectobacillus rivi. Next base: position 8,770 of record NZ_JAAALB010000014.1, on the reverse strand, counting down.
TGATGTGGGGTGGCGACAATTTCTATTACCGTGAGCCAGATTGGAACACTCGTACAGGGATGATTCACCGCAATACTCATTCAAGAAGTATTCCTGAAATACAACCATTATTGGGTAGCGTTCACCATTATGCGATTTGGGACGACCACGATTATGGTCCAAACGATGCTGACCGCTCTTTCTGGAATAAAGATATGTCACTAGAAATGTTCAAGCTTTTTTGGGCAAACCCTAATTATATTTTCGAGAATGAAGCTTGTACAGGTACTTTCCAATGGAATGATGTTCAGTTCTTTATGTTAGATAACCGTTGGTTCCGCACACCCAATGACAACCATACAGGAGATAGAGCGTTTTTAGGTCAAAAACAAATCAATTGGTTGATAGATGCTCTATCAGGAAGTAAAGCGACTTTCAAATTCATCGTTTGTGGTGGGCAAGTTGTTAATCCAGCTAAGGTATTCGAAAATATGGCAACGTATGATGCAGAAAGAGCCGACCTTTTGAAGAAAATTGCAGATGCTAAAGTACCAGGCGTATTTTTCTTGACTGGCGACCGTCATCATACTTGTTTACAGAAATTAGAAAGAGCAGGAAATCTCTATCCTTTGTACGATTTAACTATTTCGCCATTTACTTCTGGTCCGTCAAAACCTATTAAAGACGAAAATAATTCGCCAATTGTTGACGGTACATTATACACAGAACGTAACTTTGCAATCTGTGAAGTAGCAGGACCCTTGAAAGACAGAGTTTTGAAAATCACAGTATATGATACCAAAGGAACACAAGTTTGGGTAAAAGATATTCATGCTAATGAATTGAAATAAGAGCATCTCAGTTTGTAATATCTATCAACCAAGGCAATGGGGCACTAAGTGGTATCGGTTTCTGTTATATCAAAAAGAGATAGAGTTTTCAAAAATTCTATCCATCATTTAATTATCGAGAACCATGCAAGTAGAATTAGTTAGAGTAGATGATGCTTTCCATTTTGAAGCATCAGGAATGTCAGGAGTACCTGTACACATCGATGCAGCCGAAAATATAGGTGGTACCAACTCAGGTGCGCGTCCAATGGAACTTTTGTTGATGGGTTTAGGTGGCTGTACAGCCATTGATGTAATTTTGATTTTGAAAAAACAACGCCAACGTATCGACGACCTAAAAATCTCGGTATTGGGCGAGCGAGTAAAAATCGAAGGAACTGAAATGACTCCATTCCGTAGTATCAATATCCATTTTGCTATGAAAGGCAATATTACAGAAGCAAAAGCTCAAAAAGCGATTGAATTGTCAATGGAAAAATACTGCTCTGCAACAGCTCAATTGAGCCCTTCTGCTACTATTACGCATACTTATAGCATTGATTTTGCTGAATAGATTTAACTTGTTTACATTAGGCGTTAGGCAACAGGCACTAGGCAAAGAGTTTTAACAACTACAGATATGCTTTTGCCGAAAGCCAAATAGTTGAATCACTAACTTAGAAATACCATCGACAAAACCCTTGCTGACTTTGGTCAAGCAAGGGTTTTGTGCTAATTTTGGGGTCATTTTGAGAAAAATCAACCAGAAATTATCCTAAAAATATTGAATCAATGCACATCCTATTGATGTTGCTTCAATATTAGCTATAAATATTCATTATCCCATGCAACAGTATCACGATTTACTCCAACATATTATGGACAACGGTGCGGTAAAAACAGACCGTACTGGTACAGGAACAAAAAGTGTATTTGGTTATCAAATGCGTTTTAACCTTCAAGAAGGTTTTCCGATGGTAACTACCAAAAAAGTACACCTAAAATCGATTATCCACGAATTGTTGTGGTTTATTCAAGGTGATACCAATACCAAGTACCTCAAAGACCATGGAGTAAGTATTTGGGACGAATGGGCTAACGAAAATGGTGATTTAGGTCCTGTATATGGCAAACAGTGGAGAAGCTGGACAGCGCCAAATGGTAAGGTGATCGACCAATTAAAAGAGGTGATTGATACCTTGAAAAAAAGCCCAGATTCACGTCGTATCATTGTTAGTGCATGGAATGTAGGAGAATTATCAGAAATGGCCTTGATGCCTTGTCATGCATTATTCCAGTTTTATGTAGCTGATAACAAACTTTCGTGCCAATTGTACCAACGTAGTGCTGACGTATTTTTGGGTGTACCATTCAATATTGCTTCTTACGCCCTTTTGACAATGATGGTAGCACAAGTTTGCGATTTAGAACTTGGTGATTTTATCTGGACAGGTGGCGATACGCACATCTATTCAAATCATTACGAACAAGTAGCTACGCAACTTTCACGTGAGATTCGTCCATTACCAACTATGAAAATTAATCCAGAGGTGAAAGATATTTTCTCTTTCAAATTTGAAGATTTTACCTTGGAAAACTATAACCCACACCCAGCGATTAAAGCTCCTGTTGCGGTTTAAGTAAAAATGATGAATTGTGAATGATGAATTGTGAATTAGTAGTTGTGTCATTCAAGCATATAAAAAGTAAAAAGCGGAAACCAATTTCTTGATTTCCGCTTTTTACTTTTGTCTTAAAATCTATTTTGAAAACAGCGCAACGTCTGCTTGCATCATATCGTCTACAAGAGCATTCAAGTCAAATTTTGGTTTCCAGTTCAACTTGGTTTGAGCTTTGGTTGGGTCACCAATCAACAACTCTACTTCTGTTGGACGGAAATAACGAGGGTCTACTGCTACTACCTCTGTACCAATTGCTACTTGATAAGCAGGATTTGAACAAGATTTAACGATTCCTTTTTCATCAATACCTTCGCCAGTAAACTCTACTTCGATACCAACATAAGCAAATGCCATACGTACAAACTCACGTACACGTGTTGTGATTCCTGTCGCGATAACGTAATCTTCTGGCGTATCTTGTTGCAAAATCAACCACATAGCTTCTACGTAATCTTTGGCATGTCCCCAGTCACGTTGAGCGTCTAAGTTCCCTAGGTATAATTTATCTTGTTGTCCTAAAGCAATCTGAGCTACAGCACGCGTGATTTTACGAGTTACGAAAGTTTCGCCACGTAATGGAGATTCGTGGTTAAACAAAATACCATTCACCGCAAACATATCATAAGCCTCGCGATAGTTTACGGTAATCCAGTAGCCGTATAATTTAGCAACGGCATAAGGAGAGCGAGGATAGAATGGTGTATTTTCTGATTGTGGCACTTCTTGTACCAAACCATAAAGCTCAGAAGTGGAAGCTTGATAAATTTTAGTTTTTTTCGTTAAACCAAGCAAACGTACTGCTTCCAAAATTCTTAACGTACCAATACCATCTACTTGTGCGGTATATTCTGGTTCGTCGAATGAAACTTTTACGTGCGACATCGCCCCTAGGTTATAAATCTCGTCGGGCTGAACTTCTTGAATAATACGAATGATATTGGTAGAATCACTTAAATCGCCATAATGCAAAATAAATTTTACATCACCTTTGTGTAAATCTTCATACAAATGGTCGATTCTTTGCGTATTTATCAACGAACTACGGCGTTTGATACCATGAACTTCGTAACCTTTCGAGAGGAGCAGCTCTGCCAAATAGGCTCCGTCTTGTCCTGTAATACCTGTAATTAGGGCTTTTTTCATTTATAAAATTAGAATACGTTATTTCAATTTTGCCATTTGCCGTTTAGGCATTTTGCAAAAATAATAAATCCATTCACCAATCTCAAAGTTTTTACTTACTGGTTAGTAGATGGTTAAAATTTATACGTAGTTAAACGATGATTGTCACGGTCTAAATAGTACTTTTCAAAGAAAGGAAGTTGCTTGAACGTGTCGTAATATGCTTCTTCTCTGAAACCTTATTTCACAAACATTCCTTTTTTGATTTCTACTTTATCTGGTAAAATCAAGGCGCTTGGGTATGTCTCTTTGATAGAGGCAAAGTATCTTTCAGCATCCATTCTGTTTAAAAAATCTCCTACTTTTACTTTGTAAACAGGCTGTTGAAATGTCAAATACGGAAAAATTTCTGGGTAGGTCTGATACGTATATACCTTGGCATCGTCGGCAGACTTACGATCATTTCCGACATATATCTGAATACGAAAGCCATTTGCAAACTTAATATTCTTGTTTTGCGACGCAATTGTATCCAAGATAGGGTCTAAGCGCTTGTTGATATATAATGGAACATCTCGATTGTCAAAAACAATCTTAGAGGCTTTGGCTGAATTTACGACCTGATTTGACTCATCTTGATCCTTGAATTTGGGACGAAAACTAGACAAATCTTGCTGGAAAACGTGATGTTCTGCACTTCTAGTCTCTCCACTTTTTGTTTTGCTACTCGCAATACCTGTTTGGGTCGAGGCGGTTGGGCTTTGCGAAGCACAAGCTGAAGTCAACAACAGTATTCCATAAAAACCTATTATTCCAATGTGTTTTTTCATACAATTTGCTCAGGATTATAATGACTTAATTTTTGCGAGAGGTTATCAATATCGACTAAGATTGAAATAAAGAGTCTGAATAGCAAGAGATAACTCACACGGAAGTCTTGTCAAAGATACAATTTTATTAAAATAATTGAAAAGCACTTTACTCATTGTAACTTTGCTTTACGTTTATTTTAAATTTTCATTCGTTCCAACAACAACCTAATGAATATTCAAGAAAATATTTCTTTAAAAGCCTATAATACTTTCGGGCTTGAAGCTACGGCTCAATACTTTACTGAGGTCAAAACAGTTGAAGCATTGGTAGAAGTTTTATCACTCGAAACTTTCAAAGATACCCCAAAATTGTTTTTGGGTGGCGGAAGCAATATTTTACTAACAAAAGATTTTGAGGGCTTGGTGATTAAAATAGATATTCAAGGAATCGAGAAGGTCGATGAAAATGAAAATCATGTGTATTTGAAAGCAGGAGCGGGGGTAGTCTGGCACGAGTTTGTGATGCATTGTATTGCCCATGACTGGGCAGGCGTCGAAAACCTTTCGTTGATTCCTGGTACAGTGGGGGCAGCACCAATGCAAAATATTGGGGCTTATGGAATTGAAATCAAAGATGTTTTTGAAAAACTCGAAGCGCTTAATTTAGAAACGCTTGAAATAGAAACTTTTACATTGGAGCAATGTCATTTTGGTTATAGAGAAAGTATTTTTAAGAACTCTCACAAAAATCAATATGTTATTCTTAATGTAACGTTTATCCTTAGTAAAACGCCCAATTTTCATGTCGAATACGGTGCTATTAAAGACACTTTGAAAGAAATGGGTATCGAACAACTCAGTATCAAAGCCATTAGCGATGCAGTGATTCATATTCGTCAGAGTAAATTGCCTAATCCAGCTGAAATTGGTAATTCGGGCAGTTTTTTCAAAAATCCAGAAATACCCAAAGCACAGTTTGATACATTGAAAGAAAAATTCCCACATATCGTGTCATTTCCGAGTGTAAATCCTGAGTTGATTAAAGTGCCCGCAGGTTGGCTTATTGAGCAAGCTGGTTGGAAAGGTTTTAGAGATGGACAAATAGGTGTACATGCCAAACAAGCTCTCGTACTTGTAAACCATGGTGGAGGTAATGGCAAAGCGATTAAAGAATTAGCCTATAAAATTCAAGATTCAGTCAACGAAAAATTCGGTATTTTGCTACATCCAGAAGTGAATTTTATATAACTTTCTACTATGAAATTAAAGCTCAAAAATATAGGTACACTCAAACAGGCAGAAATTGATTTATCGAAAGATTTAATCGTTTTGGCTGGGCCCAACAATACAGGTAAAACGTATGCGGCTTATACTGTGTATGGCTTTTTTGATACACTCAAGGAAAATAGAAGAGCTATTTTAGATATTTTCACAAGAATTGATATTGATAATACGATTACCCAACTCCTAAGTGCAACATCGAAAAATAACCCTTTTGAGTGTAAAATAAATGTTGATACCCTTGTTGATAAAATTCTTGATATAATCTGGGAACATATTAAAATAATCTTTCCTGCTCAACTTTCGCATATATTTGCCGCAGACCAAGCAAATTTTGAAAAATCTCAGCTAGAGATTAGTGTTGATAAAAAAGAATTAAATGATTTTATAAAGGGAAAAAAAATCTTTTTTCAAGAAGATACTTATTTTTCCTTTCCTTTTAAAAATAACATCAACATTTCAAAGAAAGAAAACGACGATTTTATTTATATTAGCGTTCTTACTGATGGTAGCACCGATGATTTTCTTCATGGTTCTTTTCTTGAAAACTTAGGTATGCGTATCACAGGTTTACTCATCGAGCATATTCTTGATTTTTACATCAAAACCATCTATATCAATACTGCCGAAAGAAGTGCCATCAATATTTTCAGTAAAGAGCTATCTATTAAGCGAAACACTATTATTGACAAATTATTAGAAGTAAGAGATACGAAAAACGGCAGTATCAATCAACTAATGGGTAAACTTCAACGATACCCTCTCCCCATTCGTGATAGTTTAGCTATAGCCGAAGATTTAGCCAATCTATCTCGAAATAAAAGTGAATACGGTTTCTTAGCTGATAGAATTGAAGAGGTTCTTTTAGATGGGAGAATTACTACGTCAAAAGAAGGTGAAGTACAATATAGTCCCAATAAATCAAAAGTAAAAAACCTTAGTATTCACCTGACGGCTTCAATTGTGAAGTCCCTTTCTAATTTAGTATTTTACTTTAGGCATTTGGCTCAGAAAGGCGATTTTATCATTATTGATGAACCAGAATTAAACCTTCACCCCGATAACCAGCGAAAAGTAGCTCGACTCATCGGAGAAATTATCGGCCATGGCTTTAAAGTGATGATTAGTACACATAGCGATTATATTATTCGAGAAATCAATAATCTAATCATGTTAAAATCAGGTGGAGAAAAAGCAGAAAACTTAATTGCTAAATATGGTTACAAAAAGGAACAACTTGTTGATTACAAAAGAGTTGGATCTTCTCTTTTTAAAAATAACAGAAACTACAATATAGAAGTATCAGAAACAGGTTTTGAAGTAAATACGATTGACGAAGAAATTAATAATTTGAATAATGCTTCAGAAGAAATCTTTTTTACCCTTTTTGATTAACCATGATTCTACAACGTATAGAAGAAATCATTTTCTCAGGATATAAGGAAAATGTATCTGGGAGTACATTTGAACTGAGAGAAGATAATAAAAATACAAAATGTGCTAAAGCTAAAATCCAAAAGACTGGTGATATTTTGGTTTACAAATTTGATAAATCGCCCAAGAAAGATGGACGTGAAATAAAAGATAAACTGCCATTTTTAAATGATATATCTGGTGTAAAAAGCATGGCTGATTTTCTTCTTTTTTATGTAAAAAAAGATAGGCTATTTGTCATTATCTGCAACCTCAAATCAGGTAACAAAGGCAATAGTGCAGACCAAATTGAAGCAGGAAAAATATTTGCTAATTTTATCGTGAGTACTGCCCAACGGATGTTTCAAGAGGATTTTGAAGAAGTTAAACCTGAGTTTATTCCAATACTGTACTCATCAGTTCCTTTATTTAAAGTCCCAACCAATCCTAGAAGAATTCCACAAAATAAAATACGTAATTACATCTCAAATGATTCTCAAACAGACACTTGCGATTTAGATGCAATTTGTCACTAACAATTATCATGAATATTCCCAAATTAAAAAACTTAGATAAAAATAATTTCTTCTTAATGGCAGGTAGTTGTGCCATCGAGAATCGTGATTTGGCTTTTGAAATTGCTGAAAAAATAAAAGGGATTACTGACCAATTTGGTATTCCATTTATTTTCAAAGGTTCATACCGTAAAGCAAATCGTACAAAATTGAACTCTTTTACAGGTATCGGGGATATTCCTGCCTTGGAAATCTTGAAAGAAGTGGGCGAGTATTATGACCTGCCTACGGTAACAGATATTCATGAGTCTGACGAAGCGGCTATGGCAGCTCCGTATGTAGATGTATTACAAATTCCCGCATTTCTGTGCCGTCAGACAGACCTTTTGGCTGCTGCTGCCAAGACAGGTAAAGCTGTAAACATTAAAAAAGGACAGTTTATGTCTGGTCCTTCTATGGGGTTTGCTGTAGAGAAAGTATTGCACGAAAACCCTAATGCTCAGGTATTTTTGACAGACCGTGGTAACTCTTTTGGCTATGGTGACTTGGTGGTTGACTACCGCAATATTCCTGAAATGCAAGCTCATGGTGTTCCAGTGGTGATGGATTGTACTCACTCGTTGCAACAACCAAACCAAGGAACTGGTGTAACAGGTGGCAAGCCTCAATTGATTGAGACTATCGCCAAAGCTGCTATTGCAGTAGGAGCAGATGGTTTGTTTATCGAGACACACCCAAATCCAGCTATTGCTAAATCTGATGGTGCCAATATGTTGCCATTAGATAAGTTGGAAGCTTTATTAGAAAAATTAGTACGTGTGAGACAAGCCATTGTTTAAACATGATTCATCCCTAATTGAGTGATTTAGTGATTGAGTGGATGAGTGATTATGTTACAATTTGTATTCTAGTAGTAGAGACGCAATGATTGCGTCTTGATCTGAATAAAATCTAGTATAATTTCATCAAAAAAGCGGTCGAAAAATAGTTTTCGACCGCTTTTTTGATGAAATGTTAAGTTTAACATTCTGTATGACTCATGTTGATACTACAATACAAAGGCTTCCCTTTTAGAGTATAAACAATTGATTATCAGGCATTTTTATCAAAAAGCAATCCCCGAAAATGCACAAATT